>CAWAFE010000001.1:0-25490 GCA_963781215.1 uncultured Alphaproteobacteria bacterium
CCCTCCGAGTTGAGGTCGAGGCGGCCGATCGAGATTACCCGAGGCATCTCCTTCGGCAAGGCGGCAAAGACGGTCGGCCGCCCTTTCTCGTCGCGATGCGTGGTGACGAGACCGGCGGGCTTGTGATAGCGCCACAGCCGCGGGTGCTCGGGCTCTGCCAGCGGCTTGCCGTCGACCCATCCCGCTCGCCCCGCCGACATTCACCGCCGGAGTTATCAGCACCTTGCCGTCGACCATGACCCGCCCGTCGGCGATCCAGCGTTCGGCGTCGCGGCGCGAGCACAAGCCGGCGCGCGCCAGCAATTTGGCGATGCGCTCGCCCCCGCCCTGTCCTGGCCCATCGAGCGGGGCAGGGAGTTGTAGCGAACCGGTCGGCATCCCTGCGCTCATCCGAGGGCGGCTTCGATAAAGGCGCGGAAGATGCGGCGGTCGCCGTCGCTGAGGCCGAACTCCGGGTGCCATCGGACGCCGAGGCAAAAGCGCCGGCGCGGGTCCTCGATGCCCTCGACGACACCGTCCTCGGCGATGGCGTCGATAACGAGGCCGGGAGCCGCCGTCTTGACCGCCTGATGATGGGCGCTGTTGACGGCGAGGCTTGCCGCCCCAGTGATCCGGTGCAGGAGCGTGCCGGCGACGATGCGGACAATGTGGCCGGGCTCGTCACGTGGGTTCGGCTGGCGGTGCGGCAAGGCGTTCGGCACCTCGTCGGGGATGTGCTGGATCAGGGTGCCGCCGAGCGCCACGTTCAGCAATTGCTGGCCACCGCAGATGCCGAGCACCGGCATTTCCCGCACCAACGCGCCGGTCGCCGCGGCTAGCTCGAAGGCGGTGCGGCGGTCCTTGGTCTTGACGCTCGGGTGCCGGGTTTCCGCGCCAAAGAGGGCCGGGTCGACGTCGAAGCCGCCGCCGGTCACGATCAGCCCATCTATCCGGTCGAGATAGGCCGCCGCATCCTCGGGCTCGTGCGGTAATAGCACCGGCAACCCGCCGGCATCGCGCACCGCGCCGCAATAGTTCTCGCGGATCGCATACCACGGATATTTCGACCACCCGCCCGCCGGCTCGTGGTCGAGGGTGAGGCCGATGACCGGCTGCGCCATGCTCTCCGTTCCGTCGATGGTAGAGACCGACGAAATAGGGAATATTTGCGGCGGAGGCAACGCCTTCCCCGGGCGGCGTCACCTGTTTTCCCTGATATTTCGGGGCTCCTCGCGTCGATGGGACGCGACCAGCCTTGCGCTATCCCCCGCCGGTCATCCTGCCGAGAAAGCGGCGGTCCAGGCGGCGCTTGGCGTGCAGTCACGCTCATCAGATCATTCCCCGGACAGCCCTGCGCGACAGCGTGAATCGGGGGCGGCAGGGGCTCGAAGGCTTGCCCTGGACCGCCGCTTTCGCGGGGGGAGGGGGACGGGTAGGCGACTTCGAGCGGTGAGCCGCGGCCAATGAAATCAGAGATGCGGCAATGCCCGCAACAGCACCTGGCTCGCCGCCCAAATCATGCCGCCGACCGACAACGCCGCAGCGATGCCGACGCCGACGACCCATTTGATCAGGGCAGCTCCAACGCCACTATTTCCCGGCGAATTTCGGCTATTTCCCCGCGGAGGTCGCTCCGCAACTGGGTAAGATCCGATTTGGTAACCAAATCGGAAAAATCGTGCGCCTGCTTGACCGCACGCGTCACGGCTGCGGCTTGTGCGTCGTAAAGCCAGACGCCTTCAGATCCTTTACCAGCTCGTGCGTGTCGAGAGTGCTGATCATGCGATGTCGTCACGAGAGCGATCTTTGCGGCGGTCTCTGTATTTCGAGATGCGGGGAATTGCCAGCGACCTTTCGATCGCGGTTCTTGACGAGTAGAGCGATGTGCCCAACAACGCGGAAATGAACCGCAACAACCGCGCAGATGTGCCGCCGATCCTGGCGGGTAAGGATTTCCGTGCGGCGTCGCTCTTCGACCCCGTCAACCTCTTGCGCGAGGCGCGGCGGCAAAAGGGGGTGCCCGCCGCCAATGTCCCGGAGATTTGCCTCCTCGACCCCGACGGCGATATCCTGCGCGAGCGGCGGCGTGAGGGCGGAGCGCGGCTCTCGCCGGGCTGGGCCTGCTACCACACCGAGCTCTGGGAGTTCGAGCACGGCGGCGAGCGGTTCGGGATCATCGGCTGCGCGGTCGGCGCGTCCTTTGCCGTGCTGCTGGCCGAACAGCTCTTTGTCTCGGGCTGCCGTCTCCTGATCAGCATGACCTCGGCCGGCCAGATCGCCGGGCGCGGGCCGACTCCCTATTTCGTGCTGATCGACCGCGCATTGCGCGACGAAGGGACAAGCTACCACTACCTGCCGCCAGCGGAATTCGCCGAGGCCGACACGGTCCTGGCCGACAGCGCTTTCGCCGCTCTGTCGGGCGTTGGGGAACGCGTCTATCGCGGCGCCGTGTGGACGACCGACGCGCCGTTTCGGGAGACCTCTGCGGCGATCGAGGGCTGTCGCGCCCGCGGCATCCTCGCGGTCGAGATGGAGGCGGCGGCGCTCTACGCCTTTGCCGAGGCGCGCGGCCACCCGGTGTTGTGTTTCGCGCATGTGACGAACCAGATGGCGGTGGCGACGGGCGACTTCGAAAAGGGCGAGGCCGACGGCGCCAAAGCATCGCTCGCGGTGATCGCCGCCGCCGCGCGGGCGTGGCATGGGCTCGCACGATGAACGGCGGTTTCTGCGCCATTGCAGCGATGGCGAAAGCGCCGCGGCAGGGCGAGGTGAAGACGCGGCTCACCCCGCCGCTGTCGCTGGCCGACGCAGCCGAGCTCGGCGGCTGCTTCATCCGCGACATCGCCGACAACATGCTCGCCGCGGCGCGATCGGCGCCGATCCGGGGGTACGTCGCCTATTCGCCGCGGGGCTCGGAGGCTCAGTTCCGCGCATTGCTGCCGGATGCGATCGGGCTCTTGCCATCACGCCGGGCGGGTCTCGGGTACAGTCTTGCGGACGCTGCCGCGGATTTGCTCGCGGCGGGCTATGTCTCGGCCTGTCTCGTCAACGCCGACAGCCCAACCCTGCCGACCGCCGTGCTGGTCGAGGCGGCGCTGGCGCTGGCCGCGCCCGGCGACCGGATCGTCCTCGGCCCGGCCGAGGATGGCGGCTACTACTGCATCGGTTTGAAGCAGAGCCATCCGCGGCTTTTCGAGGAGATCGACTGGAGCACCGAGCGGGTCTTCGCCCAGACCCTCGACCGGGCGCGCGAGATCGGCCTCGACACGGTCGTGTTGCCGGCCTGGTACGATGTCGACGATCCGGTCTCGCTGCACCGGCTGACGGCCGAATTGCTCGACGGAAATACCGGCGGCGGCTATGCCGCGCCATATACCGCGGCGTTCCTGCGCCGGCTGCGCGGCGGCCGGCCGAAACCGTGAGCGGGCGCCGCCTGCAGGGTCTGTTCCTGTGCGGCGCCGCCCTTTTTGGCCTGACCATGCTCGGCCTGCACGAGCAGCATCGCGATCATCCCGGCCGTTTCGTCGCCGTCGCCGCGGCGCAGGCTGCCTTCTACCTGCTGTCGACATGGCTGGTGTGGGACGGCGGCGTTTCCAGGCGCGGGCTGGCGATGATCCTCGCATTCGCCGCATTGCTACGGCTGCCGGTCCTGATGGCGCCGCCATACCTCTCGACCGACATCTACCGCTACGTCTGGGATGGTCGGGTCGAGGCCGCCGGCATCAACCCCTACCGCTATATCCCGGTCGACCCGCATCTCGAAGCGCTGCGCGATGCGGCGATCTTTCCGCAGATCAACCGCGGCAACTACGCGCCGACGATCTATCCGCCCTTGGCCGAGGGGATCTTTCTCGCCGTCACCCGCTTCGGCGAACGGACGATTGTGATGAAGGCGGCGATGGTCGGCTTCGAGGCGATCGTGATCGCCGTGCTTCTGCGGCTGCTCGCCTCGGCCGGAATGCCGAAGCCGCGCGTCTTGGTCTATGCTTGGCACCCGCTGCCGCTCTGGGAATTTGCCGGCAGCGGGCACATCGATGCGGCGCTGATCGCCTGCGTCGTGCTGGCGCTGTGGGCGCGGTGGGAGGGCCGGTCGTGGCTCGCCGGGACGGCACTCGCCGGCGCAGCCTTGGTAAAGCTCTATCCGGCAGTGCTGCTGCCGACGCTGTGCCATCGCCGCGACTGGCGCCCGGCGGTTGGGTTCGCGGCGGCGCTGGTCCTCGGCTACCTGCCCTTCATCGGCGCCGGCTGGGCGGTGTTGGGGTTTTTGCCGGGATACGCCGCGGAGGAGGGCTTCGGCGCGGGCGGCGCCGGCTTTTATCTGTTGAGCCTGATCCGGACCCTGCCGTGGTGCGGCGGGCTGCCGACGCTCGCCTATATCGCGGGTGCGGGCGCGGTCCTCGCCGCGCTGGCCATCCGGAGCTTGCTCCGGGACAGCCTTGATAATGACTTCACCGGCGCCGCATGGCTGGCGGCGGCATTCGTGGTCCTCGTGTCGCCGCATTACCCCTGGTATTTCGTCTGGCTCATCGTGTTCGCCTGTTTTGCGCCTCGCCTGTCGCTGCTGTGGTTGACGATCGCGAGCTTTCTGCTCTACCTCGTCCCGGTGGGCTCGCAACTGGTGCGGGACAATCATCGGCTGCTGGTCGAATTGGCGATCTTTGGGCCGTTCGCCGTCCTTACGGTCTTCGACCTCCGTCGCCGGACGATACGGAGCGGCTGAGAATGGCCTCGGGGCGCTATTTCGACCACATCGCCGCCGAGCGGGGGGCGGTCGCCGAGGAAGAGCCCGTTTGCCTCTATCTGGAGACGACAAACCGCTGCAACCTGCTGTGCACGACCTGCCCGCGCACCTTCGAGGCGCTGGAGCCGCCGACCGATATGAGCTGGGAATTGTTCACGACGATCGTCGATCAGTTTCCGAAGATCGCGCGCGTGGTATTGCACGGGGTCGGCGAGCCGATGATGGTGCCCGCCCTGCCGCGAATGATCCGCTATTTGAAAGACCGCGGCAGCTATGTGCTGTTCAACACGAACGGCACCCTGCTGACCGAGCGCAAGGGACGGGAATTGATCGCGGCCGGGCTCGACGAGTTGCGCCTGTCGCTCGACGCCGCCGAGCCCAGGGCATTCGAAGAGGTGCGCGGGCGCAACATGTTCGCCCGCATCCTGCGCAACATCCGTCGTTTCCGCGCATTGCAACAGGAGCGCGGCGCGACGGCGCCGAAGCTGTCGCTGTGGCTGACCGGGCTCAAGGAAACGGTGGACCAGCTGTCTGACTTCGTCAGGCTCGCCCACGGGCTCGGCATCCCGGAGGTCTATTTGCAGCGGCTCGTCTATTTCGCCGACGGGCAGGGCCTGGCGCGGCCGCAATCGGCGCTGTTCGAGGACGAGGACGGGGAAGAGAGCCGGCTCGTCCGCGAGGCCGAGGCGCTGGCCGCGGCTCTGGGGTCTCGTTCAACGCCTCGGGGGCGACCAACCCCGTCTCCAGCCTGCGGCAGCAGAACGAGAAGCGGCCGTGGTCGCTGTGCCGCCGGCCCTGGACATTGATGTATTTCACCGCCCACGGCCGCGCCATCCCGTGCTGCATCGCGCCCTTTTCGATGCGCGGCTACGACGGCTTCACGCTCGGCGACGCGACCCAGGAGAGCCTGCGCGAGATCTGGAACGGCGCGCGCTACCAGGCCTTCCGCCGCGCGCTGCTGAGCGACGAGCCGGCGCCGGCCTGCGCCGGCTGCGGCCTGCGCTGGAGCCTGTAAGCAATGCCGCGGCTCCGCGTCGCGGTGGTGATCCCGACCCTCGACGAGGAAGCGGCGATCGGCGGCGTGCTCGCGGCGATCCCGCGCGATGCCGTGGACGAGATCGTCGTCGCCGACAGCGGCAGCGCCGACCGCACCGTCGAGCGCGCGCGTGCTGCGGGCGCCCGGATCGTGACCGAGAGCCGCCGCGGCTACGGGCGCGCCTGCAATGCCGGTGCGGCGGCGGCAGAAGGCTGCGACATCCTCGTTTTCCTCGACGGTGACGGCAGCGACCCGCCGGAGCTGATCCCGACATTGCTCGCACCGATCCTCGACGGAAGCTGCGATTTTGTCATCGGCTCGCGCACCCGCGGCCGGCGCGAGCATGGCAGCATGAGCGCGCACCAAATCCTCGCCGGGCGTGCCGTCGGCTTTCTGCTGCGTCTCTTTTACGGCGTGCGCTATACCGATATGTGCCCGCTCCGCGCGATCCGGCGCGAGGCGCTTATCGGGCTCGGCATGCGCGAGATGACCTTCGGCTGGAATTTGGAGATGCAGATGCGGGCGGCCCGCGCCGGGTTGCGCATTCTCGAGATCCCGGTCGATCATCGCCGGCGGGCAGGCGGCGCGTCCAAGGTTTCCGGCAGCCTTTCGGGGACGTTCAGGGCCAGCCTGCGCATCGGATCGACCCTCGCCCGCGTTGCCGCCGAGGGACGCCCGCGATGAACCCGAACCCGCTCTCCGACGTCGCCCAGTTTCTGAGCCAGCCGGCCTGGACGACCCCGGTCTTCTGGCTGCTGACCGTCGCCAGCATCGTCATCGCCCTCTATGCGTGGCGCAATGTACCCGCGCAGCGAACCGGCCGGAATTTGTGCGGTTGGGCCTTTCGCTTTCTGATCGGGGCGATGTGGTGGCAGCAGACCTTGTGGAAATTGCCGCCTTATTACACCGATCACCCCGAGCAGCCCTTCGGCGATACCGGGCTCGCCTATTGGATGGGGCAGATGGGCAGGCACGCCGCGATTCAGTTGCAGGCCGATTTCGTCAATCAATTGGTGCTGCCGCATTTTTACCTGTTTGCGCCGATCGTCTATGCGCTCGAAGTGTTGACCGCGGTGTCGCTGATATTGGGGCTTTTCGTCCGGTTTTGGGCGATCATCGGCGCCTTGCAGATCCTCAACCTCTGGCTTGGCCTCTACAGTGCCCCCGGCGAATGGCCGTGGACCTATTTCTTTCTTTTGGTGCTGATGCTGGTTTTTGCCGTGCACCGTTACGGCCGCGCCCTCGGCCTCGATGCGATCATCGTCAGCCGCAACGGCCCGCGCCCGCGCCTCCTCGCGCTGGTGACGTAAGGACCGTTCAACGGTCCGGGATCAGATAAGGCTCGACGTAGAGCCAGCGGAAACGGTCGACGGCGATCCGGGTCCGCTCCGCCATATGCGCGACCAGCGCGTCCCACTCCGCGGTCGGATGATCTGCCAGGTTGAGCGGCGGGATGCCCTCGCGATCGAACGAGCTCTTTGGCAGGAGCTTGTCGATCATCAAGGCGCGTTGCGACAAATCCATCTGGGCGATCATGTGAATGTGGAACCTGGCCCGCGCGTCGATGTCCCAATCGCGATCCCGCTTCTTGTTCGGCGGTACGAAGAAAATGAAGGCGTTCCAGTCGACGATCGTCCGGTTACTGAATTCGCGGGCTTGGCGCTCGAACTCGTATCGGTCGCGCGCAACGACGGTTTCATTGTTGCCGACAACATCAATCACGATGTCGTTGCTCGCCAGCCGGATCGAGCCCAGATCCGTCGCCCGGTCGCTGAGGATGATGGGCATCTCGATTTTCCCATGCCTGCGCTGGCTCCGCTTACCGCAATTCCGGGAAATCCTCCTCCCAGAATTCGCCCGCCGCCCGGCCGGGAGCGGCGGGGCGGGCGGCTTCGGCGGCGCGCAACTCGACACGGCGGATTTTGCCGGAGATGGTCTTCGGCAATTCGGCGAATTCGAGCCGGCGCACGCGTTTGTAGGGTGCCAGGCGCTGGCGCAGGTGGCGGAAGATCGATAGGGCCGTGTCGCGGTCGGCGGGCTGGTCGGCGGCGAGTGCCACAAAAGCCTTCGGCACGGCGAGGCGCAACAGGTCGGGCGAGGGGACGACCGCTGCCTCGGCCACCGCCGGATGCTCGATCAAGGCATTTTCGAGCTCGAACGGGCTGATCCGATAGTCCGAGGCTTTGAACACATCGTCGGCGCGGCCGACATAGGTGAACCAGCCATCGGCATCGCGCAGCGCCACATCGCCGGTGCGATAGGCCTCTCCGGCCAGAGGCAGAATGGCACCGTCCTCGCCCTGATAGCCCTGCATCAGCCCGAGCGGCGGCGGATCGAGCGCGAGGCAGATTTCGGCCTCCTCCTGCTCGGCGCCATCGGGATCGAGGAGCCGCACGCGATAGCCCGGCGCCGGCCGCCCCATCGCCCCTGGCTCGACCCGTTGACCGGGGAAATTTCCAATCTGCAACGTCGTCTCGGTCTGGCCGTAGCCGTCGCGGACGGTCAGACCCCAGGCCGTCTTGACCCGCTCGATGATTTCGGGATTGAGCGGCTCGCCGGCGCCGACGACCTCCTTCAAGCTCGGCTTCCAGGCGGCGAGGTCCTCCTGGATCAGCATGCGCCACACCGTCGGCGGGGCGCAGAACGTCGTTACCTTGCAGCGCGACATGGCATCGAGCAGCCCCTTCGCGTTGAAGCGCGGCTGGTTCAGCATGAACACCGTCGCCCCGGCGTTCCACGGCGCGAAAAAGCAGCTCCAGGCGTGCTTGGCCCAACCCGGCGACGAGATATTGAGATGGATGTCGCCCGGCCTGACGCCGAGCCAGTACATCGCGGTCAAAAGCCCGACCGGGTAGCTTTGATGGCTGTGTAGGACAAGCTTGGGCTTCGCCGTGGTGCCCGAGGTGAAATAGAGCAGCAGCGGGTCGCTGGCCCGGGTCTCGCCGTCGGGGGTGAATTCGGCCGGCGCATCACAGGCCGCCTCCCAGCACTGCCAGCCGGATGCGGCGCCGCCGACCGCGATCCGCGTGTAGTCGCCAGGAAGATCGGCGAATTTCCCGGCATTGTCGGCGCCGGCGACGACGTGCCGGACCCGGCCGCGCGCAAAGCGGTCAAGGAGATCGTCGCGGTTCAGCAGCGTCGTCGCCGGAATGATCACCGCGCCCAATTTCATTGCCGCCAGCATGCATTCCCAGAGCGGCACGACATTGCCGAGCATTAGTAAGAGGCGGTCGCCGCGGCGCACGCCGAGCCCGCGCAGCCAGTTGGCGGCCCGGCTCGACCGCTCGGCGAGCTCGGCAAAGGAGAGCTTCGCCTCGCCGCCGCCATCGTCGACGATCCACAGGCCTGGCCGCTGGTTGCCGCGGGCCATCGGGTCGAAGTAGTCGAGCGCCCAGTTGAACCGGTCCAGCACCGGCCAGCGGAAATCGCGGTAGGCGCGCTCGTAATCCCCACGATGCGCCAGCAGGAAGTCACGCGCCTCGATAAACGCCGCTGCCGACATTGCCGACTTCACCCGGAGGTATCGATTCAGACCGCAATCATAGTGCAAACCAGCCCTGCCTGCTCGGCATACCGTGAGCCCCCGATGCGGTGCATCCTGCCACAAGCGAAAAACGCAGGGGTCCGGTCATGCACGACATCGTCATTCGCGGCGGCACCATCGTCGACGGCACCGGGGCGCCGTCTTTCACCGGGGACATCGCGGTCGATGGCGGGCACATTGCGGCGGTCGGCGACAAAGCCGGGACGGCGCGGCGGGTGATCGACGCCGACGGCCTGCTGGTGACGCCGGGCTGGGTCGATGTCCACACCCATTACGACGGGCAGGCGACCTGGGACCCGATCCTCGCACCATCGTCGTGGCACGGCGTGACGACCATTCTCTTCGGCAATTGCGGAGTTGGCTTTGCGCCGGTGCGGCCATCTCACCGCGGCGCACTGATCGACCTGATGGAGGGGGTCGAGGATATCCCCGGTCCGGTGCTGGCGGAGGGGCTGAAATGGAATTGGGAGAGCTTTCCCAATTTCCTCGACGCGCTCGAACGGATGCCGCGGACGATCGACGTGGCCGCACAGATCCCGCACCACCCGCTGCGCGTCTACGTGATGGGCGACCGTGCCATCCGGCGCGAGACGGCGACCGCCGACGATATCGCCGAAATGCGCCGACTGACCGGGGAGGCAATCCGCGCCGGCGCCTTTGGCTTTACCACCTCCCGCACCAATGCGCACAAGACGACCCAGGGCGAGATGGTGCCGGGCCGCTTTGCCGAGATCGACGAATTGACCGGGATCGGCGCGGCGATGGGGGCGGTCGGCGCCGGCGCCTTTGGCATGAACAGCGATTTCGAAGACGAGGCGGCCGAATTCGCCTGGATCACTCGGCTGGGCCTGGAGACCGGACGGCCGATGTGGTTTCTGCTGACCGACCGGCCGACCGACCCCGAACGTTGGCGGCGGATCATGAAGGGCGTACATCGGGCGCGCGCCGAGGGTGCGTCGGTGACGGCGCAAATCGC
Source organism: uncultured Alphaproteobacteria bacterium (assembly GCA_963781215.1). Classification (GTDB taxonomy): domain Bacteria; phylum Pseudomonadota; class Alphaproteobacteria; order ATCC43930; family CGMCC-115725; genus AP-15. The sequence goes on from CAWAFE010000001.1 coordinate 10,277, forward strand.
GGGGCGGCCGGTCGGCGTCATTCTCGGCATCGCCACTTCGCTGAACCCGTTCGCGATCCGAGAGCGCTACAAGCCGCTGGAGGCCCTGCCGATGCCCGAGCGCTTGGTGCGGCTGCGCGACCCGGCGGTGCGACGGGCGATCCTCGACGACCGGCCGTCGCCTGCGCTGTTGAACCGGCTCGGCCCGCTGATCCAGCTGATCGCCTCGCGCTGGGACCGCATGTACGTGATGGGCGACCCGCCCGACTACGAGCCGCGGACCGAGACCAGCATCGCGGCGATCGCCGCGCGCACCAACCATACGCCAGATGAAGTCGCCTACGACTACCTGACCGAGGATGCTCGGAACCTCCTGTTCTTTCCGGTCACCGGCTACGCCCAGGACGACCACGCGCCGATCCGCGAGATGCTGACCGATCCCGGCACCCTGCTCGGGCTCGGTGACGGCGGCGCCCATGTCGCCCAGATCGTCGACGCCAGCATGCCCTCGTACATGCTGACCCATTGGGCGCGCGACCGTGAGCGCGGGCCGGGCCTGGCGCTCGAATTCGTCGTCAAACGCCTGACCAGCGAGACCGCGGACTTCTTCGGCTTCAACGACCGCGGACGGCTGCAGCCCGGCAAGCGCGCCGACATCAATGTGATCGACTTCGAGGCCCTGCGCCTGCATCCGCCCGAGGTGGTGAACGACCTGCCGGCCGGCGGCAAGCGTCTGGTGCAGCGCGCCGACGGCTATGCCGCAACCCTCGTTGCCGGCATCCCGGTCTTCGAGCACGGCCATCACACTGGCGCCCTCCCGGCCGGCTGGTGCGGCGCGGTGGAGGAGCCGCCATCCGCAACCGCGGTTGAGCGGCACGTCGGCAATCTTTCGTTCGGTCGCCGGACGCAAGGGCTGCCCCGCACCGCTGTTTCCGCTGTTATCTGCAAGGAATCTGCAGCCGGCCATACATCTCTCGCCGCGCGGGGCCGTCGCCGGCGCCCATTCGAAGGAAGATCATGCGATGCGAGTGTGGCAATGTTGGCGTTGCTATGCGAGCCATGGCCGACGGCCAACGTCGCCTCCGTCCTCCGTCCCCATCTGCCACGCCCGCCGTGATGCGTTAATTTATCGCCATATCCCGCACCGGTGACGCGATGCCCCAATCCGTCCGCACCGCCACTCTGGAAATCGCCTACGAGGAAAGCGGGCCGGCCGACGGCCCGCCGGTGATCCTGCTGCACGGCTGGCCGTCGGACCCGCACGACTGGGACGGGGTGGCCCCGCAGCTGGCGGCCGTCGGCTGTCGGGTCTTGGTGCCGTGGCTGCGCGGCTATGGCCCGACCCGGTTTCGCGACCCGGCGGCGCCGCGCTCCGGCCAACAGGCCGCGCTCGGCTCCGATCTCAAGGATTTCATGGATGCGCTCGGCATCGGGGACGCGTTTCTGGCCGGCTACGATTGGGGCGGACGCGCCGCCTGCGTCGTCGCCGCACTATGGCCGGAGCGGGTGCGCGGTCTCGTCTCGATCGGCGGCTACAACATCCAGCGCATCGCCGACAGCGGGCGCCCCGCCGCGGCGGTGCAGGAGCACCGGCTCTGGTACCAGTGGTATTTCGCGACCGAGCGCGGCCGCGCCGGGCTCGAAGAGAACCGCCGCGATATCGCCCGCCTCTTATGGCGGCTGTGGTCGCCGAACTGGCAATTCGACGACGCGACCTTCGAGGCGACCGCGGCGAGCTTCGACAACCTCGACTTTGTCGCGGTGACGATCCAGTCCTACCGGCATCGGTATGGTGCGGCACCCGGCGACCCGGTGCTGGAGCCGATCGAAGAGCGCCTCGCCGCCCAGCCGCCGATCACGGTCCCGACGATCGTGCTGCACGGCGCCGCCGACGGCGTCTCACCGACGCGGCAATCGGAACACCGCTCGGAGCAATTCGCCGGCCGCTACGACCGCCGCGTGGTGCCGGCGGCCGGCCATTTCCTGCCGCGCGAGACCCCCGAAGAGGTAGTGCGGGCGCTGCGCGAGCTTATGCGGGGCCCGGCATAGAGCCGGCCTCGATAATGCCGCGATGTCGGCAGCACCCAATTGCGCCGGTTCGCTGGAGCGGTTGGCCGATTGGGCTGCACGGGCCCTCCCCCGCCGGCTGTCGCGGGCGTATGCTGGTGGGCAATTTTGGAGCGGCGACGACGATGCCGGATGGACCTCGCTACGACGACGACTTCTATGCCTGGACCCGGCATCAGGCCGAAGTGCTGCGCTCCATGCCCGCGCCGGACAACCGCTTCGACCGCGAGCACGTCGCGGAGGAGATCGAGGACTTGGGCAAAAGTGAGCGCGACGCGGTCCGCAGCCAGATCCGGCGGATCATCGAGCACTTTCTGAAGCTCGCCTATTCGTCCGCCGAACAACCACGCCTCGGTTGGATGGAGACGGTCGACGACGCGCGCGAGATGCTCTCCGATAAGTTGACGGCGACCCTTCGCCGCGATGCGGAGGATAACTCGGGGACGCTCTATGCGGAGGGTCGGCGGCGGGCGGCGCGCGCGCTTCGCCGGCACGGCCCGACGCGGCCGACGCCTTGCCCCAGCTCTGCCCGTATTCGCTCGACGAGATCTGTCGGGAGGATTGGTATCCTCCCTCGCCTGCACCGCGTTAGCAATCGCCAGATCGACCTCATCAGCATGATCGGCACCAGCCCGCGCCCTCCGGCGTCGCTGTACGCCGCCGGGCCGTTCGCGATGGGCTTTGTCGATTTCTACACCTTCCTGATCCCGCTCTACGGCCTGTCGCTCGGGCTCGACGCCTCCGAGATCGGCATCCTGGTCGGCGGGCGCTCGATCCTGGCACTCTTTCTATCGATCCACATCGGCGTCCTGATGGACCGGTTCGGCACGCGACGGGTGACCTTGTTTTTTGTCTGGACCGGGATGGCTCTGGCGCCGCTCTTTCCGATCGCGACAGGGTTCTGGGCGTTGCTGCTGTTGCAGCTGGTCAACGGCGCCGCCGTCTCCTTCGCATGGTCGGGGGCGCAGACCTTGATCGCCCAGCTCGCCGAGGGCGATGCCGGGCATCTCGGCAGGTTCAGCTTTTTCGCCCGGCTCGGCTCGACGACGGCGCCGATCCTCGCCGGCGCCGCCTGGGATTTTGGCGGCGCCTGGCCCTCCTATCTGCTCGCCTTCACCTGGGGCGCCGTCCTGACACTGGCGCTGCTGCGCACGCCGGAAGCCGAGATCTTCGGGCCGGGCCGGAGCGGCGGAAGCGGCCGGGCCCGTTTCCGCGCCCGCGACATCCTCCCGCGCGCCTCCGACTACGTCGGCGCGATCATGCTGGTCGCGATCCCGGCGATCGCGATCTCGATGGCGATCATGGCGATGCGCAACACGACCTACAGCATCCAGACCTCGGTCTATGTCGTCTATCTCGACCACATCGGGCTCGTCGGCACGGCGATCGGCGTCCTGTTCGCGGCGGTCGAGATTTCGAGCGGCTTCGGCGCGCTGTTCGCCGGACGGGCGATGCGGCTCGGCAACCCGCAGCGCACGATGCTGACCGGCACCCTGCTGTCGATCCTGCTGATCGCTGCGACACCGCTCCTCGGCGGCGTCTTCGCCCTTTTGCTGCTGGCGCAGGCGGCGCGCGGCTGGCTCGAAGGCGTGATCCAGCCGGTCGTGTTGTCGGTGCAGGCAAAGGCGGTCGGGCGCCATCAGCAAGGTGCGGTGGTGGGTCTGCGCCAAACCGGGCAGCGCCTCTCCTCGATCGTGATCCCGCCGCTGATGGGCTGGATCGCCGACCGATGCGGCACCAGCGAGAGCTTCATCATCCTGGGCGCAATGATGCTGCTGCTGTGCGCGCCGCTCGCACTGATCATTCGGCGCGCGGCGCGGGCCGCGGCGGTGGGGAAGGCAGAGCCGACCCTGGCCGACTGATCGCGCAACCCCTCCCATGCGGCGCGCCTCCGGGGTATGGTGCTGGCCTATATTTCAACGGTGCGACGATGCCGGACGGACCGCGCTACGACGACGACTTTTATGCCTGGACTTAGCATCAGGCGATGGTGCTGCGCTCGTTGGCGGTTGCCGACAACCGCTTCGACCGCGAGCATGTCGCCGAGGAGATCGAGGATTTGGGCAAGAGCGAGCGCGACGCGGTGCGCAGATATGGCGAGCCCGGCGCCGCCGATGCGCTGCCGCAGGCCTGCCCTTATTCGCTCGATGACATCTGCCGCGAGGATTGGTATCCCGATCGGCCTGGAGAACAGCCATGACCCGCGACTTCGTCGGCTACGGCGCCGAGCCGCCGCATGCCGGATGGCCGGGCGACGCCCGCATCGCCGTCAATTTCGTGATCAATTTCGAGGAGGGCTCCGAGCTTTCCTACCCGGCCGGCGACGGCGTCTCGGAGGGCGGGCTGACCGAGATGCTGGGGAGCGACCTCGGCGTCAGGGGCCGCGACCTCGGCGCCGAGAGCATGTTCGAATACGGCGCCCGCGTCGGCTTCTGGCGGCTCCATCGGATCTTCACCCGCTTCCAGGTGCCGGTGACGATCTTCGGCTGCGCCAAGGCGTTCGAGGCGAACCCGCCCGCCGCCGCGGCCATCGCCGCCAGCGACTGGGATATCTGCAGCCATGGCTATCGCTGGACCAACCATCCCGGGCTGTCGAAATCCGAGGAACGCAGGCAGATCGCCGCCGCCGTCGAGTTGATCCACCGGACCACCGGCAAGACCCCGATCGGCTGGTATTGCCGCTATGCCCCTTCGAAAAACACCCGCCGGCTGTTGGTCGAGCATGGCGGCTTTCTCTACGACAGCGACACCTACAACGACGAATTGCCCTATTGGGTGCAGGTCGGCAAGAAGCCGCACCTGGTGGTGCCGTATTCTCTGACCACCAACGACTCCAAATTCGGCCGCGGCGTGTTCGGCTCGGGTGAGGATTTCTTTGCCTTTCTGCGCGACAGCTTCGATCTCCTCTACGAGGAGGGAGCGGACCGCCCGCGAATGATGTCGGTCGGTTTGCACATGCGCCTGACCGGCCATCCCGGCCGGGCCAAGGCGCTGATCCGCTTCATCGAGCACATCCAGGCCCGTGACCGTGTGTGGATTTGCCGGCGCGAGGACATCGCGCGCCACTGGATCGCCCGCTTTCCGGCACCGGGCTAGGGGCGGAAGCCGTCGGTCAGGGTTTTCAGGAAAACGACGATATCGTCGGTTTCGGCCTCGGACAAAGGCGGCGCGTCGCCCGGCCCGCCGCCAAAGGGCGGGTCGGTCTCGATGTTGGGGTGATATTGCGCCGGCAGGTCGTCGAATTTGCGCACATGGCCGCTCGGGTCGCGCGGGTACCATTTTTCCGGCCTCGTATCGCGCTCGGCGTAGAAGGCGACGGCCAGCCGCAAGGTGTGGAACACGCCGTTGTGGAAGAAGACCCGACGGGTCGCGACGTTGCGCAATGTCGGCGTCATGAACAGCCCGCAATATTCGGGGCGGTCGCGCAAATCGGTGCGCAGCGGACCGCAGAGCCCGAGATCGAAATAGGCCGGGTCGGTGTTGGCGGGGATCTCGGGGTTGCGCGGTGCGCCGAGCGCGATGAGCCCGTAATCGGTGAATTGCGGCGGCGTCCCGTCCTTGGCCTGTCGGCTGATATGGCAGCGGGCGCAATTGCCCTTCTTCTCGTCTTCGAACAGCGCCAGGCCGCGCCGCTCGGAAGCGGTCAGCTCGGTCTTGCCGGAAAGGTAGGCGTCGTATTTGCTGCTGTAGGGAAAGAACTCGGCTGGATTCTGCTGATAGGCCTCGAAGGCTTCGAGCGCACCGGCGAAGGCTTTGCCCGGATCGGGGACAGGCGCGGCGAAATTCGTCGGCATAGGGCGCCCGCAGCAGCCGGGCGACGAAATCCGCCGGGCTCGCATTCGCCATCTCAAAGGGCGACAGCAGCGGAATGCGCGCCTGGTCGCGCGCCCGGTCGGCCCGGCCGTCCCAGGTCAGCCCGCCGCTCGGGCCGTTGTCGACGCTGCCGTCGGCCTCGTCGTCGGAATCGAAGAAATGCTCGGTGAATTGCGGCGCCGCCTGCAAATATTTGAGCGACGGCACGGCCCGGGTCCCGCTTTGCCGCATGTCCTTGCCGCCGAGTTGGACGGCCAGGGGATTCGGCGGGCCGAAGGCGTCGGCCGGGCTGTGGCAGGACGCGCAGGACAAATTGCCCGACGCGGAGAGGCTGGGGTCGAAAAACATCTTCTGGCCGAGCGAGCGCATCGCCGCGACCCGCTGATAAACCTCCGCACGCGCCTGGCCGGCCTCTTCGGCCCGGCCGCCGCCCGCCGCCAGAGCGGCGTAAAGCATGATGACGACGGCGCTCGCGGGGCCAGGAAGCCGCGAAATGCCCCGTAGCCCGACGCGAGCCTTGGTTCGGTATCGGATGGCGCCGAGAGTGACGCTAAACTGACGTTGACTTACCCCCCTCATCTGCCATTTACTCATCGCCGCACGGGACGGCGCTGCCGATCCGTGTACGTGTCGCGAGCAGGGAAGGAAACGATATGGTTCGGTTGACCCGCCGGTCGGTGCTCCGCAGCTCCTTGGGTCTGGCCGCAGCCGGAACGTTGGCGCGGCCCTACATCGCGAATGCGCAGGCCAAGACCGCGGAGGTGTGGTGGATACAAGGCTTCGTTCCCGAAGAGGACGCCGCGTTCCAGAAGCTCGTCGCGGACTACGAGAAGCAGAGCGGCAACAAGATCGATTTTAGCATCATCCCGTTCGCGCCGATGCGCCAGAAGATCATCTCGGCGATCACCAGCGGCGTCGTCCCGGATGTGATCTATGCGACGCCGCCCGAGGTCATCCCGCTGCAGGCCTGGGAGGGCCGGCTCGTCGATGTGACCGACGTGGTGGAAACCCAGAAGCCGAAATTCCTCGAAATCGCGCTGGCTTCCGCGAACTGCTACAACAACGTCGAGAAGAAGCGCAGCTATTACGGTGTCCCGTTCGAGGGCGCGGTCGTGCCGTTCCATATCTGGGGGAGCCTGGTCGAAAAGGCCGGCTACAAGATTTCGGATATTCCGAACACGTGGGATGCTTTTATCGATTTCTTCAAGCCGGTGCAGAAGAAACTGCAAGAGCAGGGCATGCGGCATACTTACGCCACCGCCTTTGTGGTCAGCACCATCGGCAACGACCCGACCAACACCTTCCAGCAATTCATGATCGCCTATGGCGGCGAGAACATCGTCACCAAGGACGGCCAGTTCAACGGCAAGGACCCGCAGGTCCACGAGGCGGTCGTCAAGGCGGTCGATCGCCTCTCGAGCCTGTTCAAAGACGGCTACATCCCGCCGAGCTCGATCAACTGGAACGATGCGGACGACAACAACGCGTTCCATTCCAAGCTGTGCGTCATGGATTTCGACGGCACCTTGTCGACCGAGCTGGCGATGCTCCGGAAACAAAAGGACGAGCTGAAGGAGGTCATCACCCGCGGCCTGCCGCTGACCAACGACGGCAAACGGATGAAGCCCCAATTTGGGGTCAATTGCATGATCATCCCCAAGGGCGCGAAGAACGTCGATGTAGCGAAGGATTTTGCGAAGTACGTGATCGAGCCGAAGGTCAACGCCGAGTATCTGAAGGGCGGGCTCGGCCGCTGGCTGCCGATCATGCCCGAGCTCGTCAAGAACGACCCGTGGTGGACCGATCCAGAGCAGGATTTGCACCGGCCGCCCTATGTCGAGGAAGGCTTCGGCGGGCCGGTCTTGCCATTCTATTATATCTATAACCCGGCCTGGGCGCAGGTGCGCAGCGAGCACCCGTTCAACATCGCCATGCACGACGTCACGGCCGGCGGCATGACCCCGCAGGCGGCGGTCGAGAAAGCGTTCAAGCGGATCGACGAGATCTTCTCGAAATACCAGATCAAAGCGGGCTGAGAGGTTAGCCATGGCAGACGTTCTCCAGACCACCCAGACCTTTCCCCGCCAGGCGGTCGCCGCGCTGCGACCCCGGCACCGTGCTTGGCGCGGCCACCTACATTACTCGGAATACGCCTGGGCGCTTGCTTTCGTCGTCCCTTATGTCGTGGTGTTCTTTGCCTTCGTGGTCTATCCCGTCGCTTTCGGCATGTGGATGGGCAGCGAGCCGAGCCTCTACTCGACACTGTTCTCCGACCCGATCTATGCAATGACCGTGTTCAACACGGCAATCTACCTCGGCGTTGCGATCAATCTAAAGATGTTTTGCGCCCTCCTGCTCTCGGGCTTCTTCATGCGCAAGGGCTGGTGGACCAAGGCGTTGTTGATGGTGTTTGTGCTGCCATGGGCGGTGCCGTCGCTGCCGGTCTTCATCTCGATCCATTGGATGATGAACGGAGAATACGGCCTCCTCAACAACCTTCTCTACGATATCTTCGGCATCACCGGCCCGGATTGGCTGACCTCGCGGTGGACGGCGCTCGGCTCGGCAATGATTTCCCACATCTGGAAATGGCTGCCGTTCTGGACGGTGATCCTGTTGGCCGGGCGGATGGCGATCCCCTCGGAGATCCAAGAAGCCGCCAAGGTCGATGGCGCGACCGGGCTGCGCAACTTCATGCACATCAGCTTCCCGATGCTCGCCAACCTCTATCTGATCTGCACCCTGCTCTCGACGATCTTTTCGCTCGGCGACTTCAACTCGGTGTATTTCGTCACGGGTGGCGGGCCCGCCGATACGACGCATGTGCTGGCCACCCTCGGCATCCGCTACGCCTTCGATCTGGCGCAGCCGCGGCTCGGCGTGGCGGCGGTGATCTCGGCGTTGCCGCTGCTGATCCCGCTGGTGATCATCTTAATGCGTAAATTCCGGACCTCGCAGGTGGAACTATGAGCACAACCACCCTCGTCGACACCCGCTTCGCGGCAGCCGACCGGTCGCGCTCGGAGGTGATGCGGCGCGCCGCCCAGCGGCGCCGCTATATCGAGAACACGGCGGCGGCGGTATTCAGCGTCGTGCTGATAATCTGGACACTCCTGCCGATCTACAACATCGTGATGGTGTCCCTCGAAGGCCACAGCGATGTGTTCAGCGGCGCGATTCTCCCGCCGGTGCCGTCGGTTGAGGGCTACTGGGTCGTCTTCACCCAGGGCTATTGGTACCTTGAAAATTTCTGGCATCAGTTCGGCAACAGTGTCTATGTCGGCGCGGCGACAACGTTTTTGACGCTTTTCATCGCGTCGGCGGCCAGCTTCTCGATCTCGCGGATGCGCGTCCGTCACGGCTGGCTGGTGTCGAACGCGGCATTGCTGACCTATGTGATCCCGGCCTCGTTTCTGGCGATCCCGTTCTATCGGATCATGCAGAACTATGGGCTGACCAATAATCTGTGGTCGGTCATCGCGGCGATGGTGACCTTCGCGACCCCCTATGCGATGTTCATCTTTCAGCAATACGGCCGCAGCATTCCGCTCGAGCTCGAAGAGTTGGCCCGGATCGACGGCGCCTCGCCGTGGCAGATATATCTTCGGATCTATCTGCCGCTGATGGCGCCGGCATTAGTTGCGGTCGGGACCTATGCGTTGCTGCTTTCCTGGAACGAGTATCTCTATCAGTTCCTGATGCTGTCGGATAAGCGCAGCATGACGGTGCCGGTGGCGCTGGCGGCGTTCCTCAACAGCGACGAGGCGCCGTGGAACTACATGATGGCGACCGCTGTCGTATATGCGCTGCCGCCGGTTTTCGTCTATTACTGGTTCCGCCGCAAGATGACCGGCGGCCTGACGATGGGCGGCGTCAAAGGCTAGGATCAGGCGGAAATTCCGGCCTCGCGGGCCGATGGCTACGAGCCGGCTCAGAAGGCCGGTGTGCAAGCCGGTATGGGTACCGGCCTTCGCCGGGACGACGTTGACGGAGAGCGCGAAGGCGCGCGCGGACCTACCCCTTGACGCTGCCCAGGGTCAGGCCGGCGGCGATGTAGCGGCGGATCGCAAAGAAGATCGCGATCGGCGGCAAGGAATAGATGAGCGCGGCCGCCACCATATAGTTCCACGGCGAATCGTCGTTTTCGAAGAACTCGGCGATCGTGATCGCCACGGTCTTGTTCCCGCGCGAGGAGAGGAGCAGGAACTGGTAGAGATATTCGTTCCAGGCGGCCAGCAGGGCATAGGTGCCGACCACGGCCAGCGCCGGCGCCATCAGCGGCAGATAGATGCGCAAATACACCTGGACCGGTGTGGCACCCTCGACTCGCGCCGCCTCGTCGAGCTCGATCGGGATCAATCGCCCGTACCACTGCAGGATCAGCAGCGCGTAGGGGACGGCAAAGGTCACATCGGCCGCGATGACCGCCCACAGGCTGTCCATCAGCCCATAGCTGTGCATCAGCCGATAATATGGGATGATCAGGAAATACGCCGGGACCGTGTAGATGAGGAGCGCGGTCGTCGAGATCACCCCGCCCTTGCTCAGCCGCATGCGGCCCAGCGCAAAGCTCGCCAGCGAGCTGATCGCCACCGTCAGGACCATCGTCGTCACGCCGATGAAGAAACTGTTGCCGAGCTGGTGCCAGAAATCCTTGAGGTACCAATAACCCTTGAACAGCACCGCATCGAAGGCCTCGAGCGTCGGCGTCGGCGGCCAGATATAGCCGGAGAACTCCGGTCTGCCGTCGGGGTCGAGGGCGATCAGCAGCATGTTGTAGAGCGGCAGCAGCCACCAGATCAGCAGCATCGCGGCGACCGCCACGGAGCCGGCGTCGGCGAGCTTCCGCCGCAGCCGGTAATGCGGCCGGCGCGCCGTCCGGCCGGGAGCCAGGGCGACGCTCACAGCTGCACCTCCCTCAACTGCAGCCGGCGTATCAGCAGGATCGCGACCGGGATCAGCACCGGCAGCGCCGTCATGATGGCGGCGACGCCGAGCGCGGGCTTGCCGGCGTCGAACAGATAGTCGACGCTGAGGGTCGCCAGCACGTCCGTCGAGCCGTTCGGCGCGCCGCTGGAGACGATGTCCGCGGTGTTGAAATCGCCGATCATCCAGATCGTGGCAAGCAAAGTGCAGACGAGATAGAGGTTCCCCAGCAACGGCACCACGAGATGGACAAAGCGGCGAAAGCCGGTGGCGCCGTCGATGTCGGCGGCGTCGTAGAGGTCTTGTGGTATCGCCATCCGCCCGGCGAGAAGGATCAGGGTCCAGAACGGCATCGTCTTCCAGGTGTAGGCGACGATGTTGGCGCCGAGCGCCAGCCAATAGCTGTTGAACCAATCCGGGCCGTCGACGCCGAACAGCTTCCAGGACAGGTTCTCGATAAAGCCCGGATAGATCAGCATCCAATGGAACGAGATGAAGGCGGGTTGTGCCGGCAATGCCCAGGGCAGCATCGAGAGCACCAGCAGTGCCTTGATCCACCACCGTTGCTGCATGAAGTAGCCGGACAGCAGCAGCGCCAGAAACATGCCGATGTTCACCCCGAAGCCGACAAACAGGACGGTGGTGATCACCGCATCCCAGTATTCGTCGTCCGCGAACAGCTCGGCGTACAGGGAGGGATAGTGCGCCATCCACAACCCATAGGCGATCGGATAGACGGCGAAGGCGAGCAGGACCGCCGCATAGGGGATGACGAACGCCACCGCCCAGCTGAGCTCGGATCCGTGCAGACGCTGCTGCCAAAGCGGCGGCCGGCGCCACCAATTTACCGCTGACGGCCGGACCGCGAGAACCTGCTGCGTGCTGCTCATGGCCGCTCCCTCAGGGAGGTACGGACCGCGCCGGCACTTGCCTCTGAGGCCGCCTCGCCCGCGTGCCGCCGCCGTCCGGGAAAACTTGGCACAGCGGCTCCGAACGCGCTATAGTCCTTTCACGCGAAAAAAATTGCCCGCCAACGCGCGGGTTCTCCGTGAACAGGAAGGAAACATCGATGGAAAATTTGAGCAGGCGCTCACTGTTGCGCGCATCGGTAGCTATGGCAGCGGCGGGAACGCTGGCGCGCCCCTATATCGCGAACGCCCAGGCCAAGACCGCAACCGTATGGCAGGCGCAGGGTTTCGTCCCGCAGGAAGACGTTGCCTTCAAGAAGCTCGTCGCCGATTACGAGAAGGTGAGCGGCAATAAGATCGATTACAGCATCGTGCCGTTCGCACCGCTGCGCCAAAAATTCATCTCGGCGATCACCAGCGGCGTGGTGCCGGATGTGGTCAACCCGGCATTTGCTCCGTATATCCCTGCGCAAGCCTGGGCCGACAAGCTCGAAGACGTCAGCGACATCATCGAGCCGCACAAATCCGCGCTTGTCGATGCGGTGCTGGCGACCTCCTATTGCTACAACAATGTGACGAAGAAGCGCAGTTACTACTCGCTGCCATGGGGGGGGACGCTGACTCCGTTCCACATCTGGGGTAGCCTCGTTGAAAAGGCGGGCTACAAGACCTCCGATATCCCGGAGAAATGGGACGCGTTTCTCGATTTCTTCAAGCCGATGCAGAAGAAATTGCAGGCGGCGGGAATGCGCCATACCTATTCCTACGCATTCGTGGTTGGCACCGTCGGGATCGATCCGATCGACACCCAAAATCACTTCACGGTCGCCTACGGCGGCAGGGACATGGTCACAAAGGATGGCCAGCTGAACTCCAAGGACCCGAAGGTCCGCGACGCGGCGGCCAAGGCGATGGACAAGCTCGCCACCGTGTACAGGGAAGGCTACAACCCGCCGAGCTCGATCAACTGGAATGATGCCGACGATAACAACGCCTTCCACTCGAGGTTATGCGTGATGGATTTCGACGGCACGCTGTCGACCGAGATGGCGATGGTGACGACGGATCCGGAGGGACTGAAGGAGGTGATCACCCACGGTCTGCCGCTCGACAACGAGGGCAAGGTCATTCCGGGATTTTTCGGTGCCTTCAGTATGGTGATCCCGAAGGGCGCAAAGAACCTTTCGGTGGCGAAAGACTTCGCCAAATATTTCATGCAGCCGGAAGTCGAGAATGAGTGGTTCAAGGGCGGTATCGGCCGCGCGGTGCCCGTATACGCGCAACAGGCGTTAAACGACCCGTGGTGGACCAAGAGCGGCCCGCCAAATCTCCTACCGCACATCTTGCCGATGATCGAGCAGGGTTTCAAGCGGCCGACGCTGCCGGAGTGGCATTACTACACCCCGGCCTGGGCCGATGTCGAAAACCAGCACGTCTTCCAGCGCGCGTTCGTCGATGTCGCCCAGGGCCAGGCGACGGTTAAGGAGGGTATCGACAAAGCGTTCAAGGGGGCGGAGGAGATCTTTGCCAAATATCCGATCGCGGAGCAGGGCTGAGGCGTCGAGGCTTAGCCCAAGCACGCTATCCAGCGGCTCCTGCGGGTAGCAGTAGCCGACACGTTTGCGGGCGGCGGCGCGGTCCCTCGTCGATCGTCCATTGCGGCGGCGCGAGCGCGGGCGCTGCTACACCGCTGGAGAGATGCGGCCCACAGGCTTAGCGAGCGCCTGACGAGAGTCATGCTGCAAGACTGACGGTCTCGTCCGCTTCCGAAAGGAGGGTCCGCAGCGTGGCCTACGGCCCTCGATTCCAATAGCGTCGTCGCTCGCGAAAACTTGGCACAGCGACTTTACGCGCGCTATAGTCTTTCGTCACAAAAAGAACAACGCAGGAACATATGGCCAGGTTTCAACCGGGAGGGAAATGAAGATGAGCAAATTTACCAGGCGTTCAGCGTTGCGCGGCTCGGCGGGATTGCTCGCGACCGGCGCGATCGGGTGTCCCCACATCGCGCTCAAGCGGGCCGAGGCGATCTTTGCCAAATATCCGATCGCGGAGGGTTGAGCGGCGATTATCGGCGCGGCGCCGGCGACCGGCGTCGCCTCACCAGCGAGGGAGGACGACGATGGCTAGTCTGAGCAGGCGCAAATTGCTTCGCGCATCGATGGGAGTGGCGGCGGCCGGGATCTTCGCGCGGCCCTATATCGCCAACGCGCAGGCCAAGACCGCGCAGGTCTGGTGGGCGCAGGGCTTCGTCCCGGAGGAGGACGACGCCTTCAAGAAAACGGTCGCCGACTACGAAAAGGTGAGCGGCAACAAGATCGATACTCAGATCGTGCCGTTCGCGCCGCTGCGCCAGAAGATCATCTCGGCGATCACCAGCGGCGTCGTGCCGGATTTGTGCACGGTCGGCCCGCTCGAGGCGGCCGCTGCAGGCCTGGCAGGACAAGCTGGTCGATGTCAGCGACATGGTCGAGACGCAGAAGGCGAAGATGGTGCCGGCGGGGCTCGCCACCGCCTATAGCTACAACAATGTCAAAAAGCAGCGCGGCTATTATGCCATGCCGTACGCCGCGGTCAACCCGTTCCACGTCTGGGGCAGCCTGGTCGAGAAGGCCGGCTACAAGATGCCGGACTGCCCAAGAAGTGGGACGCCTTCATCGACTTCTTCATCCCGATCCAGAAGAAGCTGCAGGAGATGGGCATGCGGCACACCTATGCCACCGGCTTCGTGGTCAGCACGATCGGCAACGACCCGAACGCGACGTTGGCGCAATTCCTGATCGCCTATGGCGGGCACGACATCGTCACCCCCGACGGCAAGCTCCACGCCGACGACCCGCAGGTGCAGGAAGGGGTGACCAAGTCACTGGAGAAGCTAGCACAATATATAAGAACGGCACATCCCGCCGAGCTCGATCAATTGGAACGATGCCGACGACAACAACGCGTTTCACTCAAAGCTTTGCGTGATGGATTTCGATGGCACGCTGTCGACCGAGCTGGCGATGCTCCGCAAGCAGAAGGCCGAATACAACGACGTGATCACGATGCCGCCGCAGCTCGACAATAACGGCAAGCAGATGATCACGCAAATCGGCGTCGCCGCCACGATGATCCCCAAAGGCGCAAAAAATGTCGAGCTGGCGAAGGATTTCATGAAGTTCGTGATCAACCCGAGGTCAACAGCGAGTTCTTGAAAGGCGGGCTTGGCCGCTGCATGCCGACGATGGTGGAGATGGTCAAGAACGACCCATGGTGGACCGACGCGGAGCGCGACCAGCACGTGCCGCCCTATGTCCAGCAGGGTCTGTTCAACCCGACCAAGCCCGACTATTTCGCCTATAACCCGGCCTGGGCGCAGGTGCGCGGCGAGCACCCCTTCCACGTCGCCTTTCACGAGATCGTCGCCGGCAAGCCGGTGAAGGAGGCGTCGACAAGGCGATGAAGCGGGTCGGCGAGATCTTCGCGAAGTATCAGATCAAGGAGGGCTGAGCGGCGACCCGCTGCCGCGGATCGCGTCG
>CAWAFE010000002.1:0-135015 GCA_963781215.1 uncultured Alphaproteobacteria bacterium
TCCCTATCTGTGGTCGTTCGGCGGCAAGGAGGTCGAGGCCGACGGCAAGACCGTGGCGTTGAACAGCAAGGAGACGATCGAGTCGCTAAATTCGCCGTCTCGTTCTGGAAGGAATGCTTTGACGAGGGCGGGCTGTCCTGGGACGACGCCGGCAACAACCGCGCCTTTCTGTCCAACACGATCAGCTCGACCAGCAACGGCGCGTCGATTTATCTCCTGGCTAAGGCCAAGGCCGAAAGCTATCTCAGCGAAGCCGGAAAGCCGCTAAAGGACGACATCTTCCACGCGCCATTGCCCAAGGGTCCCGGCGGCCAGTTCAGCTATCACGTGCCGTTCTCGAACATCGTCCCGGCCTACACAAAGAATCAGAAGGCGGCGATGGACTTCCTGCGCTGGTTCCAGTCGAAAGACATCTACGAGCAATGGTTCACCTCGCAGCAGGGCTTTTCGGTCGGCGCCACCAAAATGTGGCAAGACGATCCGCTGTGGAAGGTCGACCCGGTCATGGCGCCGTTCCGCACCGCCGCGCTCAGCGGGCGCTTCGCCGGCTATGCCGGGCCCGCCGGCCGCGCCGCCGCCGAGGTCATCTCCAAATTCATCATCGTCGACATGTACACCAAGGCCGTCCAGGGCATGTCGCCCGAGGAGTCGGTCAAATCGGCGCATGCCGAACTGGTAAAGATTTACGCCGCCTAAACCGCGGCGATCATCGCCTTGAGCTTGGCGACGGCGCTGCCGGGGCTGGTCAGCACCGGCCGGTCGAGCGCCGCCGACACCGCCGATGCGGCGCGCGAGGTCGAGAAATGGGCGAGCAGCACTGCGTCGCACCGAGCAAAGCGCGGCGCGGCCTCGGCAACGAGGCGGTTGTGCCGATCGGCGTCGCCGGATCTCAGCGCGGCCATCGCTCCCGGCACGCAATAGGTCTCGATCGCCGCCGGCGTCCGCCGAACCTCGGCCATCTCGCGAAACTCCTCCTCCATAGACGCCACACTCGGCGCAAAGGTCGCCAGCATGCCGATGCGGCAACCAATCGCCAATGCCGCCTCGAACATCGCTTCGTTGGGCTTGAGCACCGGGATCGGCGCCCGTGCGCCGGCGGTCTCGATCGCCGCTCCGAAGGCCGAGCAGGTGAACAGGATGCCGGCGGCCCCGAGGCCAATGCCATATTCCGCCAGCGCAATGATGCGCCGCGTCATCGCCTCGGTCAGGGCGCCGTCGCGCTCGCGGTCGACGCTCAGGGAATCATCAAGGATATTGCAGCACTCGGCCTGCGGCCATGACTGGGCAAACGCCTGCTGTACCGGCTCAATCGCGACGGCGACGGCGTGGATCAACGCGATGCGTGTCGTCATCCCGGTCCTCTGGGGTGTAAAGGCGACGATCAAGCGCACATTGTGCGTCGCGTCAAGGCCAAGCGCCCATGCGTACCGCTAGGTCGCGGCCAGGCTCGCTTCGATGGCGCGGCCGCGGCGCCGGGTCGGACCGCCCGCCAGGATTTGCACGATTCCCGCGCCAAAGCCGACCAGCACCCCGATTTGCCAGGCGTGGTCATAGGACCCGGTCATGTCGAAAATCAGCCCGCCGCCCCAGGCGCCTAGCGACGAGCCGACCTGGTGCATGACAAAGGATATCCCGAGCAGGGTCGCCATGTAGCGGGTGCCGAACATCTCGGCAACGAGGCCGCTGACGAGCGGCGCCACGCTGAGCCACAGCATGCCCATCGCCGCCGCGAAGACGAGCGTGCTCGCCGGGCTCGGCGGCATGATAAAATACGCGGTAAAGACGAATGCCCGCAGGATGTAGAGGAGTCCCAACAGGATGTGCTTGGGGTATCGACCGCCGAGCCAGCCGGCGGCCAGCGAGCCGACACAATTCATCCCGCCGATCACCGCGAGCGCCTCGGCGCTCAGCATCGGGTCCTGGCCGCAGATCGCCAGATAGGTCGGCAAATGCGTGGTCAGAAAGACGAGGTTCAGGCCGCAGACGAAATACGCGCCCGACATCACCAGAAAAGGGCGGTGGCGCGCCGCCTGGCCGATCATCTCGCGCATCGTCGTCCTGCTGCCGGTGTGCGAGGGCAGCCGGTCGGCGCCGCCGGCCCAGAAGGCCGCCGGCAGCATCGCGACCGCGAGGGCCAAAAAGAACAGCGCGCCGATCTGCCAGGCGTGATGCGCGAGGATCGCCTGCGTGGTCAGCGGCACTAGCAATGTGCCTAGCGATCCGGCGGCCGAGACCACGCCCAGCATCTTGCTGCGGCGCTCTTCGGAGACCGCTCGGGCGCAGGCGGTCAGAGCGAGCGACGAGGCGGTGCAGGACAGTGCCACGCCGATAAACACGCCGGAGAGGACGAGTGCGGTCGCTCCTCCGGCAGCGGCCATGACGGCGAGCCCGACGACGTAGATCGCGGCCCCGGCCATCATCGTAAAGCGCAGGCCGAAGCGATCGGCAAGGGCACCAACCGGAGCCTGCGACAAGCCCCAGACGATGTTCTGGACCGCGACGGCAAGCGTGAAATCCGCCGCGGTGACCGCGAGGTCTCGGGTCACCGGCGTCAGGAACAGGCCGAGGCTCTGGCGGATGCCCATGCCGAGGCTCAAGAGCACCGCGGCGCCGATTAGGATCATCCGGGTCTGGCCGCCGCTGCCGCGTGAAATCATGATCCGGTCAAGTTCCGTGCTCGGCGACGCGACTGGGGCAGCCACTCTGTCCGATCGGCGCCGCTTGTCAAACTCCGCCGTCGCGGGTTTTCCCTGCGAAGAAAGCATGGGTCGCGTAGAAGAGCCGAGCGGGAGGGCCTTGCCCTCATTGGCGGCTCATTCGTCGTTCCCGCGAAAGCGGTTATCCAGGGAACTCGGGGCTCGAACGGCTGCCCCCGGATCGGGTCCGGGGCAGCCTCTGGACCCCCGCTTGTGCGGCGGACCGCCGCTCGCCTCAATTGTTGCTCTATTCCCAATGAGCGTCTTAGCTAGCTGGCGTGAGGACCCTTGTTGCGGTCGGCGGTCGGCGGCTGCGCCAGAAACTCCTGCGGGTCGACCGGCTTGTTGCCGCGGCGCAGCTCGAAGTGCAGCTGCGGCTCGCTGACGTTGCCGGTCGCGCCGACGCGGGCGATGACCTGGCCGCGGGCGACCTTCTCGCCCTTCTTGACCAGGATCAGGTCGCAATGGGCGTAGGCCGAGATCCAGCCGTTCTGGTGCTTGACGAGGACCAGATTGCCGTAGCCGCGCAATTCGTTGCCGGCATAGGCGACGATGCCGGCATCGGCGGCCTGCACGGCAGCACCCCGCGGGGCGGCGATGTTGATCCCGTCATTATGCGTGCCGTTCGCACCCGACCCATAGCCTTCGAGGACGCGGCCGCGGACCGGCCACAGGAAGGCGCCGCTGCCGCCGTGCTGCGGCGGGGCGGAAACGGGTGGCGGTGGGGTCAGCGCCGCCGACGCGGCGGGCGGGGGCGCCACCGTCGCCTGGGTTGCGAGGGCCGGAGCAGGCGCCGCGGCGGGCGGGGCTGATGTCTCGGCCTCGGACGGCGCCGAGGAAGCCGCCGCTGGCGGTGGCTTGGCGGGGGTGGGCAGCGGAGCGGCGGCGATCGGCGGCGGCTTTGCCGTCGCGGCGGGCACCGATACCGCGGCCGCAGGAGGGATCGCCTCGGGGCCCGCCGGGGGTAGCGCCGCGACAGAAACCGGCGGCGAAGCGACGGCAGGCTCGCCGCCGCCCGGAATGATCAGCGCGCTGCCGGCGACGATGCGATAAGGCGGCGACAGGTGGTTCGCTTCGGCGATCGACTGCAAAGGCAGGTGGTAAGCCTAGGCGATCCCCGACAGGGTCTGACCGTGCTGGACGACGATTCGCCCCGGCGGCGATGTCGGCCCCGAGGCAGCCTCGCCGCTGACGAGGGGCGCCGGCCCGCCGATTCGGGCACCGCAGCCCGCCAATATCGAAACGAGCACGACGGCCAACGCCGCCGCGCGGAGGCCGCATCGTCTGCTACCGCCACTTTGCATCCTTCCCCCTGCACGCCCCCCGACGCGCAATCAACCCCCGTATTTGGTACCTCACGACAAAGTCGTGTCAAGTCTTGCTACGCTGGCGGCCCACCGCATTGGCCTGAGCTCATTCCACCTTTTCGAACTTCTGCAACGAGCGCAGATCGGCGGGGTGCGGCTTTCCGGGGTAGATTTGCGGCCAGGCGGTCCAAGAAACCTCGCCGACATAGACGTCGCCAAGGGAATCGACCGCCAGGCCGTGCGGCGCCAGAAATTTGCCGAGCTCGGTCCCGCCCGGGGTGTCGCCAAAGCGGCCGATCAGCCGGCCCTGATGGTCGACGATGCTGACCCGCGGTCCGAGATTGGGAATGTCGCGGCTGACGGCGGCGGCCGGGCCGACCTCGCCGACGTAGAAGATCGGCTGATGGCCGTAGGGCATGCACAGCCCGCACGGGCGGTGCAGGTTCTGCCACTGCGCCTCGTACCTACCATTGCCGTCGAAGACCTGCACCCGATGGTTCTCGCGGTCGGCGACATAGACCCAGCCATCGGCGTCGCAGCAGATATTGTGGACGATATTGAATTCGCCCTCGCCGGTGCCAGGTCCGCCCCACGACATTAGCAATTTGCCGTCCGCCGAGTATTTGTGGACACGTGAGTTTCCGTAGCCGTCCGAGACGTAGATTTCGCCCTTCGGCGATAGGGCGGTATGGGTGCAGCGGTGGAACGGCTCGCCACTCATATAAGGCGCGGGTTTGCCGGGGACGCCCAACTCGAGCAATACCTTGCCGTCGAGCCCGACCTTGCGCACGAAGTGGCCGCCGTCGTCGGTCAAGAACATCGTGTCGTCGGGCGCCATGTGGACGCCGTGGGGGCGCGGGTACTGTCCTTCGCCCCAGGACCGCAGAAAGTTGCCGGCGCGGTCGAACACCACCATCGGATGCTCGCCGCGGTTGAACACATAGACGTTGTCGCTGCTGTCGACGCCGACCCCGCCGACTTCCTTGAAGGTCCAGCCGGCGGGCAATTTCGCCCAGTCGGCATTGACGCGGTACTTGTACTCGCCGCTTCCGACGATCATCGCGGGATCCCTTCGCACGCGTGTGCCATTCGGAATCTGAAGGATCGCGATCCCGGCGACGAAGGCAAGAGCCGGCGCGGCGGGAAATGGTTGGCGGACGTCTTCTCGATGTGCTGCGATGCGACGACACTGCAACGGAGAAGCCGTCATGCCTTATGGAGGAAACGACTGGCTGGCCCTGACCCAGGAGCCGACCCTGGAGCCCGACATCCCGATCTGCGACCCGCATCACCACTTCTGGGATTTCCGGTCCGAGCGCATCCCCTACCAGCGCTATCTGCTGCACGAGCTGGCCGCCGACGTGAATTGCGGCCACGATGTGCGCTCCACCGTGTTTATCGAGGCGAGAGCGATGTACCGGCCGGATGGACCGGCGGAGATGCGCCCCGTCGGCGAGGTCGAGTTCGTCCAAGGCCTCGCTGCTGCCAGCGCCACCGGGCTCTACGGCCCGTGTCGGGCAGCCTCGGCAATCATCGGCCATGCCGATTTGAAGCTGGGCGATCGGGTCGAGCCGGTGCTGCAGGCGCTTCAGGCCGCCAGCCCCAACCGATTTCGCGGCATCCGCCACACGGTTACCTGGGACCCGCATCCGGAGATCGACAACCGCGAGAAGGAGGGGGTGCTGGCCAGCACGGAATACCGCGCCGGGGCCAGGGTGCTGGCGCGGATGGGCCTCTCCCTCGATACCGGGGTCTGCTTCCCGCAATTGCCCGAGCTGGCAGCCTTTGCCAAGGCCATGCCAGATCTGACCATCGTCCTGAACCATCTTGGCGGCCTGACCCGGATCGGCCCCTACGGCAACCGGGACGAGGAGGTGCTGCCCGCCTGGAAGAGCGGTATCGCCGCCGTGGCGCAATGTCCCAATGTCAACCTCAAGCTCGGCGGCATCGGCATGCCACGGCTGGGCTTCGACTGGCACAATCGCGCCAAGCCCATCGGCTCGGAGGAGCTGGCCGCGGCGATGGCGCCGCTGATGGGCTACTGCATCGAGCAGCTCGGCGCGGACCGGTGCATGTTCGAAAGCAACTTCCCGGTGGATAAGGTGTCTTTCTCCCATCACATGTTTTTCAACGCCTGCAAACGATTCTCAAAGAGCTATTCGGCCTCCGAGCGCGCGGCGCTGCTCCACGGTACGGCGGTTCGGGCGTACCGGATCAGCGGCGGCTAGAGCCCGCTGGCCCCGCGTCGGCTGTCGCAAATCAACGCCGATCGAGAAGCGCTCCTCGCCGGGACGCCGGAAAAGAAAGCCAATGCGGAAACATCGCACTAGCCGCGCTCCGCGGCGAGGATCGCCACCGGATAGGCGTATTCGAGCCGGTCTCCGTCGGTGCAAATAGGGATGCCGAGGCTGTCGTCCACGGCAGAGGCGGCGAACATCCGGGTGATCTCGATCTCGTCGCCCGGGTTCGGGAACGAGCGGGCAAGCAGGTTCTTCACCTCATCGCGCAGCTCGTAACGGCTGACCGCGGGGTCCGGCAGGCCGGCGTCGCGGAAGAGGCCGCGTAATTCGGCGAGTGGCAGGGCGCGGACATGCGAGGGGTCGCGCAGCTTTTCGAGCCGGTTGAAGAGCGCCGCTTTTGGGGGATCGGCCGAGGCGCAGGTGTCGATCACGACGACCCGGCCGCCCGGCGCGCAGACTCGCACCATCTCTTTCAAGACCTTGGCCGGGTCGGGAAAGTGGTGCACGGCAAAGCGGGTGACGACGATCGAGAACGCCCCGTCGGGCCACGGTAGCGAGGCAACGTCGGCCTCGCGCCACGCGACGTTGGCGACCCCCTTCTCGGCGGCCAATCGGCGCGCCTGGTCGAGCATCGCCGGGGTCATGTCGATCCCGGTCGCCTGGCGCACATGAGAGGCAAAGGCGCACACCACGATGCCGCCGCCGCAGGCGACATCGAGCACGGTGTCGTTCGGCCCTGGCGAGGCCGCCGCGAGGATCATCTCGAGCGCAGCCCGATCGGCGATCGGGGCCGCGGTGCTGAACGGTGTCGCCTGACGGGTGAACTGATCGCGGATCAGGCTGCTGTGCGGGTCGTCGGTCATCGGAACCTTCCTCTCTCGGGACCGCGGCGGTAGCCGAAGCGCCCACCGCCGTCAACCGTTCCCTCCCTGGTCGAGGTGGATGCAATCACATCAAAGTGAGGCCAAGACGACTTGCCGATAAACACTAGACATCCTACATGTTGCACCGCAACAATCGTGATAACCACATGGTAGAGATGGTCGACCGCCGGAACGATCCAGAGAAGAGCGCGCGCCGTTTTGGCAGTTGCCGCGCCGTTGTTTCGGCATGGGCGGTAGTGGCGTTGCTCCTGGTCTTGCTTTTTGCCGGGGCCGAGGCGCTGGCGTCATGGCGTGCGCATTCGCCGCACCGGGCAAGCCTTGCCGGCGCCGTGCTCCCCCGGCACGACCCCGCTTGCGCCCGGCCCGGCCTCCCCGCGGGCCCCACCGCTTCGGGCTGCCCCGCCTACGGAACGGCGCTCGAAGAGGAGGACAGGGGCGATTTCCCCTGGTGAGGCGCCGCGGCGGCGGCCTGCATGTCGCGCCGCCCGGTATCCACTGCGGCGAGCTGGGCCGCAATTTGGCCGCCCGAGACCGCGAGCGTTTTCTCGTCGCCCGCATGGGCGACGAAGGTCACGGCGAGACCCTTGGGATTTGCCCGCAGCTCGCCCTCCGGGATGTCGGCGGCAAACTCCTCAGCGTAAGAGCAACCGCCGTCGCAGGCAATCTGGTCGGTGCTGATGTGGACAAAGCGCAACGGCGCCCCGATCCCGTCACGGGCTGACTCCCAGCCCCGCTCGGCGCCGAGATAGCTGTCCTGGACATAGACCTGATACGACACCGCCCCGGTCTTGCGGTCGAGAAAGCTGCGCAGGCAGTAGAAATTGGTTCCCGGCGTGTCGAGAAACGCCGGCGAGTGCTGGGTCTTCTCGCCGACGAAAATCACAAATCGTCGCGTCAGGTCCTCGCGCACCGCCACGCCCGGGGTCGCCTGGCTCAGCGGCGGGAGATGCGCGCAGGCGGCGAGCAGGAGGCCGAACGCGGCGGCGGCGAAGCCTCGCCGATAGGTATTCATTCGGCGTTGTCGGCGATATCGGGATTGTCCTCGCCGAGCCCCGGCGCGAGCTTGGCGAAGGCCGGCCGAACACCATCGAAGGAGAGCGGCAACCCAACCAGCGACAGCAGGCTCTCCGGCGCCCGCTGGATCATGCCGAGAGCTGCCGTCTGGGCGTCGCACACCACCTGGTCGACGGTCTGGATCGGGCCGTTGGGAATGCCGGCGGCGTCGAGCCGCGCCGCCCAGGCCGCGATCGGCTCGCCCCGGAACAAATCTTCGAGAATCGGCACCAGCATGTGCCGGTTGACGACGCGGTCCTTGTTGGCGGCAAAGCGCGGGTCCTCGGCGAGGCTCGGCCGGCCGATCGCGGCGGCGAGCCGGCGGAAGAGGTTGTCGTTGCCCGCCGCCACCATGATGTGCCCATCGGCCGCGGCAAAGGCCTGGTAGGGCACGATCATGTCAACCCCGGAGCCGTGGCGCTCCGGGATCTCGCCGTTGACGAGATAGGCCGCGATCGGGATCGTCATCCAGCCGAGGGCAGTCTCGTAGAGCGAGGTGTCTACGACCCCGCCGCGGCCGGTGCGCCGGCGCTCCTGCAATGCCGCAAGGACGCCGATCGCCGCCCACATGCCGGTCGCGAGATCGATAATCGAGACCGAGACCCGCACCGGCGGCCGCCCGGCCTCGCCCAAGAGGCTCATCAGCCCGCCATAGGCCTGCATTAGCGGGTCGTAGCCCGGCCGGTCGCGCAACGGGCCCGCCGAGCCGAACGCGCCGAGGTTGCAGTAGACGAGGGCCGGCTTCTCAGCCAGCAGCGCCTCGGCGGAGAGGCCGTAGCGGTCGAGCGCACCGAATTTGAGGTTGTGGATCAAGACATCCGCCCGCTCTCGGATCAATGACCGCAGCTTCCCGGCCTCGGCCGGGTCGGCGAGGTCGATGGTGATGCCGCGCTTGGCCCGGTTGACCGCGTGAAAGCAGGTCGCCGCCCCCTCGGCAAAGGGCGGCCCCCAGCCGCGCGCGGCATCACCTCCGTTCGGGTTCTCGACCTTGATCACCTCGGCGCCCAATTCACCGAGGATCATCCCGGCATAGGGGGCGGCGATGCTGTGGCCGATCTCAATGACGACGAGTCCGGCAAGCGGTCGGGTGCTGGGCATCGAAACTCCTCGGCAAACGACATCTCGTGGTACCCGACAGCGTGTATCACCGCAGAGACACAGAGGTCACGGAGAAGCGCCGAGGCGATCGGAACAGAGCTTGCCGCGGGCCGCGGAGCGATTTACAGCATCCCACCGGCCGGCCCGTTCTACAGCTGCGGCGCCAGGCCGATCGGTGGAGGGGACACCGCCAACTCGGATCGTCAACCGGCGCAAGGCGCGTAGACCCACCTATCGCGAGGTCCTTCGAGCGGCGCTGTTCCCGCTGCTATCTGCAAGGAATCTACAGCCATCGGCGTTCCCATTCGGCAAGCCCACGCCGTTCGAAAGCCGGCTCGACGAGCTCACAATACGATGTGATTATGGCAATTATATCGTCGCGTTGACAGCGTTTATCCCACCGACGCACAGCGGACACGGCGAAGCGCCTCCTTTGTTTTACTCTGTGCTCTCCGCGTCTGTGTGGTGATAAAACGGCAGAGAAGAGCGCGACGTGAGGAGGGCGAGGTGGGTGACACGGCGACGATGGTGGCCCTCGGCGAGGATTACCCCGAATTGCGCGAGTCGGTGCGCAGGATCTGCGAGGGCTATCCGGGCGAATATTGGCGCCGGCTCGAAGCCGAGCAGGCCTACCCGACCGCCTTCATCGCCGAATTGACCGAGGGCGGCTTTCTCGCCTCGCTGATCCCCGAGGAGTATGGCGGCTCAGGGCTGCCGCTGCGCGCCGCCGCGGTGATCCTCGAGGAGGTCAACGCCTCGGGCTGCACCGCGAGCCAAGGCCACGCCCAGATGTACATCATGGGTACCCTGCTGCGGCATGGCAGCGAAGAGCAGAAGCGCCGCTATCTGCCCAAGATCGCGTCGGGGGAGCTGCGCTTGCAGGCCTTCGGCGTAACCGAGCCGACAACCGGCTCCGACACGACGAAGCTCAAGACCCGCGCGGTGCGCGAAGGCAACCACTATGTCGTCAACGGGCAGAAGGTGTGGACCTCGCGTGCCCGCCACTCCGATCTGATGCTGCTCCTGGCCCGCACCACCCCAGTCGGCGAGGTCAAGCGCCGTACCGAAGGGCTCTCGGTGTTTCTGATCGATCTGCGCGAGAGCCTCGGCCACGGCGTCGAGATCCGGCCGATCGAGGCGATGATCAACCACAACACCACCGAGGTGTTTTTCGACAATCTCGAGGTGCCCCCCGACGCGTTGATCGGCGAAGAGGGTAAGGGCTTCCGCTACATCCTCGACGGCATGAACGCCGAGCGCATCCTGGTCGCCCAGGAATGCATCGGCGACGGCCGCTGGCTCCTGAGAAAGGGCATCGACTACGCCAAGGAGCGGGTCGTCTTCGACCGCCCGATCGGCCAGAACCAGGGGGTGCAGTTCCCGCTGGCCCGCGCTTATGCGGAATTAGAGGCGGCCGACATGATCTGCCGCCGCGCCGCCGCGCTCTTCGACGACGACAAGGAATGCGGTGCCGACGCCAACATGGCGAAATTGCTCGCGTCAGAGGCGACCTGGCACGCCGCCGAAGCGACCTTCGCGACCTTCGGCGGCTTCGCCTTTGCCAAGGAATACGACATCGAGCGCAAATGGCGCGAGGCCCGGCTCTACCAGACGGCACCCATCTCGACCAACCTGATCCTTGCGTACATCGGCCAGCACGTGCTGGGGATGCCCCGATCGTATTGAGTGCCGCAGCCGCTGTCCGCCGCGTCGGCCGCTCCGATGCCGAGCAGCAGGGGATTCGAACTCCGCAGACCCGACATCGCGATGTCTACTGAATTAAGTTGACTGTCGAGGACGTAAAGCGCACCCTTTCGATTAGGTAAGATGACCAAAATGTAATCATCCAAAAGAGTTTGCCGCGTGATAGCGAACACAATGAAAACATTATTCCGCCGCTGTAACATGTGTCTCGCGACATTCGTCTCGTTACCCCTTACGCTAGAGGGCTGAAAAAAAGCCGTTACGTCACCAATACAACTGTGCTCACCCAGACGGGCGCCGAGTGGGGCGGCCGGCAGCGCCGGCCCGGACTTCGCCATCGGCGAGGGGGTAGCGCAAGCACCTCGCGCGGCGATGCGTGACGGCAAAATTTTCGCAGGGATTACGGTTGTGCAGGGTTACGTATCTTGATGAAACCGGCGCTGCAAGGAGAGGAGGACCTTAATCATGGACGTTTTCGGGAAGATCAAAACGACTGTCTTCGTCGCATTTCTATTGACGGCGTTTTCCGATAGCTCATTTGCAGTAACAGGAGAGCTCGATTATTACCTTGGGGTCTTCAACGAGCCCCCGGCTGAGACAATGGTGGTGTTAGGACGAGGCTATCCGCTTACCACGCCCGATACAGAGACCCACATAACGCCCGGGGCTTGGGTAATGCCGAAAGAAGGGCACGGGGCTATGGACTAACCCTGGGTAGGATAGAGTACAGCGTTCGGGTGAATAATTCCGCCTCTTACAAAACCCTATTTAAAGTTGAAATAATGGACAGTCAAGCGGGGCCGACAAACTGCGTCTTTGTATTTCAGGTCAATGTTGAGGATCATGCCGGCGGGCCAAGAGCCGTGGTAGCGTCAGCGACGGCAAATGGCCGCGATTCTTCGGAATTCGCCGGTGGACCAGGAACTTCGAAATTGCGATGCCAAGTCGCCCCGATCGCAGGCCGAGGACCTTCCATGTACATATATTCCGATAGAGGCCACATCCAGCCCCCCTTGATGGTGGCGGATGTGGTTTTACGGGCTTAATCGACTGGGACCGAGCTCAGTCTCGTCGTCGATGCTATCATGCCGAGATCGAGGCGGCCGACATGATCTGCCGCCGCGCCGCCGCGCTGTTCGACGCCGGCCAGGAATGCAGTGCCGACGCAAATATGGCGAAATTGCTCGCGTCAGAGGCGACCTGGCACGCCGCCGAAGCGATCTTCGCGACCTTCGGCGGCTTCGCCTTCGCCAAGGAATACGACATCGAGCGCAAATGGCGCGAGGCCCGGCTCTACCAGATCGCACTCATCTCGACCAATTTGATCCTCGCCCATCTCGGCCAGCACGTCCTCGGGATGCCAAGGTCGTATTGAGGTTCCGGGTATGACCGTCGAGCCGTACGACAAGGACTCGATCATGACGCGGTTCCGGGCCGCGCCGGAGAAATCTATGGTCCGCGTATCGAGCGCGTGGTGTTGTTCGGCCCGCGTGCGCGCGGCGATGGAGGCCGGGATTCGGATTCCGATATTGCAGTGTTTCTACACGACATGCCCGACCGCGAGGCGGAGATGAACCGAACCGACTCGCCGATCGACCTTGAAGCCGCAGGCGGTCGCCCTTCTCGACAAGTCGCGGGAGCTGCTTGACCAGGCCGATACGATGTTGGGGATCGGCCTCGATGAGGCTGCCGGCCGCACGGCATCTCACCGTTATCTCACCAAGGACAGATTAGACCACATGTCCGCCTGAGCACGGGGCGACCCATCTCACAGTAAGCAGGGAACGAGGGTTGCGCCGGATAGACCGGCGCCGAGCCTCATGCATAAGAGACGGGTCATGGCGGATCGTATCACCTACGTTGGGTTGGATGTTCACAAGGAAAGCATCGTCGTCGCGGTGGCAATCGGCGTCGCCAGCATGTCGAGCGGGCGCGCATCGTGCTCGCCTCGGCCGATCGGGGGTCGGCGCAGCGGGTGGCGCACAGCATCGGCATCAGCCGGTCCACGGTATGGCGCTGGCAGCAGCGCTTCGCCGAAGCGGGGGTCGAGGGTCTGCTGCGCGACAAGACCCGCAAGCCCGGCAAAGCGCCCATCACCGCTGATAAAACGGCGCGGGTGGTGGCGCTGCCCCCCGCTTTCGCGAGGGCATGTGTGGATGGCCCCCGGGTCGCCAGAAGAAACTGCGATGGGTGCGCGCGAAGTCGCTTGCGGTCATGTGTCCGGCCTTTGTGGTGCGGTCGCATGACCGCCGGCCCAGGTGGGAACCGTAAGGTGGGAGTCTCGATCAGGCTCTCGGGATCAAGGTCCCATGCCCTCGCCAGGTCTTTCCCGCCTTGTCGGACGACGATCGACACCCGTATGCACCTTCTCCTTGGCAAGTCCCCCGATGCGATCCGGCCGGGCCGCTTAGGCGGCGGCCGGCGCGCGCCGGAAGTCGGTTCTGCGCACCATCACGGCCCAGGCGACGCGCGCCATCTTGTTGGCGAGCGCGACCGCAGCCACCAGGCGCGGTTTCGTCTGCAGCAACCGCGCGATCCAAGGGTCGTCCTTGGCCCGTTTGCTGTTGAGCACCGCCTGGGCGCCCCATCGGGTCAAGCCCGAGGGCAAGCTGTTGATCAGCCGTCGGCGCAGATAGAATCGCCCTTCTTGCTGATCGCCCCCAGCCGGATCGTGCCGCCGGAGGAGTTCTGCTTGGGTGCCAGGCCGATCCAGGCCGACAGCTCGCGGCCACAGGCGAAGCGCTGCGGCTCTTGCACCCGCAGCGCCAGAGCGCTCGAGAGGATCGGGCCAAGCCGTCGATCCCGCTCAGCCGGCGGCTGCACGGGTTGGCCTGATGCCAGGCCAGGATCTGTTTGTCGAGCACCGCGATCTGCTCCCGCAGCGCCGTCAGGAGCCGGACCAGCCCCAACAAAACCTGGCGCAGCGGTTCGGGCACGCTCTCCGGCTCGACCAGCTCGGCCAGCAGTCCCCCGACATGCTGCGGGCCCTTGGCGGCAACCACCCCGAACTCGGCCATCTGCCCGCGCAGCATGTTGATCGTCTGAGTGCGCTGCGCGATCAGCCGCTCGCGCACCCGATGCACCGCCGCCATCGCCTGGTCGGCTTCGCTCTTGATTGGGACAAAGCGCATCGACGGCCGGCTTACCGCCTCGCAGATCGCCTCGGCGTCGGCCGGGTCGGTCTTGTTCCGGCGCACATAAGCTTTGGCGTAAGCCGGTGGGATCAGCCGCACCTCGTGGCCAAGAGCCCGCAGCGTGCGCCCCCAATGATGCGCCGTCCCGCACGCCTCCATGCCAATCAAACAGCTCGGCAGCTTGGTGAAAAACGGCACCATCTGCCGGCGCTTGAGCTGGCGGCGCAACACCACCGCGCCGGCGGCGTCGACCCCATGCACCTGGAAAACCCGCTTGGCCAAATCCAGCCCGATTGTCGTAACCTGCGTCATGGATGGTCCCCTTCGTTGGAGCTGCTTGCCCAACTTGGCACACAGATGCCGTTCGGGGGCCATCCACCCCATCAGGCTCCGGTCGGTAAAGGCCACCTTGGTGTAGGTGTCGATGACGGTCTGCTGATAGATCCGCCCCACTTCTTTCAGCGTGCCGACGTAGAAGGTATCCTGCGCGCCGCAATAGCCCGGACACTCGCTGTCGAACTCGCCGTGCGCTTCCTTATCGGCCTTGGCTTTTTCGAGCGCGGCGATTTGCGCCTCGGTCAGCAGGATGCCCTCCTGCGCCACCTTGGCGTCGAGCGCTTTGAGGCACAGCTTCATCGAGATCAGGTCATGGCGCTGCCAGATGCAGCGCACGCCGGCTGGCGAGATCGACAACCCGCGCCGCTTCAGTGCTTCGGAGACCCGCACCTGGCCCCAGGCCGGCTGCTCGATCGCCATCTCGACGGCCGCCTGTTCGATGTCGACCGGGGTGCGGTTCTTCAGGCTCGGCTTGCGTCGGCTGATCTCCTCCAGCGCCAGCTCGCCGCCTTTGTCGTACAGCTCCTTGAAGCGATAGAAACTGTCGCGGCTGTACCCCATCATCTTACAGGCTTGGCTGACATTGCCGAGCTGCCTGGCCAATTCCAGCAGCCCGACCTTCACCGGACAATCTTTTGCTCTTGGGTCATATCGTGATCTCCGTCCCGCCGAAGGGCGGGTCGCGATCCAGCTCGGGGTGAGTACCGCGCCCCGCCCTCCGGCTCCGCTTCGAAAACCAACAACGACTATCAGGTTAAGTTCAAGCTAATACACCGGTGGCGCCCGCCACCGTGGCAAAGGTGCTGGCGCTGACCTGCGCCGAGCCGCCGGGCGAAACCACCCATGGGACCGGCCGGGCGATGGGCAAGGCGGTCGGCCTGTCGTTGCGGACAATCCAGCGCATCTGGGAAAAGCACCGCCTGCAGCCGCACCGCCGGCGCACCTTCAAGCGCTCCACCGCTCCCGCCTTCGCTGAAAAGGTCGAAGATATTGTCGGCCTCTATATGCGCTTCAGCGGCCGGCTTCGATCACCGGTGATCGCGGCCAAGCGGTCACGATCCTCGGCTCTGACGATAATGCAGACTTCCGGTGCCATCCTCCAGGAACAGCACACTTTACCGGTTGAATCCTATGTCTGCGTCGGTGCACTGGGTTCTACTCACCCATGTTTCGGCCGATTCCCATATTGTTCATTTCTATTGACGCTAACGGCATAAGCCTTCCGCCCATTTCAGACCGATGATTGGGTCAAGGCCGCGGGTACCTGTTAGGAAATCAGCGTCAAGGATCGCACATTAAGCTCGCCAAGCCAGAACCGAGCGGCCTGCCGCCCGTCACCTTCTGTCCTGCTTTTGCACAATCTGTGTGCGCAGATCGCCGATGGCCTCGATGATCCGGGTGAGGGCCGCACGCATCTCGGCCTGGAACGCATGATCGTCGAGGCGGCGTTGCTCCAGCGCTCGCTCGGCCGATGCGATGCGCAACTCGTGCGCGGCGATCTGCACGCCGAGCTCGGCGCGCAGACGCTCGATATCGCCGCGCAAGCTGATATAGCTGGTGACCGCACCGCCGCCGATCGTCAGCACCAGAACGCCGGCCTGCATAAGGTGCCCGAAATTGATCTCGGGCGAAAAACTCGGCTTTAGTGTCACGGGACAAATGGGGCGGCCGGAGTGAGCTTCAGCAGCTCCGCCAGCACCCCGGCCCAGATCGGCTGACACGCCGGGTTCTGTAATGCTAGCCGGACCGCCCGCTTCTCCTCGATCGCGGTAAAGACCCCGGCCGAGTTTCCGGCGGCAGAAATGGCGCCGCCTGTCGTCGCCAGCGCCGGCCAACACTGCGCCCCGGCGGTGTCGCCGACAGCACTGGCGATCGCCGTAGCATTCGTGGCGTCCTGCGCGGCGACCTGGCCGAGTTGGGCACAGCCCCCGAGCCACAGCACCAGCATCGAGCCGAGCACGAAGGCGCCGGCAATAATCGCGCCGTCGTGGCGCCCGGCCAACCGGTCAATAGTACTCTGTTGCGAATTGGACATCTCGATCACCTTCCTGCGCCAATCAGCCGGATACCGCCCGGCCCAAAGCTTAGCGTCTTGGTCTCGCCATTTTCGGTGACACTGCAGTCGCCGGTCGCTTCATCGGCTGCGACGATGTCGCCGGGCACTTCGACGACCGTGTCGAGCCGAATGATCTTCCAGCGCCGCTTTTCCTGCGGCGCGTGCCACGATTCCAATTTCATCAGCGTTCCTCAGTGAGTTCCGACTAAGGTCCAGGCGAGATTGGCGAGGGTCGCGTCCGGCAAGGCAGGCGCCACCAGGGTCAGCACATCGCCCGGGGCAAAGCTCGTTGTTGAAACCATTGCGAACGTCGCCGTCACGGAGGACGTGGCAAAGACCATCATCCCGACATTCGATCCGTTCTTCTGGATGTTGAAGGTGGTCGACGCCGTCGCCGCGGCGCCGGCTGTGCCTTGGCTGCCGGGCAGGCCAGTGGCGAATGCCACGGTCTGCGCGAAGACGTAGCGCTGAAGTACCTGGCTCGCGCCGGGCTTGCCATTGACGAAGGTGCCGTTGACCACCGTCGTCGTCGCTTGGCCGGCGCCGGTAACCGTGTAGGTGTAATCGGGCACCGACGCAATGTCCTGGATGCCTGCCCCGACAATGTTCAGCGAGACGAATTTGAGGTGGATCGTCTGGCCAATCAGGTTCGCCGGATAAGGAAAGCGCCCGGTCGCGCGGTCGAGCCGGGCGAATTGTGCTCCCAGCGGATGATCAGAGATCGAGCTGCCATAGGCGCCGCGGTAGAGCGTCGTCAGGGCATATTCGTGCGCCGCCGTTAGGGTCGCGGTCTGATAGGCGAGAAGCTCCCCGTTCACCCAACTCAACGTCGCGAGGTTTTGCGCGTCGGTCGCCGACACCGAAAAGAGCGCGCCCCGGCTCTCCGTCAAATTGACCGAAAGGGTGTTGGTCATGTCCGGCGATGCGTGCGGTGGCAGGTCCGCCGTCAAGCTCCCCTGAGTCGCAGGCCCGCTGATGGTTCCGGCCAATGCGTACGAGCTGCCGTCGCTCGAAATCCATACCTGCGCCGAGCCCCAATTGGTCCCGCCGGACAGCGCCACCCAGATTTCGAGATCGCCCGAGAGAAGCCCTGACGGGGGCTCGAAGATGACCGGCGGATTGACGTTTCCAGGATTCGAATTCCAGTTCGGCACATACCCGCCGCCGCTTTGCTTCGGGTAGAGGATCGCCGTCGAATAGCCGCCGAAGAAATCCTCGGCGCTGATCGACAATGTGCCCTCGTCATCCTCTTCAACGGCGATGATCCGCACGGTCAGGGCGTCGGCGCCGAGCCGTGCGTCGGTGATTTGGACCAAGTCCATCGGTTCGAGCAGGCAATGCTTCCACCCGAGCTGGAAGGTGTAAGTATTGCGGAACAACAGCTGACGTTGCAGCGCGAGCTGGGCCACGATCGGCGCTACGTTTACCGGGTCGACGATCGCGTGCGCCTTCAGTGAAGTGTCTCGGCGAATGCCGTAAAGGTCTATCGACGCCTGATCGAACGTTTCGACAATGGCCGTGTTGTAGCTGTTCGACCGATCGAGGCACTCGATCTGGATCGAGTTGTTGGCGTCAGCCGGCGTCGATCGCGCTATGTGCAGCGGATCGTCGCCGAACCCGCCGGTGATTGGACCCCCGCCGGAGCGCAAGGCCAGACCGCCCGGCGTCACGCCGCTGTTGCTGCCGACGCTCAACTCCTGAACGATGAAATCGTCCTCGCCGAGGCTGTAGAGTGCGATCGTGCTCGGCGTGTAGGTGGCGCCGTTGCCGCTCACCGGCTGGTCGCCATAGGGAATGATCTTCAGTATCCCGCCCGACCAGACAATGGCGCTGTTGGTGATTTGTGTGATATCCGACAGGTGCTGCTGCGCCTCTTGCTGGGTGTCGAGCAATGGCGACAGGAACAGCCCAACGGCTTGACAATAGGTCGCGTAGAGGGTCAAGTCGCCGAGATTTGCGGCAGGAAAACCTGCCCCGTATCGGGGGTTGGTCAAGAAATCCGAGACGATGGCGGCCGGATTCGCATCGAGGCCGTTGACGCCGCTGAGGGAGGCGACGCCCTGCACTTCGAACGAAAAATTCGGTAGGGTCGCTGTATTGCCGAGCCCGTAATTGTTGGCGACGACGTTGGCGGTTCCGGAATAGCCAAGCGCCTCGCTCGGGTGACTGGCCTGCCAGAAGGGATCGGCGGGCTGACCGTCGGCGCCAGTGTAAAGCGACGCCGGCAGGGACGCCAGGGTGCCGGTGTTCTTGTCCCACCAGACCATGCCGATGCCATTGATTGGTCCCTGACACAGACCCATGATTACCGAGGCGCTGTAAGTATATTGGCCGCCGCCCTTGCCCGCGCCGCCGCCTTTGCCCTTGGCGCTCGAGCTCATCGGCGTTGCCGTGAAATCGTCGTAGGAGATCAGATTGGGCGAGACCCTCGTCGTCCCATAGACGAGCGGGATGACGCCGCCCCTTTGCGAGGTCTGAAATTGCAGCGAGCCGATCGCCGTTTGCTGCTTGGCGTTCGACCCACCGCCGACGATGCCGGCCATTTGTTTCTTGCCTTTAGAATGGGCTGAAAAACCGGACCGCGCGGCCGGCGAGCGGGGGCTGACCGGCATCTCCATAGACCACGCCGGCGTTGTGCCAGGCATGGATCAGCCGCGGCCACTCGACGACGATCGCGCCGTGTGCAAAGCACCGGCCGAACTTGAACAGGGCCACATCGCCCTGCCCTGGCACCGCAACCTCTCGCGCGTAACGCATCACGCCTTCGAGGTAGCGTTCGGCACTGCGGTGCAGATGCCAATCTGGCGGATAGAACGGTACCGATATGGGCGGGATGACGTCGCTGGCCCGGTAGACCTCGGCGAGGAGCATCAGGCAATCGGTGCCCGCGCCCACCATCCGCCCCATGTGGTGATAGGGGGTGGCGAGCCAGCCTTCCGCGGCTGCGAGGACGGCGGCCCGGCGCGGATCGACCTCCGTCATATCGCCGTCTCAGGCGTCGGGATGTAGGGAAAGCCGCCGAAATGCACAGCGTTGTTGAACACGCTGGTGCAGGTGGCGAAGGTCCGGTCGCAGCCGGGAAGAAGCTGGAACAGGTCTCCCGGAACAACCGCTGAAAGGAAGGCCTTGCGGACCGAGACATAGCCATCGGCCAGCTGCGAGATCGTGCGGCTCGACCCAGCGTTCGCGCCGCCGACCCCGACAATGGTGCCCTGGTCGTAGAGCGTGCTCGGGCTCGGGGCGACCCCGGTGGCGATCGACGTAGAGGTCGACCCTTCCAGGCACGCAAAGGTTTCCTGCAGCCCGGTGCGGTCGAATTGGCACATCGCGTCGCCGAAGGTGTGGGTGCAGGAGGACTGCCACAGCCGTCTCGGCATCTGAATGTTCAGTAATTCGAGATGCGAGCGGCACCTCAAATCAATTCCGGTGCGGCTGCAGTCTATGTCGGATACTCTGCCAGCGAAGAGGATAACCGTGCCTGGGCTCGTATCACCATAAATCGGCATAAAGGCTCGTTCGAGCTGGACGAGGGCGCCATCGAATTGTCCAAGCCACATCGCCTCCAGGAAGGTGATGTTGCCCACGAGATCGGTCGGCTCCGGATAGATCTTGATTTCAAGCTCGTCGACCTGTGTGCCGATGACGGTCTTGGTCTTCGAGCGTTCGAATTTGGGGCCGAGAGCGAATGCCGAACCGCCGACCGCGAGGGCCGTCGGTGCCGCCGAATAGCGCAATGTCTCGCCGCCGACCAAGGTGAAGGTGTAAAGATCGGCCATCACGAACCGGTCGCTGCCGTTGAGAAGCGCAATCAGCGCCGGTGAAGCCTCCTTCATGGCCGCACTGAGATGAAGGTCAGCTTCTTCAGCTGCCACAGCCGGTCCATGAAATTCTCGAAATCGTATTTGTCGTCGACAAACCGGCAGCGGAAGTAATACGAAAAATCTGCGGTCACGATCAGACCGGTACCGGGCGGACTTGCGAAGGTCATCAATCCGGTATCGGGATCGACGCTGTAACCAGCCGGGCTCTGAGTAATCCCGTTGAGATACACCGCGGCGACGAGGTTCGGCGCGGCGATCGGCTCCAAGAATCCGCCGCCGGGGAGAGCGGTTCCCATCGCCCGCTGCAGCTGGAAGACCGTGGCGCTCGCGTCTCCGGTACCGAGATATTGCCGGCCGACCTGGTAGTCGCTCGGATCCTGAAACAGGAACGGGGCGTAAGCGCCCTGGCACAACAGGTAGAAGCCCATCAGCGTGCGCAGCTCGTCGAAACCGGCAGCAGGGTTGTCGCGAAGAAATTCGAAGACGAGCGTGAACTGCCAGAGAGGATACGGATAATCGAGGGCTCTCAATTCCCGCCCCGACACCGCACGCTGGATGCGGGTCTGGAAGGTCGGGGACTTGGTGACGCTCCAGGCGAGCCCAGGCAGCGTCGGAAAGACTAATGCCATCAGGCGCTCCGCAGGCTGGCCCCGTTGCGCATCGCCTTGTTGAGGGCGGCGACGAGCTGGCTGCCGTTGTTTTGGAAGAACCGTTTGACGTCTTGGCTGTCGATCGCCGAGACGTTGATGACGATCGGGCTGCCGCCGGCCGTTCCGCCACCGGCGATCATGCCTTGTAGCCCTTGCGACAAGCTTGCCGGCAGGATCATTTCGTTCTGATGCACCATCGCCAGCTGATCCGACGGGACCACCCAGCCGCCGGCGGCTGATGCAATGGATCCGGCAGCGGCCATCACCGACGCCTCCCCTGCCGCCGCCGGCCCAGCCGCCGCCGGCCCCATGATCGGGGCGAGAAAAGCGAAAATGCCGGCAAAGGCTTGTGCGCTATCGGTGATGATGCTCTTGACGGCGTTCAGCGCCTTCAATGCCAATCCGGCCGCCAGGCCCTCGCCTTCGGCGGCGGTTCGGGCGGCGGACCCAGCTTCGGTCGCCGCCGTCATGCCAAGTTCGGCGGCGATCCAGTTCGTCACCATCTTGACGCCGGCATTGACGAATTCGGCGATGATCGACTGGGTGATGTTGGCAACCGCCTTCTGCAGGGTGGTCGTGCCCATGATCATTCCAGTGATCGCGGTGTCGAATGCCCGCTGGATCGGTTGCATCAGGTTCTGCCACGCCTTTTGGCTGTTCAGCACCGCCTGCGTGTCGAGCTTCTCCTTGTCGGTCAGGAACTTCTCATAGGCCAGCTGCTCTTCGTCGAGCAGCTTTTGCCGGGTGCGGACATCGTTCTCCGCGGCCGCCAGCTTCTTTTCGAAATAGTCCTGGTCGAGCGCCCATTTCGTTTGGAGCAATTCTTGGAGCTGAGCGATTTCCTCGCTGGCTGATATCTTACCGATCTGCGCTTCGGCTTCGATCGACGCTCGTTTGCGGGCATAGGCCGTATCGGTCACTTTCTCGTCGCTGGCGAGCTCGGCGAGCTGGTCGCGCTCGTTTTGCGCCGCCAGCTGCTTTTCCAGCTGGTAGACATTGTTCTCGACGGCAAAGCGAGCCTTCGAGCCAGCCTCTGTTAGGGCCAGCTTGTCCTGCCAGAACGCCAGCTCTTCGGCTTTTGAATCGCGGAAGAACGCACGTTCGTCGACGAGCTGGCTCTGAAGCTCGGCACGCCAGCGCTGCACGCTGTCGTCGCTGCCGCCGCCACGGGCGGTCATGGAGACCGCCGACGCCGCGGTTCCCCCCCCATATTGCGCAGATCGGCAATGGCTCCTGAGGGGATCAGGCCGTCTGATAGGGAGCTGGTGGAGCTGGCGACCTTGGCCCGCAGCGCGCCGATTGTCGTGCCCACCTGCGCGAAGGCAGCGCCGATTTGGGACTGCGCCTTTTCCGCTGCGACGCCCAGCTCGACAAACTGCGCCCGCATCGAGTCGGTCGCCGATTGCACAGAGCCGGATGCCTGCTCCATCCCGGAGCGCAGATCGTCTGTTTCGGCGCTGATGACGACACTAGTTTCGAGATCAGCCACGACCATCCCTCAATAAGAAGTCACTGGCTCAGCCGCAAGCGCCTGGCGCGACACCTGAGCTCGGCGAAATCGAGAACCACGGGTTCGAGGCCGGCATGGACATCGCCGGTTCCAAACCCTGGCCCGAGCACGGCGAGAAGCGATGTGAAATCCGAGCGTCCCGTTACGGCTGGATTCGCCCCTCGTCCGCCGCGGGACGGGTTCAATTCCCGCTTCTTCGGATTGTCGACGCCGAGGTAAGCGGCCATCAGCAAATGCAAGGGCGGGTGCTGGGCCCAATACGATACCAGCTCCTCAAAATCGAGGAGCGTCATCGCGTCGATTACCGGATAGGTGTAGCCGCATGCGGTGGCGAGAAGACCGTAGATTTTTCCCCAGTCGTCCCCAGGCTCGCCACCGCTGTCGGTTCCCCCGGCGAGGTCTCGCGGGTTCTCAGCCCTGAGCCGGTGAGGACGGCACCGAGCACGGCCGCCGCATTGGAGAGGTCGAGAAGGCTCTCCACCACCTCGGCGGTTACTTCAGGATAGTTGCGCTGCAACGCGGCGGTGACGATTTCGACCAGCACATCGATCTGTGTCTCGTCCATCGACGCACCTATTGCGTTCAGCTCACGCACCTTTGGCATGAGCCGACGGAGCTGCCCGAGCGTGAGCGGCGGGACCATCCAATCGTTACCACCCATCGCCACGCTGACGCCGGGGATCATCCCCACGATGCCCGTCAACTGAGCGCCCGGAAAAGGCGGCGTCATTCGACGGTGCTCAGATAGCCGATCGTGCCCGAGGCATCGGCAAACGCCATGAAGTCCAGCTCGTGGATCGTCCAGTCGTCGATCTTGGTCGGCAGCGACAGTTTGTTCGCCGTGCACGCGTTGAGGCGCAGTGCCGTGCCGGCGCCGCCAAAGGTCGTGTAGAACGTCGCCTTAAAGGTCGGTGTCGTGCCCATCAGCTGATTCGTAATGGTCAGCTTGCTGCCACTGGTGGCAAGATTGTAGGTATACGATACCAGCAACGCGGCGCTCGCGTCGGCGGCCGAGAAGGTGTATACGCCGGTAGCGAAATTGACCGAGTACTGTCCGGCGGAGGCAGGGGTCGTAACCCGGTTGAAGCGCTTGCCGGTTGCGGCGTAGACGACCCCAAGGTCATCATTATAGCTCGCGGCGTTGGCGACGGTGACCGTGTAAGTCGGCGAGGCGGGCACCGTGGCCGCTTCGAGCTGAGATATTGCAAACTGGCCCGTCGCGGCGTTCAACCCGAAGAATATGTCCGAATACAGGAGCCCCAGGATTTGGGCGAACTTCGCCTTGCCGGTGATCTTCCCCTGCCCACGGGCCATGGCCAGCGGGAACTGAAGCTGACCATAAAGCTCCTTGTCCGTCCAGTCGAAATCGACCTGGATATCCTGGAGCACGCCAAACTGACGCGGGCCGATCCCAGAGCCGGTCACATCGGTGCGTTCGCCCCACACCGCGCCGGAGCCAAAGCTCAACTGCATGTCATAAACTCCCTTTCATTACGGCGTCCCACGCGCGAGCAAGGATCCCCTTGAGGGTTTCTTTGGCGGCATGGGCGACGTTCCAGGCCTCGGTGTCGCGGGCGACCAACGACCCCGGGAAGTGGTCTTCCCACCAGCGCTCGATCAGCGTTTCGAGCGATGGGGGTAGGCCTCCCGGTTGGGTGGACGGCGACGGAAGGTCGATCTCGTGTTCTTCCATTTGCGAATACTCCCGCGGATCCATACAGAGACATCAGCGACGCTAGGCCGCCCCCCGTGCTCACACGCACAGGATTTCCACGGGAACGATGGCGATCGCCTGGTTGCCGAGGATCCCTTCGTCGGTTTCGACCTTGCCGGCGATGTAGGCGTGGCTCACCATCTCCGGGAGCCCCAGATTTTGGATCCCGGTCGCCGGCGATGGCGCGATTGCCTGTTCGAGCGCGTCAAGCAGAGGATTGAGGATGGTCCCCGGCGCGATGTAAGGATCGCTCGTATGAACATAAATGTAGAAATCCGCGTGGAGGGTCCAAGCGATCGGCGCGCCGAGCGCCTTGACGACGGCAAGGCCGCCCTTTTCGCTCATGAACAACGCCGGCTGTTCGATCGGGGCGACATCCGACCAATGGCGCAGTCGGCGATTGGTGCTGGCAAACTGGCCTGAACCGGCGCCGAGCTGCCATAGCGCGGAATAGATCGCCTCACGGATGATCATTGCGTCACCGCCGCACGGAGGGCTTCGTCAATCTCGGATTGTATTTGCGGCGCCATGTCGTCGAGCGCTGAACGCAGGAACGAGTGCTCCGGAAGATCCATGCGACGGCTGTAGGCCCGCACGCTGATCGTCTTTTCGGCAATTGGTCGGCCGAAGGCCTCCCTGATCCGCCGCAGGCTCACCCGGACATTGACGGTCCCGCTGTATCCATATTCCTGCGCGCGGGCATAATCGAGATCGGTAGAGACGGTCGCAGAAATCGTTGTGCCCGCCTGGTCCAGCCTGAGGCCGATGCTCGATCTCAACGATCCGCTGCGGACCTTGAGCAGCTGGCCGCTGAGCTTGTCCTGCTGGACGCTGCGTTGCAGCTCAACCCCTAGTTTCGCGATCGCGCGGGCGAGATTGGAGTTGGCAGCATCGGGCATCGCCCGCAGCCGCGCCAACATTGCCTCGTCGCCGACAAGCACGGCCGTAATCATAAGGCCCCCACGATCATCGCCGTATCGGCGCCGGTCGGCGCCAGCATTGGCGGATAGCCGGCGGGGGTCACCGCGCGGTACTGCTGCAGGAGGGTCGCAGTTGGTTCGCTCATATCCTTTTGCGTGTAGGTCACGGTCTCGCCGCCGCCGAGGGCCTTCGACACCTCGCCGATCCGGGTCCGCTCCCGGTAGCGCAAGGCCACCAGCTCGATGCAGGCCTGGGCGATCTCGGGCGGGGTCGTCGCAAAGCCGGCCGTATAGGTGACGACGACGTTTTGCGGGCGCCGCGTGAACCAGTAGCCGTAAAGCGCCAGCTCTGTCGGGCTGAACGTGTAGCCCGCGGCCCAGCTCGTAGCGGATGGCGGGATCACAACCCCGTCGATAGTCAGCGACAGCACGGCGGACACCGGAAAGCTCGCGAATTGCATCCGGCGGCCGCCGATGCCATCTCGTATTTCGAGATAATCGGCTTGCCCGATCCGGCGATTGAGCCAGGTCTGGATGTATTGGCTCGCTGCGGTGATCAGCCGGGTCAGCAGCGCGTCATCGGTCGGCGGAAACGGGCTTTGCCCGGTCTGCAGCCAGGCCTTGACGTCGGCAAGTGTGGTGAGATCGCCAAACGCCATAAAATCATTCCTCCAACGACCGCGCGTTCGATGAGCGCTCGGCTGAATTCGGTGTAAGGGTCGCCTCGTTCGTGACCGACTCGAAACCATGGGCCAGAAGCGCCATTGCCGCCGCGGCCGGAACTATGACGTCGCCGTTTGCGTCGTTCGGGTAATGGCGCCCGCCATAGCTGCAACAGGCGGCTTCGCAGTGATGCAGCCTGATCATGCCGCGCTCTACAGACCCTTCATTCGTCGTCGCCACCGCGAAACCACCGGTGCCGACCAGAAAAGGGACGGCCTCGCGCGGCACACGCACGAGGCCGTTGATGTCGACGCGATAGCGCACCGGGCCGTGATTGACCTCTTCTTGGCCAAATGCGGCGCGCAGCGCTATCAGCTCCAGCACGCTTCAGCCGTTGGCGATGTTGCAGATCACGCCCATCGCGAACGGGGCGTAGACGGCCAGCACCGCTTCTGTGTAAACGCCGACCTGGCGCTGACGGGTGACGATCGGCCAATCGATCTGATAGTAGTCCTGCCGCGTCTTGATTTCGGCGACATTCGGCACTTCGTTCGACTGGTATTGGATCGGTAAATTCTCCGCCCAGCCGATGATCGTCCCCGGTGGGACCTTTGGGTGGATACGGATTGGTATGCGCAACCCGCCGTTCAGCGCGAACGGATTGTAATAGTACTGCACTACGCCCGATGCGGTAAGCTGGTACTCGCCGGCGCTGCCGTCGGCAGGTGTGTCGAATTTCAACAATGGCCCCGAGGCATTCGACAGCACCTTAGTAGTGATATTTTTCAATTCTTGACTATTGACATAGAGCACTGTGGGAGACACCTGGAAAGTGTCCCACATCTTTTGAAACATGGTATCGATCTCGACTACCGAGCCGCGGCCCGATGCTGTCAGCGCCGTGCCGATCCCAGCCGTGCCGGTCGCCATGATATTGACATAGGCATTCGAACCGGCTTTGAGCGCAGTCGTCAACAGCCCGTCATAGGCATAGCTTGAATTGGCCGAATTGTCCGCCGTGATGGCGGTCTGCGATTGGTTGCCGGTGCTCAGTGGCGACGAAATCGCGACACTATTGATGGTCGTGATCGCCTGCAGAGTTTCACTGCCGGTCGAAGTCGAGATGTACCAAGCGTAGCCGACAGCGCCCTGGATGGGCGTAACACTGCAAAACAAGGTTTGACCGAGCGTCACCGCCTGGCTCGCTTCGCCGCTGATGGCTGATGAGCCGCCCGAGAGCATGTAGGTCTTGCTATCGGCGCCGGTGACCGTCTTCGTCGTGGCGACCCCGCCGGCGACGCTGGAATTCTGATAGCCCTCCAGGGTCAGCGCCACGACCTTGACGAAATAGGTTCCCGCGGGTAGCGTGGCGCCTGCTCCAGACGCCGACAGGGTCGGGGTTGCCGGCGTCCCCAACAGCAGTGAGGCGTTGCCCGCGAGCATCGCCATCTCTTCCTTGAGCATCATTTTCTGCAGCAGGCGGAAGGTCATTCGCGCCTGGATGTCCTCGAACTGCCGCCCGGCGGAGATAGCTTCGAAAGTCGCCGCATCCTCCTCGCCGATCGTCACAAACGTGGCCGATTTGCTCGAGGTCGAATAGGACATCTGACCCGAGCGCTGACCTTCCGGCACCCAGCCCATGGCATCGAAGCCGGAGCCGATGATGGCATTGACCTGCCGCCAGTTTGTCGCCGTGCCGGTGCCGCCGCCAACCCGAGGCATGACGTTTCGGATCGGGGTGACGAAGGGAAAGAGATTTTTGGCCGGCGCCTGCAGATCATAGGCGAGCAGACCCGTCGCGGTCGAGATCGACTTCGCAAGCGTGTCGTCCGGCCTCGCCAGAGCCCCTTTGACGAGCTCCAACGATTCTTTGGTGATCGAATTCATCAACTGGTCCTCCCGAAAAGGGGGGCAATGAAAAAGCCCGCGACATGCGGGCTCGGTTGTTGTCTCGTTACCTTGGTAACGAGACTGGGTGATCTGCGCGGCTCAGCTCTCGCGGGAGGCAACCGCGGTAGGAAGCCCGGCCGGGTGGATCGGTCGGGCATAGCTTGCCTTGATCAGAGTCAGCGTCTGCTCTTCCTTGCTCATTCCGGCGAAGGCGGCGGCAAGCTCGTCCGGGGAGACCGCGCCCGCGACGGCGCCGCCATCTTGTTGCTTCGAAACCGCGGTAACACTTTTGGCGATCGTGACCGGTGGCAGCGGGGTCCGCGCGATCTCGTCGACCCGCTTCGCCAGCCGATCGAGCCGAGGCACGAGATCGGCCAAGGTCGCGATTAGCGCCGCCTTCTCGGTGCGCTCGTCGGCCAGCGCCTTGGCGAGATCAGTCGGCAGGAAAGTCTTGTCGAATTCGAAGCGCGTGCCCTGACCCTCTTCCTCGCCGCGGTCCGGCAATTCGCATGCCGCCCCAGCCTCGACCAGGTGCCCATGAGCCTCGTCGAGATGGCCCATGGTCTCCATCGAGTGGCGGGCGCCCACCTTCCCAGCCCTGCAAGTTTGGCCGTCGGTCAGCCTGGCCAAACACTCATGGGCTATATCCATCAACGCCTGATGGCCCTTGCTGCGTTTGGCAAGTGCTGCGGCAATCGCGTCGATCGCCTTCGATGTATCGACAGTCGCGTTGATGCGGGAGCGGAATTCCGGGGCCGGCGGACGGAACATCGGCGGCTTCACGTCCATGCCGGGCGCTACTGTCGAAGCGGCGCCGGCGGCCTTCAATGCGGTGCACGCGTGGTGCATATGCTCTCGTTCATCGACCGACAGCCCGCCTGACGTCATGCATTT
Source organism: uncultured Alphaproteobacteria bacterium (assembly GCA_963781215.1). GTDB lineage: Bacteria > Pseudomonadota > Alphaproteobacteria > ATCC43930 > CGMCC-115725 > AP-15. The sequence goes on from CAWAFE010000002.1 coordinate 28,571, forward strand.
TTCGGCGGCGTCGTGGGCGAGGTCGAGGAGCGCCTGATCGTCCCTGGAATGCTTGGCTTTGGCGAGGAGCGCCAAGGCAAGTTTGTGCATCTCCGGCCGTCCGAGATCGGCGCCGCGCGTTTTCGCGACCATCGCGATTATGTCGGCGTCCGCAAAAGGCTCGCCGCCCACGTCCGCGTCGTCGAGGATCTCGGCGGTTTCTTCGGCCACCAACGAGTTCAGGAACCCGCACAGCTCGGCAATGATCGCGCGCAGACGTTCGGGTTGCGGCGACTCGTCTCCTTCCATTACCGCCTCGAGCGTGAGCTCTTCTTCGAGCCAGTCGAGGTCGAGGATGATCTGAGCAACTCGCCCGACATCCCACAGCGCTTTTTGGAGCGCGGTCCGGGACGCCTTCTCGCCATTGTGCATCGACGGTGGGCCATCCCTGTCGATCATCGCCCGCCAGGCAGCGATGATCTTTGTCTTGATCTTGTCGCGCTGCTCTGCCGTGTATTTCTTGGCGTTCTTCGGCCTGTCGAAATAGCTCCAGGCGGCCCGGACATGCCTCTCCGTATCGATCGGATACCGTTTCTTGCCGTCCGGCTGGTATCCCGGGTCGGCGTATTCGACCTCCCCGTAGGGATCCTCGCCCTTCTTGAGCAGAATGCTGGTACCCGTGACGGCGCCCAAAACGTGGGCCGTGCCGGCCTCGGCGAGGGCGGCCTGCCGGTCGAGGCATTTGAGCGCTTCGGCCTTGCCCAGATGCCGGTGGTCCGGAATGCCGCAGGCCCAGACTTGTACGGGCGGGTTGAACCGCGATTCGGGCATTGTCGAAGCTCCTGCCGCTTTCCAATAGTCGAAGACCGCTTCGGGGTTGGCTGGCCGATCGACCAGCGAAATCTCGTTCAGCACCAGGGCAGTGATCGTCTTGTGGTCGGCGGAATCGCGCTCGGTGATCCGCCCGCCGATCGAGTAGCCCTTGTAGACGCCCTCGATAACCTTTACCCACGCCTGGTCGTCGACGATTTTGGCGCCTATATAGAGGCCCTTGTCGTCAACTCCCGCCTCCTTGGCGACGCCGACCGCCGAGAGCTGGTGCATCTCGCGGATATTGGCAAACTTCATGTAATCACCGAGCGCTGCGACCAATGCTTCACGCTTGACGATCTCGCCCTGGTCGTCGCGTGCTTCGGTCGAGGCATAGCCCCATACCTCGCGCCTCTCGGCATCGACCTTCGCGATCGGAAAGTAGATTTTCATGTCTTGACCGCTGTTCCTTGATTGTTGAATGTGTGTTCCAGCAAACCGTCACGCACCCGGCAGCTTGCACAGGACGGTCGAGTTGAGCTTAAGGATGCGGCCGTCGCTGAGATTGGCCGTCGCTTCGAGGACGTAGGTACCTCCTGCTGCCGATGCGGGCATACCGCCGATCGACGCAACCGAATAGAAGCCCGATCGCGGCTCCAACGAACCATCGAGCGACGAGCGGAGGCTGATCGAGGTTTGCGCCGATGCCGCCAGCACTCGTGCCTGCGGGGATGGGTCGCTCACCGTCTGATACGGCGCCATCGAACAGGTCCAGCTCGTCGAGACGATCGATGCGGCGCCGACATCGGCGGTAAAATCGAATGCAAAGGTGTCGACCTCACCAACCTCGATTGGATCGAAGGCCGCAGGCAATCGCATAGCATCATTCCCTCTTGAGCCAACGGATGCGACCCGGAGTCGTGATCAGCCGGACCCTTGCCGAAGAGGTCAGCAGCCGATTCAACGACACCACCATCGCGGGCGGGACCGATCTCCACTCGAGCGGGAGCCCCTCATCGCTCAGCAGGACGCTCGCCCCGCCCGTCAGGCATTCGATCGACACCGTCGCGCCATGCTGGGCGATAGTTGCGTATTCGAACGTACCTGGCTCGCCAACTACTACCAGAACGGCTCCTCTCCACTCGGCCGGAGAAGCGTGAGATGCGGCTTGCCTTGCGGGAAACTCGGTACTTACCCTCTGGGTACTCGACAATGCCGAGGTCGCTTCGGCAAGCACTGCCACAATTCTTCGCGAAGAGCCGAGGAGCTCAATGGGGGGTATGGTGTCTCGCAACACCAAGATGCTTCCGGCAGACTCGCCCGGCAAACCGCCATCTGATGCGACTCGAGACAGCCCTTCGACCGAAATCGGGGCGACCGGTATAAGGCGTGCACCGTCTTCGAGCAGGACCTGCGGGTGCGAGCGCACCTGAGCCAGAAATCCCACGCCGTAGGTATCGTCTAGCAGCAAGCTCCGGACAAATGCGAAAGGTTCCTGGGTATCGACTCCGATTCCCGCGGGTGCTTCGAGTGCGCAAGGTGCTGAATGGTGCAGCGGCGCGCCAAACTCCAGAGAACTGGAGCTGTCGGTTGCCACTGGTGTCCCTCCTCCTGTCGGCGCCCGCACCTCCCAGGGCGTAACCTGCGCCGGGAACCGGAGGAAGCAATACGGGTCGACGTGCAGCTGCAACAGCTCGGCGGCGCTCAGTGCGCGGTTCCAAAACGCCCCATAAAAGACAAAGCCAGCGAACGGTAGATAGCTGGTGGTCGCGTCTGCCCCGCCGAACAGGATAGCGTCGTTGGTGTTCGTGCTGCCGATCGTCAACCCCGTCGCCGAATTGAGAAGCGATCCGTTGAAATAGCAGCTCGCGGCGCTGCTCGACGAGGCAACGATCGCGGCGCTGGCGAATTGATTGGTAACGACGCTCGATGTGGTGCCTAGATCGTAAAACGTGCTCGCGCTGGTGAGAAATAAGTCGAGGTAGTTTTGCCCCACGCCACCGCGATTGTGCTGAAAACCCCAATTTATGTACGGGTTCGATCTCCCATTATTGGCTGTCCGATTGAGCGATTGTGCGTAGGCTGCGACATTACCGGTCTTGATGAAAGCTTCGGCCGCTGTCCACGGGGGCGATCCTGTCACGTTGCGAATCTCGGCATCGGAATTGAAGTACGCGCTGCCGCTCGCATTCCATAATTGCCCCTGGCCTCGGTAACTGGGTTGCGGGCTCGGCCAGGTCGAAATCTTGTTCATTCCCCGGCCGCGTGCCAAATCGATGATCAGGCCCGTTCCGGTGTCGAAACCATAGAAGACCAGGCCACGCGCCAGCGGGTGCGTCCAATCGATCCGTGGAATGCCCGGCGGCTTAGTCTGCCCGAAGCGGCCGGGAAGGATCAGCTGCCGTGTCTGAGGCATCCCACGATCAGCCGTTCAAATTGAGCCGGTAGGTTCGATACTTGACTATGTTGTTGCCGGCCGTCGCGCTGAGGCCGATCCCTGAACCGTTGTAGAGCGCGAAGCGAAAGCTGCCGGGCGGGATGACGATGCCCTGCACAAACCCAGCGAGCAGGGTCGTCGCCGCAGCGCTTTCAAGCGCGATCGTGCCGGCCGGCGGGAATGGGTAGGCCCGCGCCATCGTGCCGCCCGAGGTCAGCTCGCCGTCGCCATAGGTCACGCCATCGTCGAGTAACGGCACGAGATAAAGCCCGAGAAACGCGCCCGCCGCGGGTGTGGCCGAGCCGGTCGACAGCCGCACCGAAACATCGGCATAGAGGTCCAACGCCGTCTGGTTGGTGATGTCGGCGACCGAGCTGAGCGCGCTCGAACCGCTGGCAAGGCTTGTTAGATCCGAGCCATTGATCGCTGTCGTCCAAGTAAAGCCGACGCCGGCGCCAGCTACCCATGCGAGTTGACTCGTCATATCAGGTCAGCCCTCCAGTGGCCTAACTCGGAAACGGGGGGCGGGATCGCTGCGCCCACAGGTAGGAGGCAACCGCCGTCACGTCGCTCGCCGCCATGCTCGCGGGGAGCAACGGTGCGAGATAGGCTTGCGCCTGCGCCAGCGTCATCCCAGCGAACGCGTCGACGGTATACGCCGAGGCCCCCGGCGCCTTCTTGACCGAACAGTTCGGCGAGACCGATCGTGCGGTCGCGGTCTACCATCCCGACGAGCGGGCGCCGCGATTAAACACGGTCGGGTCAATGTCCGCATCGAGCGTCGGCAAGGAGCCGAGCATGGCCATGCCGATCTTCCAGCTCGTTTGCGAGAAGCCGACCGAAATCCAGATCGCCTCGGCCGCGTGGATCGCGATGCCCCAAAGGTAATGCCCGAACACATCGTGCGTCGCCTGACGGCTGGCGTACAGGTTGCCGCGGTTGTAAATTTGCGGGAACTAGCCGCGCTCGATCCACTCTCCCGGCTTGATGACCGAGAAATAAGTGTTGTCGTTATAGCTGGCGTACGCGGCGTAGTAGATATTGCCCTGCGTTCCGATCGTGCCGTTCGACGTCGACGGCCATGAAGACGTAAGAGTGCGGAAAGCCGGGCGTATTCCGCAACGTCGCCGTACCAGTATTCCGGTCGACCGACCAGAGCCCGACGCTCGTGTCGAGCACATAGATCAAGCCGCGCGTATCATCGCCACGCACCCAAAAGGCATTCGGGATCGCGGCGAAGAGCGCGGTCGTACCGTCTTCGTTGATCTTGTAGAGCCCGGTCGGCGTAACGGCCCAATCCTGGCCCGTCGCATCGCACCAAACCGACGTGATGCCCGGCAGTGAGACGGTGCGGATAATCTTGGCCTGAGAGCGCGATAGGTAGACAGCCTCGTTGGTTCCGATATCAGCGACCATAACCACGTCGCCGTCGTCGGTCTCGATCACGATATCTTGCGGGGTCGAGAGGAACGGCCCGATGCCGACATACTCCTTCTCACCGGCCGCCACGCGATAGGCGAGCCCGAGATCGGTATGGTAAGGATGGCTCTGCATCTTGCCGGAAACCGAACGCGGCCCGAACCAAGTCGTAACGCTGCCGTCGATCCCCATGTCGACGATGCGGCCGGCAAGATCGACTGCCACAAAATCGCGCAGGCCGCCGGGAACGGCGGTCGCATAGGGCGAAAGCGAACAGACGCCACGAGGGCCATCAAAAGCCGGCCATGCCTGAACAGCCGGCGCCGCGGTTGCCGAGGCGTCGGTGCTTTGCGGATTCACGCTCGCGAAAAAGCAATCGCCCGAGCGGTTTTTCCAAAGGCCGGGCCAGGTGTCATAGAGCTGGGTCGGCTGATGCTGCAAACCCTGCGCCCACCAAAGGTTACCAGTTTCCAGTCTCGATGCATCGGCTGGCGTCGGCAGCGGGAAGTCGGCGCGGCTATGCGGGATCGGGACGCTCACGGGCGGCAAGAGATTGCAGCGGCCCCAAGCGAGCGAGCGGCTGCTGTGTTCGGCGAACTCGGCGCCGATGACCGCCTGCCCGATGGGCGAGGTGAAAGGCGCGCTGGAATTGTTCACCACGTAGATGCGCGATCCATTCTCGGCGCCAGCGGCTGGGGTCGTGCTGAATTGCACGCCGAAGACGTGCGTGCCGTCCGCGATCTTGGTCGTGTCGATCGCCCATGAAGCGGTCTCTACGGCGACGAACGGGCCCGCCGGCACACCGTCTATCAGCAACCGTACCAGAGAACCCGCGGGAATGGCGTAGGGCGTGCTCGAGGCGGGCGTGATCGTGACGGTGCCGCTGAGCCGCGAACCCTCTTCGAGCTGCGGGACGGCAAGCGCTGTCGTGTTGCTCGTGCCGGCGCTGGTGCCACCCTCGAAATAGCCATCGGGCGGCACCGTCCCGTAGGTGAACGACGGCCCCCCGACCGCGCCGCCGCTGACGGTGAACGATATTGGAATCGTGACAGTCATTTAGGGGAACGCCGTCTGACTCAGCGAGTACGTCCGCACCTGGGTCAAGGCCACTGCGGCATTCACATTGAAGACACCAGGGGTCGCGGCTCCGGCGATCACCACTGCTGCCGCATCCGGGCCGCTTGGCGTGAATGACCCAACCCAATTGGTCGGCGAGATGGCGATGGTGCCGAGCAGCGTACCGGCGGGAACCGGCGCCACCAGCGGGGCGGCCGCGGGGGTAAAGACGCCCGATCCCGCCGGCTGGCCGTTGACGACGAACGCAATATTGACGACGGTACTCATCGTGTGTTCCTTTCAATAACCGAATGCGGCCGGGTGCCGCCGCCAGTCATTCGAGTATCGGCCTGGCGGCGGAAACATCAGGTCGTGGTGCCCTGCGTCCGCAAATCTGCCGAGCCCTTGTATGCCGCCGTGCCGGCCGGCAGGGTGAGGCGCAGCCACATGCCCTGTGCGCCGGCGGCGTTGGGTGCCGTCCCAGATGGTAGATTGCCGGCCCCAGGCACGTTGACGAAGGCTGGTTGGGTCACGAATGATCCGGCCCCGGACACTGGCGCCGTCTGTCGATTGGTCGATGTGTTCGCGTCGTTCAAGGCTGTGCAGGGCGCGATATCGAGGAGCGCACCAGACGGAAGCGTCGGAGTCTCGCTCGCGATTTCGATCTGCGCGCCCGTCAGCGATGTTGCGATATTGTTGTTCACCACAAAAACCTTCTCGTAAAACGTTCGAGCCGAACCGCCCGGAATATCCGCGGAAGAAGTTGCAAATGCCCTGGTGATCGAGGTCACTTTGTTGGGCGCGATCTCGAACAGCATCCCTTGCAGGATCTTGTATGTGGTCGTGGCGTCGGGCACGGTGCCCCAATTCTTGCTGACCGCCACTACATCAGTGCCGTATCCGGTGGTGGCGATGATCTGGACCAGTTGGTTGGGGCCCGTTCCGCCCTTGGTCCAGATGATCTGCCCGGCCGACACGGAGGCGCCGTCCCCCGATTGCAGCTTGAAGAGAGCAGGCGTCGTGCCGCTGGAGTTGGCCGACCCGGGCTGCGCGGTTCTGACCGTCGCGTCGTTGGTCACCGAGGCTACCGGGAGAACGCAGCTATGAGCCGCCAGCGCAACATCGCCGACAGCGGCGGTGCCGCCGGGGTTGGCTACCGGGCCATTGGCGCTCGCTCCCGAAAGCGCCGCGTAGAGCAGGCGCTCTAGAGGCTGCGATCCGGTAACCCAGGATTGCCCGTTGAGAGTCAGTGTTTGGGTCTGGATCGCACCGGTGGCATCGCGGCCGTAATAGGCGGCCTTCGTCGCCGTGTCGCTCGCCGAGCTCGACACCACGTCGACATTTCCCGTGGCGGAGAGATCATAAAATGCGATCCGCCGGGTGAAATCGACGGCCCCGCCGACCGGCGATCCGTCCGCTTCCGGCATGTTCGCGGAACCGTAAGTGACAATGTCGGAGGGAAGGACGCTCATCGAGGGCTCCTGCTCTTTTCCCTTGACTGACTGGGCGGTGTTTGAATTGGCCGCGAAACCCGGCAGCACCCATGAGGGCGAAGGCAGGTGGCGGCGTCCTGCTGAACGACAAGATCGGAGGTGGTCTTCGGCTCACGCCTCAAACAGGGCGGGATGCCTCGACAAGGCCGATTAGAGGCTCTGTCGTTGGTTCTGGGGCTGCTTTGCGGGCCGGCCGCTGGTCGAGACCGGCCCTTGCGCTGTCAGAAATATCGGCCGATCGCCGCCGGCCACCGGCGCGAGCCCGAGGATGGCACGCGCCTCGTTCTGGGCGTAGATGCCGTCCTTGACATAGGTGTCGAGGATCGCCGCCTGATCCTTCGGATCGATGTGGCGTAAATCCGACCACACAAATTCGAGATCCGCATGTCCCATTCTGTCCTGAATGACGCTGTCGACCAGCCGCTTGACCCAGCCCGCGAGCGGCGCCAGCCCCTCTGTCAGGGCGGCTTCTTGCGAGGTTTGGGCGGTCGCGCGATTGACTTGCGGGGTAAACGCCGTCGGCGGCAGTGAAAATGCGTAGCAGACGATCCGCGCCAGCCACTCGTCGAATTCGTCCTTGTAGGGCGCCTCCTTGAAGGCTTGGTACTTGGCCCCGGTCGGAGCCCATACGAGCCGGGTCCGAGAAGCAGTATTGCCGGCTAGGATCGAGTTCGAACCACTCCTGGAACTGACGGATCTGCTCGGCATTCCAGCCGTCGGGGGCGTTTACAAGACCGGGCGGGACGTTACCCTCGGTGAAATGCTGCAGCTGCATCATCTGCCGGCGCAACCCGATATTGATCGTCATGACGATCTGTTCGCACGGTCCAAAGCCGTAGGCTTTGTGCGGCCGTTTGTTGCGGGGCAAATAAAGTAGCTGGTCCGAGGTCAAGAGCCGCCACGGACGCCCGTGGATGACCTGCTCATAGGCCGGCGCCGGCGGCTGCGGCCGCCGCCCGGTGTCGTCGATCAGCACCTTGATCGTCGCGCCGTCGATAACATCGAGCGAAATGATCTCACCGCCGCGATTGCGGCGGATCTCGAAAGCTGGTGCGTCGAGCACCAGGACATCCTCGAGCACCTCGCGCAACCAAGTCGCGAAAGGTTGCTCGCCGTCGGGCTTTCGCCAAAACTCCGTCAGTGTCCGGATACGCGCCGATGCATCGGGCGCCGAGCGTTTCTCGTCGCGAAGCCTGATCGCCCAATCGAGTTTTTCGATCTGGTCCTTACGCGTTTCGATCGCGAGCCGGGTAATGTCGTGGTTCTCCGCCAGCGCGCGAAGCTCATGGAAGTCGATCGCCTCATAGGCGCGCGGCGTATAGATCGTGTTGTAGCCAACCGGGAAATTCCACACCCGAACCCGCTCACGCTCAGGTGGAACGAGCGGATAGCCTGGAGAGAAAATCCCTTGATCGGGCTGAAAGACGTCGCGGAACCGGGTAATGTCGTCTTGTGTGCCAACGCCGCCCCAAGTGTACGAGGCGAGCGGCTTGCGGTCGGGCTGCGTTTGATTCGCGGCCGTTGAATCAATCTTTGGTCTCTGCGAATGCATCCGTTTACCTCGGGAAACCGTGCGTTCCGCCCAACATTCGCGCCGATGGCGCCGTTGCGCCTGCCAAATAGGACATCATCATGTCATCCTCGGGGAACACAAGAAATCCAAATGGATTTCGGAGAAGACCAAATATCGTGTCGTCATCCAATAGTTTGTTCCATACGGCGCCCAGCAAGATGGCCCCATTTAAGTAATTATTTTGATTGACTCCGCCGACAACCGAATTTCCGAAATTGACTTCATCCCACTGGTTAACGGCTTTCGCTGATCCCACAACCGTGCTCTTGACGGTTCCGAAAAACAGGCTGGCGGCGCCGGTGCCATAATTCAGTGTCATGGCAACCGCAAATGGTTGGCCGATCGTCGCGGACGGCGAGAAACTCCCTGCCGTAGTGGTATTTGTCACCCAATTCACAGCGAAATTCATACTGTTCGGGGCGATCTGCAAAGATGCGCGGCGACCGAGGCTGTGGGCCTCGATTCCCATCAGCGTTTGCGCGGCGCTTTGCTGAGCATTCACCCTGCCGACGACGAGGAATGTCTGCAGCCCGGGGCTGCCAGCCCAGGGACCGCGCCCGGCGCCAACTGTGGTGTAGATGTATTGCGAGCTGCCGTCGAAGCCGCAACCCTGACCCGCCGTGGTGACCTGTGGGCTGAACGCCGCGAATTGCGTCCGATAGGGATACCCCCGCACTGAAAATCCCCAAAGCGGCGCTCCGGAGGTGCCTTGGTTGACATCATAGGCCGAACCGTCGAGATGCCACGCGTCGGCAAGAAATTCGGTGACGGGATCGTTCGCCAGCCGCGGAAATCCCGGCGGACGGTAGAGGCCTCGAGACAGCCGCAGTTCGAAGTGTGACGCTCGCGCCACCCGCGGCGCGGCAAGCCCCAGGCTACCTGCTGCGAGGCCGGCCATCAGGCCGCGCCTAGTGAGCTGCATCAATATTGCACCGCCGTTGGCACCAGAACCACGGTATTTCCGGCGGCATTGAGCGGCTGGCCGCTGTTGTTCTGACACAACACTTTGAACTTCAGAGCGGGCAGCTGTACCAGGCCTTGAGACAAAAATGTAGTGGTGGCAGAGAGCGTAGAGGCCGGTAGAGGAAAGACCACATCGGGTGCCCGCGGCGGCGCGGACGCACTGCTTTCGAAAGTCGATCCGTCGATTGACTGCAACAACCAGCAGGCAATGTTCCCCCCGGTCTGCATGGCACCTGCCGTCAAGCCGAGCGTAATGATCATCGGCGACCAAATCACTTGCGCGGTGTTCGCATTGCTGAACACACCGCTCGCACCGCCCACCGCGCTGACCGCCACCGAGCCCGACGCCATGGCGTTGAGCTCCGTGCTCATCAACGTCACCGGAGGCGCATACGAACCATTGTTCGAGGTGCCAGGCTCCCAGAGGAATGGTGTGGCCGCATGACACGGCAACGAAAGCGACAAGGCCATTAAGGCGGCAAGGTAACGTCCCATTGTCAATTTACCCAAGAATTGCCGTTGGCGTCGCAAGTGACCGCTCGGGCCTCATAGGGGGGAGTACCGAACGTGCTGCTGTTCATGACAAAGCTGGAAGCGCCGTCGATAGTGCCGGAGGAAGGCTGCAAGGTAATGGCATTGGTCGCATCATTGCCCGCCCCATCCTTGACCAGAAGGGCGAAGCCGGGAGCGCAGGTGTAGTTGATGGTGGTCGGGGCCGGTGCGGTTTTGTCGACGATGATCAAATAATCCGTTGCCGTCGACACGGCCACTGGCCCCGCCGCCGTAATCGTTCGGATGGGCACAAAGAGCGAGCCGCTCCAGGTCGACGTTCCCGAATAAGTGTTGTTTCCGGAAAAGGTCATGTTGGCGGTCAAATTGACCGGCAACCGCGCGGCCGGTAAGGTGCCGGACGTTAAGTTGTCGGCATTTGTCGTATCCGTAGAGCACGATGTCGCCGCACCCGACAGGTCGGCGCATGACGGTTGCGAGGCATGCGGAACGCCGGCCGTCGAAATGCCGTCGAGCCATTGATGCGCGGCAACAGCGATACTTTCGACACCGCCCAAAGCCGATGCCGTTGGCGCCGGCAGGTCCGCGCCGCCGATCGACCGGGGCGCCAGAACGCCGCTCGAACCGCTCGGCGATGCGAGAAACAAACTAGGGGGCTGCGTCGCCCCCGTAAAAGCCAATGTCCCGGCAGTGGTGACCGGTGACCCCGAAACACTCAACCAGGGCGGCGCGGCCAGTCCGACGCTGGTTACAGTACCCGTACCCGAGAGACTGCCGCCATCCTGGATCAGCCCCGCCCCCACCCAGCTCGCGACATGTCCAGCAGTAACCATACCCGACTGATTGACGCCGCCGCCTGGTCCGTACTCAACCGACTGTGCCCAGCCGGGCACCGCGCCGAACAGGGCGAGGGCGCCGGCAAGAGCCTCCACCCTCATTGCGCCCGTGCCTTGAAAAAGGCGGTTGCGCTAGAGGTCTTCGTAAAGCATCCGGTTGAGCTGAACACGGCGACGATGCCATTGGAGTAAATGTCGGGCGGGCCGTGAAAGGTGATCGAGATCGTGTTGTTAGCCGGCGCCACGACGCATTCGATCGGCGTCACCGGGCCGTCGGCGGGAGCGGTCTTTGCATTAAACGTCATCAGATAGCCGGCAGCGGCGCCGGTCGTGACATAAAGCGAATATAGGTTGCCGGCTGCCGCCTTGATCAGATGGTTCGCCTCTGCCGACGCGGATACCACCGGTGTGATCCCGGGTTCGAAGGCACGAGCACGCGGCGCACTGAAGAACGCCGCGAGGCAAAGCAGAAAGAATAATATTCGCATGATTTGTTCCGTGAAAAGACATTAGCCAGTCGTGCGAGTGGACCACTTCGGTCCGGTCGCTGCGCCGATCGAATTGGCTACTGATAGCCGGCGCAACGATAGGCGAGGCTGTCGCCCGCGGTCAGTGTCCCAGCCAACGCAACGCTAGTCGTCATGACGGCGATTGGCCGAACCGGGTTCGCCGTCGTCTCGTCAAAGACCGAGCAGACCGGCGGGTTCGGCCAGGAAGCGGCAAAGTTCACCGTGCACTTGCCGCCGTTTGTTGACGAACCGACGGTCACCCGACCGGCGCTGTCATTGCCGACGATCGATGGCGAGGTTCCGCAATCGCCCGAGCCCGACATGACGGTCGGGGTCGCGCCGGTATACACTTGGTGGCCGAGCATGCCGAGAGCCGAAGCCGTGCGCGGCGTGATCGACAGGATGCGGAAATTGCTGCCGTCGAACTGGAGCGCCAGAAACTCATAGTTGATCGCGGCGAGCGTGACCGACGTAGCAGCGGTTCCCGTCGCCCCGGCGGGAGAGAGGATGCGTCCCCCGGAGACGCCGTTGACCTGTACCGTCATCGCCCTGCCGTTGTCCGTCGCAAAGCCCATGGTCCAGCCGGTTCCTATCGCCGTCGTGGTGGGCAAGGTCACGGTCAGCGAGCTGGCTGGCGTGTTGTAGCTCGATAGCGCCGTGCCGGTGTCGCTCTGTCCGGCCGCGTAGGTGCTGACCGACGGAAACGACCACCGGTTGATGCCGGACGCGCTGCCGCTCATCCCGATCGCTGTTGCCGTCTGCGGCGTTGCCTCGGCGACCCGGAAGTTGCTGCCGTCGAACCGCAACACCAGGAGCTCGTAATTGCCCGGCGCGAGCGAGGTGGACGTTACTGCAGCGCCGCTCCCGGGATAGAGGATATGGCCGCCAGAGACGCCGTTGACCTGGACCGACATCGTCTTGTTGCTGTCGGTCGCCAGGCCGATAGTCCAGCCCATCGGGATCGCGGTCGTCGAGGGCAGTGTCACCGCCATGTAGGACAGCGGGCTATTGAAGCTCGAGACGACGTTGCCGTTGTCCGCGACGGCAGCATTGTATGCGCTAGCGGCAGGAAAGCTCCAATGGCTGATCCCGGCCGTCCCGATGGTGCCGATGGCTTGCGCCGTCGCCGGCGTTGCTGCGACGACCCGGAAATTGCCGCCGCCGTCATATTGCAACGCCGCAAACTCATAGGCGCCCTGGCTGGTGTTCGCCATCGCGAAGGAGGTCGCTGCCGAACCGCTGCCGGGCCAGACAATGTGTCCGCCTGAGGTGCCGTTGACTTGGACCACCAAGGGCTTGGCGTTGTCCGTGGCAAAGCCGATGCTCCATCCCGTCGGCACGCTCGTCGTTGCCGGCAGGGTCACAGAGAGTCCCGATGGTGTGTTGTAGCTCGACAGGATGTTGCCGTTGTCGGCCAGGGTTGCCGCATAGCCGGAACCCGCCGGATAAAGCCAGTTGCTGGGCCAGGGCGGCGGCTCGAACCCCATGTTGAGCCGGGTATTCCGCGTTGCCGCGATCACCCGCCAGTTGTTGCCGTCGGATTGCAGCCGCAGATATTCGTAGTTGCCGGACCCCAGGGTGACACTGGGCACGAACTTGTTGCCAAGCAGAATGCTGCCGCTGGGCGCGGAGACCGTCATTCCCTTGCCGTTATCCGTGGCAAACCCCATTGACCAGCCCGGATTGACGTTCGCGATCGGCGGCAACGTCACCGCCATCGAGGCGCCGGGCGCGTTGAAGCTGGAGATCGACAGCTGATCGTCGATCGGCGTCGCCGTGTAGCTCGCTGCCGACGGGAACATCCACTGCGCCCGCGAGCCGGTGCCCTGGATCGAGATGCCGACCGAATTCGGGCCGAGATTGACGGTGCTGCCGCCGTAGTTCGGGTTGATCAGCACATTGCCGATCGATGCCGTGGCAGATACCGCTGTGACGCAATCAAAGTAAGGAGAAATGAAGGTATTCAGCCCGTTATGATTGAACGTGATCGACAGGCAGGTCGGTGAGACTTCCAGGTCGAGTCCAAAGAACGTGTTGCTGAAGTTGAACCCGTTTTCGAGCACCACACTGCGGCCGCCGGTCCCGGCGGCGGTCCCGGCGCCGGAGATCCGCGAAAACTGGGTCTGCTCGAAGGCCATCCCGGCCGCTCCGCCGGCTGAGACGCATACCGCGTACAGGTCGCTGTCCAGGACGTAATTGAATTGGCATGCCCCCGAATTGTTGGAGGTATTGGCATTATTGACATTCAAGTGGTCGAGTTTTATTGAATTCTGCGCGTCGGAGAAGTCGGCTTTGCCGATTACCACGGCGTAAGCCGCGGTGTTAGCCTGGACGAACAATGTCCCTTCCTGCTTAAAATAAAAGCAACCGGTCGGGCTGGCTGTCGTGCCGCCGCCGCAGAGAATTTGAAGCACCGGCCCCGAGCCGATCGCCCGGCCGTCTAGGGTGGCGCCCTGTGAAAGCAGGCGAAATCCGTTACCGGCCTGGCCGGCGTAGTCGATCGTCAGCTGCGAGGTGACCTTGTACTTGCCGGCGGAGAGGTGCACCGGCCAATTGTTGGTGATCGCGCTGTTGATCGTGGTCTGAATGGCGCTGGTGTCGTCGTGGCTATCATCGCCAATGGCGCCGTTGCAACGAACATCGATCCAAGGTCGTCCCGAGCACATCAGTGCGTCGCCGCCGAGTGTCGCCGTGCCGGTCGTCGACAGGGTCGAGAAATTGCCCGGGGACTGCGCCACGCAAGGCAGCGCGATCCCCAGACCCATCGCGAATGCGGCGATCCGCAGCAGCGTCTTCATCACCACCGCCGCGCCGCGAAGGCCTGCCCGGTTGTGCCGCCGTAGAGGCTGATCGCGCCCGCCGGCTTGTACCCCGAAGGGGTCGCGAACATCGCGCCCGCCGCGATCGGGATCGACGCACCGCCCGGCGTCGCCGTTGCGACATCACAGACGTAAAGCGTCGCCGCCGAATTGTTGGCGATCAGGTATCCGTTTGTCGGGAGGACACCGCCGAACAGGCTCTGCGCGCTGCCGCCGCTCGCCACCGTGCCGCTGCCGTCGACCGCGACGGAACCGGCCGCATTGATAACCGGGAGCGGCGCCGCGCCGCCGACCGGCGTCGCGATCCCGCCGACGATCGCGGCAGGCACGTGAACAGGAACGAGACTGCCCGTGATATCGACCCCGGTCGAGATCGATTGTATCGCGGTGTTCGCATCCTTGATCAACAGGGTCAATGTCACGCTCCTTCGCAACAGCCGCCGAAGCATCGGGATCAGGGCACGCGGCGGCCGGGTTCCGACAATTGATCGCTGAGCCGGCGGTAAACCTCATAAATTCCGTCGCCCGGCTTCGGCGCTACCAGGAGATCGGTCAATGCCCAGACCAGCGCATCAACCCGGTCCGGCGAATTCCCTGCCGCGCGGAGATCGAGATTTCCGTGCATGTCGCGGGCGAACCCGCACATCTGGTCTTCAAGCTGCGGGAAGGCCCCGAGGTGGTGTACTCGACCTTGCTCGTAGAGCGCCGCTACCGGTTCGGCCCGCGTCACCTTGCCGCGCGATGCGCGTACAGCGGCAAAGGGCACGTTCGGGTCGACCATGCGCAGAGTCGCCTCGACCATCTCGCCGCCGTTGTTGACCTCGGCGACGATACGGTCGGCGCAGTGCGCGCGATAAGTCGCGATCGCGATCTTCGCCCATTCCGTCGGCGGATAGCGCCCGGACGCATCGGCGAGCACCCAGCCGTGCCCGCTCTCGTCCTTCCCGGCGACGACAATGCCGGTCTCGTCGGCCCCTTCTCCGGAAGTTGCCGCCGGATCGATCGCGACGACGACCCGCAGCAGGCTCGGCGCCAGCCGGGTTCGCGCCCCCTCGATCATGCCGCGGCTCCATAGGGCGCCGGGCAGGTCTTCGAGGATCTCGGCCTCCAGCTCCTGCCGCCCCAGACGCGTCCCCTGATATTTCCGAACGATCTGATCGAGGAAATCCGGCGCCAGGTTAGCCCGGTTTTCCGACGTTCTACCCCGTGTTACCACCACCTTCGGGTCGGCAACGAGCTCACGGATCATCTTGATGGCCCGCGGCGTCGTCGTCACCACGACGCGTGGGTCCGTTCCCAGCCGCAGGCCGAACATCAGCATGTCCCAGGCTTCGGGATAGCGCCAGCTGCCGATCTCGTCGCACCAGGCGGCATCGTGCTGCGGCCCGCGCAAGCGTTCGGGCTCGTCGGCGCTGTAGAGTGTGGCGACTGCTCCGTTCGGCCAGACCACTCGGCGCTTCGAGGGCTCGTACCGAGGCCGCCGCCATGGGGGCGAAATCGCCAGCAGACCGCTTTCGCCCTCGACCATGACATCGCGAGCATCGGCCGCGGTCGGAGCGACCAGCGCCATACGCCGCGCGGTTCGGCCGAGTGCCCGCGCGCTGATGAATTCCGCTCCGGTCCGGGTCTTGCCAAAACCGCGGCCGGCGAGCAGCAGCCACACCCGCCAATCCCCATTGGGCGCCCGCTGGCTCGACCGCGCCCAAAAAGGCCAGTCGTAGAGCAGCGCCCGGGCCTCGGCCTGGGTCAGTGAGGCGACGAGATCACTCCTCAGCGCCTCCGGCAGCGAGGCGAGCCAGGCGGCGTGCAAGCACCTCACGCGCGTCCTCCGCGACATCGGTAGATGTGCCGTCCTCTTCTCGACGAGGCGCCGGCACGAACATACCGAGATGCCTCGCGATGGCGTCGAGCGCAGACTTCTTATCGTAGAGCTTGACCCGATAGCTGCGGCTGCCGGCGCCCGCGGCGGTAATTTCCGAAATTGCCGCGGCATCCGCCTCAGTGAGCGATCCCGGCGCCTTCAGCACCAAGCCGTCCGGCCCCCAATCGGCGAAACGGCGCAAATCGGCAAAGGCGATGCGCGCATATTCCTGCAACACCCGCTCCGGCGTAACCCCGAGGCGGGCCGCGCGCTCGATGATCGCTTCCTGATCCGGCTCCGGCTTCTTGTCCGTCTTCTCGGTCCGCGTGACGCGACGCCTTCCGGACGTCGCGCTGGATCCCGGCCGACGTCTCGGTGCCAATGTGGGTGCTCTATCCTGTGAAAACGCATCTCAGCGGCCCTGCCCGATCAAACCCAACCGGTGCTCACCGCTTGAGCGGAGCCGCATGCCCGCTTTTGCCAATTTCGACGTTTTCTATCAGATCGATCCGGATTTGTCAACAAGAAAATCAGATTTCCGCAACGAAATTCCGCGTTGATGATGCCCTTCGAGCGCGCCCAGCGCCGCGATCAAAATACCCGATGCCGCCTCCTGGCTGACGCGGCGTCCGCTCCACCCCTGCTCGAGCGCCCATTCCTTCAGCGAGCGCTCCCATCCGACAACATGCCACACGCACGATCCGCCGGGCGAGCCGAGGCCGCCGACGGCGAGGATGGAGCGCCAGACGGCGTCGCGCGCGCCCTCGATCCGTGATCCGGGCTGCTCATCGGAGCGGAGTTGCGGGCCGCCGCCGACCCGAAGTCGCGACAAATCGAGAGCATGCAGCGGATCGAGCTGGGCCGCCGCAAAACGGGCCCGAAATGCCTCGCCTGCCTGGCGCATCCCCGCGGTGATCGAGCCACGGCGCTCCATTGCTGCCAGCGTGTCGACGGCTCGGTACGGTCGCGCCGGTCGTCCCCAATCATCGGCGATCGGCCGGTCCAGACGCTCGATCGCGCCATGGCTGCGGCGCTCGTCGGTTGGTTCCACGGCATCGGCATCGACCGCTGTGCTGCCGATACGACGAGAATGCTGTCTAGCCATGCGCCATCCTCATTTGGAACATAACATGAACACATTGATCACGATAAATCCCGTACGGTCTGCTCCAAGCGCCGGAGGAAACGCGGCGACGGCCCGTCCGCGCCACGGGCGCGGCGCCCGCCGACCGCGCTCGCCAGGGCTTCGACCTCGCGCAGGCGACGGGTCTCCCCAGCGCTGCCCGACGCGACATGGCACAGCGAATGATGCCGCGGACAATAGGGGGAGCGATGGCGTCGTGGCGCCCGGCAGGCGCTCGCGCCAGCGCCCTCGTCCAGGACATATGCGCAGCCATCTTCTGCGAGGATGGGTTTCGACTCCACCTGCCGCCAATTCTCTTCCATGACCGACCCCGTTGCGATTAAAAGCCTTGTCAGGTTCGCACCATCATGATAACATCACCCACTACGTTGTCAAGATTATAATTGTGATGTGAACAATATGGATACAAGCTGGTTTCTCGACGCCCTGGCGCGGGCCGGCGTATCGCAGGCGGATCTCGCCCGCCACCTGCGGCTCGCCCCCTCCGCGGTTTCCCGCATGCTCAAAGGCGAGCGGCAGATGAAGCTGCTGGAAGCCGTCCAAACCGCCAATTTTCTCGGCGTGGCGCAAGAGGATGTGCTGCGGCACGCTGGGGAGGGCACGGCCGCGCCGGCGGGCAGCGATACACGCCGGCCTGGCCGCGGCCGGCCGTCCTCCACGGCCGCGTCGCCCCCCGGTCTGTCGCGCGGTCCGGACCAGATCCCGATCCGCAGCGCGGCGCGTGGCGGCACCGATCAGGAGATGTTTCTCGAAGACGGCGCAATCGGATACACGCCGCGGCCCGCCAATCTCGGCGGCGTGCGCGCGGCTTACGCGATCTACATGGTCGGGGACAGCATGGAGCCGCGCTACGAGCCGCAGTGGCTATTACATGTCAATCCGTTCAAGCCCCCGGTGCGCGGACGCGATGTCGTCGTCTATAAACGCGGACAGGCCGTGCTGATCAAACAGTTTGTCGGCTGGGAGGGCGACACGCTGGTGCTGCGTCAGCTCAACCCGCCCGACACGCTGCGCATCCCGCGCGACGAGGTGCTCGAGTGTCACCTCGTCGTCGGGGCCGACCAGGAAGGGTGAGGCTCGGCCGGACCGCGGCGCGGGCGAAGCCGTAAATGGGCGTCTGCGCTATGCCGCCTCGGCCGCCATTTCATCGCCGATGACCAGCCCCCTGTCGGTCGCGCCGACGCGAACCGCCGATCCGTCGGGGACGCGGCCTTCGAGGATCTGCTGGGCGAGCGGGTTCTGCAGCTCGCGCTGGATGACCCGCTTCAACGGCCGGGCGCCATAGACCGGGTCATAGCCGGCATTGGCCAGCCATGCGCTCGCTGCGGCATCGACCTCCAAGCTAACTTTGCGATCGGCAAGAAGCTTGCGCAGCCGCTCCAGCTGGATCACGACGATCCCCCTCATGTCTTCGCGCGACAAGCGGTGGAACAGCAGGATTTCGTCGAGTCGATTTAGAAATTCCGGTCGGAAGGCGGCCCGCACCGCCTCCATCACCGCTTCGCGCGCCACCGAAACCTCCGCCTTCTCCGGCAGGCTCGCCAGCGCCTCGCTGCCAAGGTTCGAGGTCAGCACGATCAACGTGTTGCGGAAGTCGACGGTCCGGCCCTGCCCATCGGTCAGGCGGCCGTCGTCGAGCACCTGCAGCAGCACGTTGAAGACATCGGGATGCGCCTTCTCGATCTCGTCGAACAGAATGACCTGGTACGGGCGACGACGCACCGCCTCGGTCAACGCGCCGCCCTCGTCGTAGCCGACATAGCCGGGTGGCGCGCCGATCAGCCGCGAGACCGAGTGCTTTTCCATGTATTCCGACATGTCGATGCGGATCATGGCGCTCTCGTCGTCGAACAAAAATTCGGCGAGCGCCCTTGCCAGCTCGGTCTTGCCGACACCGGTCGGCCCGAGGAACAGGAACGAGCCCATCGGCCGGCTTGGATCTTGCAGCCCCGCGCGGGCGCGTCGGATCGCGTTGGAGACGGCGGTCACCGCCTCGTCCTGACCGACCACCCGACGGCGCAGGTTCAGCTCCATGCCGAGCAGCTTCTCGCGCTCGCCCGAAAGCATTTTCTCGACCGGGATCCCGGTCCAGCGCGACACCACGCCGGCAATGTGCTCCTCGGTCACGGCCTCTTCGAGCATGCGTCCGGCCTCGGATGCCTCGGCCTCACTTAGCTTTCGCTCGAGGTCGGGAATGACGCCATAGGTCAGTTCGCCGGCTCGGCTCCAATCGCCTCGGCGCTGGACGATGTCGAGCTCGGCGCGAGCCTGATCGAGCTGCTCCTTGAGCTTCTGCGCGCCGGCCAGCTTTTCCTTCTCAGCCCGCCATTGCGCGGTCAGCTCGGCGGAGCGCTGCTCGAGCTCCTCGAGCTCCTTGACCAGCTTCTCTAGCCGGTCGCGCGAGGCCGGATCGTTCTCCTTCTTGAGAGCCTCGCGCTCGATCTTCAGCTGGACGATGCGCCTGTCGAGCTCGTCGATCGCCTCCGGCTTCGAAATCGACTTCCATGCGCAGCCGCGAGGCAGCTTCGTCCATCAGGTCGATCGCCTTGTCCGGCAAAAACCGGTCCGTGATGTAGCGGTTGGACAAGGTCGCCGCTGCCACAATCGCCGCGTCCGTGATGCGGACGCCGTGATGCAACTCGTACTTCTCCTTGATGCCGCGCAGGATCGAGATCGTATCCTCGACCGACGGCTCGTCGACGAAGACCGGTTGAAAGCGCCGCGCCAGGGCGGCGTCCTTTTCGATGTTCTTGCGATATTCGTCGAGCGTCGTCGCACCCACGCAGTGCAGCTCGCCCCGGGCGAGCGCCGGCTTCAGCATGTTCGAGGCGTCCATCGACCCTTCCGCCTTGCCGGCGCCGACGAGGGTGTGCAATTCGTCGATGAAGAGGACGATTTCTCCTGCCGCCGCGGTGATCTCCGTCAGCACCGCCTTGAGGCGCTCCTCGAACTCGCCGCGGAATTTCGACCCCGCGATCAACGCGCCGAGATCGAGCGATAAGAGGCGTTTGTCCTTCAATCCTTCCGGCACATCGCCGTTGACGATGCGCAGCGCCAGCCCCTCGACGATGGCCGTCTTGCCGACGCCAGGCTCGCCGATCAGCACCGGGTTGTTCTTGGTCCGGCGCGACAAGACCTGGATCGTCCGCCGGATCTCCTCGTCCCGGCCGATCACCGGATCGAGCTTCCCCTCACGCGCCGCGGCGGTGAGATCGCGTGCATAGCGCTTCAGCGCGTCATAACCTTCCTCGGCCGAGGGGCTGTCGGCTTTGCGGCCCTTGCGCACATCTTCGATGGCCGAATTGAGCTGCTGCGGCGACACGCGACTGGCTGCGAGCGCCTTGCCGGCCGGGGTTTCCCCGGCCATCGACAGCGCCAGCAGAAGCCTCTCCACGGTGACGAAGCTGTCGCCCGCCTTCGCCGCGATCTGCTCGGCCTGCTCGAAAACTCTGGCAATCTCCGGCGTCAGATAAACTTGGCCCCCGCCGGCGCCCTCGACACGCGGCAGCTTGGCAAGCTCGGCCTCGACCGCCTGCAGGGCGATCTGCGGATCGCCGCCGGCGGCCCGGATCAAATTGGCGCTGAGGCCCTCCTTGTCTTCCAGCAGGACCATCAGCAGATGCTCGGGCGTCAACCGCTGGTGACCCCTGCGCAATGCCAAAGTCTGGGCTGATTGGATGAACCCCTTCGATCGTTCGGTGTATTTCTCGAATTCCATCGCGTGCTCGCTCCGCGGAGCCGATCGCAGTACCCCGTCAGGCGGCCCCGCGATCCCTCCGGCGCCTATATGGTGTGGCTCCGATGCCACACAACCCGCTCGCAGCCGAGAGTGCCGACGAGCGTCGTTGCCATCACTCGCCGAATTTGGCTCAGAAGCTCGGCGGCTGCTCCTCACCCGACGACAATGGCGGCAACGGCTGAGCCCTGGCTTCCTCCGCTTCACGCGAATCCGCGGCGGCTTCGCCAATATCGAGGTCCGCCGGCGTCGTCGGGCGCGGCGCCCCATTTTGATAGGCTTCGCCATTTGCATTCATGACGCGGAAGTAATGCTCCGCGTGTTGGTAGAAATTCTCGGCCGCAATGCGATCGCCGCTGGCAGCCGCCTCGCGTGCGAGCGCGACGTAACGTTCGAACACCTGGTAGGCGTTACCGCGAATTTTGACATTTGGCCCATTGCTGTCGAAGGTCTGGATCCGGTGTGGCATTCGCGGGCGATTATGGTGCGGATTATTCCCGTTGTTACGACCGCGCGATCGTTTATTTGGTCCTGGTCTCATGACACCTGTCTATTCTCGGTGGACACTGTCGGACGGCGGTCCGGTGGGAGCCTCGCCCATCCTATTGGACAATCCGCTTGAATTGTGCCGCTTTCCCTTACGGCATCCAGGCTCTCCAGAATGCCAACCTAGACGGGACGGTAGCACATTCCAACAATTTTTTGCCTGCGCTCGCACCTGTTCATCCGAATTGTCGGCGTGCGATCACGCAGCGCGCGATGCCGGCCAGATCGCGCTCTATAGCGTCGATCGACAAGCCCTCGGCCCTCAGTATCGCTGCGGCGAAATCGGCCTGATCGGCCCCGACCTCCGCCGCGAAGAGACCCTCCGGAGCCAGCAGACGCGGGAGGTCGGCGGCGATCGCGCGGTAGGCTGCGAGACCATCCACGCCGCCATCGAGAGCGCGCCAAGGATCGTAGCGGCTTACTTCGCACGGCAGGCCGGACAAGGCAGCGCTGGGCGACATAGGGCGGGTTGGCAACGACCGCTGCGAATCGCGCCGACAGCGCTTCCGCCCAATCCCCGACCAGAAAGCCGGCGCGGCTCGTCAAACCGAGGGCGGCCGCGTTGCGCCGGGCCGTCGCGACCGCACCTGAGGCGATATCGACGCCAATCCCGGTGGCGGCGGGCATTTCCGAGAGCAGCGAGAGCAGGAGGCAACCCGTGCCGGTGCCGAGATCGAGCACCCGGATCGGCTCGCTCCTGTCGGCAACCCGCCGCAGCACGGCCTCGACGACCGTTTCGCTTTCGGGCCGTGGGTCGAGGGTGTCCGCCGACAATGCAAAGTCGAGCCCCCAGAACTCGCGCCGGCCGATGATTCGGGTCAGCGGCTCGTGATCGAGCATCCGGCCGAGCAGCATGCTGATGCGGGCAGCCTCTCGGCTCTCGATTTCCTCCTCAGCGCTAGCCAGAAGCTCGGCCGGGGATGATATCGAGGGCGGCAGCGACCAACCGGCGCGCGCGGCGGCGCGGCTCGCCGAACCCGGCACTTGCAAGCGCCTCTGCCGCTTCACCCAGGATCGAGCCCAGCGTCCTCGCCACCGCGCGGTCAGCCTGCGACCGCGACCAGCCTCGCCGCCTGATCCTCGGCGAGCAGCGCATCGATGATCTCGTCCAGCGCTTCGCCGCTCATCACCTTGTCGATCTTGTAGAGCGTCAGGTCGATCCGATGATCGGTCACCCTGCCCTGCGGGAAATTGTAGGTGCGGATCCGCTCCGAGCGATCGCCGCTGCCGACCTGGCTCTTGCGGTCGGCGGCGCGGGCGCTGTCTCGCGCCTGCCGCTCCATTTCATAGAGCCGCGAGCGCAGGACCTTCAGAGCGCGCGCCTTGTTCTTGTGCTGCGACTTCTCATCCTGCTGGATGACGACGAGCCCAGTCGGCAGATGGGTGATCCGCACTGCGCTGTCGGTCGTGTTGACCGATTGCCCGCCGGGGCCGCTGGCGCGGAACACGTCGACACGGAGATCCTTATCGTCGATCCTGACATCGACCTCCTCGGCTTCGGGCAGCACGGCAACGGTGGCCGCCGAGGTATGAATTCGGCCACCGGCTTCGGTTTCGGGCACACGCTGCACGCGATGCACGCCCGACTCGAATTTGAGCCGGGCAAACACGTTGGTTCCACTAATCGAGGCACTCGCCTCCTTGAAGCCGCCGAGGCCGGTCTCGGACAGGTCGAGGATCTCGAACCCCCAGCCTCTGAGAGCCGAATATCGCTGGTACATGCGAAAGAGCTCCGCGGCGAAGAGCGCCGCTTCCTCGCCGCCGGTGCCGGCGCGGACTTCGAGGATCGCGTTGCGCTCGTCATCAGCGTCTTTCGGCAGCAGCGCGAGCTTGACCCTGCGTTCGAGCGCGGGCAAGCGTTCGCGCAGCAATTGCAGCTCCTCCTTGGCGAGCGCCCAGAGATCCTCGTCCTCGCCGGTTTCGGTGATCTCCGTAAGCGACGTCAGCTCGGCGCGCGCCCGGCGTAAGGCCTCGATTTCGTCGACGATCGGCCCGAGGCCGCTGAGCTCCTTCGAAAATTTGGCAAACTCGGCGCGGCCGAGGCCGCTCGTGGCGAGCACGGCTGTCAGCTCGGCATGCCGGCGAAGAAGCTGCTCTAGACGGCCCTCGAGACCGGCTTCCATGCCGCCTCGCGTCAGTTGCCGAACGCCGCGATCCGGGACACGAGATCAGCCAGCGGCACCTCGGTCTGCGCGCCGCTGTCGAGGTCGCGAACGGTTGCGACGCCGCTCCCGATCTCGTTCTCGCCGATTAGCACGGCGGCGCGTGCTCCAAGCTTGTTTGCGCGGCGCAAGCGACGTGCAATGTTGCCGGAATAGCCGAGGTCGACGACGAGGCCGGCGCCGCGAAGCTCTTCGGTGAGCTGCAGCGCGGCCTGCTCTGCAGCCTCTCCGACCGGTACCACGGCGATGGGGCGCGGCGGGCGCGGTGGCTCCGCGATCAGCATCGCCAGCCGCTCGATCCCGGCAGCCCAGCCGACCCCGGGCATCGCCGGGCCGCCCATGCTCTCGACGAGCCCATCATACCGCCCACCGCCAATCACCGTACCCTGGGCGCCGAGATCGGAGGTGACAAACTCGAAGGCCGTATGGGTGTAATAATCCAGACCGCGCACCAGCTGCGGGTTGAGCCGATAGGCGATGCCCAGTCGGTCCAGTCCGCCTCGCACCTGCGCAAAAAAGTCTCGGGAGGTGGAGTTCAAATACTCGGTGAAAGCGGGGGCATCGGCGCTCGCCCGCCGATCTCCTTCGTCCTTCGAATCGAAGATTCGCAACGGGTTGCGTTCGAGCCGCCGCTTGCTGTCCTCCGACAACCTGGAAGCGTGCCGGGAAAAATAGGAGACGAGTGCTGCGCGGTAGACGGCGCGGCTCTCGGGATCGCCGAGCGTGTTGAGCTCGAGCACGGTGCGCCGGCCGACCCCGAGCGCCTCCAGAATCCGGCTGCCCAGCGCGATGACCTCGATGTCGGCCTGCGGCTGGGCGACCCCGATCAGCTCGACGCCGATCTGGTGAAACTGGCGGAGGCGCCCCTTCTGCGGTCGCTCATACCGGAACATCGGGCCGCTGTAGAAGAACTTGAGGGGCACATCCTGCACCAGTCCGCCCGAGAGCACAGCCCGCACGACCCCGGCCGTATTCTCCGGGCGCAGCGTCACCTCCTCGCCGCCCCGGTCGGTGAACGTGTACATCTCCTTGGCGACGATGTCGGAGGTTTCGCCGATCGGGCGGGCAAAGACTTCGGTGAACTCGAAGATCGGCGTCGCAATCTCGGCAAAGCCGTAGAGCTCAGCCAGCCTGCGCGCGGTCTCGCTCACCTGCCGATGGCAGCGCGCCGCCTCGGGCAGGAGATCCTGCGTGCCGCGGACTGGCTGCAAACGGTTCATCTGCGATTTCTCGGGCCGCAGGCCGCGGCGTTCAACCGGACTATTACGCGGGTTCCAGAACCGGCTCTGGGGCTTTGCGCCGGGCTTCGATCTCGGCCGCCTTCTTTTCAACCAGCTCGACGAGATGATCGACGATATCGGCGTCTTTCAGCCGGTGGTCGGTGACCCCGCTAATATACACCTGATGCGTCCCATTGCCGCCGCCGGTAAAGCCGATATCGGTCTCCCGCGCCTCACCGGGACCATTCACGACGCAGCCGATCACCGACACGGTCAGCGGCGTGGTGATGTGAGCCAGCCGTTCTTCCAGCCGCTCGACCGTCTTGATCACCTGGAACTGCTGGCGCGCGCAGGACGGGCACGAGATCACCGTCACCCCGCGCCGGCGAAGATTCAAGGATTTGAGCATCTCGAACCCGGCCTTGACCTCCTCCACCGGGTCGGCCGAGAGCGAGACTTCGGATCGTATCGCCGATACCCGACCACAGCAGCATGCCCAGCCCGATCGCCGACTTCACGGTGCCGCTGCGCAAGCCGCCCGCCTCGGTGATCCCGAGATGGAGTGGGTAGTCGCAGGCGTCGGCCAGCTGCTGATAGGCGGCAACGGCAAGAAACACGTCGGACGCCTTGCAGGAAATCTTGAACTCGAAAAAGTCGTTGTCCTCTAAGATCTTGGCGTGATTGAGCGCACTCTCCACCATCGCCTCGGGGCACGGTTCACCATACCGCTCCAGAAGATCGCGCTCGAGCGAGCCGGCATTAACCCCGATGCGCATCGAGCAGCCATGGTCCTTCGCCGCCTTGATGACCTCGCGCACCCGCGCCGCCGATCCGATATTGCCGGGATTGATACGCAGACAGGTCGCACCGCTCTTGGCGGCCTCGATTGCGCGTTTGTAGTGGAAATGGATGTCGGCAACAATCGGCACCGTCGCCTCGCGCACGATGTCCTTCAAGGCCAGCGCCAACTCCTGGTCCGGACAAGAAACCCGAACGATGTCCGCGCCCGCGCGCTCAAGCGCCTGGATCTGTTCGACCGTGGCCTTCACGTCACTTGTCACCGTGTTGGTCATCGATTGCACCGTGATCGGCGCGTCGCCGCCGACCGGCACCTTGCCGACATGGATTTTGCGGCAAACACGGCGATGGATGTCGCGGTACGGCCTGACGCTCATCGTCAATCTCACGCTGTTGTCCAACTCCAGACGGCTTATAGACGGTTTCGGAAGCCCGCAACAGACGTCCCCGGAACACCGCAACGCTAATCGCGTGCGGCGGTCCCGGCCATTAGCAGCTCGGGATCGAGAGCCACATTTCTCCGAACCGCACCCATCGGGCCGAGCGGTGGCGCGGTCTTGCCGTCGACGGTGATCTCGAGGCCGCCGGCATTGCCGGTGCGCATCGATACCCCAGCCCGCTCTGGCACCCGATAGCTCTCGCCGGTCTTCAACACCCGTGTGAATAGGACAGACCGATCGGCGTCGCGCACCTGGATCCAGCTGTCGGCGATCGCACGCATGACGATCCGCACCGGCCCGTCCGCGACGCCATAGGTCGGCGACCCCTCACCTCGCTGCGCGGGTGGGGATGGCGGATTGGGTGCCGCGGCAATCGGCGCGAGGGTTGCCGCCAGTGCAGGCATGGTAAGGACGGTCGCAGTCGCCGTTGTTGAAGCGGAGACGGGCTCGCCGGTAGGGGTGGCAGCTGCTTCAGACAAACTCGGCTCAGCGCTCGCCACTGCTTTTGATAGAGGCGGAATATTGGTCGCAGGCGAGAGCGTGTCCGTCCCGCCGCGCCCCCACAAGTCCACCGGCGCTCCTGCAGCAGAAGCCGGCTCCACTGGTTTGGGCGGCAACAGAGCGATCGGAACCTCGGTCACGCGCTCTGGACGCGATCGATCGTCAGTAGACAGGTAATACCATGTCCCGTAGCCGCAGATCGCCAAAATGAACGCCACCAACAGCATCGTGCCGCCCGGCACACCGCGCTCGCCGAGCGGCATCGGAAACGAGAGATCCGGCTTGGCATCCAGCCCGGCCAACTCGACTTTGAACCGGCGCAGGATCTCGGTTCCGTCTAGCCCGAGATGCTCGCCATATGCCCGCAGAAACCCCGCCGCATAAGCCGGGCCCGGCAGCTGATCGAGCCGTCCCTCCTCGAGCGCGGCGAGGTAGGCGGGCTTGATTCTCAATGTCCCCGCGACCTGGCGAAGATCGAGACCGAGCGTTTCGCGCCTCTGCCGCAGCACATCGCCCGCCGATAGCGAACCGCCCGGCGACACGGCCTCGCCGCGGGGCGCATCTTCGACGAAAGGCGTCTTGAGCCGCTGGAACAATGCCATCAGACGTTCCGCTTTGACCCAACCCTAGACGACTAAAGCCGCTACTGTCCCATCGTCGGCTGCCTCTCGACGTTGGGGCTGAAGGTGAGAGGACTGCCTATCCTATGCTCGACACTTCCAGCCGGTCGACCCTCTGTAGACGGCCATAGCAGGGAGGCAATTACACCAGCATTTCGCGAGGTCTCACCAGGCGATGCCGTGGTCGCGAGCGTAAGCCTCGAGCTTTGGTCTGAGCGAATGATCAGGGCGCTCACCGATTTCATTGAGGTAATCGGCGGCGGCGGCGACATCAAGGCTGCGGATCATGGTTTTGACCGGGCCGATCGCCGTCCCGGCCATCGACAGCGTGCGAAAGCCCAGAGCTATCAGTACCATTGCCTCGATCGGGTTGCCGGCCATTTCGCCGCACATGCTGAGCGGCAACCCTGCGGCGCCGGTCTGGCCGACCAGCTGGCGAAAGAGCGCGAGCATCGGCGCCGAAAGCAGATCATAGCGATCTGCCAGGCGCGGGTTGCTGCGATCGCAGGCAAAGACGAACTGGGCCAGGTCGTTGGTGCCGATCGACAGAAAATCGATCCGTCGGCATAGTGCCGGCAGTTGCCACAACAGTGACGGCACCTCGAGCATGACACCCACCTCAACGGCGTCCGGCAACTCTCTATTCTCGCCGGCAGCACGGGCTAGCTCCGTCTCCAGAATCGCCCGCGCCCGCTCGAGCTCGGGCAGCTCCGCAATCATCGGAAATTTTACCAGCAGCTTTCGTCCAGCCGCTGCTCGGATCAATGCCCGCAACTGTTGCCGCAGCATCGCCGGCCGGTCGAGGCTGATGCGGATCGCTCGCCATCCCATCGCCGGATTGTCCTCCGCCGCATGCGGCAGATAGGGCAGCACCTTATCGCCACCGATGTCGAGCGTGCGAAAAACCACGGGGCGGCCCGCCGCCTGATCGAGGACGCTTTTGTAAAACTCGGTCTGGTCTTCGACATCGGGAAAGGTGTCGCGCACCATGAACGGCAGCTCTGTTCGAAACAGCCCGACACCCTCGGCGCCGGTTGCCGCCAATTGTCCCAAGTCGAGCAGCAGGCCCGCATTGAGCAGCAGCTTGATTTCGATCCCGTCGCGGCTGATCGGAGGGGCCGAGCGCAAGGTGTCGTAAAAGGCCCGGCGGCGGCTTCGCGCATCGACTGTCGCCGCCACCGTTTGGTGGATGTCCTCGCTCGGCCGGATCAGGACCTGGGCATGATCGCCGTCGACGATGACCATATCCCCCGCCTCAATTTGGCTTGTCGCGTCTGCCACCCGACCGACGACCGGGATATCCAATGCCCGCGCGACGATGGCGACATGCGCGGTGGGCGACCCTTCTTCGAGGACGAGGCCCGCGATGCGTCGGTGCACATAATCCAACAGCTCCGCCGGCCCCATCGCGCGGGCGACCAGAATAAACTCCGACGGCAACTCGGCCCAAGCGGCGCCAGTCGGCCGATTGGAGAGGTGCTGCTGCAAACGGTTGGCAAGGTCGTCGAGGTCGAGAAGGCGCTCGCGCAAATAGGGGTCGCTGGCCTGCATCATGCGGGTGCGCGTCTCGTCGCCGATCCTTTGCACGGCCGCCTCGGCCGTGAGGCCGCTGCGGATGGCGTCGGCGATCCGCGCGATCCAGCCGCGGTCGGTTGCGAACATGCGGTAGGTCTCGATGATGTCCCGATGCTCGCCGACGCCGAGGCCTCCGCTTGCCGCGACCAGCTCGTCGATCGCATCCCGCATCGCCGAGACCGCCTGCCGCAGGCGCTCGATCTCGGCGGAGACGTCCTCGGCGACGACCTTGCGAATCAGAAGCCGCGGCTGGTGCAGCACGGCAGGGCCGACTGCCAGACCGGGATTGAGCCGGATCCCGACCAACCGGACCGGGAGCATCCCGCCAGCCTGGCTTTGGGCGATTTCGAGCGGGTTGACGAGGTCGCCGCTAGCCGCAAGCTCGGCAACGATCATGGCGATCGTCTGCAGCACCTCGATCTCGTCTTCGGTGTAATGGCGCAGCGTGCGGTTCTGCACCACCAGCACGCCCAAAACGCGACCCCCTCGAACGATCGGGACGCCCATCAGCGAATGGTAAATCTCTTCTCCCGTCTCCGGGCGATAGGCGAAATCCGGGTGCGACTGGGCGTCTGCGAGCGCGAGCGGCCGGGCCGTCGCGCCGATGGTGCCGACCAGCCCCTCGCCGACACGCAATCTGGTCCGGTGGACCGCCTCGCGCCGCAGCCCTTCGGTGGCGAACAGCTCAAGAACCTCACCCGCCCTCATAATGTAGGCCGAGCACACTTCGGCGACCATCTCGGCGGCGATCGTCCGTACGATCTGATCGAGCCGCTCCTGCGCGGTGCTGGAGCCCGCCATGATATCGCGCAGTCTGCGCAAGAGCCGGCGGGTTCCGCTGGCGCCCCCTCCCGTCTCGATCATTCCTGCGAACCCCGGCGCCCCGACAAGGCGGGCCGGGAAGGCGGAAGACGATCGGGGGTGCGGTTGCCGCGAGCACCCAGCACGGCAAGAGCCTGCCCGACGAGCTCCTCGATGATCTCCACGGTGCTTTGCTCGCGCCTGACAAAACCCACACTCTGTCCGGCCATTAGCGAGCCCGCTTCGAGGTCCCCGTCGACGACGGCCCGACGCAGCGCACCGACCCAGAAGTGCTCGATCTCCAGCTGCGCGTCTTTCTGGGACAGCTCGCCCTCGACAAATCGATCGATGACTAGACGTTGAACCGCGAGAAATCGTTCGGTTGCCCGGTTGGCGAGCGCCCGCACTGGGATCACCGGAAAGCGCGGGTCGAGCTGGATCGAGGCAACCGCGTCACGCGCCGCGGCGCGGATGAACGCCTGCTTGAAGCGCGGATGGGCGATCGATTCGCCGGCGCAAACGAATCGGGTGCCGAGCTGGACGCCCGATGCGCCCATCTCGAGATAGGCGAGCATCGCCTCTCCTCGCCCGATCCCGCCCGCAACGAACACCGGCACCTCGTCGAGATGCGGCAGGATCTCCTGCGCCAGGACCCCGGTCGAGACCGGCCCGATATGACCGCCCGCCTCGCTGCCCTCGATGATGATCGCATCGGCGCCCATCCGAACCAGCTTGCGGGCGAAGCCCAGCGCCGGGGCAAAACAAAGAACCCGCGCGCCGCTCTGCTTGATGCGGGTAATTGCCGCACTACTCGGGAGGCCGCCTGCCAGAACAACATGGCCGACACGATGGGCGGCGCACACGTCGATCAGCTCGAGCAGCTGTGGGTGCAAGGTGATCAGGTTGACGCCGAACGGCTTCTCTGTGAGCGCCTTAGTCGCGCCGATCTCATCGGCGAGAAGCTCGGGCGGCATCGAGCCCGAAGCGACGACCCCAAACCCGCCGGCATTAGAGATGGCGGCAACCAGGTGGCGCTCGGACACCCAGGTCATAGCACCGCCCATGATCGCCAAGTCGCAGCCGAGAAGCTCTCTGCCGCGCGCCCACAGGCGGTCTAGCTCGGCGCGGCAGCGATCGTGCCCGGCACC
Organism: uncultured Alphaproteobacteria bacterium; assembly: GCA_963781215.1. GTDB lineage: Bacteria > Pseudomonadota > Alphaproteobacteria > ATCC43930 > CGMCC-115725 > AP-15. The sequence continues at coordinate 59,527 of CAWAFE010000002.1, forward strand.
CGGTTCTTCCGATGCGCGCTCTTGGCGCGCCACGATGTCGCCGGTGCCGAGGGCTTCGCTCATTCGGTTGCGTCGAGCCCGTAGGCGGTATGCAGCGCGCGCAGAGCAAGCTCGGCATATTCGGCGGCAATCAGGACGCTGACTTTGATCTCCGAGGTCGAGATGACCTGGATGTTGATGCCCTTGTCCGCCAGGGTTTGAAACATCTGCTGCGCGACACCGGCATGACTGCGCATGCCGACGCCGATGACCGAGATCTTGACGACATTCGAATCGGGTGTCAGCGCCGCGAAGCCTAGTAAGGCGCGACATTCTTCCAGCACCGACACCGCGCGGTCGAGATCGGCGCGCGCAACGGTGAAGGTGAGATCGGCCAGCCCGTCCTCGGAGACGTTCTGCACGATCATGTCGACGTTGATCGCCCGGTCGGCGAGCGGGCCGAAGATCGCGGCCGCGACACCCGGCCGGTCCGCCACCTTCTGCACCGTGATCTTGGCTTCGTCGCGGCTATAGGCGATGCCGCTCACAACCTGCTGTTCCACAATCTCGTCTTCATCCACCACGAGGGTTCCGGGCGTGTCGCTGAAGCTCGACAGAACCTGCACCCGCACCCGGTGGTTCATCGCCATCTCGACCGAGCGCGTCTGCAGCACCTTGGCGCCTTGCGACGCCATTTCCAGCATCTCTTCGTAGGTGATCCTACCGAGCTTGCGGGCTTTCGCAACGATCCGCGGATCGCTTGTGTAGACCCCGTCGACATCGGTGAAGATATCACACCGATCAGCCCCCAGGGCGGCGGCCAACGCCACGGCCGACGTATCCGACCCGCCACGCCCGAGCGTCGTGATCCGGCCTCGCGGCCCTATCCCCTGGAAGCCCGCGATCACGGCGACTTGCCCCGCAGCCAAGCGGCGCCCGATCTCGGCGACCTCGATCGCCTCGATGCGCGCCTTGCCGTGCATGCCGTCGGTGCGGAGCGGAATTTGCCAGCCGAGCCAGGACCGCGCGTCGACTCCGAGGTCCTGCAGTGCCAGCGCCAACAGCCCCGCCGTCACCTGCTCGCCGGAGGCTACGACCACATCGTATTCGCGCGCATCGTGCAGGCGGCTCGTTTCCCGTGTCCAGTCGACGAGCTGGTTCGTCACCCCCGCCATCGCAGAGACGACAACCGCCACCTCGTTGCCATCCTCGACTTCGCGACGGACACGATGTGCGACGTTCTTGATGCGCTCGACGTCGGCAACCGAAGTCCCACCGAATTTCTGAACGATTCGAGCCATGTTTTCGCGGAAATCCATCCGTACGGTTGCCGGGCCGGGCACCCCGACACATACTCTTTTCCAGCCGATCGAGCCATCAAGCCGAACGGCGTCGAGGAGCAGGATTGGGATCTTGAGCGGGCGGCGCGCCACCGTGGACCCCGCAGAGAACGAACGCTTCGCCGCGCAGGCGGAGGCATGGTGGGATCCCGAAGGCAGCTTTGCCGCCCTGCATCGGCTCAATCCCATACGGCTGGCGTTCATTCGCTTATGCTTTCTCGACCATTTTCGCCGCGAGTCCTCCCTCCCTCGGCCATTTGCCGGGCTTAGCCTGCTAGACATCGGCTGCGGCGGTGGGCTCGTCGCCGAGCCCATGGCGCGTCTCGGCTTTGTCGTAACCGGCATCGACGCGAATGCGGAAGCGATCGCCGCCGCACGGGCGCACGCCGACGCGGTCGGGTTAGCGATCGATTACCGCGTGGCCACCGCCGAATCGGTTGCCGACGACGCCGAGCGATTCGATGCGGTGCTCGCGCTTGAAGTGATCGAGCATGTCTCCGACGTCCCGTTGTTCCTGGCATCGATCGGCGTGCTGACGAGGTCGGGTGGCGGTTTCATCGGCGCCACCCTCAACCGGACCGCCCGATCCTTCGTCCTGGCAATCGTCGGCGCCGAATACGTTTGCGGGTGGCTGCCGCGGGGCACGCACGACTGGGGCAAATTTCTCCGCCCGTCCGAATTCGTGCTCGGACTACGCCGCAACGGTCTTCAGGCAACTCGGATCGCCGGCATTAGCTACGATTTGGGCCGTGGCGAATGGTCGATCTCACGCGATCTAGGTGTCAACTACCTCATCATGGCGGAGTCGCGGTGATCCCTCTACCCGTCGGTCCGCGGGATCCAGGGCACGCGGCCGAATTGGATACCCTCGTCGGCGAGCTCGCGGGACTCCACATCGCTCGCCTCGCCATAGATGCCCCGCGGGTCTACCTCGCCATAATGGATGCGGCGAGCCTCTTCGGCAAACCGGCCGCCCACATAGTCGCAATTGTTTTCGACCTGTCGGCGCAGCTCGACCAATGCCGCCCGAAGCTGGCCCGGAGACAACGGCGGCTTGGCCTCTTTCGAGCGGCCGAGGCGCGGTGCCATCACCGCCTTTTCCACCGCGGTATCGCCGCAATGAGGGCAGTCGATTTCACCGGCCTGCTGCTGCGCCTCGAACCCGTCCCCATCACGGAACCACCCGTCAAATTCGTGCCCCTGGGTACAGCGCAACGTGAACAGGATCATCGAGACTACCTCCGCGCCGTCATTTTACACCGGCCCCCAAAACCTTAGCAATTCTCAGACGACAATGCAGAGCGGCCCCGACGCCTCGAAACCCTCGGCCTGGGTCGAGCGCTTTCTGCCGCTGATCAAAACCGGAGGACTGGTGCTCGATCTGGCGGCCGGAACCGGCCGTCACCTCGCACTTCTGCGCGACCGCAGCTTTTCCGTTTGTGCCGTCGATCGCGACGTCTCGGCGCTGGCGGCCTCCGCCGGGCCGTTTTGCGAGGTGCGGCAGATCGACCTCGAAGCGGGCGCCGCCTGGGCGCTCGGTTATGGCTGGGACGCGATCATCGTTGCCAACTATCTGCACCGGCCGCTGCTGCCGGATATCGAAAGCGCCCTCGCGCCCGGCGGGGTCTTGATCCACGAAACCTTCGCGGTCGGCAACGAGCGCTTTGGACAGCCGCGCAATCCCGATTTCCTGCTACGCCCGGGAGAATTGCTTGCCGCCTTTCCCCGGCTCACCACCACCGTCGCCTTCGAGCAAGGCGAGGTCCCGACGCCCCGACCCGCGGTCGTCCAGCGCATCGCCGCGATCGCCGGCCCATTGGGTCGGCTGCCATGAGTGCCCGCTTTGCAGAAGGACTGCCAAAGGAGTAATCTGCCCGCATGCCGAGCACCGCCGAAAAGCTTATGTCGCTGAGTGATTTCCTTGCCTGGGAGCACGATCAGCCGGAACGCTACGAATTCGCGCGCGGTGTCTTCAGGATGATGACCGGAGGATCCGCCGCCTGCGTCACCATCGCCATGAATTTCGCCTCCGCGCTAAAGCAAGCTCTGCGAGGTACCGGCTGCCGCCCATTCGGCAGCGACATGAAGGTCGTCACGAATGATACGGTTCGCTATCGCGATCTGGCCGTGACCTGCGATCCGGTAGACGACAAGGCAGACCGGATTTTACACCCAGTTCTCATCGTCGAGGTTATTTCGCCCAGTACCGAGCGCTAGGATAGAGGACGCAAGAAATTCGGTTACTTCGCAACGCCTTCTTTTCGGCAATACGCGCTCGTCGAGCAGGATGAGCGGCGGATCGACCTCTACACCCGCTCGTGCGCGGGTTGGACCAACGAGGTCGTCCAAGGCGAAGCCGTCCTGAAGCTGTCCTCGGTCGGCGTCGAAATCAGTCTCGACACGATCTACGAGGATACCGACCTCGACGCTACGCGGCAGCCAGAGGGCGGCGCGCAAGCTCCGGCGGCGTGAACGGCCGGTCGTGCTGCAATGACGGCACCATCCGCCGCACCTCGGCGATGCGCGTCGGGTCAATCCGCGCCGTGACGAGGCCGACGCCTTCGCCAGCATCGGCCAGCACCTCGCCCCACGGGTCGACGATCAGCGCGTGGCCATAGCTGCGCCGTCCGGCGGCATGCTCGCCCCATTGCGCCGGAGCGAAGACGAAGCATCCAGTCTCGATCGCCCGAGCCCGCAACAGCACGTGCCAGTGCGCGGTGCCGGTCGGCACGGTGAAGACCGAGGGTACCGTCAGAAAATCCGCGCCCGCCTGCGCCAACGCGCGGTAGAGGTGGGGAAAGCGCAAATCGTAGCAAACGCTCATGCCAAGGCGGCCCCACGGCGTGTCGGCGACGACAGTCCGGTCACCGGGGCGGTAGGCGTTGCTCTCGCGATAGCTCTCGCCGCCCGGCAGATCGATGTCGAACATGTGGATCTTGTCGTAGCGCGCGACGACGGCGCCATTCGCATCCAGCAGCAGGGAGCGGTTGGCGAGCCGGGTCTCGCTCGCCGCGGCGCCGGGCTCGCGATCGGGGTCGATCACCAGCGAGCCGGCGAGGAGCCAGGCCCCGGTCTCCCGCGCGAGATCGCGCATGCCGGCGAGGAACGGGTTCTCCGCCTCGGGCCGCGCCTTGTCGCGCCGCCGGCGGCCGCTCTCGATGAAGTTCGTCGCCTCGGGCGTCATGATCAAATCGGCGCCCGCATCGCGCGCCCGCCGGATCAAGTCGCAGACCACCTGTAGATTGGGCTCGGGATCGGGTCCCGCAGTGAATTGAATGCACGCCGCGGTGAAGCCCTCGCTCATGACGCGATCCCCAGCTTTGTATCGAGCTTGCCGGCGCGGTCGAGCGCGGCCAGTTCGTCAGACCCGCCGATATGCTCGCCGTTGATGAAAATTTGGGGGACGGTGCTGCGGCCCTCGGCGCGACGGACCATCTCGGCGCGCCGTTGCGGGTGCTCCTCCACATCGATGTCGGTGAAGACAACGCCTTTACGTTGCAGCAGTGCCCGCGCACGCGTGCAAAAGGGACACCACATCGTCGTGTAAAGCTCGACTTCAGCCATCGCCTTCGGCGCTCCGCTCCTTCGAGTGCGGCTGGTCTTCCGTGCCGATTATGCGCCGGTGCGCAAGGCCCGCGCCAGGGTCAACACGCCGACGGAGGCTGCCCCGGAACGTTTCAGCACGCGCGCGCACTCCTCGATGGTCGCCCCGGTGGTCAGGACGTCGTCGACGATCACCACGCGCTTCCCGGCAACGTTGCGGCCGGGCCGCAGCGCAAACGCGCCGCGCACGTTACGCTCGCGCGCCGCCGGCCCGCGGTGGCCTTGCGACGGCGTTCGCCGGCGGCGAACCAGCCAGTCCGCCGCCACCCGCGGCCCGCCGGCGGCGTGGATCGCATGCGCCAGCAGAGCAGCCTGATTGTAGCGGCGCTGAAACAGCCGGGTCCAGTGCAACGGCACGGGAACCAGGAGATCGGCGCCGGTCAGGACCTCGCCGCCGACGCGATGCATCCAGCGGCCGAGGGGATCCGCGGTATGCGTACGGTCGCCGTGCTTCAGCCCGAGGACGAGATGACGACTGCCTTTGTCGTAACGCAGCACTGCGCGCGCCCGCTCCCAGCTGCGGCGCTCGCGCGCGCAGGCGCCGCATACCGCGTCCTCGCCCATCGGGTGCGGGAACGGTAGGCCGCAAACCACGCACCAAGGCGGCCCGAAAAACGTCATCCCGCCCCAGCACCGCCCGCATAGCGCGCCTGGTTCGTCGACGGTCTCGCCGCAGGCGAGGCACCGCGGCGGCAGCACACCGTCGACAATCGCCCGGCCGATTTGCCGCAGCCGGTCAAAAGCCTTGTCGGTCAGGGTTGCCGATGCCTGCATCACGACACATCATCAATCAACACGCAGATCCGTCAACCCACACGGGGGCGAAGGCCGCGATGGCCCGTTCCGAGACCAATCCGGCAGCGCCGTTCGATCGTCGGGCGTGGCGGTTGCATAGAGATCGCGCGGCGCGCGGAATTTGTGCCGACTTTCTGCATGCCGAGGTGGCCGAGCGCCTAGTCGATCGTCTCGGCGCGGTCAACCGGGAATTTCTCGCAGTTCTCGATGTCGGTTCGCACGGCGGTGCGCTATCGCGGGCGCTCACGCAGCACCCGGGGATCGAGCGGGTCGTCTCTTTCGACCCTTCCCTCGGGTTCCTGGCACGTGGCGTTGGCATCCGGGTAGCCGCTGATCCAGAGCTCGTCCCATTTCGCGACGGCTGCTTCGACCTGGTGGCCACCGCCCTGGCGCTCCACTGGGCAGGGGATCTGCCCGGCGCGCTGGTCCAGCTTCGCCGGGTCTTGCAGCCCGATGGCCTGTTCCTCGGGGCGATGCTCGGCGGCAATACCCTGGTCGAGTTGCGTACCGCGTTGATCGAAGCGGAGCTGGCCGAGGAGGGAGGGGCCAGCCCGCGCGTATCGCCGACCGCCGACCTTGCCGATGCGGCGGCGTTGCTGCTGCGCGCGGGTTTCGCGCTGCCGGTCGCCGACGCCGAAACAATAATCGCCACCTACCCTGACGCGATCGCGCTGATGCGCGATTTGCGCGGCATGGGCGAAACCAACGCGCTGACCGCACGCCGCCGCACGCCCTTGCGCCGGGGCACCCTGCGGCGCGCCGCCGGCCTCTATGCCGAGCGGTTCGGGCTTCCTGACGGGCGCATTCCGGCGACCTTCGATATCCTGTTCCTGACCGGCTGGGCGCCTGATCGGAGCCAGCCCAGGCCGCTGCGGCCCGGCAGCGCAACACAACGGCTCGCCAAGGCGCTCGGTACCGTAGAGCTGTCGGCCGGCGACCGCGCCGCGCCATCCAAGGAGCCTGGTCGTCCATAGCCGGCATCTTACGCGGCTCTAAGCAAGACCTACCGCTCGACCAGCAGCGTCAGGGCGATGGCGGCGAGAGCGGCGGCGATGATCCAGATCGGTGCGAGGATGGCCGCCGGCTGGCGCACCCCCCGCCTGTCCAGAGGCTCGGTATGCACCAAGATGCCGTCGCGCGACCAGCCGTCGACCAGCTCGTCGAGACCGCGGACCAGCCGCGGCAGCCGCTCGGCGAGATCGGCGACGGCCTCGATCCCCTGGCGCGCCCTGGCCTCCGGGCCGCGGTTGTCGCGCATCCAGGCTTCGATCAGCGGGCGCGCCAAGGCCCAGATGTTGACCCCTGGATCGAGACGGCGCCCGACCCCCTCGACCTGCACCATCGTCTTTTGCAGCAGCAGCAGCTGCGGCTGCGTTTCCATCTCGAACTGCTCGGTGACCTGGAACAGCTGGGCCAGGAGTCGGGCGAACGAAATCTCCTGCAACGGCCTGCCGAGAATCGGCTCGCCGATCGACCGGCAGGCCTGGGCGAACGCGTCGATAGAGCGGCGCGTCGGGACATAGCCGGCGGCGAAATGAATCTCGGCCACCCGCCGGTAGTCGCCCGACAAGAAACCCAGCAGCATGTCGGCGAGATAGAACCGCGTCGCGCGGTCGAGCCGGCCCATGATCCCGAAATCGACGACGGCGATCGCCCCCGACGCATCGACGAACATGTTGCCGGGGTGAAGGTCGCCGTGAAAGAAGCCGTCACGGAAAACCTGCTTGAAAAAAGCGGCGGCCGCCTTCCCCGGCAGCGCGTCGATCGGGTGTCCCGCGGCGGCGATCGCGGCGCGGTCGTCGATCCGGCACCCGGCGATGCGCTCGGTCGTCAAAACCGTGCGCCCGGTGCGCTGCCAATCGACCAGCGGCACGCGAAAATCGGGGTCTTCGGCGAAATTCTCGGCGAGCTCCGAGGCCGCCGCCGCCTCAAACCGCAAATCCATCTCGATCCGGACGATTTCGGCGAGGGTGCGGACCGTCTCGACCGGCTTCAGCCGCCGCAGCGGCGGCTGCAGACGCTCGCCCAGCACGGCGAGCCACAAAAAGAGGTCGAGGTCGCGGCGAAAGGCCTCGGCAATTCCCGGCCGCAGCACCTTGACCGCAACCTCGCGCCCGTCCGCCGTTCGGGCGAAATGAACCTGGGCGATCGACGCGGCGGCGATCGCAGCCTCGTCGAACGACGCGAACAGGGCGGCGAGCGGCCGGCCAAATTCGGCCTCAATGCTGGCTCGCGCTCGATCCCCTGGAAACGGCGGCAAACGGTCTTGCAGATACGCCAGATCGGCGGTGATCTCCTCGCCGAAGAGGTCGGCCCGGGTCGACAACAACTGCCCGAGCTTGATGAAGCCCGGCCCCATTTCGTCGAGTGCCGCGGCGAGACGCTGTCCCGGGCGCAGCCTGCTCCTTCCGCGCCGGCGCACCGTGATCCGGATGATACGCAGAAGCGGCGCTGCGGCAGGAACCGCCTCCAGCGGAAAGAGCGCATCGTGCCGGGCGAGGGTCAGGCCGATCCGGAAGAGGCGGACGAGGTTGCGGCCGCTGCGGAACAGCCCCAGCCTCGGGCGGATCGGGTCAAAGCCGCCAGGCCGAATGGAGCGCAGCGACGCCCCCCGTCAGATTGCGGAACTTGACCTGCTCGAGGCCAACGCCGGCGATCATCTCCGACAGCTCGCCTTGCCGCGGAAAGCGTCGGATGCTCTCGGCCAGATAAGCATAGGCCTCGCGATCGCCGGTGACGATCTGGCCCAGCAACGGCACGACCCGGAAGCTGTGGAAATCGTAGAAGGGCTGCAGCAGCGGCGTCACTTTGGGGGTGAATTCGAGACACAGAAAGCGCCCGCCTGGTTTGAGAACGCGCCGCGCCTCGGCGAGTGCCGCCTCGATCCGGGTGACGTTCCGCAGGCCGAAGGCGATCGTGTAGAGATCGAAGCTGCGCGAACCGATCGGCAGCCGCTCGGCGTCGGCGCAGAGCCACTCGATCCCGGTTAGAATGCCGCGATCGAGCGCACGGGCGCGTCCAACGGCGAGCATTTTCTCGTTGATGTCGCAGACGACGACACCTCCGCCGCCTTCCTCTTCCCCCTCCGGGACGAGCCGCGGCAGCGCCAGCAAGGCAATGTCCCCGGTGCCGCCCGCGACGTCGAGCAGGCGTTGGCCCGGACGCGGCTGGAGCTTCGCCGCCACCTCGGCCTTCCACCAGCGGTGGATGCCGCCGCTCATCAAATCGTTCATCAAATCATAGCGCGGCGCCACGCTGTTGAACACGGCGCGCACCAGCGCCGCCTTTTCGCTCGACGGGACGTGCCCGAAGCCAAAATCGGGGCCGCCGCTGGTTTCCCCCTCGCTCATCGGCTTTAACATAGTCGGATCGGGCTGGACGCGCCACGGATGGTCGAGCCGTTGAAAAGCGCTCAGTTTCTCGCGGCGATCAGGCCGCGAAAGATGATCTGCGCCTGGATCTCGGCCGCACCCTCGAAGATGTTCAGGATGCGCGCGTCGCACAGCACCCGGCTGATCGGAAATTCGAGCGCATAGCCGTTGCCGCCGTGGATCTGCAATGCGTTGTCGGCGTTCGACCAGGCAACGCGGCCGGCCAGCAGTTTGGCCATGCCGGCCTCGATGTCACAACGCCGCCCGCTGTCCTTCTCGTGTGCGGCAAAGTAGGTGAGCTGGCGCGCGGCCATGGTTTCCGCCGCCATCAGCGCGAGCTTGCCGGCGATCCGCGGTAAGCGGGCGAGCTTTTGGCCGAACTGCGCCCGCTCTAGCGCGTAGGCAAGCCCGAGCTCGAGCGCGTTCTGGGCCACCCCTACCGCGCGCGCGGCGGTCTGCACGCGGGCGCTCTCGAACGTCGCCATCAGCTGCTTGAAGCCTTGCCCTTCGACGCCGCCGAGCAGTCCGTCGGCCGATACGGCAAAGCCGTCGAAGGCGATCTCGTATTCCTTCATGCCGCGGTAGCCGAGCACCGGAATTTCGGTGCCGCTCATCCCCGGTGCGGGAAACGGGTCTTCGTCGCTGCCGCGCGGCTTTTTCGCGAGGAACATACTCAAGCCCCGGTAGCCGCGATCGCCTCCCTCGACCCGGGCGAGCAGGGTCATCAGGTCGGAGCGGGCGCCGTGGGTGATCCAGGTCTTAGCACCGAAGATCCGATAGACATCCCCGTCGCGCACCGCGCGCGTCCGCAGGCTGGCGAGGTCGGAACCGGCGTCCGGCTCAGTGAAGACCGCGGTCGGCAACACCGCGCCCGAGGCGATCGCCGGAAGCCAGTGCGCCTTTTGTGCCGGGGTGCCGTTGAGACGGATCAGCTCGGCGGCGATCTCGGAGCGCGTGCCGAGCGAGCCGACCCCGAGACAGACCCGCGACAACTCCTCCGAGACAATCGCCATCGCGGTCTTGCCGAGGCCGAGCCCGCCATGCTCCTCCGGGATCGTCGTCCCGAAGACGCCCATCTCGCCGAGTTCGGCGATCACCGGTAGCGGGATCAGCACATCCCGGCGATGCCAATCCTGGGCATGGGGCGCCACCGCCCGCTCGGCGAAGCGGCGCACCTGCTCGCGGATCATCTCGAGGGTCGCATCGTCCACCCCGAATGCCCCGAAAGAGCCGCCGCCGTGTCCGGCAAGGCGCGCCCCGAGCCGCGATCGAGCCGATCCGAGAGCCGCCGCCAACGCCCCGGCCTCAGCCGCCCGGAGCGGGGCGACCGCGTCCGCCCCGAGGCCGAGATCCTGCGGTCGCGCGATTTCGCCCTGGGCCATCGGGATGCCGCCCGCGAGCTGCGCCAGATACTCGCCATAGGCGATCTCGAGGATCAGCGCCTCGCTCTCGCCAAAGGCGCCGCCATCGTCAAGGCGAACCGCCCAGCCGCGGATCTGGCGCAATGCCTCGACATAAGTCGCCATCCAGGCCAGCGCATGGCCCGCGAACTGGTCGGTGGCGAGACGTTCGGGCTCGATTTCGCCATCGGGCGCGATACGCGAGAGGAGCGCTGCCCGCGCCGCCGCGGCGAGCTGTTCCGCGGCCAGGAGCGCGCGCCCGGTCGACTTCAGCAGCGCACGCCGGTCGGCGATCACCGGTCGGCCCGCCTCGTCAATCCTGCGGCAGCTGATAGCTGCGAGGCAGGGTTGTCGGCAGGTTCGGGTCTGGGATCTTGAGCGAGTCCGACTGGGTCATCCTGACCGCCGAGATATCGTCGGAAATCCCGTTGACGTTCTGGATGTTGCCGGCCCGTTCCCGCTCGCCGATGCTGCAGCCGACCGCCGTTGCGAGCGAAAGCGCGACGACCAAACCGAGACGCAAGGCATTCATCAATCGCTCCGCTCAAACGAATGTCACGCAAGCTACCATGAATAGAGCCACGGCGAGAGTGGGCATTGGGGCCTATCCACTTCTCCTTCCGCGAACGGAAGGGCAGGGGCTTCGATCCAATCGCTGAAAGGGTTCCTGAAACCGAGTTGACCGTGCCCGGCGAACGACCTACATCTGGCCTTGTGGCTGCATTGACGACCCATGGCCGGCAGGATCGGCGAATTACGGTCCCGGACCCCGCGAGGGTTCGGGCTTGCGCGATTCGCCCCATTTCCGCCGAGGACCATGCCGATGCCGCCCCTAGCTGCGCCCGTTGCTGACGACGATTTACCCGCCGCCGCTTACTTTTCCGTTCATGCCCGGGCCGAGCCGGGCGTGATGCCGCGCATCCTTGAGCAGTTCGCAAAACGTGGCCTCGTGCCCTCCGCCTGGCACAGCGCAATTTCAGAGGCCGATCAGGCGGAGTTGAAAATCGACATCAAGATGCGCGGCCTCGATCGCGACACGACCGACTACATCGCTGCCTGCCTGCGTCAAATCGCCTTTGTCGAGGTCGTCTTGACAGCGCGGCACCGTCACGCTCCCGGCTGAATGGAGCCTGCGCCGGCGATGTCGTTCCGCGACCATATCGGCAGATGCAACAATTTCGACCCGGTGCGTGTCCTGCCACTCTATGCCGGACCCGACCGGATCGGGCTCGTGCGTCGCGACAATGCCGAGGCGTTGCGGCGCTTCCCCGCCGTTTTCTCGGTTGCCGAAGATCGAGTGGAATTGGCGGTGCTGGGCGACCCGGCGACGGTAAGCCGGGCCGTTGATGGGGTCGTCGATGCGCTCGTCAGCGAAAAGCAGATCCCGAAATGGCGCAACGAGACGTTCGATGTTGCCGTTCGCTGGGGCGCCCCGCCGATCTTTTGTCTCGATCGGGGCGCGGTGCCGTTTTTCGGAACCCGTGCCTACGGCGTCCACCTCAACGGTTATCGCTGCGCCGCGAACGGGCTGAGCCTATGGGTCGGCAGGCGCTCCCCCGACAAAAGGGTGGCGCCGAACAAGCTCGACAACCTCGTCGCCGGCGGGATCGGCAACGGCCACGGGATCGAGGACACCCTGGTCAAGGAAGGAGACGAGGAAGCCTCGGTCCCGCCGGAGCTGATGGCGCGGGCGGTTCCGGCCGGCGCCGTCGCCTATCGGATGGAGACCGGGCTCGGCATCCGCGACGATGTGCTGTTCGTCTACGATCTCGACGTGCCTGCGGATTTCGTGCCGAAGAATCGTGACGGCGAGTTTGTCGATTTCGCGCTGATGCCGGCCTCGGCCGTGCTCGACCGCATCCGCACCACCGCCGACTTCAAGTTCAACGTCAACCTGATCATCCTCGATTTTGCCGTGCGGCATGGGATCCTGCGGCCGGACGACCCGGAATATCTCGAAGTCGCGACCGGTCTTCACCGCCGGCTCGACTGAAGCTGCGCGGCGCCGTCGACCCCGAACGCCTGTCGGAAGCCGGTCCGGCCCGCCGCGGTGACGGTCACAGCACGGGTGCCGTCGATGCGGCGAACCCAGCCCCTGTCGAAGACATATGCGCATAGGGCGGCGCCCATCGCCCCGGCGATGTGCGGGCGCCGCTCGCTCCAGTCGAGACAGGGACGGCAAAAGATCTGCCCGCGCCGCGAGCGTGCCGCCGCAGCGTCGAGGTCGAGGCCCAGATCCCGCAGAAATTCCCCGCCTTCGTCGGTGACCGCACCCCCGTCGACCGCCAGCTCGATGTCCCGCCGCTCCACAAGCGCATGGGCGATCGCCAGCGCTAGCCGGCCGGCGAGGTGGTCGTAGCAGGTTCGCGCCGCCCGCATCGCCTCGTCCCGCGGCCCGACGATCGCCGGCGGCCGGTGGCAGGGCTGCGCCCCATCCTCCTCGCCCGCGAACGTCATGATGCCCTCCAGCATCCGTGCGGCCGCCGAAGAGGCGATGCGGTGATAGCGGTGCCGGCCCTGGCGCTCCACCTCGAGCAGCCCGCCGGCGACCAGGCGGGCGAGGTGGCTGCTCGCGGTTTGCGGCGTGACGCCCGAAACCCGCGCCAGCTCGGCGGCGGTCAGCGCGCGCCCGTCCATCAGCACTGCGAGCATATTCGCCCTCGCCGGATCGCCGACGAGGGCGGTAACCTCGGCAAAGGCCATAGTGCTGAGCATGGATAACGCTCCCTTTTGCGATTCCCCGTGGTTGAATCTATGCCTGACAGGGCCGGCGAAGCTTCGGATTCGGCCGCAGCACCGGTCCCCACCTCACGTCTGCCGGGAGCAGGCGAGCGCGAGTATTCCCGCCGCGCTCGTCCCGCTCGCCCGCATAGACCGGACGGTCGGCGCGCGGTCGCGCTTGGCGAGGCGGCGCCCAGCTTCGTCGGTCAGAAGCGCATGGTGGCGATACCGCGGGGTCGGCAGCCCAAGCAGCGCCTGCAGCACACGGTGGATATGCGTCGCTGGAACCAGGTCTTCGCCGCGGGTGACCAGGGTCACGTCCTGGACCGCGTCGTCGACGGTGACCGCGAGGTGATAGCTCGCCGGAAATTCCTTGCGGGCAAGGATGACGTCGCCCTGCGGCGCGGCGTCGGCCGGTACCCGGCGCGGCGCGCCGCTGCGGTCCTCGATCCAGTCGAGTGGGCCGGTCAGCGCGAGCGCCCGGCCGAGATCGAGCCGCAACGCGTAATCGGCCGCCGAGCTCTGCCTTTCGGCGCGTGCAGCTCGGCCGAGCCGGCGGCAGGTGCCGGGATAGGGCGGTCCCGCCTCGCCTTGCGGCGCGCCGCCGGCACGGGCCATCTCGGCCCGGATTTCGCGTCGCGTGCAAAAGCAGGGATAGAGCAGGTCGAGCGCCTCCAGCCGCCCGAGCGCCCGGCGGTAGTCGTCGAAATGTTCGGACTGGTGGCGCACCTCGCCGTCCCAATCGAGCCCGAGCCAAGCCAGGTCCTCGAGGATCGCTGCCGCGTATTCCTCGCGGCAGCGGCTCCGGTCGATATCCTCGATCCGCAGAAGAAATTGCCCGCCACAGCACCGAGCCGCCTGCCAGCCCTCGAACGCCGAACGGACATGGCCAAGGTGCAGATATCCCGTCGGGCTCGGCGCAAACCGCGTCACCGTCGGCCAGACCGTCACCGGTCGGTCCAGCGTGGATGACACGGGCGCCCGGTTTCGGCTATGCCTGAGCCATTGCGCTGATTTTGCGAAAGACGCTGTCGATGCTGTCCACCCTGTCCGGCCCGTCCCGCCCGCCCGCGTCCGGCGGCAAGCCGAGCCGTCTGGTCGTCCTGCTCCACGGGCTGGGTGCCGACGGCAACGATTTGATCGGGCTGGCACCCTACTGGGCGTCGCTGCTGCCCGAGGCCGAGTTCCTGTCGCCGAACGCGCCCTTCCCGTGCGACATGGCGCCCTACGGCTATCAGTGGTTCAGCGCGCAGGACCGCAGCCCGGCGGCGGTGTTGGCAGGGGTGCGCGCGGCCGCACCGATGCTCGACGCCTTCATCGACGAGGCGCTGGCAGAGCGGGGACTCGGCGACGGCGAACTGGCGCTCGTCGGGTTTTCGCAGGGCACGATGATGTCGCTCTTTGTCGGGCTGCGCCGCGCCGTGGCCGCGGCCGGCATCGTCGGCTATTCGGGAAGGCTCCTCGCCCCCGAGCTGCTGCCAAGCGAGCTGCGCTCGCGCCCGCCGGTATTGCTGGTGCACGGCACAGAGGACCCGCTTGTCCCCTATAGCTCGCTGGCCGCCGCGGAGACCGCCCTGAAGTCTGACGGCGTCCCGGTCGAGACCCTGAGCTGCCCCGGCATCGGCCATTCGATCGACCAGGAGGGGCTGCAGCGCGGCGGGCATTTTCTCAAGGGCGTCCTTGCGGGAGCGACGTCTTGACCACCCCGTCCGGTTCAAGGAACGGTTCGAGCGCTTTCAGCATCCTGGGCGAATCCCATACGGCCTCGCCATCGACCCGGCCGACCACCTTCCCCGCCCGATCGATCAGAAAGCTGGAGGGCAGGCCCTCGACCTTGAAGGCCCGACCGACGGCGCTCTTTGGATCGAGATAGACCTTGACCGATTTTAGCCCGAGCTTGGCGAGAAAGGTTTCGACCGCCTTGGCGCCCCCCCGGTCCTCGGAGATGGCGATAACAGTCATCCTGTCGCCGAGCCGATCCTGCGCGCGCTCCAGCGACGGCATCTCCCTGATGCAGGGCGCGCACCAGGTGGCCCACAGATTGACGAGCAGGAACTTGCCGGCAAAATCGTCGAGGCTGAAGCTGCCGCCGTCGGCATCGGCAAACGATATCGCCGGCGCCGGTTGTGGCGGTAGGATCGGGACGAGTTCGCCGAGCCGGCCTGGCCCCACCGTCTCGTTCGCCGCGGTGCCGAGGCTCGCCAGCCCGATCAGCATCCCCACCATCACGGGGCGGCCCCACCTCATGCTTTCGTCCTCCCGTTCGGGCGGGAAACCGTGACCCGCGCGAAAAGGCCGGGCGACGCCGCGGCCGCCGTCCCCGCGAGCCTGCAATGGGGCGGACGCTTTACCGGCGGTCCGGTCGAGATCATGCGCCAGATCAATGCCTCGATCGATTTCGACAAGCGCCTTTACGCCGAAGACATCGCCGGCTCGCAGGCGCACTGCACCATGCTGGTCGCCCAGCGCATCATCATGCCTGAAGATGGCGCCGCCATAGCCGCCGGTCTAGACCAGATCAAGGTAGAGATCGAAACCGGCGGCTTCTTCTTCAGCGCGGAGCGCGAAGACATCCACATGAATATCGAGGCGCGCCTAGCCGAGCTGATCGGGTCGGCGGCCGGCCGCCTCCACACCGCGCGCTCGCGCAACGACCAGGTCGCTACCGATTTTCGTCTATGGCTGCGCGGCGCCATCGACCGCCTCGATGCGGCGATGCGCGAGCTGCAGCGCGCGCTGATCGACCGCGCTGAGGCGGAAGCCGGCACGGTGATGCCGGGCTATACCCATCTGCAGATCGCCCAGCCGGTGACTCTCGGCCACCATTTGCTGGCCTATGTCGAGATGATCGGGCGCGACCGCGGCCGGCTCGCCGATTGTCGCCGACGGCTGAACGAGTCGCCACTTGGCGCCGCCGCGCTCGCCGGCACCTCCTTTTCGATCGACCGGCACATGACCGCCGCGGCGCTCGGCTTCGACCGCCCCGCGGCGAACTCGCTCGATGCCGTCTCCGACCGCGATTTCGCGATCGAGTTCCTCGCTGCCGCAGCGATGGCCGGGGTGCATCTCTCGCGCTTTGCCGAGGAGATCGTCTTGTGGTGCAGCGACGGGTTCGGCTTTATCGCGCTGAGCGACGCCTTCACCACCGGCAGCTCGATCATGCCGCAAAAGCGCAACCCGGACGCCGCCGAGCTGGTCCGGGCCAAGACCGGCCGGCTGAACGGGTCGCTCGTGGCACTCCTGACGGTGATGAAAGGCCTGCCGCTCGCCTATGGCAAGGACATGCAGGAGGACAAGCTTCCGGTGTTTGAGGCGGTCGACGCGCTGGAATTGTCGCTCGCCGCGACGACCGGCATGGTGCAGGACATGCGGCCCGACCGCGCCCGCCTGCGCGCCGCCGCCGAGCGCGGGTTCTCGACCGCGACCGACCTTGCCGACTGGCTCGTCCGCGTCGCCGGCCTGCCATTCCGACAGGCGCATCTCGCGACCGGCCGGATCGTCGCCCGGGCAGAGGCTGTAGGCCGCACGCTCGCCGAGATGCCGCTCGCCGAGATGCAGGCGGTCGAGCCCGCGATCACCCCGGCGGTCTTCGACGTGCTCGACGTCGATCGCTCGGTGGCGAGCCGGACGAGCCTGGGCGGCACCGCGCCCGAGCAAGTCCGCGCTGCCGCTGTCGCGGCGCGGCGGCGGTTTCTGGAATGAGCGGCCGTTGCCGGGCATTCGGCACCCTGGCTCTCGTCGCGCTGTTTCTCGCGCTGACCCTGACCGGCTGCGGCAGGAAGAATTCGCCAGTGCCGCCGCCCGGCGTTCCCGATACCTATCCGCGATCCTACCCCAGTGAATGAATTCTTCACCTATCGCGACGGCGAGCTGCACACTGAGAACGTCCCGATCGCGCGGATTGCGGCCGAGGTCGGGACCCCGGTCTATGTATATTCGGCCGCCGCCTTTATCGCCCAGTATCGCCGCTTTGCCGAGGCCTTCCTCCCCGAGCAGCCGATGATCTGCTATGCGGTGAAGGCCAACTCGAATCTGGCGGTGCTGCGGGTCTTCGCCGGGCTGGGCGCCGGGGCGGATGTCGTGTCGGAGGGGGAATTGCGCCGTGCGCTGGCAGCCGGCATCCCGGCCGAGCGGATCGTCTTTTCCGGGGTCGGCAAGACGCGGGCCGAGCTCGAATTCGCGGGCGCGAGCGACATCCATCAGATCAATGTCGAGTCGGTGCCGGAATTGCGGCGGCTGAGCGCGGTAGCCGCGGCGAGCCGGCGGACGGCGCGGGTGGCGATCCGGGTCAACCCCGATGTCGACGCCGGCAGCCATGACGGCATCTCGACCGGCCGCAAGGGCGACAAGTTCGGCATCCCGCATGAAGACGCGGTTGCCGCCTATCGCCTCGCCGCCGATCTGCCGGGGGTCGAGCCGGTCGGGCTCGCCGTGCATATCGGGTCGAAGATCGAGGAGCTGGGGCCGAGCCGGCTCGCCTTCGAGCGCCTCGCCGAGCTGGTGCGGGAATTGCGCGCCGAGGGCCTGTCGGTCCGCCGCGCCGATCTCGGCGGCGGGCTGACCGTGCCCTACGAGGATGGCGACCGGGCGGTGAGCCCGGCCGAATACGCGAAGATGGTCGGCGCGGTGTTCGGCAAGCTCGACCTCGCGCTCACGTTCGAGCCGGGGCGGTTTCTGGTCGGAGCCGGCGGGGTGCTGGTCGCGTCGGTCGAGTACGTCAAGGAGAGTTTGGGGCATCCGGTCATTGTCGTCGATGCGGCCATGAACGATCTGATCCGCCCGGCCCTCTACGAGGCCTTTCACGAAATCGTGCCGGTGCGCGAGCCGGGCCGGAACGCGATCCCGTCGCCGGCCAATATCGTCGGGCCGGTCTGCGAGAGCACCGATACGTTCGCGAAGGCGCGCGACCTGCCGCCGCTCGGCGAGGGCGATCTCGTCGCCTTCGCCGCGACGGGGGCGTACGGGGCGGTCATGAGCTCGACCTACAACAGCCGCTTGTTGGTGCCGGAGGTACTTGTCGCCGCCGATCGTTTTGCGGTGATCCGCGCGCGGCCGAGCTATGATGATATGCTGTCGCGCGATACCGTTCCTGCTTGGCTCTCCGAGCTGTCGGAGGAGCCGGTGCGGAAGCGAGGTGCCGCATGAACGACCGACCCGCTCGCCGAGCCCTGTTTGCGGCGCGGCTGCGCCTCGCCCGCGGTGCGCTGTTGTGGGAAAGGGCGTGGCCCGCCTGCTGGCCGGCACTCTTCGTGCTTGGCGTCTTCCTCGTCCTTGGGCTGTTCGATCTGCTGCCGCAGCTGCCTGGCGGCGTTCATGCCACCCTGCTGCTCGTGCTCGGCGCTGCCTTCCTCGTTGCATTAGGGAGAGCCCTCGGCCGAGTCTTCATCCCCGACAATGGAGCCGGCCGCCGCCGCATCGAGCAGGCGAGCGGGCTGCCGCACCGGCCATTGCAGACGCTCGCCGACCGGCCGAGCGGACCTCTCGACCCGCAAGCTGCGAAGTTGTGGGAGGCACACCGCCGCCGCATGGAGGCGGCGACGCGCCGGTTGCGGATCGGACTGCCTGTCGCCGGGTTGGCGGCGCGCGATCCCTGGGGTCTGCGGGCGGTGCTAGCGATATTGCTGCTTATAGCCGCTGTCGATGCCGGTGACGATTGGCGCGAGCGCCTGGCGCGCGCGGTCAACCCGGGCCTGACCGCAGGCGCACCCGCCGCCGCGGCAAGCCTCGACATCTGGATCACGCCGCCTGAATACACCGGCTTGCCGCCGCAATTCCTGAAGCCGAACGGGACGGAGACGATCCGCGTCCCGACCGGAAGCACGCTGCTCGCCCAGGTGCACGACGGTGACGTCGCGCCGCATCTGGCCATCGACGGCCAAAGCCGCGACTTCAACACGGTCGACAAGCAGAATTTCCAGATCTCGACGACCCTGACGGCCGGCAAACGGCTAAAAGTGACGCAAGCGGGATCGACCCTCGGCAACTGGCCGATCGAGGTCATCCCCGACAACCCGCCGAAGGCCGCTTTCGCGAAGCCCCCGGAGAGGACCGACCGCGCTGCGCTGCGGCTCGACTATCAGGCCGAAGACGATTACGGCGTCGAGAGCGTCAAGGCGGTGATCCGACGACAGGGAGGCAAGCCAGACGAGACGATCGAGCTCGAGCTCCCCTTGCCCGGGTTGCACCTCAAAGCCGCGGAGGCGACCAGCTATCACGATTTGTCACCGCATCCCTGGGCCGGCCTGCCGGTCGAGATCCGGATCGTCGCCACCGACGCTCTCGGTCAGACAGGGGAGAGCGAGCCAGTCCGAATGGACCTGCCGCAGCGGGTCTTCAACCATCCGGTGGCCCGCGCCATCATCGATCAGCGCAAGGAGCTGGTGAAGGACCCGCAGACCCGCCTGGCGGTCGCCGAGATCCTCGGCGATTTGCGCGAGCGGCCACAGCTCTACCGCGACGACGCGGTCGCCTTCCTCGGGCTGCGCGTCGCCGAGGAGCGGCTACGGTTGAACGATGATCAGACCTCGATCGCCGAGGTCGAGCAGTTGTTGTGGGATACCGCTCTGCGCATCGAGGACGGGCGCATGTCGCTGGCCGAGCGCGAGCTGCGGCGGCTGCAGCAGGAATTGCAGGACGCGCTCGCGAAAAACGCTCCAGACGCGGAGATCGATCGCCTGATGCGTGAGCTCAAGCAGGCGCTCGACCGCTACCTGCAAGCCCTCGCCGAGAACATGGCCCGCAATCCCGACCAGATGCAGCAGCCGATCGACCCCTCGCAGGTCCTCACCGGCCGCGATCTTCAGCGCATGCTCGATCGGGCGCGTGAGCTCGCCAAGGACGGCGCCCGCGACCAGGCCCGCGAGCTCTTGTCGCAGCTGCGGAACATGCTGGAAAATCTGCGTATGGCGCAGCCCGGGCAGAGGCAGCAGCGCGGATCGAACGAAGCGCAGCAGATGATGCGGGGGATGCACGAGATGATGCGGCGCCAGCAGCAGCTTCTCGATCGCAGCTTCCGCGCCCAGCATCAAGGAGAGCAAGGCCAGGAGGGCCAGGAAGGCCAGCCCGGCCAGATGGGCCAGCGCGGGCAGCAGGGCGGCGAGGAGCAGGACGGCGCCGCCGACATGGGCGATGCTGCCGGGCAGCAGGATGCGCTGCGCCACACGCTCGGCGAGATGATGCGCCGCCTCGGTGAGGCGCTTGGCGATATTCCCGATCCGATGGGTCGCGCCGAGCGGGCGATGCGCGATGCCGCCGGGGCGTTGCGCGAAGGACAGCCGGGCCAGGCGATCGGCCCGCAGACCGACGCGCTCGACCAGCTGCAGCAGGCGGCGCGCGACCTCGCGCAAAAGATGCAGCAGCAGCTCGGCGAGGCGTGGGGCAATCCGGAGGACGAGGAGCGCCTCAACGGGGGCAAGGGGCACGGCGATCGGGTCGACCGCGACCCGCTCGGCCGGCCGCTGTCGAATAACGGCACCTACGACCAGGGCGACGTCAAGATCCCGGACCAGAACACGCTGCAAAAGGCCCGAGAGATTCTCGACGAGCTGCGCCGCCGCGCCGGCGAGCGCTCCCGTCCTGAAATCGAGCTCGACTATATCGACCGATTATTGAAACGCTTCTGAATCAAATAGTTAAGATTTGTCGTTTGTGTAGGCCTTCCGTTCGACCGCGACTCCCGCTATCATCCGGCGGGTGATGGACCGGCGTGTTTTTCTTTCTCTGGCCGCCGGATTGGGGGCATGGCCGCTCACCGCGCGAGCGGTCGTGCGGACTCCCGAGCTGCGCCGGCTCCGCCTCGTCAATGCAAATACCGGTGAAACCTTCGACGGCGCCTACCGGAACGACAAGGGGCCGATCGATCGGGTGATCGACGAGCTCTGCGTCTTCCTGCGGGATCATCATTCGGGCGAAAAGACGCAGATGGATGTCGGCGTCATCGACTTCCTGGCCGACATGCTGGCCGCGGTCGGCGAGACCAACGCGACGATCCTCTCGGCCTATCGCACGCGCGAGACCAACGAGATGCTGGCCCGAACAACCTTTGGGGTCGCCGAGAACAGTCAGCACATCTATGGCCGCGCGCTCGACGTGCACATCGGTTCCAAGCTCTTCGAGGCGATGACCTCCGCACGGGGGATGCAGCGCGGGGGCGTCGGTTGGTATCCGCATTCGGGCTTCATTCACATCGACACCGGACCGGTACGCAACTGGACGCTCGACGAGCACGGGCTCGATGATTTGCTGCTGTTCGACGGCAGTCCGTTGCGCGTCCAAGGCAAGGGCGGGCTAATCGTCAGCGGTCCCCGCCGCCTGCTGAGCGTGTCGCAGCGGCTGTCGCTGCAACGGCAGCTGGCGCGGGCAGAGTTCCTCGCGCGCCGACACTGAAGCACGTCATCCGGCGACGGCGACCCCGATCAACCTGCCCAGCCCGAAGGTCACGCCGGCAGCCGCGAGACCCACTGCCAGCTGACGCATCCCGGAGAACCAGACTCCGCGCCCAGTGAACAGCGTCGTCCCGGCCCCGATCAGGAAGAGGGCGATGCCGCTCGCTGCCATGCTGCCAATCAGCGCCGGCATCCCCGACAGCATGAAATAGGGGGCCACCGGAAAAATCGCACCGATCGCAAACAGCAGGAACGACGTGCCGGCAGCCGTCCAGGCCGAGCCGCCGAGCTCGTTGGGGTCGATCCCCAGTTCCTCGCGGACGAGCGTGTCGAGGGCCGTTTTCTTGTTGGCGATCAGCTGTTTCGCCAAGGTCCTCGCCATCTCCTCCGGCAGCCCTTTTGCTTGATAAATCAACGACAACTCTTCCTCTTCTTCTTCCGGTACTTGCTCGAGCTCGTCCTTCTCCGTGGCGATCTGGCGCTGCGCGGACTCGCGCGCGGTATTGACCGACAGCCATTCGCCCAGCGCCATGGAGCAGGACCCGGCCAGCAGACCGGCGAGACCGGTGACGAGTATGGCGTGAGGCGTCATGTCGGCTCCGGCGACGCCCATCACCAGGCTCAGATTGGAGACCAGCCCGTCATTGGCGCCGAGCACGGCCGCACGCAGCGCATTGCCGCCCATCCCGCGGTGCCGGCCCTCCAGGCGCGCGAGGGTGGAGCCGACGAGCGGGCCCGGCGAGCTCCCCGCCAACGCCTCGATGATGCGGGCATGCGAGCGCTCGGCCGCAGGCAGCCCGCCTGCCACGGCTTCCGGCTGGGCCGAATAGGTGCCGCTGTCGATCTGCTCCAGCGTGTTGACGGTAGGGAGGACAAAGGCGGGACCAAAGCGGCGCGCCAGCCATTCGAGCGCGCGCGTCCGAAATCCCGGGCGCAGCATCGGAACGCGCTGACCGATCCCCGCGATCTGGCGCCGCCAAAACTCGGCGTGGGACTCCTCGACCGCCGCGAGCCGTGCGTAAACCCGAGCCAGCTCGGGGTTCTGCTCGGCCTGCGACAATGTTCGGTAAAGGGCGGCGCTGTCGACCTCGCCTTGGAGATTGTCTTGGTAGCGCCGCTGCGAACCCTGCTCGACCATCCCGGTCTCCTTCGCGCAAAAGGCCACTCCACGGGCTCTACGACCGGAACGTGTCGTTCAGCCGTCGGGGCCGCTCACCGAACCGCAAGACCGACCAGAGCGTAGAGCCGAGCCGTCGTCGGCCACGCCGCCACTATCTCGCTGCGGGCAACAAAAACGGCCAGCACAGCGAGGACGAGCAAAAAAATCAGCACAATCACACCGGCCCGAGCCCAGCCGCGGCGACGCGGCGGCAACCTCGGCTGGATGACCGCCGCCGGCCTCGGCGGCATTTCGAGCGGTTCGATCCGCGGCGCGTCGATTGTCGTTGCCGCGGGACTGCGGGGAATCTCGATCGGCGGCGGCACCTCGTGCCAGGTATGGCCGCAGCCGGCGCAGCGGACGGTGCGCCCGGCGGGCCTGCGCAGCGCCTCTTCGTCGACGAGATAACGGGTCCGGCAGGCGGGGCAACTGACGATCATCGCGCCCGCGATGAACGCATCATTCCCGCCCCGACTCAAGCCGCCGGTGACAGGCCGCGTCGGGCAAGCTCGCGCAAATGATGGTCCGCATCGCCGAACATCGTGTCGATCATCGTGACGCGCTTGAAGTAGTGGCCGACCTTGTATTCCATCGTCATGCCGATGCCGCCGTGCAGCTGGATCGCCTGCTGCCCGACGAACCGGCCGGAGCGGCCGATCTGCACCTTGGCCGAGGAGAGCGGACCGCGGCGTTCGGCCGCATTTTCCTCGCCCGCCATCATCGTCGCGAACATCGCCATGCTGCGCGCCTGCTCGAGTGCTACCAGCATGTCGACAGCGCGATGCTGGAGCACCTGAAAGCTGCCGATCTCTCGGCCGAACTGCTTGCGCGTCTTCAGGTAGTCAACGGTCAATTCGTGCATGACGGCCATCGCCCCAACCGCCTCGGCGCACAATGCAGCGATCGCCTCGTCGACGACGCGCTCGACCAGCGGCAATGCCGATCCTGGTTCGCCGAGCACGCCTTCCGGCCCGACCCGCACTCCGGTGAGCGTGACCTCCGCCGCGCGCAGTCCGTCCTGGGTCGGATAACCGTGCCGGGCAACGCCGGCGGTGTTGCCGTCGACGATGAAGACGGCCGACGCCCTCGCGGTCGCGCCGGCCGCCGCCTATCCGCGCGGTGACGATCAACTTGTCAGCGCTGTCGCCGTGGAGCACCACCCCCTTCTCGCCATCGAGCACCCAGGCGGCGCCGTCGCGCCGCGCCGTCGTCGAGATATCGGCGAGGTTCCAGCGCGAATGCCGCTCGGTATGCGCGAAGGCCAGGGTCAGGCCGCCGCCGATGATCTTCGGCACGAGGTCGGCGCATTGCGCCTCGCTGCCACCGTGGCGCAGAAACCCGCCGCCGAGCACCACCGTCGCCAGAAAGGGTTCCAGCGCCAGAGCGCGGCCGAAGGCCTCCATCGCGATCATCGTTTCGACCGGGCCGCCGGCCGAGCCGCCATGGTGCTCTTCAAAGGGCAGGCCGAGCAGCCCGAGCTCGGCATACTGCGCCCACAGCTCGCGGCTCCAGCCTTCAGGGCTCTGCCCATAGGCTTTTCGCTGCTCAAAGGCGTAGCGGTCGCCGATCAGCCGCTCGAAGCTTTCCTTGAGCAGCCGCTGCTCCTCGGTCAGGTCGAAATCCATCGATCACAGCCCCAAAATCGCCTTGGCGATGATGTTCTTCTGAATCTCGTTCGTGCCGCCGTAGATCGAGGTCTTGCGCCAGTTGAAATACGTCGGCGCGACCGGGCCGGCCCATTCGGGGCCGATCGGCGGCTCGTTCCAGCGCTCGTCGTCGGCGTGCTCGGGCTGGTAGGGCAGGGCGTAGGGACCGACCACTTCGAGCAGCAGCTCGGTGGTCCTTTGCTGGATCTCCGAGCCCTTTGATCTTGAGGATCGAGGAGGCCGGGTCGGGCGTGTTGCCGGTGCGGCGGCGCTCGGCGGCGACTACTCGCAATTGCGTCATTTCGAGCGCCTTCAGCTCGACCTCGACCGCGGCGAGCTTCTCGCGAAAGCGCTCATCCTCGATCAGCGGGGTGTCGCCGTCGCGCTCGATCGCGGCCAATTCCTTGATCCGCCGGATGCGCTCCTTGGAGAGGCCGACGCGGGCGATCCCGGTGCGCTCGCGGCCGAGCAGGTATTTGGCGTAGTCCCAGCCCTTGTTCTCCTCGCCGACGAGATTTTCCGCTGGAACCTTAACGTCGTCGAAAAATACCTCGTTGACCTCGTGCCCGCCCTCGATCGTGATGATCGGGCGCACGGTGATCCCCGGCGTCTTCATGTCGATCAGCAGAAACGAGATGCCTTCCTGCTTCTTGACCTGCGGGTCGGTGCGCACCAGGCAGAAGATCCAATCGGCGTGCTGCCCGAGCGTGGTCCAGGTCTTCTGGCCGTTGACGACGTAGAAATCGCCGTCGCGCCTGGCCGAGGTGCGCAAGGAGGCGAGGTCGGAGCCGGCGCCGGGCTCGGAGAAGCCCTGGCACCACCAATCGTCGAGATTGGCGATGCGCGCCAGATAGCGCCGTTTTTGCTCGTCGGAGCCGAAGGCGATGATGACCGGCCCGACCATCGTCACGCCAAATCCCAAAGGCTGCGGCGCCGGGGTCAGCTGCAGCTCTTCCAGGAAGATGTACTGCTGCACCGGCGTCCAGCCGGTGCCGCCCCATTCGACCGGCCAGTTCGCCACCGCCCAGCCTTGTCTGTTGAGGATGCGCTGCCAGGCGACGATGTCGCCTTTGCCGAGATGCCGACCCGCGACCAGCTTATCGCGGATGGTCTCGGGCAGGTTGGCGTGGAAGAACGCCCGCACCTCTTCGCGGAAGGCGATTTCCTCGGGCGTAAAGCGAAGATCCATTGTCTCGGCCTCCTCTAGTCCGTCACCCCCGCGAAGGCGGGGGTCCAGGGCGAGCGTCGGGTCGTTGGCACTGGGTTCCCGCTTTCGCGGGAACGACGAGCAGCGGTCGACCTCGCACGTATCATTCAGTCTTGCCCACTCAAGCCGGCGAAGCCGCGGCCCTCGGCGGCAAGGCGACGGATCAGCGCCGCCGGCTGGAGCGTCTGGTCGCGCGACCTGTCGGCATAAAAGGTCAAGCGGTCGCGCACATGCCCGAGTCCGAGCTGGTCGGCATAATACATCGGACCGCCGCGCCAGACGGGCCAGCCATAGCCGTAGACCCAGATCACGTCGATGTCGCCGGGGCGGGCGGCGATTCCCTCTTCGAGGATGCGCGCCCCCTCGTTGATCATCGGAAAGACCATGCGCTCGACGATCTCCTGCGCCGCGATCGGCCGGCGGTTGACGCCGAGCCGGGCCGCGGTGTCGAGGATGATCCGCTCGACCTCGGGGTCGGGGATCGGCGCGCGCGAGCCGGCCTCGTAGCGGAAATAGCCCTTGCCGGTCTTCTGCCCGAAACGGCCGGCCTCGCACAGCGCGTCCTCGATCGCCGCCACTTCGCCGCGCCCCTTGCGGATGCGCCAGCCGACATCGAGCCCGGCCAGATCCATCATCGCGAACGGCCCCATCGGCAGCCCGAACTCGACGAGCGCCGCCTCGACCTCCTGCGGCAATGCCCCTTCGAGCAACAGCCGCTCGGCCTCGACCGAGCGGCGCGCCAGCATCCGGTTGCCGACAAAGCCGTAGCACACGCCGACCACGGCCGGCACCTTGCCGAGCCGGCGAGCGAGCGCCAGGGCGGTGGCGACGGCGTCGGGCGCGCTGCTGGCGCCGCGGACGATCTCCAACAGCCGCATGACATTGGCCGGGCTGAAGAAATGAGTCCCGACTACGTCCTGCGGCCGGGATGTGGCGCCGGCGATCTCGTCGACATCGAGGGTCGAGGTGTTGGTCGCCAGCAGCGCCCCCGGCTTCGCCACCCGGTCGAGATCGGCAAAAACCCGTTTCTTGAGAGCCATCTCCTCGAACACCGCCTCGATCACGACATCGGCTCCAGCGACCGCGTCGAGCCCGACGACACCGTCGATCAGACCCATGCGGCGCTCTACCTCGCCGGCGGCGAGCCCACCGCGCGCAACGGTCGCCCGGTAATTCGCGGCGATCCGGTCGAGCCCCTGCTGCAGCCGGTCGCGGCCGGTCTCGACCAGGGTGACCGGGATGCCGGCATTGGCAAAGCACATCGCGATGCCGCCGCCCATCGTGCCGGCGCCGATCACGGCGGCCCGATCCAGCGGGCGCGGTCGGGTTCCTTCCGGGATGCCCGGGGCCTTGGCCGCCTCGCGCTCGGCGAAGAAGAGATACCGCTGCGCCTTCGATTGGTCGCCGGCGACGAGCCGGCGGAAGAGCTCGCTTTCGCGCTCCAATCCCTCGTCGAAGGGCAAGGTGAAGGCGTTGCGCACGGCTTCGACGCAGGCGGCGGGCGCCTCCCGGCCGCGCAGCCGCCGGGTCAGGGCGGCGGCGGCATCGGCGAAGCTCTTCGGGTCGGCGCGGACTGCGGCGAGCTTGTCGTCGCGGTCGCGCACCCGCCGCAGCGGCCGCTGCTCGGCCAGCACGCGGCGGGCGAAGGCGGTCGCCGCCGCCGTCAACTCGCCCTCAGCGATATCGTCGAGGATGCCGTCGGCCAGCGCCTCCGCGGCCCCGATCGGATCGCCGGTCGCGATCATCCTGAGCGCCTTCTCCGGCCCGACCAGGCGCGGCAGGCGCTGGGTGCCGCCCGCTCCCGGCAAGAGCCCGAGCTTGACCTCGGGTAGTCCGACCCGGGCATCGGCGACGGCGATGCGGAAGTGGCACGCCAGCGCCAGCTCGAAGCCGCCGCCCAAGGCGGTGCCGTGGATCGCCGCTACCACCGGCTTGGGCATCGTCTCGATCTGGGCGATGACCTCGCCGAGGCCGGGCGGCTGCGGCGGCTTGCCGAACTCGGTAATGTCGGCGCCGGCAAAAAAGGTTCGTCCGGCGCAGGCGATCACCACTGCCGCGACCGCGCCGTCCGTGCGCCGCCTGCCGCAGCGCCTCGGCGAGCCCGGCGCGGACCTCGTGCTTGAGCGCGTTGACCGGCGGGTTGTCGACGGTGACGACCGCGACCTCGTCGTCCAAGCGGAAGTCGACGCTGGCGTTAATGCTGCCCATGACCACGTCCACCCTGCTTTTGCGAACTCGCACACTCGAGCGTCCGGTTTGACGTCGAGCCCAACCGGCGCGCTTGACTTGAAAACTATCGATAGGCAGGCTCCCTCGCAACAACAGGTGGGCAGCACGGGCTTTTGGGAGAGATGGCGAATATGCCGGGGCACAACGACGCAGCAGAAATCGCCTTCGCTTGATGCCCGACGCCGCCATGCTGCTCGAGGTTCGCGATGTGGCACTGCGCTTCGGCGGCATCGTCGCGCTGGACGGCGTCTCGTTCGATCTCGAAGAAGGTCAGATCCTGGGGCTAATCGGGCCGAACGGCGCCGGCAAGACGACCCTGTTCAACTGCCTGAGCCGCCTCTACACGCCGAACCGCGGCGACATCCGCTTCGAAGGCAGCTCGGTCCTCCACCGGCGGCCGCACGATATCGCCGAGATCGGCATCAGCCGCACCTTTCAGAACCTGGCGCTGTTCGCGCCGCAGTCAGTGCTGGACAACATCCGCATCGGCGGACATGCCCACAGCCGCGGCGACTTCGTCAGCGATACGCTGCACCTCCCGTGGGTACGCCGGCAGCAGGCGGCGCTCGACGAGGCGGTGTGGTCGCTGCGTCGAAATGCTGGAGCTCGAAGACGTGGCCGCGCGGCCGGTCGCCGGGTTGTCGCTCGGCACCCGCAAGCGGGTCGAATTAGCGCGGGCGCTGGCGAGCCGGCCCAAGCTGGTTCTGCTCGACGAGCCGGCCGGCGGGCTGACCCACAGCGAGGTCGACGTTCTCGGCACCCTGATCCGGCGCATCCGCGACGAGCGGCAAGTGACCGTGCTGCTCGTCGAGCATCACATGGGCTTGGTGATGTCGATTTCCGACCGGGTCGTGGCACTCGATTTCGGCCGCAAGATCGCCGAGGGGACGCCCGCCGAGGTGCAACAGGACGAAGAAGTGATCCGCGCCTATCTCGGCACCGCCAAGGCAGCCGCGGCATGATGCTGTCGGTCGAGGGGCTGCAGGCCTTTTACGGCGAAAGCCAGGCACTGCACGGGATCGACTTCGCGCTCGACGAAGGCCGCATCATTACTCTCCTGGGCGCCAACGGTGCCGGCAAGACGACGGTGCTGCGGGCGTTGAGCGGCATGGTGCGGACGAGCGGCGAGATCCGCTTTGACGGCCGGCGCATCACCGGCCGCGCCACCGAGGAGATCGTGCGGCTCGGCGTTGCCCATGTGCCGGAGGGACGCGGCACCTTTGTGCGCTTGACAGTCGAGGAGAACCTGCAGCTCGGCGCGATTTCGCGGCGCGACCGCGCCGCGATCGCCCGCGACATCGAGGAGGTCTACCACCACTTCCCGCGGCTCAGAGAGCGGCACTCGCAGCAAGCCGGCACGCTGAGCGGTGGCGAGCAGCAGATGCTCGCGGTCGGCCGCGGGCTGATGCTGCGGCCGCGCCTGCTGCTGCTCGACGAACCCTCATTCGGGCTGGCGCCGCTGATCGTCGAGGAACTGTTCGCGATCCTGCGGAATGTCAACCGTACGTCGGGCATGGCGATGCTGATCGTCGAGCAGAACGCGACCTTGGCGCTCGATCTCGCCGAGCACGCCTATCTGCTCGAGACCGGCCGCATCGTGATGGATGGGCCGTCCGAAGCGATCGGCGCGGATGAGAACGTGCGCCGCGCCTATCTGGGCTACTAGGGCGGAGAGCGCGGATGCAATTATTGCTGCAGCAGGTGATGGCCGGGCTCGCCAACGGCGCGATTTACGCCTGCATGGCGTTGTCGGTGGTGATGATCTTTCAGGCGATCGACCACCTCAATTTCGCGCAAGGCGAGATGGCCACGTTCTCGGCCTTTGTCGCCTGGCAGCTGATCGCCTGGGGCATGCCCTATTGGGCGGCCTTTGCGGCCGTGGTGGTCCTGTCGTTCATCGGCGGCGTCGCCATCGAACGGGTTCTGTTCAAGCCGCTGCACAACGCGTCGATCCTGGCCAATCTCGTCGGGTTCATCGCCCTGTTCAGCATCCTGAACAGCGCCGACGGGTACATTTGGGACTATACGATCAAAACCTTCCCAACCCCGTTCGGCACCAGTCCGTTGTTCGGCAGCGTCCTCATCGATAGCCATGAAGCCGGGATGATCGGCGTAACCGCGTTGCTGCTTGCGTTTCTCTATCTCTTCTTTCGCGGCACGCGGCTCGGCCTCGCCATGCGGGCGGCGGCCGCCAACCCCAACTCGGCCCGGTTGGTCGGCATCCGGGTCGGCTGGATGACGGCGCTCGGCTGGGGCATGGCGGCGGCGATCGGCGGGGTCGCCGGCATGCTGATTGCGCCGGTCGTCTTTCTCGATCCGAACATGATGTTCGGCGTCTTGCTCTACGGGTTTGCCGGCGCCGTTCTGGGCGGGCTGACGAGCCCGGCCGGGGCCGTGCTCGGCGGCTTTGCGGTCGGCGTCATCGAAAACCTGGCGGGCACGTTCATCCCCTATGTCGGCCGCGACTTGAAGCTGACGATCGCGCTGGTGGTAATCGTCGCGGTGCTGATGGTGCGGCCCACGGGCATCTTCGGCCGCAGCGCAGTGAGCCGAGTATGACCACACCCCAGCAGGATATCGTGCCGTTCACCGCCGCCCGGACGCGCGGAGCACAGCGGGCGGCATGGCCGACGCCCCGCCATTGGCTGCTCGCGGGTGCCGTGTTTGTCGCGGTGCTGCTGCCCTTTGTCTTCCAAGGCTTTGTCGTCTTCCAGCTAACCGAGGTGATGATCTATGGCCTGGCGATCCTCGGCCTCAACCTGCTGACCGGGTTCAATGGCCAGTTCTCGCTGGGTCACGGCGCGTTTTTCGGCCTCGGCGCCTATGTTACGGCGATCCTGATGCAACGTTACGGCGTTGCCTATTACTGGACCCTGCCGGCGGCCGGCGGCGTCTGCTTCGTCGTCGGCACGCTGTTCGGGCTGCCGGCTTTGCGGTTGCAGGGCCTCTACCTAGCGCTCGCCACCTTCGCGCTGGCAGTCGCGCTGCCGCAGCTCCTGAAGTTCGCGCCCCTCGAAGACTGGACCGGCGGCGTGCAGGGCATCGTCGTCGACCAGCCCGATGTTCCCGGCTTCCTGCCGCTCGATACCGATCAGTGGCTCTATTACTTCACGCTGGCGGTCCTGCTGGTAATGTTCGCCGGCGCCGCCAACTTGGTGAAGAGCCGCACCGGCCGCGCCATCATGGCGATCCGCGACCACCCGATCGCCGCCGCCGCGATGGGGATCAACGGGCCGCTCTACAAGACCCTGATCTTTGGTGTCAGCGCGCTTTATACCGGCGTCGCCGGCGCGCTCGGGGCGTTGGCGGTACAGTTCGTCGCCCCGGACAGCTTCAGTCTGTTCCTGTCAATCTCGTTCCTCGTCGGCCTCATCCTCGGCGGCATGGGGTCGCTTCCGGGCTGCCTGTTCGGCGGACTGTTCGTGCTATACGTGCCGAACATCGCCGAAGCCGTCTCGCGGGGGTTGGCAGGCGCCATCTATGGCATCATCATGCTGCTGGTGATTTTCGTGATGCCGTCGGGCGCCGCGGGGTTCGCGCGCCTTGCCGGCGCGTATCTTTTGCGATCGCGCAATCGCTGACCATCGGTTTGAACGCCACGCTGAGGAGGGAGGTCAGCATGAAGCGTCTTACGCGCCGTACCATTCTCGCCGCCGCACCCGGCGCGCTGGCCTTTGCCACCCCGTTTCTTGCCGCCCGCTCTGCCCGCGCCGCGAAGAATTACGGCCCCGGCGTCACCGACACCGAGATCAAGATCGGCAATACCGGCCCCTACAGCGGCCCTGCTTCATCCTACGGCACGATCCCCAAATCCATGGCTGCCTATTACAAGATGATCAACGACCAGGGCGGGGTGAACGGGCGCAAGATCAACTTCATCTCCTACGACGACGGCTACTCGCCGCCGAAAACGGTCGAGATGACACGCAAGCTGGTCGAGCAGGACAAAGTCCTGGCGATCGCCAGCCCGCTCGGCACCCCGACCAACAGCGCCACCTGGCATTACATGAACCAGCACCAAGTGCCGCAGCTCTTCATCGCCAGCGGCGCCACCAAATGGGACGACCCCAAGGGACATCCTTGGACTATCGGCTGGCAGCCGAACTACCAGAGCGAGGGCCGCATCTACGCCACCTTCATCATGA
The DNA here is from genome assembly GCA_963781215.1 of uncultured Alphaproteobacteria bacterium. Classification (GTDB taxonomy): domain Bacteria; phylum Pseudomonadota; class Alphaproteobacteria; order ATCC43930; family CGMCC-115725; genus AP-15. The sequence continues at coordinate 91,506 of CAWAFE010000002.1, forward strand.
CCAATAAGCCCGACGGCAAGATTGGCGTCCTCTATCAGAATGACGATGCCGGCAAGGACTATCTGAAGGGAGTTACCGACGGGCTCGGCGCCGAGCACAAATCGATGATCGTCATGGCGGCATCCTATGAGCCGACTGATCCGACCATCGATTCGCAAATCGTCGCGATGAAGGCCGCGGGCTGCGATATCCTGGTAAGTGCCGCAATTCCGAAGATGGCGGCGCAGGCGATCAAGAAGACGGCGGAGATCGAATGGAAGCCGCTGCACGTGCTGACCAGCGTCGCCAATTCGGTCGGCGCCACGTTGAAGCCGGCCGGGCTGGAAATCTCCAAGGACGTCGTCTCCGACTTCTACCTGAAGGATCCGACCGACCCGCAATGGAAGGACGATCCCGGCTTCAACGCCTGGCTCGCCTTCATGGACAAATATTATCCCGGCGGCGACAAGAGCAATTCCGGCACCCTCTACGGTCCATCGATCGCCGCCACCACGGTGCAGGTGCTGAAACAGTGCGGCGACGAGCTGACTCGCGAGAACGTGATGAAAGAGGCGGCGAACCTGCGCGATTTCACGGTGCCTCTGCTGTTGCCGGGGGTAAAGATCAACACCGGCCCGACAGACTTCGCGCCGATCAAGCAGGTCCAGATGGCACGCTTCGACGGCGCCCGCTGGCGCCTGTTCGGCCCGGTGCTGACAGGCGCGGTGAGCTGACGGGCATGGCGCTGGGCGTCGCTGGATTTACCCGCCTCGCCGTCGCATATCTGCGGCGATCGCGCAATCGCCAACCATCGGCCTGGAAGCCGCGCTCATGAAGGAGTTCACCATGAGGCATTTGACGCGCCGCACCCTTCTCGCCGCCGTGCCCGGCGCGTTCGCCTTCGCCACACCATTTCTGGCCGCCCGTTCGGCCCGCGCCGCAAAGGATTACGGCCCGGGCGTCACCGACACCGAGATCAAGATCGGCAACACCGGCCCCTACAGCGGCCCGGCCTCGTCCTACAGCGCGGTCCCCAAATCGCAGGCCGCCTATTGGAAGATGATCAACGAGCAGGGCGGGATCAATGGACGCAAGATCAACTTCATCTCCTACGACGACGCCTACACGCCGCCGAAGACGGTGGAGATGGCGCGCAAACTCGTCGAGCAGGACCAGGTCTTGGCAATCGCCAGCCCGCTTGGCACCCCGACCAACAGCGCAATCTGGCATTACATGAACCAGCACAAGGTGCCGCAGCTGTTCGTCGCGACCGGCGCCACCAAATGGGACGACCCGAAGGGCCATCCTTGGACCATCGGCTGGCAGCCGAACTACCAGAGCGAAGGTCGCATCTACGCTGCTTACATCCTCAAGGAAAAGCCCGACGGCAAGATCGGCGTGCTCTATCAGGACGACGATTTCGGCAAAGATTACCTCAAGGGGGTCAGCGACGGGCTCGGCTCGAAGGCACCGATGATCGTGGTCAAGGCGTCCTACGAGACCACCGACCCGACCATAGACTCGCAGGTCATCGGCATGAAGGCGGCGGGCTGCGATGTCTTCGTCAATACCGCCATCCCCAAATTCGCCGCCCAGGCGATCAAGAAGGCGACACAGATCGAATGGAAGCCGCTCCATATCCTCAGCAGCATCGGCAATTCGGTCGGTGCGACGCTGAAGCCGGCCGGCCTCGAGAACGCCAAGGGCCTAATCTCGGATTTCTACCTGAAGGACCCGAGCGATCCAAAATGGAAGGACGACGCCGGCTATAAATGGTGGCTGGCGTTCATGGACAAGTACATGCCCGAGGCGGACAAGAGCGATGCCGGCAACGTCGCCGGCTCTTCTCTTGCCGCCATGACGGCGCAGGTGTTGAAGCAATGCGGGGACGAGCTGACCCGCGAGAATTTGATGAAGCAGGCGGCGAGCCTGCACGACGTCACGGTGCCGATGCTGCTGCCCGGCATCAAGGCCGATACCAGCCCGACCGATTTCGCGCCGCTGAAGCAAGTCCAGATGGCCCGGTTTGACGGCGAGCGCTGGCAGCTGTTCGGCCCGCTGCTGACCGGCGCGGTCGGCTGACGGCGTGCGGTGGCCGCAGCAGCCGAGCGCTTGGGACCAATTGCTGCCGGCTCGGCGCAACGGTTCGTTATCCCCGGCGGGCGGTCGGACGGCTGTGCCGCGACCACCCAATGGGCCAAACACGACAACGCGTTTCGAATCGGGCGACAAGAAAATATCGAATTGAGAGGTAGGCTTCACAACGGGAGGTTATCATGAAGCAACTGACGCGTCGTACGATTCTCGCTGCCGCCCCCGCCGCATTGACGCTTGGCGGCCCGCTGCTGGCCCCGTGGCCGGCTCGCGCCGCAAACAAATACGGCCCCGGGGTCAGCGACAGCGAGATCAAGATCGGCAACACCGGCCCCTATAGCGGCCCGCTCTCGAATGCCAGCCCCATTCCGATATCGATGGCCGCCTATTTCAAGATGATCAACGAGCAGGGCGGCATCAACGGCCGCAAGCTGAATTTCATTTCGTATGACGACGGCTACACGCCACCGAAAACGGTCGAGATGACGCGCAAGCTGGTTGAGAGCGACGAGGTTCTCTTCATCGCCGGCGCCGTCGGGACCCCGACCAACAGCGCGGTCTGGCATTACATGAACCAGAAGCAGGTGCCGCAATTGTTCGTCAGCACCGGCGCTACCAAATGGGACGACCCGAAGGGTCATCCGTGGACCATGGGCTTTTTCGTCAGCTACCAGGCGGAAGGGCGCATCTACGCGGCCTATATCCTGAAGAACAAGCCCGACGCCAAGCTCGGTGTGCTCTATCAGAACGACGATTTCGGCAAGGACTATCTGAAGGGGATGGTCGACGGGCTCGGCGACAAGGCCGCCTCGATAATCAAGATGAAGATTTCCTACGAAACGACCGACGCCACCGTCGATTCGCAGATCCTTGAGCTGCATGGAGCTGGCTGCGACGTCCTCTTCACCGTCGCGATCCCCAAATTCGGTGCTCAGGCGATCAGAAAGGTGGCCGGAATCGGATGGAAACCGTTGCACATCCTAAACGGCATCGCCTCGTCCGTGGGCGTGACGTTGAAGCCGGCCGGATTAGAGAACGCCAAGGACATCATTAGCGACAATTCTTTCAAGGACCCGACCGATCCCCAATGGCAAAACGATGCAGGTTACAAGTTGTGGGTCTCGTTCATGGACAAGTATTACCCGAATGGCGACCAGACCGATCAACAGAACGTCTACGGCCAGTCGATTGCCGCGACCACCGTCCAGATGCTAAAGCAATGCGGCAACGACCTGACCCGCGAGAACGTGATGAAGCAGGCGGCTAGTCTGCACGATCTCGAACTGCCGATGCTGCTGCCCGGCATCACGATCAACACCAGCCCGACCAATTTCGCGCCGATCCGGCAGGCCCAGATGAGGCGATTCGACGGCGAGCGCTACGTTCCATTCGGTCCGGTCCTAACCGGCGCGATCGGGTGATCGCAGGCGGGAAGGGTCGGTTTCCCGGCGGGCGCTTTGCGTGACATGATGGCGTGAGCGTGCGACGGGCAGGAGACGGCGCCGCGGTCCGCGGCGCCGGATAAATCGGCGGCAAGGGCATAACCGCGCTCGAAGCCGCGGACACAACGGGAGGTCACCATGAAACGTCTGACGCGTCGCACGATTCTCGCCGCCGCCCCGGCCGCGCTGGCCTTGGGCGCCCCGATCCTCGCCGCCCGGACGGCCCGCGCCGCTAAGAACTACGGCCCCGGCGTCACCGACAGCGAGATCAAGATCGGCAACACCGGTCCCTACAGCGGCCCGGCTTCGTCCTATGGCACAATCCCCAAATGCGAGACTGCCTATTACAACATGATCAACCAGCAGGGCGGGATAAACGGGCGCAAAATCAACTTCATCTCCTACGACGACGCCTACACGCCGCCGAAGACGGTCGAGATGGTGCGCAAGCTGGTCGAGGACGACGAGGTCTTCATCACCGCCAACTCGCTAGGCACGCCGACCAATACCGCTGTGTGGCGCTACATGAACCAGCACAAGGTGCCGCAACTGTTCGTCGGCACCGGCGCCACTAAATGGGACGATCCGAAGGGCCATCCCTGGACCATCGGCTGGCAGCCGAATTACCAGAGCGAGGGCCGCATCTATGCCACCTACATTCTGAAAAATAAGCCGGACGCCAAAATCGGCGTGCTCTATCAGAACGATGATTTCGGCAAGGACTACCTGAAGGGGGTCGTCGACGGGCTCGGCGACAAGGCGGAGGCGATGGTCAAGGTCAAGGCGACCTACGAAACCACCGATCCGACCGTCGACTCGCAAATTATCGCCATGAAGGCGGCGGGCTGCGACGTCATCGTCAATACCGCGATCCAAAAATTCGCCGCCCAGGCGATCCGCAAGGTAGCCCAGATCGAATGGCGGCCACTGCACATCTTGAGCGGCATCGGCAATTCGGTCGCCGGAACGCTGAAGCCGGCCGGCTTCGAAAACTGCAAGGACATCGTCACCGACTTCTTCCTGAAGGACCCGAACGACCCGCAATGGAAAGACGATGCCGGCTACAAGTGGTGGCTCGGGTTCATGGACAAATACTATCCGCAGGGCGACAAGGCAGACAGTTCCAATGCCTATGCACCTTCGGTCGCCGCTACCGTCGTGCACGTGCTGAAGGCTTGCGGCGATGAGCTGACCCGTGAGAACGTGATGAAGCAGGCGGCGAGCCTGCACGACCTCACGGCTCCGATGCTGCTGCCGGGGATCACGATCAATACCAGCCCGACCGATTTCGCACCGGTCAAGCAGGTCCAGATGGCCCGCTTCGACGGCGAGCGCTGGCGGCTGTTCGGCCCGCTGCTGACCGGCGCGGTCGGCTGAAGCTGGTTGGTCCGAGTTTAGGGGCGGCGGACATAGCGCTGGTGCGTCGGAGCCCGGGAGAGCGCCGATGACGCTGCCGTGGCGCGCGATGCGCCGGGTGGCGGTTGCGGGTACGGCGGCGTGCGCGCTGTGGGCCGCCGGCCTCGTCTGGTTCGCGACGCCATGGCCGGTCGACGACCGGGCGGAGCCGACCGACGCGATCGTCGTGGTGACCGGCGGCAGCCTACGGCTGCAGAGCGGCATCGATCTGCTGCGCGAAGGAAGGGCCCGTGCGCTGTTCGTGTCCGGGGTCGACCAGCGGGTCGACCTCGGCGAGCTGCTGCGCATCTCGGGCAACCCGCCCGAGTGGGTCTCGTGCTGCGTCGCGATCGGCCATCAAGCTGACAACACCCTTGGAAATGCCCACGAAACGGCGCAATGGATGCGTCAGCAAGGCTATCGCAGCCTGCGGCTCGTTACCGCTTGGTACCACATGCCGCGCAGCCGCCTCGAATTCGAGCGCGCCATGCCAGAGATCGAGATCGTTCCCCATCCCGTGTTCCCCGACCAGGTCCGGCAGCAGCGCTGGTGGGCTTGGCACGGCACCGCAACTCTGCTCGTCGTCGAATACGACAAGTATCTGGCAGCCCTGTTCCGCCCGCTGATCGAGCGGCTGCAGCCGGCCGCGGCGGTCGCCTCGCTCGGGCGCCACGCCGAGAGGATGCGATGAGCCGCGTGCGAGCATTTGCCTTCAACATCGCGTTTGTCGGGTGGACCCTGATCCTCGGTGTCGCCGGTCTGCCGTTCCTGCTGGCGCCGCGCGCGGCGGCCATGTGGTTCGGCCGGGAATGGGCTCGGGGCGTGCTCGCCCTGCTCCGCTGGATCGTCGGCCTCGACCACGAGATCCGCGGGATCGACCGCCTGCCGCCCGGCGGCTGCATCATCGCCATGAAGCACCAGTCCGCGTGGGACGCGCTGATCCTTCCCATTGTGCTGGGCGATCCGGCGGTTGTGATCAAGCGCGAGCTTCTGCATGTGCCGTTTTACGGCTGGTACGCCTCGCGCGCCGGCTCGATCGCGATCGACCGCAAAGCCGGTGCCGGCGCGTTGCGCCGCATGGTCGTGGCGGCGCGGACGATCGCCGCCGAGGGCAGGCCGATCGTGATCTTTCCCGAGGGGACGCGTACGGCGCCGGGGGCGCGCCTTCCCTACCAGCCCGGCGTCGCCGCCCTCTACCAGGCGCTGGCCCTGCCGCTGGTGCCGGCGGCGGTCAATTCCGGGCTCTACTGGGGGCGGCGGAGCTTTATCAAACGCCCGGGCCGGATCGTCCTCGAATTCCTCGACCCGATCCCGCCCGGCCGGCCGCGCCGCGCGGTAATGGCCGAGCTCGAAGAGCGGATCGAGGACGCCACCGCCCGACTGACGCGCGAAGCGACCCGCCCGACCTCGCGGGCCGGGGCCGGTGGGCGCAGCGTTGCGTCCGGGCGGCGGCCGGGCCTATCCTGACTGCGGGTTTTCGCGTGGAGAGGAGAGAGCCATGACGGTAATGCGGGCATCGGCGCGGTCCACCAAGCGGGGTGCCGCGGCCAATTTTACCGGCGAAGTGTTCCAGGACGAGGTGCTAGTCGGGCAGCCGCCGTCGCGAATGCGCGCCACGGTTGTGTCATTCACGCCGGGCGCGCGCACGGGCTGGCACGCGCACCCCGTCGGCCAGACCCTCTATTGCCTTTCCGGCGTCGGCCGCATCTGCATCGGCAAGGGCTCGCGACCGCAGGCGATCTATCCGGGCGACACGGTCATGATCCCGCCCGATACGATGCACTGGCACGGTGCGGCCCCCGATCGCCTCTTCGCGCATCTGGCAATGTCGGAAGCGGGCGAGCAGGGCCAGGGCACCGACTGGGCCGAGCACGTCAGCGACGCCGATTACAAGATGGAGCCGGCGCCCTAAGGCGGCGGGGCTGCCGCCGCTAACGGTCGGCGATCGCCGGCAGGCCTTCTTCGCGGCGCACCTCGTTGATGATCTGCAAGACCCGTTCGCGGTAGGGGCGGTACTGCACGCCGAATTCCTCGACGAGACGGCTGTTGTCGATCAGGTAATTGCCGGAAATCGCCTTGCCGCCTTCTTCCTTCTCAAAGGTGATCCTGGCGTCGGGCAGGAATTCGCGCACCATGTCGGCGATCTCGCCGATGCTGATCGCAATGCCGCCGGTGTTGTAGACCCAGTTCTTTGGCTTGTCGGTCATGATCACTCGGGCGAAGATTTCGGCGATCTCGTCGACATGAACCGGGCAGCGCATCGCGTCCTTGTGCGGAAACGAAATAGGCTGGCCCCGCGCCGGGAAGGTGATGCATTTGACGTGGTCGACCGAGCCGACGATCTTGTCGTTGCCGGTGACGTTGGCCGGCCGGATCGCGGTGATCTCCATCCCGTGCTTCTCGCGGTAGTCCTGCGCCTGCCACTCGTTGAAGATCTTGTGCATCGCGTATTGGACGTGGCCGTGGCGGAAATCGTCCTCGGTCACCACGCGGTCGCCGTAGAAGTGCTGCTCGCCGCTGACCGCCAGTGAGCTCGCATAGGCGACACGGTTGACGCCCGCCAGGCGCGCCGCCTCGAAGCAATTGTCCATGCCCAGGATGTTGAGCTTGAAGGCGGCATGCGGCGGGTGCTCGCTGCCGAGATAATAGGCGAGGTTGACCACTCGCGAGGGCTTTGCCGCCGTCATCACCGACATCACGTCGTCGAACTGGGCGACATCGCCCCGCACGACCCGGACCTGCTTGCCCAGATGGTCGTAGGAGGCGGTGCCGGGGTTGATGTCCATGCAGGTGATCTCTTCCCCGCGCGCCGCCAATAGCGGTATCAGCCGGCGGCCGATGAAGCCGGTGCCGCCGATGATCAGTGTCGCCATAGCGCTTCCTTCCCAAGGGTAACCATGCCGACGTTAGCCCGCTTCCGCCGGCCGGGCAATCCGGCCTAGACTTCGACCGGCAAAGAATGGGCGGCGGGGGGCGAAGTGCGATGGCTGCGATCATATTCGCCAATTGCGCGGTGCTCGACGGCACCGGCAACGAGCGCCGCGAGGATCATCACGTCCTCGTCGAGGATGGGCATATCCGGGAAGTCTCGGACCGGCCGATCGGCAGTGCCGCCGCTGACACGATCGATCTCGCCGGCCGTACCCTGATGCCCGGGTTGATCGACGCGCATGTCCATGTGGTCGCCGTCGATCAGGTGCTGGCGCGGCTCGCGGAGCGCCCGGTCAGCCTGGTGGCGTTGCAGGCGGCCCGCGTGCTCGAAGGCATGCTGCAGCGCGGCTTCACGACGGTGCGGGACGCCGGCGGCGCCGATGCCGGGCTCGCCGAGGCCGTCGAAGAAGGGCTGGTGCGCGGGCCGCGGATCTTCCCGTCGGGCCAGGCCTTGAGCCAGACTGGCGGGCACGGCGACCTCCGACCGCGCACGCGCTCGGTGTCGGTCGTCGCCTGCGCCTGTTGCGAGGGCGGGGCCGGGCTGGCGCGCATCGCCGACGGCGTCGCGGAATGCCGCCGGGCGGCGCGCGACGAGCTGCGCAAGGGCGCGACCCAGATCAAGATCATGGCCTCGGGCGGCGTTGCCTCGCCCTACGACCCGGTCTGGAACCTGCAATACAGCGAAGCGGAGGTGCGCGCGATCGTCGAGGAGGCGCGGGCCTGGCGCACCTATGTCATGGCGCACGCGTATTCGCCCGAGGCGATCCGCCGCTCGATCGATTTCGGGGTGCGCTCGATCGAGCACGGCAATCTGATCGACCGGGCCACCGCCGAGCACGTCGCCGGCGCCGACGCTTTCGTCGTGCCGACATTGGTCACCTTCGACGCGATGCACCGTTTCGGCCGGGAATTGGGGTTTCCCGAAGTGAGCCTTGCCAAGCTCGGCGATGTGCGCGAGGCCGGGCTGCACTCGCTTGAGCTGTTGCAGGAAGCCGGCGTCAAGATCGGCTTCGGCACCGATCTGTTGGGACCTATGCATCGCCATCAGTCGCGCGAATTCGTGATCCGCGCCGAGGCGATGGCGCCCTTCGAGATCATCCGATCGGCGACCGCGGTCAACGCCGAGCTTCTGAACCGCGCGGGCGAACTCGGCGTCGTCGCGCCCGGCGCCCGCGCCGATTTGATCGTCGTCGACGGCGACCCGCTCGCCGACATCGCGCTGCTCGACGGCCAAGGCGAGCACCTGACCCACATCATGAAGGACGGCGTGTTCTACAAGCGGTGAAGCCACAACTACACCTCGCGGCAGGTCGCCCTCGTCGCCCTGCGACGGGCTCGGACCCGCTGCTTTCGCTGTTATCTGCAGAGAATCTGCAGCGAACCGCCCGACCCGCACGCCAGCCGGCGCCCTTTCCGCACCACCGTCGATTGCGTAGCGATACGATATGATTATGGCAATTCTGCCATCGCCGATGCCGGTGTCCCGAAAAAATCAGGCGTTAACCACAACTTTTGCGATTGACCAGCTCAAAAAGTGTGTATGATGGTTTTCGTAGGAAATTTTGCTCGAAACCCTTCGGTATGCGGAGGTCGTCAAATGGGTCGGTTCAAACATTCATCCCTGGCCGCAGCGGCGGTGATCGGACTGGGCGGCTTCGCGGCGCCCGCGTTCGCCGACCTCATCACCGTGCACAACGTGCAGGTGCCGTATTATGAACTCACGACGATATCCGGCAATGTCGATGGAATGTCCGTAAGCGATTCAAACGTGATCACCGGCCAGATCGTGCTGACCGTCGACGACAACGGCGGACCCCACTTCACGCTCCCGACGTGGTGCGTGGACCTCTTCCACACCATCAACCTTGGCGGCAGCAACTACCAGTACACCGAAGGGCCGCTGAGCACCGACAATAGCGGCCCTAATGCCTCGACCCTGACCACAACGCAGATCACAGAGATCGGGGATCTGGTGAGCTACGGCGATGCGCTGATGCAGAGCAGCCCGAGCAACGCGAACTCCGCCATAGTGCAGGCGGCAATCTGGACTGTCGAGTACAATAACGGCAACTACAACGGTAATGGCACCTATACCGGTGGCACCAACTACCTGACGGTCACCGGCAACGATGTAACCTCCACGGCCATCGGCAACGCAATTGCCGCCGCCGAAGCCCACGGCGGCAGCGGTGGCCAGCTGATCGGGCTGAATGGCGTCCAGGGGCAGGCGTACGAAACCGCGCCGGCTCCCTCGATCGGCAGCGGCCTCCCCGTCGTTCTGGCCGTCGGCGGCGTATTGTTCGGGGCGAGCCTCCCGCGGCGTAGCAACAGGCGTCGTTCGCTCGGGGCTGCCAATCCATACCAAGCTGGGTAATGATAATACTCGGTGTCCGACCCGGAATGTGTCCGAGAATTCGATAGGTTGATATTTATCCCGGCGAAAGCCCAGGGCAGTCCAGGGAAAATCTGACGCCGAACGGGCATCCCCCTGGCATCGAGGCGACCACAGGTCGTCTTGGCCGGGCTTTTCCCGGCCGCTTGCTGTGCTGCCCATTATACTAAAGATAGACCGCCAACCGGCAAATTCGGCATAGATTCGGACCGCCGCCGCGACGTCACCGACGGCGGGATGATGCCGACGGACCTGGCGAAAAAGGGCGGATAAGCAGTTCGACGAGATCGTCGCCATATAAACGGGTCAAAGCCCGAGAGGCGGCCATGGCGGAAATTGCCCAGACCATACAGACCCTGCCCAGCCAGGCGGCCCTTCGGCGGTCGCGAAGGCGGCTTTGGCGCGGCCATCTGCAAGGCTCGGAATACGCCTGGGCCGTCGCCTTCTGCGTCCCCTACATCGCCGTCTTTCTGGCGTTCGTTTCCTATCCTGTCGCCTTCGGCATCTGGATGGGCAGCGATCCGAGGCTTTACGCGACGCTGTTTTCCGATCCGATCTACACCGGGACCCTTGTCAATACGGCACTCTTTCTCGGTGTCGCGGTCAACCTGAAGATGTTCTGCGCCTTGCTGCTGTCGGGCTTCTTCATGCGTCCGGGGTGGTGGGTCAAGGCGCTGCTGATGGTCTTCGTGCTGCCCTGGGCGATGGCGGCGCTGCCGGCGTTCATCTCGATCCACTGGCTGCTGAACGGCGAATTCGGCCTGCTCAACAGCCTGCTGTGGCATCTCTTCGGCATCACCGGGCCGGAATGGCTGACTTCGCGCTGGACCGCGTTCGGCGCTGCGGCACTGGCGCATATCTGGAAGTCGCTGCCGTTCTGGACCGTGATCCTGCTCGCCGGCCGGATGGCGATCCCGCTGGAAATCCGCGATGCGGCGAAGGTCGATGGTGCTACCGGCTTGCGCAGCTTCCTCCATGTCAGCTTCCCGCTCCTCGCCAACCTCTATCTGATCTGCACCTTGCTCTCGACGATCTTCTCGCTCGGCGATTTCAACCCGGTCTTTTTCGTGACGGGCGGCGGCCCGGCCGATCTGACCCACGTTCTGGCGACGCTCAGCATCCGCTACGCCTTCAACATGGCCCAGCCGCGGCTCGGCGTCGCGGCGGTGCTCTCGGCGCTGCCGCTGTTGATCCCGCTGGTCGTCATCCTGATGCGCAGGCTGCGGTCCGCGCAGGTGCAGTTGTGACGACGACCCCGTCCCCGTCGAAGGCGCCGATCGGGCGGCGCCTTCAGGCCGCGGCGATCGCGGCGGGCCCTTCCTGCTCCAGCGTGTTGGCGCTGTCGGACACGGTCGTGCGGTGCAGGACGCGGCGTTGGCTGTCGTCATAGGGCCGGCCGCGATGCATCGTGCAGCGATTGTCCCAGATGACGAGGTCGCCCACCGTCCAGCGGTGCCGGTAGACGAATTGCGGCTGGGTCGCAAAGGCGCCTGCGGGTTTCCGCTGTGGCGGGTCGCCTGGTTGCGCGAACCCCGCGGCCGCCCGGCCGGATTGCCCGGCGCGCCCTTGCGCCAGCGCCCCGCCGCATCCCGCGTCGCCGACAGCCCGCCCTCCGCCTGCTCCGCGTGATAATACTGGGAATCTACAGGCACCGCTCTCTCCCGATCCGCCCCGGCGCCTGCTCTCCGGACGCCTCAAGAGAGCAACATCTAACATGCCATTATGGCAACATTCGCGGCGATAACCCGGACCGCATCGATCTCTGTGCCGCGCCCTCTCCATCGCGCTCAACTGCCGGCCGAATCTTCTGAAGCTGGAGAGAAGCCACAATGCCGGACACGGGCGGAGAAGTCGCGCCACCCTGGCGAATGTGTCCACCAGATAAAGATGTCACTGTTTCTGCCATTTAGAAATGTCACCCGCACAGCGGCTGGGGTCGGGCGGCGGGCGGGCGCGGAGCCCCCGGCGCAGCGCAGCGCCCGACCGGCGCCCGATGCACCGCGCTCGAAGCCGCACCGGGTTGTTTTACCGAGTGGCGTCAGCCGCTCGGCTCGTAGAAAAGCTCAGCCAACCTTGAAGAGACGGGCATCGCGCTGATCGCGCCGGCGCGGCGCCTTCCTGCTGCGAGGCTCAGCCCGTGCAATCTGCTGCTCACGGATGAAGGCGAGAGCGGCGCTGAGCCGCTTGTTCTCGACAATCTCGGCCTGCGAGACCTGACGCAGCTTGTCAAAGGTGCGGTAGTAGGCAAGCTCCACACCCTTGTAACGGATCGATAGCCGGCCATCGGGATAATCGAACACGGTGACCCGCTTGCCGATCGCCGCCTTGGCCTGCTCGCTCGGTTCCAAAACAAAGATCACCTTGTCGTATTGGAGGGTCAGTGCCTGCGACAGCGTGCGCTCCTCCTTCCAGGCGAAAGCGTCCTCCAGATCGTCGCCGGCATGCAGCGGCCGATGCAAATCCTTGGCGTTCTCCGGCGACTTGGCAAAGCGCGCGTTGTAGTCGGCGATGAACGCCGGAAGCAGGACATTGCCCTCGGCCAGGCTGGACGCGCCGGCAAGCCGAAGCTCCTTGACCAAGCGGTCCTGCAAGGTCTTGTGCGCCCGCTCGACCCGACCCTTCGCCTGGCTCGAATTGGCGCAGATGATGTCGATGTTGAGCGCATCGAGCGCACGGCCGAACTGGGTCATCCCGTCGCCGCCGAGCGCGCCCTCATGGTTGACGCGAAAGACGCCGTGCTTGTCGCTGTAGAACGCGACCGGCTTGCCCCAAGCCTCCAGATAGGCGCGGGTCGCGTGGAAATAGGCAAACGTCGATTCGCTCTCGACAAACTGGAGGTGCATCAGCCGAACTCGTCGCATCGTCAACGAACACCAGAAGCGTGCATTGCGGCCCGCGATCCTCAAACCACCAATGCTCGCACCCGTCGATCTGCACCAGCTCGCCGACGCACTCGCGCCGAGAACGCGGCGGGTGAGCCCGTTTGCGACGCTGCTTGCGATCGAGCCACAGCCCGTCCGCTATCATCCACTTGCGCACCGTCTCGCGGCCGAGAACGATCCTGTGTACCTCAGCCAGCTTCTCCGCCGCCAAGGTCGGGCCGAAATCCCAATATCGCTCGCGAATGATCCCAAGCACCTCGGCGCGAAGCACCGCGGGCTTGCGGCGGTTGCTCGGGCAGCCGCGCCGTTTCGAAATCAGACCCGCCGGACCCTCGCTCCGATAGGCCTTCAGCAGCCGAAACACCTGACGCCGCTCAAGTCCCAGCAGTTCCGCCGCCGTCGCCGTCGTCAATCGGCGCCGATCCAAGTCCCGCAACAGCTCAAGCCGTGCCAGCTCCCCATCGCTCATCAGCCGTACCGTCACCCCAGACACCCCCCGCAAAATCTTCGCGGAGTGTCATCACTATCTGGCAGAGGGGTGACATTTTGATCGAGCGCCTACAGCGAAAAGCCGCATAACGGCGATTCTGGAAAATCGCCGCGTCGATCTCCGAAGCGTGGATTCTGGAAAATCGCAGTAGATGGCTCATGTTGCTCCACGTCTAACCAGCTATGCTATACCGTCCTAGCACAACATCATTCTCCACAAGGTTATTGAATGTACGCATCATCTTTATAACACGGTTGGACATTTCTTCTAACATTGGGGCATCCACCTGAATATATTCCCCATGAGCTATATTATTTCTGCGATACAGCAGAATTTTATCGATGAAATCGTAATCATCTTCGAAAGACACAGCGTCTATAGATAGATATAAACACAATTCCTTCAGAACATGAGAGTTAAGGTTTGCCCTCGTTGAAATTATATCCTCGTTTACGCCTCTGAAGCGCAAATCGCCGCACCGCAATACCCTTTCCATGAACTCGATTATTTGCTGGTAATTAAGTTGTGATCCACTTATTCTTCTAAAGGTTCCAAATAATTCATTTAAACGGAAGCTTGACTTGAGTGTCGAGTACCGGGGCCTCCGGAGCGCAAGGAACTCTACATACGATTTCGCCACAACCGACACGTGCCCTTCCCAATGCGCGTATACAACGGGCACGCTTGCCCGCAACAGAGTACGCCTAAACTCCGCATCGATCCTCCTCACCGCAGCCCGGAGATCGGATATTTCCCTGATCCTCCAAGTGAGATCGGCGGTTATGGTCGAGGAGAATTCCGCCGTTGTCCGCACCTGCGGCATGGCTAGCTCGGCGTGAACCAGCTCCTACCGAATGGTATCGTCCTTCGGATGCGTTGCGTCCCTCGAAGGCCAGGGCGCGAAAAGGTTTTTACCTCCTCGTTGCTCCAGAGACGTTTCACTTTTTCGGCTATGTAGGTCGTCGGTTCCTGTAAGCGCTGTATTGCAGGAAGATTGAAGGAAACCCCTACAGCCACAATCTCAAGGGCATTTAAACCTACCCTTCCACGAAATCTTCCTCCTTCTTCTTCATATTGTCGCAAGGCATTTTCACCGAGCGAATCATGGAGCAGTTGGAACGTCTCCAGTAGGTTTTGTTCGGCCGCGGCATCGAAGATATTGCTTTCGGCGATTTTGATGATGCCTTCGTCTATATATTCCTCAACGTCCAGTTTCCCATCATAGTCTATATAACGGTAGACCAAGAATCGGGTAAGGTATTCGATATCTCGCTGGATTTCCTTTTGCTCGTCAGAAACGCGGGTCACAGCTTTGAAAATCGTGGAGTTCGTCAACTCGCGAAGTCTGTTAAAAAATTCGCCGTTCACCATTACAACGATACAATTGCGTAACTCCTGCGCGTTGGCTGCTGATCCCCAACCATTCAATCTTTGGAATAAATCGTACTTAGTATGCGCGTCACTCGGTCGCTTCAATATCTCGACACTTAGCCGACTGCGTCTGATTGCCAACTGGAGATTTTTCGGCAAGGGATTCTGTTCATCCACCGGAGCAGCTTCGATAGCCGCACTTTCTTCCCAAACAGCGTTGTAGAGCGAAGGCAGATATTTCGTCGCCTCCAGGACTGAAGGAGGTTTCGGCCCCTCGTCTACCTTCAAAAGCCCCATAAACTCTAGGAGGGTGGAGATTCTCTGAAGCCCGTCCACAAGCTCCCATTTCCCATCCGGGGTTTCGTAAACAAAGATAGATGGCAGCGGTATCCCAATCAGTATTGACTCGATTAACCGCGATTTTTGCGACAGATCCCATCGAAATAACCTTTGAAAAACAGGATTAATTATAAGTTCACCATCTCTGTACATGCTAACGATTTCGCCTATGGACATTTGATAGGAATCCGTATTGACAGTCCGTTGGGCGGCATCGATTTCAGTCACTAGCGTCATAACGGTGTCTTTCGCTATCCGAGGGTACAGCAGGTGCGCGTTCTTCGCCGGCGATAACCGCGGAAATCCAAATCTGCTTCCTCCGCTCCTAAACTCTCGTCGTAAGCCGCGAAATCGTGCTTTTCCCCACGTCGTAGCTGCGCGCGAGTTCGGCAAGGGTCGCACCCTCGGCCCGCCGCCGCCGTGCGTCGGCTTTCTGCGCGTCGGTGAGCTTTGAGGGTCGGCCCAGGTGCTGGCCGCGCTTTTGCGCCCGGCTGCGGCCCTCGGCGGTGCGGGTGCGGATAAGGTCGCGCTCCACGTCGGCGAGGCCGCCAAGGACGGCGATCATCAACCGGCCGCTGGTGCCGGTGCCGGTGTCGGCCCACGGCTCGGCAAGCGAACGAAATTGCGCCTCGGCGTCCACGATCTGCTTGACGATGGCGAACAGGTCGAAGGTGCTGCGCGCGAGGCGGTCGATGCGCGTCACCGTCACCACGTCACCGGGCGCGAGGCCGTCGAGCATCTTTAACAGTTCGCGCCGATCGTTGTGCGCGCCCGTCACCTTCTCGCGGTAAATCTTGGTGCAGCCCGCGCCGCGTAGCTGCTCAAGCTGGGCATCGAGCGTCTGCCCGTAGGTGCTGACGCGGGCATAGCCGAGACGGCGGTTTCGTGGGTAAGCTTCAGACATATCTTGCGGGAAACGTAACCTCTTGATCGAGCGGGGGCAAGTGGCGCTCGGTCCTGTGCTACAGGTTTAAGGTTGACTTAAGAATGGGTTCGTGGTCCATCGTCGCCCAATTGGAGAAGTCGCCGGTGGTGTTTCTGAGGCTGACGGGAGGGCTGACCGTTTCGAGAGCGGCGCTCCCAGAACAAGACGGGAGCGGAAGCAATGGCGCTGCCAGAGGTTGATGAAGGCAAATTGCATCAGGCAATAGGCCAGATGCTGAACGACTTGGGAGGCGCGGCAAGTGTCGCAATGGTGCGAATGGGCGACGCCCTAGGTCTCTACAAGACCTTGCACGAGAAGGGCAGAATGACATGCGAAGAACTTGCGTCAGCAGCAGGGGTTCATCCCCGGTATCTGAGGGAGTGGCTCGCGCAGCAGACGGCTTCGCATTACCTTACCTATGACTCCACCACCCAAAAATTCACGCTGCCGCCTGAGCAAGCGATGATGCTCGCGATCGAGGATAGTCCCGTGGCGATGATGGGGGCTTTCGATGGCGTGGTTGCATGGTCGGACGCGCAACCACGGGTGCAGGAGGCTTTCAAGAGGGGCGGGGGTGTCGCCTGGGGTGACTACGGCCCTTGCCTGTTTTGTTCGACTGCACGGTTTTTCCGGCCGGGCTACCTCCACAATCTTGTCCAGAATTGGTTGCCCGCGCTCAATGGGGTAGTAGCCAAGTTGACCGCAGGCGCGATGGTCGGCGATGTGGGATGCGGCCATGGGTGGTCAACCGTGATCATGGCACAAGCCTTTCCCAAGTCGCATTTCACTGGCTACGATTTCCATCCAGGGTCAATCGATGCAGCTCGTACCCATGCGCGTGAGCACAACGTGTCTAACGCTACTTTTGAGGTCGGTACAGCCAAGGACTATCCGGCAACCGGTCTGGATTTCGTGACATTTTTCGATTGTCTGCATGACATGGGCGATCCAGCTGGTGCCGCTGCTCATGTGAGGGAGACCTTGAAGCCGGATGGCACCTGGATGATCGTCGAGCCAATGGCTGGCGACAAGATGGAAGACAACATGAACCCCATCGGCCGCATCTATTATGCAGCATCCACATTAGTGTGCGTTCCGACCTCCCTGTCACAGGAGGTTGGCGCTGCCTTAGGCGCACAGGCTGGTGAAGCGAGACTGCGCGAAGTCATTACGGCAGGGGGCTTCGGCAACATTCGGCGCGCAACAGCCACGCCCTTCAACATGGTACTGGAAGCACGCTTGTAAGTCCTGAGGGCGGCTTCAGGCCGCCCTCACTCATCATTAGCGATGGCCACCTCACGCGGTGACATTCGCGAGAGATCCTGCCAAGGCGGGAAAGCGGAAGGAAACGACAATGCCGGATTTGACTGAACTGTCGGAGGGCGAGACGGCATTGCGCGCAGTTGAGCGCGACTGGAACGCGGCAGCAGAACATTGGAACTCCGCAGGGTTAGCTGCACTCTATACCGAGGATGCGGTGTTTTATGGCGGGCGTCCTGGACATGCAGTGGGCCATGCGAAGGTGCATGAATATTTTGACTCCTACGTCGGCACGCTTGCTGCCGCCCGGCTCGCACTGGTCGATCAGGAACTGCGCAAACTGGGGGAAGGTGTCTATCTTGCCCAGGGCTATGCTGAGTTCGACTTCAACCTCAATGCCGGCGGCGCCACACACACTGTACTGCGCTCGACGTTGGTTCTGACGCTTCGTCCCGAAGGGTGGCGCATCGCCCAGCATCATTTTTCGTCGCCACCTTCCGAACCACCTATTCCGCCTCCACAAGCGGCACAGAGCTGAAGCGATACAAAACCAGCTAAATTCCTGGCAGTGCTTGTCTCATTCGATAGGACGTTATCCTCGATAGGGCGTGGCCAAAAAAATGGACGCTGCACAGAAGTGAGAGGTGGCAGGCTATACGTGTTCGAAGCGGTCAATGGGTGAGGCTGAAAATTCGGTAAGGCCGCATGACCAAGTGGACGCGAGGCGATCGCGGTAGGGACGCCCATTACTGGGCGCCCCCCGCACAGAACCGTACGAGCGGCTTTCCCGCATACGGCTCCCACCTTGGATGTTTGACGGCAAACCGTTCTGCCGGCCACGGGTGCAGGATTTTCGGTTTGGGCAGCCAGTGATCGGCGATTTCCCTTGCCCGCTTCCATGTGGTCTTGTCTCTCTGGCTGCGTCGTTTAAGCGTGCGCCACCAGATTTCAGTCACACGGCGTCTGAACGCCACGAGCGCCGGCAGATTTGTCGGCACGGCGTGATAGGCGAAGAAACCCCTGACCACTTTCTGAAGCCATTGCCCCTGTTGGGGTATGGGATAGTGTCGTCGCCGGCGCAGCTCCTCCTTGATTTCCTGGAGCTTCGCACGGCTACGGTCGCGCCGGGTTTTCCGCTTTAGCTGGAAAATCCCCCGGCGGGTTCGGCCGCAGATCAGCGTGAAGCCCAGGAAGTCGAAGGTCTCCGGCTTACCGAGACCGCGTTGCTCGCGGTTGTGCGCCGCGTAGCGACCGAACTCGATCAGCCGGGTCTTCTCAGGGTGGAGCGACAGCGCGAACTCCTCAAACCTCTTCCGCATCATCTGGAGAAACCGATGCGCGTCGGCCTGGCGCTCGAACCCGATCACCAGATCATCCGCATAGCGCGTGATGATCATGGTGCCGGTGGCCTCCCGCCGTCGCCAGCGGTCGGCCCAGAGATCGAAGACGTAGTGCAGGTAAACGTTGGCAAGCAGCGGTGAGATCACCGAGCCCTGCCCCGTTCCCGCCTCACTGACCGTAACCGACCCGCCTTCGAGCACCCCCGCCCCGAGCCATTTCTGGATCAGGCGGATGATGCGTCGATCACCGACCCGGTGTTCCAGGAGACGGATCAGCCATTCGTGGCTAACCGTGTCGAAGAAGCTTTGAATGTCGGCGTCGATGATCCAGCTCACCCCCTTTGTTTCGCGTATCCCGACCATCAGAGCATCCAGCGCATCGTGCTGGCTGCGCCCGGGTCGGAAACCGTACGAGAACCCGAGGAAGTCTTCCTCATAGATCTGGTTCAGTACGGCGGCGGTGGCTCTTTGGACGATCTTGTCCTCAAGCGCCGCCACGGCGAGCGGTCGCTGCCGTCCGTCGGCCTTCGGTATATACCGACGCTGGGATGGCTGCGGCCGGTACGCTCCCCGATGGACCCTGGCATGTAAATCCCCGAGCTTGCGCTCAAGGTCTGCCTCGTAGTCCTGCCACGTCACGCCGTCCGCACCGGGCGCCGCGTCTCGCTTGAGGGCGAAAAACGACAGCCGCAGCAGGTCAACCGTGATGTGGTGGAAGAGCGCGGTGAACCGTTCCTTTTTCCGTTGCCTAGCGGCTTCCCGTACGCGCCCCAGCGCCTGTGACACGCTTTCCCGGTTCTGCGCCCGGCGCGTGCGTTGCTGGATCGCGTTCTCCTCGGCCTCCGTCCTTCGCTCCGCCGCCTCCGCTACCGGTCGCCCGGTTTTGTTCGGCGACTTCCCCGCTACTACGACGGAGTTCTGACTTCTCACGCCCGTGCATCATCGGCTTCGGCTCCTCGCCTTCCCGATGCGGGCCAGTCGGCTTATAGCCTGTGGCCGGAGGTGAGATCTCTCAGGTTCCGACGCCTTCCCTTCCGACGTGATGTGGCCTTCGACCCCGGCAGAGCGACGGCCCCTCGCATGACGGTGCCGCACATGTTGCCTTCGACGCTTATGACCGCCTCGGCCTCTGCGATTTTATGGATTTCGAGGCTCAATCCCACACCCCATCGGATCGCTGTGTACGCTTCGCACCCGCCGTCGCCGACGACTACGCAACACTCGCTACCGGGCCGCCCGCTACGGCCTTACCCGGGCCGGACTTTCACCGGCTGGAACGCGCCAGCTTCTCCTGACGCACCATAAGCGCCATTACGGAAAGCCCGGCAAATGCTGGGGAGCGGCGTGCTCCGCCCGGCTTGTTGCTCAAGAGCCAGAGCACCGGCGCGCGGTGCGCCGAGACCGACGATACTCCACCAAAGAAATTGGTCGTTCGCCGCGTTCTGGCTGCGTCGTATCCTGCGGCAGTGGTCAGAGCAGGGGGCCGATAGCATGGTGGAAGATCGGTTTCTCAAGCGCCTGAGGAAGAAAGCCCGAAAGGGACTGCGGGGATGGCCGATTGCGACGGTTGCTTTCTATGGCCCGAACCTGAGCCAAGCGACAAAGGTCGCTGTTGGCATCGTGCCCTCCGAGAATGCAGAGGTGGAAGAGCTACGCGACTGGAAAGTAGATCGTGGCGACGTCCGTTCCGATCCAGACATTGCCCGCGAGATGCTTGAATTTATCGAGGAGCATCAGGTGAGATCCGTGGCCATGACCGATGGCATAATTGGCTGTCCTCACCAGGAAGGAATCGATTACGACGGTGAATGGTGTCCAGTTTGCGAGTTTTGGCACGGACGAGATCGGTTTACAGGACAACGGGTGCATTAAATATTTGTGGAGGGCAGCGACGGCCGCGCGCGGCGTCTGGAGGGGGCCCGTCGCGGAAGGCTGCGATAACGGGTTAGGAACGGAAATTCTGTCGGCGGTTATCGGCGGGACGGCGATCGTGCCGGCCTTCAGGCCGCGGCGATCGCGGCGAGCCCTTCCTGCTCCAGCGTGTTGGCGCAGTCGGACACGGTCGTGCGGTGCAGGACGCGGCGCTGGCTGTCGTCGTAGGGCCGGCCGCGATGCATCGTGCAGCGATTGTCCCAGATCACGAGGTCGCCGACCGTCCAGCGGTGCCGGTAGACGAATTGCGGCTGGGTCGCAAAGGCGATCAACTCCTCGATCAGCGCCCTGCCTTCCGCGACCGGCCGGCCGATGATGTGCGAGGCGTGCGAGGCGAGATAGAGGCTGGTGCGGCCCGAGGCCGGATGACGGCGGACCAGCGCCTGCCGCACCGGCGGCAATTCCTTGAAGATCCCGTCGTTGAAATCGGCAAAGCCGATCTGGCTGCGCGAGCGGAAGATGCTGTGCTCGACGACGAGCCCGTCGAGCTCGCGCTTCCTCGCCTCGGGCAAGGCATCCCAGGCCGCCCGCAGATCGGCGAACTCCGTCTCGCCGCCGCCCATCGGGCCGGGGGCCGGCAGCTCGCGGGCCGACAGCAGCGAGCATTTCGCCGGAATATGCTTGAACGAGCTGTCGGTGTGCCAGAGCTGGTTGCCGAGGTTGAACAGGTTGCGAAGGTCGTCCCGCGCCAGCACATGCCCGTCGGCGTCGAGGTTGGAAATGTCGGCGACATCGGCGCGCAGCCGCATCCTGGCGCCGGCATAGTTCGGGTTGACCTCGAGCGGCCCGAAGAGACGGCTGAAGGCCAGTTGCTGCTCGTCGGTCACCGGCTGCTCCGGAAAGACGAGGATGCCGTGGCGGTTGAAGGCCGCCTCGATCTCGGCGAAGACTTGCGGCATGACCGGACGGGTGAGGTCGACGCCGCGGATTTGGGCGCCGAGATGCGGATGAAGCGGGGTGACCGTGACCGCCATGTCGAGCCCCATCTGGCTGCCGTGGGAAAGCGTCTGGGTAATATGAGCGGTGAAAGCAAAACGATCAATTCGGTCCCGATGCCCTGAGTGGGATGGCGCTTGGCAAAGGCTCATATCGCTCCGGGCTCGGCGGCGGGGGCTTCGAGATCGGCGAGGGCGCCGACGGTGATCGGCGTGAAGGGGGCGCGCGGGCGAAAGGTGCCGATCTCGGCGATCGGCCGGCCGAGCTCGTCGGCCATGACGGCCGCCGCCACCGGCCCGCAGATCCGGCCCTGACAAGGCCCCATGCCGCAACGGGTGAAGGCCTTCAGCTGGTTGGGGCCTTGCGCGCCGAGCCGGGCGGCGCGCCGGATCCGGCCGACCGACACCTCCTCGCAGCGGCAGGCGACGATGTCGTCGTCGTCCGGGGCCAGCACCCGGCGCGACGGCCGGTAGAGGCGGTCGAGAAACGGCCGCGCGGCACGCTCATGGTCGAGCGCCGTCCGGATCGGCTGGGCGCGGCGGTCGCGCTCGGCGGCGCCGATACGGCCGAGAAGCGTGGCGGCGTCGAGTGCCGCGAGCCGTCCCGACAGCGCCGCCGCCTCGGCGCCCAGAATGCCGCCGCCATCTCCCGCCACGGCGAGGCAAGGGAGGCTCGTCTGGCCCCAGGCGTCGAGCGCCGGGCGCCAGCAAAGCTGTGCCTCGTCCCACTCGTGGCGCAATTGCAGGGCGAGGCTGACCTGCACGTTCGGGATGACGCCTTCGTGCACAAAGAGGTGCTCGGCGGCGATTTCGCCTCCCTCCCAGGCGACCCGTTCGAGGCCGTGGCACCCGAGCGCCCGCAGCCCACGCACGCCGCGCCGGATCGGGATGCCGGCTCGCTTCACCGCCGCGATCAATCCCAGCCCTTTGATCAGCATCCGGCGGCCCGGCAGCCGCCGCGCCGCCTCGCGGTAATTCTCCCATGGCGTCGTTTCGAGGATCGCGGCGGGCGGCGCGCCGGCGCGTGCGAGCTGGCCCGCCACCAGGTAGAGAAGCGGGCCCTGCCCGGCCAGCACGGCGCGGCCTTCCGGAACGAGGTCGGACGATTTCAGCATGATTTGCGCCGCACCTGCGGTCATCACGCCGGGGAGCGTCCAGCCCGGGATCGGCGCCGGCCGCTCGATGGCCCCGGTCGCCAGCAGCACCCGGCGCGCCCTCACGGTTTGGCTGCGCCCGTCGGAGGCGAGATAGAGCGTGCCGTCGGGATCGAGGTGCCACAGGCTGGTGTTCGGCCGGTAGTCGACCGGGCTCGCGCGCAATGCGGCGGCGAGCGGCCGGCCGGCGAGGTAGTCCGGCCCGAGCGAGGTATTGCTGTGGGCGCGTTCGACGGCGCGATAGATCTGGCCGCCTGGCGTCGCCTGCTCGTCGATCAGCATCGTGTCGAGCCCGAGCTCGGCCGCGAGGACGGCGGCGGCCATGCCGGCCGGGCCGGCGCCGACGATTGCGAATTCGACCGCGATCATGCCTCGGGATCGACCTGCCGCGCCCGCCTCTGTCGACGGATTACCATCCCCTGACGCGCTTCGACCAGGCAGCTCCGCCGGTTTGGCGCCCCGTCGATCTCGGCGAGGCACTCGAAGCACACCCCCATCATGCAGTAGGGCGCCCGTTCGCTGCCGCCGACCGGGGTCTCGCGGATGCTGCGCCAGCCGGCGGCGAGCACCGCCGCGGCAGCGGAAGCGCCGGCCGGGATTTCGACGGCGCTCCCCTCGACCGACACCGTGACGGTCGGCAGCGCCGCGTCAGGCCGCAGCCGGAACATTGAAACGCTTGGCCGACAACAGGTCGAGCGAGGGGTCGAGCGCGCCGGCCGCGACCATCGGCGCGAACAGATCGGCATGCGCGCCGGCGAGCGTCACGCCGCTGTGGCAATTGGCGGTGAAGGCGCCCGGGAAGCGCTCGGACTGGTCGTAGATCGGCAGCCCGTCGGGCGGCATCACCCGCAATGCGGCCCAGGCGCGCACGATCTGCAGCTCGCGCAGCCACGGGAAGCTGAGCGCCGCGCGCTGGGCGATCGCCTGCATGACCGCGGGCTTCTGGCTGGTGTCGAACCCCACATCCTCCTGACTGTCGCCGAGCATGATCCCGCCTTCGACGGTCTGGCGGATCGTCGTGGTCGGCATCGGCAAGACGCGCTGCGCGCGCTCGGTCACCAGAATCTGGCCGCGCTGCGGCCGGACCGGCGCCATGAGACCGAACCGCGGCGCCAGCGCGGCGTTGCCGAGCCCCGCGGCAAGGACCACTTTCGGCGCCCCGATCTCGCCATCGGCGGTGTGGAAGCGGAAATCGCCGGGTGCGGCCTCGATGTCGCCGACCGTGGTGTTCGGCAGGTAGCGCCCGCCCTGGTCGACAAAGCCGCGGTGCAACGCGTGCAGCAGGTTGAGCGGGTTGGCGTGGCCGTCATAGGGCGTCCA
Source organism: uncultured Alphaproteobacteria bacterium (assembly GCA_963781215.1). Taxonomy (GTDB): domain Bacteria; phylum Pseudomonadota; class Alphaproteobacteria; order ATCC43930; family CGMCC-115725; genus AP-15. The sequence continues at coordinate 115,687 of CAWAFE010000002.1, forward strand.
GGAGGCCCCGGTCACCGCGGGCCCAAGGCCGGGCAGCAGGTCGGCGACCTCGTGATGGTCGAGCATGCGGTAGTCGAAGCCGAAATTGCCGGCCTCGACCCGCATCCGCTCCATCCTGGCGCGCCGCTCTTCGAATTCGGCCTCGCCGAGGCAGAGGTGCACGCCGCCAGGCTGCTCGTGTCCGACCGCGATCCCGGTGCGCTCCAGGAGCTCGGCGGCGAGGGCGGGCCATTCGTCGGCCGAGCGCCGGGTCCAGCGCTGGTAGTGCGGCGCGCCGTCACCTTTGCTCTGCACCCAGACGAGCCCGAAATTGCCGCGCGAGGCGCGATAGGCGACATCGCCCTCGTCGAGGAGCGCCACCCGCAGCCCGTCGCGAACGAGCCCGTAGGCGATCGCCGAGCCGACGAGCCCGCCGCCGATGACGATCGCGTCGAAACGCTCCATGCTGTAATGCGGCTCCTCTATCGGCTGCGCAAGGCGGCTCCGGCACTGACCTCGCTGGCGCCGTGCGCGGCCCGCAGCGGCTTCAACACGGCGAGCGCCATGACCGCCGCGACCGCGTTCATCAATGCCGCGACGAGGAATACCATGTGCCAGCTTCCCGTCGCCGCCGCCAGGATATTGCCGAACGGCACCAGCAGCGAAGCAGTTCCCTTTGCCGTATAGAGCAGCCCGGCATTGGTCGTAGCGTAGCGGCTGCCGTAGACGTCGGTGCACGTCGAGGGGAAGAGGCTGTAGATCTCGCCCCAGGCAAAAAAGACGACGCCGCTCAGGATCACGAAATGAACGGGGTCGTGGCCAAAGGCGCCCAATGCCCAAATCCCCACCGCTTCGAGACCGAAAGCGATGAACATCGTGTTCTCGCGACCGATGTGGTCGGAGACCCAGCCGAAAAACGGCCGCGTCAGCCCGTTCAGCACGCGGTCGATGGTCAGCGCGAAGGTCAGCGCCGGCAGGGTCAACCCGAGGAGGGTCACCGGCACCTTGGCGATCTGGAAGTCGTTGGCGATCGGCGCCAATTGGGCGGTCGCCATCAGGCCACCGGCGCCGACCAGGATGAACATCACATACATGACCCAGAAGATCGGCGAGGCAAGCATTTCAAAGGGCGTGTAGTCGCGCGCCGACTGCCGCACGCGCGTCGAAGCCGGCGCCTCACCCGCCCGCGGAGCCCGCAGCAGCAGCGACAACAGCACGACGACGATGCCTTGGCCGAGGCCGAACCACAGGAACGTCGCCTCGTAGCCGTGCGACTGGATCATGCCCTGGATCGGGATGATGGTCAGCGCGGATCCGGCGCCGAAGCCGGCGGCGGTCAGCCCCGCGGCGAGGCCGCGATGATCGGGGAACCATTTGAGGGCGTTGCCGATGCAGGTGCCGTAGACCGCACCCGCGCCGATACCGCCGATCGCCGCGGCGACGTAGAGCATCGGCAACGTGCTGGCGACTGAATTGAGCGCCCAGGCGATTGCGACGAGAATACCGCCGACCAGGACCACGATTCTCGGACCGAATCGGTCGACCAGCCAGCCTTCGATCGGGACCAGCCAAGTCTCTGCCAGGACGAAGATGCTAAACGCAATCTGGATCGAGGGACGACCCCAGTGAAACTTGTTGTCGATCGGCAGCACGAACAAGGTCCAGCCGTATTGCAGGTTGGCGATCATCACCATGCAGATGATGCCGGCCACCAGCTGAGTGGCGCGGACTGACGGCGGCCGGGCGGCGGCCGAGGCTGAATTCGATGACATCTCCCATATCCTCCCCTGGATGGTTTTGCGGTTTCGACCGGTTGATCGTAACATAGTTGAAAGAAGCGACGAGAATCGATGGAACCTGTGGGGCCGTTGTTTCGTTTGATCGGTTCGCACCGGCAGTTGTGGTTACGATGAGCTTTGTCGACCGTATCATCACCGGCGCCCGCGAGCTGCCCTTCGGCGGACCGCTCGGCGCATTGCTCGAACGCGCCGCCCGCCAGATCGCGGGCTGGCATCGATTCGGCGAGGGCGAGGGCCGGGATGCCGACCCGCGCCGGCGCGTCGCCTTCACGATCGCGGTGATCGCGCTCGGCGCCAAGATGGCGAAGGCGGACGGTGCCGTCACCCGCGACGAGGTCGCGGCGTTTGGCGAGGTTTTTCAGGTCCCACCGGGCGAAGAGGAGCATGTCCGGCTGGTCTTCGACCTTGCCCGCAAGAGCACCGCCGGGTTCGAAAGCTATGCGCGGCAGGTCGGGCGCCTGTTCGCGGCCGACCTGGCGGTGCTCGAAGATCTCCTCGGCGGCCTCTTTCACATCGCGCTGGCCGACGGCCAGGTCTGCGCCGCGGAGGACGAATATCTGCGCGAGGTCGCGCGCCATTTCGGGCTGGCGGCGAGCGACTACAGCCGCATCCGGGCGCTCCATGTCGGCGCCGACCACGACGGCGGCGAGGATGCGCACGCGATCCTCGGGGTCGACCCGGGGGCGCCGCCGGCCGCGGTTCGCGAGGCCTACCACCGCCTCGTGCGCGAGACCCACCCCGACCTGGTGATCGCCCAGGGCCTGCCGCCCGAATGCATCGCGCTGGCGACCGCCCGCGTCGCGCGCATCAACGCCGCCTACGACCGGCTGGCGAGGGGCGGGGCGCGGCCCTTATGACCTCGCCGCCGGTTCGCGAGCGGCCGTCGCCGAACCACGACAGCCGCGGCGAGCGGCCGCGCATCGACATGCTGGTGCTGCACTATACCGGCATGAAGAGCGCCGCGGCGGCGCTCGACCGGCTGTGCGATCCGGCGGCCAGGGTCAGTGCACATTATGTGGTCGAGGAGAACGGCACGATCTGGCGGCTCGTCGTCGAGACGCGGCGGGCCTTTCATGCCGGGCGCTCGTGCTGGCAAGGCGAAACCGACCTCAATTTCGTCTCGATCGGGGTTGAGATCGTCAACCCCGGCCATGAATGGGGCTATCGGCGGTTCCCCGAGGCGCAGCTGGCGGCGGTCGAAGCGCTGTGCCGCGATATCCTCGCGCGCCATGAGATTCCGCCGCACCGGATCGTCGGTCATTCGGATATCGCGCCCGACCGCAAGACCGATCCCGGCGAGCTGTTCGACTGGCCGAGGCTGGCCCGCGCTGGGATCGGCCTCTGGCCGCAGCCGTCTCGGCGGTCGCCCGAAGCATCCATCGACCATGCCCGCGCGCTCGCCGATCTCGGCGCCATCGGATATGGCTTAGCGCCCGAAATAGAAGCGGCTGTCGTCACGGCGTTTCAGCGGCATTTCCGGCCCCGTTGCGTCGACGGCGTCATCGACGGCGAGACGGCGGCGCGCCTCGCCGAGGTGCGCGCGGCCTTCGCCCAATCGCGCCGGGGATAGACCTCAGACAAGCAGACCCAAGGCCTCGGGCAGCGCCTGGAGGTAGGCCGCGGTGTTCCAGACCTCCGAGATGGCGAGGGCCGCAACGAACAAGGTCGTCGCAATCAATGTCGTAGACCATGCCTTGACGAGCGCCGAGAGAGCCGCATCGGTCATGCCGGACACCTTTGATCCCGAGTTCAGGGTGAGGCAGGGGCCGCACCCGCCCGGCATCATTCTCGTCCGATTTGGCAAAGATTCCGTAGTGGACCCGGCCACAACTCCCGCGCTGTCGCGCCGAAAGCCTATTCGAGCCGCTTGTCGTCGATCTCCTTTGCAGCGTGCTCGCGCTCGCGCCGGTCCTTGTCGCGTTCCGCCTTGCTGCGGCCGAAACGAACTCGGTTCTGCGCCGCCTGCCGCTCCGCCTCTGCGCGCTCGCGCCGCTTACGAAATTTGTTGAGGTTGACGATCATCGACAGGCTCCGGGTTTGGTTGCGGGCACCATTCAGGTACGATGGCGGAGCGGCGGCCGCTGGCCCAGCCCGTGGCCTGCGTCAGTTGCGGTTCCATCAGCAGATAGCACAGCTTGGACGGCTGGCCGGCCGCCTTGCGGTAGAGCCGCGCCGCGGGGTCGGCGCGCGAGTGGTGGATCGCCTTCGAGCCCTTCTCGCCGCGGAAATCGCGCTCGCTGTTGCACCCGGCAGCGGCCGGCTTGCCGCCGCCGCCTTGCCCTTCGCCAGGCGGCCGGTCCTGCGGCTGGAAGCTCTTCATCGCCGCCCAGGCCTCGATCAGCGTGCCCCCGGCCTTCGTGTTTCGTCCCGCAAGATTGGACCACGACCCCGCGCACCCGCGCCTACATCCGGCAGAGCAGCGCCTCGAACAGTGCAGCTGGCCCGCGAGCCTCGGCATCCACAGCCGCACCGTGGCGCGCTGGAAGGCCCGCAGCGAAGTGGTCGACCGCTCCACCCGCCCGCATCGAATCATCCGAAATCGGCTGAACACTAGCTCAGCCGGGCCATCACCTCTTCCACGTGCCGCGAGAGCACGTATTCGGCCGGGCGCTGCCGGTCGAGCGGGATTTCGGGCGCCATCGCGCCTTCGGTGCAAACCCCGCGCAGCGCCACCTTGGCCGCCTTCAACGGGTGGCGCATCGCATCCATGACTGCCGTCGCCTCGTAGCCGCTGTGCACCATGCAGTCGGCGCATTTCTCGTAATTGCCGGTGCCGTAGGCGTCCCAATCGGTCTCTTCCATCAGCTCCTTGAATGTCTTGGCATAGCCCTCGCCGAGCAGGTAGCAGGGCCGCTGCCAGCCGAAGAAATTGCGCGTCGGGTTGCCCCAGGGGGTGCAATGGTAGGTCTGGTTGCCGGCAAGGAAATCGAGGAACAGGCTCGATTGGTTGAAGGACCAATCGTGGCGCCGGCGGGCGAAGATGCCGCGGAACAGCTCCTTGGTGCGGCGGCGGTTCAGAAAGTGCTCCTGGTCGGGGGCGCGCTCATAGGCGTAGCCCGGCGACACCGTGATCCCGTCGATGCCGATCTTGGTGACTTCGTCGAAAAAGCGCGCGACCCGCTCCGGCTCGGCGTTGTCGAAGAGGGTGGCGTTGATGTTGACGCGAAAGCCGCGCGCCTTGGCCGCGGAGATCGCGGCGACGGCGCGGTCGTAGACGCCCGCCTGGCAGACCGACCGATCGTGCTCTTCGCGGTCGCCGTCGAGGTGCACGGTCCAGGCAAAAAACGGGTTGGGCGCGAACTGGTCGATCTTCTTTTCTAGCAGCAGGGCGTTGGTGCACAGATAGACGAATTTCTTTCGGGCGATGATGCCTTGCGCGATCTTGTCGATCTCGCGATGCAACAGCGGCTCGCCGCCCGCCAGCACCACGACCGGGGCGCCGCATTCGTCGACTGCGGCGAGGCATTCGTCGACGCTCAAGCGCTGGTTGAGGACCGCGTCCGGATAATCGATCTTGCCGCAGCCGGCGCAGGCCAGGTTGCAGCGAAACAGCGGCTCGAGCATCAGCACCAAGGGATAGCGCCGAACGCCCTTCAGATGCTGGGCGGCGACATAGGCGCCGACCCGGATCGTTTGATGCAGCGAAATGGCCACGGACGAAACCTCGTCAGGAATTGGTGCGCCGACCGGCATGGTCGGCGAGCTGCGACGGCATCCGGAAGCGGACGTTTTCGGTGACGCCCGGAAGCTCGGCCAGCTCGATCTCGGCGAGCTCGCGCAGCCGGTCGATCAGGTCCTCGACGAGCTCGGCCGGGGCCGATGCGCCGGCGGTGATGCCGACCGCGGAGACCCCTTCGACCCAGCCGGGATCGAGCGCGCGGGCGTCCTCGATCAGATAGCTCGGGACCCCGGTCTCGGCGGCGATCTCGCGCAGCCGGTTCGAGTTCGAGCTGTTCGGCGCGCCGACCACGAGGACGACATCGACGATGCCGGCGAGCTCGCGGGCCGCCCGCTGGCGGTTCTGGGTGGCGTAGCAGATGTCCTTGGTGTCGGGGCCGACGACGGTCGGAAACCGCGCCTTCAAGGCTTCGATGACGGCGCGGGTATCGTCGACGCTGAGCGTCGTCTGGGTAATGAAGGCGAGCTTGTCGGGGTCAGCGACCTCGAGCGCCGCGACCTCCTCGGGGGTAGAGATCAGATGGACGCGGCCAACGATCCGCCCCATCGTGCCGACGATCTCGGGATGGCCGGCATGCCCGATCAAGACGATCTCACGGCCCTGGTTGGCGTAGCGCTGCCCTTCGATATGAACCTTCGAGACGAGCGGGCAGGTCGCGTCGATCACCGGCAGCCCGCGGTCGGCGGCACGCTCCTCGATCGTGCTGGCGACGCCGTGGGCGCTGAAGATCGTGACGCTGCCCGGCGGAACCTCGTCGATCTCGTCGACGAAATGGGCGCCCTTCGCGCGCAGCCGCTCGACCACATGGCGGTTGTGAACGATTTCGTGACGGACATAGATCGGTGGGCCATATTTTTCGAGCGCGCGCTCGACGATCTCGATCGCTCGTTCGACCCCGGCGCAGAACCCTCTGGGTTGGGCTAGGACGACCCGCATGGTCCCTCTCGTCGCATCGGCATGGATATAGGCAGCCACGAAATCCCTGCCACAACTCGCCCCTCGCTGCACGCGCAATCGTAGCAGGGTGCGGCGAGCCGGCCATGGACCCGATCTTCGTCATCGCGATCCTGCTGGCGCCGGGCTGGGTCTATCTCTGCGCCGCGTCGCTGGCCGCGATCGGCTTTTCCCGACGAGCCTTGCCGGCGGCGGCCGAGCGGCCCGCCGTCTCGGTGCTGAAGCCGCTGCACGGGGCCGAGCCCGGCCTCTATGAGAACTTGCGCTCCTTCGTCGCGCAGGACTATCCGGCGGTGCAGATAGTGCTCGGGGTGAACGACGACGACGACGGCGCCGTGCCGGCGGCGCGCGCGCTGATTCGCGATTTTCCCGAAAACGATATCGTGCTGGCCGCGGATGCGCCGGCGACCAGCGGCAACGGCAAGATCGCGAATCTCGAGAATATGCTGCCGGCGGCGCGCCACGATCTTCTCGTGCTGGCCGACAGTGACATGCGCGTCGACCCTCGCTATCTGGCGGCAGTGACGGCGCCGTTGCACGACCCGCGGGTCGGCGCGGTGACCTGCCTCTATGAGGGGGTTCCGACCGGCCGAGGCGTGTGGTCGCGGCTCGGCGCGCTGCACATCAATTTCGGCTTTCTGCCGAGCGCGTTGGTGGCCGAGGCCTGTGGCTTGGGCGGCGGCTGCTTCGGCGCCACGATCGCGCTCAGACGCGAGACCCTTATGCGAATCGGCGGATTCGCCCGGCTGCGCGACGAGCTGGCGGACGACTACAAGCTGGGCGAGGCGGTCCGCGCCCTGGGCCTTCGTGTCGTGTTGTCGCGTTACATTATCGAGGCGCGGGTCACCGAGCCTTCCTTCGCCGGCTTGTGGCGCCACGAGCTGCGCTGGGCGCGCACGGTGCGCTCGATCGCCCCCATGGGTTTCATCGGATCGATCCTGGCGCAGCCGGTGGCGATTGCCGGGATCGGCGTGCTGGCAGCGCGATTTGGCTTGACCGCGTGCGTCTTTCTGGCGATTTCGTGCGGGCTGAGATGGGCTTCGGCGCGGCTGATCGCGGGTGCCTTAAGGTTTTCGGCCGCCGGGCTGTGGCTGCTGCCGGCGCGCGACGCCTTGTCCTTCGCCGTGTTCGTCGCCAGCTTCTTCGCACGAAAGGTGCTGTGGCGGGACCAGCGCTTCCGGGTCGAGCCGAGCGGGCGCGTGACAATCGACGGAGACATGGCCCCATGATGAGGACGCTGTTCCTGCACCCGCCATCCTTCGACGGCTTCGATGGCGGCGCCGGCTCGCGTTACCAGGCTAAGCGCGAGATCCGCTCGTTCTGGTATCCGACCTGGCTGGCGCAGCCGGCGGCGTTGGTGCCCGGCAGCCGGCTCGTCGATGCCCCGCCGGCGCGGCTCGGGCTCGGCGACGTGCTGCCAATGGCCGGCGATTACGAGCTGGCGGTATTGCACACCTCGACCCCGTCCTTCGCCTCCGACGTCAAGGTCGCCGAGGCGCTGAAGGACGCGAACCCGCGGCTCAAGATCGGGTTCGTCGGGGCCAAGGTCGCGGTCGAGCCCGAGGACAGCCTGAAGGCGTCGGCAGCGCTCGACTTCGTCGCCCGCGAGGAGTTCGATTTCACGATCAAGGAGGTGGCCGAGGGGCGCGCGCTCGACGCGAATCGACGGGCTCTCAGCTGGCGCGATGCCGGCGGCGGCATCAGCCACAACCGCGACCGGGCGGTGCTCGAGGACATGGACCGGCTGCCCTTCGTCACGCGAAGTCTACAAGCGCGACCTGCGGATCGAGGACTATTTCATCGGCTACCTGAAGCATCCCTACGTGTCGCTCTATACCGGGCGCGGATGCCGCTCGAAATGCACGTTCTGCCTGTGGCCGCAGACGGTCGGCGGGCACCGCTACCGGGTGCGTAGCGTGGGCCATGTGATCGAGGAGATCCGGCAGGCCAAGAGCTGGTTCCCGCAGGTCAAGGAATTCTTTTTCGACGACGACACCTTCACCGACGACCGCCCGCGCGCCGAGGCGATCGCGCGCGAGCTGGGCCGGCTCGGGGTCACCTGGTCGTGCAACGCCAAGGCGAACGTGCCGCGGCCCACACTCGAAATCATGCGCGACAACGGGCTGCGGCTGCTGCTGGTCGGCTACGAATCGGGCAACCAGCAGATCCTGAACAACATCAAGAAGGGCATGCGCATCGACATCGCCCGGCGCTTTACGAAGGATTGCCACGAGCTCGGGATCACGATCCACGGCACCTTCATCCTCGGGCTGCCGGGCGAGACCCGGGAGACGATCGAGGAGACCATCCGCTTTGCCGGCGAGATCAACCCGCACACGATCCAGGTCTCGCTCGCCGCTCCCTACCCCGGCACCTATCTCTATCGAGAGGCGCTGGAGAACGGCTGGCTCGACACCAGCCATGCCGAGCTGATCGACGAGCGCGGGGTGCAGATAGCACCCCTGCACTACCCGCATCTGTCGCACACCGAAATCTTCCAGTCGCTGGAGACGTTCTACAAACGCTTCTATTTCCGCCGCAAAAAAATCGCCGCCCTCGTCGCCGAGATGATCCAGCAGCCCGCGAGATGATGCGCCGCCGCCTGCGCGAGGGCGTCGAGTTCTTTCATTTCCTGCGCCACCGGGAGATGGCGGGCTAAGCAATGTTTGAAATTGCTGTTTCTGTGACGTGAGGTGCCGTGTAGAGGTGGCCCTGTTGGGAGCCTCGTTGTGGATCAGGGGCGGCGCTTGTCATAATGGGACTTAAGGTGCGTCAGGAGAAGCTGGCGCGTTCCAGCCGGTGAAAGTCCGGCCCGGGTAAGGCCGTAGCGGGCGGCCCGGTAGCGAGTGTTGCGTAGTCGTCGGCGACGGCGGGTGCGAAGCGTACACAGCGATCCGATGGGGTGTGGGATTGAGCCTCGAAATCCATAAAATCGCAGAGGCCGAGGCGGTCATAAGCGTCGAAGGCAACATGTGCGGCACCGTCATGCGAGGGGCCGTCGCTCTGCCGGGGTCGAAGGCCACATCACGTCGGAAGGGAAGGCGTCGGAACCTGAGAGATCTCACCTCCGGCCACAGGCTATAAGCCGACTGGCCCGCATCGGGAAGGCGAGGAGCCGAAGCCGATGATGCACGGGCGTGAGAAGTCAGAACTCCGTCGTAGTAGCGGGGAAGTCGCCGAACAAAACCGGGCGACCGGTAGCGGAGGCGGCGGAGCGAAGGACGGAGGCCGAGGAGAACGCGATCCAGCAACGCACGCGCCGGGCGCAGAACCGGGAAAGCGTGTCACAGGCGCTGGGGCGCGTACGGGAAGCCGCTAGGCAACGGAAAAAGGAACGGTTCACCGCGCTCTTCCACCACATCACGGTTGACCTGCTGCGGCTGTCGTTTTTCGCCCTCAAGCGAGACGCGGCGCCCGGTGCGGACGGCGTGACGTGGCAGGACTACGAGGCAGACCTTGAGCGCAAGCTCGGGGATTTACATGCCAGGGTCCATCGGGGAGCGTACCGGCCGCAGCCATCCCAGCGTCGGTATATACCGAAGGCCGACGGACGGCAGCGACCGCTCGCCGTGGCGGCGCTTGAGGACAAGATCGTCCAAAGAGCCACCGCCGCCGTACTGAACCAAATCTATGAGGAAGACTTCCTCGGGTTCTCGTACGGTTTCCGACCCGGGCGCAGCCAGCACGATGCGCTGGATGCTCTGATGGTCGGGATACGCGAAACAAAGGGGGTGAGCTGGATCATCGACGCCGACATTCAAAGCTTCTTCGACACGGTTAGCCACGAATGGCTGATCCGTCTCCTGGAACACCGGGTCGGTGATCGACGCATCATCCGCCTGATCCAGAAATGGCTCGGGGCGGGGGTGCTCGAAGGCGGGTCGGTTACGGTCAGTGAGGCGGGAACGGGGCAGGGCTCGGTGATCTCACCGCTGCTTGCCAACGTTTACCTGCACTACGTCTTCGATCTCTGGGCCGACCGCTGGCGACGGCGGGAGGCCACCGGCACCATGATCATCACGCGCTATGCGGATGATCTGGTGATCGGGTTCGAGCGCCAGGCCGACGCGCATCGGTTTCTCCAGATGATGCGGAAGAGGTTTGAGGAGTTCGCGCTGTCGCTCCACCCTGAGAAGACCCGGCTGATCGAGTTCGGTCGCTACGCGGCGCACAACCGCGAGCAACGCGGTCTCGGTAAGCCGGAGACCTTCGACTTCCTGGGCTTCACGCTGATCTGCGGCCGAACCCGCCGGGGGATTTTCCAGCTAAAGCGGAAAACCCGGCGCGACCGTAGCCGTGCGAAGCTCCAGGAAATCAAGGAGGAGCTGCGCCGGCGACGACACTATCCCATACCCCAACAGGGGCAATGGCTTCAGAAAGTGGTCAGGGGTTTCTTCGCCTATCACGCCGTGCCGACAAATCTGCCGGCGCTCGTGGCGTTCAGACGCCGTGTGACTGAAATCTGGTGGCGCACGCTTAAACGACGCAGCCAGAGAGACAAGACCACATGGAAGCGGGCAAGGGAAATCGCCGATCACTGGCTGCCCAAACCGAAAATCCTGCACCCGTGGCCGGCAGAACGGTTTGCCGTCAAACATCCAAGGTGGGAGCCGTATGCGGGAAAGCCGCTCGTACGGTTCTGTGCGGGGGGCGCCCAGTAATGGGCGTCCCTACCGCGATCGACACGCGACGGATTCCGGGCGCAGCGAAAAACCACAAGATGTAGAATGGCACCGAAAATAACCCCACCACGCAAGGATGAGGGCTATGATATTTACGTCCCCCGAAGCGTTCCAGAATTTTAACCACTCAGTCCGCCGGAAGCGGCGCTACGTGCGAGAACTCGCACAAGACAATTTTTTGGAGGCTGTCCTCGCGACTAGCCGGACAAGAAGCAAGCAACTCAATGCAGGAGCTATCCTATGGCGTGCCCAGTTGGGTCATTGCTGGCGCGAGGAGGAACGAGAAGACGGGTGCTCAGTCAAGAGTCCCATCGCTTATGGCCCGAAGGGGATGAAACCGATCCCTGAGAAAGTGCTCGACGGACGGGTGAACCCTAAAGGCATCATTTGCCTGTATTTGGCAACTGACAAAAAGACCGCCGTACTCGAAACAAGGCCGTTTATTGGCTCTTATGTCTCCGTTGCTCAGTTCAGGGTTATCAAAGATATCCGATTGGTGGATTGCTCCGCCGACCGTGATCCTCGTACTGTCAGCGATTTGATCAACGGGTCATTGAGTCCACAGAAAATCGAAAAAAAGGTCTGGTCAGATATCAATCGTGCCTTCGCCAAATCGGCAGATCGGGGCGACGACAGCATGGATTACGTGCCCACGCAAATATTGGCGGAAACGTTCAAATCGCGAGAGTTTGATGGAATTGAATATAAAAGTAGCTATGGCGCGAAAGGAGTTAACATCGCTTTATTCGACATCTCAGCAGCTGACCCCATGGAAGTTGACCTATATCGTGTGGATAATGTATCAGTGAAGATTTCAAAATGCGAAAATGATTAGCCTGATTTTCCGTAAGACCGGTTACCCAACTCTTGCCTGTAGACGCCCGATCAAAATGTCACCCGTGTGCCAATTAGAGATGACACTTCCCCAGGGTTTTTCGGGGGGTGTCTGGGGTGACGGTACGGCTGATGAGCGACGGGGAGCTTGGGCGGCTCGAGGTGCTGCGGGACCTGGATCAACGACGGCTGACGACCCCGGCGGCGGCGCAGCTCTTGGGGCTCGAGCGGCGTCAGGTATTTCGGCTGCCGAAGGCCTACCGCAGCGAGGGTCCGGCGGGTTTGATTTCGAAGCGGCGCGGTCGCTCCAGCAACCGGCGCAAGCCCAAGGCCGTTCGCAGCAAGGCGCTGTCGATCATTCGCCAGCACTACTGGGATTTTGGCCCGACCTTGGCGGCTGAGAAATTGCGCGAGGTTCACGACATCGCGCTCGGCCGCGAGACGCTGCGGCTGTGGATGATCGAGTCCGGGATTTGGGCTGACCGCAAGCAGCGGCGCAAGCGCGTCCACCGGCCACGCCCTCGGCGCGAGTGCGTCGGCGAGCTGGTGCAGATCGACGGCTGCGAGCACTGGTGGTTCGAGGATCGCGGGCCGCAATGCACCTTGCTGGTGTTTGTCGACGACGCGACCAGCCGGCTGATGCATCTGCGGTTTGTCGAGAGCGAGTCGACCTTCGCCTATTTCCACGCCGCGCGCGCCTATCTGGAAGCCTGGGGCAAGCCGGTGGCGTTCTACAGCGACAAGCACGGCGTCTTCCGGGTCAACCATCCGGGGGCGCTCGGCGGCGACGGGATGACCCAATTTGGCCGGGCTTTGCATGCGCTCAACATCGACATCATCTGCGCCAATTCGAGCCAGGCCAAAGGCCGGGTCGAGCGCGCGCACAAGACCTTGCAGGATCGGCTGGTCAAGGAACTGCGGCTGGCCGGTGCCGCGAACTTGGCGGCCGGGAACGCCCTGCTGCCGGCGTTTGTCGCCGATTACAACGCGCGCTTTGCCAAGCCGCCGGCGAACGCCAAAGACCTGCACCGGCCGTTGCGCGCCGGCGACGATCTGGAGGATGCGTTTGCCTGGAAGGAGGAGCGCACCCTCTCGCAAGCGCTGACCCTGCAATACGACAAGGTCATCTTCATCCTGGAGCCGAGCGAGCCGGCCAAGGCGGCGATCGGCAAGCGGGTCACTGTGGTTGATTATCCAGACGGTCGTCTGTCGATCCGCTTCAAGGGCGTCGAACTCGCCTACCGCACCTTCGATAAGGTTCGCCACGTCGACCAGGGCGCCATCGCGGACAACAAGCGGCTCGGCGCGGTATTGGCGATGATCCGCGATGAACAGCTGCGCCGCGGGCCTGAGCGTCGCAGCGGGCCGCGCCGCCGGGATCAGAGAAATGCCCGTCTCTTCAAGGTTGGCTGAGCTTTTCTACGAGCCGAGCGGCTGACGCCACTCGGTCAAACAACCGGTGCGGTTTCGAGCGCGGTGCATCGGGCGCCGGTCGGGCGCTGCGCTGCGCCGGGGGCTCCGCGCCCGCCCGCCGCCCGACCCCAGCCGCTGTGCGGGTGACATTTCTAAATGGCAGAAACGGTGACATCTCTATTCGGTGGACACATTGCCTGTCCCCCCACGGGTCGGACGCTAGGCGCAGAGCCCCCGAGCCGCGTAGCGAGTCTCGGGCATAGGACATCGCCCGCTCTATCCTGCTGCGCGGATGAGATGTATCGTGGTCTGGTACGTGCAATTTTGTCGGATTCCCAGGTCAGGAAAACGCGATCATCGGTCAGAAATCGACCCCAAATGTGTGAATACCGTAGCACTTCCCCGGGGATGACGATCATCTTTCACAGTTTGGACGCTCAGTGATGGTGGGCACGACCGACACCGTGACGGTCGCCGGCGAGGACGGGTCTCTGCGTCTCGATCGCTGGTTCAAACGGCACTATCCGGCACTCGGCCATGGCCGCCTCGAAAAGCTGCTGCGCACCGGGCGGATCCGGGTGGACGGCAAGCGGGCCCGCGCCGGCGACCGGGTGGCGCCGGGTCAGGCTATTCTCATGCTGGCCTTCGACGAGATGGCGGCACCGGCCCCGCGGGCGCCGCGGCACGCGCTGCCGGGCGACGAAGCCATGCTGCAGGGCGCGGTCCTGCACCGCGACGACGCGGTGATCGTGCTGAACAAGCCGCCCGGCCTCGCGGTTCAGGGCGGCAGCGGAACCGAGCGGCATCTCGACGGACTGTTGGACGCGCTGCGTTTTGGTTCGGATGTGCGGCCGCGCCTCGTCCACCGGCTCGACAAGGAAACGAGCGGCGTCCTCGTCATCGCCCGCACCGCCGCGGCGGCGGCGTTTTTTACCCGCGCGTTCCGCGAGAAGACGACGCGCAAGATCTATTGGGCGATCGTCGTCGGCCTGCCGAAGCCGCTTCAGGGCCGCATCGACTTGGCCCTCGCCAAGCTCCCCGGCCGGGAGGGCGAACGGGTCCGCGCCGATGCCGACGGAGGGCAAGCACGCCGTCACCTATTACCGCGTGGTCGACAGCGCCGGCGACAAGGCGAGCTGGCTGGCGCTGCTGCCGGTCACCGGTCGCACGCACCAGCTGCGCGCCCATTGCGCCGCGATCGGCACGCCGATCCTCGGCGACGGCAAATACGGCTCCCCTGCAGAAGAGCTCGCCGGCGTGCCGGGGTCGCGTCAGCTGCATCTGCACGCCCGCGCGCTCGCGATCCCGCATCCGCAAGGCGGCGTGCTGCGGGTCATCGCGCCGCTGCCGGCGCACATGCGGCGGACTTGGGAATTCTTCGGCTTCCCGGCGGATGTTGAAGATCCGTTCGCGAAATTGGATCGCGCGGACATGAAAAGGTTCTATCGCCGAGCCGACGCCGTGCCGGCGGCGGCCGGCTATGCCGTCACTCTCGACGGCCGACAAGTCAAGACCCCGGCCAAGAACAACCTGACCCTGCCGAGCGTCGCGCTCGCCGCAGCGGTTGCCGCGGAGTGGCAGGCTCAAGAAAGCGAGGTCCGCCCGGCAGCCATGCCGTTGACCCGCCTCGCCTATGCGACGATCGACCGGGAGCCGGGGCAGCGCGAGGCGATCGTGCGGCAGGTCGCCAACTACGCCGGGACCGATCTCGTGTGCTATCGGGCCGCCCACCCGCCCGCACTCGCCGCCCGGCAGCAGGCGGTGTGGCAGCCGCTGATCGACTGGGCAGTGCTGCGCTACGACGCGCCATTGGCGGTGACCTCCGGTGTGATCCCGGCGAGCCAGCCGGCGGCGAGCCTCGATGCCTTCGCCGCCGCGGTCGCGGAGCTCGACGACTTTGCGCTGACCGCATTGCACGCGGCGACCGGCGCCTGCGGCTCCCTGGTCATCGCGCTGGCATTGATCGAGGGCCGGGTGGATCCGGCCGAAGCCTTCGCCGCCTCGCAGCTCGACGAGAGCTTTCAGATCGACGCCTGGGGCGAGGATGCCGAGCAGGCCGAGCGCCGCCGCGCGTTGGCGGCGGAGATCGAGGCGGCAGCGCGGCTCCTGTCGCTGCTGAGATCCTCCCAGACCTCGCAGCCAACCTGAAATTAATAATTAACTTCCCACTGGCCGGGTTGGCCTTTACCCGATGCGATATACGCCGAGCGCCCGGTCGTACAGCATCCACCCGTTCGGGCGGGTGGACAATGCAGTCCGGGCACCAAGGGCGCGTCGAACGCAAGCTTGCGGCGATCCTGGCGGCAGACGTCGCCGGATATTCGCGGCTGATGGGTGAGGATGAGGAAGGCACGCTCGCCGCGCTGAGGGCGATCCGCCACGAGATCGCCGATCTCAAGATCAAGGAGCACCGCGGCCGCATCGTCAAGACCACCGGCGACGGCCTCCTCGTCGAGTTCGCCAGCGTCGTCGATGCGATACGAGGAGGGCTTGCGAAAAGCCGGGCTCCCGGAGTGACCGAATATCGGGGGCGGAGCGGATGTGTAAATGGCCGCTGTCCGCATTACGGCCGGTTGAACACCAGGACGGAACGACGGGGACGTGCTCCGGCCGCATCCGCCGGCAGGCCGGCTTACGCGGTCGACGGCTTCTCCGCGGCTTGCTCCGCTCGGTGCTCGGCAAAGACCTTGCTCGCCACCATCATCGACTCGCGGATGATCGGCACCCCGACATAGCCGGACAGGTGGAGGAGAACCTCGGTCAGCTCCTCCTCGGTCCAGCCCTGGCGCAGCGCCATGCGCAGGTGCAGCCCCAGCTCGGGCTCGCGCCCGGTGGTCGTGTCGGAGACGACGCAGATCAATGCCCGGGTCTTTAGGTCGAGGCCGGGCCTCGTCCACAACGCGCCGAACACCGTCTCGGTCGCCACGTCGATGAACTTCTTCATCACCGGGTCGCTGTAGGTCTCGCGCGCGGCCCGCTCGACCGCCGCGTCGCCCATCAGCCGGCGCCGCATCGCGGCGCCCTTTTGGTAAAGCTCGCTCTCCGCCATTTTGCCGTCCTTGTTCTTTACCTTCCCCACAGCCGTTTCGAGGCGATTTCCGCGCCCTGGGCCATCGCGGCGAGCTTTTTGAACGAGATGTCGGGGTCGAGCTTGCCGTAGCCGGCAAAGGTGCCAAAGCCGCAATCGCTGCCGGCGATGACCCGCTCGCGGCCGACGATATCGGCAAAGCGGCAGATGCGCTCGGCGACCAATTCCGGATGCTCGACGTAATTGGTCGAGGTGTCGAGCACGCCCGGGATCAGGAGCTTGTCGTCGGGCAATTTGGTGTCCTGCCACACGGTCCATTCATGCGCATGGCGCGGGTTGGCGGCCTCGACGACCAGCGCCTGGGGCTTCGATTTGACCAGGATCGGGGCAACTTTGGCGAACGGGATGTCGTGGTCGTGCGGCCCCTCGTAATTGCCCCAGCAGATATGGATGCGCGCGCGGTCGGCCGGTACGTTGCGAAGCGCGTGGTTCAGCACCTCGACATGGAAGGCGGCACGCTTGAGGAAATCGGCCTCGCCCAGCTCCTGGAAGCTCGTGTGATGGGCCATCGCCAGATCGGGGCAGTCGAGCTGCAGCACGAACCCGGCATTGACGATCGCCTCGTATTCCTCCTGCATGCAGGCAGCAATAGCTTCGACATAGGCTTCGTGCGAGGGATAGTAGGCGTTGGTCTGGAACACCGGAACGAGGCCCGGCGAGGCCGCGGTCATGAAGCCTTCGACCGCCGAGACCTGGCCGAGCGCCGTGCGAAGATTGGCGAGATCCTCGGTCAGCGGCTCGCGGTCGCGCCATGCGATCGGGCCGACGCATTGGGCGCGGCGCGCTACATTGGCCCCGGTCATCCGCTCCAGCGCGGCGAGGAAATTTGGGTGGTCGCGCGTGTCGAGCCGCGGCGGGGCCGGCACGTGGCCGGCGAAACCGGACAGGCGATCGGCGATATAGGTCGAATAGCCGGGCTTCGACATCTCGCCGTCATTGACGATGTCGACGCCAACCGCGACTTGGCGGCGGACGATGTCGGCGACCGCCTGGCGCACCAGGCGAGCGAGCGCCTCCTTGTCGTAGGGCTCGCCCTGATCCTTGCGCACCAGCATCTGCCGCAGCTCGGGCGGGCGAGGCAGGCTGCCGACATGCGTCGTCAGGATGCGGTCTTGGCTCGTCTTCATCGAGGTCCCCTCCCTGGTGCGGCGTTGATCGCAGCAGCATGCCCCGCGCGCCGGCGTCCGGCAAGCGGCCTGTGGCGCGGTCAGCGACGGGTACGCGCGGTCAGCGCGGCGACCGCCCCGGTCAGAACGGTGACCACGCCAGCGATCCGGAAAGTCCAGCCGAAGGCGGTCAGAAAACCCGCGGCCGCCGCCTGCCCGCCCGCCAACGCCCCGGCTTCGACGGCGTGGAACAGCAGGGTCAGGAGGGTCGCGCCGCCGACGATGCCGAGGGTCCGGGTCAGGGTCGCCAGGCTGCCGGCGACGCCGCGCTGGTGCCGCGGCAACGTTCCCATCACCACATCGATATAGGAGACCTGGAAGAGCCCCATGCCAAAGCCCTGCACGACCAAAGTCGCGACGATGACGACGGCTTGCCACGGCGCCGCCGGGCTCCAGCTGCCGATCGTGAACAGACCGGCCCCGCTGATGACCGCGCCGAAGAGGGCGATGCGCTGCGCCGGAAGACCCTCGATCATCCGCCCGGCAAGCGGCGAGGCCGCCAGCGTGCCGCCATAGGACGCGGCGAGCACCGCGCCCGCCACCGGCAGCGACAGCCCGGCGGCGCGCACGAGGTAGTAAGGTACGAACAGCAGCACAGAGAAGCTCGTCAGGTAGACGACGATGCTGGTGCAGTTGGCGACGACGAAGCCGCGACTGCGGAAGAGGCCGAGATCGACAATCGGCTGGGCGATCCGGCGCTCCCATCGGGCGAAGCCGAAGAGGCTGGCGCCGGCGGCCGCGATCAGGGCGACCAGCAGCAGATCGTCGACGTCCAGATGCTGCAGCCGGTTGAGCGTCAGCAGTAACGTGCTGATGCCGGCAGTCAGCAGGACGGCACCGACAATGTCGAGCGGCTCGCGCCCGCCGACGCGCGAGGTTGCCGGCAATCCCCGTAAAAAGAGCAGTGCGGCGAGCGCGATCGGAGCGCGAAACCAAAACACCGCCGGCCATCCCCAGAAATAGACCAGCACCCCGCCGAGAAGCGGCCCGCCCGCCGAGCTCAGTGCCACGATCATCGTGAACGCCGCGACCGCGCGCGACCGCCGCTCTTCGGGGAACAGCCCGGTCACCAGCGCCGGGGCGACGCTGATCACCAGCCCGGCGCCGATCCCTTGCAGAAATCGGAAGAACAGCAGCCAGCCATAGCTGGGTGCTGCGGCGCACAGCAAAAACGCGACGACGCCCCACGCCAACCCGGCACGGAACACCCGGCCGTGACCGAAGATGTCACCGACCCGGCCAAACGCGAGCAGCAGGCTCGCATAGGTCAGCACATAACAGATGACGACCCATTGGATCATCTGGATCGGCAGGCCGAAGCTCTGGGTGATGTCGGGAAAGCCGATGTTGACCGCGGTGTCGAGCGGCACCACCGACGTGCCCAGCCCGACCAGCACCAGCCGCAGCCACTGCCGAGGCGTCATCTTTTATCGGGCGGCAGAAGCGGCCATCCACGGTTGATATCATCGGTCTTCGCCCCTGTCAGCGCCGAGCCTGCGAGCGGACTCCCGGCTTCTCCCGGTTCTGTCCAAAAAGAAGCGGCTGGTGTGAGCGGTTTCACACATCAGGAGGCGGGTGCGTTCTACGTTAGCCAGATCGTCCGGAGCGCGTCCGGCGACAAAAGCGGAGGGGAACGTGGCGCAAGTTGATCCGTCTATCGAGCGGGACGCCGCTCCGGAACCGAACCGCAACGGGCTGATCTATACCGCAGGCCGTTGGTGGGAGCTGGTGAAGG
>CAWAFE010000003.1:0-41402 GCA_963781215.1 uncultured Alphaproteobacteria bacterium
TGGTCTGTCTAAGCCAGCGCCAGCTTGCGATAGCCGTCTGCCCTCACCGCATCGCAGTGCTCGCGGAAGGCCGGGTGGCCGCCGCTGTAGCGCATGATCTTGCGGGTCTCTTTGCCCTCGACGTTGCGGTTGACGCCGGTCATCCACGAGTCGATCTCGTTCATCAAGAGCCCCTCGCCCGTCGCGAGGACGTGTCGGGTCCAGTCGGCGACGCCGGCGGAGGTGGCCTCGATCCGGGTCAGGCCCCGCTCATGGGCAAAGCGCACCAGGCCGGTCACCCACTCGACGCTGTATTCGGCGGCGCGCGGAAAATTGCCGAGCCCGGCATGCGGGCCCATCACCATCAGCATGTTGGGGAAGCCTTCGACCAGGATGCCGAGATAGGTCTGCGGCCCCGCCGCCCACTTATCCTTCAGCCGCTGGCCGTCGATCCCGCGGATATCGATCCGGTCGAAGCTGCCGGTGATCGCGTCGAAACCGGTGGCGTAGATGATCATGTCGAATTCGTATTCGGCGTCGCTGGTCTTGATACCGGCGGGGGTGATGCGTTCGATCGGCGTCTCGTTGATGTCAATGAGCTTGACGTTGGGCTGGTTGTAGACCTCGTAGTAACGGGTCTCCAGCGGCACGCGGCGGGTGCCGAAGCCGTGGTTCTTCGGGATCAGCTTATCGGCCACTGCCGGGTCCTTGACCCGCTCGCGGATCTTGCGCGCGATGAAGTCGGAGACCAGCGCGTTCGCCTCGCGGTCGACCAGGATGTCGCGGAAATTGCCCTGCCAGATGCCGAAGCCGGGCTCGGCGTAGAGCTTCTCCCAGAAGGCCTCGCGTTCCTCCGGCGTCACCTCGAAAGTGGCGCGCGGGTCGGGGGCGTGGATAAAGCAGCCGGGAGTCTCGGCGCAGCGCGCCAGGATCTCGGGGTAATTGGCGCGGATCTGGCGCATCTCGTCGGCGCCGATCTTGCCGTTATGCAATGGCGCGCACCATTGCGGGGTGCGCTGGAAAACAGTCAGGTGGCCGACGGTCTTGGCCACTTCCTGGATGGTCTGCACCGCGGTGGCGCCGGTGCCGATCACCGCGACCCTCTTGCCCTCGAAGTTCACCTTTTCCTTGGGCCAGTAGTGGGTATGGCAGGACTGGCCCTTGAACGCGTCGACGCCTTCGATGCGCGGCATGGTCGGGGCAGAGAGCACGCCAATCGCGGTAATCAAGAGGCGTGTGTTGTAATGCCTGTCGTCCTCTAGCACGATTTCCCAGCTACGCGTGTCTTCCTGGTAATGCGCGGCGGCAACTCGGCTGTTGCACTGGATGTCGCGGCGCAGGTCGAACTTGTCGGCGACATAATTCAGATACCGCTCGTTCTCGGGCTGACCTGAGAAGCGCTCGGCCCAGTGCCATTCCTCCAGCAGCTCCGGCGAAAAGGAGTAGCCGTAGGTATAGCTCTCCGAATCGAAGCGGGCGCCGGGATAGCGGTTCCAGTACCAGGTGCCGCCGACACCGGTGCCGGTCTCGAACACCCGTACTCTGAGGCCGAGCTGGCGCAGCCGGTAGAGCTGGTAGAGGCCGGAAACGCCGGCGCCGATGATGACCGCGTCGAAATCCTCGGCCGGGTCGGCCTCGACGTTGCGCGCTGCCGTCTGCAAACCGGTCATTTTATGCTCCTGACGCCGCAGATGGACCACTTGGCCGGCAAACGATCCGCAAAGCGGCAAAGACATCGTAACTTACACTCATCGTCGACGCAAAGGTGGAAGCGGCCCGTCCGTTGCCTTAACCGGCGCCGGCGTGAACTCTTCGATCATTCGGGGACCGTCGAGCGGAGCTTGCTGACGGCCTCGGCGACACCGGCGCCATAGGCTGGATCGGCCTTGGAACAGTTGGCGATATGCCGCTCCTTGATATGAAAGCGCGCATCGCCCATCGCGCGGGCAGTGTTCTCGAACAGCACCTGCTGCTGCGCCGGCGTCATCAGCCGAAAAAGATTCCCGGGCTGCTCCCAGTGATCGTCGTCGGCGTAATGGTTGTAGTGGGCCGCCTCTCCTTCAATGGGTAGCGGCGGCTCGGCGAAGTCGGGCTGGTTGTCCCATAACCCGGCGCTGTTCGGGTTGAAGCTGGTCGTGCCGCCGAGATTGCCGTCAACCCGCATTGCTCCGTCGCGGTGATAGCTCATGAACGGGCATTTCGGCGCATTGACCGGGATCTGATAGAAATTGACACCGAGACGGTGACGAACCGCGTCGTTGTACGAGAACAGGCGCGCCTGCAGCATCCGGTCCGGAGAGAAGCCGATGCCGGGGACGACGTTCGACGGCCCGAACGCCGCCTGCTCGACTTCGGCAAAATAGTTGTCCGGCCAGCGGTTGAGCTCCATGACACCGACCTCGATCAGCGGGTACTCGGCTTTCGGCCAGACCTTGGTCAGATCGAATGGGTTGTGGCGATGTGTCTTCGCCTGCGCCTGGGTCATCACCTGGATGAAAAGCGTCCAGCGCGGGAAGTCGCCGGCCTCAATCGCGTTGAACAAGTCACGGCCGTGGCTTTCGCGGTCTTTTGCCACGAGGGCCTCGGCCTCGGCGTCGGTCAGGTTCTCGATGCCCTGCCGGGTCCGGAAATGGAATTTGACCCATACTCGCTCATTGGCGGCATTGATCATCGAGAAGGTGTGGCTGCCAAAGCCATGCATATGGCGGAAGCTCCGAGGGAGGCCGCGGTCCGACATCACGATCGTGACCTGGTGCAGCGCTTCGGGCAATAATGTCCAGAAATCCCAATTGTTGTCGGCGCTGCGCAGGCCGGTGCGCGGGTCGCGCTTGATCGCGTGGTTGAGATCGGGAAAGCGCAGCGGGTCGCGAAAGAAGAACACCGGCGTGTTATTGCCGACGATGTCCCAATTGCCCTCCTCCGTGTAGAACTTAAGCGCAAAGCCGCGGATGTCACGCTCGGCGTCGGCGGCGCCCCGTTCGCCGGCGACAGTCGAGAAGCGGGCAAACATAGGCGTCTGCTTTCCGAGTTCGGAAAAGATCTTCGCCTTCGTGAAGCGCGTGATGTCGTGTGTCACGGTGAAGTTGCCATACGCGCCCCAGCCCTTTGCATGCATGCGGCGCTCCGGGATCACTTCGCGGTCGAAATGCGCCAGCTTTTCGAGCAGCCAGATGTCCTGCAATAGCGCCGGACCGCGCGGACCGGCGGTCATAATGTTGGTGTTATCGGCAACCGGTGCGCCGCTTTCATGGGTGAAGCGCTTTGATTGCGACATAGCGAATTCTCCTTTAGTTGGAACGAAGCCCGCGACGCCTGCCCATCGACGCGCCCCCGAAATAGACCCGGCCGAGTGGCGGGACAGCAGCGGCGGCTTGGCATCCCTGACCAATTCGGTCATTTCGCGACCAGCATGCCCTAGCTGCCAGCCGCGGGTCGAGTTGAAAGCGAATAATGCGGTCGCCACCAGCCTCGCCCGAAACGGAGTGCGGGTTGGTGCTTGGTTGAGGCGTTCGGCTCACGGGCTTACCCTGGCGGGGTGAATATTAGGCTGGGCGCTTCTATTTGAACGCAGGTTCCGTCGAATAGCTTCCGCTCAATGACGGCGACCGACATCCCGGCATCGGTCAGCCGCCCGGCCAGCGATAGACCAGCCTGCCCGGCGCCGATGACAATCGCGTCGAAGCGTCGGTTCATGGGATCATCCGCACGATGACGATTGCAGCGACGATCGCGGCCGCATCCTCAATCAACGCTGCCGGCATGTCTCTGCCGAAAGCGGTCGCCAGCTTCGCGCGCGCAGCGCGCCCGCCGAAAGTGCCGATTACCGCACCCAGGACGCCCGCAACTCCGCCGGCGACCAGCATCCCGGCGGCCGCGCCGATCGCCGCGCCCGAGATCGCGCCCGTCACGATGCGAGCGCCGAACTGGACGGGTACCGTCCGGCTCGGCGTCGAAGGGAGCTGATCGGTGACAAGCTCGACGAGCGCCAGCAGCGTCAGGACCCAGGGCGTCCAGACATATCCCAGGAACGCGAGCCAGGTACCGTCAAGGTGCAGCCACCCCAGATGCGCAGCCCAGCTGATCGCGGCCGGCGCCGTCAGGGTACGCAGTCCGGCGACGATCCCAATGAGAAGCGCCAGCAGCAGAAGGGTCATGATTGTCTTTCAGTTTACACGTTGCCCCGACCCTCGCCGGTCAGCGCACCACAGAGACATCGAAGGCTACCTCCAACCGCTCAACGAAGGCTTTGCTCATGCCGACGCAGTGCAGGCGGTTGAGCCATACATAACCGGGATGAGCCATGAGAAGATGCGGCGAAGTATGCAACAGCGTCTCGCTCGCGACGAGGCTTCCTTGCGGGAGTTGCTCGTAGCCGTCCTCGGCTTAGACGAAGTTGACGGCGTCAAACTTGGAGAATTGCGCTCCCGGCGATGTCGGGTGACGTGCGGCCTCGCGGGCCCGGATCGGAGGCCCGCGACCGGAACCGCCGGAGTCAGTTCATGCCGTAAAAACCCAAGGCACCACCGGCCATCACCTGGTGCTTCGCCTCGGCGGACAATGGCCCGAGCCGCTCGCGGACCATGTCAGGCGCACCCGGAAAAAACCCGTCCTGATGCGGGTAATCGGTCGCCCACATGATCTTGTGCGGGCCGATATAGTCGGCCAGCACCGCGATGCTGTTTTCGACCGGCTCGAACGAAATCCAGCAATTGCGCTGGAACAGCTCGCTCGGCCGCATCTTCGGGGCGGTGTCGTTGAAGCCGTGGTCGTCGAAATGCCGGTCCATGCGGTCGAGCCAGGGCGCCATCCAGCCGCCGCCCAATTCGAGGAACGCGACGCGCAACCGCGGGTGACGATCGACGACGCCACCCCAGATCACGCTCATCGCCGCCAGCATCATCTCCATCGTGTGGCTGATCATGTGGCGCGCTGCACGGTCCCCTTCGAAGCGGTCGACGCCGACGGTCGGCATCGCGTTGGTCGAGCCTTCGTGGAAGCCGATCGAGAAGTCGAGCTCCTCGGCCATCGTCCAGAACGGCTCGTACATCGGGTCGCTGATCATCTTGTTGCCGTGGTACGGGTTCGGCCGCAGGAACCCGCCGCGCATCCCGAGCGTTTCGCGCGCGTAGCGCATCTCCCCGATCGCCAGCTCGACCGACTGCATCGGCAGCATCGCGACCCCGAACAGGCGGTCGGGATAGGGCTTGCAGTAATCGGCGAGCCAGCGGTTGTAGGCGCGGCACATCGCGCCCGCGAGTCCGGGGTCCTCGACCGCGCCGGCGAACAGCCCGAGGCTCGGATACAGGAAAGCGGCGTCGATGCCGTCGGCATCCATGTCGACGATGCGCGCGTGCGGGTCGAACCCGCCCTTCTTCCCTTCGGCATATTTGAGGCTGTCGAGCTTGACCGTGCCTTGCCGCACCCCGACCGAACCGAGGCTGCCGATCCCCCGCGGGTTGCCCAGCAATTTGCCCTCGACCGCGAGGCGCTCCTTGCCGTTCTGGTCGATGGTAAACCGCGGCCGGCGCTCGCGGAATTCGGGCTCGATGTATTTGTCCCAGAGGTCGAGCGGCTCCAGAATGTGGCCGTCGGCATCGATGACGTTGTAGGCGAGAGCCATGACCCTTCTCCTTCCGGATGCCTGTAATGCAATGATCCTAACGGACGCGCGATGCCAGCGCGAGGCCTTAGCTGCGCCTGACGAACCCGTTGGCCGGGCCCCGTATCTATGAGACAGTCCTTGCCGCCTATGCCGAACAGCCGCGGGCGGGCAACCACATCCGGTCTGCCGGCCTTCGGAGACAATCAGTGCACGAATCCGACCTGATTCTTTTCTGAAAAACGGGCCAAGGTAAATTAGTCGTTGTGCCCTATGGGAAAAGAGGAGCTTGCAGCATGACCGACACGCCCGTCTACCGCGAGATCGGGGTCAGTCGCGACGGCTTTGTCGCCACCGTCGAGATGCGTCGGCCGCCGCATAATTTCTTCGACAGCGCGCTGGTCGCCGAGATCGGCGAGGCGTTCGAGCGGCTCGACGCCGATCCCGAATGCCGCTCGATCGTCTTTGCCGCCGAGGGCCGCTCGTTCTGCGCCGGCGCCGATTTCTCGAGGCGGATGGATACCGGCACGGTCTCGGAGGGCACCCGCAGCGGGGCCGGGAAGCATCTCTACAAGGAGGCGATCCGCCTCTTTCGCACCCGAAAGCCGATTGTCGCCGCGGTGCAGGGTGCGGCTGTCGGCGGCGGGCTCGGCCTGGCGCTGGTCGCCGATTTTCGCGTGACCTGCCAGGAGGCGCGGTTCAGCGCCAATTTCAACCGGCTCGGCTTTCATCCGGGCTTCGGCCTGACCGCGACCCTGCCGCGGCTCGTCGGCGCGCAGCAGGCGGCACTCCTGTTCTATACCGGCCGCCGCATCCCGGGCGACGAAGCGGTCCGCATCGGCCTCGCCGACCTGTTGGTGGCGCAGGCCGAGGTTCGCGCCGCCGCTCAGGCATTGGCGCTCGAAATCGCGCAATCCGCACCACTCGCTGTCACGTCGACGCGCGAGACGGTGCGCCGCGGTCTGGTCGACGCGATCGAAGCCGCGACCGAACGTGAGCTCGTCGAGCAGGACTGGCTGCGCCGCACCGAGGACTTCAAGGAAGGCATCAAGGCGATGGCCGACCGCCGCCTCCCGGACTTCCAGGGGAGATAGAAGACGTCCCGCGCGACCTGCGGAGCCTCGTCGTCCGGCCAGCGCCGGTGCGACACCTCAATATCGGTTGCGCAAGGCGGCGAACGCGAGCCGCCAGCCTTGCATCGGGTCCACGGCGGCAAGCGCGCGGTCGAACGGGTCGTATCCGGCCCGCCTCAGGCGGGTCAGGATGCGCGCCGCGACGACCGCCGGCAGCAATGCCGGAAGGGCAGGCCGGGGGATTGCCGCGCGGCGGAGCCGCGTTGCCTGCAAATGGCCTTCGGCCGAAGCGGCGATCTCGGCAACGGCATCGCGCAGCGCCGGCGTGCCGCGCGCCGCTGCCCAATCCCGCGCGTCGAAGCCGAGCCGGGCGGCGATGTCGGCTGGGATCATCGGGCGTCGCCGCCCCGGCTGAAACGGCGAGGCCCGCAGCAAGCCGGCGAGTGCATAAGCGATCCCGACATGTCGTGCCGGCTGCACCGCTTCCGGGATGGCGGCGCCAAGAACCTCCAACGCGAGATGCACCAAGGCTGCCGACGTCTCTTCGGCATAGAGCTCGAGCGCGGCCAGGCTCGCCGGCGGGTCGTCGTCGAAATCGCCCTCGCGCCCGTTAATCAGGCGGTCGAAATGCGCCCGCGTCAGTGCGAGCTCGCGGATCGCCATGGTCAGCGGTTCGACCACATCGTGCCGTCGGACGGGCCCGCCATCAAAGGCCGCGGCGATGCTCTCTCGCCACCATTCCAGGCGGATCCGGCCCAGGACCGGCTGGGTGACGCTCTCCCGTACCCTTGCAATCTCCCAGTTGAAGGCGTAAAGCGCGAACAGCGCCTCGCGGCGCGCGGCGGGCGCGAAAAGCGCCGTCTGAAACCGGTCTCTGTCGTGGTGGCGGACAAGCGCCGCGACCGGAGAAAGGCGCTGCGGGCTGCGGGAACGCGGTCTCAGAACGGACGTTTCTCCATCAAGCCCTTTCACCATAACCCGGGATGGTCGCCATGGCTTTTGAACTGCCGCCTCTGCCCTATCCGAAAAACGCGCTCGAGCCGCATATCTCGGCGAACACCTTCGATTTCCATCACGGCCGGCATCACCAGGCCTACGTCACCAATCTCAACAACCTGATCAAGGGCTCGCCGCAGGAGAGCCAGTCGCTCGAGGATTTGATCAAGGGAAGCTACAAGGACGCCACGAAAGCCGGCTTGTTCAATAACGCCGCCCAGGTGTGGAACCACACCTTCTTCTGGAATTCGATGAAGCCGCATGGCGGCGGCGCACCCGCCGGCAACCTCGCCGCGGCGATAACCCGCGATTGCGGCGGCGTCGACAAGTTCAAGGAGCAGTTCAAGGCGGCCGCGGTCGGCCAGTTCGGCAGCGGCTGGGCCTGGCTCGTCGCCGACAAGGGCCAGCTGAAGATCGTCGCGACGCCGAACGCGGTCACTCCCTTGGCCGAGGGCCAGTCGGCGCTCCTGACCTGCGATGTCTGGGAGCACGCCTACTACCTCGACTATCAGAACCGGCGGCCCGATTTCGTTCAGGCCTTTCTCGACCATCTGGTCAATTGGGACTTTGCCGCCCAGAACCTCGCCAAAGCGGGGTGAGCTGTCGGGTTCCAACTTGGGGCTCCGCCTCGGCGGAGCCCTTCTCACAGGTGCACGCCGCGATCGAGCAGCACCGAAGTGTAATCCCGGTACGTCATACCAATCGCCTCGGCGCGGGCGAGGCGCGCCAGCGCAATCTCGCGCGGCGGCGTCTTCCAAGCCCGTGCATGCGCCTTGCGCCAGCAGAAGGCGCGCCAGTCGGCTCCCGGATCGAGTGGTGGCCCGCCATTATGCCCGAGCCCAGGCGGACGAAAAAAGGTGCTGGGTTCGTCGGGTGCCATCGCGGCCCTGCCGGTTTCTCCTTGCGCCTCCGTTCGTGCAAGAAGCGCACCGCCGGGCGCCCGTCAAGTTCGAAAGGGCGGTTCTCGCCTGCAAACGCGACGCTATCGCCTAACCCTTGCGACCCTGCCGCTTGGCGTGGTTCTCGGCGTTCGCGCGGAACACTTGGTCGGCGGCTTGCTTTTGCTGGTCCGACATCGAGTTGTATAGGTTCTGGAAGGCCGGAACGAGCTTTTGCAGCTGCTGCGCGTGCACTTCGGCAATCTGCGCGTAGGACTGCATGTTCTGCACCGCGGTCATCGACGGGTACTGTTGAGCGCGCTGAACGAATACCTGATCCATGTCGCGGGCGTTCTGGCGCATGACCTGCGCGAATTGGTCCCACGGTTGCTGCTCCGCCGCGGTGATGTGCAGCTGCGCGCGCAATTCGGTTATCCGGCGTTCGACGCGCTCCTCGGCATTTTTGACCGGAGCGGGCTCGGCGGTCGTCTGAGAGGTGGCGGTGGCCGGCGGGGCCACTGTCGGTGCGGCCGTCGCGGGCGCCTGCCCGGATTGGGCCAGCGCAGCCGTGGGCAAGGACAACAGCGCCGCTACGGCAACCGCAGCGAGATCCCTAGACCGTATCATCTTCATCGCATCATTCCTTGAAGCTGGTGTCGCTCGCCGGTTCAGAAGTCCGCTTGCTCAATAGCCATAGCGGTAGCCGCCGTAGCCGTAATAAACGGGCGGCGGCGGGGGCGCGTAATATCCCGCCGGCGGTCCGTAATAGACAGGTGGCGGCGCGTAATAGCCGTAGCCGCCCGAGGCGATCGCGGCACCGACGCCGAGGCCGACAATCCCGCCGATAATCGCCGCACCCGCGGCAGCGCCGCCGTTGTTATGGTGGTAGTAACGCCCATGGCCGCGATGCCAGTTGTCGGCGTGAGCGGTAGGGGCTAATGCGAGACCCGCGACAAACGCCGCGGTCAGGACGCGTGCGTGGATAACCATAGGTCAGCTCGGTTGTGGCTTCTGCTAGGGAAACCATCGGGGACGCCAAGAGTTCCAGTTGGATACTGGATGTGCCCTCGCCGGCACGCAGCGGATCGCTCGTTTCGGCTACAGCGGCGGTAGCAGCGCCGCGGCGACAGGGCGGTCCTCGGCTAGCAGCACATTGTAGGTGCGGCAGGCCGCTCCTGTGTCCATAGGTTCGACGACGATTCCGGATTGGCGCAAGGCGACCCGCAGCCCGCCCGCCACTATGCCCATCCGGCGGCCGAGCCCGAGCAAAAGGATTTGCACGCCGCCATGCTCGACGACCGGCAACAGGCTTTCCCGGGTCACCGCCGAGGCATCCGCCGCTCCCCATGGCAGCGTGCCGTCGGGAAACACCAAAATCGGGCCCGGATAGATCACCCCGCTGACGCGAAAACCGCTCGCGCTGTAGCGCTCGATGACCTGACGGCCGGCGGGCACCAGCGGCGTCAGGTCCATCGCCGCGCTCCGCGGGTTACGGCGCCCTGGAGGCGCTGGCCGGCGCGGCCTCGCCCGAGCGGGCGATCGCGGCCCGGTTCGGCCGCACGTAGTAGAGGATCGGCGCGGCGATGAAGAGCGACGAATAGGTGCCGACCACCATGCCCCATAGCATCGCTATGCTGAACCCGCGCAGCACCTCGCCGCCGAGGAACAGCAGCGACAAGACCGCGAGCGACACCGTGCTGACGGTCAGGATCGTGCGCGACAAGGTCTCGTTCAATGCAAGGTTGATCAGGTCGCGCAACGGCATCGATCGGTGCTTGCGCATGGTTTCGCGCATACGGTCATAGATCACCACCGTGTCGTTGACCGAATAGCCGGCGATGGTGAGGATCGCCGCCAGGGTGGTCAGATTGAACTCGAGGTGAAAGAGGGCAAACAGCCCGACCGTAGTGATGACGTCGTGCAGGGTCGAGATCATCCCGCCAACGCCGAACTGCCACTCGAAGCGGAACCAGATGTAGGCGGCGATCGCCAAGAGCGCGAGGACGGTGGCGATCACCCCGGCTCGGATCAGCTCGCCGCCGACACTGGGGCCAACGACCTCGACCCGGCGATAGTCGATGCCGGGACCGAGCGCCTGGCGCGCCAGCTGCACCGCCTTCTCTTGCGCCGCGTCGCCGCCCGGCTGGCGCGGCAGCCGGATCAGCACGTCGGTCGACGGTCCGAAACCTTGCAGCGAGGCCTCGCCGATCTTCAGCGCATCAAGCTTCTGTCGCATGCCGCCCAGATCCGCGGGGCCGCTGGTCGACCGGACCTCGATCAGGGTGCCGCCGATGAAGTCGATCCCGTAATTGAGCCCAACGGTCAAAAACAGCACGATCGAGCCCAGGGTGAGCAGCGCCGACAAGGCGAAGCCCAACCGGTGCCAGGCCATGAAGTCGATCTTCGGCGTGCGCCGGATGACGATCAGTGGTCTCATCTAGGTTTCCACGCGCCGTACGAGACTCGTCACTGCCGGGCTTGACCCGGCAATCTGCCGGTGAGGTGGATGACCGGGTCGAGCCCGGTCATGACGACTGAGACAAGCGTCATTTTCTCGGATCCACCCATAGGGGTCCCATCATGGCAAGATCGCGACCGCTCAAATCGGGATCGCCTTCGGCTTCCATCGGCGCAGCCAGGTGACGATCAGCAGCCGGGTCACCAGGATTGCCGAGAACAGCGAGGTCAGAACGCCGATGCTTAGGGTCACGGCAAAGCCTTTGACCGGGCCGGAGCCGAGCCAGAACATCAAGGCACCGGCAACGAGTGTCGTGATGTGGCTGTCGAGGATCGTGCCGAAGGCGCGCTTGAACCCGGCGTCGAGCGAGGAGAGCATTGTGCGGCCGCCGCGCACTTCCTCGCGGATGCGCTCGTAGATCAAGACATTGGCGTCGACCGCCATGCCCATCGTCAGCGCGATGCCGGCGATGCCGGGCAAGGTCAACGTAGCGCCGAGCAAGGATAGGCTGCCGAGCATCAGGCAAAGATTGAAGATCAGCGCGATGTCGGCGAAGACGCCGAACAGCCCGTAGAACAAAATCATGAAGACGATAACCAGGATCACGCCGACGATGCTGGCCATCGCCCCGGCATGGATCGAAATCAGCGCCGAGGTCGGGGCCGACGGTACGCTCCTCGAGGATCGTGATCGGCGCCGGCAGGGCGCCCGCCCGCAGCAACAGGGCAAGGTCGCTCGCCGATTGCACGGTGAAGCTGCCCGAGATGATGCCGCTGCCGCCGAGGATCGGCTCGCGGATCACCGGCGCGCTGATCACCTTGTTGTCGAGCACGATCGCGAAAGGCTTGCCGACATTCTCACGCGTCGCGTCGCCAAAGCGCTTGGCCCCGGCGGCGTCGAAGCGGAAGCTGACGACCGGCTCGTTGTTCTGGAAGGTCGGCTGTGCGTCAACGAGCGTGTCGCCGCCGA
This sequence comes from uncultured Alphaproteobacteria bacterium, assembly GCA_963781215.1. Lineage (GTDB taxonomy): Bacteria > Pseudomonadota > Alphaproteobacteria > ATCC43930 > CGMCC-115725 > AP-15. The sequence goes on from CAWAFE010000003.1 coordinate 11,953, forward strand.
CCATGATGCGCTTGCGCACGACGTAGGAGGGAGGGCCGACACGGACGGCACGGCCTTCTTCCGCCGGCAAAATCTCGTCACCGGGCGGTAGCCGGCCGCGTCGAGCATCCTCGAGCGAGACGCCGGTATCGACCAGCTGAAAGGTGAGCTTGGCGGTGCGGCCGAGGAGCGCCTTTACGTGCTCGGGATTGTCGACTCCCGGCAGCTGCACCAGGATGCGGTCCTGGCCCTCGCGCTGGATCGTCGGCTCCTTGGTGCCGGTCTCGTCGATGCGGCGTCGGATGATCTCGATCGACTGGTCGACCGCCTGGCGCCGGCGCGCCTCGGTGGCGAGGGTGCTGAAGCGGATCGCTCCGGCGCCGTCGCCGGCGATGTCGACGGTGAGGTCCGGGTCGATCTTGCGCAATGCCTGGCGCGCGTCCTCGATGCGGCCGGGCTCGCGGATCGTGAAGGTGATCGCATCGCCCTCGGCCTCGAGCCCGGTATAGCCGATATTGGCGTCGCGCAAGCCGTTGCGCACGTTGTCGACGATCGAGTTGAGGCGCTCGTGCTGCGCCGCCGCGACATCGACCTCGAGCAACAGGTAAGAACCGCCGCGCAGGTCGAGCCCGAGGGACACCTGCTTGTGCGGCAACCAGCGCGGCAGCGTTTCGAGGAAAGCCGGGCTGAACAAATTCGGCAGCGACAGCAGCACGCCCAGCGCGCAAACAGCGCAGATCAGCGCGATTTTCCAGTTGGCGAAGTACAGCATGCCTTCACCCCGGCCCTCTCTGCGCGCGCGGGGAGAGGGCGAAGCGCGCCCGTCCGCTCACTCCTTCGTCTCCGCCTTGGCGCGCGCCTGGTCCTTCTGCTTTGCCGCGTCGCGCGCGGCGGCGGGATCGGGCTTGGCGACGACGCTGGTGATCGTGCTGCGCACGACGCGCACGCGCACTCCCTCGGCGATGTCGACGGTCACCTCCTCCGGGCTTTCGACCCTGACGACGGTGCCGATGATGCCGCCGCCGGTCACCACCCGATCACCGCGCCGCAACGCGGCGAGCGTTGTCCTGTGGTCCTTCGCTTTCTTTTGCTGGGGCCGGATCAGCAGGAAATAAAACACGACGAAGATCAGCACCAGCGGCAGAAACTGGATCAGCGCATCCTGATTGCCGAAAAAGCCCATTCCCTGGGCATAAGCCGTCGAAATCAGCATCGGCGTGGAGCCTCGCGATGATCCGCCGCACCGACACCACCGGCGGCCGGCAGATTGGTACGCGATGCCTGGTTAAAGAGCAATGGCCGGCACTGCGCCTTGCTTTCCCTGCACGCTGCCGATGCCCGCCGTGCTAGCGTCCGCGCCCCACCACTGCGCCAGGTCCCGCGCCGCCCGATGACCGATTCTGATTTGACGCCGCTGCTCCACCGAATCGCCGAGGCGCTGGAGCGCCTGACCCCGTCGCCGCCGCCCGGGGTCGATCTCGATGCGGCCGACGCCTTTGTCTGGCATGCCGATCGCGGCTGGCTCGAGCCGGTAGCTCAGGTCAACCGGATCGAAATCGGGCTGCTGCGCGGCATCGACCGGGTGCGAGACATCCTGCTCGACAACACCGAGCGGTTCGCCGCCGGGCTGCCGGCCAACAACGTGCTGCTGTGGGGCGCGCGCGGCACCGGCAAGAGCTCGCTCGTCAAGGCCGCGCACGCCGCGATCAACGACCGGCTGCCACATGCGCTCGCGCTCATAGAGATCCACCGCGAGGACATCCCGAGCCTGCCCCGGCTGCTGTCACTATTGCGGGCGAGCCGGCGCCGCTGCGTCCTGTTCTGCGACGACCTCTCATTCGACCAGCACGACGCCAGCTTCAAATCGCTGAAGGCGGTGCTCGAAGGCGGTATCGAGGGACGGCCGCCGAACGTCGTCCTCTATGCGACCTCGAACCGGCGCCACCTGATGCCGCGCGACATGATCGATAACGAACGTTCGACCGCGATCAACCCGGGCGAAGCGGTCGAGGAGCAAGTCTCGCTGTCGGACCGCTTCGGGCTGTGGCTCGGCTTTCACAACGTCGACCAGGAAACCTACCACGCGATCGTGCGCGGCTACACCGAGCGTTACGGCCTCGACCTGCCGGAAGAGCAGCTCAAGGCCGAGGCCAACGAATGGTCGATCACCCGCGGCTCGCGCTCGGGCCGCGTCGCCTGGCAGTTCATCCAGGACCTCGCCGGCCGCCTCGGCAAGCCGCTCGCTTGAGCCGGTGCGCCGAGTAGCATCTTCGGAAGCGGGCGATCCGTTCTATAGCGGGCCTGGCTTCGTCCATCGCTTTGCCTCAACGCCGGTATCGGCGGCGGAAGCGGTCTTGGCGAGGGCGGCTTCTAGCGCCCCGCCGGGCCAGGTGGGGCCGGCGGCTTCTTCGTAGGCACGGCAGGCCTGGAGCACACCCAGATCGTCGTAGAGCGGCCCCGTCACCATCAGCCCGAGCGGCAGGCCGCCGTCGAACCCGCACGGGATCGAGGCCGACGGGTTCCGAGTCAGGTTGAACGCCCAGGTATAGCTCAGCCAGTCATGATAGTTACCGGGGTTCGGCTCGCCGTCGTCGCGCGGGTCGGCATAGCACGCCGGGATCGGCATGGTCGGCGACAAGAGCAGGTCGTAGCGGTCGAAAAACTGGCGCAGCTGTGCGCCGAGCGCGGCGCGCTTGCCGAGCGCGTCGATCAGCCGCTCCTGCGTCACCGCCTCGCCGGCCCGGCAGGCGGCGACCAGACCCGGGTCCATGACCGCGACCTGCGCCGGCGTCATCGCCCGCAGCAATGCCCAGAAGCCGGCCAGCGCCAGCGTCTCGAACACCGGAAACGGCGTCTCGGCAAACGGGTCGGCCGGCTCGACGATCGCCCCAAGTTCGGCGAACACCTTACCAGCACGCTCGACCGCCGCGCGTACCGCCGGCGCAGGCTCGCGGTAACCCAGGCTCGGCGACAGCGCCACGCGCTTGCCCTTCAGCGAGCCTTCGCTCACTCGGTCGCGGTAGGCGATCCCGTCGTCAGGGAGGCTGTACCAATCGCGTGCATCGGGCCCCTTCAGCGCGTCGAGCATCAAGGCCGCATCGGCCACGGTTCGGCTCATCGGCCCGACATGCGACACATCGCCAAAGGCTGACGGCGGATAGACGGCGACGCGGCCAAAGGTCGGCTTCAGCCCGAAAACGCCGGTGAACGAGGCCGGGATGCGGATCGAGCCGCCGGCGTCGGTGCCGACCGCGAGCGGACAGGTGCCGGTCGCCAGCGCCACGGCGCTGCCGCCGCTCGACCCGCCCGGCGAGCGCGCCGGGTCCCACGGGTTACGGGTGATGCCGGTCAGCGGCGAGTCGGTAACCGGCTTCCAGCCGAATTCGGGGGTCGTCGTCTTGCCGAAGAATACCGCGCCGGCCGCGCGCAGCCGCGCCGTCGCAGGCGCATCCTCCTGCCAATCCTGGTTCGGGTTGATCGTGCGCGAGCCGACGAGGCGCGGCCACCCGCGGGTCAGCTGGGTGTCCTTGATCGCCACCGGCACACCGTCGATCACTCCGAGCGGCTCGCCCTTGGCCCAGCGCGCCTCCGACTGCCGGGCCATCGCTTGCGCGGTGTCGGGGTCGTACATGACGAACGCGTTGAGCGCGCCTTCGAACGCTTCCAGCCGGCTCAGCGTGCTTTTTATCACCGCAACCGGCGACAGCTGCTTCGACCGGTACAGCTCAATCAGCCGGGTCGCGGGCAGAAAGCTGAGATCGTCGACCATTACCCCCCTCTTAGCTTGCGGGCATCCCGCCGCACGCTCCCGTCTGCGCTACGTCCGCAGCACGATATTGTCCAGCGGCTCGCCGCGGACGTAACGGTCGAGATTGCCGGCGACGGTGCCGAAGCGCCGGTCGCGCGCGCCGTCGGTCGCGCTCGAACAATGCGGCGTCATGATGATATTGGGCAATTCGTGAAACGGCAGGCGTGAAGGGCGGCGGTTGGGCTCATCCTTCGTCGGATATTGCCACCATACGTCGATCGCCGCGCCGCCGATCTTGCTGTCTTTCAGCGCGGCGTAAAGCGCCTCTTCGTCGATGATCCCGGCCCGGCCGATATTGATCACGAATGCCGTCGGCTTCATCAGGCCGAGCCGGCGCGCGTCGAGCAGCCCGGTCGTCTCCGGCCCCAAGCCGGCGGCGATGACGACGATGTCGCAGACCGGCAGCACGCGATCGAGTTCGCCGAGCGGAACAATTTCCGACGCGTGCCCCTTGTCGGCGATCGGGCTCCGGTTGACGCCGATCACCCGGCAGCCGAACCCGACCGTGCGCTTTGCAACTTCGCGGCCGATCTTGCCGTAGCCGACGATGCCGATCGTCTTGCCCAGAATTTCGCCATGCGTCGGGCCGCCCCCGGCGCCACCTCCGGTCGACCAGACCCCGCCGCGGAACGCGGTCGCGACGTCGATCAGCCGGTGCTGCCACGCGAGCATCGTCAGCATGACGTATTCGGCGATCGCCTGTTCGTGGCCGGCGACGTTGCACACGGTGACGCCGCCCGGCAGCGAGGGCACATCGATCAGGTCGATGCCGGCGGCGACGGATTGCAGCAGCTTGACGTGCGGCGCTTCGGGGAAGTCCTTGCGCCAGATATGGCTGACGACGATTTCCGCCTCGGCCAGGGCGGGGATCAGGCGCTGCGTGTCGTCGAGGTCGAACAGCACCGTCGTATCGAGCGTTTCGGTGGTCTTGGCGAGAATCGCCTCCCACACCCCCGGGCGTGCGCCGAAATTCCCCAGAAATAACGTCTTCACAGCAAACACCTCAGGTCGTGGTGACAATGTTGATCAGGGGCTCGCCGCGGGTGAAGCGATTGAGGTTCTCCGCCACCTCGTCCCAGCGGCGCCGAACCATGCCGGCGGTCCAGCCGGAATTGTGCGGCGTGACGATAACGTTCGGCAATTCGTGAAACGGGTGGCGCGAGCCGCGGCGATTGGGCTCTGCGGCGGTCGGGTACTGCCACCACACGTCGAGTGCGCCGCCGCCGATCTTGCGGTCGCGCAAGGCCGCGTAGACCGCGTCCTCGTCGATCACCTGGCCGCGGGCGATGTTGATCAGAAACGCCGTCGGCTTCATCAGCGCCAGGCGGCGCGCATCGATCAGCCCGGTGGTCTCGGGGCCGAGTGCCGTGCACACCGCCACGGTGTCGCATTCGGGCAGCATGTGGTCGAGCTCTGTCAGCGGGAAGACGCGCTCGACCGCCCCTTCCGGCTCCCGCGGGGTGCGGTTGGCGGCGAGGATGCGGCACCCGAACGGCGCCGCCCGCCGCGCAACCTCGCGCCCGACCCGGCCGTAGCCGACGATGCCGAGTGTCGAGCCGCGCACCTCGCCGTGCGGTGCCCCGCTCTCGACCCAGCTGGTGCGCCACGAGCCGCGCTCGCGGAACTCGCCCGAAATCTCGAAAAACCGATGGCGCAACGCCAGCATCGCCATAACGATGTATTCGGCGATCGCGGTCTCATGGCCGAAGGCGTTGCAGACCGTAACGCCGGCCGGCAATGCGGTGAGATCGATCAAGTCGACCCCGGTCGCGACCGACTGCACCAGCCGCACCTTCGGCGCCGGCGGGTAAGCGGCGAGCCAGTGGTTGCTGACCAGGATGTCGGCGTCGGCGGCGGCCTGCGGCAGCCGCGCGCGGTCGATCGGGTCGCCGAGGATCTCGACATCGAGGCCGGCCGGCAGCTGCGCCTCGATGCCGGTCGCGGTATCGGCCGCCACACCGCCGAGAAACAGCGCCTTCACGGCCGCACCGTATGGGCGGCGAGAAAATCCTCGCGCACCGTGATGCCGAGACCGGGCCGGTCGGGAATGTCGATCATCCCGTCATGCACCGGGAAGGATTCCTCGACAAGCTCGTGCAGCAGCGGGTTGGCGCCGAGCGAATATTCGACGATGAACCCGGCGGGCGAGGCGGCGGCGACGTGGAGGCCGGCGGCGAAGGCCGGGGCGCCGGCCCACAGATGTGGTGCCAGCTTCAAATTATGGGCGCTCGCCAGGGCCGAGATCCGCATCGCCTCGGTGATGCCACCGCAGATCGCAAGATCCGGCTGAAAGATGTCGACCGCACCCAGCAGCGCCAGATCGCGGAAGTCGTGCCGGGTGAACTCGCTCTCGCCGGCGGCGATCGGAATGTCGGTCATGGCGCGCACCTGGGCGCAGCCCGCTTTGTCGTCGGCGGTCACCGGCTCCTCGAACCAGGCGAGGTTGCAATCCTCGACGAGGCGGCAGAAGCGCTTGGCCTCGGCAACCGAACAGGTGCCGTGCGCGTCGCACATCAGCCCGATCTCAGGCCCCAGCGCCTCACGAGCGGCGATGACGCGGCGAGCCGAATGGCGCGGGTCGCCGTCGATGATCCCGACGCGCATCTTGACGGCGCGGAACCCGCCTTGCTCGACATAGCCCAAAAGCTGCTCGCCGATCTTGTCCGGGCCGGCCCAGCCGCCCGAAGCGTAGGCCGGCATCGTTGCGGTGCGGCGGCCGCCGAGCATGCGCCAGACCGGGACGCCCAAGGATTTGCCGAGGATGTCCCACAGCGCGCAATCGATCCCGCCGATCGCCGAGACCGTGATGCCGCGCCGGCCCAGCACCGGGAAGACCCGGCCCTCGGAGAGCGCGTAGTGGGCGCGGCTGCCGTTATAGAGCGTCTCCCACAGCCGGGTGATGTCGCGCGGGTCCTCGCCCCTCAGCAGCGGCGCGAATTCTTCGTTGATCATCGCCGTCAGCGCCTGGTTCGCCGCCATGCTGCCGACCTGCGCCTTGGCCTCGCCCCAGCCGGTCAGGCCGCACGCGGTTTCGATCCGCACCAAGGTCGCGTCGAACGAGACGGTGCGCCCGAAATCGCTCGTGTGCTGCTTCTCCGGCGGGATCGGTATATGCACCCAGTACGCCGACACCGATCCGATCTTCATTGCCGCACTCTCCTTCCTCGCCGTGCGGCGAGATTAGGCACATAACGATTTTGCGAGAAGCCCCAGCCGACCCGCCGAGCCGTTAGAGTGGTCTTCGGAGGACGATCGGCGCGCTTATGCCGACCTTTGAGCCTTGGGATATCGTCGAAGATCCCGTTTCCTTACACCGATCGCCCGACTCGTCAGCATCGACCCGCTCTGGTCCTTGCCGGGGGCGGTCTGCAAATCAGGCACGACCTCTTGTGGCTGGCGATGATTACCAGCGCGGCGCATTCGGGCTGGCCGGGCGATGTCCCGATCTCGGATCTCGACGGCGCCGGGCTGCCGGCGCCGTCGATCGTCCGGCCGGCAAAGATGCGACGATTGACGCGAAGGATGCCGTGCCGCTCGGCGCATTGCCGGTAGATGATCGGGAAGCGGTACGCCACTTTCTGCGCGAGCGGCTCGCCGAACTCGGTTGATCTCCCCTGAGATGGGTGACTGGTGCTAACCCTTGACCGAGCCCGAGGTCAGGCCGGCGACATAGTGCTCGACGAAGAAGGAATAGATGATGGCGACCGGGATCGAGCCCAACAGCGCCCCCGCCATCAATTGGCCCCAGTAGAACACGTCGCCACGGATCAACTCGGCGATAACCCCGACAGGCACGGTGCGCACCGAGGTCTTGGTCAGAAAAATGAGCGCGTAGAGGAACTCGTTCTGCGACAGGGTGAAGGCGAAGATGCCGGCGGAGATGAAGCCCGGCGTGCACAACGGCAGAAAGATCCGCCGCATCGTCTGCAGGCGGGAGGCGCCGTCGATCCGGGCGGCCTCCTCGAGCTCCATCGGCACGGTTTTGAAATAGCCGAGCAGCAACCAGGCGCAGAACGGCACCAGCATCGTCGGATAAGTCAGGATCACCGAGGTCAGCGTGTTGCCGAGGCCAAGCCGATTGATCAAATCGGCAAGCGGAATGAACAGCAAGCGGCTGCGGCACCAGGTAGATTGCCGCCACGGTCATCGCGATCAGGCCGGCGCCGGCAAAGCGCATGCGCGCCAGCGGGTAGGCGAGCATGACGCCGAAGACGAGGCTGATCGCGGTGGACACGATCGCCACCACCATCGTGTTCCAGGTCCACAGCAAAAAGCTCGTCTGCGTCAAGAGGTCGACGTAGTGCTTCAATGTCGGATGGAAAACGAGGAGCGGCATCATGTGCCGGTTATAGAGCTCGGCATTCGGCTTCAGCGAGGTGATCGCCATCCAGTAGAACGGGAACAGCGCCAGCACCAGAAAGAAGCCGACCGGCAGCCACAGCCGCAACAGCCGCTCGACCGGGCGGTGGCCGGTAACCATCACCGCCTCCGCATGTAGATCGTCATGGCGACGATCAACAATGCCAGCGCTGGGAACATGGCGAGCGCGATCGACGCGCCGAGCCCGAGTTGGCCGGCCCCCATTGCGATGTCGAAAGCGTAGGTCGCGAAGAGCTGGGTGGCGTTCTGCGGGCCGCCGTGAGTCAGCACATAGACGAGCTGGAAATCCGCAAAGGTAAAGATCACCGAGAACAAGGTGACGATCAAAATGATCGGCTGCATCAACGGCAACGTGACATACCGGAACCGCTGCCAACCGCCCGCACCATCGATCGTCGCCGCTTCGTAGAGCTCGGGCGGCACCGTCTGTAGCCCAGCCAAGAGAGTGATCCCGTAAAACGGCAGGCCGCGCCAGGTGTTGATGAAGATGATCGAGCCCATCGCCAGGATCGGATTGCCGAGCCAGGAGGGCCCCGGCTTCGGCACGCCGAGCATGATCAAGAACCAGTTGAGGACGCTGAAGGCCGGGTCGAGGATCCACATCCAGGCGACCGTGCTCAGCACCGTCGGTACAATGAACGGCAGCAGCAGCAAAGCCCGGATCAGGTTCTTCAACGGGAACTGCTGGTTCATCGCCAGCGCCAGCGCCAGTCCGCCGACCATCTTCAACAAGGTCGCGACGGCGGTGTAGAGGAAGGTGTTGAATGCCACCCGCCAGAAGATCGGATCGTGGAAATTGGTCGCGAAATTCTGCAGCCCGACGAATACCCCCGGCTGCGCGACCGGCCGGTGCTGCAGGCTCAGCAGGATCCCGTAGAGGAACGGGTAGCCGACCAGGGCCACCAGAAACAGCAGCGGCGGCGCCATCATCAGCCAGCTGAACACACTCTGGCGGTCGAGCCAGCCGCCGAGCGACGCCGGCCGGCGCGAAGTCCGGACGATGCCCGCGAAAGGCTCGGAGCGGAGAGTCATAGCGCTTTCTCGTCCTCTCGTTTCCGGTCACGCCGGGGATCGCAGGCTACCGGGGACCCGTGGCTTGACCGGAACCCGCTCGGCACGCGATGTGAGCCTCCTGCCGCCATCAGTTCATGTGTATGGTGAGCACACGGTGGCGGAGAAGGGAAGGACTGGATGCTCGACGCGGCGAAAATCAACGTGATGCGGCGCTTTGCAGCGGCGGCGCTCCTGGTCTGCGTCGCGGCGGCGCCGGCGGGTGCGGCCGAGCCGATCAAGATCGGCTTTGGCATGGCGCAGACCGGGCCCTTGGCGGCAAACGGCAAATCGGCGCTGATCGCAATGCAGATCTGGAAGGACGACGTCAACGCCAAGGGCGGGCTCTTGGGCCGGCCGGTCGAGCTCGTCTTCTACGATGACCAGAGCAGCCCGTCGACGATCCCCGGCATCTACACAAAGCTCCTCGACGTCGACAAGGCCGACCTCGTCGTCTCGGGTTACGGCACCAACGTCATCGCCCCGGCGATGCCGGTCGTCATCCAGCACAAGGCGACCTTCCTCGCGCTGTTCGGCCTCGCGGTCAACAGCGAGTTCCACTATCCCAAATACTTCACGATGACCCCGACCGGGCCCGACGCCGCGGTGTCGGTGACCAGGGGCTTCTTTGAGGTCGGCGCCGCCCAGAACCCCAAGCCGAAGACCCTCGCACTCGTCGCCGCCGATGCCGAATATCCGCGTAACGCTTCGGAGGGCGTCCGCAAGAACGCCAAGACCTTCGGGCTGAAGATCGTCTACGACAAGACCTACCCGCCGACGACGACGGATTACAGCCCGATCGTCCGCGCCGTGCAGGCAACCGACCCGGATGAGGTCTTCGTCGCCTCCTATCCGCTCGACACGGTCGGCATCGTCCGCGCCGCCAACGAGGTAGGCTTGAAGACCAAACTCTTCGGCGGCGGCATGGTCGGGCTGCAGACGACCTCGGTCAAGCTCCAGCTCGGCCCGTTGCTGAACGGCATCGTCAATTACGATTTCTGGATCCCGGCGCCGACGATGCAGTTTCCTGGTGTGCTTGACTTCCTGAAGAAATACCAGGTGCGCGCGGCAGCCGAGGGGGTCGACCCGCTGGGCTATTACCTCGCTCCTTGGGCCTATGCCTATCTCCAGGTGCTGGGCCAGGCAGTCGACGGCGCCAAGGGCCTCGACCAGGACAAGATCGCCGCCTATCTGCGCGACAACACATTCCAGACGGTGATGGGCGACATCAAGTTCGGCGAGGACGGCGAGCTTTCGGAATCGCGGGCATTGATGGTTCAGTACCAGCACCTCGCCGGCAACGACATCGACCAGTTCAAGGATGGCAAGAACCCGATCATCGTGTGGCCGGCCAAGTACAAGGACGGCGACGTGATCTATCCCTACGACGAGGCCCGCAAGTAGGCCCGCTCACACCCCGAAGGTGAAGCGGGTGCCGATGTTGGTGCCGACAAGGCGGTCGGGCATTTCGCGCTGCATGGCCTGGATGAATTTCGTCCCGCTGCAATGCATCGGCACGACCACGTCGGGTTCGAGGCTTTTGAGCTCGGCGACAGTATGCTCGACGTAATCCATCGGCGCCGGGCCGAGGTGAAAGCCGCCGAGGACGGCGTGCAATTTGCCGATGCCCGACACCGCCATCGCCGCCTTGATCGTGTTGATCAGCCCGACATGCCCGCATGACGAAATGACCACGAGCCCGCGGCCCTGCACGACATAGCAGGTCGCGTGCTCGTCGGGATGCTGGTCGGGAACGAGGCGGCCCAAGCGCTCCGCTTCGGTGAAATGGTCGGGAGCGGGGGTGGCGGGTTCGACCAAGGTGCTGCCCGATATCTGCTCGAACGAATTGCGGGCGATCGTCCCGGTGGTGAACGGGCCGGCCAGTGCCTGCGCCCGCTCGCAGCACACCGTCGCGACATGCTCGGCCTCGATCGCGGCGCGGTCGAGCCTGCCCCACGACACCGGGCCGGCATTACGCTGCTTGATCCATTTCTCGGCGAAGGCATTCTCGCCGCCGGTGAACAATTTGACGTCCGGGTGCATCTGCGCGCGATGGTGCGCGACAAAGCCGTCGAGCCCGCCGTAATGGTCGCGATGCCCGTGGCTCAGGATCAGCCCGTCGATATGGCCGGGGTCGAGGTCGAGCAATTCGAAATTGCGGATCAGCACCTCGGGCGTAAACCCGAAATCCAGGAGATATTGGGATTTGCCTCCTGACTGCGCCGATTCCAGATGCAGCGACAGCCCCCATTCGCCGGCAAGGGTCGAGCGCTCGTGGCCGGGAATGTGGCGCACATGCTCGATCCCGACCATCGGGTGGGTGGCGTCGCCGATAAAGCGGTCATAGGCCGAGTCGACGACGACCCGCACCCTGAGGCTGTCCACAACCGGCGCCGCAAAGGGCTCGGTCAGCGTCGGCGCGATGCTCATTCCCGACCTCCGTCATCCGATCCGATCGGAGGGTAGCACGGTTTCAGCCCACGCTGGACAGGAGCGGTGGTGGCCGCCAGTTTCGGGGCGTGCTGCGGGATAGCGGAAATTGGTGAGCGCCTCGGACCTCTGGCAGGTCTTCGATACGGAGGGGCTGTGGGAGATTGTCGGCCTGTCGCTCGGCGTCAGCTTTTCCGCGATGGCTCTGGCGGCGCCGGCGGGCCTCTTTCTTGGCGCCGCCCTGGCGGTGTACCCGTTCCCCGGCCGCCGCGTCCTGGTGGTCTTGGCCAACGCCTTTCTCGGTCTGCCGCCGGTCGTGGTCGGCCTCTGCCTTATATCTGCTGCTGTCCCGTTCCGGCCCGCTGGGGATCACCGGCCTGCTGTTCACTCCGGGGGCCATGGTCGCGGCGCAGGCGATCCTTGCCACGCCAATCGTGACCGCGCTCGCCCATCGGATCGTCGAGAATGCGTGGGGCCATTATGGCGGTGCGTTGATGGTCGATGGCGCAACGCGGCTGCGCACGATCCCGCACCTTTTGGCGATGGAGCCGGCGCAGATCATGACCGCAATCCTCGCCGGCTTTGGGCGGACCATTTCCGAGGTCGGCGCGATCTTGATCGTCGGCGGCAACATCGCCTCCTATACGCGCACGATGACGACGGCGATCGTGCTCGAAACCAGCAAGGGCAATCTGTCGCTGGCGCTCGGCCTCGGTTTCATCCTGATCGGCGTCAGCGTCGCGGTCAGCGCGACGATGTTCGCGCTCGGCACCAGAGGAGCGACATGATGGCGGCATTCAGAACGGCCCTCCTGGCGGGCGGGCTTTCCACGATCATCGGTGTCGGAGCGGGCTTTGCCGCCGATCAGCCGTTGCAATCGATCCTGCTGGCGTCGACGACATCGGTCGACAATTCGGGGCTGCTCGGCCACATCATCCCGATATTTACGAAGGAAACCGGCATTTCGGTTCGGGTGCTGGCGCAAGGCACCGGGCAGGCGCTGGCGACGGCGGCGCATGGCGACGCCGATCTGGTGCTGGTGCACGACCCGGAGGCCGAGCACAAATTCATCGCCGAGGGCCACGGGGTCGCCCCTCGGCAGATCGCCTGGAACGATTTCATCGTGGTCGGGCCGCGTTCCGACCCGGCCCATGTCAAGGGCGGCCATGATGCGGTCGCGGCGCTGAAGGCGATCGCCGCCGCCGGGGCGCCCTTTGTCTCGCGCGGCGACAAAAGCGGCACCGACGCGCTCGAGCACCGCCTGTGGCGCGCGACTGAAATTGACCCGGCCAAGACCGGCGGTGGGTCGTGGTACCGCGATATCGGCGGTGGCATGGGGGCGGCGCTCAACGCGGCCTCGGGGATGGGCGCCTACACGATCTCCGACCGCGGCACTTGGCTCAGCTTCGGCAACAAGGGCGACCTCGAAGTGCTGGTCGAGGGCGACCCGAAACTATTGAACCGCTACGACGTGATCCTGCTCGATCCGAACAAGCATCCGGGCGCCAAGCAGCAGCCGGCGCACCGTTTCGCCGACTGGCTCGCCTCGCCCGAAGGCCAGGCCGCGATCGGCGCCTACAAGGTCAATGGCGAGCAGCTCTTCCACCCCTCGGCCGCCGCGCCCAAATGAGCCCGGCACGGCGCAGTCCCGCCTAGTGCGGTTCGGCGTCGGACCAGGCTTCGGGGCTGGCCCCGGTCAGCGCTCGGACGCGTTCTTCGTCCTTTGCGAACTCGGCAGCGGCGCCGGAAAAGACGACGCGGCCGTCGTCGAGCACATAGGCGCGGTCGGCAATCTCGACCGCCGCGCGCACATTCTGCTCGACCAGCAGGATCGAGATCCCCTCCTGTCGCGCCGCGGTTACCACCCTGAATACTTCCTGCACGATCAGCGGGGCGAGCCCCTGCGAGGGCTCGTCGAGGATCAACAACCGGGGATTGAGGATCAGCGCGCGGGCGATCGCCAGCATTTCCTGCTCGCCGCCCGACAGCTGGCGGCCCTTGTTGCCGCGGCGCTCGGCCAGGCGCGGAAACAGTTCGTGGATGCGGGCGATCGTCCATGGGCCCGGCCGTTCTAGCGGAACCATTAAATTCTCGTCGACGGTCAGCTGGGAGAAGATCCGCCGCCCCTCGGGGACATAGCCAACGCCGAGCGCGGCGATGCGATAAGGCGGCCATTGGGTGGTGGCATGGCCAAAGATCGTCACCGCGCCATGGCGCGGTGGGGTCAGCCCGACGAGGCTGCGCAAGGTCGTGCTCTTGCCGGCGCCGTTGCGCCCCAAGAGGGTCACGATCTCGCCCTCGCGCACCTCGAGGCCGACGCCGTGCAGGATATGGCTTTTGCCGTAAAAGGTGTGGAGCTGTTCGGCCGCAAGCGCGAGCGCCGGGCCGCTCATGCCGCCTGGCCCAGATAGGCCGCTTGCACCGCCTCGTTTGCGGCGATCTCTTGCGGCGCGCCTTCGGCCAACATCCGGCCCTCGGCCAGAACCATGATGCGGTCGGCGAGGTGAAAGACAACGCGCATGTCATGCTCGATCAGCACGATCGACAGCCGCTCCTCCCGATGCAATCGGCGGATCAGCTGGGTGATGTTGTAGGTTTCCTGGTCACCCATTCCAGCGGTCGGCTCGTCGAGCAGCAACAGGCGCGGGTTCAAGGCGAGCGCCATCATGATCTCGGTCGCGCGCTGGTCGCCGTGACTCAGCTCCCCGACCAGCCGGTCCTCCCGATCGGCCAAGCCACCCTTGTCGGAAAGATCGGTCACGCGGGTGCTGACCACCGCCTCCGCGGTCCGCGAAATCCACGGCCGCAGGCGATAGCCGGCCGCCACCTCGACCGCGATTCGCAGATTGTCGCGCACGGTCAGTTCGGGGAATACTTCGGTGATCTGAAAGGTACGGGCGATGCCGCGCCACACCCGGCGTGCCGGTAAGAGCCTGGTAACATCCTCGCCATCGAACAAGATACGACCCGAATCCGGTGTCAGGAACCCGCTGATCATGTTGAAAAAGGTGGTCTTTCCGGCGCCGTTGGGGCCGATCACAGCGCGCAGCTCTCCGGGCTCGACCGACATCGAGACGCCGTCGACGGCGACGAGGCTGCCGAAATGGCGCGAGACGTTGTCGACTTCGAGGAGGCTCACCGCGCGGTCTTCCGCCCGACGATGCCGAGCACGCCGCGCGGAAAGAACAACACGACGAGCACGAAGAACAGGCCGATGAATGACATCCAATTGGCGGTCTGGCTCGACACGTAATCCTGTAAGACGACAAAGATCGCGGCGCCGATCAGCGGCCCCCAAAAGGCTCGCATCCCGCCCAGCACGGCCATGATCACGAAATCGCCCGACTGGTCCCAGCGCAGATCGTGCGGATCGGCGAAATTGTTGAGCAGCGCATAGAGCGTGCCGGCAAGGCTGACGAACAGACAAGAAATCAACCAGGAGAGCCAGATGTGCCGGTCGACCGGAATGCCGAGAAACCGCGCGCGCCGCTCGTTCTCACGGATTGCCAACAGGGTGCGCCCAAACGGCGAGCGCAGTAGCGCCGCCATGATCGCCACCGCGACGGCGAAGAAGATCAGCACAAAGTAGTAAAACGCGCGGTCGTTGCCGAGTATATCGACTTTAGCGAAACCGAGATCGATCGGCAGCCGTCGCCACCCGGACAGCCCATCGTCGCCGCCGGTGACCGAGTTCCAGCGAAAGGCGATGAAATAAAACACCTGGCCAAAGGCGATCGTCACCATCGCGAAATAGATGCCTCTAAGGCGCACGATCAGCATGCCGATCAGCGCCGCGGCGACGGCGCCGACACCGACCCCGACCGCCATGCCGACCAGAGTGCTCGGGACCAGATACTTGATCGTCAGCCCGGCGCCGTAGACGCCGAGTCCGAAATAGGCGGCGTGGCCGAACGACAAAACGCCGGTAAAGCCCAACAAGAAATTCAGCGACATCGCGGCCAGCGCCATCACCAGCACCCGGCTTCCGAGTGCGGTATAGCCGCCGATCCAATTGAGCCAGTAGGGCATGGTCAGCAGCAGCAGCCAGACCGCGATATCGGCGCTGCGCCGGGTGAGCGGGCGCACTAGAACCTGCCTTCCTCGCCGAGCAATCCGCGCGGCCGGACCAGCAGGACGAGCGCCATCATCACATAGATGACCGCCTCGGAGGCAGACGGGAAGAACACGGTCGTCATCCCCGAGGCGACGCCGATCAACAGGCCGCCCAGCAAAGTACCGGGCAGGCTGCCAAGGCCGCCGATGATGATGGCGACAAAGCTCGGCATGATCAGCGTGCTGCCGATCGTCGGCTCCAAGCCGAGCATTCCGGCAGCGAGCACGCCCGCGAGGCCGGCAAGATAGATGCCGAGGCCAAAATTGAGGTTGCGCAAGATGCGGGTGTTGACGCCGAGCACCGACACGGTTTCGAGATCCAAGGTCCCGGCCCGGATGCGCATGCCGAGACGCGTGCGGTTCAGGATCAGAAACAATGCCGCCACCACCGCCACCACCAGCACCACCATGAATAGGCGATAGCCGGTCAGGAAAAAGAACTGGCTGCTGAGCGGGCTGGATAGTGAGGCGGGGATCGCGAAAGGCAGAGTTCCGGCGCCCCAGATATAGCGCGTGCCGTCCTCGAGAATGAAGGCGAGGCCGAATGTCAGCAGCAGGCTGTACAGCGGATCGCGGCCGTAAAGCCGGCGGATCAGCACGCGCTCGACCAGGAGGCCGATGGCAGCGGTCAGGACGGGTGCCACTGCGAGCGCGCCCCAGAACCCGATATAGGGGGTCAAGGTGAAGGCAATATAGGCGCCGAGCGCCAGGAACCCGCCATGCGCGAAATTGATCACCCCGGTCAGGTTCAGGATCAGCGACAGCCCGAGCGCCATCAGCGCATAGAACGCGCCGATAATCAGCCCGTTGAACAGGTTGAAGAGGATCAGCTGGGTCATGGAAGTATTAGACCGGTGCTCCGAAGAGTCCGAGCCATAATGATTTCCGTTATCTCAATAGATTATTCGTCATTCCCGCGAAAGCGGGAACCCAGGGGCCGCAAGGGTCGGAGCCGTGTCCTGGACCCCCGCTTTCGCGGGGGCGACCATAACCCACCGAGGTAGCGTGGTTCATTTCGGGTCGGACGCTCAGAGAGAAGCCATCACCAGGTCAGACCGGCCATTGCAGGTGGCACCCGGTCTCGGCGACCGGCAGGGCGGCGTCGGCGCCTTTGACCAATTCGTCGACATGGAACAGGTCTTCGGGCTCGGGACCCTTCTCGACCGCATGTCCGACGTATAGCGTCGGCATCAGCTGGTGGTCGCCGGCCCGATAGAAGGTATCGTTCGGCATCAATGCGATCTCGGGCGGGAGCTTGAAGTTTTCGAGCGCCTTGGCGAGTTTGACCGCGTCGAGCGTCTTTTGCTCGTTGGCGACGAGGGCGCAGGTCCACGTTGCGACATAGCCGAACCAATGGCGCGCGGTCGGCACCTTGCCGTTGTTAACCTTTCTGACCTCGGCAACAAACTCCTTGACGTGCGGCACGTTCGGCTGGACCCAGTACCACTCGAATACCCAGGTGCCGATGCGCGCCTCGGGCGGCAGGCCTTCCAAAACTTCAAGCTCCTGCTGCGCGCCGGCGATGTGAAAGCGCTTGTCGAGGCCGAACTGGACGGCCTGCTTGAGTGCGTTGACCGCGTCGTTGCCCGCTTGCAGAAAGATGATGACGTCGGGGTTCGCCGCCTGCGCCTTGATCAAATAGGAGGAATAGTCGGTTGCCCCGAGCGGGGTCAGAGAAGCGCCGGCCTCGGTGCCGCCGAACTGTTTGAGGCTGGCCTCGAAGCCTTGCTGCAAGGTGTGCCCGAAAGCATAATCGGGGGTCAGGAAATACCACTTCTTGCCGTATTTGTTGAACAGCGTCTTCGAGACCGAATTGGTTTCCATGCGCGTCGTGTTGCAGACGCGAAAGACGTTCCAATGGCAATTGGTGCCGGTAACCGCGTCGGTATGGCCGCCGGTGACGATGTGCAGCTTCTTCAGCTCGTTCGAAACCTGACCGAGCGCGATCGCCATCGCCGAATTGACGTTGCCGAGCAAAAAGTCGACCTTGTCGCGCTCGATCAGTTTGCGGCCCTTCTGCACCGCGGTGCCGGTATCGGCGCTGGTCGAATCCTCGACCAGGAGCTGGGCCTGGCGGCCGAGGATGCCGCCCTTGGCGTTGATCTGATCGATCGCCAGTTGGCAGCCGATCTGCTCGTTCTTGCCGAGCTCGGCATAGGTGCCGGTCAGCGGATCGTCGAGGCCGAACTTGATCTCGTCCGCGGCCCGCGCTGTGATGATGAAGGGAGAGGCGAATTGCGCGATTCCGGCCGCGGCGGCCGCCTTGATCACGCTGCGGCGGGCAAGTTTCTGCGAAAAAGCTGCCTTGGTCATGATGATCCTCCCGTCCATGGCGGTTTTTGGTCGGTTCGCCAGCACGCTGCCTCGCCGGCCGGCCGCGTCTATACCTCGCCGCGACTAGCGTGTCGCCTGTTTCAGATAGGCGATCAGGTTTTCGATCTCCGCATCGTCCTTGATGCCGGGGAAGGCCATCTTGTCGCCCGGAACAAAGGCTTTTGGATCGTGCAGATACTTTGTCAGCGTATCGTCGTCCCAGGTGATGCCGGAGGCCTTCATCGCCGCGGAGTAGTTGAAATTCTCGAGCGAGCCCGCCTTTCGCCCGAAGAGGCCGTGCAGGTTGGGGCCGACCGTGCTGTGGGCGCCGGCCTCGATCGTGTGGCATATCTTGCACCGTGCGAAGATTTTCTTGCCGGCATCGAGATCGGCCGCGTGCGCAGCGGTGGTGGTGAGAAGCACGATGGAAAGGACGGCGAACGTGATCATGTTGGTGCAGGCGGAAGGCGGCTGGTCAAAGTGACGGCTGGGCTATCACGATTTGGGATTGAATGACAGTGACAGCGACGTTCCTGTGCGCGGTCTGCAGCCGGGTCTGGGCGACGGATCAGCCGCGCTGGCGGTGCGACTGCGGCAGCCACCTCAATCTGGCGCCTGGGAGGGGACTGGCGCGCCGCGAAATCGCCGCCAGCGCGGCCTCGCTGTGGCGCTATGCCGCGGCGTTGGCGGTCGGGACCCCGCCGCGGGTCTCGCTCGGCGAAGGCTGGACCCCGCTGGTCGAGCGCGTTTGGCAAGGCGCACCGGTTCTCTTCAAGCTTGAATCGCAGATGCCGACCGGGTCGTTCAAGGACCGCGGCACAGCGGTGATGATCAATCACCTGCTCGAAGTCAGGGTCGGCCTGATCCACGAGGATTCCTCGGGCAATGCCGGCGCCTCGATCGCCACCTATGCCGCAGCTTGCGGGATCCCCTGCCGGATCTACGTCCCGGCAGCGGCGCCGCGCGGCAAGCTGGTGCAGATCGCGGCAACGGGCGCCGAGGTGCGCGCCATTCCCGGCACGCGGCAGAACGTGACCGAGGCGGCGCTCGCCGCAATCGGCGAAAGCTTCTACGCCAGCCACAACTGGCACCCGTTCTTTATCGAGGGCACAAAAACCCTCGCCTTCGAACTGTGGGAGCAGCTGGGGTTTCGCGCGCCCGACAACATCCTTGTCCCGACCGGGTACGGCAGCAACATCCTCGGCCTCGAACGCGGCTTCGACGAGCTGGAACAGCGCGGCGAGATCGGCGCCCGGCCCCGGTTCTTTGCCGTGCAGGCGGCGAATTGCGCGGCCTTCGCCGCCGCCTGGGAAGCGGGCGCGGAAGGGTTCGTACCGTTCGCAGCACGGCCCACCATCGCCGACGGGATTGCGACGCCGAAGCCGATCCGCGCCGCCGAGGTATTGCGGGCATTGCACCGCTCGAAGGGCGGCGTCACCGCCGTCGCCGAAGAGGAGATCGCGCCGGCGCTCATGGCGCTTGGCCGCCTCGGCCTCTTTGTCGAGCCGACCGCCGCAACGGCGGGCGCCGCACTGACGCGGCTCCTGGCCGACGGCACGATAACCCCCGATCAGACGACGGTCGTGGTGCTGACCGGTTCCGGTCTCAAGGCCGCCGAGCGCATCGGCGAGCTGCTCGGCATCGGCGGATAGATCGGGCTCGGCTGTCTCGCAAGCGTCATTGGTCTCCGCAAGATGTCGATTGACGCCGCGGGCGGAACCGGGCAAGCAGGCGGCCTGACCGAGCGGGGCGGCCGAAGTCGTCGGGATTGCCAATGACTGTAACTTCGATGCGGGAGCCGTCCGAACCGAACGCGCGGAGACGGCGGGAGCCGGGCCGGCCGAGCGAACCCACCGGCCTATGGTCCGATACGCGAGACCGGCCGGCGCGTCCCGACTGAGCGACCGTGCCGGACTGGGTTCACCTCTCGGTGCCACCGGCGCCGGCGCTGTTCGCGCAGCTGCTGGTCGGGCTGATCAACGGCGCCTTCTATGCGATGCTGAGCCTGGGGCTGGCGGTGATCTTCGGCCTCCTCAACATCATCAACTTCACCCACGGTGCACAATACATGCTTGGCGCCTTTTGCGCCTGGTTTCTGCTGAACGCGCTCGGGCTCGGCTATTGGCCTGCCCTGGTGCTAGCGCCGCTTATCGTCGGCGCCGCCGGGATCGCGATCGAGCGGCTCTTTCTGCGCCACATCTATCACCTCGACCATCTCTACGGCCTGTTGCTGACCTTTGGTCTGGCGCTGATCATCGAAGGCGTCTTTCGCCAGCAATGGGGCTCCTCGGGCCAGCCCTACGCGATCCCGCCCGCATTGCAGGGCGGCACCAACCTTGGCTTCATGTTCCTGCCGAACTATCGCGCCTGGGTCATCTTCGCCTCGCTCGCGGTGTGCCTTGCGACCTGGTTCACGATCGAGCGCACCCGCCTCGGCGCCTATCTGCGCGCCGCGACCGAGAACCCCTCGCTGGTCCAAGCCTTCGGCATCAACGTGCCGCGGATGATCACCCTGACCTATGGGGCCGGCGTCGGGCTGGCAGCACTCGCCGGGGTGATGGCGGCGCCGATCTACCAGGTCAGCCCCTTGATGGGCCGCAACATCATCGTCACCGTCTTCGCCGTCGTCGTCATCGGCGGCATGGGCTCGATCCTGGGCGCCATCGTCAGCGGCTTTGCGCTCGGCCTGATCGAGGGCCTGACCAAGGTATTCTACCCCGAGGCCTCGAACACCGTGATCTTTGTGATCATGGCATTGGTGCTGCTGGTCAAGCCGGCCGGGTTCTTCGGGCAGGCGCGCTGAGATGACGGCGGCAGGGCGGGAACGGATCTGTGCCGCGGCGCTGTTGGCGCTGGCGCTGATCGCGCCCTTCATCCTTTATCCCGTATTTCTGATGCAGGCGCTCTGCTTTGCGCTCTTTGCCTGCGCCTTCAACCTTCTGCTCGGCTATGTCGGGCTCTTGTCCTTCGGTCATGCGGCCTTTCTCGGCAGCGCTTCCTATGTCACCGCCTATGCGGTCAAGGCATGGGGCTTCCCGCCCGAGCTCGGCATCCTCGCCGGCACCGCCGTGGCAGCACTCCTTGGCGCCGGCTTTGGCTGGCTCGCTATCCGCCGCCAGGGCATCTATTTCGCGATGATCACCCTGGCATTGGCGCAGATGGTCTATTTCGTTGCCCTCCAGGCGCCGTTCACCGGCGGCGAGGACGGCATCCAGGCGGTGCCGCGCGGGCGGCTCTTTGGTCTGATCGATCTCAACGACACGCTGACGATGTATTATTTCGTGCTGGCGATGTTCCTGATCGGCTTTGCTGTGATCGTCCGGACGATCCGCTCGCCGTTCGGCCAGGTGATCAAGGCGATCCGCGAAAACGAGCCGCGGGCGGTGTCGCTCGGCTACCACGCCGACCATTATAAGCTCCTCGCGTTCATCCTGTCGGCGACCCTGTCGGGGCTGGCCGGCTCGGTGAAGGCGCTGGTCTTTCAACTGGCCTCGTTGACCGACGTGCAATGGACGATGTCGGGATCGGTCGTGCTGATGACCCTGGCGGGCGGGCTCGGCACCGTGACGGGGCCGGTCGTCGGCGCCTTTCTCGTGGTCACGATGGAGCATTACCTGGCCCAGCTCGGCGCCTGGGTCACGGTCATCCAAGGGGTCATCTTCGTCTTTTGCGTGCTGGCCTTCCGCCGCGGCATCGTCGGGGCGGTTTCATCCTTCGCCGCCGGCGGCCGCCGCAAGCCCGGTGAAAGCACCCGGCCGCCAACGGCCGAGCCCGAAATCGGCAAAGCCGCCGCCGGCCGCACCTCGTGAGGGCCTCGTCCCGCCACCGACATAGGCCACCCAGGGAGGCGGCGGCGCTCGGCCCGGTCGACTGCATCTCGAATGGCTGAGCATCTGCGGCAGCAGGGATGCCCCTGCGAGGGGTGCGCGAGCTCTTGTTGCCAAGCCGGCTCTTCAAACAGGCCGGGAGGTCAGCTCTACCGCGCCCCAGTTGTTCCAATACATCCCAGGCAGGTCGTTGGCAAAGCACCACAGGCGCCCGGTACGGGGCGCCGTCAGCAGCAGCTCGGTGCCGATCTCGAATGTGGCCGCAGGATCACGGTCGATGGAGCCGATCAGCGCGAACCAATCCGAGCCGGGCACGCGGCGGTGGTTCTCCAGCGCGCGGAACAGCGTGTTCCGGTAGCCTGCGGCCGAGCATCTGATGAACGCATCCCACCAATGCCCCTCCGCGCGCAGCCCGTATTTCCGGCCCGCCTCCAGCTCGATCCCGGTATCGCTCCAAAACCGACAGGCATGAATCGTTGTCATCGGTCGAAGCATCCTCCCCGAAGCCCTTTCACGGGTCGATCCAGTCTGCTGCAATCAATCCCATTTCATGAACGTTTTGAGCTGGTCGTAAGCTGGCTGATTGGTTTCCCATTCCTTGTCCAAAGATTGGATCGCCTTTTTCGACAACACCCAGCTCAATGTCACATCTTTGTTTGTCAGCCTGAACTCGGTGAAATCGGAGTCCCCGACGTAATGCTTCAAGGTTTGCATCGCGCGATACCCCAGGGCGCTGCCGGTGTTGAACAGCGCAGCAGGCGGCGCGGTGACGTCCGACGCGACATTCAGGGAGAATGGCGAATTATCGGTCTTCCATGAGAAATCGCGATCGGCTTGTAGGCTTTTTAGCTCGGGATCGCTGGTGATCTGGATAACAAAGAATTTGATGTTCTTATCGCCTTTGATGTCATGGAGCGCGCGAACGAGATCATAGATGCTGCCGGCTCCATAATTTTCGAAATAGCCGCCGTCGACGATGCGGTCGGCGATACGGTTTCACGAGCTGCGCCGGCGAGCGAGGACGATCTGCGTCTGATGCGTCGGCTGGACGAGCAGTATCTGGCGACACCATTCTACGGATCACGCCGCATGGTTTCGGTTCTGCGACGGGAAGGTGAGGCGGTGAACCGCAAACGCGTGCGCCGGCTGATGCGTCTGATGGGGCTTGAGGCGATCTACCAGAAGCGAACACCAGCCGGCGTCACCCGGAACACAAGGTGTACCCTTATCTTTTGCGAGATATCGTCATAGACCGGCCGAACCAGGTGTGGTGCGCGGACATCACATACATCCCGCTGTCGAAAGGCTTTGTGTATCTGGTTGCGGTGATGGACTGGTTCAGCCGACGTGTTCTGGCATGGCGAATATCGATCGGGCTGGACATGGCGTTCTGTGTCGAGGCGTTGCAGGACGCACTGGATCGATACGGACAGCCGGAGATATTCAACACCGATGAGGGGGTGCAGTTCACCAGCGGGGATTTCATTGACGAACTGGCGGGCCGCGGTGTGCGCATCAGCATGGACGGCAAGGGGAGGTTTCTCGACAACATCTTCATCGAACGCCTGTGGCGCAGCCTGAAATACGAGGAGGTGTTCATCAAAGCCTACGCGTCGGTTGGCGAGGCGCGCCGTGGCATCAGTGGGTGGCTTGCCTTCTACAACGATGCACGCCTGCACCAGGCCCTCGGCTACCGAACGCCACGGGAAATGTTTGAGAGCACACCGACCTGTGGACATGTGGACAACGCAAGCGCGTTGACCACATCCCCACAGGCACCACATCAGCAACAAAGGGATTCAATCGACATTCAGAACGTGCTATCCAGTTTCGTTGCCCCCTTCGTACGGGTAGGGGGAGTTGCAACCGGTGGGAGTCTCTCTTAGCTCGCCCCGTTTCCTGTCCAACGGATGGGGTCCACTCATTCATCAACGTCCCGGCTGCGTCAATATACGGAAACCGCGCCGAGTTGTGTGCCGCCGTGCTTACCGCCACATCGGACCCCGGGATCACTTTTGTAAAAAAATCGAGCGAGTCGGTAAACCGGTCGCCCTCAATCAATAGATTGCTGGTGATGATCCTTCGTCCGGTCTTTTCCGAGGTCCCGTTGATGATCAGGGAGGGCAGCCAGGGTTCTTTATCTCCTATTTTTACATTCCAGATCGAGTGGAACGGCTTGTTGAGCCCGGTGGCCGATTTCGGCATGGTCGCTCGCCATGCCTCCTCCCAGGAGTGCTCGAGCGCTCTCGCCCGGTCCGGAAAGATTTTGCCCGGCAGATAGCGCTGTGTGAGATCCGGATATAGGCCAGTCAGAAACGTCGGCCCAAGGAAATCGTGATTGATTGTATCGAGGCCGCACCTGAGGATGCTGGTCCTGGTCGCTTTTCCGACGCACTCCTTGCCCGACGTCTTGCCGTCGTCCGCGATCACGTCGTTCAGCATCGTCCGATAGACGACCGCACCTAGGCTGCCGCCGGATACGCTGCTGATCGCGAATACGTATTTGTGAAACCCGGGATGATCCTGCTCGATATGGGCGAGCACCTCAGCTGTCCAATAGGCGGCCCGGCTGGCGCCGCCGGCCGTCGCGACGAGGACGAGCGGCACGGGCTCCGTCGATTTGGGCACGTCCTTCCACCAATCGGCGAATGCCTGGGAGAGTTGCGTGCCCTCGATCCGAGTGTCTGGAGCAGGCGGCAGCAGTGCGACGCGGTGGTTGTCGGAACAGCCGATGAAGCTCGAAACGACGGCGAACAGGACGACGAACGTCGTGATCGGCAATCGCAGCAACTCGCCCGGCACGGCCACAAAGAAGGTTCCGATGAACACCCAGGCAGCGGCTACCGACATGATGATCGGGGCGCTCGGCAATCGGCTCGACAAGCCGATGATCGGGATACCTGAATCGATGCTGGAGAGGAACAGAGCGCCGAAGATCACCAGGTTGAAACGCAATGTTCTGGACGGAACGCCGTGAATTCGGCCGGCCGCCCAGAGTGCAAAAGCCAACCAGATCGACGCAATCAGCCAACGCTGAAAATGCCGGCAGAGGAACAAAGCCGCTCGCGAGGAAGGCCACGAGTGTCGCCAATGCAAGCCACAGCGCCCAGCGCTTGACGAGCGGGTCGAGCCGGATTTCGTCGATCCTCGCTGAATCTCAGGTCGACCGCCGCGGCGGCGATGCGTCGGTGGTTGAAGCGTTGGCGATGCACCTGCGCCCCACGACAAATCCAAAGTACAAAAAGAGAAGTACGATTAGCACGATCGATTAAGGATAAATTATTTCGATGAACGAGATCCGGCCAATTCGCTCTCACAAGCGCGACCCAGACGGAGACCAGAACCAGCCCGCCGAGCACACGCGGTATTTGCTACGTTACGTTTCTCGATCAGCTCGGCGCTCAGACGGGGCGGCTTATAGAAAATCGGGCGGCGCTCCCGCGGGGGCAGACGCGAGACAAAGCGGGACCAGTAAAACGTCTCACCTGCCCAGAGGAACGCGAGCAATGCAAAAGCAAGCAAATTTGAACATCCCGCGAGGGGCCAGTGAAGGCGTCCTCGAACAATGCCAGCAGCGCATCCTGGCTTTGCGGGATGAACACGATAAGGATGGTGATCGCGATCCAGACGAGGACGCAAAAGCGCATCGGCCGCAGGATGTCCCAGTAGTCCTTCACCAGCTCCACCAACGGCCCGCGGTATAGATCACCCCGTTGCGCCGCAGATTGTCCCAGTCGTCCTTCACCAGCTCCCACCAACGGCCTGCGGTATAGATCAGCCCGTTGCGGTTCGGTTCCGGAGCGGCGTCCCGCTCGATAGACGGATCAACTTGCGCCACGTTCCCCTCCGCTTTTGTCGCCGGACGCGCTCCGGACGATCTGGCTAACGTAGAACGCACCCGCCTCCTGATGTGTGAAACCGCTCACACCAGCCGCTTTTTTTGGACAGAACCGGGAGAAGCCGGGAGTTCGCTCGCAGGCTCGGCGCTGACAGGGGCGAAGACCGATGATATCAACCGTGGATGACCGCTCCTGCCGCCCGATAAAAGATGACGCCTCGGCAGTGGCTGCGGCTGGTGCTGGTCGGGCTGGGCACGTCGGTGGTGCCGCTCGACACCGCGGTCAACATCGGCTTTCCCGACATCACCCAGAGCTTCGGCCTGCCGATCCAGATGATCCAATGGGTCGTCATCTGTTATGTGCTGACCTATGCGAGCCTGCTGCTCGCGTTTGGCCGGGTCGGCGACATCTTCGGTCACGGCCGGGTGTTCCGTGCCGGGTTGGCGTGGGGCGTCGTCGCGTTTTTGCTGTGCGCCGCAGCACCCAGCTATGGCTGGCTGCTGTTCTTCCGATTTCTGCAAGGGATCGGCGCCGGGCTGGTGATCAGCGTCGCCCCGGCGCTGGTGACCGGGCTGTTCCCCGAAGAGCGGCGGTCGCGCGCGGTCGCGGCGTTCACGATGATCGTGGCACTGAGCTCGGCGGGCGGGCCGCTTCTCGGCGGGGTGCTGGTCTATTTCTGGGGATGGCCGGCGGTGTTTTGGTTTCGCGCTCCGATCGCGCTCGCCGCACTGCTCTTTTTACGGGGATTGCCGGCGACCTCGCGCGTCGGCGGGCGCGAGCCGCTCGACATTGTCGGCGCCGTCCTGCTGACCGCCGGCATCAGCACGTTACTGCTGACGCTCAACCGGCTGCAGCATCTGGGCGTCGACGATCTGCTGCTGGTCGCCCTGATCGCGGCCGCCGGCGCCAGCCTCTTCGGCTTCGCCCGATGGGAGCGCCGCATCGCCCAGCCGATTGTCGATCTCGACCTCTTCCGCAGTCGCGGCTTCGTCGTCGCCAACTGCGCCAGCATCGTCGTCTACCTGACGAGCTTCTCTGTGCTGCTGTTCGTACCTTACTACCTCGTGCGCGCCGCCGGGCTGTCGCTGCCGGTGGCGGGCGCGGTGCTCGCCGCGTCCTATGGCGGCACGCTGGCGGCCTCGCCGCTTGCCGGGCGGATGATCGAGGGTCTTCCGGCGCAGCGCATCGCCCTCTTCGGCGCGGTCATCAGCGGGGCCGGTCTGTTCACGATCGGCAGCTGGAGCCCGGCGGCGCCGTGGCAAGCCGTCGTCATCGTCGCGACTTTGGTCGTGCAGGGCTTTGGCATGGGGCTCTTCCAGGTCTCCTATATCGATGTGGTGATGGGAACGTTGCCGCGGCACCAGCGCGGCGTCGCCGGCAGCCTGGCGACCCTGACCCGGACCCTCGGCATCGTCAGCGGCGCGACCCTCCTGACCCTGCTGTTCCACGCCGTCGAAGCCGGGGCGTTGGCGGGCGGGCAGGCGGCGGCCGCGGGTTTTCTGACCGCCTTCGGCTGGACTTTCCGGATCGCTGGCGTGGTCACCGTTCTGACCGGGGCGGTCGCCGCGCTGACCGCGCGTACCCGTCGCTGACCGCGCCACAGGCCGCTTGCCGGACGCCGGCGCGCGGGGCATGCTGCTGCGATCAACGCCGCACCAGGGAGGGGACCTCGATGAAGACGAGCCAAGACCGCATCCTGACGACGCATGTCGGCAGCCTGCCTCGCCCGCCCGAGCTGCGGCAGATGCTGGTGCGCAAGGATCAGGGCGAGCCCTACGACAAGGAGGCGCTCGCTCGCCTGGTGCGCCAGGCGGTCGCCGACATCGTCCGCCGCCAAGTCGCGGTTGGCGTCGACATCGTCAATGACGGCGAGATGTCGAAGCCCGGCTATTCGACCTATATCGCCGATCGCCTGTCCGGTTTCGCCGGCCACGTGCCGGCCCCGCCGCGGCTCGACACGCGCGACCACCCCAATTTCCTCGCCGCGCTGGAGCGGATGACCGGGGCCAATGTAGCGCGCCGCGCCCAATGCGTCGGCCCGATCGCATGGCGCGACCGCGAGCCGCTGACCGAGGATCTCGCCAATCTTCGCACGGCGCTCGGCCAGGTCTCGGCGGTCGAAGGCTTCATGACCGCGGCCTCGCCGGGCCTCGTTCCGGTGTTCCAGACCAACGCCTACTATCCCTCGCACGAAGCCTATGTCGAAGCTATTGCTGCCTGCATGCAGGAGGAATACGAGGCGATCGTCAATGCCGGGTTCGTGCTTCAGCTCGACTGCCCCGATCTGGCGATGGCCCATCACACGAGCTTCCAGGAGCTGGGCGAGGCCGATTTCCTCAAGCGTGCCGCCTTCCATGTCGAGGTGCTGAACCACGCGCTTCGCAACGTACCGGCCGACCGCGCGCGCATCCATATCTGCTGGGGCAATTACGAGGGGCCGCACGACCACGACATCCCGTTCGCCAAAGTTGCCCCGATCCTGGTCAAATCGAAGCCCCAGGCGCTGGTCGTCGAGGCCGCCAACCCGCGCCATGCGCATGAATGGACCGTGTGGCAGGACACCAAATTGCCCGACGACAAGCTCCTGATCCCGGGCGTGCTCGACACCTCGACCAATTACGTCGAGCATCCGGAATTGGTCGCCGAGCGCATCTGCCGCTTTGCCGACATCGTCGGCCGCGAGCGAGTCATCGCCGGCAGCGATTGCGGCTTCGGCACCTTTGCCGGCTACGGCAAGCTCGACCCCGACATCTCGTTCAAAAAGCTCGCCGCGATGGCCCAGGGCGCGGAAATCGCCTCGAAACGGTTGTGGGGAAGGTAAAGAACAAGGACGGAAAAATGGCGGAGAGCGAGCTTTACAAAAAGGGCGCCGCGATGCGGCGCCGGCTGATGGGCGATGCGGCGGTCGAGCGGGCCGCGCGCGAGACCTACAGCGACCCGGTGATGAAGAAGTTCATCGACGTGGCGACCGAGACGGTGTTCGGCGCGTTGTGGACGAGGCCCGGCCTCGACCTAAAGACCCGGGCATTGATCTGCGTCGTCTCCGACACGACCACCGGGCGCGAGCCCGAGCTGGGGCTGCATCTGCGCATGGCGCTGCGCCAGGGCTGGACCGAGGAGGAGCTGACCGAGGTTCTCCTCCATCTTTCCGGCTATGTCGGGGTGCCGATCATCCGCGAGTCGATGATGGTGGCGAGCAAGGTCTTTGCCGAGCACCGAGCGGAGCAAGCCGCGGAGAAGCCGTCGACCGCGTAAGCCGGCCTGCCGGCGGATGCGGCCGGAGCACATCCCCGTCGTTCCGTCCTGGTGTTCGACCGGCCGTAATGCGGACAGCGGCCATTTACACATCCGCTCCGCCCCCGATATTCGGTCACTCCGGGAGCCCGGCTTTTCGCAAGCCCTCCTCGTATCGCATCGACGACGCTGGCGAACTCGACGAGGAGGCCGTCGCCGGTGGTCTTGACGATGCGGCCGCGGTGCTCCTTGATCTTGAGATCGGCGATCTCGTGGCGGATCGCCCTCAGCGCGGCGAGCGTGCCTTCCTCATCCGCACCCATCAGCCGCGAATATCCGGCGACGTCTGCCGCCAGGATCGCCGCAAGCTTGCGTTCGACGCGCTCTTGGTGCCCGGACTGCATTGTCCACCCTCCCGAACGGGTGGATGCTGCACGGCCGGGCGCTCGGCGTATATCGCATCGGGGAAAGGCCAAC
>CAWAFE010000004.1:0-67239 GCA_963781215.1 uncultured Alphaproteobacteria bacterium
TATCTTGCGGCGGCCGCACGGACCGCCACCGAGGCCATCGGTTAGGGTCAGGCCGCCGTTGCGGTTGCAAGCAGGCGATGCCTCTTGCCGCGCTCCACCAGCCCGGCGCCGAACAAGAGCCCGCCAACCGCGATTATGACCGACAGGCCATGGCCATGGCCAATTGAAGGAGCTGGTGCAGCGTCATAGAAGCGAGCATTGCTCAAGGCTCCCGTTGTACTACTAAGCGTAAAGCTCGTCTGCAAGGTGTTGTAAAAGAAAACGAGCTCTCCCTGAGCGTTATGAATGGGTACGTAATTGAACCCCAAAGGAACGCTCTCGGTAAAGGGATTGGTAAGCTTTTCATTGTTGGCCGTCAGCGTGGGCGTCGGTACGCTGAACAACGCGGCAATACCGCTCGCTATCGTAGAAGGGTTTTGGTTCGGGAAATCGTCTTTAAAGTCAGGGGCCGTAATTTCGAGGATTTTCGTCGCGGGCGTCGGGGAAAAGCTGACAGTCCCGGCGTTCATCGCGCTAGCATCGATGGAGGAGCCCGGCCCCACCACTATGACGGTCGCATGCGCCGCCGTGATGGATACAACAAGCACCAGCGCTGCCGCACCGGCGAGGATGGGAAGGAACCTGGATTTCAACACGGCGAAGCGCAGCCGGATAGGTGGGCTGCGTCTCAGGCTGCCGCGTGTGCGAGGAGGGCGCCGAGCAGACGACGCTTCCTGCCGCGCTCCAGGAGCTTCTGTTTCATCGGGATCCCCTAAGAGCTGTCCCAACCCATCAAAATGTTCCGGCCCAGCGAACCAGGAAGGGTTCGCTGGGCCGGGCCGAAACCGCAGGCTGATTTCAAATCAGATTAGGCTGTGCTGCGTGTCAATCAGGCGGTTGCAAGTAAGTGATGCTTCTTGTTGCGCTCCCAGAACTTAACGCCGAACACCAGGCCGCCGATAGCGAAAAGACCGCGAGGCCGTGCCCGATGACGGGCGCCGGCACCGCATTGTACGACACTGCCGTGAGGAGTACGTCGGAGGCGCTCCCGGTGGGATTCGAGGGAAGGTCCAGAACTCCGACAGCATGGATGCCGTCCGGCAGGTCGATTTCGCATTCGCCTGCGCCATCCGGTCCCGTCGTACATGTAGCCGCCGACAGGGTGCTGCCGAACAGAGAAAGCGCGCCGCCCGTCGTGGTTGCAGTCCACACTTGGAACAACTCAGGGCCTTGCACCGAGCCGACCAGCACGTCCGTGATTGCGGTGTCACTTGTGACTTTGACGGAGGCGTTGATGCCGATCTCGCACGGGGTGGAGGGATTGCCGCCACCCGGGTCGTCCGTGCAAGAAGTCGCTCCCGCGGCGTTCTCGCCAAGGCCACCCTCGATAAAGGGATTGGTTGGCGGCCCTGGCGGTGATTGGGTGGCCTTAAGCGTAAGCGCGGACCCGGTTGTGAACGTGTCGCTATAGCCTGTCGCCGTAAAGGTTTGCCCGCCAGGGGTCGTGAAAACTTGCGAGTTGGGGCAGATCAGGCCTTCATCGCCAGAGGTTGCGCTGGTGGCGCATCCAGGGCTTGGTGTGAATTGACCGAAGTAAGCTTCCGTGGCTTTCGCCGACCCGGTGCCGCCGGCGATCAGTGCTACCGCAGCGAGCGCGCCAAGCCAAAGAGACGATTTAAATTGTGACATGTTCTGCCCCCTTTCGGAAGGTTCTCGCCAAGAAAGCCGGCGCACGGCCGCACGGAACATAACGCGCAAATCGCGGGCCAACGCCGAGTCAAACTCGAACATGATAGTTAACGGCGTTGCTCGCCGATCGGAAGCGCCGGGAAGTGTAAGGGATTCCGACGGCGATTTCCGCAGCACATCGCGATGGCGAGGAATCGACTAAAATGATATCAATCAGTTAGGCTTATGATCGGGCCCGGCCGGGCGTCGGATTTCTTTACAGCTCGCGGGCGCCCGCGCGTTCGCCGCGCACGCCGGAAAACCGGCCGGGATGTTGGCTTTCGCCGTTGGCCTGATCCCGCAGAGCGCCGTCAAATCGGGCACGGCCATGTGTCGGATCTTTTACACACGCTTACAAAGTGTTTCCAAGGCGCGAGACTGACAGCCGGTCGGCGCGCCTAGGCGGGTGCACATAGATCCGGCAATTGCACCAAGGCATGCGATCCGCCGGCCTGATCCGCACCGCTTTGCCGGCGACGATCCTCGTGCGGACGTGGTTCCCGGCAAGACCAGCTCGCGGCGGCATACCCCTGTTCCACCTGTTTTTTGCAGGCCGAGATCAGGTATCCGGAACTCCCTCGAACGACGCTTCCGCAGCCGCTCGCCAGCTTCAAAGCGAGGACTGTACGATGCGATTGTGGCGATCGCGCGGCCATTGTGGGATCGATTATGTGTTGGAGCTTTTTACACAGAATCGCGCCGGGGTTCCACGGCGGCGGCGCGCATAGCCCAAACAGGAAGGAAACGCATGGCTTCCCCACGATCCCCGGGAACCGGACGGCGCGCGGCTCGGGAGGCTGTAGCTTCCTATCCTGCCCCCAAAGCGCCAGCCGATCGGCGGGCGCGCACCGATCGGCTCTGAGTTTGGGCAGGGGTCAGCATGTTCTCGGCGCGTTCGGTCGCTTCCGGTTCGATCTGGTCAGGCTAAACTATTGCGAAACCGCTGGAAAACATGGTGCTGCCGGTGGGTATCGAACCTACGACCTCCCCCTTACCAAGGGGGTGCTCTACCACTGAGCTACGGCAGCGCCGGACGCGGCGACCGAATACACGACGCGCCCGCGGTTGGCAAGGCAACGGGCCGCGCCGAGACATACGCTCCTCGGAGTTGCAAGGAGGTTCTTGACACAGCCCTCAGGCTCTCGTTGCATCCTGGCATGAGCGGTGGTCCGAATCGTACCGGCAAGAAACAGGCCGAGCAGGCGGCGCGCGAGGCGCGGCTGGCCAAAGCACTGCGCGACAATCTGCTGCGGCGCAAGGAGCAGGGTCGCGCGCGGGAAGCGCTCGACGGATCTACCGCAGAAGGGGCCGGGCGGCTTGAGCGGCGCACCTCTCTCCAGTAAAAGCAATCGCCACGGCGGGAGGGATTGACGATCCGCCGTCGCCGTCCCTTCGGGCGGTGCGTGGAGCCGAGGCGATGGACAAGATCCGGATCAAAGGCGGTGTGCCGCTCGAAGGGGTGATCCCGATCGGCGGCGCCAAAAACGCAGCCCTGCCGCTGATGGCGGCGAGCCTGCTGACGGCGGAGACCCTGACCCTCGAAAATGTACCCGATCTCGCGGACATCGCGACAATGGCAAATCTCCTGGTCCAGCACGGCGTCGCTGTCGGCGAGTGCTGCGACCGTACGCTCGACCTCTCGGCGGCGCACATCACCTCGACCACCGCGCCCTACGACCTCGTCCGCAAGATGCGCGCCTCGGTCTTGGTGCTGGGGCCGTTGCTCGCGCGCTGCGGGCGGGCGCGGGTGTCGCTCCCCGGCGGCTGCGCGATCGGCACAAGGCCGGTCGATCTTCACCTGAAGGGGCTGGAGCGGCTCGGCGCCGAGGTCACCTTGCGCGAAGGCTATATCGACGCGCGCGCGCCCAAGGGGCTCAGAGGGGCCGAGATCGTCTTTCCCTCGGTGTCGGTCGGCGCCACCGAGAACTTGCTGATGGCGGCCGCGCTGGCCGAGGGCGACACCGCGCTGATCAACGCCGCGCGCGAGCCGGAGATCACCGATCTGGCATTCTGCCTGCGGGCGATGGGCGCCCGAATCGAGGGGATCGGCAGCGACCGACTGCGAATCACCGGGGTCGCCCGCCTCCAGGGGACGCGCCACCGGATCATCCCCGACCGGATCGAGACCGGCACATACCTGATGGCCGCCGCCGCCACCGGTGGCGAGGTGCGCCTGACCGGCACCAGCCTCGATCTCGTCGAGGCGGTCGCGCGCATTCTTGACGGCGCCGGGGTCGAGCTGATGCCGACCGAGGACGGGTTCACGGTCCGCCGCCGCAACGGCATTCTCGAAGGTGTGGACGTGATGACCGAGCCCTATCCGGGGTTCCCGACCGATCTGCAGGCGCAGGTCATGGCCCTGATGGCGACCGCCGGCGGCGCCTCAATGATCACCGAGACGATCTTCGAGAACCGCTTCATGCACGTGCCCGAGCTGTCGCGCATGGGTGCGAACATCAATGTCCATCGCGCCTCGGCGATGGTGCGCGGGGTGCCGCGGCTGATGGGCGCCCCGGTCATGGCGACCGATCTGCGCGCCTCGGTGTCTCTGGTCGTGGCAGGCCTCGCCGCGCAGGGCGAGACCGTGATCAACCGGGTCTACCACCTCGACCGCGGTTATGAGCGGCTGGAGGAAAAGCTCGCCGCCTGTGGTGCCAGGATTGAGCGGGTGCGCGATGGCGCCTGACGGTAACGGCACCGCGCTCAAACTGCGGGCCGAGGACGCCGATGACCTGGCGGTGCTCTCGGCCTGCCTGCAGGACGCGCTGGTTGCCGTCCGCGATCTTGCCTTTGATCCGGAAGGGCGGATCTTCGTGCTGATCGCCAACCGGTTTCGCTGGGAGGGCGCTGGCGGCCCGGTACCCGGCGAGGCCGGGAACGAGCGCATCTTGTGCGGGGTCGCCTTTCGCGAGGTCGCCGGCGTCGCCTATCGCGGCTTCCGCCGCAGCGACGACGACCGGATCCTCTCGCTGCTGGCGATCCGTCCCGACGATGCCGGTGTCGACGGTGCCATCCTCCTCGAATTCTCCGGCGGGGCTGCGATCCGGATCGAGGCCGCCCGCATCCTCTGCCGGGCCAAGGATCTCGGCGAGCCCTGGCCCACGCCCTGGCGCCCGCGGCACGATGCCGAGGAGCCGGCGTGACGCAGCGCCTCGAAGACCGTTTGGTGATGGCGCTGCCGAACGGCCGCATTCTCGGCGAGGTGATGCCTCTCCTGCGCCGTGCCGGCATCGATCCCGAGCCTGCATTTGACGATCCGGATTCGCGCCAGCTGCGCTTTGCGACGAGCGACGACGGCCTCGACCTGGTCCGGGTGCGCAATTTCGACGTCGCCACCTTTGTCGCCTTCGGCGCCGCGCATCTGGGCGTCGCCGGCAACGACGTGCTGATGGAGTTCGACTACTCGGAGGTCTATGCCCCGCTAGACCTCGACATCGGGCACTGCCACGTCGCGGTAGCGGCGGTGGCGGATTGCGCCGGCCGCGAGGAGATCAGGCGCTGGAGCCACATCCGGGTGGCGACAAAATACCCGGAGATCACCCGACGCCATTTCGGCGCCCGCGGCATCCAGGCCGAATGTATCAAGCTCAACGGTGCCATCGAGCTCGCCCCCAGGCTCGGCCTTTGCCGCCACATCGTCGATCTGGTTCAAACCGGCGCCACGCTCGAAGCAAACGGGCTGGTCGAGATCGAGCGGATCGCCGAGATCAGCTCGCGGCTGATCGTCAACCGCCCGGCGCTAAAGACCCGGCCGGAAATGGTCGGCGGTTGGATCGACCGCTTGCGCGACGCGGTCGGCGCCGCCGGCGGCCCGAGGTAGCCGATGCCGATCACCCTGTCCACACGCGCACCCGATTTCGAGGCCGGCTTTCGCCGCCTGATCGAGGCAAAGCGGGAGAGTGCCGCCGATGTCGACGCGGCGGTCGCGGCGATCGTCGAGGATGTCGCCCGCCGCGGCGATGCGGCGCTGAGCGAGTACACAAGCCGCTTCGACGGCGCCGATTTCGGAGCTGCCGGCCCTCGCCTCGCACGCCATCAAATCACAGCGGCCGCCGCGACGGTTCCGGCCGAGACGATGGCCGCGCTGCGGCTGGCGGCGGATAGGATCGAGAGCTTTCATCGCCGTCAGCTGCCGCCGCCGATCGATTACGTCGACGCGCTCGGGGTCAGGCTTGCCGCGCGCTGGCGCCCGCTGGCGGCGGTCGGGCTCTATGTCCCCGGCGGCACCGCCGCCTATCCCTCCTCGGTGCTGATGAACGCGATCCCGGCCAAGGTGGCGGGGGTCGAGAGGCTGGTGATGACCGTGCCGGCGCCGGACGGCGTGCTCAACCCGCTCGTTCTCGCCGCGGCCGATCTCGTTGGGATCGACGAAATCTACCGGATCGGCGGGGCACAGGCGGTGGCGGCGCTCGCTTACGGGACGGCGACGATCGCGCCGGTCGACAAGATCGTCGGGCCCGGGAACGCCTTTGTCGCGGCGGCCAAGCGCCGGGTTTTCGGCCGTGTCGGCATCGACCTGATCGCCGGCCCGTCCGAGATTCTGGTCGTCGCCGATCGGCACAACGACCCGGCATGGATTGCCGCCGACCTGTTGTCGCAGGCGGAGCACGACGAGGCGGCGCAGGCGATCCTCGTTGCCGACGACGCCGATTTCGCGCGGCGGGTCGAAGCCGCGGTCGAAGCCCACCTCGCCCGCCTGTCGCGGGCGGAAATCGCGCGCGCGAGCTGGGAGCGGAACGGCGCGGTCTTGCTGGTCGCTGATTGGAGCGAGGCGCCGGCCTTGATCGACCGGATCGCGCCCGAGCACCTCGAGCTGGCGCTCGACGAGGCCGACGCGCTGGCCGATCGGGTCCATCACGCCGGTGCGATCTTTCTCGGCCGCTACACGCCCGAAGCGATCGGCGACTATATCGCCGGCCCCAACCATGTCCTGCCGACCGCGCGCAGCGCGCGCTTTTCATCCGGCCTCGGTGTCCTCGATTTTTTGAAGCGCAGCTCGCTCGTGCGTTGCGACGCGGCGAGCCTCGCCGCGCTCGGCCCCGCCGCGATCCGCCTCGCCGAGGCGGAAGGGCTCGACGCGCATGCGCTGTCGCTGTCGATCCGGCTCGGCCGACGGCGAGAGCGCTGACCCGGCCGCCATGGCCGACCAGAAGCAGCGGATCGCCGGCATCATTCTCGACGAGCACACCGTCGTCCGCCGCAGCCCCGATATCGAGCACGAGCGGGCGGTGGCGATCTTTGACCTCATCGAGGAAAACCAATTCGCGCCGGCTTCGGGCCTCGAAGGGCCGTTCCACCTGCATCTGGCGATCGAGGAGAACCGGCTGGCGATCCAGATTCGCTCGGAGGCGGCTGGGGCGTGCGAGACGATCGTGCTGCCGCTCGCCCCGTTTCGCGGCATCGTCCGCGATTATTTCATGGTCTGCGAGAGCTATTACGAGGCGATCCGCCGTTCGAGCCTGGCGCAGATCGAGGCGATCGATGTGGGCCGGCGCTCGCTACACGACGAGGGCTCGACCTTGCTGATGGAGCGGCTCGGCGACAAGGTCGCGATCGACCACGGCACCGCCCGGCGGCTCTTCACCTTGATCTGCGTACTGCATCTGCGCGGATGAGCCTCGCGTGACCGGGCCGCTCCTCGTGCTTGCCTCGGCCTCGCCGCGCCGGCTCGAATTGCTCCGCCAGATCGGGATCGAGCCCGACCGTGTCGACCCCGCCGAGATCGACGAGACCCCGCAGCCGGGCGAGGAGCCGGCGGCCCATGCCCTTCGCCTCGCCGAGGAAAAGGCGCGGGCAGTGCTGCCCCGCCATTCCGGCGCCTATATCCTCGCTGCCGACACCGTCGTCGCCTGCGGCCGGCGCATCCTCCCCAAGACCCTGGACGAGGCGAGCGCGCGGCGCTGCCTGGAGCTGTTGTCCGGGCGGCGTCATCGCGTCCATTCCGGCGTAGCGCTCTTCGATCCCGCCGGCCGGATGTGGCTCCGCCATGTCGAAAGCCGGGTCGGCTTCAAGCATCTGAGCGCGGCGGAGATCGCGGCCTATCTCCACAGCGGCGAATGGCGCGGCAAGGCCGGCGGCTACGCGATCCAGGGCCGCGCCGCCGTCCTTATCCGCTGGCTCAGCGGCTCCTATTCGAACGTGGTCGGGCTGCCGCTGTTCGAGACGGCGCAGTTGCTGGCGGGCCACGGATGTCATCCGAATTGCCCCGCGAGCTTGTAATCGCTGCCGGGCCCGGCGAGTGGCGCGCGGCGCTGGTCGAGGATGGCGCCGCGGTCGAGCTCTATGTCGAGCGCGGCGACCGCGCCGAGGCGGGAGCCGTTTACCTCGGCCGAGTGCAGCGACTGCTGCCGGCGCTCGGCGCCGTCCTCGTCGATATCGGCGGCGATCGCCCGGCGTTTTTGCCGCAGCGCGAAACCGCTCCGCGCGGCCGGCGGCTCGATGAAGGCGAGCGCGTGGTCGTGCAGGTCCGCCGCGAAGCCCAGGGCGGCAAGGCGGCGCGGCTGACAATGGCCGCGGTGCTGCGCGGCAAGCTCATCGAGCTGGTGGCGGGCCGCCCAGGCATCGCCGGCGATGAGGAGCGGTCGCCCGAAGATCGCGACCGGCTGCTGGCGGCGGTGCGTGCCGGCCCCCACCCCGACCCTCCCCCGTGGCCACGGGGGAGGGAGGGACCCGTCGCGCCAGCGATGGGAGGGTGGGGGCCGGCACGCACCGAAATCGGACTCAGGCTCCTCCGATCGGCTCCCGTCGATGCTCTGACGGACGAAGCAGCGATCCTCTTGCGGCGCTGGCAAGACATCTTCGACCGCGCCACCCGCCTCGACCCGCCGGCCCGGCTCGACCCGCCCTCCACCTTCGCCACGGCGCTCGCGAATACATCGACGGCCGCGCCTGAGCGCATTCTCGCCGACGAGCCGGCGGCAATCCCGGAAATCCGCGCTGCCTTTCCTAATGCCGAGGTCACTCACCAGCCGGAAACCGAGTGGCCGATCGACCTCGACGCCGTCTTCGAGGGGGCCTTGGCGCCGACCATCGGCCTCGACAACCGCGGTTCCATTCATGTCGAAACGACCCGCGCGGCGGTGCTGATCGATGTCGATACCGGGACGCCGGAGACGGGATCGCCGGAGCGCGCGGCACTGGCGGCCAATCTCGCCGCCGTGGCGGTGATCGCCCGCGAGATCCGGCTGCGCAATCTGGGCGGCGGGATCGTCGTCGATTTTGTCGGACTCGACCGCCCGCGGCTGCGCGAGCGGGTGCGTGCGGCCCTTGCCGAAGCGCTTGCGCGCGATCCCGCCGCGCCGCAGATCCTCGGCTGGACCCGGCTCGGCCATCTCGAGCTGGTGCGGCCCCGCCGCGGCCGCCCGCTCGCCGAGGCATTGCTCGAACCAGGGAGAGGATTGATCAAGACGGCGGTTACGCTCGCGCACGAAGCATTGCACGCCTTGCGAGGCGAGGCGCGGGCGCAGCCGGGTTATGGCTGGTGCCTCAGGGTGGCACCCGAGGTCGCCGGGGCGTTGGCCGGGCCCGCCGCCGGTGCGCTGCGCGCGCTCGAAGTCCGCCTGGCGCGCAAAATCAAGGTCATCGCCGAATCGGATCGCGCATGCGAGCGGTTCGAGATCATCCGAATGTGATTATATCGGTTCCGCTATGCCCCCCGATTCGTCGATCCCGCCACCGCCGCCGATCCGTCGCTGCCCGATCTGCGGCAAGCCGGCGACGCCCGGAAACCGGCCGTTCTGCTCGCCGCGCTGCGCGCAAATCGACCTCGGCCGCTGGCTCAAGGGCAACTACCGCATCCCGACCGACGAGCCGCCGGACGACGACGACGAAACGCGTTGAGCAGCGGATCGATCGCGGGTTGACCCGATCGACACAAGCCGCGAGCATCTCTGACGCCAATGCGCAACGGGGGCAGGATGAGCGCGTCGCCGCCGGCCGATGATTATGGCGTGATCTATGCGGATCCGCCTTGGACCTTCTCGACCTATTCGCGGAAGGGCAAAGGCCGCAGCGCCGAAGCCTATTACGATTGCATGTCTATTGAGGAGATAAAGGCTGTTCCTGTCAAAGAATGGGCAGCGAAAGATTCCGTTCTACTTCTGTGGACAACCGACCCGTTGTTAGAAAAGGCGTTAGCGGTCATACATGCGTGGGGCTTCACTTATAAAACCGTGGGTTTCTATTGGGCAAAGCTAAAACGCTCGGTACCGCGCGACCTATACAACGATCGGAGTTTTTTCAGCGGACTTGGGTTCTGGACGCGCGCAAACCCGGAATTATGCTTATTGGCGACGCGCGGCAGCCCGCATCGGCGCAAAGCGAACGTCCAGAAGCTGGTGATTTCGCCTCGGCGGGAACACAGCCGTAAGCCGGACGAAGTTTATGAGAGAATTGAGGCTCTGTGTGAAGGACCCTACCTGGAAATTTTTGCTCGCAGCGCCCGAGATGGCTGGCATAATTTCGGTATTGAGGCGGATGCTTTCGAAGCGGGCAGAATTCCAACCCGGCGGTGGGCGTCAACCGGCTATCCAGATGCCAAAGCGGCAATATCCGATGATTAGCCCGTCCTATTCATGATGATGGCAGTGGCGGCGCTGTGAGGCTCTCGGTTTTCAAGCACCGCGACCTGGGCCAACCAGACCTTCAGCAGCCTCGGCGTGACGCCTGGTTCCTATAAATGGACGTGGGGGAGCGGGGCGGACGCGGACTTCTTCCAGCTCGACATCGTCGAGGGCGCGGCGGCAGTGCCAGAACCCTCCAGCATTCTGCTGTTGGCGCTGCCCCTTGGCCTCGTTGTGCTGCTCACTGTGCTGGGGCCGGGATCGAGATTTATCGAAACTGCACCAAAGGGGATAACCTGGCTCGAATTTTCGATCGGAAGGGGTAGGCATCGGCCAGCAATCGCGCCCATGCCGCTTGCGAAGCATGAATTTAGAGGAAAGGAAAATTCTATCGTCCAGATGCCTGGTTATGGACGCATAAGCCAGTGGTGCGGTTCTCTTGACTATGAAATCGGGACCGGGGGTGCAATTTTAGACGTTCTTAACCGCCGGGACCCGTCCGGCAGCACTACAAATGGCTGCGGATGGCGCGGGACGGCGGCCTTGCCGCCTACGGCCCCAGCCTCGTGCAGATTGATCGCCAGCAGATCTTCGACCGCTCGCAGCCCATTTGCGCGGGATCAAACCGGCCGATATCCCGGTCGAGCAGCCTGAGAATTCGAGCCGATGATCACCCTGAAGACAGCCAAGGCGCTCGGCCTCACGCATTGCCGCAATCGCTGCTTGGCGGGCCGACGAGGTGATCGAACGACGGGGTCGCGAACCGTTCCCGCGCACCGGCAGCGGAGCAGGTTCCGGGCCTGTCCCTGCGGGCCATCGCGGAACGACAGGCGACTACCTTTCGGCAACTGATTGACGCCGAGTGGCGTTCGCCTATCGTCGCGCCCCATGCCTTCCGCCGCGGCCGCCCGCCGCACCGTCCTGCTGCTGGCGCTCTGCCAGGCCCTGGCGATGACCGGGCAGAGCATCCTCGGCACCACCGCGGCGATCGTCGGCAACATCCTCGCCGCCGACAAGGCGCTGTCGACCTTGCCGGTGGCGGTGCAGATGACGGGCACCATGCTGGCGACGGTGCCGGCTGCGCTGTTGATGGCCCGGATCGGACGCCGCGGCGGGTTCTGGACGGGGGCCGCGATCGGCGTCGCCGGCGCCTCGGTCGCGGCGGCGGCGATCTTCGCCCAGTCCTTCGTGCTGTTCTGCGTCGGCACCTTTCTGATCGGCGCCAACACCGGCTTTGTCCAGCAATACCGCTTCGCCGCCTCAGAGGCTGCCGACGACGCCTTCCGCTCGAAGGCGATTTCGCTGGTGCTGGCGGGCGGCGTGGTGTCGGGCCTGTTCGGGCCGGAGACGGCGAAATGGTCGCGCGACCTCTTCGCTCCGGTCGCCTTTGCCGGCTGCTACGCGATGATTGCCGTCCTCTGCCTCGCCTCGGCGGCGCTGTTGTGCCTGGTTCGCCTGCCGCGGCCCGCGGCGGTTGCGCTGCGCAGCGGCGGTCGGCCGCTCCTCGAGATCGCCGTGCAACCGCTCTTTATCGTCGCGGCACTCGCCGGCATGGTCGGATACGGGGTCATGTCGGCGGTCATGACGGCGACGCCGATCGCCATGCTCGGCTGCGGCTTTACTTTCCCCGACGCGGCCTTCGTGATCCAGTGGCACGCGCTCGGCATGTATGCGCCGAGCTTTTTTACGGGCCATCTGATCGGCCGGTTCGGGGTCACCTCGATCCTGTTGACTGGAGCCCTCATGCTGCTCGCCTGCGCCGTGATCAACCTCTCCGGCGTGAGCGAAGTTCATTTCTGGTCGGCTCTGGTGCTGCTTGGGATCGGCTGGAATTTTCTGTTCGTGGGTGCAACGACGCTCCTCACCCGCACCTACGCCACGAACGAAAAGGCAAAGGTACAGGCGCTCAACGATTTCCTGATCTTCGGCACCGTCGCGCTCTCATCCTTTTCTTCGGGGGCGCTGTTGACCGGCTTTGGCTGGAGCAGCGTTCAGATCGCCGTCCTCCCCTTCGTCGCCGTCGCGGTCCTGGCCGTCGCCTGGCTCAGGCTGCGGTCCTGGCGAGCCGCACCCCGATACGCCGGGTCATAGGCTTGCGATAGTTTGGTTGCCGGCTGATCGCGCTTCTGGCATGTTCGGCCGCCCCCCTGCTGCATTTCGAATCCCCATTGAGGGAACCTCCAGGATGTCTCCCGTCTACCTGCTCGTCATCGGCTGCGGCGTGCTGGCGTTGCTCTACGGCGTGGTCACCAGTCGCCAGGTCCTGACCGCCAATGCCGGCAACGCCCGCATGCAGGAGATCTCGGGGGCGGTGCAGGTCGGCGCGCGCGCCTATCTCAACCGCCAATATCGGGCGATCGCGGTCGTCGGCATCATCATCCTGGTCGTGCTCGGCGCGGCACTCGGGGTTCGCGTCGCGATCGGCTATCTGATCGGCGCGGTATTGTCGGCGTCGGCTGGCTATATCGGCATGAACGTGTCGGTCCGCGCCAATGTCAGGACCGCTCAGGCGGCCCGCAGCGGGCTCAAGGACGGGCTTGCGATCGCCTTCAAGGCGGGTGCGGTGACCGGCCTCCTGGTGGTCGGGCTCGGCCTCCTCGGGGTCGGGATCTATTACTTCGTGCTGCGGGCGACGACCCCGGGCGAGGATTTGCGGCCGGTGCTCGAAGCCATGGTGGCTCTGAGCTTCGGCGCGTCGCTGATCTCGATCTTCGCCCGACTCGGCGGCGGCATCTTCACCAAGGGTGCCGATGTCGGCGCCGACCTCGTCGGCAAGGTCGAGGCCGGCATCCCCGAGGACGACCCGCGCAACCCGGCGGTGATCGCCGACAATGTCGGCGACAATGTCGGCGATTGCGCCGGCATGGCCGCGGATCTGTTTGAGACCTATGTCGTGACCATCGTCGCGACGATGCTGCTCGCCAACATCTTTTTCGTGCCGCCGCTGCTCGACCGGGTGCTGCTGCTGCCGCTGGCCATCGGCGCGGTGTGCATCGTGACCTCGGTCATCGGTACTTATTTCGTCCGGCTCGGCGCTGACAACGGCATCATGAAGGCGCTCTACAAGGGGCTCGTCGTCACCGGGATACTCTCGGTCCTGGCGATCGCGCTTGTAATCAACTGGCTATTCGGCTTTTCAGCGCCGCTGGCGATGACCGAGGGCGGCGCCACGACCGGGCTCGGGCTGTGGCTCTGCGCGATCGTCGGCCTCCTGCGTCACCGGCTTTATCGTCTGGATCACCGAATACTACACCAGCACCGAATACCGGCCGGTGCGCAGCATCGCGCTGAGCTCGACGACCGGCCACGGCACCAACGTGATCCAGGGTCTCGCTGTGTCGATGGAGGCGACGGCGTTGCCGGTCATTGTCATCTGCGTCGGCATCATCGTGTCGTTTTCGATCTCGGGCCTCTTCGGCATCGCCGTGGCAGCGACGACGATGCTGGCGCTCGCCGGCATGATCGTGGCGCTCGACGCCTACGGCCCGGTCACCGACAACGCTGGCGGCATCGCCGAGATGGCCGATCTGCCGCGCGAGGTGCGCCGCACCACCGACGCGCTCGATGCCGTCGGCAACACCACCAAGGCCGTGACCAAGGGCTACGCCATCGGCTCGGCTGGGCTCGCCTCGGTCGTCCTCTTCGCCGCCTACACCGAGGATCTGAAGCACTATTTCCCGAAGCTCGACGTCCATTTCGGGCTTCAGGACCCCTACGTCGTGATCGGGCTCTTCATCGGCGGCCTTATGCCCTATCTCTTCGGCTCGCTCGGCATGACCGCGGTCGGCCGTGCCGCGGGCTCGGTGGTGGTCGAGGTGCGCCGCCAGTTCCGCGAGATCCCCGGCATCATGCAGGGCACCGCCAAGCCCGATTATGGCCTCGCCGTCGACCTGCTGACCCGTGCCGCGATCCGCGAGATGATCGTGCCGTCGCTATTGCCGGTCTTGGCGCCGATCGCGCTCTACATCGTGATTTCGCTGATCGCCGGGCAGGCCGCCGCCTTCAGCGCGCTCGGTGCGATGCTGCTCGGCACCATCGTCACCGGCATCTTTGTCGCGATCTCGATGACCTCGGGCGGCGGCGCCTGGGACAACGCCAAGAAATACATCGAGGAGGGCCACCACGGCGGCAAGGGCTCGGAACCGCACAAGGCCGCGGTCACCGGCGACACCGTCGGCGACCCCTACAAGGACACCGCGGGTCCCGCGGTCAACCCGATGATCAAGATCACCAATATTGTAGCGCTGCTGCTGCTGGCGATCCTCGCCAAATGGGCGAGCTAGCCTGCGGCTGATTCCGAGCAGCGCCGGTTATTCCTCACTCTGAGGGCTCGGCCCCGGCAGTCTACCGCCCCCTCCACCGCCTCCGCCAGTCCCTCCGCCGGTGTTGTTGAACTTGCCGAGATTGCCGAGCAGCTGCTCGAGGAAGGTCAGTTCGCGGCCCGGAGCCGGGGTGGTGCGTGCGACCGGGGTGATTTCCCGGCCGTCTTCCAAGGCTTTGTGATCGACCGCGCGGACCACGCCCTGGTTGTCGAAATTCACGATCAGAACCTGCTGGTCCTCGGCGGCAGGCTTAAAGAAGGCGATCTGCTCGGTCCGGCGGCTGATGTAGTACCACGACTTGTCGTCGAAGACGCCGACGCTCGACGGCGTACCGAGGATCTTTGTCACCTCTTCCTTGGTCGTGCTGCCGGGATGGATCTCGGCGACTTTGTCGGCCTCGGGCAGATTGCCGCGCTGCTCGACCGTCGGCGCGCAGCCGGCGAGGAAGGCGGCGGCGCCGAGGAGAGCGAACAGGCGCCCGAGAGCTGTGGTTCGATAAGCGGACATGGGAGCAAGCAACCGGTCTGCCGTTGAAAGAAGTCGGGGCCGTGCCCATTATCGGGTCCCAGCTTTAGCAGAGAGCCGTTGGTTGTCAACGCCGTCGGCGGCACGTCGAGCGCCAGGGTGATCTCTTTCTTTCGCGACAAATCGGCCCGCGA
Source organism: uncultured Alphaproteobacteria bacterium (assembly GCA_963781215.1). Taxonomy (GTDB): domain Bacteria; phylum Pseudomonadota; class Alphaproteobacteria; order ATCC43930; family CGMCC-115725; genus AP-15. Next base: position 15,250 of record CAWAFE010000004.1, read on the forward strand.
CGCGGCCGCGCTCGCCTATCGGCGGGTGGTCGCCCAGGCGCGGCAGCCGGCGTTCTTCACCGAATACGGTGTCCCCGACACGTTCGACGGCCGCTTCGAGCTGATCTGCCTGCACGCCTTCTTCTACCTCCACCGGCTGAAGTCGGAGGGGGCGGCGGCGACCCGGCTTTGCCAGTTCTTTTTCGACGCGATGTTCGCCGACCTCGACCAGGCGCTGCGCGAAATCGGGGTTGGCGATTTGAGCGTCGGCAAACATGTGAAGCGCATGGCGCAGGGCTTCTACGGCCGAGTGCGCGCCTATCAGGAGGGGATCGCCGCAAGCGATTCGGTCCTGGGCGCCGCACTCGCGCGCAATCTGTTCGGCACGGTGCCTGCAGCGGCCCCGTCCGGCGGTGCGATGACAGCCTATGTCCGCAACGCGGCGACCTCCTTGCGGGTGCAGCCAACGGCGGAGCTGATCGCCGGCCGGGTTCGCTTCGACCCTCCGCCGACCCGCGACGGCTCCTTGGCCGCGGGTTCGTGATGACCGAGACCGCGCCCGAATTCTCGCGGATCGTGCCGCTGTCCCAGCTCGGCTCCGGAAGCTTTCGTCTGCGGATCGAGGCGACCGCAGAGGAACGCGGGCGGCTGGCGCGCCGCTTCGACCTTCTTGCACTCGATCGCCTGATCGCCGTGGTCGAGCTGCATCGCCAGGACGGGCAGAGCGTTCGGCTCGATGCCGCCTTCGAGGCCCAATTCTCGCAGGAGTGCGTCGTCACCCTCGAACCGGTCGCGGGTGCGGTTGCCGAATCTTTCTCGCTGATCTACGGCCCGGTCGCGGAGAGCGAAGGCGAAATGGAGCTCGATGCCGAGGAGGCGGCGTTCGAGCCGCTCCGAGGTGACGCGATCGACATCGGCGAGGCGGTGGCGCAAGAGCTGTCCCTGGCGCTGCCCCTGTCTCCGCGCGACCCGGAGGCGACGATTGAGGCGGAAATTACGGCGGCGCCGGAGGAGGGGCCGTTTGCCGGGCTGGCGCCTCTGCGCAAGGCGGCGAAGGACTGAACCCGGATCGCTGTTGCCGCCGCTGCGGTTTTTGGATATTCACCAGCGGTCCTTGCGACGCTGTCGCCGAACACGAGCTTGCCATGGCCGTTCCGAAAAAGAAAACCTCGCCATCGCGCCGCAATATGCGGCGCTCGCACGACGCGCTGAAGCCGGCGGCCTATGCCGAATGCCCGAATTGCGGCGAGCTCAAGCGCCCGCATCACCTCTGCCAGGCTTGCGGCTATTACGACGGGCGCGAGGTGACGGCGCCGCGCTCGGAGACGGCCTGACGAGAGAACCCCGGCGCGGAGGCCGCGCAGTGTGAGCCAGGCGATCACGATTGCGCTCGATGCGATGGGCGGTGCCCGGGCCCCCGGCAGCGTGCTCGGTGGCGCCGAGATTGCCCTGCAGCGCCACCCGGAGCTGCGCTTCCTGTTGTTTGGTGACGAAGGCGAAATCGCCCCGCTGCTGGCGCGGCTGCCAAAGCTCGCGGCTGTGGCAAGCCTGCACCATACGAGTGAGGTGGTATCGGACGACGCCAAGCCGTCGCTGGCGCTGCGCACCGGGCGGCAATCGAGCATGCGGCTCGCCATCAATGCCGTCGCCGAGGGGCACGCGGACGGCGTCGTCTCGGCCGGCAATACCGGCGCGCTGATGGGTATGGCGAAATTTGTGCTCAAGACATTGCCGGGGATCGATCGACCGGCGATCGCGTCGTTTTTCCCGACCCGGCACGGCGAGAGCGTGATGCTCGACCTCGGCGCCAATGTCGAATGCGACGCCGAGAACCTGGTGCAGTTCGCACTGATGGGCGATGTCTTCGCGCGCACCGTTCTCGGCCTGGTCGAGCCGACTGTCGGCCTCCTGAATGTCGGCTCGGAGGATCTAAAAGGGAACGATGCAGTTCGCGGCGCGAGCGCGCGTCTGCGCGGCGGGATGACGCCGATCCGCTTCCACGGTTTTGTCGAGGGTAACGACATTACGGCCGGGACCGTCGATGTGGTCGTCACCGACGGCTTTACCGGCAACGTCGCGGTCAAGACCGCCGAGGGCACGGCCAGGCTCTTCAGCGAATTTCTTGAAAACGCCTTCCACCATTCGCTGTTGGCGCGGATCGGCTATCTCTTCGCCCGCCGCTCGCTGAAGAAGCTGTGGATGCGGATCGATCCGCGGCTCTACAACGGCGCGATCTTCCTCGGTCTGAACGGGATCGCGGTCAAGAGCCACGGCTCGACCGACGCGCTCGGCTTTGCCAACGCGATTGACGTCGCCGTCGACATGAAGGCGAACGGCTTTCTCGACAAGATCCGGGCCGAGCTCGCCCGCCTCGACGCGGCACGCCTCGACGCAGCCCATGCGGCGCCGCAGTCGGCCGCACTATAGCCCCCGCGTCCACGATGAAGCTCCGCTCACAGGTCGTCGGTTGCGGCGCCTATCTGCCGGAGCGGATTGTCACCAACGACGAGCTCGCCCGGCGCCTCGACACCTCCGACCAATGGATTCGCCAGCGGACCGGCATCGGCGAGCGCCGCGTCGCGGCATCGGGCGAGCTGACCTCCGACCTCGCCCTTCGCGCGGCGGAACAGGCGTTGGCGAGAGCCGGGATGAGTGGCAGCGATCTCGATCTCCTGGTCCTCGCCACCGCGACTCCCGACAACACCTTTCCGGCGACCGCGACCAGGGTACAGGCCCGCCTCGGGATGAGGCGGGGTGCGGCGTTCGATGTCCAGGCGGTGTGTGCAGGCTTCATTTTCGCGCTGTCGGTTGCCGACAATGCGCTGCGACTGGGACAGGCGGCAACGGCGCTGGTCGTCGGCGCCGAGACCTTCTCGCGCATCCTCGACTGGGAGGATCGCGGCACCTGCGTGCTGTTCGGCGACGGCGCCGGCGCCTTGGTGCTGAAGGCGGTCCCGGCCGCGCGCGCGGATGGCCGCTTCATCCTCTCGACCCATCTGCATTCGGACGGAAGGCAATACGACATCCTCTATGTCGATGGCGGCCCGTCCTCTACCCGCAAGGCGGGCTTTCTGCGCATGGAGGGGCGCGAAGTTTTCCGCCAGGCGGTGCAGCATCTGAGCGAGGTGGTGGACGAGGCGCTGGCGGCGAACGGGCTGACCGCCGGGGATATCGACTGGCTGGTGCCGCACCAGGCAAATAGCCGCATCATCGACGGGGTCGGGCGAAAGCTGAGCCTGCCGCCCGACAAGGTCGTCATGACCATCGAACGGCATGCCAACACGTCGGCGGCATCGATCCCGCTGGCGCTCGAAACGGCGGCGGCCGACGGGCGGATCAAGCCCGGCCACCTCGTCCTGATGGAAGCCCTCGGTGGCGGCTTGAGTTGGGGCGCGGGCCTCGTTCGCTGGTAGCGGGGCACGCCGGACAACACTTTGGAATTTGACGTGATTTTCCAGCGGGGCTAACCTTCAGCGAAAGCGGGGGAGGGCTCTATATGGCCGGGCATACGGTAACGCGCGCGCAGCTCAGCGAGGCGGTCTATCAAGAGATCGGGTTGTCGCGCCACGAATCAGCGGAATTCGTCGAATCGGTAATCGCCGAGATCTCGGGCGCACTAGCGCGCGGCGAGATGGTCAAGATTTCCTCGTTCGGCAGCTTTGCGGTGCGGCAAAAAGGCCAGCGCGTCGGCCGCAACCCCAAGACCGGCCAGGAAGTGCCGATCAGCCCTCGCCGCGTGCTGGTCTTCCGCGCCTCGCATACGCTGAAGGACCAGATCAACGACGGCTTGGCCAATGCGCCCGACGATCGGAAAGCGACGGCGGCGAAGGCGCCGTCGAGCTGATGTGACGCGGGCGGACGAGACGGAAGCAGGCGGTCGCAAGAAGAAATCGGCTGCGGCCTTTCGGACGACCGGGGAAGTCGCCGAGGAGCTCCAGCTGCCGGCGCATGTATTGCGGTTCTGGGAATCGAAATTCCCGCAGGTCAAGCCGCTAAAGCGCGGCGGCGGCCGGCGGTACTACCGGCCGGAGGATGTCGATCTCTTGCGGCGGATCCGGCAATGCCTCTATCAGCAAGGATACACGATCCGCGGCGTGCAGAAGCTGCTGCGCGACGGCGCGCTGCACGGCGACGAACCGGTGCCGCCGCCCAATGGTGCGGAGGCGCCGTCGACCTTGTTTGCGCTCGAGCCGGTGGCCGACCCGCCCCAGCCCGCAGCCCCACCCTCGCGGCAGGTCATGCGCGCGGCGCTCGAAGAGGTTCGCCGCGAGCTGCTGGAGATCCAGATGCTGCTCGACGAACTCGTCTCACGGTGATCCATTCTTATCATCACACCGGCGAAGGCGGGTGCCATCGCTGGAATGGATCTCAGCCTTCGTCGGGATTACAAACAACGTTGCTGGCGCATACGAATTTCGCGGCGGTACGAGGAGCCGATTGCGTGGCCTCGGACGAGTGGCTATGATCGGCTGCCTCGGCAGAGCCGCCCCGGTCGGAGCGTAGCGCAGCTTGGTAGCGCATCAGCATGGGGTGCTGAGGGTCGTGAGTTCGAATCTCACCGCTCCGACCATTCCTACCTTCCCACGCCGCTGGGCGGCTGCCCGCGATAAGCAGCAATGGAGGCAGGCATGAGCGCAAGCAGCCCGGATCTCGAACCCTGGCAATGGCCCGAGGAGGAATGGCGCAAGCGCGTCAACCGCGTTCGCGCCGGGCGCGCCCTGCGGCCGGCGGAATGGCCGGGCGGCGCACGCTGTGCCATCGCGCTGTCGTTCGACAGCGACCACGAGACGAGCGACCTGCGCGACGGCGGCAAATCGATTGGGCGGCTCGCCTGGGGCCAGTTCGGAAACCGGGTGGGCGTGCCGAGAAATCTTGAAGCTCCTGGAAAAATACGGGGTCAAGGCCAGCTTCTACGTGCCTGCGGTGACCGCGCTCCTCCACCCCGACGAGCAGCGCCGGGTTGTCGCCGAAGGCCACGAGATCGGCATACACGGCTGGATTCACGAATTGAATTCGGTCCTCCCGCACGAGGCCGAGCGCGACCTGATGCGGCGCTCGGCGGACTCCCTCGAAAAGATCGCCGGGGTGCGACCGGTCGGGCTGCGCACCCCGTCCTGGGATTTCAGCTGGCATACCCTGGAAATCGAGCAGGAGATGGGGCTCGCCTACGATTCCTCTCTGATGTCGGACGAGGATTGCTACGAGCTGCTGCTCGACGGCGAGCCGGCCGGCGTCGTCGAATTGCCGGTCGAGTGGGTCCGCGACGACGCGGTCTATTTCATGATGAACCGGTTCAGCGCATTGCGGCCCTATACCCCGCCCGCCGACGTGCTCGACATCTTCCGGCGCGAGCTCGACGCCGCCTATGACGAGGGCGGGATCTTTCAACTGACGATGCATCCGCATGTGATCGGCTACCGCTCGCGCATCTGGATCCTGGAAGAAGTGATCCGCCACGCGAAGGCGAAGGCAGGGGTGTGGTTCGCCACCCATGCCGAGGTCGTCGCCTGGGCGAAGCAGCACGCGGCTTGATGTCCGAGGCGCCGCGGCCGCTGCTCACACGGTGCGGCTATGTGGCGCTGATCGGGGCGCCGAACGCCGGAAAGTCTACCCTGCTCAACCGGCTCGTCGGCCATAAGCTGGCGATCGTCACGCCAAAGGCACAGACGACGCGCACCCGATTGCTCGGCATCGTGATCGAAGGTGCCGCACAGATCATCTATGTCGACACCCCCGGCATTTTTGCCCCGCGGCGCCGGCTCGATCGGGCGATGGTGGCGGCGGCCTGGTCCGGCGCCGAGGATGCCGACGAAACCGTCCTCCTGGTCGACGCGGCGCGCGGCGTCGACCGCGACACTGGCCGCATCCTCGACCGCCTCGCCCGGCGCGGCCGCGAATTGGTCCTCGCCCTCAACAAGGTCGACCTGGTGCGCCGCGACAGCTTGCTCGGGCTCGCCGACGTGCTGCTGCAAAAGGGGCGGTTCGATCCGGTCTTCATGATCTCGGCTCTGACCGGGGACGGGGTCGACGACCTAAAACGCCATCTCGCCGCCGCGTTGCCGCCGGGCCCATGGCTCTTCCCCGAGGACCAGCTGTCGGATATGCCGGAGCGGCTGATCGCGGCCGAGGTCACCCGCGAGCAGGTCTTTCTGCAATTGCACGACGAGCTGCCCTATGCCTCGACGGTCGAGACCGAGCGCTGGCAGGAGCGACCGGACGGCAGCGTCCGGATCGAGCAGGTCGTCTTTGTCCAGCGCCCGAGCCAGCGGGCGATCGTGCTCGGCGACGGCGGCCGGCGGATCAAGGCGATCGGCGCCCGCGCCCGCGCCCAACTCGAGCGCATGCTGGAGCGCCGCGTTCATCTCTTCCTTTTCGTCAAGGTGCGCGAGAGCTGGATCGAGGACCGCGAACGCTTCGCCGCACTCGGCCTCGACTACGACGCCTGATGCAGTGGCATGATTTAGGGTTTGTGCTGGCGGCGCGCCGGCACGGTGAGAATGCGTTGATCGTTGAGCTGTTGACCCGCGAGCACGGGCGGCATTTGGGGCTAGTGCGCGGCGGGCAGTCACCGCGGCTGCGCGCGGTTTTGCAGCCCGGCAACGAGGTCGCGGCATCGTGGCGGGGCCGGCTGCCGGAGCATCTGGGAACCTTCGGCTGCGAATTGCTTCACGCCCATGCTGCGCGCTTTCTCGACGACCCGGACCGGCTGGCCGGGCTCGCCTCGGCGGTGGCTCTCGTCGCCGCGGCACTCCCCGAGCGGGAGCCGCATGCCAATGTCGGAGCATTTTTCGAACAGCTGATCGACGCCCTCGGCCGGCGCGCCGACTGGCCGGCCTGCTATGTCGCCTGGGAATGCCAACTGCTCGCCGCCCTCGGCTTCGGCCTCGATCTGGCGCGCTGCGCCGCGACCGGGACGACCACCGACCTCGCCTACGTCTCGCCCCGCACCGGACGCGCGGTGTCGCGGCAGGCAGGCGCGCCCTACCATGACAAGCTGCTGGTCCTGCCGGAGTTCCTGTGGCGCGACGCCCCCGCCGACCGGGCCCAAGTCACGCTCGGCCTCGGCCTGACCGGCCACTTCCTGCTCCACCACCTGCTGCTGCCGCATGGCCGGACCATGCCCGCCGCGCGCTCCCGCCTGTCCGACCGCATGCAGCGGATCGCATCAGCCAGCGAAGCTTTGCCTCGACCTGTCTGCCACCCGGATGGCGATCGCGGCCTGTAGCGGCGGCGCCGATCGCGGCCCGCCCTGCGATCTGCGCCGCCTGACCGCGGCGCGCCTCGCTGCTATACTGGCGCCGGCGCCGTTGGGCGCGGTGAGAACAAGCAAGAGGAGGAGATCATGGAACCGGTCGTCGGCAGCGGCAAATACACCTATAAGGTGCATGAGGATTGGGCGCGGGTCCCCGATGGCGTCGAGGTCAGGGCGTGCGCGGTTTCCGTCGATTCTCGGGATCGGGTCTACTGCTTTAATCGCAACCCCGAGCATCCGGTCGTCATTTTCGACCGCGACGGCACCTTCCTGTCCTCGTGGGGGGCCGGGCTGTTCTCGTTCCCGCATGCGATCCGCATCGACGCGCAAGACAACGTCTGGCTCACCGACGAGTATCACCAACAATTCATGAAATTCACGACCGACGGCAAGCTGCTGCAAACCATCGGGATCAAGGGCGAACGTTCCGACACCGGGGTCGCCGAGGACGATTTCAGCTCGGCCGCGTGGAGGAAAGTCACGCATGGCGGCGGCCCGTTCAACCTGCCGACCGACATCGCCTTTGCGCCTTCGGGCGAGATGTTCATGAGCGACGGCTACGGCAACGCCCGCGTGCACAAATTCTCGGCCGACGCAAAACATATGTTCTCATGGGGCGAGCCGGGGAATGCGCCGGGCCAGTTCAACCTGCCGCACGGCGTGTGGGTCGATCGGCGCGGCCGACTGCTGGTGGCCGACCGCGAGAACGACCGGGTGCAGATCTTCGACCAGCAGGGCAAGCTGTTGACGGTCTGGCCTACCGAGCTGATCGGCCCGGCCTTCTTTTATGTGGACGACGACGACATCGTCTACATCCCCGAGCACAATGGCGGCATGATCAGCATCTTGACCCTCGACGGCGAAAGGCTGGCGCGCTGGGGCGGGCCGATCCACCGCTCCTGCCACGGCATTTGGGTCGACTTCGCGCAAGGATCTTTATGTCGTCCAGCCGGGCGAATGGGGTCGGGTGCGGCGCGTCGTCAAGTACGAGCGGCAATAGCCACCGGGGGAAGATTGCGGGCCGCCTTTTCGGCGCAGCGACGGCGGCCCCACCACCGGGCCGGTTACCGCCCGGCGGTGACCTCGGCCCAGGCGATCGCCTCGTCGAAGGCGCCGAGGACGGCGCCGTGCGAGGAGTGGTCGTTCATCGCCTCGACGCTGGCGAAGCCGCGTGATCGAGCGATGTTGATCAGCAGCTGATGCGCCGCCCAGGCGGGTTCCGGGCCATTCGAGCGCCTCGCCGCGACGCGCAGCGCGCCCACCGCGCAGCGCCGCCCGCGAAACGAGCGATAGGTGCCCTGCGTCCAATGGTTTGGGTCTTCGATCAGCTCGCGGGCATCCTGAAGCAATCGCACAGTGATTGCGCCGTGCTCCGGGCTCAGCGGCACGCGGAGGGTCGCCGGCGCTGCTTTGCCTCGCCGATCGCGGCGCGTGTGGGTGGCGGCCCAGAGCCGGCGGCCGTGCTTGCTCCAAATCGGAAAGAGCCCGGTGTCGAGCGGCGCCGGCGTCCCGAAATCAATACCATCGAGCGGCATTGCTATCTCCTATCGCTTTGGTTGGCATGGCTTCCCCCCGCATTCGTCGACCCGACCCGTATCGGGCGATAAAGGCGTCGCGCGAAACCCACAGCTCGCAATGCGATCGCAGCAGCATATCGCTGCGCAGCGCCGCCGGGTTGAAGGTCCACGCCGGCCCGCATGTGAAGAAATTCTCCCAGAGCTCACACCATCGCCGCCGGCCGCGCCCGGCGCCGGAGTCGTGACGCGCCATCTCGAAACCGTACGCCCCGGCGACGCGGAGCAGCTTTGGGATCCGTCTTCGGGAGGCGAAGCCGGCGGGCGCCCGAACCGCCTCGACGCGGGCGAGCGATGGATCGGCGGCGAGATGGTGGGTGAGCTCGCAGAGCCATGCGGCGAAGCGCCGGCACAGGACAGTCGTCCGGCGGAGGCCGATGCCGACCCAGGTATCGCCGAGAGGCGCTCGTTCCACAGGTGCAGCTCCAGCACCTCGGTGCCGCGCCAGACCCTCCTACCGTTGGCCAGAACCACATCGCCGCGGGCGCGGGCGACGGCTGTGCGCAGCAGACACTCCTGCCGGTGGGAGAACTTGCGGATGCCGTAGAAGTGTCGAAGCGCGGCACTTATCCTGCGGATGAGACGAATGCGGCAATGTCGGCCGCGAGCGGTCCCGCTCAGCGCGCGCCGGCCGATCGGGCCACACCGCAGCGCGCGCCTGCGCCCAAACCGCTGTCAGCGGGGCTTCGGAAACGGTGAATTCAACCACACCACCTCCTCGGCGCAAACCTTGCCTGTCGCGCGCTCATGCGCGTCGACCGATCCCAGGTCGGGCCAGACTGCGTGGAGGCGGGCTGGAAGAGAGCATCCACCTCCGCGGTGGGCCTGGCCGCGACAATCCCGCCAAATTGTCGTTCCGGCGGAAATCGTCAGCCTCGTCGGCACTCTCGGGAAACACCATCCCTCGAAAGATTATTTGCGCGCGATATGAAGGTGTCAACCTGACGGGCACCGGCCGCCGAAGGATTCTTCGCCCCGAAAGATGCATTTCGGCGCTGTTGGCCTGGCCCGCAGGCGCGAAGCCCCTCCTTGCTGCCGCGGGGACGAACTCGACACAATGCGCCGGCGGCGAGGGAGCAGACGATGGAGCGGACGACGCGATCACCCCTGACGGTCTATCAGGAGCATCTCGAACAGGGTGAGCTCGCCTACCAGTGGAGCCCGGAGGCCGCGAAGGCGGTGTTCTATCCGCGGGTGATTTGCCCGTTCACCGGTAGTGACCGGCTCGAATGGCGGGTCAGCGCCGGGCTCGGCACCGTCTATGCCACGACGGTGACGCATCCGCGCGAGGGAGCGCCCTACAATGTCGCGCTCATCGATTGCGACGAGGGCTTTCGGCTGATGAGCCGGGTCGAGGACATCGCACCCGAGGCGGTGCGGATCGGCATGCGCGTCGGCTTCCGCGTCCATCGTCCGGGCGGCGACGAGCCGCCCTACCCGGTCTTCGTGCCGGTCGAGGGGCGGTGATGGAGGGTCTGCAGCGCGGCTCGGCCGCGATCGTCGGCGTCGCCGAATCCGATCTGGGTGCCGTCGCCAAGGACATGAGCGCCCTCGACCTGATGGCGCAGGGCATCCAGCGAGCTCTCGCCGATTGCGGGCTCGGCCTGCGCGACGTCGACGGCCTCCTCTGCGCGACCGCGCAGAGCCGCACCTCGGGCCTGGCGCTCGCCGAATATCTCGGGATCTCGCCCGCCTTTGTCGACACCACGATCCTCGGCGGCTCGTCCTTCATGTTCCATGTCGCCCACGCCCAGGCGGCGCTCCAGCTCGGGCTCTGCCAGGTTGCGGTCATTGCTTATGGCAGCACCCAGCGGACGATCGGCCGCCGGCAGGCCTCGGTGCGCGAATACAACCCCTACGAGACCCCGTTCCGGCCGTTCCTGCCCTCGACCGCCTACGCGCTCGCCGCTTCGCGCCATATGCACCAATACGGCACGACGCGCGAGCAATTGGCGGCGGTCGCGGTGGCGGCGCGGGAATGGGCGTTGCTGAACCCGGTGGCCTGGGAAAAGCAGCCGCTGACGATCGCCGAGGTGCTGTCGGCGCGCATGGTCAGCTATCCCTTTACGGTGCGCGACTGCTGTCTGATCACCGACGGCGGCGGCGCGGTGATCATGACTACCGCAGAGCGTGCGAGGTCCTTGAAACAGCCGCCGGCCTATGTGCTGGGCTGCGGCCAGGCGATCACTCACGCCAATATCTCGAGCATGCCCGACCTGACCCGGACCGGGGCATTGCAGTCTGGCAGCGCCGCCTATGATATGGCGCGGCTCGGCCCCGGCGACATCGATGTCGTCGAGCTCTACGACGCATTCACGATCAACACGATCCTGTTCCTCGAAGATTTGGGCTTCTGCCCGAAGGGCGAGGGCGGCCGGTTTGTCGAGGGCGGCCGCATCGCGCCGAAAGGCCGGCTGCCGGTCAACACCAATGGCGGCGGCCTCTCCTATTGCCACCCTGGCATGTATGGTCTCTTCCTGCTGATCGAGGCGACGCGGCAGTTGCGCGGCGAATGCGGCGCGCGCCAGACCGCCCGTTGCGACACCGCGATCGCGCACGGCAACGGCGGCGTGCTGTCGTCGCAGAGCACGGTAATCCTCGGGAGCGCCGCGGCCCTTTGATCGCCGCGGATGCATAGCGGGTCGATGCGGCAGCGGGTCGCGACCGCCCAGGATCTCGTGCTGGTCGGCGGCGGGCACGCCCATGTCCATGTGCTGAAGAGGTTTGGCATGCGGCCGGTGCCGGGGGTGCGCGTTACCTTGGTCGCCGCCGATGTCGAGACCCCCTATTCGGGCATGTTGCCGGGTTGGGTAGCCGGGCAATATTCGTTCGAGGCCTGCCATATCGATCTCGGCCGGCTGGCGCGTTTTGCCGGGGCGCGCCTGATCCGTGACGAGGCGGTCGGCCTCGACCGCGTCGCGCGCCAAGTGCAGACCCGTGGCCATCCGCCGATCCGCTATGATTTCCTGTCGCTCGACATCGGCTCGACGCCGCGCGCGGACGATGTCCCCGGTGCGGCCGAGCATACGATCGCGGTCAAGCCGATCGCCCGTTTCGCGGCGCGCTGGGAAGCCTTGCTGGCCCGCGCTCGGGGCCTGCCGAGGCTGCGCCTCGCGGTCGTCGGCGGCGGCGCGGGCGGCGTCGAGCTGGCGCTGGCGGCGCGACATCGGCTGGGTGGGCTGCGCGAGGATATGCCAGAGATCACCCTCGTCAGCCGCGACGCGCTGCTGCCGTCGCACAACCGGCGCGTCCGCCGCCTGATCGAGGGCATCCTTGCTGCGCGCGGGATCGCGCTGCTGCCCCATCGCGAAATCGTTCGCGCCGAACAGGGCTCGCTGATCGATGCCGCTGGTGCGCACATCGCCTTCGACGAGGCGTTGTGGGTGACCGAGGCGGGTGCCGCACCCTGGCTCGCCGAAACGGGGTTGCCGCTGACCGCGGAGGGCTTTGTCGCGATCGACGAGACCTTGCGCTCGCCCGGCGACCAGCGTGTCTTTGCCGCCGGCGACGTGGCGACGATGCTCGCCCACCCGCGGGAGAAGGCCGGCGTCTACGCCGTCCGCCAAGGCCCGCGGCTCGCGGCAAATCTGCGCCGCGCGCTCGCCGGGAAAGAGCTGCGGCGCGCCGTACCGCAGCGCCGCGGGCTGGCGTTGATCGGCACCGGCGACGCGCACGCCGTTGCCTCGCGCGGCCCGTTCGCCGCCTATGGGGCATTCTGGTGGCGGCTCAAGGACTGGATCGACCGGCGCTGGATGCGGCGTTACCGGGACTTGCCCGAGATGCTGCCTGAGCCAGGCGAGGAGGCGATGCGCTGCGGCGGCTGCGCCGCCAAGGTCCCGGCCGCGGTGCTCGCCCGCGTCATGGACCGGCTGCAGCCGGCCGCGAGCGATCTGGTCATGATCGGGCTCGCCAGCCCCGACGATGCGGCATTGATTTCCTTTCCCGGCTCGCCGCCACTGCTGCAGACCGTCGATTTCTTCCGCGCCATGGTCGACGATCCCTATCTCTTCGGCCGGATTGCCGCCACCCATGCGCTCGGCGACATCTACGCGATGGGCGGCACGCCGGAGACCGCGCTCGCCATCGCCACCCTGCCGCCGGCCCGACCGGCGATCGTCGAGCACGACCTCTTCCACATGCTGCGCGGCGGCCTCGACGTTCTGGAAAAGGCGGGTGCTGTATTGATCGGCGGGCACAGCGCCGAGGGCGCCGAACTGGCGCTGGGCTTTGCCGTGACCGGGCGCCCGCGGGCGGGCAAGCTGTTGCGCAAGAGCGGGCTGCGGCCCGGCGACCGCCTGGTGCTGACCAAGCCGCTCGGCACCGGGGTGATACTTGCGGCGGACGGACGGGGCCTCGCCCCCGCGCGGGTCGTCGCCGGCGCGCTCACGGTAATGACGCAATCCGCCGCACCCGCCGCCTCCTGTTTGCTCGCCCATCGCGCCACCGCCTGTACCGACGTGACCGGGTTCGGGCTCCTGGGTCATCTGATGGAGATGCTGCGGGCCTCCGATATGGACGCCGTGCTCGATCCCGAGGCGATCCCGGCGCTCGACGGTGCTCTGCCGCTCTTTGCCCAAGGCATCGCCAGCTCGCTGCACGCCGATAATGTCGCCGCATTGGCCGCCCTCGACGATGTAGCCGAGGCCGGACCCACCGCTTCGTTGCTGATCGATCCGCAGACCGCCGGCGGCCTGCTCGCCGGCGTTCCAGTCGCGGAATCCGCTTCCTGCCTCGCTCAGCTTCTCGATCTCGGCTATCGCGCCGCGGTAATTGGCCGCGTCGAGCGCGTTCGCGGTGCCCAGCCGCGGGTCAGTCTCGAACCGAGCGCGGCACAAATCCTCGCCGAGCCCGCCGCCGCCCGCCGGCTCGGGTGAGCCGAGCGAACGTCAGGGCTCGGCGCTGCCGCAATAGGCCTCGATGCGGTAGCCGTCGGGGTCGATGACGAAAGCAGCGTAGTAATCGGCGCCATAATCGGCACGCAGGCCGGGCTTGCCGTTGTCGCGGCCGCCGGCGCCGAGGGCCGAGGCGTGGAACGCGTCGACACCATTGCGCGTCGGCGAGATGAAGCAGACATGCAGGCCGGACCGGTCGTCGGGCGGGACCGGTTGTTCCGAGACGCCGATCCAGAACGCGACGGAGTCGCCGCCATAGCCGAGCGAACCCTCGCCCTCGCTGAGGCAGATGTATCCGAGCGGCGCCAGCGCCGCATCGTAAAACCGCTTGGTCCGGGCGACATCGCGGACCCCGATCGAGACGTGGGCGATCATCGAGCTTTCTCCTCCTTGATGCGGCGGGCGAAGAACTCGACCTGGAGCTGCCAGGTTTTGCCCTGGTCCGGCGAGCGCTCTGCCAGCCAATGGAACGAGGCGGGCCTGATCTCGGTAAAGCGCCAGCGCACCGGCGCCCGGGTTTCGTCGTCGCCCTCCTGCACAATGTCCTCGCCACAGGCGCGGCCGATCATCCGCCGGTAGACTTGCGTCAGCGGGTCGATCCACAGAATCTGCCAAGCGTCGAGGTCGGGGTCATAAACTCGTAACGTCGTGCCGTAGAAATCGCCCCATTGCGGCGGCTCGTCCCTCGGCGCGCCGCGCGGCGGCACGATCCACACATCCTGCACGGCGCGGCCTTCGAGCACCCAGCCGAAATGGATTTCGCCGCGGCTGAGGCGTGTGGCGTCGGGTTCGGGGTGGTAGACGGCATCAATCTCCCAGCGCCCGACGAACTGGCCGTAGAGGCCCATCTTGCCGGCGCGGTCCGCCGCCGGGCGATCGGCGTGCAGGGCTTCGATGAGGGATGATGACGGAGCGGCGGTCATGGTCGGGCCTTCGGGTGGTGGCACGAGGTTCTTCCTAGACCGCGACGGCCCGCCGCCTCTTGGGAAAAATTGCTATATTTCTGTCGATGGGAACGACACGCCTTCTAGCGTCCGGTCCGGGCTGGAGCGTTTGCGACATCGTCTGCACCGCCGGGCCGCACGACCGCCCGTTCGAGGAGCGGTATGCGGACGCGTGCGTCGCGGTCGTGACCGAGGGCACGTTCCAGTGCCGCTCGGCGCGGGGTGCGGCCCTGCTCGCCCCGGGTTCGATCCTGCTCGGCAACTGCGGGGAAAGCTTCGAATGTGGTCACGAGCACGGCAGGGGCGACCGCTGCCTCGCTTTCCATTTTGCGCCCGAGCATCTGGAAAGGATCACGGCGGCAGTGCCGGGCGCCCGGCAAGCCATCTTTTCAGTTCCGCGCCTGCCGGCTCTGCCACGGCTGATGCCGCTCCTCGCCTTGGCCGAAGCCGCACGCGATGATGACGACGGACCCCTATTCGAGGAACTGTCGCTGCGCCTCGCCGGCTCGGTCATCGTTGCGCTCGCCGACGGCCGCCGCCCCGCACCGGGGCCGAGCCGTCAAGACGAGCGGCGGATCACCGCCGCCCTGCGCCGCATCGAAGCCGAAGCCGACGAGAAGCTGACCCTTGGCGGCCTCGCCTGCGAAGCGGCGATGAGCCCCTTTCATTTTCTGCGCATCTTCCGCCGCGTCGTCGGCATGACGCCGCATCAATACCTGCTGCGCACCCGCCTCCACCGCGCCGCGGTCCGTCTGCGCTGCTCGTCCGAGCCGGTCTCGATGATCGCCTTCGACACCGGCTTTAACGACCTGTCGACCTTCAACCGCCGCTTCCGCCGCATATTGGGCGCCAGCCCGAGCGCCTACCGTACCGGCCGACGCCGGCTCTGCCCCGGCGCAGCTGCAGCGTCGCCGCCATCGCCTTGGCACGGATGAGGCTCGCCTGCTTGATGTCGCCCAAGCCGCAGATGTAGCAAAAAAAGAGATGTGTGTGGGCCAGCTCACACATGAATGCTCAAAGGGGGAGTTCACTCGATGCGGCCGGGGTGGCGGCGGGTCGAGACGCTCTGTCGCACATGAAGGCCAAGGGCGGCGGTTCTGGGCTGACCACACAGGAGCGCATTATGAACGGTTGGCTCAACAAAGATGCAGCTCGGATGGGTGGCTCAATGCCGGCCGCCTGCGCCCGGCCGCTCGATCGCGCAAAAGCGATCAGCGGATTGATCGGCGAGGAAGCACTCGCCTCGGAGCGCCTGGGACGGCTTACCGACAAAGTCGCAGCCGCCTTGCTGGGAGCCAATCTGTTTTCGATCCGGCTCCCGCAGGCGGATGGCGGGCTCGGGGGCACCGGCGTAGAGTTGTTCGAGGCCACCGAAGAGATCGCGCGCGCCGACGGCTCCGCCGGCTGGTGCATGCTGATCTCCAACGCGGTCAGCACTTTCGTCCATACCGGGGCCGACGCGAGGGCCCGCTGCGAGATCTTCGCCAAAGGCCCCGTCGCGTGCTGGGCGACCCTGCTGCCGAAAGCGAAGTCGGTCGAGGCCGAAGGCGGGTTTCGCGTGTCGGGGAATTTTTCCTGGGGCTCGAGCAGCTCGCTGTCGCGCTGGGTAATGGTCGCCGGACCGCTCGCCGATCGCGACGGGCAGCAATGGTTTCGGGCCCATCTCGTTCCCAAGGAAGACGTCGACATCAAGCAGGGTTCGTGGGACGTGATGGGCCTACGCGCCACCGCCAGCATCGACTACGCGATCGCCGGCAAGTTTGTGCCCGCCTATCGCACCTTCGAATATCCGTTCCTGTCGGACGGCGACCCGCGGCATGCATCGGCGCGCGGCCTTATGGAATTGGGGCGGCCGGGAATGGCGGCCTTTGCCAGCGGCATCGGCCTGCGAGCGCTAGACGAGTTGCTCGCTGCCGCTCCGAAGACCAAGCGGCTGGCCGCCGAAGGCATGCAATCCGAAGACAATGTCGTGCAGTTCGGAATTGGCGAACTCGAAGGGAGATTGCGGGCGGCGCGGGGTTATTGCCTCGACCTTGTCGCCGAGCAGGATCGGGCTCTCGAGCAAGGCCGCATGCTCGACCCGAACCGTACGCTTGACATGATGCAGGCCTTTCAGACCCTGACGCGCGCGGCGCGCGAGATGACCGTGTTCGCTTTCGACCAGGCCGGCACCACCGTCGTCTACGCAACCAACCCACTGCAGCGCTGCCTGCGCGACATTCTGACCGGCCTCAAGCACGGGGTGATTACCCCGGCGATCCTCGGCCGGATCGGCAAGGTCCGCCTCGGGCTCGATTACGGGGAAGTAGGGATACCGAGCAAATCATCGGACCGCCTGTAAGGGAAGCGCCGCAATCGATCGGGCGGGCTGCTATTCGGCCGCTGCAAGCGCCGTGGTCGAGACCGGCGCGAGGAAACGGTCGAGCAACCCCGCCTCCTTGGCCTTGGCGCGGGCGAGATTCGCCTCCTTGATGTGACCGAAGCCGCGGATTTCTAGCGGCAATGACGCCAGCTCGACCGCGACCGCATGGTTGGTCGGCGACAACCCGGCGACGATCTTGTCGAGCGTCGCCTCGTACTCGCCGATCAGCCGGCGTTCGGCGCGCCGCTCCTCGCTGCGGCTGAAAATGTCGAAGCGGGTGCCGCGCAGCCGGCGCAGCTTGGCCAGCATGCGGAATAGGGTCAGCATCCGCGGTCCGAACTCGCGCTTTTTCAGCTGCCCGGTCGCGGGGTCGCGGTCGCCGAGGATCGGCGGGGCGAGGTGGAAACGCAGCTCGTAGGGGCCGTCGAAACGATCGGCGACGCGCTTCAGGAAATCGGTTTCGGTATAGAGCCGGGCGACCTCGTATTCGTCCTTGTAGGCCATCAGCTTGAATAGAGCGCGCGCGACCGCTTCGGTCAGCTCCTCGTTGCCGGGCATCGCGGCGGCCTCGGCGTCGCGGACGCGGCGGACCCGGGCGGCGTAGCGCGCGGCATATGCGGCGTCCTGGTATTCGGTCAGGAACGCGACGCGGCGGTCCCTCAGCTCGTCGAGGCTCTCGGAGAGGCGGTGGCTCTCGGGAACGGCCGAGGCCGGGGTGGCGCGCGCTTCGACCAGCGCCGGGTCGACCGCGGCCCGCCGGCCCCAGCGAAAGGCGGCCCGGTTGAATGCGACGGCGACGGCGTTCAATTCAATGGCGCCTTCGATCGCCGCGGCCGACAGCGGCACCTGCCCGCGCTGATAGGCAAACCCCAGCATGAAAAGATTGCTCGCGATCGAGTCGCCGAGGAGCCCGGTGGCGAGCCCGGTCGCGTCGAGAAACTCGGCCCCTTCGGCACCGGTCGCCGCGGCGATGCTGCGCTCCATGGCAACGGTCGGGAACACCAGATCGGGGTTGCGCGTGAAGTCGCCGGTGATCGTCTCGTGGCTGTTGACGATCGCGCGGCTGTGCCCGGGCTCGAGCTTCGAGAGCGCGTCGGCGCTGGCCGAGACCACGAGATCGCACCCCAAGAGCAGCCGGGCGTTCCCGGCCGCGATCCGCACCGCGTGGATCTCGTCGGGCCTCCCCGCAATCCGGACGTGGCTGTAAACGGCACCCCCTTTCTGCGCGAGGCCGGTCATGTCGAGGACCGTGCAGCCCTTGCCTTCGAGATGCGCCGCCATGCCGAGCAGCGCCCCGATGGTGACGACGCCGGTGCCGCCGACCCCGGTGACCAGAATGCCGTAAGGCTCGGCCAATGGCGGCAGCACCGGCTCCGGCAACGCCGGCAATTCGTCCTCTCCCAAATCCCCGGCTGCGCGCTTCTTGAGACCGCCGCCATGCACGGTGACAAAGCTCGGGCAGAAGCCCTCGACGCAGGAATAGTCCTTGTTGCAGCTCGACTGGTCGATCGCCCGCTTGCGGCCGAATTCGGTCTCGACAGGCACCACCGAGACGCAATTCGATGCTTTGGAGCAATCGCCGCAGCCCTCGCAGACGAGGTCGTTGATGAAGACCCGCTTGGCCGGGTCCGGGAAGCGGCCGCGCTTGCGGCGGCGGCGCTTTTCGGCCGCGCAGGTCTGGTCGTAGACAATCGCGGTGACGCCCGGAATTACCCGCAATTCGCGCTGCACCGCATCGAGGTCGTCGCGGTGGCGCACCGCTGCTCCGGGCGCGAAACCGGCATCCGGCAGGTATTTGTCCGGCTCGTCGGTGACAACGACGATCGGGCCGACACCTTCGGCGGCGAGTTGGCGGGTCAGCCTCGGCACGGTCAGGCCGCCGTCGATCGGCTGGCCGCCGGTCATCGCCACCGCGTCGTTGAAGAGGAGCTTGTAGGTGACGTTGACCTTGGCTGCGACCGCGGCGCGGATCGCCAGCACGCCGGAATGGGTGTAGGTGCCGTCGCCCAGATTGACGAAGACGTGCGGCGTTTCGGTGAACGGCGCCTGGCCGATCCACGGCGCGCCCTCGCCGCCCATCTGGGTAAAGGTCGCGGTCGAGCGGTCCATGAACTGCGCCAGGTAATGGCAGCCGATGCCGGCCAGCGCGCGGCTCCCCTCGGGCACCTTGGTCGAGGTGTTGTGCGGGCAGCCCGAGCAGAAATAGGGTGTGCGCACGAACGGCACGACATTGCCGCCGAGCTGGCGCTCCTTGGCTTCGAGAAAAGCCAGACGCTCGGCGATCCGCGGCGAAGTATGAAACCGGGCGATGCGCGCCGCGATGACCCGCGCGATCATCGCCGGGGTCAACTCGCCATTCGACGGCAGGATCCAGTCGCGGTTCTCGTCGAACTTGCCGATCACCCGCGGGCGCACATCCTCGCGCCAGTTGTAGAGCTGCTCCTTCAACTGGTTCTCGATGACCGCGCGCTTTTCTTCGACGACGAGGATTTCTTCGAGCCCCTCGGCGAAATGCCGGATGCCTTCGCGCTCGAGCGGCCAGGACATCGCGACCTTGTACAGGCGAAAGCCGATCTCGGCGGCGTGCGCGTCGTCGATCCCGAGGTCGTCCAATGCCTGACGGACATCGAGATAGGACTTGCCGGTGGTGACAATGCCGAAGCGCGGGCGCGGGCTGTCGATGACGATGCGGTCGAGGTGGTTGGCGCGGGCGAAAGCGAGTGCCGCATAGAGCTTGTATTTGTGCAGCCGGTATTCCTGCTCGAGCGGCGGGTCGGGCCAGCGGATGTTGAGCCCGTCCGGCGGCATCTCGAAATCGGTGGGCGTGACGATCTTGATCCGCTCTGGCCCGATTTCGACCGAGGCTGAGCTGTCCATCGTCTCGGCAATCGTCTTGAAGGCGATCCAGCAGCCGGACCAGCGCGACATCGCCCAGCCATAGAGGCCGAGGTCGAGGATTTCCTGCACGCCTGACGGGTTCAGCACCGGGATACAGGCATCCATGAAGGCGTATTCGGACTGGTGCGCCAGGGTCGAGGATTTGCAGGTGTGGTCGTCTCCGGCCAATAGCAGCACGCCGCCGTGGGGCGCCGAGCCGGCGGAATTGCCGTGCTTCAAGGCGTCGCCACTGCGGTCGACCCCCGGCCCCTTGGCGTACCACATGGCAAAGACGCCATCGTATTTGGCGCCGGGGAAGAGCCCCAGCTGCTGGCTGCCCCAGATTGCGGTGGCACCCAACTCCTCGTTGATCGCCGGCTGAAAGCGGATGTGGTTCTTTTCGATAAAGCGGCGCGCGCCCCATAGCGCCTGATCGAATCCGCCCAACGGGGAGCCGCGATAGCCCGAAATAAAGCAGCCGGTGTTGAGTCCGGCCGCCGTGTCGCGCTGCCGCTGCATCATCGGCAGGCGCACCAGCGCCTGCGTGCCGGTCAGATAGACGCGTCCCCGGTCGAGGACGTATTTGTCGTCGAGCGTGACCGCCGCCAGCGCCATCGCGACCTCCGCAAAGCCTCGTCGTGCTGCCGCAACACGTAGTGTTTGTCCGCCGGTTGCTCAACGATGATCGCGATATCACCGCCGCCGGCTCGAGCTCGGGCGCTGCGCGGTGGGTGCCCGGCAACGGGCGTCCCTGCGACGTGTGTCCGCCCTACGGCGCTACCTTGCTGCCCGTATCGAAGGATGCGGTTCGAAAATGCAGGCCGGCGGACCTCAACCGCGCGCCCGCTCGCGACCGCTGCCGATGAACCGCAGACGAGGGAGCGCGACGAGACTGTCGCCGACGAGCGGCGCCCCGGCCATCCGGCAGAGGACGATCGCGGCGAGGCTGGAGATCAACCACCACCACGCCAGCTCGCGACCGGTCCAGAAGAGGACTTCGGTGCGCAATCCCAGGCCGCCCACGGGCAGCATGGCTGTCGCTGCGTGCAGCCCACGGCGAATGAGCTCTTCCCAGGTGGCGAAGAGCGCCACCGCGATCATCTGTGCCAGAAATCGACGGATTATGGCGCCATCGGCCATCGCATGAAGGCGGACCAGACCCGGCATCACCAGAACAAAATAGACGCCGCGGTAATCGATGTTCTGGCCGGCAAAAAAACACGCCGTCAGAAGCATTGCCCCCACCACCAGGCACTCCGCCTCGCCCCCGTTCCAGTCGACCACGTGCACGGAGAGCATTCGGAAGGTGCGCCATGTTCTGGCGGCCGCAACAGCCACGAGGAGGCCAAGCAGCAACAGCGCGAGCGTTGAGCGTGGACCCGCTGCGGCCACCCCTGCCGTAAGCCCGAAGGGCAGGTTCCGCGCGGAAAACGAGTTGGCGAAATAAGACGGCGCGGGAATGTTGGCCAGCGCCTTGCCGAGCTCGGCATGGTCGCAAACCGCAAACAGCGCCAAAGCCGCGCCGGCGACAGCCGCGATTGCAGATGCGTCTCGCCATCTCTCGCGCACGATCAGCACAAGGAGCACCAGCGGATAGTATTTGAGCAGACCGGCCGCCAGATAGAGCGCGTAGCAGCCGAGCCGATAGGGGCGCGGGGCGCGGTCGAGGACGCAACCCCAGAGGATAAGGAGGAACACCACGACATCGTTGTTGGCGCGCTCGACGGCATAAACCGTCATCGGCGACAGTGCAGCCAGGGCGAGGACAAGGACCTCGCCGGCGCTCGCCGGGCGGATCACCGCCGGCAACGACAGGACGAACAGGAGGCCGAGGCTCAAACCGACCCACATCGTCGCTCGCGTGTCGAGAAAGCCGGGGGTGACCGAGAGCCAGAGCGGCGAATAGACGTGCGGCCGGCCGAGCGCGTCGCACGGGTTGGACAGATAGACATCCACACCCTGGCGCTGGCATTCGGCGGCGGCGAGCACCGCGTGAATATCGAGAAACGGAAACCGGAACGGGTCGATGCCGAGCAATCGCAGTGCGTCGAAATAGAGCGGGCGCGGCCCCCAGTGCCACAACGCCGCCAATGCCGCAAAGAGGCACAGCGCGATGGCCGGAATCGCCAGTCGGTAGGCCCAGCTCTGCCGCATCGCGGGCGCCGAGGCTGCGGGATCGGTCGAGGTTATTTGCATCGAGGCGCGAGCGTAGTCCTGGCAGGTTTACCCTTCATTAAGTTCGGCTCGCCTAGGATGCCGGCGGCGCAAATGGGGCATCGAGCGGCATGACCAGGACCATCGCCATCGTGACTCCGGTCCTCGACGACTGGGCGTCGTTTTCGTCGCTGATGGCCGAGATCTCCGATCTGTTCACCGGTTCCGATTTTGTGTTTCGCATCCATGCGGTCGACGATGGCTCGAGCGCGCCTTTCGACGTCGGCACCGTCGCCCTGCCCGGTGACTCTTGCATCGTTTCGATCGAAATGATCCGGCTAGCCGCCAACCTCGGCCATCAGCGGGCGATCGCCGTCGGCCTCAGCGCGATCGCCGACAGCGCCGAGCTCGACGCCGTCCTGGTCATGGATAGCGACGGCCAGGATCGCCCGGCCGACATCGCCCCCTTGCTGGCGGCGAGCTCTCGGGATCCGCGGCAGGTGGTGCTTGCTGGTCGGGCAAAACGTTCGGAATCGCGCATCTTCAGGTTCTGGTACGGGCTCTACAGGCTGCTGTTCTTCACGCTGACCGGTCAGCCGATCAGCTTCGGCAATTATTGCGTGATGCCGATGGCGGCGGTTCGTCGGCTGGTCCATATGCCCGAGCTGTGGAACAACCTCGCGGCCTCGATCATGCGTTCGCGGCTTTCCTATCGCACGGTCCCGACCACGCGCGGGCGACGCTCTGCCGGGCGTTCGAAAATGAACCTCGTATCGCTGATCGTGCATGGGCTGAGCGCCCTGTCGGTCCAGATCGACCGGATCTTTGTTCGCCTGCTGCTCGCCGCCGTTTTTGTCGGCGGCGCGGCGGGGTTTGGCATCCTCGCCGTCACCGCCATCCGCTTCGCGACCGATCTGGCGATCCCCGGCTGGGCGACAACCGCGGTGGGCGATCTCCTGATCATCCTGTTGCAGACGCTCGTTATCGTGGTCGCTGCGAGCTTGACGGTCTTGGCCGGGCGCAGCCATCGCCCGTTCGTCCCGATCGTCGATTGCCTTCCCTTTGTCGAACATCGCGAGCGCTGCTGGCCGCGGCGGGCGAAAATCGCGATCGTGCCGGTGCCGCCCGCCGCATGAGCTACCGCTACATCGGCTCGGAATTGGAGCTGTTCGCGGCGGCAACCAATTGGAAGACCTATCTGGGAGCGGTTGTCCGCCCGTTTGTCCGCGGCCGCGTTCTCGAGGTCGGCGCCGGCATCGGCAGCAACGTCCCTCACCTCTTTAACGACCGCGTCCATGAGTGGACGTGCCTCGAGCCCGACGCCGGTCTCGCCCGCCAGATCGAGGAGCGCTTGATGGCCGGACAGTTGCCGACGGCCTGCCGGGTGTCCGCCGGGACGATCGAGCACATCGATGCCGCCGCCCGCTATGACACGATCCTCTACCTCGACGTACTGGAGCACATCGCCGAGGACCGTGCCGAATTGGCCCTGGCGCGGCGGCATCTGGCGGCGCGAGGCAATCTCGTCGTGCTGGCGCCGGCGCATCAGTTCCTGTTCACCCCGTTCGATGCGGCGATCGGGCATCACCGGCGCTACGACCGTGCCAGCCTCTGCGTGTTGACGCCGGCCGGTTGCGAGCTGGCGGCCTGTTCGATGCTCGATTGCGCCGGGTTCTTCGCCTCGCTCGCCAACAAGGTGCTGCTCAGGGCGGCATTGCCGTCGAAACAACAGATCGCGGTCTGGGACAAGATCCTGGTTCCGATCTCCCGCGCTCTCGACCGCGGCTTTGGCCATAGGTTCGGCAAGACGATCCTCGCCGTGTGGCGGCTTCGCGCCTGAGTTCGCCCTCAAACGCGGCCGGCGCCGCACCGCTTTCATCCAACCGCCCTCTTGCGCGAAAGCCGCGCAGGACCACAATCTGTCTCATGCAGACGACCAACGACATCCGCGCCGCATTTCTCGCCTACTTCGCGCGCTACGGCCACGAGATCGTGCCGTCGGGCCCGCTCGTGCCGCGAAACGATCCGACCCTGCTGTTCACCAACGCCGGCATGGTCCAGTTCAAGAACGTCTTCACCGGGGTGGAGAAGCGCGCCTATTCGCGTGCGGCCACGGCGCAGAAATGCGTGCGCGCGGGCGGCAAGCACAACGACCTCGAAAACGTCGGCTATACCGCCCGCCATCACACCTTCTTCGAGATGCTGGGAAACTTTTCCTTCGGCGATTATTTTAAGGACCGGGCGATCGAGCTGGCCTGGAACCTGTTGACCCGCGAGCTCGGCCTCGCCCGCGACCGCCTCTTGGTAACGGTCTACGCCGAGGATGACGACGCTGCCCTGCTGTGGGCGAAGATCGCCGGGCTGCCCTCCTCGCGGATCATCCGCATCGCCACCGCCGACAATTTCTGGGCGATGGGCGATGTCGGCCCGTGCGGGCCGTGCTCCGAGATCTTCTACGACCACGGCCCGGCGGTCCCCGGCGGCCCGCCGGGAAGTGCGGACGCTGAAGGCGACCGGTTCATCGAGATCTGGAACCTCGTCTTCATGCAATATGAGCAACTCGCGGGCGGGCGCGTGCCGCTGCCGCGGCCCTCGATCGACACCGGCATGGGGCTCGAACGGATCGCGGCGGTATTGCAAGGCAAGCACGACAATTACGACATCGACCTCTTTCGCACGCTGATCCTGGCTTCGGCCGACGCGTCGGGTGTGCCGCCCGACGGGCCGCATGCGGTGTCGCACCGCGTCATCGCCGACCATCTTCGCGCCTCGGCGTTTCTGATCGCCGACGGCGTATTGCCGAGCAAGGAGGGGCGCGGTTATGTGTTGCGCCGCATCATGCGGCGGGCGATGCGCCACGCCCATATGCTCGGCTGCAAGGAGCCGCTGGTCTGGCGGCTGGTGCCGGCTCTGGTGCAGCAGATGGGCGGCGCCTATACCGAATTGCTGCGTGCGCAGCCCTTGATTGCCGAGACTCTGCGGCTTGAGGAGACGAACTTCAAGCAGACGCTCGAACGCGGGCTGCGCCTCCTCGAGGAGGAGACATCCCGGCTCGGGCCGGACGACGCGTTCCCCGGCGAAATCGCCTTTCGGCTTTACGACACCTATGGCTTCCCGCTCGATCTGACCCAGGACGTTTTGCGCGGGCAGGGCCGCAAGGTGGCGGTCGAAGGGTTCGATGCGGCAATGGCGCGCCAGCGCGAAGAGGCGCGCCGGAGCTGGGTCGGCTCGGGCGAGGCGGCGACCGAAGGGATGTGGTTCGGCCTGCGCGAGGAGGTCGGGGCCACCGAATTCCTCGGCTATGAGACCGAGAGCGCCGAGGGGGTCGTGCTCGCGATCCTGCGCGACGGCGAGCGCGTCGTCGAGGCCGCTTCCGGCGACGAGATCGCTATGATCCTCAACCAGACGCCGTTCTATGCCGAGTCCGGCGGCCAGGTCGGCGACGCCGGGGTCGCCTTTTCCGCCTCCGGCGCCGAGCTGGCGGTACGCGATACGGTCAAGAGGGCGGGCGACCTGCACGTCCACCTCGGCAAGGTGACGCATGGCGCGCTGCACCAGGGCGACGCTGTCGAACTCAGGGTCGACGGCATCCGCCGCCGCCGGTTGCGGGCCAATCATTCCGTCACGCATCTGCTGCACGAAGCGTTGCGCCAGCGCCTCGGCGAGCATGTCACGCAAAAGGGCTCGCTGGTGGCCCCCGACCGGCTGCGCTTCGACTTCAGCCATCCGCGGCCGCTGACGGCCGGCGACATCCAGGCGATCGAGGCCGAGGTCAACGAGCGCATTCGCGACAACGCCGCGGTGCGCACGCGCCTACTGACCCCGGAGCGGGCGGTGGCCGAGGGCGCGCTGGCGCTCTTCGGCGAAAAATATGGCGACGAGGTGCGGGTCGTCTCGATGGGCGGTGCGAGCGACGACGGCAAGCCGTTCTCGGTCGAACTGTGCGGCGGCACGCATGTCCGCCGCACCGGCGACATCGGCCTGTTCAAGATCGTCGCCGAGACCGCGATCGCCTCGGGTGTGCGCCGGATCGAAGCGCTTACCGGGGCCGCGGCCGAGGCCCACCTCGCCGAGGAGGAGGGGATCCTGCATCGGGCGGCGGCGGTATTGCGGACCGGCCCGGCCGAGCTGCCGGCGCGGCTTGCCAGCCTCGTCGAGGAGCGCCGGCGGCTCGACCGCGAGCTGGCCGAGGTGCGCCGGTCCCTGGCCAGCGCCGGCCCGTCTGCCAAATCGGCGGACCGCAAGATCGGTGAGATCGCGTTCGACGGCCGTGTGGTCGATGATGTCCCCGGGCGCGAGCTCAAATCGCTGGCCGACGATTTGAAGCGCCGCATCGGCTCGGGCATCGTCACCGTCGTGTCGCGCGCCGATGGCAAGGCGGCGATCGTCGTCGGCGTGACCGCGGATCTGGCGAGCCGGTTCGATGCGGTCGAGCTCGTCCGCCTCGGCGCCGAGGCGCTGGGTGGCAAGGGCGGCGGCGGCCGGGCCGACATGGCCCAGGCCGGCGGGCCGCAGGCCGCTCGCGCCGAGGCGGCGCTGGCCGCGGTCGAGCGCGCGGTTACGGCCAAGATCGAGGCGGCCGCGTAGAG
The DNA here is from genome assembly GCA_963781215.1 of uncultured Alphaproteobacteria bacterium. Lineage (GTDB taxonomy): Bacteria > Pseudomonadota > Alphaproteobacteria > ATCC43930 > CGMCC-115725 > AP-15. Next base: position 41,873 of record CAWAFE010000004.1, read on the forward strand.
CAACGGGCCGTATCGCCCGATTCGCTAATTTCAGGCCGGCGCCTCGCCGCGCAGAACGGCAAAAATGCTCGCATTCCTCCGCATTTGGGAAATTGGGACGAGATTTTGACGATCGCGTCCTAATTCAACCTAGGCGCGGGCTGTATCGGTGACATCTCTATGCGCGAGAAGAAATGCTCGAATCGGCGCGGTGTTGGAAGATTTGCCGCACGTGGGTTCTCTCTCTGGCCTTGGCCGCCTTGGCGCTCGGTGGCTGCGAGCCGTTTCCGTTCCACCTCGATCCTCTTAGCGTCAACGGTCGTGACGGCGGCGGGTCGCCGCCGAGCTACGACTCGCTGATGCGGATCGGCGAGGCAGCGCGAGCCGGCGGGGATTACCCCAATGCCGTCAGCGTCTTTCGGCGGGCCGCCGAGATCGCGACGACGCAGCCCGCGCCGTTTGTCGAGATCGGCAATACGCTGCTGCTTACGGGTGCCGTCGACGAAGCGATCATCGCCTACAACTCGGCGCTGGCGCGCGACGGCTCCGACACCGCGGCCCAGCTGGGGCTCGCCAAGGCGTATCTCAGAACCGGCCGTCCCGAGCTCGCGTTGGAACCGCTCTCCAAGGCGATCGCGGAGCACCCGGATGACCCGAAGCTGCTGCTCGTGCTCGGGGTCGCCAATGACCAGACGGGCCGGCACAACATGGCGCAAGGCTGCTACCGGCGAGGCCTCGATCACGCGCCGGGCGATTCGGCGCTGACCACCAATCTCGCCCTGTCGTTGGCGCTGAGCGGGGATTACGTCTCGGCGGTCGCGATGTTGCAGCCGATCGCGATGGGGCCGAGCGGGTCTGCGCGCGCGCGGCAAAACCTGGCATTGATCTACGGTCTGAATGGGAACGTCGCGGAAGCGACCCGGCTGAGCCGGATCGACCTCGACGAGACCGCGGTGGCGCACAACCTTGCTTACTACCAGACGTTACGCCAGCTCTCGCCCGAGGCCCGCAACCGGGCGATATTGTCGGTCGGCGCGGCGAGGTCCTCGTGATCGCGGTCAGTGTTTGGCAAAGGTGTCCATAATGTTGATCGCCGCCGGGCCGAGCAGGACGATGAACAGGGTCGGCAGAATAAATACGATCATCGGTACTGTCAGCAAGGCCGGCAACCGCGCCGCTTTCTCCTCGGCGCGAGTCATGCGCATCCCGCGCATCTCGGATGCAAGAACCCGCAGAGACTGCGCCAAGGGGGTGCCGAACTTGGCGGTCTGCAAAAGCGTGTTGACCACAGCCCGGATTTCCTCGCAGGTCGAGCGATTGTTCAGGTTGTCGAACGCCAGACGCCGATCGGGCAGAAAGGTCAGCTCCGCCGCGGTGATGGCGAATTCTTCGGCCAGCTCTGGCCAACTATTCCCGAGCTCCCGCGAGACGCGGACCAAGGTCGCATCGAGGCTCAGTCCGGCCTCCGAGCAGATGACCATCAGATCGAGCCCGTCCGGCAGCGCCAGCTGCAGCTGCTTGGCCCGTTTGTCCGCGGCATTCTTGAGGTAGAGCTTGGGCGCGTAAAAGCCGAACAGTATTGCAATCAGCGGCGGCAGAAACCGCAGCTCCGGGCGGATCGGCACCAGCGGCATTACATAGGTGTTGACGATCGCCGCGATGCCGAACAGGGATGGCAGGCATACCCGCGCGAAGAGGTAGCCGATCATTGCGTCCTGCGATCTGAACCCGGCCCGGGTGAGGATGCCGCGGGCTTCGTTGGCATGCTTCGAGCGCAGCAGATTGAGGCGGGTCACCGCCTCGCGCATCAAGCCGGCGGGGCTCGTACGCTGCGCGGCGCGACGGCCGCGCGAGCGCCGTCTGTCGCAATCCTTCCTTGCGCTCGACGATTTCCTCGAGCCGTCGCTCGAAGGCGCTGCGGCCACGCAGTGCCTGCCATAGCGCGAGAAGAGTGACCAGCATCGCCAAGGCGGCGAGCACCGTGATGGCGTCGTCGAGGCTGACGCCGCCGGGTAGCCAGTCAGCAAGCCGGGCGCCTTTCATATCTCGAACTTTGCCATCTTGTTCATCAGCATGATCCCGGTTCCGAGCATCCCCAATGCCAGACCGTCCAATATATAGCCGCGCAGATCCGAAAGGAGCGGGGCCAGATAGGCGGGCGAGGTCACCATCAGCAGCAATATGACCAGCACCGGAAGCCCGCCAAGGATCGCTGTCGTGGCACGGGTCTCGCTGGCCATGGCACGAACTTTTGCCCGCATCTGCCGGCGTCGCCGCAGCACCTCGGAAAGGTTGCCGAGGGTTTCGGCGAGGTTGCCGCCGGTTTCGCGCTGCACGCTCAGGGCAATGATAAAAAAGCGAAATTCCGGCGTGTCGATACGCCCGGAAATCTCCCAGAGCAGGCTCTCCAGATCGCGCCCGAGGCGCATGCCGTTCTCGACGAGACGCAACTCACTGCCGACCGGATCGGCGATTTCATGGCCCGCCCCGATGATCGCCTCGCTGATCGGCAGGCCCGAGCGCAACGCCCGAACCATCAGATCGATGGCTTCGGGAAAGAGCGCGATAAACGCGGCGACGCGACGCTTGCCCATGCGCCCGACGATCAGATGCGGCAGCGCGATCCCGACCAGCAGCCCGATCAGCAGGCTGGGAACGAGCCCAATCGGCGCCAGGGCGGCGAGCGCGATGGTCGCCATTGCGGACACGACGAGAATCGTGATCGCGTATTGACCGATACTGATGACCCGACCGGTCCGCGCGAGCCGGGCGGAAAGGATCTCGCGGCGCGGCAGCCAGCGGTGGGCGACGCGGTCGATCTTTGGCGTGGCGCTCGCCCGCCGCGACAGCGAGCGTTCGGCGGCGGCGGCGGCAGGAGCGCCGGTTGCCCGACCGCGCACGGCATCCAATCGCCGCCGGCGGCGCCGACGCTCGGCGCCGCCGGTCAGCGCAAAGGCTACCGTGCCGAACAGCAGAGCGACGGCGAGCGCCGACAAGGCAGCGAGCCCGGTCATGGCGTCGAGGGGAATATTCATCTCTCAAAACCCGACCCGAGACGCGCGGCTTCGATAGGCTTTCGCCAGCCACGCGGCGGTGCGACCAAGCCAGCCCGGAACGATAACGGGGTTCGGCCGGCGCGCGGTTTGCGGGCCCGTCCATGCCCCGGCGCGCGCCTCACCATCAGGTACATATCGATGGCATCCAGCAAAAGACCTCATCCTGAGGAAGCCGCACACGGTCCGGCCCCTGCTTGGCCGGAAGCCGGGCGCCGGCGGCAACCATTCGAGCGCCTAAAGTCCTGGATTCCACGCTCGCCACAACAGCTCACTCGGCTTCGGGTAGTCAGATGATCTCGAGCAGCGGCCGGTCGAGCCCGTAATATTGGGCGCGCGGCAAGAAATACGGTCGAACCCCGCTCGATTTGAAGACGCCGCGCAATCTGCCGTCCACCGTTTCGCCCTCGTACTGGAAGGTGAACAGCTCCTGCGTGGTAATGATGTCGCCTTCCATCCCGACGACCTCCATCACCTCCGTCACCCGGCGCACGCCGTCGCGCATTCGATTGATTTGCAGGATCAGATTGACAGCGGCGGCGATCTGGGTGCGCACCGCGCGAGAAGGCAGGTTGATGCCGGTCATGCCCACCATGTTTTCGAGCCGGGTCAGCGCCTCGCGCGGCCGGTTCGCGTGGATCGTGCTCATCGAGCCGTCGTGGCCGGTGTTCATCGCCTGCAGCACGTCGAGCGCCTCGGCGCCGCGGATCTCGCCGAGGATGATGCGGTCGGGCCGCATTCTGAGGGCGTTGCGCAACAGGTCGCGCATCGTCACCTCGCCGCTGCCCTCGAGGTTCGGCGAGCGAGTCTCCAGCCTCACGACATGCGGCTGCTGCAATTGCAGCTCGGCCGCGTCCTCGATCGTCACCGTCCGCTCGGTCGGATCGATCAGCCGCGACAGGGCGTTCAACATCGTCGTCTTGCCCGAGCCGGTGCCGCCGGAAATCAGAATGTTGAGGCGACAGCGGGCGGCGATCTTCAACAGAGTCGACATCTCAGACGAGATGTTGGCCTGCTGCGACATCGTATCGAGGGTAATGGTCTTCTTCGAGAACTTGCGGATCGAGATGGTCGGGCCGTCGATCGCGAGCGGCGGAATGATGATGTTGACGCGGCTGCCGTCCATCAGCCGCGCGTCGACCAGCGGCTGCGATTCGTCGATCCGGCGGCCGATCCGGGTCACGATCTTGGTCGCCACATTCATGACGTGCTGATCGTCGCGAAACCGGACATCGGTCAAATCGAGCTTGCCGCGCCGCTCGACATAGACCTGCTTGGCCCCGTTGACCATGATGTCGGTCACGCTCTCGTCGTCCATCAGCGGCTCGAGCGGCCCGAGGCCGAGCATATCGGCGATCAGCGCTTGGACGAGCTCGCGCTGCTCGACAAAGTTGAGCTGAATCTTGTTTTCGGTCAGGAGATCCTTGACCCAGGTGGCGAGCTGAGTCTCGAATGTGGCGCGCGGCATGTCGGCCGCAGCCGCGACATCCATGTGTTCGAGGACAAGCGGCTGGATCTGGGCCTTCGCGGCCTCGACCACCGCGCGGTTCGATGTACGACGGGGCGAGGCCGGATCGGTTTCGGGTTCTTGCGTCGTCGGCGCGAGCAGGGCCTCGATCAGCGCCGTCACCAGATCGCGACGGTCGAGCGGGCCGGCGTCGATGCCGTGCCGCGGCAGATAGGCCTGCACGGCCGTATCGACGATCTTGGCGAGCTCGCCGCGGCTGAGGATGCTTCTGCGTTCGGGGCGGACCTCCGCGCTCAAGCGCGCGAGGATCTGCTCGCGGGCGGCGAGCAGACGGTCCTCGCGAGAAGCGTCCGGAGTCGGTGCGGCCTGGACCGCCGCCGGCATGGGAACGGGAGCTACCGTCGGCGCGGCGCGGCGCGCCGAGACCACCGCGATGCGCGCATCGAGCGTGGTCTCGGTCTCTGGGCGTTTGAACAGGCCTACCATAACGATGGCAGCGTGAACAAACGTCGCTTTGGCGCCGCCTGCGCCGGGCCGGCGAGCATTGCAACGAGCTGGCGAAGCTCACGCACCACCGGGCTGCGCGGCGTCGCGACTGGCAGCGGCTGACCGGCGTTGGCCGCGGCGCCGGCTGATTTCGGGTCGTAGGACAGGGTGGCGTCGAGCGCCTTGCCGACGCCCTTCTCGAATTCCGCCTTGCCGATCAGCGCCCGTTCCGCAGCGGCGCCGGCCTCGACCAGCCACAGCCGGACCTGCGGCGCCTGCTCCCGGATCAGGCCTTGCAGGCGGATCGTGTCGCGCAGGCCGGCGAGACTGCGCTCGCAAACCACGACGACATGGGTCGCCGCGGCAAGCACCACGCGCTGCATCGGGTTGGCGCCGCGCGGCAGGTCGACGACGACCTGCGCGAACTTGCGGCGCAGCTCGTAGAGCAGCATGTCGATCGCCCCGGCGTCGATGGCCATATGCTGAGCCGCCGAAGCCTCGGCCGCCAGCACCCGCAGGTTCTCGCTGAGCTTGATCATCGCCCGCTCGATGAAAAGGCTGTCGATTCGCGAGGGCTGCTCCAGCGCCTCGCACAACCCGCTGCCGGGATCGGTGTCGAGCTTCAGCGCGACGGTGCCGAAATGAAGGTCGAGATCGACCAGTGCGGTCCGCTGCGCGCGCTCCTCGGCCAGAAGCCAGGCGCAGGAGACCGCGGTTGTCGTGGCGCCGACCCCGCCGCGGCTGCCGATGAACACGGTAACCGGCCCGAGCCCGCCTTCGGCTCCCGCGGTCGCGTCGTGCGGTCGCGCCTCCAAGGCGGTGGCCAGCGCTTCGCGGGTCGGTGGCTTGACCAGATAGTCGCTGGCTCCCGCCGACAGCAGGTCGCGGAACAGGCCGACATCGTTGACGGCCCCGAGCGCCACGAGCTTGAGCTCGGCGCCGCCGATGGCGCGCGCCGCGCCGATCTCGGCAATCGGCGCGACCGATTCCGACAAATCGATGATCAGCACGCGGGGCGCCGCCCCCCCGCGGATGCGGCGCAGGGCGGCATCGAGCGTGTCGGTGACGGTCAGCTCGTCGTCGAGCTGCAGCTCTCGAATGACCCCTTGGAGCCGATCCGAGGTCCCCTGATCCTGTAGGACGGCGATCACCCCGTCGCGATCGAGGTCGGCTGTGGCCGACGCGCGCGCGGCTTTCACTATTGGCCTCCGGCAGGCGTAGGCGCGACGCCCTCGCTGCCGCCGCCGGACTGGATCGGGCCGAGCGCGGCCCCCTCCGGCAGCTTGACCTTGTCCTGCAGATAGCGGTCGACGGCATTCGCCGCGGGCATCGCGTCGGCGTAGGCGAGGGGGCGGCCGCTGACGAGGTCGCCGGGACTCGCCGCCATCAGCCCGAGATTGCTCGCATTGGCGCAGCCGAAATTGCTCGACGGCGCGTTGCTGAAGTCGGTGGCGGGCGACTTGCTCCAATTCGGGCAGGCCGGCAAGGTTACCGTGTAGCGGCCGACCTCGACGATCGCGCGGTTGGAAGGCATGCCGTCGAGTGCCCGGGTCTGGGCGACGATGCCGTAGCGCAACAGCTCGCCCGCGACCGCGGCGGCGCGGCGCTGCGCCAGGCCGGGGCTGCCGGATGCGGCAACCGCGACACGGTCGGCGGGCAGGATGGCCCCGCTCGAGACCAACCGATCGAGCCGCCCGGCCTCGCGCTGGGACAGGCGGTCCGACCCGGCGGCGAAGGCGAGCTGGATCTCGCTCCGGGCGCCGTCGACCTCGAGCTGGTTCGGGGCTTCGCTGCGACTGTACTCGGCCGCCCCGGGCACGCAGCCCGCGAGCGCCAGCATCAGCGCGATCGTGGTGGGGTAGAGGCGGGTCTGCATGACGGTGCTCCTCCCTCAATCAAGTTGAAAGCCGGCCGGCCCGATCAGGCCCCGGCCGCCGGCGTTGAGCGGCCCGCGCCTCGGCGCCGGCAGCTGTTGCCGATAAGTGTCGCCGAACAGCACCTGCTGCGCGTCATGGGGCAAGGTCAGCCCATCGGTCGGCGCGGCCAGCGCGGTCATCGACGGCTTGACCAGATAGGGGGTGATGATGATGACGAGCTCGGTTTCGTTGTGCTTGAACCTGTTCGAGCGGAACAGCGCACCGAGGATTGGGATGTCGCCGAGCCACGGCACCTTGGAGAGATCTTGCTCCGAGGCATGCTGCAAGAGCCCGGCGAGCGCGAAGCTTTGCCCGCTGCCGAGCTCGACTGTGGTTTCGGCGCGGCGGACGGTCAGCGCGGGGACAAGAGTGCCCTCCACCGACACTGCGTTGGAGAAGTCCAACTGGCTGACTTCCGGCCGGACCCTCAGGTTCAAATGGTCGGCGTCGATAATCGTCGGCGTGAAGGCCAGCTGGACGCCGAATTGTTTGAACTCGATCGTGAATACCGCATTGTTCCCTACCGATCCCGGTTGCGCGACCGGGTATGGAAACTCGCCGCCGGCGAGAAAGTTCGCGGTCTGGCCCGAGACAGCGGTCAGGTTGGGCTCGGCCAGCACGGTCAAAAACCCTTCGGTCGCCAGCGCCGAAACCGTGGCGTTGACGGCCGTTCCGACCGTCTGTCCGATGGTGATGAAGTTTGTCAGCGGTTGCGGATTATTCTGCGTGAGAAAACTCACCTCGCTGCCGAGCTTGCTCCAGTCGACGCCGATCTGCTTCAGCACGTTGCGGTCGACTTCGGCAATGCGCACGCGGAGGTTGACCTGGTTCGGGGTGGCGACCGACATACGGTTGATGACCTGCGCACCCTTGACCTCGCCGGCGATCGAGGTGGCGAGCACCCGCGCCTTTTCCGCCCTTCCGGCATCGGAGACGAGGCCGCTCAGCACAAAATTGCCGTCGACCGAGTCGACGGCGATCCGCTCGCCCGGCATCAGCTGCCGCAGCGACTGGCGTAGCCGAGATACTTCGAGCTCGACCCGGACCGGTGCGTTCAGCAGCACCGCGTCGTTCGAATCGACAGCATAGATCACGGTCTGGCCGGGCCCCTTGGCGCTGACATAGACCAGCTCCGGCGATTTGATCTGCACGTCGGCGACATCGGGGTTGGCGACAAAGACGGTGCTCGCCGGATGGGATAGGCGGATCAAGGTGCCGCTGCCGATTTCCAGCACGATCGGCGCGCCGTTGGCCGGGATCTGCACAGTAGGCCCGGCGCGCGCCGGGCGCGGAGCGGCGGCCGGCGCCGGCCCGGGGTCGGCGGCCGGCGAGCGCGGCGGCTCGGCGGCCTGGGTTGGGGCGACGAATGGCAATGAAACCATCGTGAGAACGAGACCGATACGCGGCAATGGATGCATCACGGACCTCGAGACGCGGATTGCGACTCGATAGTAGTGGCAGATTTGCCGTTTCCGCGCAATACCGTCACGGTATCATCGGAATGGTTTCGTTGCCCAGCAAACGGCTTCGGCAGTAATCGGCTGACCTCGCTGTCGAGGGTAAAGGTGCCGGTGCCGGTGCCGTCGGGAGAATCGGCCGCTGCCTGGTCGTTTCCAGAACCGGCCAGAGGCCGCAGGCTCAGCGACAATTTGCCCATTTCGGTGGCCAGAGCGATGACCTCGCTCTGCTTCGGCGTCACCTCGAAAGTGGCAGTGTGGGCGAGCATCGCATCGCCGCCCTTGGTGTCGAGCTTCTGGTCGATGGCGATGACCCGCACATCGTGCAGCACCGTCTCGGCCGCCTTGTGCTGGGCCTCCCCGCCAGCCTCTTTTGTCGTCAGCGTATGTTCGACAAGGATGTCGACCCGGTCGCCGGGAAAGATGAAGCCGGAGATGCCCGAGGTCGCGGTGACCGGGACCGACACGGCGCGCATGCCGGGGTGCAGCACGGCCGCGAGAAACCCGTGATCGCCGGGCGAGACGATCTTGGCCGCGATGATCGGCTCGCCCGGCACGAACGGCTCGCGAGCGACCGACCCGGCGAAATCCTCCGCCGTCTTGGTGCCGGAAAGAATGTAGGCGTTGTTGGTCTCGGCCTCGGGCCAGGGTTGCCAGGAGAGGTCGGCGGGTTTCAGGATCTGCCCGCGAGCGATCGCGGACCGGGCGACGAGGACCGATTTTTTCGGCGCGACAGGGGCCGGGCGAGGCGCGACCGCGACGATCGCCGCGCGTTGCGCCAGCCAGGAGCGTACCAGCACCGCGGTACCGCCGGCCAGGACCAGCGCGATCGCGAAGAGGATCAGAGTGCGTGCCCGCATCGCCGTTCACCCGAAATTGGGAGGGATCGTCACCAGGAGTGCCGCGGCTGCGATCGCGACGCCGTACGGAACTGGCGGGCGAGCCGTCGCGCCGCCGCCGCGGGCGGTTCCTAGCTGCATGCCATGGGAGGTCAGCAGCAGCAGCGACAAGACTCCGCCAAAGAGCGCCGTCAGGATCAGGAGCGCTGGCACCGCGCCGGCCCCGGCCCAGAGCGCCGCGGCCGAGAGCAGCTTGACATCGCCGCCGCCGATCAGGCCGCGGGAAAAGAGCAGCGCGCCGGCACAGAACACCGCCGCCGCGCAGGCCACAGCCGTCGCCACCGCAGACGGCGCGAAGGCGGGCTCCGCCGCCAGCTGCGCCGGCCACAGAATGAGCAACGCCACGATCAGCTGATTGGGAATGACCAGCCGACGGAGATCCTCGACTGCAGCGGTCGCCATCAGGGCGGCGAAGACGGCCGGGGGCACGAGATGCAGTACCGGCATCATCGCAGGAGCGCTCGCCCCAACAGCGTGGCCATCGCGAAGATCGCTGCGGTGGCGGCGGCGGAGTGCGAATACAGCTCCGTCCGGTTCGGCATGATGGGCTTCGACGCGATCTCCATGCGACCGCATCGTGAAGTCGATTAGTAAAGGAACGCCTAACCCACCTCGACTGCCGATTCGCGCAGGATCACGGAGAAGCGCGCGAGCCGGCGGCGGAAAAGTCCCGCTCGTGCCAAAGGGTCTGCTCGGCGTAATTTTCCCGATAGCGGCGATACGCCTGCTCGTGCCGATCGAGTGCGGCGGGATCGAACTCGGCTGCCGGCGGCGGCAACAGTTCGAAATGACCGGCGGCATCGCGGCCTCTGACCAGAAGCGCCGACAACCGATAGGAGCCGATCGTGCGGGCCGATGCCGGGATATAGCTGATGCCGAGCCCGACCCGCCGGTGCGCGGCGCGATTTGGCGCCGAGCGGTGCCGGCAGAGCGTGTGGTGCAGCGAAAAGCTGCCGGCCGGCAGCGCCATCGCCACCGCCCCCGCCTCGTCGAACGGCTCGACGATCGCCTGGCCGCCGCCGTTGATGCTGTGGGCGAGGCCGAGGGCGGCGTGCCGCAGCTGCCGGGGCCTGCCGCGCGACGACACCGCCTCCATGCACCCCGCCTCGCTGGTCGCGTCGCTTAGCGCGACCCAGGCGGTGACGTGCTCGTGCGGGTCGAGGCCGAAATAGGTCGCGTCCTGATGCCAGGCGGCAAAGACCGGGGTGCCGGCGTCCTTGATGAAGAAGGTGCTGGTGTAGACGAGGATGTCGGGGCCGATCACGCTCTCGACCGCGTCGAGGAGGCGCGGATGTCGGACCAGCCTGTCGACCCAAGGCATGATCACGTAGCCGGCCGACCGCCATTTGCGGTCGGCCTCGGTCAAGGGCCGGCCCAGCCAGCGCTCGAAACGGGCGAGGCCGGCGAGGCAGTCCTCGACCTCGCCCGGCGAGAGCGCCGGGATCGGAAACAGAAAGCCGTCGTGACGGTACCGTTCGACCTGTTCTTGGGTCAGCATGGGGCGGTCTCTTGATCGCGGCGGGCGCTCGGGCGATCACAGCGCCGCTGCCCGGCACCGGTCAAGAGGCGTTGCCGCGGGAAGGATCGGGTCGAGGGCATGCCGCGAAAATCCGAAACGATTTTTTTGCTGCGATCACGCCCGCGGCAACCGGCGGCGCCCGGCATGCGGCAAGACCGGCTGATCCTCGGCGGCGCCTTTGCCGCCTTCACGGTCAGCGCCGGGATGATGCACTCCTACGCGGTCTTCCTGGTGGCGTTCATCGAGGATTTCGGGTGGAGCCGGGCCGAGACCTCGGTCGCCTATTCGGTCTCCCAGCTCGTCGCCGGCGCCAGCTCGCCGCTGGTCGGGGCGCTGGTCGACCGGCTCGGGCCGCGGCGGCTGATCCTTCTCGGGGGCGGCCTCCTGGTGCTCGGGCTGCTGGGCTGCGCCGCGATCTCGGGGCTGTGGCAGATCGTCGTCCTCTACGGGATCGTCATGACGATCGGGGCCAATTGCCTCGGGCTTGTCGTCTTTGTACCGCTGCTGTCGCGCCGGTTCGTGCGGCGGCGGGGCATGGCGATCTCGATCGTCCAATCGGCCAACGGCTTTGCTCGCGCGTTGTCCGCCCCGCTCGTGCAGCTCTCGATCTCGTCGCTCGGCTGGCGCCATACCTTTCTCGTGCAGGCCGGGTTCATGGCCGCGGTGATCCTGCCGCTGGTGCTGGTGTTTCGCCGCAGCGAGCGGGCCCCGAGTTCGCCCGATCCCGGCCCGGCGCCGCCAATCCCCTCCTCCGCCGTGCCGCCGGCACCGAGCTGGACCTTGGCCGAGGCCGCCGGCACGCCGCATTTCTGGCTGCTCTTCGCGGTCTATCTGTTCACCGGGCTCGGCAGCTTTCTGGTCTCGCTGCACCAGCTCGCCTTTGCCGTCGACCGCGGCTTCGACCCGCTCTACGCGGCGAGCGTGCTCGGCATCGGCAGCTTTCTCGCCATCGCCGGCACGATCTTCACCGGCACGCTCTCGGACTACATCGGGCGCGAGCTGTCGGCGATCCTGGCCTATGGCGTCTCCATCCTCGGCGTCATCTGCGCGCTGTTCATCACCGGGCCCGGCCAGACCTGGCTCTTGTGGCTGTTTTCCTGCTTTTTCGGCTTGACCTGGGGCGCCCGCGGCCCGGCGATAACGGCCAAGACCGCCGACCTCTTCCCCGGCCGGCAGCTCGGCACCATCCTCGGCGTGATCACGATCGGCAGTGGCCTCGGCTCGGCCGCCGGCGCCTGGGCGGCCGGCTGGATCTTCGACTTGTCCGGCAGCTACGAGCTCGCCTTCATCCTGTCGATCGCATCCTATCGTCTGCGGCTGCATCGCCTTCTGGGCCTTGCGCCGGCCGCCGACGCGGTGAAACGAGCGCGCCTCAGCGCCGGTCGAGCCAGCCTCGCCGCGCCTTGCCGATATAGGTCTCCAACTTTTTGAGCTGCAGCGTCTGCTCAGTATCCAGGTTCTTCTTGATCCGCAGCCCGTCATAGGTTTGGGCGACCTGGTCCTTCAGTATGATCAGGATGTCGCTCAGGCTGCTGGCCGAAGTGGAAATGTTCAAATCCACCACTTCGGCGACGTAATGCCGATCCCCGAGCGATTCCACGACGACCGGTATCGGTCTGACGAGCTCATAATTGCGCAACGAGTCGATGGTCAGCTCGACCCGCGGGGTCCCCGACGGCTCCCTGGGAAGGTCGGCGGGGCAGGTCACCGAGGGGGTCAGCGGGGCGGTCGGCCGAAAGTGTCGCGTCGGGAGGTCGGTCCGCGGTCACCGCGCCAGCTTGCGGCTTCCCCGAAGGCTCGGGCGCCGCCGCGATGGTTTCGACGGAATGGCCCGGCTGCACCCGGGCCCAGATCGGACGCCGGGACCGTGTGGTCAGGGTTTGCGGCGGCGCGACGCGATCCAGGCTGACCCGCGCCGTCGACGCCCCGACCACGGTCGTGAGCAGCCCTTCGGTGCCAGCACTCAAGCCCGTTTCCGTCGTCGTCGGGTGCAATCGGGACGACACCAGGGTCGAAGGGGTGCGCGTGCTAGACCTGACGATTTCGAGCCGGTCCATCGCTAGGCATCCGGCTTGGCCGCCGCGGCCGGCGCCCGGACATCGGTGATCAGCGTCGACTTCATGTTGTAGACGGGCTCGCCGTCCGGGGTCTGGCGGCCGTCTTCACGAAAGACCGCAATCATCACCGATTTGAGCCGCATCGTGGTGCCGTCGGCGAGCCGGTATTCGCTCCACCGCTCCTTGGCGTCGAGCACCTCGATTTCCGTGGTGTTCGACCCAGACTCTTCCCGAATTTCGCTCACTGGCTTCTCCAACCCGTTGCCGCGGCAGCGCACTGCGCCGCCTGCCGGTCGCATTCCTCGGAGCACTTTCGGCGGGCTTTGTTGACGAAGGGTTGACGACGCGGCTTTGCTCGCCGCCCGGAGCGCCGTTGCTGATTTTTTGCAGCGATTTGACCGCGCTTAACCTTCCATCAACATCGTTGTGCGAAATCCGGAAACCGCCTCCTGCATTCTGTGGTCGAGCCATGTGGAATATTACCTCGAACGATGTCCAGCAAGCCAAGGATCAGCTCCAGCACCGCCGCGCCGAGATCGAGCAGCGGTATGCCGAGGAGAAGCAGGCGCTCGACGCCGAAACCGCGGTGATCGAGACGCTGGAGCGCGCTGCCTCCGCTTTCGCGCTCAAACGCGGCCGGGAGGATGCCGCCGCGGCAGTCGAGCCGGCGGAAACGGGCCCCTCCACAGCCGAAGCGGGCGACCCCTTCGAAGCAAGCGATACACCCGAGGACGACGCCGTCGCCGCCGCCGAGCCTTCGGCCGAACCCGACCCGCCCGCCGCCGGAGACGTCGGCAACAGTCTCGACATCCTCAAGCCCGGCTCACGCTGGCGCCTCTACCGCGGCAATCGCCCGCCCGAGCCCGAGGAATCGTCGGGCAACGCATTCCCGACGGCCGGTTGAAGGCGGCGCCGGCGGCGGCGCCCGCGGTCCGGCGGCGAAGTCGATCAGCTGACGCGACGGATGAGACCATCTGCCAACGTTTTCAGCTGCGGCTAAAGCGTGGCGAAACGAGAGGGCGTAGGACCCTCATATTTCAGCGAAACCGATGCGGCGCAGGCCCTCGATCGCCGTCTTGTCCTCCAGCGCGTAGTACTGAGGACTGCTCTGCCAAGGACGAATGGCGTAGTATTGCGCCAGCGAGTTGATTTCCGGTCTCAGCTTCAGCGACTCGGCGAGCGCCGTCTTCCCCTCTTCAAGGTTGCCCTTGAGCCCCAGTGCTCCAGCGAGCCCATAATGAACCCACCATACTCGTGGGTTTATTGCACGTGACTTCATCAGGAAGTCTATTGCCTCATCGACGCGGTTCGACACCAAGTGGCACCAACCTATTAGTCCATAAATACTCCATACTCGTGGGTCGCGCGGGCTCAGCCGCAAGGCTTTTTCGCCCTGGGCTATGGCGGCGTCCGGTTCGCCCAGATGCAGCAATGTCCAGCCAAGTTGCCGAACCGCGCTGAGATTGTTGGGGTCGAGCGCGAGCGCTGTCTCATGCTCCAACCGAGATTCGCTCAAGCGACCACCCTGCACTCGGCGTAAGAACCCCATCGCTTCGTACGCCGCCGATCGGTTCGGGTCGTGCTCCAGAGCTTCGAGGAGCAACTGCTCGGCGCGCGCCATATCTTGTGGAGCAGAGCTGTGAATTCCGTCGACTATCTTCTCGATCAAGGTCTTTGCAATTCCGATCCTCGCATCGACAGAGCGCGGATCAATCTCGAGGGCCTGCTCGAAGAATCGCTGCCTCTGTTGTAGCGTTTCTGGAGACTTCGGCTTGTAGGACCAAGCCCACCCGCGCATGATCAGGTCGCGCGCATCAGGACTTACCGTGTCTGCCTCGATGCTGCGCTCCTCGGCTCGGATCAGCTCGACACCGAGCGTCTGTGCGAGACGGCCGGTGATTTGGGTCTGCGCTGCCGCGAGATTGGCGCGCTCGGTGTCGAACCGGTCGGCCCAAAGGTGCGCGCCGGTCGTGGCATCGATCAGCTGCACGTTTACTTGAATCTTGTCACCGGCCCGCCGCACACTACCTTCGAGCACATAGCGAACGCCGAGCTCGTGCCCGATCTGCTTTACGTCAATCGGCTTGCCCTTATAAATAAAAGCCGTGGTGCGGGCGATCACGAAGCTGCCGGAGATTCGCGACAGATCACTCGTCAGATCGTCGGTGATCCCGTCGGCGAAATATTCCTGGTCCGGATCGTTCGACAGGTTGCTGAAAGGCAGCACGACGATTGACAGCCGAGGAAGTTCCCGCCGCCGGCTTGCACGGCGGCGGGTCGCCCTCGGTCGCGCCGGCGCGATGGCCAAAGGCAGCGCCGCTATGGCGGCCACACTGAGCGCGTACACGCGCACTGGCCGTGCGATGTTTCTGAGAGTCGGTTCACCCATGTCCTCGAAGGCGTAGGGCAGCTTGTCTCGAACCTGATCGCGCACTGTACGCGAGATGCAGAAGCCGCCGGGCTCGGCCAGCGCTTCCAATCGTGCAGCGATGCGTCAATTATTGTGGGTTTGCACGTAACGCGAGTCAAGATGTAGATCATGATTAGTAAAAAGAGTCTACCGCGGCGGCAATTGATGTGATTTATGGAGGGTCGGCTGCGCACAAGGCTAACTTATGACCCGGTATGGACTGCGCGATGATGAATGGGAGCGAATAAAAGGCCTGCTTCCTGGGAAAGTCGGGGATGTCGGCGTCACCGCCCAAGACAATCGCCGATTCGTCGAAGCGGTTCTCTATCGCTACCGCGCCGGGATTCCATGGCGCGATCTGCCGGAACGCTTTGGCGGCTGGAAGAACACACACCGGCGGTTCAGCCGCTGGGCCAAAACCGGGGTGTGGCACAGAGTGTTTCAACACCTGGCCGCCGATGCCGACAACGAATACGCGATGATCGACAGCACCATCGTGCGGGCTCACCAGCACAGCGCCGGCGCGCCCAAAAAAAGATGAAGATCAAGCCATTGGCCTCAGCCGTGGCGGGTTGAGCACAAAAATCCACACCCTCGTGGACGCCCTCGGCAATCCTTTGGCATTCGTTCTGAGCCCGGGACAGGCGCATGATCTGGTTGGCGCCGATGCGCTGCTGCCGCAAATGGCCGCCGACCTGCTGATCGCTGACCGGGCCTTTGATGCCGACAAGCGGGTCCGCGAGATCCTGGCCGCCGCCGGCAAATCGGCCGTAATCCCGCCCCGGCTAAACCGCCTGGTCCCGCCCGAATTTGACCGAGAACTCTACAAGGCGCGCCACCTGATCGAGAATTTCTTCTGCAAGCTCAAACAGTTCCGAGCCATTGCCACGCGCTATGACAAAACCGCCAGAAATTTTCTCGCCGCCATCCACCTCGCCGCCGCTATCATCTGGCTCAATTGACGACACGCCCTAGGCGGCCTGTAATCTCGCCCTGCGTTTCCGCCAAATTCGCACGATTGGTATCGAACTGGTCAGCCCAGAGATGCGCACCGCTTTCGGCATCGATCAGCTGCGCATTCACCCGGACCTGTTCGCCCGTGCGCCGTACGCTGCCTTCGAGGACATAGCGGACGCCGAGCTCTCGTCCAATCTGCCTCGCGTCGATCGGTTTGCCCTTATAGGTAAAGGCGGTGGTGCGGGCGATGACAAAGCTGCCGGGCATCCGCGACAGGTCGCTCGTCAGATCGTCGGTAATCCCGTCGGCGAAATATTCCTGGTCGGGATCGTTCGATAGGTTGCTGAAAGGCAGGACGACGATCGACAGGCGCGGCGCCGATTTAGCGTCAGGTCGTTGTACGCTCGTAGCTACGGACTGAACCGGCACGGCCGATGAATATCCTCTGGGCCAAGTCCACCAGATAGCAGTCCCAATGCCGATTGCGCCAACAATACTCGTCGCGAGGAGAGCAAGCCGCGCGCTACTGCGCCGGCTTGTCCCAATGGGCCGCAACGGGATTGTGACTTCCGGTAATGACATCACCGCAGTTGGGCTCAGCGCGTAGGCGTGCACTGGCTGCGCGATGTTCTTGACGCTTTGTTCCCCGATGTCGTCGAAGACTGTAGGGGAGCCTGTCGCCGATATGATCGCGCACGGTGCGCGAGATGCAGACGCCGCCGGGCGTCGGCCAGCGCCTCCAGCCGGCCGCGATGTTGACGCCGTCGCCGTAGATGTCGCCGCCATCGGCAATGACGTCGCCGAGGTTGACCCCGATGCGGAAGGTGATGCGTTTGTCCTCGGGTGTCTCGGCGTTGCGGTCGACCATCGCCCGTTGGATCTCGACCGCACACCGGACCGCATCCACGACGCTCGGAAATTCCACCAGCATGCCGTCGCCGGTCGTCTTGACGATGCGCCCGCGGTGCTCCCCGATCTTCGGGTCGACAAGCTCGCGGCGATGCTCCTTCAGGCGGTTGAGAGTGCCCTCCTCGTCCGTCCCCATCAGCCGTGAATAGCCCACCACATCGGCCGCGAGGATCGCGGCGAGGCGGCGCGTGACGGCCGAGGCTGCGGCCTTGCCCGACCCTGCGCCCCGGTCGCCGATGCCGCGGTCGCCGAATACGCGCCCTTCGAATCACCTGACCGACTCGCATTTTTGGAGGCACATCAAACCTCCCAGGAACAGGTTATCAACGGGACTTGGTCACGCGGTTACTCGCGGCGGTTAATTGGCGGCGAAGTCGATCAGCTGACGCACCGGGGCGCCGGATTTGAGCGCGGCGAAGCCTTGGTTGATCTCGGCGAGCTTGATGCGGCCCGAGATCAGGTGGTCGAGCTTCAAGCGGCCCTGGCGCCACAGCGACAACAGCCGCGGCATGTCGACCCGAAAGCGGTTGCCGCCCATTGAGGTGCCCTGGAGCTTGCGGTCGCGCAGAAAATCGTAGCCGTGCAGTTCGATCTTTACCCCGAACGGCACCATGCCGATGATCGTCGCCGTGCCGCCCGGCCGCAGCATGCCGAAGGCCTGCTCGGCCGTCCCCTTGGTGCCGAGCGCCTCGAAGGAATAATGCACGCCGCCGCCGGTCATCTCGCGCACCTGCTGCACCGGGTCGGCGTTGCTGGCGTTCAGGGTGTCCGTGGCGCCCAGCTCTTTGGCGATCTCGAGCTTAGAGGCGACGGTGTCGATGGCGATGATGCGCTCGGCCCCGGCGAGTGCCGCGCCGTTGACCGCCGAAAGCCCGACCCCGCCGCAGCCGATCACCGCGACTGTGGCGCCGGGCTCGACCTTGGCGGCATTGAACACCGCTCCCACCCCAGTCATCACGCCGCAGCCGACCAGTGCTGCGCGGTCGAGCGGGATGTCGGGGTCGATCTTCACCATTGAGTTCTCGTGCACCAGCATCTGTTCGGCGAAGGACGAGAGGTTCAGGAACTGGTTCATCAGCTCGCCGCCCTTCCACGAGAGCCGGCGCGAGATGCCGGGCGGCATCTTGACCTCGGTGTTCTCGCAAAGGTTCGGGTGTCCGGTTACGCATTGCGAACAGGTGCCGCAGAACACCGAGAGGCAGGTGATGACGTGGTCGCCCGGTTTGACATAGCTGACGCCGTCTCCGACCGCCTCGACCACCCCGGCCGATTCGTGCCCGAGGACGCAGGGTGTGGGATGCGGGTAGAGGCCCTCGATAAAGTGCAGATCGCTGTGGCAGAGCCCGGCAAAGGCGGTGCGCAGCAGCACCTCGCGGGGCCCGGGCTTGGTCAGCGCCACCTCCTCGATCGTCATGGGCTGGTTCGGGGCATGGAGGACGGCGGCTTTCATCGGGTCTCTCCTTCTTGCAATCCCAATCGCGGAATTTCGATCGCCGGGCAGCGGTTCATCACGACCTTGAGGCCGCGCGCCTCGGCGCGGGCGGCCGCCGCGTCGTCGCGCACTCCGAGCTGCATCCACACGGTCTTGGCGCCCTTGGCGATCGCCTCGTCGACGACCGCGCCCGCCGCTTCCGTCCGACGGAAGACATCGACCATGTCGACCCGTTCCGGCACCTCGGCCAGCGAGGCGTAGCATTTCTCGCCGAGGATCGTCCCGCCGGCGGCATTGGGGTTGACCGGGATCGCGCGATAGCCGTGCCGTTGCAGATAGGCCATGACGCCATGGCTCGGCCGCTCAGGACGCGGGCTGGCGCCAACGACGGCGATGGTGTGCGCGTCGGTCAGAATCTCGCGCAGATAGGCATCAGGATAATGCTCGTGGTCCATGCCGGCCTCAGCGGTCCTGCCACACCGGCGGGCGCTTGGCGAGGAAGGCGTCGATGCCCTCGCCGGCGTCGTGGGCCAGCATGTTCGTCGTCATCACCTCGGCGGCATAGCGGTAGGCGGCGGCGAGGTCGAGCTCGGCCTGACGGTAGAACGCCTCCTTGCCGATCGCCACGCTGAACGCCGATTTGCCGGCGATCTGCCGCGCCAAGGCGTCGACCGCGTCGTGCAGCCCCTCCCGCGGCACGACCCGGTTGACGAGCCCGAGGGCCCGGGCGCTTTCGGCGTCGACGAGCTCGCCCGTCAACAGCATCTCCATCGCCGCCTTGCGCCCGACCGCGCGCGACAGCGCCACCATCGGGGTCGAGCAGAACAGCCCGATATTGACGCCGGGCGTCGCAAAACGTGCATCCTCGGCGGCGACCGCCAGATCGCAGGTCGCGACCAGCTGGCAGCCGGCTGCGGTCGCCACCCCGTGCACCTCGGCAATCACCGGCTTCGGTAGTCGCACGATCGTCAGCATCAGCTCGCTGCACTGGGCAAAGATATGCTCATAGGTCTCGCGCCGGGGGTCGCCGCGGATCTCGCGCAGATCGTGGCCGGCGCAAAAGGCTGGGCCGGCGCCGGCGATCACCACGACCCTGGCCTCGGCATCCTTCGCCGCGCGGCCGAGCGCCTCGATCAGCGCCGTCATCAGCGCCATCGAGAGCGCGTTGCGCGCCTCGGGCCGGTTCAGGGTCAGGCGCAGCACCCTGCCGTCGCTGGCCTCCAGCAAGAGCGGCCCGTTCTCCCCTATCCTCGGCATCGCCGTCATCGTCACCTAGCCCTTGCTTGCCTGCGACGGAAACGCGAGTCTCACGCCGTCGTCGTCTCGGCGGCAACAGATTTTTTGGAGGCGGGGGTGGAGGAGGCTGCCGCGCCGCTGCGCGAGGCGTGGTACTACGCGGTTCCGGGCCGGCGGCTGAAGCGCGGCGCGATGCTGGCGAAAATCATGCTGGGCGAGCCGATCGTAATCGGCCGCGATGCGGCGGGTGCGCCGTTTGCGCTGCGCGACATCTGCCCGCATCGCGGCATGCCGCTCAGCGCCGGCCATTTCGATGGCGGCGAGGTCGAATGCTGCTATCACGGCTGGCGCTTCGACACCGCTGGGCGGTGCACCCTGATCCCCTCGCTGGTGGCGGAGCAAAGGTTCGAGCCCGGCCGGGTCCGTCTCCGCGCCTATCCGACGTGTGAAGCGCAGGGCAATATCTGGGTGTTTTTCGGCGAGGACCCGGCTGCGGCCCCGGAGATCCCGCTTCTCGACGGGTTCGCGGATGCGGCCCCCGATCTCATCGAAACCGTCGCTTTCGCGGCCGCCATCGACCACGCCGTCGTCGGGCTGATGGACCCGGCGCACGGGCCCTTTGTCCACCGCGCCTGGTGGTGGCGCTCGCGCCGCTCGATCCAGGCCAAAGCCAAGGCCTTCGCCCCCTCTCCCTGGGGCTTTACGATGAGCCGCCACGCGCCGTCGGCGAATTCGCGCGCCTATCGGCTGCTGGGCGGCGCGCCCGAGACCGAGATCGCCTTCCGGCTGCCGAGCGTGCGCGTCGAGCAGATCCGCGCCGGCCGCCATCGGGTCTGCAACCTGACCGCGATCACCCCGATCGACGAGAACACAACCGAGATCAACCACTGCGTCTACTGGACATCGCCCTGGCTCGGCCTCTTGAAGCCGCTGTTGCGGCCCTATGTGCGCGCCTTCCTGCACCAGGATCGCGACATCATGGAGCGTCAGCAGCAGGGCTTGCGCTGGGCGCCGCCGCTGATGCTGATCGACGACGCCGACACCCAGGCGAAATGGTATTATCGGCTAAAGCGCGAATATCTCCGCGCCAAGGCCGAGGGCCGCCCGTTTGCCAACCCGATCAAGCCCCGCACCCTCCAATGGCGCAGCTGAACAGAGATGACGCAAACGCCGATTTCGTTGATCGGCGAAGACGCGCGGCAAAATTTGCCATAATCACATCGTATGTGTAGATCGCCGAGCGGGTTCGACGGGCCCGGGCGGTGGCTCTCGCTGTAGATTCCCTGCAGATAACAGCGAAAACAGCGAGCCGACGCCGGGGCGGCGGCAAGGTCTGTTTCATCTGTAGATTTCTTGCAGAAGCAGGGCAGCCGGCCCTAACGTAAATAGGGCGGCGACGGTGCGGGAGGTGGCGATGCGGGGGTTGATGTCGGAGCGGCCGCTCTTGGTGTCGGCGATCATCACCCATGCGGCGACCTATCACGGCGACACGGAAATCGTCTCGCGCACTGTCGAAGGCCCGATCCACCGCTACACCTATCGCGACGCCGAACGGCGTTCAAAACAGCTCGCCAACGCATTGCTGCGGCTTGGAATCGAGCCCGGCGACCGGGTCGGCACCTTGGCCTGGAACACCTTTCGCCATGTCGAGCTCTATTACGGCATTTCCGGTATCGGCGCGGTCTGTCACACGATCAATCCGCGGCTCTTCGACGATCAGATCGTCTATATCGTCAACCATGCGGCCGACCGGCTCCTGTTCGTCGACGCGACCTTCCTGCCGCTGCTCGAGCGCCTCGCGCCCAAATTCCCGGCCGATTGCCGCATCGTGCCGATGACCGAGGAGGGCTACGAGCGGCTGATCGCCGTCGAAAGCGACGAATTCGCCTGGCCCGAATTTGACGAACGCACCGCGGCCTCGCTCTGCTACACCTCGGGAACCACCGACCGGCCCAAGGGCGCGCTCTACAGCCACCGCTCGACGATATTGCACGCGTTCGGCATCTCGCTGCCCGATGCGATCTCGATCTCGGCGCAGGACGTGGTCTGCCCGGTGGTGCCGCTGTTTCACGCCTGCGGCTGGGGCATCCCTTACGCGGCGCCGATGAACGGCGCGAAGCTGGTGTTGCCGGGCCCGCGCCTCGACGGGCAGAGCCTCTACGAGCTGTTCGAGGCCGAGGGCGTCACCTACAGCCTCGGCGTGCCGACCGTGTGGCTCGGCTTCGAAGCCTATCTCTCCGCCTCGGGCATGCGCTGCTCGACCCTGCGGCGGCTGCTCTCCGGCGGCTCCGCCGTGCCGCCGGCGATGATCGAGGCCTTCGCCCGCCACGGCATCGACGTGCGCCAGGGCTGGGGCATGACCGAGATGAGCCCGCTCGGCACCACCGCCGCCCTGAAGGCGAAGCATCTCGGCCTCGACCCGGCGGCGCAGGTCGCGGTCAAGACCCGGCAGGGGCGGCCGGTCTTCAGCGTCGAGATGAAGATCGTCGACGACATGGGCCGGGCGCAGCCGCACGACGGCAAGTCGATGGGCGAATTGCTGGTGCGCGGGCCCTGGATCGTCAGCGGCTATTTCGCGGACGAGGAGGCCACCGCCGCCGCGGTCGAGCCCGACGGCTGGTTTCATACCGGTGACATGGCGGTGATAGACCCCGAGGGCTATCTGCTGATCACCGACCGGCGCAAGGACGTGATCAAGTCGGGCGGCGAATGGATCAGCTCGATCGATCTCGAAAACGCCGCAATCGCCCATGCCGAGGTCGCCGAGGCCGCGGTCATCGCGGTGCCCGATCCGCACTGGGGCGAGCGGCCGTTGCTGATCGTCGTGCCAAAGCCCGGCTGCCGGCCCCAGCGCGACGAGCTGTTGACGCTCCTCGCCCGCCAGTTCCCGAAATGGATGCTGCCCGACGACGTCGTCTGCGTCGACGAATTGCCGCATACCGCGACCGGCAAGATCATGAAGACCCGCCTGCGCGAGATGTTCAGTGATTACAGCCTGCCCAACAACGCCCCTCTCCCCGCACGCGGAGAGAGGGACGGATCCGCGTCGCCGCGTCGGGCGGGCGAAGCGGAAGCGAAAGCGTAACCCGCCGCTTCCGACCGCGATGGCGGATATCGCTGGGAGGCTGGGCAAGAAATCCCGGATTGGCTGGCGCGGCGGCCATCTCGAAGGGCGCATCGCCCTTATCCAATCGCCGGTGGCCTCACTTCGGATCGGGCCAGCGCGAATCCTGGGCGAGGTAGTGGGTCGAACGGATCGCCGTCGCCAACTCGGCCGGGCTCGCCATCGGCGGCTTGGCACCGCCTTTCAGCCCGGCGAGCGCCGCGCGCACCGCGTGCACGCTCGCAGCGAGGATCTCCTGCGGATAGACGACGATCTTGATGCCGAGCCGCTCCAGCTCCGCGTCGCCGGGCATGAAGTGCTTTCCCGCCGGCGAAGTCACGGCGAGCGGCGGCTTGCCGTTGCAGGCGGCGACCGCGTCGCGCATCTCCATCTCCGATTGGGGCGAGTCCAAAAACAGGATATCGGCACCCTCGGCCACGAATGCCTTCAGCCGGGCCAATGCCTCGTCGAAGCCGCGCGAGGCGCGGGCGTCGGTGCGGGCCAGCAGCAGGATGCCCTCCTCACGGCAGGCCTCGGCGGCGGCGCGGCAACGCAGGATCGCGGCGTCGCGCTCGATCACCAATTTGGCGCCGCTGTGGCCGAGCGGGCGCGGCCAAGCCTTGTCCTCGATCAGCACCGCGGCGGCACCGCGGCGGGCGTAGGCTCCAATCGTCTTTTGCACGGCGAGCGCGTTACCGTAGCCGGTATCGCCGTCGGCCAACCACAGCACATTGGGTGCGGCGGCGATCACGGCCTCGACCGTATCGGCCATTTCCGGAAAGGTCAGCAAATCCATGTCGGGCATCGCCAGACGCATCGCGGCGATGCTGGAGCCGGAGACAAAGGCGGTTCGGAAGCCGGCCTCCTCGATCAGGCGCGCGCCCATGCCGTCGCCGCAGCCGGGCATGATTTGGAGACCGGGCTCATCGAGGATCGCCTTCATCGCGGCGGCCTGGGGGCGCATGGCGGTTCCTTTCTGAGGGATCGGGGAGCGTGTCAGCACTGCATCAGCTCGATGCTGACGCCGTCGGGCGCGGCGACATAGCATAGCGGGCTGCCGTTCACGCCCCGTTTCAGCTCAACCGGGAAGGTGACGCCCTTACCGCGCAACTCGCCGCAGAATGCTTCGAGATCGCCCTGGTACAAAAAGCCAAAATGATCGGTTCCCAAGGCGTCGTGGCTGGAGAAGTCGGCGAATGGCCGAATGGGCCGGGCGGCAGCGGGGGCCTCGCCCGGCCGTTGGCCGCGGATCAGGATCGTCATGCCGCCCAGATCGACAAAGATCTGCGGGGCACCGCGCGCCGTCGTATTCGCTGCGATCGTGGCCCCGAACATCTCGACATACCAGTTGGCAGAGGCTTGCGGATCCTTGCTGATGATGTGGACGTGATCGAATTTGAACGCGGGGTTGCTCATCACTGCCTCTCGTCGGCTGCCGGCGGATTACGGGATGATACAGTATGGCATCGAATGGAGTGCGCCGATGCTTCCCGCCAAAGACAAGATCGCGATCTGCTTCGCCCATGTCGCCTATCGGCTGCATGAACGGTTTTCCGCCCTCGATACCGGGATCGGCAGCTTCGCGGTCCGCAATCCCGAGGCCTTGGAGCAGCGCGTTGGCGAGGCCGATGTGCTGGTGATCTCGGGGCTATGGCAAAACAGCCTTCTCGATCGCGCGGATAAGCTGCGCTTCATCCAATCGATCGGCGCCGGCACCGACCAGTTCCCGCGCGACGAGCTGGCAAAGCGCGGCATCCGCCTCGCCAGCGCCCGCGGGGTCAACGCGCGCGCGGTCGCCGAGCACGCGATGGCCCTCATGCTCGCCTTGAGCCGCCGGCTTCCCGAGGCGCGCGACAACCAGGCAAGGCGGGTGTGGCGCGGCATGATCGGCGATCTCACCCTGCGCGAGGACGAGCTCGGCGGCAAGACGCTGCTGGTCGTCGGTCTGGGCGATATCGGCGGCCGCCTCGCCCGGCTCGCCAAAGCCTTCGACATGCGGGTCATAGGCCTGCGGCGTAATCCGGCCGCCGGCCGGGGTGCCGCGGATGCGGTGCACAGCATGGCCGCGCTCAAATCGCTGTTGCCCGAGGCTGATTTTGTTGCTCTCACCTGTCCGCTCACCAAGGAGACCGAGAACCTCGTTGACGCCCCGGCGTTCGGCCGGATGAAGCCCTCCGCCCATCTCGTCAACGTCGCCCGCGGACGGATCGTCGACGAGGCGGCACTGGTCGAGGCGCTCGCCGCAAAGCGCATTGCCGGCGCCGGGATCGACGTGACGGCGGAAGAGCCGTTAGCGCCGGCTTCGCCGCTCTGGGGCATGGCGCAGGTGCTGATCACGCCCCATACCGCGGGCGAGACCCGCCGCTACGAAGACAATGTGCTCGAGATCCTGCGCGACAATCTGGGTCGCTTGTGGCGCGGCGAACCGCAATTGCGCAACCAGGTGGTGTGACTCTGGCGAACCCGTATCGGGTGCCGATCGCGCC
>CAWAFE010000005.1:0-208393 GCA_963781215.1 uncultured Alphaproteobacteria bacterium
CGCTGTTTCCAGATGCAGGCGAGTGAATCCGTGGCTTGCATGCAAGCGCTTGTTTCGGGCTCTTCCGGGCAGGGCAGGAGGCACGGTCGTCGAAACGACGGTTGATCATACTCTGATGCGCGGGTCGGAACCGCATGACCGTTGATGCGTCGCGGAGCTGCCTCGGTCTAGGGACCTGCGTCGGATCGATGATCCGGCAGATAGTGCATGCGAGGGTTCTCCTGACCGCGACCGTGCCCCCGGCCTTGCCCGGAAAGAGCGTGTCGGATGGCTCGCTGGCGCCTCCTGTAAATGGGATCACGCGTTTTCTCCAATCAGCCTGGCGAAACCGTCACCTGCCGAGCGATGGCCCAAACGAAACCCGCGAGTTCGCGGGCGATCGCGGTGGTAACGACATTGGCCGGTTTGCCGGTCCGGGCGAGCCTGCGATAGCGCGCGCACAACCGCACCTGCCCCTTCCAGGCGATGTCGCGGATGGGCTTGGGCTGGTTCTCCTGTCGCAGCAGCAGTTCGCGGCTGATCCGGGCGGGGAAGCGGTAGCTCCAGGCGGCCTCGATCAAAAGCCGGCGTGCGGCTCCGTTGCCAGCCTTGGTGATGCCGCCGCGTTTGACGCTGGCTCCGCTGGAATGTTCGGACGGCACCAATCCGAGATAGGCCATCAGCTGGCGCGGATTGGTGAAGCGCGTGAGATCGCCCAGTTCGGCGATCAACGTCGCCGCATTGACCAGCGCCATGCCGCGCATCGTCTGCAGCGCCGCCACGACAGGAGCCAGCGTCCAGTCCGGCAGCATCGCCTGGATCTGCGCCGTCAGCCGATCGCGCCGTGTCTCGGCCGCTTCAACCGCGCCGATGTAATCTTCCAGCACGATGTGATGCACCGGCTGTTCAAACTTGAGGCTCGCCAGCCACCGGCGGTGCAGCTTGGTCCAGGCCGGCCGACCATAGTGACAGCCCTGGCGCAACAGAAACCCCGACAACTGCTGACGTGCCCGGCGCAGACTATGCACCGCGTCGAGCCGCGCCCGCACCAGATCGCGCATCGCCTCGTGCCGAGCATCCGGTATCCACACCGCGGTCAACTCGCCTGCCCGGTGCAGCTTGGCCAGACTAGCGGCATCGCGCCGGTCGGTCTTGACCCGGTCCCCGGCTCGCCTGGGAATCAGCGAGGGGGCGACGACAACGCATTCGTGTCCCTGGGCCGACACGTGACGCTGAATGCCGTAACCGCACGGCCCGGCTTCGTAACAAAATCGCAGGCTCACGCCGTCGCCGGCGAGCTTGCGCAGCAAACGGTCCAACGCCGTCGACGTGTTCGCGATCCGGCCGTATTCCCGCACTTCGCCGCGCAGACCGCCGAATGCCACCGCGACGACGATGCTTTCCTTGTGAACATCCAACCCAACGTAGGTGATACGATCCGCCATGACCCGTCTCCTATGCATGAGGCTCGGCGCCGGTCTATCCGGCGCAACCCTCGTTACCTGCATACTGTGAGACGGGTCGCCCCGTGCTCAGGCGGACATCTGGTCTAGGCTAACCCGCAGGAGGTTAATTTACCTTAAGGCCGGTTATCTGGCTTCGGCCTGTAGGCGCCGGGAGCTGATCAGGATCGGGATGACAATCACCCAAACAGCTTTACGGCTTGTTCGATCGCCGGGGCCGCCTTCTGCAAGTCCGCCGGGACCATCGCCGGGGTCGCTTCGACGCCCGCGTTCAAAGCCAGAAACCACGGCTCGGCGATCCGCGGTAGGTCCGAGGCGTCGTTGAGTTCGACGATCAAGATGCCGGTGCGGCGGCCGCCTTCGGCGATGAAGTAGGCGGCTTCCGGCTTTTGCTGTTCGAGGATGGTCTGGATCACCTTGAAACCATCCTTTTTCGCGGCGGCATTCCCCGCCTCGACCGGGAACGACACCTTGACGAGAAACCGCATGGCCCATTCTCCCTGTTGTCCGCCGCACAATCTCACTTCGAACGGCCGCGGGAAAGCGCGTGTGCCCGTCCCGTTACGCGGTAATCGGGACATGATCGCACATCGGCCCCGAAACGCCCCGCCCGCCCACCGTCGTCAGGAGCGCGGGGCTCAACCGGCCAGGACTTCCCAGACGACGCCGTCGCGCCAGTCGCGGTCTTCGAGCTCGCGGCTCGTCGGGACCCGGTAGCGGGCGCGCTCGACGAGGCCGCGGTCGGGGAGGTAGGCGCGGCCGGGGTCGCCGAGCAGGACAAGAGCGCCGCCGGCGGCGAGCGAGCGTAGCCACGCGATGGCGCGCGCCGCCATCTCGCGCTCGTAGCAGACGTCGCCGGCGGTGATTATTTTCCAATGCGGGTCGGTGGTGCCGACGATATCGAGGGTGGTCGCCTCGACGGCCACATTGTTCAGTGCGGCGTTGGCGGCGATCGCGGCGGCGGCGAAATGGTCGATGTCGGCGGCGAGCACCTGGGCGGCGCCGGCCACGGCAGCGGCGATCGCGACGAGGCCCGAACCCGAGCCGAAATCGAGCACGGCGCGGCCGGCGACCTCCTCCGGATGATCGAGCAGATAGCGCGCCAAGCGCCTGCCCGCCGGCCCAGGCAAAGGCCCAGAATGGCGGCGGCACCGCACCTCGCGCCAGGCTTTCTTCGCTCGCCTGCCAGATCGGGGTGATCTCGGTCGCGAGATGGAGGCGGATCTCCGGCACCAGCGGCGGTGCGGCGATTGCGGTGTTGCGGCGGATGAAGATAGCGGGGTCCATCAGAGGAGAGAAATGGCCGGCGACGATGGCGGCCAGCATGAGCCAGCCGACCACGCGGTTCGAGCGGAATTTGGCGAGGCAATCCCCAGGCTCGTCGATATCGACGCGCGCCGCTTGCCAGGCCAATTGCAGCGCCGCGAGGGCGAGCCCAGCCCAGAAGAGAACCCCGAGCCCGGCGGCATGCCCCGATGCCGCCCACAGCAGCAGTGCCGCGCCATAGAAGGCGAAAAGCCACGGCCGGGTCCGTGAGCCGAGTGCGATGGCGGAGGATTTGACGCCGATGCGGATATCGTCCTCTTTATCCTGATGCGCGTAGATCGTGTCGTAGCCGATCGTCCAAAAGACACCGCCGAGGTAGAGGAGCAGCGGCGGAGAGGCGATCGCGCCGGTGACCGCAGCCCAGCCGATGAGCGCCCCCCAGTTGAAATTGAGGCCGAGAAACACCTGCGGCCAATAGGTGATGCGCTTCATGAACGGATAGGTGCCGATCAGCCCGAGCACCGCTAGGCCGAGCAGGATGGCGGCCCGGTTCAGGCTCAGCAGCACGGCGGCCCCGACGGCGAGCTGGAGGAGCATGAAGATTACCGCCCCTCGCACCGTGACCGCACCGCTCGGCAGCGGGCGCAGCCGGGTGCGCGCGACCTGCGCGTCGTAATCGCGGTCGGCGATGTCGTTCAAGGTGCAGCCCGCACCCCGCATGACGATGGCGCCGAGCGCGAACAGCGCCAGCAAGGCGGGGTCAGGCCAGCGCTGCGCGGCGAGTGCGATCCCCCACCACGCCGGGAACAGCAGCAGCCAGGTTCCGATTGGCCGGTCGAGCCGCGCGAGGCGCGCATAGGGCTGCGCCGGCGCCGGCAGCCGGCGCTCGACCCAGTCGCCGCCGCGGATATCGCTCGGATCGGCGGGCAAGGTATGTGCCGGCCCCCACCCCGCCCCTGTCTTATTCGGCGCCATGGTCTAATCTTGGCGACGCAATCGGCCGCGCTCAAGCCGCGGCGCGGAGAATTAGGGGAGCAGGCGATGGGCGAGCGCCGGGCGCCGCGCCTATACACTGCCGTGGGCCTCGGGCTCGGCGCCATGGTCGAGACGACCGCCGGCCAGACGCACTATTTGCGCACGGTGCTGCGGCTCGGCCCCGACGCGGCGGTCGCCGCGTTCAACGCCGCGGATGGCGAATGGCTCTGCCGTATCGCTGGGCTCGACCGCAGCCGAGCATCGCTGAAGGTCGAGCGGCTGGTCCGAGCGTCCGAGCCTGAACCCGATCTGTGGCTCGTGTTTGCGCCGGTCAAGCGCGGGCGCATCGACTGGCTCGTCGAAAAGGCGACCGAGCTCGGCGCTTCGGCGCTGTTGCCGGTGTGGACGGCGCGAACCCAGACCGACCGGGTCAACCTCGATCGCCTGCGTGCGCACGCGATCGAGGCGGCCGAACAGTCCGAGCGGTTGTCGGTGCCGGAGCTGAGGGCGCCGGAGGCGCTCGACCGCACGCTTGCCCGTTGGCCGGCCGGGCGGCGGCTCTTCGTCTGCGACGAGACGGGCGGCGGCGAGCCGATCGCCGCTGCCATGGCGCGGCTGGCGCCGGGGCCGGCGGCACTGCTGGTCGGGCCGGAGGGCGGTTTCGACCAGACGGAGCTTGACGCTCTCGGCAATCTCTCATTTGTTACCCGGGTTGGGCTGGGCCCCCGGGTGCTGCGCGCCGAAACGGCCGCGCTGGCGGCATTGGCGGTCTTTCAGGCGATCGCCGGCGACTGGTGCGGTGGCCGATGACCGTGGGCACCGTGGCGCGAGAGGCGCCGATCCTTCAGGACCAATCTTCATCGGAGTTCCGACGAGCATGACCACCACGCCGAGCGAGCCCGGAGCGCCGATCGCCGACAAGCGCCAACTCGTCGAATACCTCGAATCCGGGAACAAGGAGCCGGCGGCGTGGCGGGTCGGCACCGAGCACGAGAAGTTCGTGTTCCGGCGCTCGGATCTGCGCCGCGTGCCGTATGAGGGTCCGGACGGGATCGGCGCGCTGCTGCAGGGAATGACCCGCTTCGGCTGGAAGCCGGTGATCGAGAACGGAAATGCGATCGCGCTGTCGAACGACGCGCGATGTTCGATCACCCTCGAACCCGGCGGCCAGTTCGAATTGAGCGGCGCGCCGCTCGAAACCGTGCATCAGACCTGCGACGAGGTGCACGAGCATCTGCGCCAGGTTCGCGAGGTCTGCGACGAGCTCGGCCTCGGCATGCTGGGGCTCGGCTTCGACCCGAAATGGCGGCGCGACGAGATCTCGTGGATGCCCAAGGCCCGCTACCGCATCATGCGCGACTACATGCCGAAAAAGGGCCGGCTCGGGCTCGACATGATGCTGCGCACCTGCACCGTGCAGACCAACCTCGATTACCGTTCCGAGCCGGACATGGTGAAGAAGTTCCGCGCCAGCCTGGCGCTGCAGCCGGTGGCGGTGGCGCTGTTCGCGAATTCGCCGTTCGTCGAAGGCCGGCCGTCGGGCCATCTGAGCCATCGCAGCTTTATCTGGACCGACACCGATCCCGACCGCTGCGGCACCCTGCCGTTCGTCTTCGAGTCGGGTTTCGGCTTCGAGCGCTATGTCGACTACATGCTCGACGTGCCGATGTATTTCGTCTACCGCGACGGCCGCTATATCGACGCCAGCGGGCAGTCGTTCCGCGATTTCATCGCCGGCCGATTGCCGGCGCTGCCGGGTGAAATCCCGCGCCTCGGCGACTGGATCGATCATCTGACGACGGCCTTCCCCGAGGTACGGCTGAAGACCTTTCTCGAAATGCGCGGCGCCGATGGCGGCCCTTGGCGGCGGCTGTGCGCATTGCCGGCGCTGTGGGTCGGAATTTTTTATGATGCGGCGGCACTCGACGCTGCCTGGGATCTCGTCGCCGACTGGACCGCCGAGGAGCGCGAGGCGATGCGGCGCGACGTGCCGCGGCAGGCACTGGCGACGCCGCTGCGCACCCGGACCTTGCGCGACGTGGCGCTCGAAATGCTCGAGATCGCGCGTGGCGGGCTGCAGCGCCGGGCGCGGCGCGACACCGCCGGCGAGGACGAGACGCATTTTCTCGACCCGCTCTTTGCGATCGCCCAATCCGGCCGCACCCCGGCCGAGGATCTGCTCGACGACTTCCGCAACCGCTGGGGCGGCCGGATCGACCCGGTGTTCACGGACTACGCCTATTAGGGACCCAATAGATGAGCAGCCGAGCGGCCAAATCAGTAACCATCTCTCTACCTCCGGACATGTTGGAAGAGCTCGATCGTGTGCGGCGGCGCGAGCACCGAACTCGCTCCGAACTGTTGCGCGAAGCCGTCCGCCGCTACCTTGCGACCGAGCCGACCAGGCAAATTCCGATCGTAGATCCCGAGCCAGGCGAACTGGAAGGACTCGAACACGGGCGTAGGCAAACGTCACGTGGCGAGTATGTGCTGCTTCGGGACCTGCTGAATGACCTGGACGCTGACCGTTGCAAGCGACGCAGAAAAGCATCTCAGGCGAATCCCGAGTAGGGATCGCCAGCGGCTGCTCTCGGCGCTTCAGGAAATGCAGAATGATCCATTCTTTGGGGACGTAGCCCAGCTTAGAGCACAATACGCCGGTTACCGGCGGCGCGTGGGCGCGTATAGAATATTATTTGACGTCGACGTGAGAAATAGACTGGTGAACGTACAGCATATATTTCGTCGTACTTCAACGACCTATTAATCAGACCTCCTTAGCCCGGCCGGTGCACCGGCGGCAGGGGCGTGGTCTCGATCATCTGCGTCCCGTTGCCGAGCCGCATCGTGCGCCATGCGGCGGGACGGCTCATCGCGACGGCGGGCGGGCGGCCCGATAGCGACATCCAGCGCTCCCGGTCCCATGAGGTGATCGCGATCTCGGCGCGCAGGCGCGCCCCGCGGCCTGGCGGCGCCACACCGAACGCCGACCAGGGAATGACCATCTCGGCGGTGATGCGCGGCTGGTCGGCACCGAAATAAACGGCCTCGGCGCCGTCGACCGGGGTGCAGCCACCGGCGATCGCTGTCTGCGCCGGCCCGGCGCAGAGCTCGGCCCGCATCGGCGTGTGGTCGTGCACCTTGGTGCGCGGCGGGATGAAAAACAAGGTGAAGCGCCGCGGCCCGGCTCCGAGATCGACGCCAAGCTCGACCCGGTACGCGTCGACGAGAGGAAACGAGCCGTCATAGGCGAGCAGATCGATGTCGAAATAGTCCTGCCCGATCGTGGCCAATGCCAGGCCGCGCTCGCTCCACGACAGATAGGCTTCGCCAAATTCGACCGCTCCCGGCGAGGCGGTGAGCCTCGGCAACAGGCTTCCCGGCTTGGGCCAATCGGAGAGCGAGCGGTCTTCGACCAGGATCGGCGCATGCGGCACCACAAACGTCTTCGCTGGCGGTGCCGGCGGCGTGGAAACCGCGCGCGCGTGGATCAGGGGCGCCTGCCGGTTGGCGGCGCCGAGCGCCGCGGTCAGCTGCTCATAGGGGCGGTCGTCGATGTCGACCAGCCCGAAATCGTAATCCTCGCCGTCAGGCCGCCCGCCCTTCGGGTGGTCGTAATACTGGAACCAGTGGGTGCCGACGACCTCCGGGATCGCCGCGAAGTTGGCGGTCGCCGCCGCAGCACCTGCAGCCCGCTCGGCCTGGGTGTCGACCGTCATCAGGTGGCCGTTATTGCGGTTGCCGGTGCGGTTATCGCGCGCCGCGAAGAACCATTCGGAGACGAGCACCGGCTTGCCGCCAGACAATCTTCTCAGTCCGTCGAAGAAATAATCGGCGATCCAGCCGTCGCCGCTGTCGACATTGTAGTTGGCGGCAATCGCGTCGACGTGCGGCGCCATCGCCCGGACCGCGGCAGGGTCATAGTAGATCGGCAGCCGGTCGCCGAAATAGAGCGCGTCCGGGTCGGCCGCACGGATCGCCCTTTCCGCCAGCGTGTAGTAATGCTCGGCGACAATGCCGGTCCATTCGCGCACCGCGCGGATGCCGCTGCCGCCGGGCTTCATCCGCGTCATGCCCGTGCCGGCGAGGAGCGCCTCCCACGAATCGACCCCCGGCGGTGGGAGGAAATCGGCGGTGAAGCGCGACCAGTCGCCGCCATAGTGCTGCTGCAGCATTTCGACCCAGCGCTGCTTGGTCGCCGAGCTCGCGGGCTTCATCGAGTAGAAGACGAAGAGCGCACCCGACCACCAGCCGACCTCGTTGTCCGAGAAATAGCCGATCCGGTAGGGCGAGCTGCGGTAGGGGGCGACGAGCTCGCGGGCGAGCGCATTCATCCGGGCCTCGGTCTCGGCGGAAAATGGGTCGAACCAATGAAACCGCGCGTGGCGGCCGAGCTCGAGATCGATGATCGTCGGCAATTCGAGCTGCTGCGGCGGCAGCGACCAGCCACCGGCGCTGTTGAAGCCCCATGCGGCTAGACGCCGCCGGGTCGCGTCGACCCAGTCGGCCACGCTCGGCGCGAACGCCCTCCAGCTGTAGTAGATCTTGCCTTCCTTCTCGCGGTCGGGATAGCCGCCGTCGAGGGCGTTGACGCCGAGGCTGAAAAAGCGGTCGCCGCACGGCGTCACCAGCCAGGAAACGCCGCCCACCTTTGCCAGCGACCAGCGGGTCGATGGCGCCTTTGCGAAATCATT
This sequence comes from uncultured Alphaproteobacteria bacterium, assembly GCA_963781215.1. Classification (GTDB taxonomy): domain Bacteria; phylum Pseudomonadota; class Alphaproteobacteria; order ATCC43930; family CGMCC-115725; genus AP-15. The sequence continues at coordinate 8,378 of CAWAFE010000005.1, forward strand.
GCAGGCAAGGGCGGCGCCGACGGGAAACGCGACAGCGACCGCCGCGGCGAGAAGAATCGCCCGGCCGCGCCGCCGCACCAGCGCGTCGCCAAGCCTCACGCGTTGGTGCCGCCGACCGTCAGCCCGTCCATACGCAGCGACGGCTGGCCGACGCCGACCGGCACGCTCTGCCCGTCCTTGCCGCAGGTGCCGATGCCGTCGTCGAGGCGCAGATCGTTGCCGATCATCGTGACCTTGGTCAAAGCGTCCGGGCCGTTGCCGATCAAGGTGGCGCCCTTCACCGCGGGGCCGATCTTGCCGTCCTCGATCAGATACGCCTCGGAGGCGGAGAAGACGAACTTGCCCGAGGTGATGTCGACCTGCCCGCCGCCGAAATTGACCGCGTAGAGACCGCGCTTGACCGAGCCGATGATCTCCTGCGGGTCGTGTCCGCCGGCCAGCATGTAGGTGTTCGTCATCCGCGGCATCGGCAGATGACCAAAGCTCTCGCGCCGGCCGTTGCCGGTCGGGGCCATGCCGAGCAGGCGGGCGTTCATACGGTCCTGCATATAGCCCTTGAGGATGCCGTCCTCGATCAACACGGTGCAGTTGGTCGGCGTCCCCTCGTCGTCGACGGTCAGCGAGCCGCGGCGGTCGGGGAGGGTGCCGTCGTCGACCACAGTCACCCCTTTGATGGCGACCCGCTCTCCGAGCAGGCCGGAAAAGGCCGAGGTCTTCTTGCGGTTGAAGTCGCCTTCGAGCCCGTGCCCGATCGCTTCGTGCAGCATGACCCCCGGCCAGCCCGGCCCGAGCACCACGGTCATCTCCCCGGCCGGCGCCGGCACCGCGCCGAGATTGACCAGCGCCTGGCGCAGCGCCTCGTCGACCTGCGCCTTCCATTGCTGCGGGTCGAGATAGCGGTCATAGGCGACGCGCCCGCCCGCCCCTGACGAGCCGGTCTCCATGCGGTCGCCCTCGCCGACGACGATCGCCACATTGAGCCGCACCAGCGGCCGGATGTCGGCGACGCGGCGGCCGTCGGCGCGGATGATCTGCACCCCCTGCCACACCCCGCTCAGCGACGCCATAACCTGCCTGACCCGGCTGTCGCGGCCGCGGGCGTAGGCGTCGATTTCGGTGAGGAGGCGTGTCTTGGCGGCGAGATCGACCAGGCCGAGCGGGTTCTCTTCGGTATAGAGAATGCGATTGGTGCCGGGGGGCGGCAGCGCCATCGATCCGGAATGGCCGCTCGCCACCGCGCGCACCGTTGCCGCGGCACGTTCGATCGCCGCCTCGGAAAGCTCGGAGGCGTGGGCGTAGCCGGCGGCATCCTCGGCGACTGCGCGCAGCCCGAACCCCTGGGTCGTGTCGAAGCTGGCGCTCTTGATGCGGCCGTCATCGAGGGCCAGGCTTTCGGACTGGCTGTATTCGAGATAGAGCTCGCCGTCGTCCATCCCGGAGAGCGCGCGGCCGACCAGCGCCTCGACCCGCGAGGGGTCCATTCCGGTGCGGGCGAAGAACAAGGCGTCGGTCACGGCAAGGTCGGTCATTCGCTACTCCCCGAATTGCTGGCCCCAATATGGCCCCGGCGGCGCTTCGGCAAAAGGCGCGATTCACCGGTTCGTGCCGCCTCCCCGCGTCGGCGAGCCGGCGCACTTCCCGGCAAACCCGGTTGACAGGCGTCGGGGCGCGCCCAAGTATCGCTGGCACTCGATGGGGATGGAGCCTCCCCGAAACCGCCGCAAGGCTGATAGCTCCTGCTGCGCTGAACAGAGCGGTGGGGAGTCGTGCCGGGCCCGCCGCCGGGGCGGGACCGATCCCAGTCTCGTCTCGATCGATCCGGCTCGACGCACGCCGAGGGCGAGCGCTTGGAGGCGGGGATGACGACGTGGCGGCCGCGGCCTGGCCCGATCCCGACACATTTCCAGAGCATTCTTTACCGGCATCCGCCGGCCGATGGGCCGGCTGTGTCGGCGCCCGAGCACTTCCGCGATCTGAACATCGATCAGATCGTCGCGGCAGTGACGGCGGGACGCGACGAATACACTCTCCAGCCTTTCTTTCATCGGCCGCTCGCCGAGGTCGACGAGATCTTGTACCGGCAAGAGGTAATGCGAGACTTGGAGTCACCGGGGCTGTTCGAGCGGATCGTCGCCTTCGCCGGCCGAATGCAGGAGGTTCGCCGCCGCCTGCGCGCGGGAGAGGAAGCCCACTATCGTTGGCACAAGAACGGATGGCTGCTCGACGCGGCGGCGGTCTACTGCGACGCGGTGCGGCAGTTGACCGCCGACCTGACCGAGGCCGAGCCACGATCGCTCGGCCTCCGCCATTTTTGCCTCTGGCTGAGCGACCATGTCGGCTCGACGACCTTTGCCGCCTTCGCCGCCGACACAGAGCGCGTACGGGCCGGGTTGCGTACGGTGGAATACGGCGTCGTCGTTCGCGGCCTTGCGGTCACCGTCCGCAAATATCAGCAGGAACGCGACTATAGCGCCGAGATCGAGCAGACCTTCGCCAAATTCCGGCAGGGTGCGGTCAAGGACTACCTCGTCAAATTTCCCGAGTACCCGGGCATGGGGCACGTCGAGGCGCAGATCGTCGAGCTTGTGGCCAAGGTTCATCCCGAGGTATTTTCATTCTACGAGAAATATTGCGAGCAGAACCGCGATTTTGCCGATCCGATCGTGCTGCGGTTCGACCACGAAATCCAGTTTTATGTCGCTTACCTCCAATACATCGGCCGGTTTAAATCGGCCGGGCTGCCGTTCTGCTATCCGACCATGGCTCGGGAGACGAAATCAATTCACGGCCGCGACGTCTTCGATCTGGCGCTGGCAACCAGGCTGGTCGGCGAGGGCGCGGCGGTCGTCCCAAACGACTTCCGTCTCGACGATGGCGAGCGGGTGATCGCCGTCTCCGGCCCCAACCAAGGCGGCAAGACCACCTTCGCCCGCACGCTCGGCCAGCTGCACTACCTGGCGAGCCTGGGCTGCGCGGTGCCGGGCTCGCAGGCGCGGCTCTTCCTTTGTGACCGGATCCTGACGCATTTCGAGAGGGCGGAGGACATCGAGACTTTGCGCGGGAAATTGCAGGACGATCTCCTGCGCATCCGCGATGTCCTCGAGCAGGCGACCCCCGACAGCCTTGTCGTCATCAACGAGATCTTCTCGTCGACCGCGCTCGAGGACGCGGTCTTCCTCGCGACCGAGGTGATGCGCAGGATTCTGCGGCTCGGCTGCCTGTGCGTCTGCGTGACTTTCCTCGACGAAGTTGCCAGCCTCGACGACGCGGTCGTCAGCATGGTCAGCACCGTCGACCTGCATGACCCGGCGCTGCGGACGTTCAGGCTAGTCCGCCGTCCGGCCGATGGCCGCGTCTTCGCGATGGCGATCGCCGATAAGCATCGCCTCACCTACCGCGCGGTCAAGGCGAGGCTCGCGTCGTGAAGGCCTTCCTGTTGTACCGGGATCGCGACTTCGACCTCAATGAGGAGCCGCCGGCCGGTACGCCCGATCTTGTAGCGGATCTCGAGCTCGAAGTGCTGACCAGGACGATGGCGGCGGGCGACGCGTTCCTGCGCGAGGTGGCAAGGCGGGCGGTGCCGTCGCTGCTCTGCGACGCGGCGGCGATCGTCTACCGGCAGGCCATTCTACGCGATTGCATTGCCAACGCCGCGACCGTGCGCCGGCTCTACGACCTTACCGTCGAGACCATCGAGCGGGAAAAGAAGCACTATTGGGGCGTCTCCAGCCGCAACCCCGGCTTCCTGCTGCACAGCGCCGTCGACGTCCTGCAAATCTTCGTCGAGATGTTGCGGCGGCTGCGGCAGGAGGCGGACGTGCATGCCGGGCGGTTCGCGTCGGCGGGCTTTACGAGGCTTTTTGCGATGCTGCGCGAGGAACTCGACGACGCTTATCTGGCGACGATCGAGGCGCATCTTGGTCGGCTGAAGTTCCGCCAGGGGGTGCTGATCAGCGCCCGGCTCGGGATGGCCAACCTTGGCACCGGCCATGTGCTGCGCAAACCCAACGACGACGCCCGGCCGTGGCTCCAACGGCTTCTCGGGCGGGGTCCCGCCTCCTACACCTTCCACATCCACGAGCGGGACGAGGGCGGCGCCCAGGCCGTCTCGGAGTTGCGCGACCGCGGCATCAACCACGTCGCCAACGCGGTCACCCAGTCGAACGACCATATCCTGAGCTTCTTTCGGATGCTCCGCGGCGAGTTGGCGTTCTACGTCGGCTGCCTAAACCTCCACGACACGCTTATGGCGCGGGGCGAGCCCGTCTGCTTTCCGCAGCCCGTCTCCACGGGCGAGCGGCGCTTCGGCTGCCGCGGCCTTTACGATGTCTGCCTGGCCCTTACGACGAAGGACCCGGTCGTCGGCAACGATTGTGACGGCGACGGCAAGGCGCTCGTCATGATCACCGGGGCTAATCAGGGCGGAAAGTCGACATTTCTTCGCGCCGTCGGTCTGGCCCAGCTGATGATGCAGTGCGGCCTGTTCGTGCCGGCAAATACGTATCACGCGGATTTGTGCACGGGACTTTTCACCCACTACAAGCGCGAGGAAGACGCCGCCATGCGGGCCGGCAAGTTGGAGGAGGAGCTGCAGCGAATGAGCGCAATCGTCGATCGCCTGGTGCCCGACTGCCTTGTGTTGTTCAACGAATCGTTCCAATCGACGAACGAGCGGGAAGGCTCCGAGATCGGCGCCGGGATCGTCCGCGCCCTGCTGGAGAGCCGGGTCAAGGTGTTCTTCGTGACCCATATGCACGATCTCGCTTCGCGTTTTAATCGCGAGGACACCGGCAACGTTCTCTTTCTGCGCGCGGAACGGCGCGAGGACGGGACCCGGACATTCAAGCTCCTTCCCGGTGCGCCCCTATCCACGAGCCATGGCAAGGATCTCTACCGCCGGATCTTCCCCGAGCCGCGCATCGGCGGCGAGGCCGTCGAGCTCGCTGTCGGCCGGCCGTGAGCGGCCTGCCGCGCCCGGCGCGGCCACCCAGCGAGCATCTTCGCCGCCGATTTCGGCTGAGTGCGGCGGCTTGCCGCAACAGGTTAGGCCGGGGCTGAGCCGGTTGTCGCTCGCTCTGGCTTTGGTGTAGGTTCCGGCGACTCTGCCGCCGTTATCGGCGGCTCGGCAGGCGGCGGACGAATTCAGGCGGCGGGCATATGGGGCGGGTGACGAGGTTTCTGACGAGCACGCGGACCGCGAGGGTGCTGACGATGGCGGCGCTCGCCGTGGTCGGCATCTCGGCGGTCGCAGCGATCGCCTGGGCGGCGGAGCCGCGTCCCTGGCAGCTCGGCATGCAGCCGGCGGCCACCCCGGTCAAGGAACGACTGTCGGCGTTCCACGACGAGCTCCTGGTGATCATCTTCCTGATCTCGTTGTTCGTGATGGGGCTCCTCGTCTATGTGATCGTGCGCTTCAACCACCGGCGCAATCCGGTGCCGTCGCACACCTCGCACAACGCCGTGATCGAGATGATCTGGACCGTGGTGCCGGTGCTGATCCTGGTCCTCATCGCGATCCCCTCCTTCAAGCTGATGTATTATATGGACCGGGTGCCCAACCCGGACATGACGATCAAAGTCACCGGGCATCAATGGTACTGGACCTACGAGTATCCTGACCAGAAGGGCCTCTCCTTCGACAGCAACCTCATTCCCGAGGCCGATCTGAAACCGGGCCAGAAACGGCTGCTCGATGTCGACAACCCGCTTGTCGTCCCGATTGGCGAGAACGTGCGCGTTCTGGTCACCTCGACAGACGTGATCCACAGCTGGTTCATCCCGTCGTTCGGGGTCCAGGAGTATGCGGTCATCGGCCGGGTCAACGAAAGCTGGTTCAATGTCGAGCACGAAGGCGCCTATTACGGCGAGTGCAACCAGATCTGCGGCGTCAACCACGCCTTCATGCCGATAAAGATCGTCGCGCTGACGAAGGATGCCTTCCAGAAGTGGCTGGTCGAAGCCCAGAAGAAGTTTGCCCATGATCAAGACGGCGAGGCGATGCGGGTCGCCGCCGCGCCGGCGCCGGCCGCCAATCGAGAGCAAGAGGGTCGCAGATGACGTATGAGCGGGATGCCCACGGCGCCGAGGCGCACGGCTACGGCGGCTATGCTCACGACGACCATCGGCCGGGGTTCTTCACCCGCTGGCTGTTCTCGACCAACCACAAGGACATCGGCACCCTCTATCTGAGCTTCGCGGTGATCGCCGGGGTGGTCGGCGGCACCTTGTCGGTGATCATGCGGGCGCAGCTGATGCATCCCGACAACCACCTGATCGAGGACCACCAAGTCTACAACGTGATCATTACCGCTCACGGGCTGATCATGATCTTCTTTACGGTCATGCCGGCGATGATCGGCGGGTTCGGCAACTGGATGGTGCCGCTGATGATCGGCGCGCCCGACATGGCCTTCCCGCGCATGAACAACATCAGCTTCTGGCTCTTGGTCCCGTCCTTCGCGCTCCTGGTCGGCTCGACCATGGTCGCCGGCGGTGCCGGCGTCGGCTGGACGATCTATCCGCCGCTCTCCGGCCCGGTCGGACAGCCGGGGCCGGCGGTCGACATGCTGATCTTCTCGCTGCATCTGGCTGGCGCCGCGTCGATCATGGGTGCGATCAACTTCATCACGACGATCTTCAACATGCGCGCGCCGGGCATGACCCTGCACAAGATGCCGCTCTTCGTTTGGTCGATCCTGGTGACCGCGTTCCTGTTGGTGCTGTCATTGCCGGTGCTGGCCGGCGGCATCACGATGCTGCTGACCGACCGCAATTTCGGCACCACCTTCTTCGATCCGGCGGGCGGCGGCGACCCGCTCCTCTTCCTGCACCTCTTCTGGTTCTTCGGCCACCCCGAGGTCTACATCCTGATTCTGCCGGGATTCGGGATGATCTCGCAGATCGTCTCGACCTTTTCGAAAAAGCCGATCTTCGGCTATCTCGGCATGGTCTATGCGATGGTCGCGATCGGCGTCGTCGGCTTTGTCGTCTGGGCGCACCACATGTTCACGACCGGCATTTCGATCGACACGCGGGCCTATTTCACCGCGGCGACGATGGTCATCGCGGTGCCGACCGGGGTCAAGATCTTCTCCTGGATTGCGACGATGTGGGGCGGCTCGATCGATTTCAAGACGCCGATGCTGTGGGCGATGGGCTTTATCTTTCTGTTTACCATCGGCGGCGTGACCGGCGTCGTGCTGGCCAATGCCGGCGTCGACTTTGCCCTGCACAACACCTATTACGTCGTCGCCCACTTCCACTACGTGCTGTCGCTCGGCGCGATATTCTCGATCTTCGGCGGCTTCTATTATTGGATCGGCAAGATGTCCGGCCGGACCTACAATGAGACTTTCGGCAAGATCCACTTCTGGACGACGTTCATCGGCGTCAACCTGACCTTCTTCCCGATGCATTTCCTCGGGCTCGCCGGCATGCCGCGGCGGATCGCCGATTACCCGGACGCCTTCGCCGGGTGGAACTTCGTCGCCTCGATCGGCTCCTACATTTCCTACGCCTCGACCCTGTTCTTTGTCTTCATCGTGTTCCACACCTTGTTCGCCGGCCGGCGCGTCGGTGCCAACTACTGGGGCGAGGGTGCCACGACGCTCGAATGGACGGTCTCCTCGCCGCCGCCCTTCCACAGCTATGACGAGCTGCCGGTGGTTTCGTAGGGAGCCTGCGTCTTCGTGCCTCAACTCTACGGACCCTCTTCAGCCGCCACCCTGCCGCTGCCGGCGCAAGGAGCCGCGGTCGGCGATTACATCGAGATCCTCAAGCCGCGGGTCATGTCACTAGTGGTGTTCACCGGCCTCGTCGGGCTCGCCGTGGCGCCGGGACATCTCCATCCCGTGCTGGCGGCGGTTGCGGTGCTGTGCATCGCGGTCGGCGCGGGTGCCGCGGGTGCGATCAATATGTGGTACGACCGCGACATCGACGCGGTGATGCGGCGCACCGCCGGTCGGCCGCTGCCGTCGGGCCGGATGATGCCCGGCGAGGCGCTGGGCTTCGGCTGCGTGCTCGCGGTCGGAGCGGTGCTGACGATGATGCTGGCGGTCAATCTGGTCGCGGCCGGCCTCCTGGCGCTGACCATCGGTTTTTACGTCTTCGTCTACACGATTTGGCTCAAGCGGCGCACACCGCAGAACATCGTCATCGGCGGCGCCGCCGGCGCCTTTCCGCCGCTGATCGGCTGGGCCGCGGCCACCGGCGAGATCGGCTGGGGCGGAGTGGCACTGTTCGCGATCGTCTTTTTCTGGACCCCGCCGCATTTCTGGGCCTTGTCGCTCTACCGGACCGACGACTACGCCGCGGCCGGCGTACCGATGCTGCCGGTCGTCGCCGGCGCGCGCGAGACCAAGCGGCAGATGCTGCTCTACACCTTGGTGCTGTGGCCGGTGGCGGCCGCACCCTGGCTGCTCGGTGTCGCCGGTGCGGTGTACGGCGTGCCGGCGCTGCTCCTGAGCGCGATCTTCACCGGCTCGGCGGTGCAGGTCTGGCGCGATGAAGGCGAGCGCAGCGCGCGGCGGATGTTCGCCTTCTCGCTCCTCTATCTGTTCCTGATCTTCAGCCTGCTGCTGATCGACCGCGCCGTCGGATGCGCCGGTGGGGGCTGGCCCCTCGGGGGCTGGACCGGCGGGGGCTGGCATTGACGGCGATGGCGGCGGACCCCGACCGCGAGCGGCGGGTGCGTGCGCGCAACCGGGCGCTTGTCGTAGTGCTCTTGTCGCTGGTGGCGCTGTTCTACGCCATCACCATCGTGCGGATGGGAATCCACTAGGGCATGGCCGTTCCTCGCCGCCCAAAAGCCGCCACAACGGCGCCACCGTCGTGCTCCTCGTCTCGGTGGTCGCCGGTATGGTCGGGATGTCCTTTGCCTCGGTGCCGCTCTACCGGCTGTTCTGCTCGGCGACCGGCTTCGGCGGCACCACCCAGCGGGCCGAGACGCTGCCCGGCCAGGTCTCGCCGGAGCTGATTTCCGTCTCCTTCAACGCGGAGATCGCCCCCGGCCTCGACTGGGAGTTCCGCCCGCTGACGCGCGAGATCGCGGTGCACCCCGGGGCGCAGAACCAAGTCTTCTTCCGCGCCGTCAACCACGCCGCGGTGCCGGTCACCGCCCGCGCCGTCTACAACGTCACCCCGACCAAGGCCGGCATCTATTTTGACAAGCTGCAGTGCTTTTGCTTTGAGAACCAGACCCTGAAGCCCGGCGAAAGCGTCGACATGGGCGTGGTGTTCTTTGTCGATCCCGACATCCTGACCGACCGCGGCACCAGCGACGTGCGCTCGATCACGCTCTCCTACACGATGTTCCGGACGCCGGAATCGGCGCCCTCGACCGCGTCCGCGGCGCCGACGCAATCCGTAAATTGACCCACCGAGGCCCCATTCCATGAGCGAGACGCACGCCCACGCCGCGCCGAAGCACCCCTACCACCTCGTCGACCCGAGCCCATGGCCGATCATCGGCGCCGTCGCCGCCGGCCTCCTCGCGGGAGGCGGCGTTCTCTTCATGCACGGCCACGGCTGGACCCTATTGATCATCGGCGCACTGTCCGTGCTCGCGATCATGGCGGTGTGGTGGCGCGACGTGATCCGCGAGGCGACGTTCCAGGGCTACCACAACCCGGTCGTGCAGCTCGGCATGCGCTACGGGATGGCGCTCTTCATCGCCTCCGAGGTTATGTTCTTCTCGGCGTTCTTCTGGGCATTTTTCACTTCGAGCCTGTTTCCGGTCGGCGGCGTCTGGCCGCCCGCCAATATACACCCGTTCGATCCGTTCGAATTCCCGTTCCTCAACACGCTGATCCTGCTGCTGTCGGGGACCACCGTCACCTGGGCGCATCACTGTCTGATCGAGGGTGACCGCAACGGTCTCCTGCGCGGCCTGGCGCTGACCGTCTTTCTCGGCGCCTGCTTCACCTCGGTCCAGGCCTACGAATACAGCCACGCCGAATTTCACTTCACCGGCGGCATCTATCCCTCCACCTTCTTCATGGCGACCGGCTTTCACGGCTTCCACGTCATCATCGGCACGATCTTCCTCGCCGTCTGCCTCTGTCGGGCGTGGCGCGGCCACTTCCGGCCCGACCATCACTTCGGCTTCGAGGCGGCCGCGTGGTATTGGCATTTCGTCGACGTCGTCTGGCTCTTCCTCTTCGTCTGCATCTACTGGTGGGGCGAGGGGAGCGGCGGCGCCGGCCCGGCCGGCTGAGGCCGCCGCAGCGGCGGCGATGGCGCAAGGCGGCCACGGCGCCGAGGCTTACCCCGCGATTTCGCCGCTGCGCGCGGCGCTCGGTTGCCGCTGCCCGCGCTGCGGCAAGGGGAAGATGTTTACCGGCCTGCTGACCGTGCGGCCATCCTGCGGCATTTGCGGCCTCGATCTTTCCGCGCAGAGCGCCGGCGACGGCCCGGCGGTCTTCGTGATCCTGTTCCTCGGCGCGATCGTCGTCGGCTTGGCGGCGCTGGTGGAGATTAACTTCGCGCCGCCGATCTGGGTGCATCTCCTGTTGTGGACGCCGCTGATCCTGGTCGGCGCGCCGGCGATGCTGCGCCCGTTCAAGGCCGGGCTGATCGCGCTTGAATACCGCCACCATCTCCTTGGCGAGCCGCGATCCCCGGTCCCATGACCGGCTTTCGCCCGCGGTTTTGGCCGACTTTGTTTTCCGTTCCGGTGGTGCTCTTGTGCCTCGGCCTCGGCTTCTGGCAGGTCGAGCGGCTGTTCTGGAAGCGCGGTCTGATCGCCGAACGCCAGGCGGCCGTCGCGGCGGCGCCGGTGGCCGCACCCGCTGATCTGGCGCAGGCCCGGATGCTTGAGTTCCACCACATCGCCGACGCCGGCGTCTTCCTCAACGATAAGGAAATCTATCTCGGCGCGACATCGGAGCTGGGCCGCAACGGCTATCAGGTGCTGACCCCGCTGCGCGAGCCCGGGGGCCGCATCGTCTTCGTCAACCGCGGCTTCATCCCGGCCGAGCTCAAGGACCCGGCAAAGCGCGCCGCCGGGCAACTCGCGGGCATGGTCGAGTTGCACGGCCTGCTGCGGCTGCCGCCGGCGGGGCGGCCGAATTGGTTTCTCCCCGACAACCGCCCCGACCTCAACTATTGGTTTTGGGTCGACCTGAGCGCGATGGCCGCGGCGGACGAACTCAGCGGTGTCGCACCCTTCTACATCGACGCCGACGCGACGCCGAACCCGGGCGGCTGGCCGAAAGGCGGCGTCACCCGGCTCGAGCTGCCGAACGACCACCTGCAATATGCGATCACGTGGTTTTCCCTGGCGGCGGCGTTAATCGTAATTTATGTCCTCTTTCATCGCCGCAATGCGGGCTCGGGATGAACGCCTATCAGCAGTTGGAAGCGCGTTTCCGCCGGATCGGCACGATCGAGCAGGCGATCTCGGTGCTGAACTGGGACGCCGCAGCGATGATGCCAGCGGGCGGCGGCGCGGCGCGGGCGGAGCAGCTGGCAACCCTGCGCGTCATCGCCCATCAAGAGGTGACCGACCCGGCGATAGAGGGGCTGGTCGACGCGGCCGAGACCGCACGCGGGGCGCTCGATCCCTGGCAGCAGGCCAATTTGCGCGAGATCCGCCGGCGCCGGGCGCACGCCACGGCAACCCCGGCGGCTCTCGTCGAGGCCCTGTCCCGCGCCTGTTCCGGCTGCGAGGCGGTATGGCGCAACGCCCGCGCCGAGAACGATTTCAGGGCGGTGCTGCCGGGGCTCGTCGAGGTGCTGCGGCTGAAGCGCGAGATCGCCGCGTCGAAGGCCGACCGGCTTGGCAAAAGTCCGTACGAGGCGCTCCTCGACCAGTGGGAGCCGGGATTGTCGGTGGCCACCGTCGATCGCCTGTTCGACGAGATCGCCGGCTTCCTGCCGGATCTGCTCGAAGCCGTGCTCGACCGCCAGGCGGCATCGCCGCCGCCGTCCGCGCCGCCCGGCCCGTTCCCGGTCGAAGCCCAGCGCCGGGTGGCGATGCGGCTGATGGAACGGATCGGCTTCGATTTTGCCTATGGCCGGCTCGACACCAGCGCGCATCCGTTTTGCGGCGGTACGCCCGACGACGTGCGGATCACAACGCGCTACAACGAGGACGATTTCGCGCGGGCGTTGATGGGGGTGCTGCACGAAACCGGGCATGCCCTCTATCAGCGCGGGCTTCCGGCCGCATGGCGCTTGCAGCCGGTCGGCCGCGCCCGCGGTATGGCGGTGCATGAAAGCCAGTCGCTGCTGCTCGAGATGCAGGTGTGCCGCAGCCGCGTCTTTTTGCGGTTCGCAGCACCGCTCTTGCGCGAGACCTTCGGCGGCGTCGGGCCGGGCTGGGACGAGGAGGCGCTCTACCGACGCCAGACCCTGGTTCGGCGCAGCCTGATCCGGGTCGACGCCGACGAGGTGACCTATCCCGCCCATGTCATCCTGCGCTATCGCCTGGAACGGGCGATGATCGCCGGCGATCTCGCGCCGGCGGAGCTCCCGGGCGCCTGGGCCGAAGGGCTGCGCTCGCTGCTCGGCATCGCACCCAACAGCGACCGCGAGGGTTGCCTGCAAGACATCCACTGGTATGACGGCGCTTGGGGCTATTTTCCGACCTACACATTGGGCGCGATGATCGCGGCTCAACTCTTCGCCGCGGTGCGCGTCGCGGTCCCCGATGTGATGGAGGCGATCGCGTTGGGCGAATTTGCGCCGCTGCTCGGCTGGCTGGGCGAGCACGTCCATTCGAAGGGCTCGCTGCTGTCGACCGAGGATCTGGTCGTCGGCGCCACCGGCCGGCCGCTCGAAACCGCGAGCTTCGAGCGCCACCTGCGCGACCGCTACCTTGCCTAGGGACGAAATGGACTGGTGGGCGTTGACCGAAATTATTGATTAAACGGGGCTCAAAATGCCCTTCGTACTATCGACAGGTTCTCCGTCATTCTCGCGAAAGCGGGAAGCCAGGGCTGCAAGCGCTCGGACGCTCGCTCTGGGCCCCCGCTCTCGCGAGGACGAAACCATGCCGGGGAAAAGGGCCTTATTTAGAGTTGGGTTCCTCGAAGTTGGGGGGTCAGGTGTTCGACAGTGCCGTTGAAGCTCGGGCGGGCAGCGCAGATCGCCGCGCCGCGCTCGAAAATTTCGAGACCGTGCGGCGCGAGAGCGAGGCGCTGGCCGCCAACCTCACGCCCGAGGACCAATCGATCCAGTCGATGCCCGATGTCAGCCCGACAAAGTGGCATCTGGCCCACACCACCTGGTTCTTCGAGACCTTCATCTTGAGTCGGCTCGACCCGGACTACCGGGTGTTCGACCCGGCGTTCGCCTACCTCTTCAACTCCTATTACGAAGGCGGTCGGCCCGCGCCATCCGCGGCCGGAGCGCGGGCTCTTGTCGCGCCCGACGGTCGACATCGTCGGCGCCTATCGCGACCATGTCGGCGCCGCGGCCGCCCGCTTCATCGAGCGCGCATCCGAAGCTGCCTGGCTTGAGGCTGCACCTCTGGTCGAGCTCGGCCTTCATCACGAGCAGCAGCATCAGGAGCTGATCCTGATGGACATCAAGCACGTCTTCTCGCTCAACCCGCTGTCGCCGGCCTTTCAGGCGCCGCAGCCGCACGCGCGGACGCCGGCGGCAGCCCTCGCCTGGGTCGAATTCGCGGGCGGGCTCGATGAGATCGGGCACCCGGGACCGGGCTTTGCCTTCGACAACGAGACTCCGCGGCACAAGGTGTGGCTCGAACCGTTCCGGCTCGCCTCGCGGCCTGCGACCTGCGGCGAATACCTGGCCTTTATCGAGGACGGCGGATACCGCCGGGCGGAATTCTGGCTCTCGGACGGCTGGGCGACGGTCTGCCGGGAAGAATGGGCGGCGCCTCTTTATTGGCGTGGCGAAGACGGCGAATGGTCGGTCTTCACCCTCTCCGGCCGGCGCCGCCTGAACCCGGCCGAGCCCATCTGCCATGTCAGCTTCTACGAGGCCGACGCCTTTGCCAAATGGGCCGGAAAGCGCCTGCCTACCGAAGCGGAATGGGAAGTCGCGGCCGAGGGTGTGCCGCTCTCGGGGAATTTCGCCGACCGCCGTCATCTTCACCCTTGCGCCGACAGGGCAGGGGAGGGGAGGCAGCTGCGGCAGATGTTCGGCGATGTCTGGGAGTGGACGTCGAGCCCCTATACCCCCTATCCGCGTTTTCGAGCCGCCGCGGGTGCGGTCGGCGAATACAACGGCAAGTTTATGTGCAGCCAGATGGTCTTGCGCGGCGGCGCCGCGGTCACCCCGGCTGGGCACATCCGGGCCACCTACCGCAACTTCTTCCCGCCCTCGGCGCGCTGGGCCTTTGCCGGGTTGCGCCTCGCGGAGGATATTTGATGCTGAACGACGCGCGCATCGCCTTTCACGATCTGGCGCCCGGCGAGGAGAGCTTTCGCGACGCGGTGCTGCACGGGCTCGGCGGCGCCCGCAAATCGATCCCCTGCAAGTTCTTCTACGACGCCCGCGGCTCGGCTCTGTTCGAGGAAATCTGTCTGCTGCCCGAATATTATCCGACCCGGACCGAGACTGCGATCCTCGACGAGAACGCGGCCGAGATCGCGGCGCAGATGGGCGCGCATTGCCGGCTGATCGAATTCGGCAGCGGCGCCAGCCACAAGGTGCGCATTTTGCTGCAGGCGCTCGACGGCCCGGCGGCCTACGTCCCGGTCGACATCTCGCGCGAGCACCTACGCGACGCCGCGACAAGCCTCGCCGAGGATTTCCCGTGGCTGCCGGTGATCGCGGTCTGCGCCGACTACACGCGGCCGTTTCCGATGCCGCCATTGCCCGGCCCGCCCGGTAAGCGGGTCGGCTTTTTTCCGGGATCGACGATCGGCAACTTCGAGCCCGAGCCAGCCGAGCGTTTTCTCACCAATTTCGCGCAGATACTGGGGCCCGGCGGCGAATTGCTGATCGGCGTCGATCTAAAGAAGGATCCCGCGATCCTCGAAGCCGCCTACGACGACCTGGCCGGGGTGACTGCCGCGTTCAACCTCAACCTCCTCAAGCGGATCAACCGCGAGCTCGACGGCGACCTCGATCTCGACTGTTTCGAGCACGTGGCGCTCTACAATGAGACCCAGGGCCGGATCGAGATCTATATCCGCAGCCTCGCCGGCCAGCAGGCTAGGGTCGCCGGCTGCCATATCCGTTTCGCCGCGGGCGAGCTGATCCATACCGAATACTCCTACAAATACGCGGTCCCCGAATTTCGCGCGCTCGCCGCGCGCGCCGGCTTTCGCCCGGTCGACACTTGGACCGACCCGGCCGAGCTGTTTAGCGTCCACTACTTCCGCGTGCGCTGATCAAGTCGACCGCATAATCGCCCCACTCGTCTGCCATTCTTCGGGTCGATCGCGGCCGGCGCCATCAGCTGCGGGCGCACGCCTCAACCGACGGAGGAAACTTTTGCTGCAGATTTGCTGCAGATGCAGCAGCGGGCGACACCGAGATGAGTCGATGCGGCTGATCGAGGCGGCTCGGAACGCTGGCCGACCGCCGCCGATCACGGCTAAGCTGTCGTCGGGCTGAATGAGCTTTGGAAACCGGGAGAACGGAGATGGATTTCGGCGTTTTAATGTTTTTTACCGACTACGCGATCTCGGCGGTCGATCTCGCCCGCGCGCTCGAGGAGCGCGGGTTCGAATCGATCTGGGCGCCCGAGCACTCGCACATTCCGACCTCGCGCAAGACGCCCTTTCCGGGCGGCGGCGAATTGCCCAAGCGCTATTACGACGCGATGGACCCGTTCGTCAGCCTGACTGCGGCGGCGATCGCCACGACGAAGCTCAAGGTCGGTACCGGCGTGTGCCTGGTGCAGCAGCGCGACCCGATCCAGACGGCAAAGCTGGTGGCTTCGGTCGACCAAATTTCGAATGGGCGGTTTTTGTTCGGCGTCGGCGGTGGGTGGAACCGCGACGAGATGGAAGACCACGGCACCGTGTACGAGACCCGCTTCAAGCTGATGCGCGAGCGGATCGAGGCGATGAAGGAGATCTGGACCAAATCGAAGGCCTCATATCACGGCGACATGGTCGATATCCCGGAGATGATGACCTGGCCCAAGCCGGTGCAGAAGCCCCACCCGCCGATCCTGGTCGGCGGCGCCTTCCCGCAGGCGGCGCGGCGCGCGATCCGCTATGGCGACGGCTGGTGCCCGATCGGCGGCCGTCCCGGCGCCAGCCCGACCGATGCACTGGAGCAGTTCCGGCAGATGGCGAAGGACGCCGGGCGCGACCCGCAAACCTTGCCGATCACCATGTTCAACCCTGCCGAGGACGCCGACCAGCTCGCCCGCTGGCGCGACATGGGCATCGCCCGTGCGGTCGTCATGCTGCCCTCGGAGGCCAGCGACCAAATCCTGCCGGTCCTCGACCGCTGGGCCGGGCTGATCCGCCGCACCGCACATTGAGCCGGCCAGGCTCATCAGGGGCCGCGGCAGATCACGTTGAGGAGCGCTTGGCGCTTCTCGACGGCGACCGCCCGCATCGCGCGTTCGAGGGCGCCCGGTAAAGCCGCCGGGTCCTCGACCCGCTCGCCATAGCCGCCGGCTGCGGCGCAGACCTCTTCGAAGGCAGGGAGCTGGTCGAGGTCGATCAGCGGCGGCTTGTTGCTGCGCATGGCCTCGCCCTGCGGGTACATGCCCATCGTCGCCCGTCGCACCGCCCCCCACATCGAATTGTTCATGACCACGAACAGCACCGGCAGATTGTGCGCCGCGGCGGCGTGGTGGACGGCGACCGGATTGCCGAAGAGGTGCGAGCCGTCGCCGAGGACGGCGATGACCGGCCGGTCGGGGGCAGCGAGCTTAGCCCCGAGTGCGGCACCCCCGCCCCAGCCGAGCCCGGAGGCCGGGCTCGACCCGAAATAGCTGCCAGGAAGGGTCGAGCCGCAATGCTCGGGCATCAGGGTGTATTCGTTGACGAGGATCGCATCCTCGGGCTTGGCGCGGTCGATGCAGGCGCTGGCCCAGGCCATGTGGATCGGGCGCATCGCCGCTGTCGCCTCGCGGGTCTTCCGCCACGCCGCGCGCTGGGCGTCGCGGCGTTCGCCGACCCGCTGCCGCCGACTGGCGACGGCGGGTTTGCCGGTATTTCGGCCGAGTGCCGCGCCGAGCTCCGCCAAAGCGGCCGCCGGTGAGCTGGTAATGGCGACATCGCAAGGAAAGCCGCGGATCGGATAGCGCTGGAATAGCGGGTCGACGCCGATGTGGATCACCTTGCACGCCGGGCGCGGCGCGTCGAGGCTCGGGACCCAGGGCACATCGCATTCGAGGACGAGGATCGCGTCGGCATCGTCGAGAAAGGGGGTCGCGTCGTAGCCGAGATGGCAGGGATGGTCGGCGGAGAGCGAGAGATGGCGCGGCCGGTGCTGCACGACCGGGATCGAGTAGGCCTCGGCGAAATCGGCGAGTGCCGTCACCGCGGCTGGGTCGCGGCCGGCGCTGGCGGTGACGATCAGCGGGTTCTCGGCTGCGGCGAGAAGGCGCGCCGCTTCGTCGATCGCACCCTTGTCGGGCCCGGGCGGGGATGCCGCGACGCGGCGCGACGGCATGTCGTAAGCGAAGCCCGGCAAGGGCATCGCCAGTACCTCGCGCGGCAGAGACAGATAGACCGGCCCCTTGGGCTCGCTGGTCGCGACGGCCAGCGCGCGGTCGACCACGGTCTCCAACTGCTCGCCGTTCCTCAGCTCGTAATCCCATTTGACCAGCTCGCGCACCATGCCGGCCTGGTCGAACATCTCCTGTGCCCAGTGGATGTAGACGTCGCGGGCACCTGCCATCCCGCCCTCGGTCAATGGCGAGCGCCCGGCGGTGAACAGCATCGGCACATTGTCGCGGGCGGCGTTGAAGATGCCGCACACGCCGTTGGCGGTGCCCACACTGACATGCACCATGACCGCCGGCACGCGGCCCGTGATCACCGCATAGCCGTGCGCCATCGACAATGCGAGGTTCTCGTGCGTGGCCAGCACCGGCTGCGGCGCCGGCGCGCCGGTCCGGGCCGATTTCGCGAAGGCCTCGACGAGCGGTGCGAAATCGGTTCCGGCATTGGCGAAGAGGTACTCGACGCCGCGCTCGGCGAGGAGCGCCAGATAAGCCTCCGCTACGCTGTCGACCGCCAGCTCTTTGCGCGCCATGGGACCATCCTCCAGAACCGTTCTTCGTCGATTTTCACTACGGGTCCAATAGGATATCCGGCCGGCCTCAATGGCCCTCGCTCGGGTGGCGGGGCAGCGGCCGGCCATCGATCCCTGTCGCGGCCATGCCGAAATGGCGCAACACCGTTGGCGCGATGTCGATCAGCGAGGAGCGGTCGTGGTAGGTCCCGGGGGCAAAGCCGCCGCCCGAGACGTAGAGAAACGGCCGTTGCTCGTTGCTGCCGAGGCCGCCATGCTGGCCAAAGCCGGTGACTTCCTTGGGCTCGAGCGAATCGCGGACGATATGGCTGTGGCCCGACACGCCGTGCGGGTTGGCGCGGTCGTCGGCTGCCATGGTGATCGCGATTCGCGCCGGCGTGCCGGTCGGCAGGCCGGCCTCGGCGAGGGCGCTGTCGGTGAAGACGCGGCCGACCCAGGGTTGGGTTTCGAGGAATTGCGCTACCTGGCCGACCAGGGTGCCCGCCGGCTCTGCAAAATAGAGCAAGGCGGCGGTCCCGTTGGGTGCCACGACGACATCGGACGAGCCCGGCGCCCGCTTCAGCCCGGCATCGACCAACAGCGCATCGAGATCGATCGTCTCGTCGACCGTCTCCATGCCGTGGTCGGAACCGACGACGAAGAGGATGCGCTCGCCGCCGGGATCGAGTGCGGCGACCGTTTCGGCGACGCGGCGAACATTCTCGTCCGCGCTTCTGATCGCCGCGTGGTGCGCAGGCGAGCCGAGCGGCGCATGGTGTCCGGTGTAATCGGGCTCCGAGAGCCACAAGAGCGCCAGCGCCGGCGCTCTCTCGCGCAGCACTTCGCCGCAGAAGCGCTCGGTCACGGCATTGTCGCCGGCATCGCCTTTGGCGACCGCCAGCCCCTCGGCGGCAGGCAGCGGGCGGCGGCCAGGGCCAAAGCTGCCGGCTGCGTTGTAGACCCAGCCATGGCCATCGGGATCGAGGAAATAGGCCGCCCCCGGCGACACGTTCGAGAACGCGATCGCGGTTTGCCCGGCGCGGGCGAGCCGCTCGGCCATCGTCGGCATGTGCAGGGTACGCCCGGTGGCGCGATGCAGACGGTCGCGGAAATCGGGCTTGCCGACCGATAGGCAGACGAGCCCCTCGCCCTCGTCGAGCGCCATCGTATTACCGAGAAGGCCGTGGCGTGCCGGCAGGCAGCCGGTCGCGATCGAGGCGGCGCTCGTTCGCGTGGTCGAGGGAAAGACGCTCGAATGGGCGGCGAACCGGGCCGAGCGCCGGGCGAGCCCGGCCAGGAACGGGGCGTCGCTGGGCGTGATCAGATCGTCCCGCAGGCTGTCGCAGATGACGATGACGGTGCGGTTCATTTGGGTGGTTCCTGGTCGAGAGCGGGGTCGCGGGCGAGGATAGCTCGGCGCAGCGCGGGCGGCAGCGGCGTTTTCTCGCCGGTGGCGTTGACCATTAGGATCAGCGCCGCCCGACCGATGGCGCACAGCCCTTGGCGCCACACCGCGTATTCCATCTCGAAGCTGGTACGCCCGAGCCGGACCGTGCGAGCGGTTACCAGGATTTCGTCGGCATAGGCGAGCGGGCGATGATAGCGGATGCCGGTTTCGGCCATGACCGGCCCCGGTACCGCCGCCGACAGCGTTCCGAGCCCGACCGCTTCGAGATAGCGGTTGCGCGCCTCCTCGAACCATTCGAAATAGGCGCGGTGGTTGGCGTGTCCGAACGGGTCGCATTCGCTCCAGCGCACCCGGTGCCGGATCGCGAAATTCCAGCCCGGCTCGACCCCGAACCGCACCAGTTCGGCCGCAAATCCCTGGTCCATTTGGCGATGGTATGCCGGCGCCGGGTGCGCCGCAATGCAAGCAATGGCGCATCCCAGGTGTCGAAAGCAGCCGGGATCGGGCATGATGCGGGTCGTTGCAGCCGCGAAGACGGGAGGCGGACATGCTGTCGGGCGCTCGCATCCAACAGAGGCTGGCCCGCCGCGCGCTGGCGCTCGTGCTGGCCGGCGGCCGCGGCAGCCGGCTGAGGCAGCTGACCGACCGGCGCGCCAAGCCGGCGGTGTTCTTTGGCGGCAAGTTCCGCCTCATCGACTTTACATTGTCGAACTGCCTCAATTCCGGGGTCCGGCGGATCACGGTCCTGACCCAGTACAAGGCGCACAGCCTGTTGCGCCATCTGCAGATGGGCTGGTCCTTTCTGCGCCCGGAGATGAACGAGTTTCTGGATCTCTTGCCTGCGCAACAGCGGCTCGACGAGGCCACCTGGTATCGCGGCACCGCCGACGCCGTCTACCAGAATTTCGACATCCTGCGCGCCGCCGGCCCCCAATACTTCATCGTGCTGGCCGGCGACCACATTTATAAAATGGATTATTCGAACATGCTGGCCGACCACGTCGACAAGGGCGCCGACTGCACGGTCGCCTGCATCGAGGTGCCGCTCGCGGAGGCCTCGGGCTTCGGCGTCATGGCGGTCGACGATTCGATGCGGATCGTCGAATTCAACGAAAAGCCGGCAAACCCGCCGGCGATGGCAGGCAAGCCCGACCGCGCGCTCGCCAGCATGGGGGTCTATGTCTTCACCGCCGAATTCCTCTACGCCGAGCTCGAACGCGACCGTCGGGATCCGACATCGATCCATGATTTCGGCCGGGACGTGATCCCCAATCTCGTGAGCCGCGGCCTCGCGGTCGCCCATTCCTTCGAGGAGAGCTGCGTCAAGACGACGCCCGAGGCCGAGGCCTATTGGCGCGATGTCGGCACCATCGACGCTTATTGGGCGGCCAATCTCGACCTCGTCTTGCCGGTGCCCTCGCTCGACATCTACGATCCCAACTGGCCGATCTGGACCTACCAGCAGCAATTGCCGCCGGCGAAATTCGTTTTCGACGACGACGACAGGCGCGGCATGGCGGTCGATTCGATGGTGTCGGGCGGCTGCATTGTTTCCGGCGCGGTCGTCAGGCGGTCGCTGTTGTTCTCTGGCTGCCGCGTCAATTCCTATGCCGAGACCCGCGAGGCGGTCCTGCTGCCCGATGTCGAGGTCGGCCGGTCCTCACGTCTCAACAAGGTCGTCGTCGACCGCGGCTGCCGCATTCCCGAGGGGCTCGTGATCGGCGAAGACCCCGAGATGGACGCACGCCGCTTCTATCGCAGCGACGGCGGCGTCACCCTCGTCACCGCCGAGATGCTGGCGGCGCTCGACTGAGCACCGTTACGCGCGAGGCGTTCAGAAGACCCGGGCCGCGGTGGAGTGGTCCCTGACCCACACCTGGGCCTCGCAGCCGGCCTGCATCGCTTCGCGGGCCGCTTCGACGGCGTCGAGGAGAGCCTGCTCCTTGTCGAGATAGGCGCCGTAGACCGCGTTTCCGAGCGTGACCACCCATCGCGCCTCGCGGCCGTGCCGGCACACATGAAACTCCTTGACACTCATCCGGTACGCTCCTTGGGCGACAACGGCCGCCATGGCGGGTCTCATCCCCGGTGCCTTGCACTCCCAGACGCCATTATCGCCGAGAAGACGCTTTGAATAAAGGCATTTTGTTACGAAGTGACACAAAATATGGCCATGATCCAGATTTGTGCCGCAAAATCCGGCAGTTGCCTCGCTGGCTGTCATTTCTCCTCGGCGGTGTAGACCCCATCCCAATCGGCCGGCGGCGCCTCGATCTGAAAGTGCGCGATTCGCCGGCGGTAGAGGTCGTAGACCGGGGCGAGGTGGCGGGCGGCGGCGAGCCGGCCGTCGTCGAGCAGGCGCAACGCCGCCGACCACTCCTGTCGGCGGTAAGCCGTTAGCAGCGCCGAATGTGGGCCGGCGAGCTCGTCGTCCTCGCCCTCCTCCGGCGGCAGCGTGTAGATGTGGCCGGCGCGGGTCTTGCCCTTGACCGCGACGAGGTCGACCTCGATCAGCGCGGAACGATCGAGGTGCGATGCGGTATCCTCGCCGATCATCAAATCGACGCCATAGACTTTGCCCAGGCTTTCCAGCCGCGAGGCGACGTTCACCGGATCACCGAGCAGCGAATAGTCGAAATGCTGCAAGGACCCGAAATTGCCCACACAGCACTCGCCGGTATTGATGCCGATGCCCATGCGCACCGGCTGGAAGGGCTTGCCCGCCGCCTGCGCTTCGGCCTCCCAGCCGCGGTTCAGCTCGACCAGCTGGCGGCGCATCGCCTGGGCGGCGCGCAGAGCGTTTCCGGCATGGTCGGGATCGTCGAGCGGCGCGTTCCAGAACGCCATGATGCAGTCGCCGATGTATTTGTCGATGGTTCCCTTCTGCTCGGTGATGATCTCGGTCATCGGCGACAGGAAGGTGTTCATGAAATGCGTCAACGTCCTGGCATCCATCCCCTCGGCCAGGGTGGTGAAGCCGCGGATGTCGCAGAACATGATCGTCATCTCGCGCATCTCGCCGCCGAGAGCGAGCTTTTCGGGATGGGCGGCGAGCTCGGCGACGTAATGCGGCGACATATAGTGGGAGAAGGCGCTTCGGATTTCGCGCTGGCGCGCCTCGGTGCGCAGATGGCCCAACAGCGTCGCCACCAGATAAACGAGCGTCAGCACCGCCCAGGGATAGACCGGGTCGATCAAGAGCTGGGCGTATTTGAAGGCGATCCACGATACCCCAAACGCGGCGGCCACCGCGGCGGCGCCGAGAACGGCGCTGGGAAAGGCGCCGATCCGCGGCAGGCAGAAGATCAGGACGATGCCGCCCAGGAGCGAGAACAGGATTTCGGCGCCCACCGCCCAGTCGGGCCGGTTGAGGAACGACCCTTGCAGGATCTCGTCGAGCAGCTGGGCGTGGATTTCGACCCCGGGCACGTCCGGGCCGATCGGCGTCGCCTGCTGATCGTTGATCACGCCGGCGGCCGAGGTGCCGATCAGAACGATATTGTCCTTGAGGAGCGCCGGATCGACTTTCCCGGCCAAAAGGTCGGCGGCGGCGACCGTCCGGTCGGGCTGGCGCGGCGCGTAATGAAGCCACACCCGGCCGGCGCCATCGGTCGGCACCGTCAACGGTCCGATCCGGATCGCGGTCAACCCGGTGTTTTCGCCAAGGCTCTTTTCGCCGTTGGCGCCGGCCGCACGGCCGACATAGCTCTTGCCGCCGAACGCGATGCGAAGCACCTCGGCGACGAGCGAGGGATACGGCGCGCCGCGGAATTTCAAGACCAGCGGAACCCGGCGGACGACATGGTCCCAGTCGAGATACTGGTTGAGGAACCCGTCGCCGGCGGCAGCCGCTTCGATAATCGGCAAATTGGCGATTACTCCATCGAAGTTTTCGACATGGCCGAGCGGGTCGTTGCCGGCAAAGGCGAACCCGGCCTTCTCCGTCGGCGGCCGCGTCGCACCGTGCTCGGTCAGGATGAACCCGGTAACGACCGGAATCTTGCCCATCGCCGCCGCGAGCGCCTGGTCGGGATCGGGCAATGTCGCCAACAGCTGCTCGGCCGCCTCGCCGCCGCCGTTTCGAGTTATCAGCGGCAGCAGCAACCGCGGCGAGGTCCGGTCCGGCTCGGCAAAGTCGATGTCGAAGGCAACGACCGCCGCACCGGCTTGGGCGAGCTTGTCGACCAGCTCGGCGATGACGGTTCGCGGCCATGGCCACTGACCGATCTCGGCGAGGCTCTTGTCGTCGATGTCGACGATACGGATGGGCGCGCCGCCGGGCTCGCGCGGATCGGCGCGCTGATAGATGTCGAAGGTGATCAGCGACAGCCGCTCGAGGAGATCGGGCGCCACGAGGCGCGCGGCGATCGCCACCGCCAGGACCGCGAGCGGCAGCAGATGGATCGCGCCGCGGCGAAGGGAGGGGTAGACCGACATGAGTGCGAAGCGCTTACATCGACGCGCAGGCGGGCCGGCCGCGTGCGCGACCGATCATCGCCGAAGCCGGCCCGATTTTCCAGGCTTGTCGACGCGCTAAACATCTTGCTCCGGCGCGGTGCTGCGGCGAGTGTTCCCGCCCCCCAAAGGTGCCGCGCAGCAAATGCGCGGCTTGTGACGGGCGAGGATCAGGATGGCGAGCACCACCGAAGAAAAGAAGGCAAGGTTGATCGAGAAGGCGGCGGCGCTCGCGGCCGAGATCCAGGATCCCGCTGACCGGCCACAGGCCCAATCCTTCATCGCCGAATTCTATGAGCACGTTCCGCCGGTGGACCTCGCCGGCCGAGGCCCCCGCGACCTGAGCGCCGGTGCACTGGCGCTGTGGCACCTGGCCCGCCGCCGCCGGCCCGGCCGGGCCAAGATCCGCGTCTACAACCCCGACCCGACTGTCGACGGCTGGTCGTCGCCGCATACCATCGTCGAGATCGTCAACGACGACATGCCGTTCCTCGTCGATTCCGTGACCGGGGCGATCAATGCCGGCGACCGGGTGGTCCGACTCATCATCCACCCGATCCTGACGGTCGTTCGCGACGCCGACGGCCAGCTGCTGGAAGTGGGCGGTGCCGAAGCATCCGGGCAGCGCGAATCCTGGATGCAGATCGCCATCTCCCGAGAGGCGGACCCGGCCAATCTCGCCCGCCTGACGCAGAGCCTGACCGGCGCCCTCGCCGACGTGCGCGCGGCGGTGGCGGATTGGCAGGCGATGCGGCAGGTGCTCCGCGAGGTCCGCAATGAGCTGTCCGCTGCACCGCCGCCTTGCGTGCCCAGGGCGCAGCTCTCTGAAGCCCAGGATTTTCTGCGCTGGCTCGACGACGACAACTTCACCTTTCTCGGCTACCGCGAATACGTCTTCGAAGGTGCCGCCGAACCGGCGCGGCCGCCGCTGGGAGTTTTGCGCGACCCCGACTACCCGGTATTCGGCGGGTTGCGCAACCTGTCGGAGCTGCCGCCCGACGTGCAGGGTTTCGTGCGCCGCCGCGAGCTTCTGATCGTCACCAAATCGAACCTTCGGGCGACGGTCCACCGCACCGCGCACATGGACGCGGTCGGGCTGCGCCGCTTCGACGCGGGCGGGGCGGTGGTCGGGGTTCGGCTCTTTCTCGGGCTCTTCACCTCGCTCGCCTACAGCCGCAGCCCGCGCTCGATCCCGCTGCTGCGCCAGAAAGTCCGGCATGTGGTCGAGCGCGCCGGGTTCTCGCCGATCAGCCATGACGGCAAGGCGCTGCAGCACATTCTCGAACTCGCTGCCGCGCGAGGAGCTGTTCCAGGGCGACGAGAACTGGCTCTACGACACCGCGATCGGCATCCTCAACCTGCAGGAGCGGCAGCGCATTGCTGTCTTTGTCCGCCGCGACCCGCTGGAGCGGTTCGTCTCCTGCCTCGTCTACGCGCCGCGCGAGCGCTACGACACAGCATTGCGGCAGCGCTTCGCGGCGCTGCTCGAGGAGGCCTTTGCCGGGCGGCTTTCCGCGTTCTACACGCATCTCGACGACTCGGTTCTGGCACGGATCCAGTACGTCATCCGCACGACGCGGGGCGCGGTTCCGGAGGTCGACGTCGCGGCTTTGGAAAGACGGCTGGCCGAGGCCGGGCGGAGCTGGTCGGATCGGCTCGAAGAAGCCGCATCGGCGTCATTCGGCGAAGCGGAGGCGCACGCCCGGTTGCGCCGCCTCCGAACATTCCCGATCGGCTACCAGGCCCGCACCGATGCCGCCCAGGCGGTCGCCGATTTGCCTCGAATCGAAGCCGTGCTGGAGGGCTCGCCGCTCGAGGCCTCGCTGCATCCCCGCGACGACGGCGGGGTTCTCGGCCTGCGGCTCTACCGGGCGAACGAGCCTGCGGTCCTTTCCGACGTGCTGCCGATCCTCGAAAACCTGGGATTGCGCGTCGTCGCGGAAGAGCCGTTCAGGATCGACGCGGCTGACGGCGCTGCGGTCTGGGTCCACGAGTTTCAGCTCGGCGGCGCCACGGTCAAGGCCGCCGCCGATTCCGCCGCGGACCGCACCCGGTTCGAGGAGGCGCTCGTTGCCGCTTGGACGGGAAGGATCGAAAGCGACAGGTTCAACCGTCTCGTCCTCGCCGCCGGCCTCTCGGCCCGGCAGGTCACGGTGCTGCGCCTCTACGCCAAGGTTCTGCGGCAGGCCGGAACCCCCTTCAGCCAAGCCTATATGGCGGGCGCGCTGGGCGGCCATCCCGAAATCGCCCGGCATCTCGTCCAGCTGTTCGAGATCCGCTTCGATCCCGACCATGCCGGCGATCGTTCGCTTGCCGCGATGACCGAAACCCAGGCGATCGACCACGCCCTCGATGCCGTCGCCAGCCTCGACGAAGACCTGATCCTGCGCCACTACCGGACCCTGATCCTAAAGACTGTGCGCACCAACTACTGGCAGGTTCTGCCCTCCGGCGCGCCAAAGCCCTATCTGGCGGTCAAGCTCGCCAGCGCTGAGATCGAGCTGATGCCGCGGCCGCGGCCGCTCTTCGAGATCTACGTCTACAGCCCGCAGGTCGAAGGGGTGCACATGCGCGCCGGCCGGGTGGCGCGCGGCGGCATCCGCTGGTCCGACCGCCGCGAAGATTTCCGCACCGAAATCCTCGGCCTGATGAAGGCGCAGACGGTCAAGAATGCGGTCATCGTCCCAGTCGGGTCGAAGGGCGGCTTTATCGTCAAGCAGCCGCCCGGGTCGCGGGAGAGGCTCGGGACCGAGGCCGTCGAATGCTACCGGACGCTTATCCGCGGTCTCCTCGACCTGACCGACAACATCGCCGAGGAGAATTCCGCAGGCCATCGCATCGTCCCGCCGCCGCAGGTGATCCGGCACGACGAGGACGATCCCTACCTCGTCGTCGCGGCCGACAAGGGGACGGCGACGTTCTCCGACTACGCCAACGCGATCTCGGCAGAATACGGGTTCTGGCTCGGTGACGCGTTTGCCTCGGGCGGGTCCGCCGGCTACGACCACAAAGGGATCGGCATCACCGCGCGTGGCGCCTGGGAGCTGGTCAAGCGCCATTTCCGCGAGCTGGGGCGCGACATCGAAGAGAGCGAGCTGACCGCGGTCGGCGTCGGCGACATGTCGGGCGACGTGTTCGGCAACGGTATGCTGCAATCGCCTCGCCTCAAGCTCGTCGCGGCTTTCGACCACCGCCACCTGTTCGTCGATCCCGCTCCCGATCCGGCGCCGGGCTTTGCCGAGCGGCAGCGCCTCTTCCGGCTGCCGCGGTCGAGCTGGGCCGACTACGACCGCGCGCTGATCTCGTCAGGCGGCGGCGTCTTCGAGCGCAGCGCCAAATCGATCGAGATCAGCCCCGAGATGAAGCGCGCCTTCGAGATCGAGGCGGACCATCTGACCCCGGCCGAGCTGATCCGCAAGATGCTGGCCGCACCCGTCGACCTCTTATGGTTCGGCGGCATCGGCACCTTCGTCAAGGCGCCCGACGAGAGCCATGCCCAGGTCGGCGACCACACCAACGACGCGTTGCGCATCAACGGCGACGAGATCCGGGCCAAGGTGGTCGGCGAGGGCGCCAATCTCGGGGTCACCCAGCGCGGCCGTGTCGCCTATGCGCTGGGCGGCGGCCGGATCGACACCGACGCGATCGACAATTCCGGCGGGGTCGATCTGTCGGATCACGAGGTCAACATCAAAATCCTGGTCGACCGTGCGATCGCATCGGGCGCGCTCTTGGCGGACGAGCGCGAGGCCTTGCTCGGCAGCATGACCGGGGACGTCGCCGCCCTGGTGCTGCGCGACAATTACTTGCAGGGCCAGGCATTGTCGGTCGCCGAGGCGCGCGGTGCGGCGGACCTCGATCGGCAGCTACGGCTGATCCACGAGCTGGAACGCGCCGGACGCCTCGACCGCGCGCTCGAGTTTTTGCCCGACGACGGCACGATCGCCCGGCGAGCCGCGCACGGGCGCGGGCTCGTCCGTCCCGAGCTCGCGATCCTGCTCGCCTATGCCAAGATGTCGCTCGACGCCGAGTTGCTGCGCTCCGACCTGCCCGACGCCGCGGAACTGGCCGACGAGCTGCGCGGCTATTTCCCGAAGCCGCTGCGCGACCGGCTCGGTGCGCGGATCGGCGCCCACCCGCTGCGCCGGGAGATCGCCGCCACCGTAGTTACCAATGACCTCGTCAATCGCGCCGGCTTCACCTTTGTCCACGACATGCAGGCGCGCACCGGTCGCTCGGCGCCCGAGGCCGCACGCGCCTATCTGATCGTGCGCGAGGCGTTCGAGCTGCACCCTCTATGGGCCGGGATCGAGGCGCTCGACAACAAAGTTCCGGCCTCGGTGCAAACCGGCATGCTGATCGAAGTCGCCGGGCTCGTCGAGCATGCCGCCGCCTGGCTGCTGCGCGCCCGAAGGCTCGATATCGGCCGTGAGATCGCCGCCCTCGCGCCGAATGTGCGCAGCCTCGCCGCCCGGCTGCCCGAACTGCTGCCGTCGCGCGACCGCGACCTCCTCGCCGAGCGCAGCCGGCGGCTCGGCGAAGCCGGGGTGCCGGAAGCCCTCGCCCTTCGCGTTGGCGGCGCGGCGTTTCTGGCCTTCGCCCTGGAGATCGCCGATCTCGGCCTGCGCTCGGGCCGGCCGCTCGACCTCACCGCCCGCGTCTATTGGGGTGCGGGCGTGCAATTCGCGCTCGACGAGATGCGCGCCGCCGCGCGCCGGCTGCCGGCCGAAACCTCATGGCAAAAGCTCGCCGTCGAGGCGACGGTCGACGATGTCGACGCGCTGCAGGCCGATCTCGCCGCGCGGATTCTGGCGGGCGACTGCGCTGCGGAGCCGGACCCGATCGCAGCCTGGGTCGCCGCCCGCGCCGCTGCCGTGGCTCCTGCGGAGGCATGCGCCCGGGAATTACGTGCGGCCGCTACGCCCGACTTGGCGTTACTTGTTGTCGCCGGCCGCCGACTGCGGCAGGCGCTCGGCTGACGCCGCGCGCCACGCATATCGATGACGCTCGCGGCGCCCCTTCGCCTTTGTAGGCGCAAAAGCACTTGCCGCACCCTGGCTTTTGAGAAGATCGCTGACGTCAGGCACCCCACTAAGTCGCCAGGCGCACAAAGCCATATCTCAGGCCGGCGACGGAAGCCGCGGCGGACTGCTAGGGTCGTCATCATGACGCCCAAATCACCGGTTCTAGGGAGGCGACGAAGAAGTCGACAGCGGGGACATCTCTGCGATGACGGGGGCGCAGCTCAAACCCAGTCCGGGCCAGCAACCCGCGCCAACGGGAAGACCTCGAGATTTATTCGAAATACTGTTCATCAATGCCCGATGACCAAGGGCGTCGCATGGCACCGGAGCGACCCGATGAAGATGTGGGATGCCCATCGGTATCCGGAGGTCGGGATTCGACTGTTCCGGCCTCATGGTGTTGCCTTGGAGCATGAAGGGGCGATGCTCCTCGTCGTCTTCAGCCGGCGGCTGCGCCATGCGCTCGGGTAGCTCCGGCCTCGCGGAGGCGGCCCCTGCGCGATCGGCTATACGAATAATACGGTCGATCGGGCTGCCGGTCTGGATTTTGATCGGTGCCGCGGCCGGGATCGCCGCCGGCGTGGTGCTCGGCGAGCGCACCGCAATGCTGAGGCCGATCGGTTCGGCCTACGCGATGATGCTGCAGATGGCGGTCTACCCTTACCTCCTCTGCTCGCTGCTCTGGGGGCTCGGGCGGTTGCGGCCGGCGATGGCGCGGCGGCTGCTGGCCGCCAGCTGGGGCGTCTATCTGTTCATGTGGGCGCTCACCTTCGGCGGCATCTGGCTGCTCTCGCGCGCCATCCCGGCGCCGCCGCCGCCGACCGTGCTGACGCCGGTGACCGCGCATCAGCATACCAGCTTCCTCGACCTCCTGATCCCGGCCAACGTATTCGATGCCCTGGGCCACAACTATGTGCCGGCGGTCGTGATCTTCGCCATCGTCTATGGCGTCGCCATTCAGGCGATCCAAAACAAGTCGGCACTGTTCGAAGTCCTCGAAGCGATCAAGGTCGCGAGCGTCACGATCTGGGGCTGGATCGTGCGGCTGGCGCCGATCGGCGTCTTCGCCCTCTTTGCCGCCGCTGCCGGGACCATCCAGCCGGATCGGATGGGCGGGCTCCTGCTTTATGTCGGCCTCTTTTTGATGGGCACCTTGCTGCTGGCCTTTGTCGTCCTGCCGGCCGTGCTCGCCGCGGTGACGCCGGTCGGTTACCGCGAGATCCTGAGGGAGCTGCAGCCCGCCTTCGTGCTGGCACTGGTGACGACCCTCTCCGTCGTCGCCCTGCCTTTCGTGCAGAAGGCAGCCGAAAACGTCGCCGCCCGAGCCGGCTGTCCCGAGGGCGAGGAGCGGGCCGACATCATCCAGGCGAGCCTGTCGCTGAGCTACGTCCTGGCACAGCTCGGCAACTACTTTCTTTATTTGCTGATGCTGTACGCATCGTTTGTCCATCATGCACGCCTGACGGCCGCCGAGCAGTTGTTGCTCCCATTCTGGACGTTGCTGTCGGGTTTCGGGTCGCCGACCGCAACCGTCGACGGCGTCGCCTTCCTCGCTAGCTGGCTGCGCCTGCCTTCGGACGTGCTCGATCTCTTTCTCGAAACCTGGACGGTGACGCGTTACGGCCAGGTCGCGCTGTCGGTGATGGGCTTCGGCTTCGCGACGATCCTGGTGCCGCTGGTCTATTTCCGCAAATTGCGGCCCCGTCCGCTGCGGCTGTCGAGCACCTTGGCCGCGAGCGTCGGCGTGTTCGCCATGGTGGCTCTGGGCGGCGTGGCGTTGCGGCCCATGCTGCTGCCGAAGCCCACCAACGCGCTCCTGCCCTTGACCCTCGATCCGAGCTTGGTCAAGGGGCTCCAGATTACATTGCACCGCGACGTCGGCGAGGCCACAGCGCCCGTCGCTCACGATCCGACCTTGCTGGCGATCCAGAGGAGCGGCGTCCTGCGGGTCGGCTACAACCCCTTCGTCATCCCGTTCAGCTACTGGAACGACCGCGGCGACCTCGTCGGCTTCGACATCTCATACGCCTATAGGCTGGCATCGGACCTCAATGTCAGCCTCGACCTGATCCCGTTCCATTGGCAGGAACTGTCGGACGATCTGATCCGAGGGCGGTTCGACCTGGCGATGGCGGGCATCTACATCACCGACGACCGTCTGAAGACATTGACGGTTTCCCATTCCTATTATCAAAGCCCGATAGCGCTGATCGTTCCGGCTGCCCGGGCCACCGAGTTTCTCACCCGCAGCGCGATCCTCGCGATGCCAAAGCTGCGGCTGGCGGTGTTCGACGACCCGGTCTTGGTGCCGATGCTGCGGCGCTTGTTCCCCAACGCCGAGATCGAAATCGTCCCCGACTACAGCGTGCTGCCGGCGATCGCCGAGCAAATCGATGGGGCGATCTGGACCCTCGAGCAGGCGAGCGCCTGGGCCGCCGCGCATCCGGGCTTCACCGCGGTGCAGCCGGCCGGCACCGGCAGCCCGATCCTCCTCGCCTATCTGATGCCGCCCGGCGCCGACAGCCTTCGCCAATACCTCGACCAATGGCTCGAATTGAAGGCGATCGACGGCTTCCGCGCCACCCAGATCGATTACTGGATCGACGGCAAGCCTCGCGCCCAACGCCGGCCCCGCTGGAACCTCCTCGACGCGCTGTTCGCGCCAAAGCCCTGAGGTCTGCCGCCATCCTGAGTGGCGTGATAAACCCTCAACTCGGCGGATGGGAATTACCAAGCGGATCCCCTCAGGTTCAAATATAAACCCCGCGCATGCCGCCTTCGGGATAGCGGGTACCGGCGGCGGCGCCGATTGGGATCGCGGCGGCGACGCGGTCGACGTCGGCCGTGGTCAACCGTACCGCGAGCGCGCCGAGATTCTCTTCGAGCCGGGAGATTTGCTTGGTGCCCGGGATCGGGATCACGTCCGGCCCTTGCGCCAACAGCCAGGCGAGGCAGAGCTGCGCCGGAGTGCAGCCCTTCTCGCGCGCGATAGCCTCGATCCGCTCGACGAGGGCGCGGTTTTTGGCAAAGTTGTCGCCCATGAAGCGCGGGTGCCGGCCGCGGGTGTCGCCCGCGTCGAGATGGGCGAGGTCGGGGACGACGCCGGCCAGCAGGCTGCGGCCGAGCGGCGCATAGGCGAAGAACGCGATGCC
The DNA here is from genome assembly GCA_963781215.1 of uncultured Alphaproteobacteria bacterium. Taxonomy (GTDB): domain Bacteria; phylum Pseudomonadota; class Alphaproteobacteria; order ATCC43930; family CGMCC-115725; genus AP-15. Next base: position 40,534 of record CAWAFE010000005.1, read on the forward strand.
GAGATCACGGGTCAGTTCGCGGATCTGCGTCGCCTCCTCGCGGTAGAGCAATGAGAACTCGCTTTGCACCGCCGCGATCGGGTGCGTCGCATGGGCGCGCCGGATGCGTTCGGGCCGCGCCTCGCACAGCCCCAAAAAGCGCACCTTGCCCGCTTCGACGAGGCGCGCCATGGCACCCACCGTCTCCTCGACCGGCACCGATGGGTCGACCCGGTGCTGGTAATAGAGGTCGATGACATCGACGCCGAGCCGCTTCAGGCTCGCTTCGCACGCCTGCGCGATATAGGCGGGGCTGCCGTCGACCCCGTTGGCACCACCTGGCTGCCGGGTCTGGCCGAATTTGCTGGCGATCAAGATGCCATTGCGCCGGCCCTTTAGCGCCCGGCCGAGCAGTTCCTCGTTCTGCCCCCAGCCATACATGTCCGAGCTGTCGAAATGGTCGACGCCGAGTTCGACCGCGCGCTGGATCAGCGCGACGCCCGCCGTGTCGTCGCTGGTGCCGTAGACCCCCGACAGCGACATGCAGCCGAGGCCGATCGCCGATATCTCCGGGCCGCCCCTGCCAAGCCTGCGCCGCTCAGTGACAACCATCGCGCTCATCCTTCTCTGCTGATCCTTCAGTATATGCTCGGATACGACGATAGCGGGCCGGTTGTCAAAACCAGCGGGCCTTGTCGACGAGGTTGCGCAGCGGTTGGCCGGCCAGAAAACGGCGGCAATTGTCGAGGATGACTTCGTACCGGCGCTCGTCGAGATAGGGGCCGTAGCCGGCGGTGTGCGGGGTGATCAAGACACCGGGGAGCGTCCAGAGCGGGTGGTCGGCAGGGAGCGGCTCCATTTCGAACACGTCGAGGCCGGCGCCGGCGATCTCGCCCGCCTCGATCGCTGCGGCGAGGTCGTCGAGCCGGGTCGTCAGGCCGCGCCCGATATTGATGAAGAATGCCGTCTTCTTCATTTCCTGAAACCGCGCCCGGTTCATGAAGCCTTCGGTCTCCGGAGTGTGCGGCACGGTCAGGACGACGAAATCGGCCAGCGGCAATAGCGCATCCAATTCGTCGGCGCGGTGCAGTTCGGCGACCCCGGGCGGCGCGTCGCGGCGGCGCTCGTCGACGGCGAGGACGCGCATGCCGAAGGCGGCGGCCAGCCGCGCCACCTCGCTGCCGATGCCGCCGACGCCGACGAGCAGCATCACCGCCTCGGGCAGGTGAACGACCCCCTCGTTCTGCGCCGGCTTCTTCCATTCGCGGCGTAGCTGCTGCGGAATGTAGCGTTGCAGCCCGCGGGCGAAGGCCAGCACAAAGGCCATCACATGCGCGCCGATATGGTCGTTGTAGATTTCGCGGAAATTGGTGATCGCGAGCGGATGCGCGATCAGTTCGGGATAGTAATAGCCGGCCGGCGGTGCGGCCTGTGGCGCCTGCAGCCATTTGAGCCGCCCCGCCTGGCGCAATAGGTCGGGCGGGATCGTGCCGAAAGCCGCCTCGGCCGTGGCGATCGCCTGTTCGGCCCGCGCCCGGTCCTCGGCCACGATCACCTCGAGCTCGGGCAAGGCGGCGGCGAGCCGCGCGCCCCATTCGCGGGTGTTCGGCGTCTGCGGCGGCAGCATCAGGAATTGGTTCGGCATCGCAGGCTCCTCCTTCTTCGTCACCTCGACCTAAAAGAGGCTGTCATCCAATCCCATCATCCGACCGTTGCGCCCGGTACTCGTCGTTCCCGCGAAAGCGGGAACCTAAGGGTTCGGTCGCTTGCTCTGGGTCCCCGCTCACGCGGGAACGGCGGACCTGTTTGACGGCGGAATTCCCTGACAGCCTCGTAAGCCGGGGTCTCTGACGACAGAGATACCGGCCCGCACGGGTATGGCAATTGCGAATTGGTCCTGGGCCGCCGAATTAGGTTTGGCGCCTGACACGGCTCCCATTGTAGGGTCTGGCGGCGCGACATTTGTTGGGGAGAGGACCGGTGAACACGACTGGCCGAGGACAAGCCGGGGCGACCAACCGCAAGAAGCTGCTGCTGCCGACGACGATGTCGAAGGCCGGTTGGGCGCTGGTCGAGGCGCGCGACGATGTCGAGGGGGTCTCGTTCGTGCCGACCGTGTCCAAGGCGGAGCTGCACCAGCTTTTAGAGGATGTCGCGGGCGTTGCGCTCGGCGTGCAGCCGTTCAGCGACCCCGAGCTCGACGCCGCGCCCGGGCTCGAAGTCGTCTCGCGGATCGGGGTCGGCTACGACGCCGTCGACGTCCCGGCGCTGACCCGCCGCAAGATCCCGCTGATGATCGGCGGCACTGCCAATTCGGTTTCTGTCGCCGAGGCCGGGGTCTTTCTGATCATGTCATTGGCGCGCCGCGGCGCGGCGATGGACACGATGGTCAAGGAAGGCCGCTGGCACGACCGCTACAATCAGATGCCGGTCGATCTCTACGGCAAGACCGTATTGATCATCGGCTTTGGCAAGATCGGCACGCGCTCGGCCAAGCGCTTCGCGGCGATGGAGACCAATGTCCTGGTCTACGACCCGTACATGTATTCGGAGACGATCCGCGGCATGGGCTACGAGCCGGTGCAGGACCTCGATGCGGCGGTGGCCCGGGCCGATTTCATCACCATCCATTGCCCGAAAACGCCCGAGACGACCGGCCTCTTCAACGCCGCCCGGCTCGGGCATATGAAGCGCACCGCCTTTATCGTCAACACCGCGCGCGGCGGCATCATCGACGAGAAGGCGCTCTACGACGTGCTGAAGGCGAACCGCATCGCCGGCGCCGCGCTCGACGTCTTCGTTGAGGAGCCGACCCCGCAGGACAACCCGCTATTGACTTTGCCCAATTTTATCGCCGCGCCGCATGTCGCCGGCGTCACGCGCGAGGCGGTTGACCGCATGGGCATCGCCGCCGTCGAGAACATTTTGAGCGTCCTCGACGGCAAACCGATCCGCGACAACGTCGTCAACAAGGAAGTGCTGATTTAATGCTGCGAAAGGAGACCCGATCGATGTCGCAAGATCAATCGCCGCGCCTGAGCCATGTCGGGCTCTATGTCCGCGACGTGCCGAAGATGATCGACTTCTACACGCGCGTGCTCGGCTTCGTCGTCAGCGACGGCGCCGCGGACGGCCGCATCACCTTTCTCAGCCGCAATCCCAGCGACCATCATCAGGTCGTGCTGGTGCGCGGCCGCGACGGCGATCTCGAGACGCCGATGGTGCAGCAGGTGTCGTTCAATGTCGGCACGCTCGCGAATGTCCAGCGCGTCTTCCGCAAGGTGCGCGAGGCCCAATGCAAGGTCATCGACCCGCGCTGCCATGGCAATGCCTGGTCGGTCTATTTCAGCGACCCCGAGGGCAACCGCATCGAGATGTTCTGCGACACGCCGTGGTATGTGCCGCAGCCCCTGGGTTTCGAGATCGACCTCGACAAATCCGAGGACGAACTCTACCGCGAAACCGAAGCCATCTGCCGCGCCAAGCCCGGCTTCAAGCCGATCGAGGAATGGCGCGCCGACATCGCCGCCAAGATCGCCGCGACGATGGACGCCGACTGACGGCAGGCGCCAAGGGCGACGTGACCGCTCCGAGCTAGCGGGCGTCGAGCGCGGCGCGCGCCTCCGCGATCCAGCCCGCCGCGTTCATCTCTTCAAAGAGGGCGAGGGCACGTTGAATCATCGCGCGGTCCTCCAGCGTATTGTCGCCTCGCCGGAAGCGGCCGTAGGCCAAAAGCGTCTGAGCCAGCTCGGGCCGCGATTGGATTTCGCTGAGAATCTCGAGGCTGCGGCGGAACGCGGCGTCGGCCTCGGCCCGATTACCCATCGCCTGGTAAACCTCGCCGAGAACGCGATGGGTCGCGCCTTGTTCGAGACCGAGCTGATACTGCTCCGCAAACTCCAGCGACTTATTGGCCGAACTTAAAGCTTGGCCGGCGTCGCCGGCGGCAAGGTCGAGCTGAGCCAGGGCGATCTTCGAGAATGCGACCCCATGCACGGAGCCAGCCGCGCCGGCCGCGCTGAAGGCGCGAAGCGGAACCTCCTTGAACACCCGATCGAGAATCCGTTTGGCGTCATCGGGTTTCCCGAGCTTCAGGTAGGCAATTGCCAACCAGGCCGATGAACAGAGAACCGCGTTCCATTCTCGAATCTCCCAGGCCGCCGGCAACGCCTCCTCCGCGACCCGGACCACCTCGTTCCAATCCCCTTTGTACATGTGGGGTTCGGCTTCCATGCTGCGCAGCGCCCGCAACCGCATGTCATCCAGCGCAACCCCGGCCTCGTATGCTCGTCTGGCGTAGACGAGCGACTCTTCCAACCGCCCCGCGCGGGCGCCGTAACACCGGCCGCCGTACGTCATGACGATAGCTTGCTCCAGGCGCTCCCCTTGGGCTCCGAGAAGATCGACTGCCTGAGCCGTGTGTCCCAGCGACTCCTCAAACCGACCGTGCTTCCCGAGATACTGCCCATACCGGTTTTCTGCGACAGCCAGGGCCAGGGCATCACCCGACAACTCGGCGCGTGCAAGGGCATCCACCAGGAGGGCCTCATCGTCCCAAAAATAGCCCTTGGTCGCCTGCAGCCTCGCCGCCACTGCGGCGTTGCCGTCCGATGTTGTATTTTCAAGCGCTAGATCGAAGTGCCGCAACATGCGCGCTTGAGCGGCATCGTCCGGCATGCAACCCGGCAGAAAAATCAGCAACAGGACGACTTCCGCATGGACCCGGTTCCGTTCGAGATTGCCCGGCAGCCGCTCGAACAAATCTAGCCCTTGCCAGTAATGCCTGATCGCTTCGGGCCGCGCATAGAGTTTTCCGGCCTGCTCGGCTGCCTGCAACGTGTAGGTCAGCGCCTTTTCCCAGTCCTCGGCCTCGAGCCAATGATGCGCCAAGAGCCCGGCACGCTCTGCCGCCGGGGCCTCCTGGTCCAGATGGCTGGTGGACCGCTGTTCGAGCGCGGTCGCAATGCCCGCATGGAGCTCCTGGCGTCGAGCGCGCAGCAAGGTGCTGTAGGCAGCGTCCTGGACGAGGGCGTGCTTGAAGACGAAAGAGGCTTGTGGCAGGACGCCGCGGCGGAGGACCAGCCCTGCGCTGACGAGCTGATCGAGCGCGTCCCGGAGCCGGTTGTCCGGCCGGCGCGCGACCGCAGCCAGCAGCTCGAAGGAAAATTCGCGGCCGATTGCCGCGCCGATTTGCGCCACCTCTTTTACTGGAGCGAACCGGTCCAGACGCGCCATCAGCGAGTTCCTGCAAGCTCGACGGGATCGCCAGCGGCGGCGCCGGGCCGGCGAGTGCATAGCGCCCGTCTTCCTCTCGGAGCAAGTCGCCTTCCAACAATGCTTTTGTCAGCTCCTCGATGAAGAGCGGGATACCGTCGGTGCGCTCGACGATGCGATCGAGGATCTCGGATGGCAGTGACTTGCCGCCGGTCAGCTGCTGGATAAGTGCCGACGTGTCGCGCTGGCCGAGCCGGCTCATGGTCAGCGCGGTGACCTGCGCCTGTCCGGTCCAGGGCGGCTCGAATTCGGGGCGAAAGGTGATTACCATCAGCGCCGACAGGCGCGGCACTCGTTCAGCGGCGCGTTCCAACAATTCGAGCGAGGTCGAGTCGATCCAATGCGCGTCTTCGAAAACGAGAAGCATTGGCTGGCGTCGCGCGAGACCCTCGAACTGCCTGACCAATGCCGCAAGTATTAGCTCGCGCTTCTGCCGAGGGTCGGTGGGTAGTGGCTTGTTCGGTCGGCAATCCCAACAGGTCGTTAAACACCGCCAGTGTCTCGGGCGCGCTGTCGCCGCGATTGGGATAGCAATGCAGCGAGCTTGTCGCGCTTGGCGGCAGGGGCGTCCTCGCGCGAAAAGCCGGCGGCGTGTTCGAGCTGGGCAATGAACGGATAGAGCGCACTGTCGCGATGATGCGGCGAGCAGAAATAGTGCAGCCGGATATGCGGTTCGCCCTGCGAGCCGCTCCTGCAAGGCCGCGGTGATGCGGGATTTGCCGATGCCGGGCTCGCCCGAGATCAGTACGATCTGCCCTTCGCCTTCCTTGGCGCGCGCCCAGCGACGCAGCAACAGCTCGATCTCCGCGTCGCGCCCGACGAGTGGGGACAGAGAGGCCGATCGCAATGCCTCGAACCGGCTCTCGACCGTGCTGGGCCGCAGCACCTGCCACACCGCTACCGGGGCGTCCAACCCTTTGACCTCGGTGGTGCCGAGATCGCGATATTCGAAGAGATCGCCCAGCAGGCGGCGCGTGGCCTCGGCGATGATCACACCATTCGCCGGCGCCATTCCTTGGAGACGGGCGGCAAGGTTGGGCGTCTCGCCGACAACGCCGCGCTCCTGAGCGTCGCCGACGCCGATCAGGTCGCCGACGACGACGAGCCCGGTGGCGATGCCGATGCGGCTCGCCAGCGCGCCGGAGCCGCTCTCCAGCCGGCCGATGCGCTCGACGAGCGCCAGCCCGGCGCGCACCGCCCGCTCGGCATCGTCCTCGTGCGCTCGCGGATAGCCGAAATAAATCAAGAACGCCGTCGCCCATGTATTTGGCGACGTAGCCGTCGAACCCGGCGACCGCCTCGCCGACGGCGGCGTGATAGGAACCGAGCAACTCGCGCAGATCCTCCGGATCGAGACGGGAGGAAAGCGCGGTCGAGCCGGCCAAATCGCAAAACATCACCGTCAGCTGGCGGCGCTCGGCGCCGGCCTGGACCTCCGCAGCGGGAGACGTCGGCGTGGCCTCGGCCGGTAGCGCCTTGATCGCGTCGAGCAGCCGGCGGCGGTGGCCGATCGAGGCGATGCCGAGATCCCTCAGATCCTCGATCGTCAGGCTGCGGAGCACCTCGAAGTCGATATCGTTCTCGCGGAAGGCCGGCTCGTATTGTCCGAGGCCCAGCTCCCGCAACCAGCCTGCCATCTGCACAGGCACCTCCCTGGCCTGGAAATCGGCGCCCGGTGCGGCCGAAACTATACCCTCAGCTTACAATCAAACTGAAAGCGTGAACAACTCGCGCTTCTCCGCGCCGCAGGCGTCACCAAGGAGGCGGTCGACCACATGGCGATCACGACGGTCCGGAACATCCTGCGCGTGCTCGACAGCAAGCCCCGCCGCGAGAACGTCGTCAACGGGGAAGTGGTGGGCGGAGCCGCCGGCGCTGCGCCGTCAGAAATGGCGGTAGCCGGCGACGTCGACCGGGATTGTCCGGCCTCGCCATCGACGAGTCGAGCACCTGCACCGGTCTCGACCCGGCCAATCAGCGCGAGCGGGAGGCCGAGCCGCGCTGCTAGCGTCTCGATTGCTTCGGCGCGGCTTCGGCGGGTGCCGTGAACAGCAGCTCGTAATCGTCGCCGCCGGCGGCGAGACGCGGGCGGATTGCGGGCTCGGCCTCGACGACGAGCCGCGCCGCGGGCGACAGCGGCAGCAGCGCCTGCTCGACGATTGCGGCGACATGCGAGGTCTCGCAAATGTGGCCGAGATCGGCGAGGAGCCCGTCCGACACGTCGATCATCGCGTGCGCGACCCCCGAGAGGCGCGGGCCCAGCTCGACGCGCGGCTCGGGGAGTCGGTAGCGGTCGATCAAGGCGGCGCGATGCTCGGGCGCCAGCCCCGGATAGGCGCCGCGCAATACGCCGAGCCCGAGAAACGCGTCGCCGATCGTGCCCGAAACCCAGATCTGGTCGCCGGGCCGCGCGCCGCTGCGCCGGATCTCCATCCCCGCCGCCACCTCGCCGATCGCGGTCAGCGACAGCGAAGCGGGTCCGGGGGTCGACACCGAATCGCCACCCAGCAGATCGACCCCGAAGCGGCGCTGGTCCTCGCCGAGCCCTGAGGCGAACTTTTCGAGCCAATCCGTCCCGAGCCTCTCCGGCAATGCCGTCGTCAGCAGGTAGTGCAACGGCCGCGCGCCCATCGCCGCGAGATCCGAGAGATTGACCCGCAGCAATTTGCGGGCGACGAGGTCCGGCGGGTCTTCGGGCAGGTAGTGCACGCCCTCGACGATCGCGTCGGCGGTGACGACCAGCCGCCGCCCGCCGCCGCAGTCGACCAACGCGGCGTCATCGAGGAGGCGGAGCCCGCCCGGTCCGGCGAGCGGCCGATAGAACCGCCGGATGCGCTCGAACTCGCCCAGCGCCTCCCTTGTCACCGGGCTACAGCTCCTCGACCCGCAAGCTGCGGGCGAGCCGGTCGAGGACGCCGTTGGCAAGGCCGGGCTCCTTGCCGGTGAAGAACGCGTATGCGATCGCGGTATACTCGCTGATCGAGACTCGCGGCGGCACATCCCCCCGATGCACCAGCTCGTAAGCGCCGGCGCGCAGGATCGCGCGCAGCACCGCATCGAGCCGGGCCAGCGGCCAGTCCGGGGTCAGCGCCGCCGAAATCGCGGAATCGAGCCGCTCCTGGTCGTCCGCGGCGCCGCGGACAATGTCGGCGAACATGGCCGGGTCGGCCTCGGCCAGTTGGTCGCCATCGATTTCGTGGCCAAAGCGATGGCGGGCGAACTCGCGCACGACCGTGTCGGGCTCGGCCTCGGGGTTTGCCTCGAGCTGGTAGAGCGCCTGCACCGCCGCCAGCCGTGCGACGCTGCGCCGCCCTCCGCTGCCGCGCGGCTGCTGCTCGCTGTCCGCCGAGAGGGTCACCCGCCGTTCCCGGCGAAGCGCCGCTTCAGCTCGACGATCGCGAGGCAGGCGCGCACCGCCGCACCGCCGTGGTCGCGCCCCTCGGGCCGGGCGCGGGCCAAGGCCTGAGCCTCGTTCTCGACCGTCAGAATGCCGTAGCCCACGGCGAGCCCGTCGCGGACCGCCAGATCCTGCAACCCTCGCGCGCTTTCTGCGCAGATGTGGTCGTAATGCGTGGTCTCGCCGCGGATCACGCAGCCGAGTGCCACGAACCCGTCAAAGCGCTCGCTGCCCCGTGCCATGATGCCGACCGCCGCCGGGATCTCGAAGGCGCCGGGGACCGAGACGCTCTCAAAGGTCGCGCCGGCGGCGGCCAGGGCGCTTTCGGCACCGCGCCGCAGCTCGGCCGAGATGTGCGCGTAATAGCGCGCCTCGACGAGAAGGAGATGGGGTGGTCGGGTCATGGTGCCTGCCGGAGAAGCCTGGCGACATAGCGCGCGATCTGGTCGATCTCGAGGTTCATCTCCTGGCCGGGGCGGGCCTCGCCGAAATTGGTGCAAGAGAGCGTGTGCGGGATGATGTTGACGCCGAAGTGGCTTCCCGACACCTCGTTGACCGTCAGGCTGACACCGTCGAGTGCCACCGACCCTTTGGCGGCGATAAAGGGCGCCAGCGCATCCGGGGCCTCGAAGACAAAACGCACCGATTGGGCCTCTGGCCGCCGTTCGACGATGCGCGCCACGCCATCGACATGACCCGAGACGAGATGCCCGCCCAGCTCGTCGCCGAGCCGCAGCGGCCGTTCGAGGTTGACCGGCGTCCCCTCGCGCCAACTGCCGATCGTCGTGCAGGCGAGCGTCTCGGCCGAGGCCTGCACCACGAACGCCCCGGGCTCGACCGCGACCACACTCAGGCACGGCCCAGAGCAGGCGATCGAGGCGCCGATCGCGATCGCCGCGATGTCGTAGGCGGTGGCGATCGTCAGATCGACGATCTCGCCGCGCCTTAGCCGCCGCACCTGCCCGAGATCTGTGACGATGCCGGTAAACATGACGTTAACGTTACGAGTCCGCCCGAAAATTTACCAGCCGCCTTTAGCCGATGCGGGGCCGCCATGCGTGCGCCACCCATCGTCTGCGCTGCGGGCTTTGCCGTGCTGCGGCAATCGGATCATGATCGAGTGGAGGAGAGGAGGAGGCTGATGATCAAGAGCATCGGATTGCTGACCCGAAAGGAAGGCATGACGCACGAAGATTTCGTCAAGCATTGGCTCGAAGTGCACGCACCGCTCGCCCACGCCGTGCCGGGGGTACGCCGCTATGTCCAGTCGCACATCATCGAGGAGCGCACGCGGCCCGACATCCCGACGACCGATGTCGCAATCGACGGCGTCGCAGAACTCTGGTACGACGACCGCGCGGCGATGGAGCGCGCCAACGCTTCCCCCGAGGCCAAGCGGTTGCACGCCGACGGCGCCCTCTTCATCGGCCGGATCAAGAGCTTTGTCGCCGAGGAGAAGGTGATCATCCCGATGCCGCCGGGGTGACCGCCATGGACCGCTATCTGTCGGGCTTCGCCAACCACCATGCGAGCGAGGCCGTCCCGGGCACACTGCCGGCGGGTCAGAACTCTCCGCAAAAGCCGCCCCGCGGCCTCTATACCGAGCAGATTTCGGGCACACCGTTCACTGCGCCGCGCGTCGAGAACCGCCGGTCGTGGCTCTATCGCATCCGGCCGTCGGCGGCGCATCCGCCGTTTCGCCGCATCGACAACGGTCTGCTGCGCACCGCGCCATTCGACGAGGCGCCGGCACCGCCAAACCGGCTGCGCTGGAACCCGCTGCCGTTCCCCGACGCACCCACCGATTTCGTCGACGGGCTGGTCACGATGGGCGGCAACGGCGACGCGGCGCTGCGCGCCGGGGTGGCGATCCATATCTACCGCGCGACAGAGCCGATGATCCGACGCGTCTTCTACGACGCCGATGGCGAGCTGTTGATCGTACCGCAACAGGGCCGGCTGCTGCTGCGCACCGAATTCGGGCTCGTCGAAGCCGGCCCCGGCGAGATCGCGCTGATGCCGCGCGGTGTCAAGTTCCGCGTCGAATTGCTCGACGGCCGCGCCCGCGGCTATGTCTGCGAGAATTACGGTGCGCTGTTCCGGTTGCCCGAATTGGGCCCGATCGGCAGCAATGGCCTCGCCAACCCGCGCGATTTCCTGACCCCGACCGCGGCCTTTGAGGACCACGACGAGCCCTGCGAGGTGGTCGCCAAGTTCGAGGGCAATCTGTGGACGACGGAGCTCGATCATTCGCCGTTGGACGTCGTCGCCTGGCACGGCAACTACGCGCCTTGCAAATACGATCTCGCACGTTTCAACACCTTGGGCACGGTCAGCTTCGACCACCCGGACCCGTCGATCTTCACCGTATTGACCGCGCCGAGCGAGGTGCACGGCACCGCCAATAGCGACTTCGTGATTTTCCCGCCGCGCTGGATGGTCGCCGAGCACACTTTTCGTCCGCCCTGGTTTCACCGCAACGTCATGAGCGAGTTCATGGGGCTGGTGCGCGGCGTCTACGACGCCAAGGCCGAAGGTTTTGTTCCGGGCGGCAGCTCATTGCATAATTGCATGACCGCACACGGCCCCGACGCCGCCACCTGGGACAAAGCGGTCGCTGCCGAACTGACGCCGCACAAGATCGAGGACACGCTCGCCGTCATGTTCGAGACGCGGTTTGTCGTCCGTCCGACCCGTTTTGCCCTGGAAACTCCGGCTTTGCAGCAGGATTACGATTCCTGCTGGCGGGGCTTCAAGAAAATGTTCGAGGGCTGACCCGAGACCGGCTCCGGCGATGCTGTCACGATCGCTTGCTGCCGGAGCCTCAGAGCCCAATGTACCCGCCGCCACGGAGCAGCCACACGATCAGCACAACAATGAGGACAACCCCAAGTATCCCACCGATACCATAACCACCGCCGCGGCCGTAATAGCCGCCACGATAGTACCCGAAACCGCCGCCAAAGAGAATAATCAACAGGATAATTATCAGAATCAAACTCATGACGAGCCTCCCATCTCAGCACCTCTGCTGTTTGAGTCGATGTAGCCGCGCCAAATCTTACCGGCAGCCGAGCGCCTCGGGATGCGCCCGCCAATTCTCGTCACGGTGCTGACCACCAAGGGCGGCCGCTGCCGCCGCAATGAATGCCCCGATCAGCATCGACAGGCCGGTAAAAATCGACAGGTAAGCGCCGGCCTTGCGGGCCGCGTCGGCAATCTGCAGCGCTTTCGTTTCGGCGGCCTTCGCCTTTGCTATCACATCGTCGACCCGCTTTGCGGCTTCGGCTTGGGAAAGACCGGTGCGGGCTGTCACGAGTTGTGCAAGATAGGTCTTGTCGCCAGCTGGAACATCACCGTTAGTCATCCCTGTCACAAGCACACGCGTTGCCTCGGCCCGGGTGTCCTGATCGGTCGCATTTGGATGATCCGAGCGAAACAAAGTATCGACATAGTAGGCCAATGGATTGGCCTGAACGGCACCCTGGGTCGCCCCTTCGGCGGCTCCAGACGCGACCTTGCCCACTGTCTGAGCCCCGCCGCCCAATACAGATGATGCCGCTGATGCGAGAACGGCCGCACCGATGACCGCGGCAACAGCCCAGGCCAAAAGGCCGTTAGCGGTGTCGCGAAAGAAAACCTCATGGGTGTGGATACCCACCCATTTCGTCCGCAGCCTGCCTGTCAGATAACCGCCTATAGCTGAAGACAGCCACTGAACGATAATCAGCCAGATCGCGGTCATTATCGTGAAGGTCGTCGCTGAAACTCCGGAATTGGACCAGGGCGACACCGAAGCGAGACCGAAACCCGACCCCAGGGAGAGAAGGATCAGAGATAGCGCGGCCGCCGCGAAAGCTCCGCCCAGGATCGCAGGCCAGGCAATACCTGAGGCCGAGGATTCCACGGTATGGCCGGCCTCACCGGCGACAAGTATCTCGGTGCGACTGTCGATAGGAACGCTTACCATTCCTTTTCTCCTCTCGTGTGCCGTCAGGTCAGTGCCAGATCAAAGCGAGCAGGATGATTACCGGAATGGGCACACCCAACAGCCAAAGCAAAATTCCCCGGCCCATATTTTTCTCCTACTGCGTTGGCGCGGCGGCGCCCTATGATAACTGCCTTCGTCGTGCTCTCTGCAGGAACGGAGATTACTTCTTCACCGCATCTCGAACGGCATCCTTGACGCCACCCACCGCGTTCTGTACTTTCCCGGCAGTCTTCTCGGCCGCCCCTTCGGCCTGGGTCTTGGCGTCACCCGTCACTTTACCTAAGGCTTCTTTGACAGCGCCCTTTACCTGATGAGCGGCGCCCGCGATGCGATCTTTGTCCATGACTATTCTCCTGGTTGCTCTGAGCCAACAGCCCGTCGCGTCAGAAGTTCCTCGGACACCGATGAGGAATGGTCCGGGCGATCGCCTGGTCTGCGTCGGTGCTTATTCAGGCCGGTGTTTTGGACCTGGGTTCCATCACGACGCTGCTGATAGAGGAATGGATGAAGAGGTTTCAACGTTTAACCGGCTGCGCGCGCACGCTTGTACAGCATCGATGACGTGCCGAACCGCTTGCTGCATAGAGACGGCGATGAGATCTGCGCCCGTCAGCATGAGGACATCACGCTCCTCGATCTCGTCCCTCTTCAACGTCCAAAACCCGTCGACGATCGACGCCGTTGGCAGTTTGCGCCGCAACCGGCGCACGAGGTAGCGCGGGTTCGCGAAGCTGCCGGGCTCAAGGTAGCAAAGAAACGCCATCTGCACGCCGGCCACCTCGAGCGCAGTCAGCTTTGGCGCCGAAACTGCCGAGGAGGGCACCACACGCGCACCGATGCCGTGTTTCAGCAGAAGCTGCGCCAGTATTGCCGCTGACGCCTCGTCGAGCGATCCGCGGCCGGCAATACATAATACGGCCGTCCCCCGCCAAGGCGGGGGAAGTTCATCGGGAGTGAAAATCGGGAGCATTATTCCTTCGCCGTTCTCTCCCTCTTTGTTGGCGGGTCCGCAGGGCTGGTCGGCAAGGTTATCAATGACCCCCTCGACCGCCTCCTTGATCAGGACCCGGTGCTCGTGTCCCAGCACACCCCGATTTACATCGAATTGGGCTAGTGCAAGCCCGCCGATCGCGACTTCGTCATAATAGGCGGACAACGGTTTATCCTTGAGAAATTCTTCCGCCTGGTGTGCTGCTTCGTCGGGATCCCCGGCGAGCATGCGTTGGTAGAAGGTTTCTTCCGGCGCCAGTGGCGGCTGGTCGCCGAGCAGCACTTCGAGAAACTGCAAATGCTCGACATGCCGGCCCAGCACCACGAGACACATTGTCAGCGGCGTCGACAGCAGCAGCCCGACGGGTCCCCATAGCAGCGTCCAGAAAGCGGCAGCGACGACGACCGCGATACCGGAAAGACCGGTGCTGTGGCCGTAAAGCCACGGCTCGATCGCGTGGCCGGTGCACGAGCTCTACGACGAGGAACAGACCCATCGTCCAGAGCAGCATCGCCCATCCGGGATCGACGGCGAATGCGACGACCGCGGGAAGCGCGGCGGCGATGACAGGGCCGATATAGGGCACAAAGCGCAACAACGTCCCGAGAATGCCCCAAAGCACCGGATGAGGCACGCCGATGAACCACAGCCCCGACCCGACCAGTACGCCAAAGGTCGTGTTGACTGCGGTCTGGGTCAGCAGGTAACGGCTGAGGCGGCTGGCAGCGTCGTCGAGCGCCACGGTGGTGCGGCGGAGATCTCCCGCGCCGGCGAGTTCGAATGAAGCGGTCTCGAAGATCTTCGCGCTGCAGCAGGAAGAAGATCACGAAAACGACGACGATGCCGGCCGTCGCGAAGGGTTGCAGCAGCGGCACGACGACCTGCTGGAGGAGCAGCAGCGGCGAAGGGTTAGGTTGGTGGACCTCCACCGGCACCGGCTTTGGCGGGGGGTTGTTGCCCGCAGCAGCGACGGGCTCGGCTGCGCTGCCTCCACCTTGTTCCTCCGGCTTCACGATCTCGTTGTTCAGATTGCTCAGCATTCCGGAGATCCGGCCGATAATCCGTTGCTTGGTCGCGGTATCCCGAAGCGATTGAACCTTTTGTGAGATGTTAAATTGGTATCCGGGCAGCTCCCCGGCCAATTCCGCAAATTGGTTACCGATAAATATACCGATGCCGGCGATTATCAGGAAGGCTAGCACGACGACGGCAATTACCGACGGCACGCGGCCGAGATGCCAGCGGCGCAGTAGCAGCACCGGCGGTCCGAGTGCAAAGCTCAGCAGAATCGCGAGGGCGATCGGTACAAACACCTCCCGTCCGAAATAGAGCGCCGCGACGGCAACGACAGCGACGGTCAGGGTCCCAAGACTTGTGGGGGGAATACCCGAACCATGGACCTCCAACCGCCGAGTCCCGGTGTTAGGCGTCGGGGTGCCTCGAGGTTCGGAAGGCCTCATCGACCCATTGGTTGTTTCCATTCGGCGGCGCTTGAAAACGGCAGTTAAGGTCCTAACGCCGGACCATATTTTACCACCGAGATACGGAGAGCACAGAGGGGGACAGTGTCCGTGTCCTCTGTGCCTCCTTGGTGAAATCTATTTCACTGCAGAGAAGCTCGTCGGCTGCAAAATCGAATTCTCGACGCGGGCGACAATCGCCCCGCTCTTTTCCGTTTCGGCGCGTTTGGTGTGCCATTCGGGGTCGGCCTGGAACGCGTTCCACTTTTTCTCGCGGTCGGCGAGCGACTCCCATTTGAGCAGGTAATAGAGGGCCTGGTTCGAATCGCCGATCGCCGTCGTCCAAAAGCCGGCCTGGTCGATGCCGTGCCGCTTCCAGATGCCGAGCGTGATCGTGTCGAAGCGCTTCAAGAGGTCCGGCAGGCGGCCTGGAATGCAGTGATAGACGCGCAGTTCGTAGAGCATATCGGTTCCTCCGCTACTTTACCGACGAAAAGGCGGTCGGCTGCAAGATCGTATTGGTGATCGACGCCACGATCTGGCCGTTCTTTTCCGTCTCGGCGCGCCCGGCGATCCATTCGGGATCTGCCTGGAACCCGGCAAACCGCTTGGCGCGGTCGTCTAGCGATTCCCACTTGAGCATGTAGGTGAGATCCTGGTTCGAGCTTCCGATCGCCGTGGTCCAGAACCCAGCCTGCTGGATGCCGTGCTTTTGCCACAGCGGCAGGGTCAGCGTGTCGAAGCGCTTGATCAGGTCCGGCAGACGGCCGGGAACGCAGTGATAGACGCGCAGTTCGTAGATCATTTCGTCTCCTCTCGTGGTGAAATCCGTAAACTCAGCCGAGCCGGGCCTCGACCCAGGCGGCGGCGTCGAGCAATGCCTCGTCGCCGAAGCGCGGGCCGATCAGCTGGATGCCGAGCGGCAGCCCCTTGTGCCCGGTGCCGGCCGGCAATGTGACGCAGGGGGTCCAGGCCAGGGTCCAGATCGCGTTGAAGCGCGCGTCGCCGGTCGACCCGAGTCCCTCGGGCGCCTCGCCGGTGGCACTCGGCGCCAGCAGCACGTCGAATTCAGCGAAGACATCGTCGAGATGGCCGCGGAACGCCTCGGCGGTTTCGAGCGCCTCGACATAGGCGGAGAGCGGCAACATTCGGCCGGGCTTCAAGAGACCGTCGCGCAAGGCCGGGCTCAACTTGTCGCCATGGACCTCGTATTCGTAGGCGTAGTTGCGCGCCGCCTCGAACTCGAAGATGCGGCGGTGATGGTCGAGAATATCGGCCGGGGTCAGCGCCACGTCCCTGACCCTGGCTCCGGCCGCCGCCAGTCGGCTCGCGGTGCGTTCGAGAAGCGCCTGAGTGTCGGCATCGGCCTGATCCCAGGCCGGGGTGCGGCAGAAGCCAATGCGCGGCGCGGCGGGGCTGCGGTCGACCGAGCGACGGTCTTGCGCCAGCAGCACCGCCCGCATCAGCGCCACATCGTCGAGGCTGCGGCAGATGACGCCGAGCGTGTCGAGGTTGTGGCACTGCATCTTGATGCCGACCCGGCTCAATTCGCCGAAGGAGGGCTTGTAGCCGACGACGCCGCAAAACGCCGCCGGGCGGATCGTCGAGCCGCCGGTCTGCGTTGCGAACCCGACCGGCGACCTGGAAATCGGCGACGGCGGCAGCCGAGCCGCTCGACGAGCCGCCGGGCGTGTGCGCCGGGTTCAGCGGGTGCACGGTTTCGCGTGGATGGCGGTTGGCAAATTCCGTCGTCACCGTCTTGCCCATGACAACCCCGCCCGCCGCGCGGGTCAGCGCCACGCAGGCGGCGTCGGCGAACGGCCGATTGCCGCGGTAGATCGGCGAGCCGTGCTGGGTCGGCATGTCGAAGGTGTCGATCACGTCCTTGACGCCGACCGGCACGCCCTTAAGCAGACCCGGCCTACCGGCACGGTCGATCGCGCGCGCAACCGCCAGCGCCCAATCCGGATCGAGCCAGACCCAGGCCTTGACCGCGGCCCGCGCCTCGATGCGGTCGAGGCAGTCGCGCATCAAGCTTTCGGCGGTAAGGCTGCCGGCTTCGAGGCGGGCCGCCGCCTCGGTGGCGGTCAGGCCTTCGGCGCCACTCATTGTAGGTCTCCCAGCCGGCGTTCGACCCACAGACCGAACTCCAGCAGACGCGCATCGTCGTGGCGAGGGCCGACCAATTGCACGCCGACCGGCAGCCCGTTCGGGCCACGTCCCGCGGGCAGGGTCAGGCAGGGCATATGAAGCTGCGTCCACACTGCGTTGAACACCGCCGAGCCGGTGTCGGCGAGCCCGAACGGCGCCTCGCCGGGGGCGGGCAGGGTCAGGATCGCGTCGAAGCCCGCGGCCCATGCCCGCGCCGCGGCGCGGGCCTTGTCGGCGCTGCGGCAGGCGTCGCGGAATTGCTGCAAGGTCAGTTTGCGGCCTGTTGCGATCTTCTCCTCGCGCAGCCGCGAGCTCAGCAACGCCTCGTGACGGCAGAGCTCGGGCATGTGGTTGCGCAGCCCCTCGAAGGACCCGATGACGCGCTGGTATTCGTCGCAATCGGCGCATCCCGGCGGCAGCGTTGTGTCGGTGACTTTGGCGCCGGCGGCGGCGATCCGATCGGCGGCGGCTTCCAGCACCGCGCGGCCTTCCGGCTGCGCGTCGTCCCAATGCGGGCCGCGGCAAAGGCCGAGATGTGGCGGGGCCTCGGGCATCGCCGGCGGCTCGTAGGGGATCGCCGTCATCGCCGCGCGGAAGAGTGCAATGTCGGCGACCCCGCGCGCCATGATGCCGACCGTGTCGAAAGCTTCGGTGTTGATCCGCATGCCGGCCGGCGGAAACATGGAATAGCTCGGCTTGAAGCCGACGACGCCGCAATAGGCGGCCGGGCGGATGACCGAACCGGCGGTCTGGGTGCCGACCGCCAACGGCACCATGAAATCGGCGACCGCCGCGGCCGAGCCGCTCGACGAGCCTCCGGGGGTGCGGGCCGGGTCGTGCGGGTTCGAGGTCGGCCCGGGATAGCGGTTGGCGAATTCGGTCGTCACCGTCTTGCCGAGCAGGATGCCGCCCGCCGCCCGCGGCAATGCGCCGGCACTTGCATCCCAGGGAGGCCGCCAGCCGGTATAAATTCGTGAGCCGTAGCCGGTCGGCATTTGCGCCGTGTCGAAGATGTCCTTGAGCCCGAACGGCACGCCGCCCATTGGCAGCGTCCGCCCCGCCCTGTCGAACGCGCGCGCCTCGGCGAGCGCCGCCTCGCGGTCGAGATATGCCCAGGCCCGCACCATCGGCTCGCGCTCCGCGATCCGTTCGAGGCAGCTCGCCGCCACCGCCTCGGCGGTCAGCTCGCCGCCGGCGATCAGGCGTGCGAGATCGACGGCGGGAAGGCGATGCGGTTCCTGGTTCGGCATGGCGTGATTCTCATGGGTCGTTGTGCCCTATCTACGCATATCCGCGGACCCCATGCATGCGCGAATTTGATCAAATCAAGCGCCATCGAGGCGAGCCCGGGCGCGGCCGACCCGCCGGCTTGCCCTTGGGAGAGGGCTCGTCCCGCGCCGCTGCTCCCGCTGTTATCTGCAGGGAATCTACAGCCATCCGCATCTCCGCCACGACCCCGGCAGGCGGCCGCCGAGCCGCCGTCTCCGGCGCAGGATGCGGTCAGAAGACGGCAATTTTAGCGTTTCCGTAATCGGCCAGACCTGCCGCGGCTCGCCGGTCCAGACCCGGAGGCGCGCGCGAGCCCGTAGAGGACAGCCTCGATGCCCGATGGAAACAGGAAGAGCGGCCTGCCCGCGGGATGGCGGCGGACAGGCGGGTCTTCCGGGTATCGAGGCCTTGGCCGAATGGGGAGCGCGGCTCGAAACGCCCCTCTTGAGATTGGGACCGACGTGGCGGCCGCAGCGTATGGCCAGCCCCGCCGAAGTGGCCATGCTTGCCGAAACCCCGCGCTTCGGGGCAATCTCGTCTGCACAGGCCCGGCCGGGCAGAGCATGCTGGTCAAAGCCGGAGAAGCAGTCGGGGAGGCATGAGATGGTCGAGGAATTCGACTTCGTCGTGGTCGGAGGGGGTTCTGCCGGGGCGGTGATCGCGTCCCGCCTGTCGGAAGACCCGTCGTGCCGGGTGGCGCTGATCGAGGCCGGCGAGCGGCCGCCGGAAATCTCCGCGTTGCCGATCGCACCGCCGGTGATGCAACTGAACCCGACCACCGACTGGATGTTCACCGCCGACCCCGGAAAGGCCGGGCTTGGGCTCAACGGCCGAAGCGTACCGGTACCTCGCGGCAAGATGTTGGGCGGCTCGTCCGGGATCAACTACATGATGTATGTGCGCGGCCATCCCGGCGACTTCGACGCCTGGGCGGAAGGAGGCGCCACCGGGTGGAGCTACGCCGAGGTGCTGCCCTATTTTCGCAAAAGCGAGGGCCTGGCGCCCAGTCCTGACATTGTGGTCGATGCGCCGGCGCACAACACCGCAGGACCGCTCGGGGTCTCGGTGCGCGACCAGGCGCTGCCGGCCGCGCGCCAATTCGTCGAGGCGGCGGTCGCCGCCGGCATCTCGCGCGGCGACTACAACGGCCGCGACCGCGGCGGTCCGAACGGTGTGGTGTCGTTGACCCAGTACACGATGCGGGATGGCCGGCGATCGAGCACCTATCATGCCTTTCTCGCCGGCGAGCCGGAGCAGAGGCCCAATCTGACGATCATCACCGGTGCGCAGGCGACGCGGGTGATCCTTGACGGCGAGGCCGGACACAAGACGGCAAAGGGCGTCGAATACCGCACCGCCGCCGGCGCGACCGCGACGGTCTCTGCTGGCAAGGAGGTGATCCTGAGCGCCGGTGCGATCGGCTCGCCGCATTTGCTGCTGTTGTCCGGGATCGGGCCGCGTCAGGAGCTCGAAACGCACGGCCTTCCCTGCCAGGCCGATGCGCCGGATGTAGGCAAGCATCTGCAGGACCACCTGATGTGTCCGCTGATCTACCCCGCCCCGGGCATCGGCGTGCCGATGAACGAGGTGACGCTGGCAATGGGGCCCGACGCATTGCGCGCGCCCGCCGGGCCCTTGCCGGCCAATCCCGCCGATGACGCCAACCTGTCGCCCGAGCTCCAGGCATTGAAGCAGGAAGCGGAACGGCGGCTCACCGAGTGGCAGACGACCGGACGCGGGCTGGGCGCGTCGTCGCTGGCCGATGCCGTGGTCTTCTGTTCGAGCGGTCTCGGCGACCTGCAACGCCACGACACCGAGATCATTTGTTTCCTGACCGGCGGCAACGACGATTTCCTCCGGACGATCATGAACCTCGACACTTCGCGGTTCTTCGACGACGCGCCCAAACGCATGGCGAACGACGCGGAAAACCTGCTGCTGCTCGCCAACCCGGTATTGCCGCACAGCCGGGGGGAAATCGTTTTGGAAAGCGCCGATCCGGCCGCCCACCCGGCCATCCGGATGAACTATTACGACGACCCGCACGACCTGAAGGTCATGGTGGCGGCGATCCGCCGGTCGATGGAGATCGCCGCGCACTGGCCGGGAAACCGCAAGCTCGGCCGGCTGATGGTGCCGCCGTTCCTGGCAGAGAAACACGGATATCGGGAAGGCGACGAGCCCAGCGACGCGCTCTTGGAGGATTTCGCGCTGCACTTCTCGCTGACGGTGTATCACCCGACATCCACCTGCCGGATCGGCAGCGTCGTCGATCCGCGCCTGCGGGTGAACGGTGTGGCGAACCTGCGGGTGGCGGACGCCAGCGTCATGCCGGCGGTGATCGGCGGCAACACCAACGCGCCCTCGATCATGATCGGCGAAAAGGCGGCGGAGATGATCGCGGCGGATCATGGCGTCCAGCTCGCGGAGTTCGTCGGCGAGCATCCCAGCCGCCACTGAGCCGTTCCGCTCCGGCGCCGCAGCGCGCAAAAAACCGCCCGCCCGGGCCTCCCCGAGCGGGCGGGTGTTCAGCCGAAATCGAGCGGTGGGCTTAGAAGTCCATGCCGCCCATGCCGCCGCCGGGGGGCATCGCCGGCGCGGTCTTGGGCTCGGGCTTCTCGGCCACCATCGCCTCGGTGGTGATCAGGAGGCCGGCGACCGACGCGGCGTCCTGCAGGGCGTGGCGCACGACCTTGGTCGGGTCGACGATGCCGGCGCGGACCATGTCGGTGAACTCGCCCTTCTGCGCGTCGTAGCCGTAGTTGTGATCGCTGCTGTCGAGCAATTTGCCGACGATGATCGAGCCGTCGGTGCCCGAGTTCTCGGCGATCTGCCGGGCTGGGTACATGAGCGCCTTCTTGACGATGTCGATGCCGACCTTCTGGTCGTTGTTGGCCGGCTTCAGCCCGTCGAGGGCGCGAGCGGCGTAGAGCAGCGCCGCACCGCCGCCGGCGACGACACCCTCCTCGACCGCAGCGCGGGTCGCGTGCATCGCGTCGTCGACCCGGTCCTTGCGCTCCTTGACCTCGATCTCGGTGGCGCCGCCGACCCGGATCACCGCGACGCCGCCGGCGATCTTGGCCAGCCGCTCCTGCAGCTTCTCGCGGTCGTAATCGGAGGTCGTCTCCTCGATCTGCTGGCGGATCTGGGTGCAGCGGCCCTGGATGTCGTCCTTGCCGCCGGCGCCGTCGATGACCGTCGTGTTCTCTTTCTCGATCCGGATCCGCTTGGCTTGGCCCAGCATGTCGAGGGTGACGTTTTCGAGCTTGATGCCGAGATCCTCGCTGATCACCTGGCCGCCGGTCAGGATCGCGATGTCCTCGAGCATCGCCTTGCGCCGGTCGCCAAAGCCCGGCGCCTTGACCGCCGCCACCTTGAGGCCGCCGCGCAATTTGTTGACGACAAGCGTCGCCAGCGCCTCGCCCTCGACATCCTCGGCCACGATCAGCAGCGGCCGCGAGCTCTGCACCACCGCCTCCAGCACCGGCAGCATGGCCTGCAGCCCGGACAGCTTCTTCTCGTGGAGGAGGATGTAGGGATTTTCGAGCTCGGCGACCATCTTCTCCGCATTGGTGACGAAATACGGGCGAGAGATAGCCGCGGTCGAACTGCATACCTTCGACGACGTCGAGCTCGGTCTCCAAGCCCTTGGCCTCCTCGACCGTGATCACGCCCTCGTTGCCGACCTTCTGCATCGCCTCGGCGATCATCTCGCCGACATCGCGCTCGCCATTGGCCGAGATCGTGCCGACCTGGGCGATCTCCTCGTTGGTCGAAATCTTCTTCGAGCGCTTCTTGATGTCCTCGACGACGGCTTCGACCGCGACGTCGATGCCGCGCTTCAAATCCATCGGGTTCATGCCGGCGGCCACCGCCTTGGCCCCCTCGCGCACGATCGCCTGCGCCAAGAGGGTCGCGGTGGTGGTGCCGTCGCCGGCCTGGTCGCTGGTCTTCGAGGCCACCTCGCGCACCATCTGCGCGCCCATGTTCTCGAACTTGTCGGAAAGCTCGATCTCCTTGGCGACGGTGACGCCGTCCTTGGTGATCCGCGGCGCGCCGAACGATTTGTCGAGGACGACGTTGCGGCCCTTTGGCCCCAAGGTCACCTTGACCGCGTTGGCGAGCGTGTCGACGCCGCGCAGCATCCGCTCGCGCGCGTCCGCGTGAAACTTGACGTCCTTGGCTGCCATCTTTCGGTTTCTCCTTAGCGGGCAATCACGCCCATGATGTCGGACTCTTTCATGATGATCAGCTCTTCACCCTCGAGCTTGACCTCGGTGCCCGACCATTTTCCGAACAACACGCGGTCGCCGGCCCTGACGTCCATCGGTTGAACCTTGCCATCCTCGCCGCGAGCGCCGGGGCCGGCAGAGACCACCTCGCCTTCCATCGGCTTTTCCTTGGCGGTGTCGGGGATGATGATGCCGCCCTTGGTCTTTTCCTCCTCATCGACGCGCCGGATCAGGACGCGGTCGTGCAGCGGACGGAATTTCATGAATACCTCCTCGGCCTCAAACACAATTCCGGATTTAGCACTCTCTTCGCGAGAGTGCTGCTCAGATAATCGGGACGCCAAGGCTTGTCAAGCGCGCGGGGGCCGAGGCGCGGCGGGATTCGCCGCTGCCGATGGTTTTGACAAGAACGCCGGCACGGCGCACTGTTTTTGGGTTATGATCGGACCAGCCGCCACCGACGAGTCGTCAAAATGTCGCGAAACGTAGATTGGGAGATACCGGGCGAGATCCAGCCGAAGCCGGGGGATTGCGCCTTCGATTTGGACCGCGCGCTGGGCGCGGTGCTGGGCCTGCGGGCGATGGTTCCGGAGGACGCCTTCACTGCCGCCACACTCGGCACGGAGCGGGCCGGCAGCGGCGTCCTGATCCGCCGCGACGGCCTGGTGCTGACGATCGGCTACCTGGTCACCGAGGCCGAGACGATCTGGCTGACCTCCGAGGGCGGCGGCGCGGTGCCCGGCCATGTGCTGGCCTACGACCAGGAGACCGGCTTCGGCCTCGTCCAGGCTCTGGGGCGCTTGAATATTCCCCCGCTCGAACTCGGCGTCGGCATGCGCGTCGGCGCCGGCGACCATGCGATCATGGCCGCCGAGGGTGGGCGCCGCCACGCCATCGCCGCCAGGGTGGTCGCCCGGCAGGAGTTTGCGGGTTATTGGGAATACGTGCTCGACCGCGCGATATTCACCGCGCCCGCGCATCCGTTTTGGGGCGGTGCGGCGCTGATCGGCGCCGACGGCCGCCTAATCGGGATCGGCTCATTGCACGTCCAGCATTCGAGCGGAAGAGAGCTGCGCCGCGATGTCAACATGGTGGTGCCGATCGATCTGTTGCCGCCGATCCTCGACGACATGCTGACCTATGGCCGGCCGAACCGCCCGGCCCGGCCGTGGCTCGGCCTCTACGCCGCCGAGGTGGAGGATGCGATCGTCGTCGCCGGCCTTGCCGAGCGGGGTCCGGCGAGCAAGGCCGGGCTGCGTCCCGGCGACCGCATCCTCTCCGTTCGCGACGATCCGGTGGCGAGCCTCGCCGGCTTCTGGCGCAAGGTCTGGGCGGGCGGCCCGGCCGGCAGCGAAGTCGTGCTCAAAGTTTCGCGCGACAACGACAATTTAACGGTGCGCGTCCTTTCCTCCGACCGGACGCGCTTTCTCAAGGCGCCGAAGCTGCACTGAGCCGGCGAGGGCGCCACGTCCGACAACATCCGTTTCACCCGTCTCTAATGCGGTGGCGGCGTCATCAGCATTCGCAGGATTTTCCTTGTCTACCGCTGCCGATCCGCCGCCTCTGCGGGGCGCCCGCCCCGCGCATCTGAACCGACTCGAAAGCGAGTCGATCGGCATCCTGCGGGAGGCGGTGGCCGAGTTCCGCAACCCGGTCATGCTCTATTCGATCGGCAAGGATTCGAGCGTCATGCTGCATCTGGCACGCAAGGCGTTCCATCCGGCCAAGCCGCCTTTCCCGCTGTTGCATATCGACACGCGGTGGAAGTTTCGCGAAATGATCGCCTTTCGCGATGCGACCGCCGACCGCCTCGGGCTCGAGCTGATCGTCCACACCAACGAGGAGGGGCTGCGGCGCGGCATCGATCCGATCGTCTCGGGCTCGGCCTTGCATACTGCCGTGATGAAGACCGAGGCCTTGAAGCAGGCGCTCGATCGCCACGGCTTTGACGCGGCCTTTGGCGGGGCGCGCCGCGACGAGGAGAAGAGCCGGGCCAAGGAGCGCGTCTTCTCGTTGCGTGGCGCCAACCACGCCTGGGATCCCAAGAACCAACGGCCGGAGCTTTGGGCGCTCTACAACACGCGGCTGCGCGAGGGCCAGTCGATGCGTGTCTTTCCGCTGTCGAACTGGACCGAGCTCGACGTCTGGGAATACGTCGCGGCGGAAGCGATCCCGGTAGTCCCGCTCTATTTCGCCGCAAAGCGGCCGGTGGTCCGGCGCGGCGGAGTGTGGATCATGGTCGACGACGAGCGCCTGCCGCTAGACCCCGGCGAACGCCCAAAGCATCGTCTCGTCCGTTTCCGTACCTTGGGCTGCTACCCGCTGACGGGTGCCATCGAGTCGGCCGCGGCCACTCCTGCCGCGATCGTTGCCGAATTGCGCGACACGCGCCGATCGGAACGGCAGGGCAGGCTGATCGACACCGACGAGGACGCGGCGATGGAGCGCAAGAAGCGCGAAGGCTATTTCTGATGGCCGATTCGGCAGACGGGCTGCTCCCGCCGCGGGGCAAGGATCTGTTGCGCTTTCTGACATGCGGATCGGTCGACGACGGCAAGTCGACCCTGATCGGCCGGTTGCTGCACGATTGCGCGCTGATCTTCGACGACCAGCTCGCGAGCCTCGAACGGGAGTCGCGCCGTTTCGGCACGACCGGGGACGACATCGACTTCTCGCTGCTGTTGGATGGGCTCGAAGACGAGCGCCAGCAGCGGATCACGATCGATGTGGCCTACCGCTACTTCGCCACCCCGCTGCGCGCCTTTGTCGTCGCCGACACGCCTGGCCACGAGCAATATACCCGCAACATGGCGACCGGGGCGTCGACCTGCGACCTCGCGGTGATCCTGGTCGATGCCCGCAAGGGGGTGCTGGCCCAGACGCGGCGGCATGCGTTCATTGCCGCGCTGCTCGGCATCCGCCACCTGGTGCTCGCCGTCAACAAGATGGATCTGGTCGGTTTCGAGGAGGCTCGGTTCGACGAGGTCGCCGCCGATTTTTCGGCGTTTGCCGCGGGCCTAGGCAACCTCTCGGTCCGCGCTATCCCGCTCGCCGCCCGATACGGCGACAACCTTGCCGCACCCTCGACCCGGATGCCGTGGTATCGGGGGCCGAGCCTGCTCGCTCACCTGCAATCGGTGGAGATCGCCGCCGACGGCGCCGATCGCCCGTTCCGCTTTCCGGTGCAATGGGTCAACCGGCCGAACGCCGAATTCCGCGGCTTCTCCGGCAGCGTCGTCTCCGGCTCGATCGCGCCGGGCGATACGGTTCTCGTCGCCGGCTCGGGCCGAACCACCCGGGTCAAGGAGATCATTACATTTGACGGGCCGCTCGACCGCGCCGCGGCCGGCGATGCGGTCACCCTGTTGATCGAGGACGAGATCGACATCGCCCGCGGCGACCTCCTCGCCGACCCCCGCCGGCCGCCCGAATTCGTCGACCAGTTCGCCGCTCATCTGGTTTGGATGAGCGAGCAGCCGCTCGTTCCCGGCCGCTCGTATTTGTTGAAGATCGGGACGCGCACCGTGCCGGCCACCGTCACCGCGCTCAAGCACCGCATCGATGTCGACACCCTGGCGCATCTGGCGGACCGCACCCTCGCCCTGAACGAGATCGGCTTCTGCAACCTGTCGACCGCCCTGCCGGTGGCGTTCGATCCCTACGCGGTCGACCGCGGCACCGGCGCCTTCATCCTGATCGACCGCTTCACCAACGAGACCGCCGGCGCCGGGATGATCGTCTTCGGCCTGCGCCGGGCCAGCAACATCCACTGGCAGTCGCTGACTGTCGGCCGCGAGCAGCGGGCGGCGCTGAAAGGGCAGGCGGCGGCGGTGCTGTGGTTGACCGGGCTATCGGGGGCCGGGAAATCGACGATCGCCGATCTGGTCGAGAAGAAGCTCTTGGTGGAGGGCCGCCACACGATGCTGCTCGACGGCGACAATGTCCGGCACGGGCTCAACCGCGATCTCGGTTTTACCGATGTCGACCGGGTCGAGAATATCCGGCGCATCGGCGAGGTCGCCAAGCTGATGAGCGAGGCCGGGCTGATCGTCATCTGCTCGTTTATCTCGCCGTTTCGCGCCGAGCGGCGGATGGTGCGCGAGCTGATCGCGCCGGCCGCGTTCCTCGAGATTTTTGTCGACACGCCGCTCGACGAATGTGTGCGGCGCGACCCCAAAGGCCTCTACGCCAAGGCGAACGCCGGCGGCATTATGCACTTCACTGGTCTCGATTCCCCGTACGAGGCGCCGCAAGCCCCGGAAATCCGCCTGACGACCATCGGAGACACCGCAGAGAACGCCGCCCAGCACATCGTCGGCGAGCTGCGCCGGCGGGGGATCATTTGACCGGCGCCGGCGGGAGCGTCACGCCAACGGTGGTCACTTGGGCGCTGCGTCATTATCCGGCGCTCCGGGTCGGCGAAAAGAATAGACGGGGCCCGGCCGCAGGGTCGGCGCGCCTTCAGCTGCCGCCGGCGCTGCGTCCTCGTACAACGGCGTCCGCGGGGCACCTTACTCCGCGGCTTGCTGCAACGGGCGCAGCGCCGTGCGCTTTTCTGTCTCGTAGGCGTCGCGCCAGGCGATCTTGGCGTCGGCGAGGAAGTCGCCACTGCGCACGTCGAGGCAGATCTCCGGGTTGTCGACTCCGGGCGGGACGGTGCCGTCCTTCCGGAAAGCGCGGGCGGCGCGTAAGAGACGGCGGCGGGTGCGGGTGATCATCCGGTCGCTCGGGCCGAGATGCTCGAACTCGTGGTCGGTCAGCGGCCCCATGCTTTCGGTCACCGCCTGGTCCTGCGCCTGGATACCGGTGATGCCGGTGTAGATGCCGCCACTCTTCTGTGCCTCCCGGTCGATCAGCCAGTCGTTTCCGGCATTGCCGGCGAGCCGCCAGCGGCCGAGCCAGTCGCTGGTGTTCGGCAGAAAATCCATCGTCAGCTTGGAGCCGGGCAGGCCGCGGGTATTGCTGAGCGCCGCGCGCTCCGCCGGCAGGCCCTTCCACGAGAGGCTGACGAACATCGTATGGGTGTCGTCCATTGGGACCCAGCCGCGGCTGTTGACCCGGTCGAAGGCGCCCTGCGGCGTCTGCGTCCAGAACGGAAACAGGAAATTGGCAAAGCGCCAATAGGTGCGGCCCGGCCCGGCCGGCCGGTAGGCGGCGTACATCGTGCCCCAATCTGTGTCGGTCACATGGTACTCGGGCGCCCGGTCGGCCACCGTCCAGCGGATCAGATTGTCGGCCGCCACATCCTCCGGGCCGACCGAGCCGGCGTGCAGAAAGCCAAAATGCGAGGTGTCGATGTCGCCTTCGAGCGCCTGCAGCCAGTTGCATTCGCGCTGCGCGAGGACGATCTGCAAATCGCTCTGCGGCAACAGCGAGGCCTCGATCGCCGGCAAGGGCGGCGCCTCCTTGCGGGTGCCCATATAGACCCAGATCAACCCGTTGCGCTCGGCCACCTTGTAGGCCTTGGCCCGCACCTTCTCCTTGTAGTCCTGGTGCGAGGGCGTGTTCGGCATGTCGACGCAATTGCCTTCCGCGTCGAACTTCCAGCCGTGATAGACGCAGCGGATGCCGCCCTCCTCGTTGCGCCCGAGGAAGAGCGAAGCGCAGCGGTGCGGACAGCGGTGGTCCATGACCCCGACCCGGCCCTCGCTGTCGCGGAACGCGATCAGCCGCTCCCCCAGCAGCAACAAGCGCATCGGCGCGCCGTCGCGCGCCAATTCCGCCGACATCGCCGCCGGCAGCCAATACTGCCGCATCATCTCGCCCATCGCCGTGCCAGGGCCGACGCAGAGGAGATCGTCGCTGTCCTTCTGCCTGCTCATCGCATCACCTCAGGTGCAAAGGGCGAAGCCGAGGCCGGTGCCGGACCCGGCGGGTGTGCGGTAGCCGGGGACATAGTGCGACCAGGCGCAATCGAGGTGCTCGACCGCGCCGGCGACGGCGATCCACATGCGGATCTCCGAGCTGCCCGAGTTGAGCTTGCGCCGCGGCAAGGATTGCAGCGCCTCGCCGTCCTTGCGCGCGATCGCGTCGATGACCGCGCGGTCGAGCGCTTCGTCGACGACAAAATGGCTGAGCCCGCCCGAGCCGACGATGCCGACGCGCAGATCCTCGGGATAGCTCTCGACCGCCGCGCGGATCGCCTGGCCGAGCTTGTAGCAGCGCCGCGGGGTAGGCTGGTTCGGCGGGAAATAGGTGTTGATCAAGACCGGCACCACCGGCAGCGCCGGATCGTCCATCAGCCGCTTGCGGACAAAGGCAAAGGCGTGGCCCTCGCCCTTCCCCGCCGGCAAGGCGTCCGAGGCCACCGGGTCGAACTCACGGTCGACCAGCTCGCTGATCAGGTGCAGGGCGAGGCCGCTGTCGACCGGGTAGTCGCGCGGCGCGTCCGCTTCGTAATAGCGCGCGGTCGCCCGCTGCGCCCAGTCCGGCCCCTTGAAGCCGTCGAGCGGCACGTTGCGGATGCTCTTGCCGTGATAGACGACAAAGCCCGGCATGTTGTCGTCGCCGTAGAGCTCCTTGTGGTCGTCGCCGAGCACGATCAGCGCGTCGAGCTCGGCCCGCCGCAGCGCCGCCTTCAGATGCTCGACCCCGGCCTGCGCCGCTTCGTGCCGCGCGGCGAACCGCTCCGGCGTCAATTCGGCGGCGACATGCGGCTCGGCCCGATCGAGCAGCTCGGCATAGGTGGCGGGCCGCCCCTCCTTGTCGAGAAAATCCCGGACCCCGTCGCGGTCGATGAAGCGCGGCCAATCCTCGGCCGGCGCATTGAGCATCGGCGTATGCGATGTCCCGATCCCGAGAACGATCCTGGCCATATCGTGCTCCTCTCGTATTGCGAGAGCCTATGGCCAGGCGGCCGAACCCGTCAACCACACGATGCCATGTCACCGTCGACCTCGGCGGCGAGCCGCCTCGCCCGGTGGCGCGAGAGGCTGCCGCATGACATCATTCGCGGGCTTTGCCTGGGGAGCTTCGTCATGAATTTGCAGGATCGGATCGGGGTCGATGTCGGAGGCCGGCTCGAGGTCGAGGACGCGATCGAATGGGCGGCGTTGCACGGGGTGCGCTGGATCGACATCCAGCTCGACGCCGATTTCAACGACCTGACCGGCTTCGACGAGGCCCGCGCCGCCGGGGTTCGCCGCGCCTGCGAGCGGGCCGGCGTGCACCTCGGCCTGCACACCTCGTCCGCGGTCAACGTTGCCGAATATTCGCCTTTTGTCGGCGACGCGGTCGATCGCTACCTCGAAGCCTATGTCGAGATTGCACCCAGGCTCGGCGCCGAATGGATCGTCATGCATGCCGGCTACCATTTCACCTCTGACAAGGAGAGGCGGATGGCGGCCGGGCTGGACCGGCTGAAACGGGTGGTCGGCTACGCCGAAGCGCAAGGGGCGCTGGTCTTGCTCGAAAACCTGAACAAGGAGCCGGTCGACGCCGAAATTCATTACCTGGCGCATACGGTCGAAGAATGGCGTTATTATTTCGAGGCGATCCGCTCGCCCGCGTTCAAGCTGTCCTTCACCGTCAACCACGCTCACCTCGTCCCGGAGGGTGTCGTAGGCTTCGTCGACGCGGTCGATATGAGCCGCGTCGCCGAGGTGCGGCTCGCCGACTGCTTTCGCAACGGGCACGAGGTGCATTTGAAGCCGGGTGCGGGCGACCTCGATTTCGCCGACATGTTTCGTCGGATCGAGGGCAACGGATTCACCGGCCACTACATGAACGCGTTCGGCTCGCTCGACGACATGCTCGCGGGCCGCGACGCGCTGATGCGGCTCGCACAAGCCGGCTGACGCCAAGGCCGCTCGCGCAAAGTCTGAAACGTATCCAGGCCCCCGTTCCCGGATGAGGTCACGGTTTCACGAGCATTCGGGACAATTCCGGCATAAGCTGCCACGCAACAAAACCATGTTCTGGACGGGGACGGTTCCGGTGTAAGCGGCGGAAGCGACTTTCGTGCTAATTCTTTCCGGGAGGAAGACAGCGATGACACAAGTAGGCACGGGCAAATACAGCTACGAGCTGATCCGCGATTTTCTCAAATCGCCCGACGGAGAACCGTTCGGGCTCGTTAGCCGGGTGGCGGCGGATTCGCAGGACCGCATCTACGTGTTCCAGCGCCGGGATCCTCCGGTGGTGGTCTTCGACCGCGAGGGGAAGTATTTGGGCGCCTGGGGCAGCGGCGAGGTCACCGACCCGCATGGTTTGAAAATCGTCGGCGACGTGGTCTACACCACCGACCGCTCAGACTCGGTCGCGAAGTCGTTCAGCCTGGATGGCAAACCCTTGCTCGAGCTCGGCCAGCGCGGCGTGCATTCCGACACCGGCAACGTCACCAACTGGCTCGCCCAGCGCGCGGCCGGGCCGTTCAATCACCCGACCGAGATGATGGCCCACCCCAACGGCGACATCTACGTGACCGACGGTTACCGCAACGCCCGTGTGCACCGCTTTACGCGCGACGGCAGGCTCGTCAAATCGTGGGGCGCGCCGGGCCAGGCCGCGGGCCAGTTCCACCTGCCGCACAGCATCGCGTTCGACGATGACGGCAAGCTCTATGTCGCCGACCGGTCGAACAAGCGCATCCAGATATTCACGCCCGACGGCGAGTTTCTGGGCCAATGGACCGGAATGGGCGGCCCCAATGACATCAGCCGCGGCAAGGACGGCAATTACTACATCGCCGAGCAGGAGGACGACGGCAAGCCCGCCTATGTCTGCGTCCGCGATGCGCAGGGAAATGTGCTAGCCCGCCTGGAGAGCCGCCACGTCCACGGCGTGGGCGTGGATTCGCGCGGCGACATCTACGCCGGATTAACCACGGAGCGCAGCGTCGACAAATTCGTGCGAAAGAGCTGAGCGCCGAGCCCCACGCCGTCGCGGGCAGAGGTATGGGCCGCTGAGTTGCGGCCCATCCCGTTCCTCTCAACCCACCTTGCGCTCGTTCACGCGCGTTGCTGTCCTGGGGTCGTTCGGGTCATCGCGCCAGGTCGGGTGAGTGAAGTGGATGACGCAGTCGCCGTTATAGGACGCGACGGCATTGTCGAACGTCATTCGTCCGATGCGCCGCCAATTTCTGAAAGTGCGCCGCTGAAGGAATGACGGGCCGCGGGTCGACCCTTCGTCGGTAATTTCGATGTGGAAGGTGAGCGTGCGCTTTGGCGCGGGGTCGCCTTGATCGAACATCTGGGCCATGATCTCGTCGCGAAAATCCAATGCGTCACCCTGGATTCGCGGCTGGCCGGGATCGACGACCAGGCGCATGAACGCCGGCGTTCGCGTCGCTTCGTCTTCGGGCTTGCCAAGCTCGGCAATCTGATAGAGTTGCCGCACCGTCGGGTTCTTGTCGACGCGGCCAAACACAATACCGGTAACCAGGATAATTCCCACGCCGAAACCCCGACGCGAGGCGGTGGTGTCGGGAGCGTTGCGAAGCTCGGCGTCATTGACGTAATCCGTCCGGTCACCACCGATATCCTGCTGGGTAATGAAGTTCGCGGTGGGAAGCGGCTCGCTGTGGCCCGGATCGGCGGTGGGAAACAGCTTTCCGACCAGCGACAGGGACCGTTTCCTGCCGCGCCGCGTCGCGGTGCAGCAGGTAGAGTAACGAGCGATCAGCAGGGCGCGGCTGTCTTTTCGGAAATAGCCCGAATATTGCGTTTCCTCATTGATTTCCCACAGGCCGGTGAGGCAAATGCCATTGGGGTGCAGCAGCCGCCGGAAGCCCTTGCGATCGGTTCCCCAGCGCAGATCGGCCCTGGAATCGACGGCGCGTTCCACCGCCTGGCGAAAAAAGTACGGCAGACCCAATGGCAGCACACCGCGCAGGACGCTTCGCAAGGTGACGGCGTAGACCGGCAATGGCGGCTCGCCGGGGCCGCCCCACACTTTCTGGTACGGGTTTGCGAACACGGCATCGCGCACCTCCCGGAAGCGCGATCCCCGATAGGCGCGGTCTTCGTCAGTTACCTGCTCCGTCCCGAAATAGCGCGGATCCATTGCGATACTCCGCCAAGCGGCTAACTCTGCACGCCATTGACCGAGCACGTCGCGAGCCAGGCGTCGTCGCGGGCGGAAGCCCGTCGAGCGAGACGCGCGCGCAGCAATGCCTCGGCCCTTGCCCGCTGGCCGGACCGCAGATGGGCGACGATCAGAGAATCCTCAAAGACCTCGCGCTGGGCGTGGCTGCCGCCGATGCGTGGCAGGTCGGCGAGCGCCGCTTCGAGCGCGCGCGCCGCGTCCGCATAATCGCCGCGGGCGAGTGCGGCCGCACCGGCGCACAAGGCCGGGGCGACCTCCCCGGACGGCAGCCGGCCGGCACGGGTGAGCCGTTCGAGCCCCTCGATGCGCTGCCGCACCCCGTCGGCATCGCCAATGGCGGCTTCAGCGAAAGCGGCGTGGACATCAGCAAAGGCGAGGCTGGCGCCGGGAAAATGGCGGCGCACATGGGTGACGACCTCCGTCCATTCTGCTTCGAGCGGAGGGGCCATGGTGTAATACCGCCAGCGCCACAGGAACGACGCCGCGTCGGCGAGCACCAGCATCGGCGCTGCCAGGGCCACTGTAGGCTTGATATTGTCGCGGTAGATCGCGCGGGCGCGCTCGCTGTTGCCACGGGCCAGTTCGAACAGCGCCAGATGCCACGACAGATGGCAATGCAAATGGCCGGCGCGGTCGTAGCCCTCGAGCCAATCCTGGACAAAGGCGGCGCCGCCCTCGGCGTCGCCGGTCTCAAAAAAGCCGTGCGCCCGCTGATGCGCGCCATGGGCATTGCGCGGATAGAGCGCCAGCGAGCGCTCGACCAACGGCGTGCCGGCGGCGACATCGCCGGTCTCGATATAGGCCCAGCCGAGATATCCCAGGAACCACCAATCCTCGCCCCAATGCGGTGCCAGCTCTTCGAGCAACGCCAATTGCGCCTCGTGATGGTCGCGCCGCCCGCTAAAGCCAAGGAGGCCAAAGACGCCGAGCGCCAAGGACAACGGCAACGCGTCGCGAGGGTATTCCGCGGCATGCTCGCGGACCACCGTCAGCGCCTCGCCCGCAGCCCCGGCGACGGCGAGCGCGACCGCCTCGATATGGCGCCGCTCGCGTGCCGACGCGCGTTCGGCGAGCGCTCTCGCCTGCTCGGCCGCCTCCCTTGCCTCGCCCATCCGCGCCTGCAGCTGTAGCAGGCGGGCGCGCGCGACATGCGCCAGCGCAAAGTCCGGGTCGGCCGTGATCGCCCGCTCCAGCAGCGCGTCAGCGCCGGCATTCGCCGACAACAGGAGATCGACCGCGGCGACGTAATCGGCAACCGCGGCCCCGGACGCCGCGGTGACCTGCAGATCGAAACGGTCAGTCATGCCCATCTGCCTCACCTTCAAAGATCGTTTGATCGGCGCGAGACGGAGGCGGCGACGCGCCCCGCCCGATCGGACGGTTGGGAACTTATTCAGCAAGCGCTTTGACGAGGCGGTTGACCTCGCCGGCCTTCTCCAAATGCGGAAGATGGCCGGCCCCTTCGAGAATGTGCGCGGGGAAGCGGGAGGCCTGCCCTTCGGCGTGCGAGACGGGGATGATGCGGTCGTCGCGGCCCCAGATCAGCTGCACCGGCATCGGCAGCGCCTTGATCTTGTCAGTGAGGTCGAGCGCTTGACGGCCGCCGGCGAACCAGGCAGCGGCGATCGTGGTCAGGGCCACCTGGACGCCGTCGAGCCGTTTGTAGCGCAGCACCTCCTCGACCATGGCACGGCTGACCAAGGAGGGGTCGTGGACCAGCTGGTTCAGCACCTCGACCGCGTCGCGGCGGCGGCCGGCGCGGATGAAGCCGTCGATGAACGGAAAGTTGATCTCGGGTCCGAGCCCGGCCGAGGCGATCAGGGTCAGGCTCGCCGCCCGCTCCGGCCGCCGCAACGCCACAAGTGCCACTATAGCGCCGCCCATCGAGTGCCCGACGAGGTGCACCCGCTCGATGCCGAGTGCGGCGGCCAGGCCATCAACGGCATCGGCCAGGCTCTCCGGATCGCCGGCTCCGACATCCTTGGCCGAGCCGCCATGCCCTGGCAGATCCAACGCGATCGTGCGGCGGGCTTCGGCGAGCGCCGGCTGGGTGAACATCCAGGTGTTGAGATCGCCGCCAAAGCCGTGCACCAGCAGCACCGGCGCCCCGCCACCCTCGCCGAGCTCGAGATAGCGCAGGCGCCGGCCGCCGATTTCGACCTCGCGCGGCTCGACCGCCGGCGCACCCGGCTCCGCTTCGGCCGCAACCTCGACGGGGGCGAATTGCGCGACGTAGGCATCTATCTCGGTCTCGGGCACCTCCTCCGGGGCGACGATTGCGAGCAGCGCGCCAACCGGTAGGGTCGCTCCCGCAGGGGCCACGATGCGGCGGATCATGCCGGGCGCTTCGGCCTCGACGACATTGGTGATCTTGGACGTCTCGATCTCCAGGATCTCCTCGCCGCCGGCAAAGTGCTGGCCCTCGCGCTTCAACCAGCCCAGGACCTTCCCCTCGGTCATGGTCAGGCCCCATTTCGGCATTGTGATCGGCGTGATCGGCACGCTCATCTGGGCGATCCTGTCTCTCAGCGCCCGTACCCGCGGACCTCGCGCACCGCCTCGGCGATCCGCTCCGGGCTCGGGATGTAGAGCTTTTCGAGCGAGGGCGCGAACGGCACCGGGGTATGCGGCGCGGTCACCCGCTTGACCGGCGCCTTCAGCGCGGCGAAGGCCTTGTCGGCGACCAGCGCCGCGATATCGGTGGCGATGCTGCAGCGCGGGGTCGCCTCATCGACGACGACGAGCCGCCCGGTGCGCTCGACGGATTCGAGGATCGTGTCTTCGTCGAGCGGCGAGGTCGTGCGCGGGTCGATCAATTCGCACTCGATGCCGTCTTTCGCCAAGGTCTCAGCCGCTTCATTGGCGTAATGCACCATGCGCGCCAAGGCCACGACGGTTACGTCGTCGCCGTCGCGCACGATGTTCGCTTCGCCGAACGGGATCGTATAGGGCTCGTCCGGCACCTCGGCGCGCAGATCGTACATCAGCTTGTGCTCGCAGAAGATGACCGGGTCGTCGTCGCGGATCGCCTGGATCAACAGCCCCTTGGCGTCATAAGCGTTCGACGGCACCACGCATTTGAGCCCCGGCACCGAGGTAAAGATGTGATAGGGGCTCTGCGAATGCTGGGCGGCCGCACTGCGCCCGGCCCCGATCATCGTGCGGATGACGAGCGGTGTGGTGGCCTTGCCGCCGAACATGTAGCGGAACTTGGCCGCCTGATTATAGATCTGGTCGAAACAGACGCCGAAGAAATCGGAGAACATCAATTCCGCGACCGGCCGCAGCCCGGTGACAGCGGCGCCGGCGGCCGCCCCCATGATCGCCGACTCGGTGATCGGCGTGTCGATGACCCGGGCCTCGCCGAACTCCCCGAAGAGCCCCTTGGTGACCCCGAGCACGCCGCCATAGGCGTCGCGCTGGCCCTCGGAGCCGGCCCCGCCCGCGACATCCTCGCCGATCACGATGACCCGCGGGTCGCGGCGCATCTCCTGCGCCAGCGCCTCGTTTAGCGCTTGGCGGATCGATTTCTGCGGCATTCCTTTCCTCCCTCCGCCGGCTCAGAATCCGACGCGGAACAATGCATAACCGTCACCCCCGCCAAGGCGCGGGTCCAGAGCAACCGCAGGGGGCTTTCTGGATTCCCGCTTTCGCGGGAATGACGAATAACCATCTGGGCCAGCCGAATTCATTCCTGGCGGGTTCTCAGACATGGATGTACGAGATCAATCGAGTCGAGTAATCGACCTCCCGCATCGTCGAGCTCGGCTGCACCGCCGCCGACGAGCTGATGAAGATCACCGGCTCGATTTGCCCGCTGTGCGGGTTGAACTTTGCCATGCTCGGCGCCCCGCCGTTGTGCTGCTGGGTCCCGTACTGCATCTTTTCGTGCCGCTTGTAGAAGACCCGGCAGGTGGTCCGCGGGAGTTGGGACTGGTATTCGACATAGGTGCCGTTCTGCGGCTCGATGATCGAGGTGTCGAAGCCGTAGATCGGGCCGCGATAGCCGAGGCGGACGGCGATCCGGTTCATCTCCACTTTCCACAGATCGGCCAGGTTCGAGCCCGGCCCGGCAACGTTGCGGTAGCGGATCGTGAAGTTGGCCGAACCGTATAGCGCGCGCATCTGTGGGCCGCCGACGCCGAGCGCGCCGATCCAGGTGCGAAAGCCGTCGATCGTCGCGTTGGTGTCCTCAACCTCGATCAGGTGCACACCGTAGATATTCTGGTCCGTCATGCAGACCAGGCCCATGCAGACCAGGAGGTGCGGGAAGCCGACGATCTGCGGATCGGTTCCGACCATGTTCTCGTCGAGATAGACCGGCATCGCCGTCTCCCCGCCGCTGCGGGTCAGTAGGACACGTACACGTCGCGCAGTAGCTCCGCCGTGTCGGGCGCGGGCGCGGCGCGGGCGGTCTCGACCGCGCGGTCGATCAGTTCGGCGACCTCGGCCTCGACCGCGTCGAGCGCCGCCATCTCGAGCAAGGCCGCCTCGCCGACACGGCGGCGGAAGTGCTTCAGGCAGTCGCGGTCCTCACGCAACCGACGCACCTCGTCCTTGCCGCGATAGAGCTGCGCGTCGCCGGAGTGGTGGCCGTAGAAGCGGCAGGTGTCGACCTCGATCGCGCTCGGCCCGCCGC
Source organism: uncultured Alphaproteobacteria bacterium (assembly GCA_963781215.1). GTDB lineage: Bacteria > Pseudomonadota > Alphaproteobacteria > ATCC43930 > CGMCC-115725 > AP-15. The sequence goes on from CAWAFE010000005.1 coordinate 77,961, forward strand.
CGCCGCGGGCGCGCTCGACGGCTTCGCCCGCCGCCTCGTGCACGGCGAAGAAATCGTCGCCATCGACCTTGACGGCCGGCATGCCGAACCCCTTCGCCCGTCCGGCGATGTCACGGCTGCCGACGGCGTAATCGACCCCGGTGCCTTCGCCGTATTGGTTGTTCTCGAAGACGAACACCGCCGGCAGTTTCAGCACCACCGCCATGTTCATCGCCTCGAAGGTGGTGCCCTGGTTCGAGCCGCCGTCGCCGGTAAACGAGACGGCGACCGTGCGCGTGCCCAGCGTCTTGGCGGTCAAGGCCGCGCCGACCACCAGGGGCGGGCCGCCGCCAACGATGCCGTTGGCGCCGAGCATGCCGCGGTCGAGGTCGGCGATATGCATCGAGCCGCCCTTGCCGCCGCAGAGCCCGCCCTTCTTCGCGAATAATTCCTGCATCATCTGCACGACGTCGCACCCCTTGGCGATCGAGTGGCCATGCCCGCGATGGGTGCTGGCGATATAGTCTCGATCGGATAGATGCGAGCACATGCCCACAGCCGAGGCTTCCTCACCGGCATAAAGATGCACAAAGCCCGGGATGCCGCCCTTGGAGAACTCCTCCTGCACCCGCTCCTCGAAGCGGCGGATCGTCGCCATCGAACGGTAGGCCTTGATCAGTTCTTCGCGGCTCAGCTGCACCAGGCCCTCCCTCGGCTGCGACGCATGGCGATAGTGCATCTCCGATCGCGAAGCTTCACAATCCCGGCTTGACGGGCACCGACATTTGAAACAGACGGCCGGCGCTCGCGGCAGACGAAACGGACGGATCGGACAGGGATCAGTCTTGCGCCGGTACGGTGTTCGCCTCGATCAGCGCGGGATGCCTGCGATCGAGCCATTTCGACAGGAAGGTCGCTGCTGTGATGGCAATGCCCAGGGCGAGAACCCACCGCGCCAGCTCCATCAGCCCGGCGCCCGTCAGTTGCGGCCACGGCGTCTGCCAAAAGACCTGGCCGCGTTCCATCATCCAGTTCCACGCAACATTGGCGACAATCGCGGACAGCACCATGATCCCCATCCGCCCCGCCATCGCGCCGCGGAACAGTAGGGCGAGAGCCGGGACGAAGACGCACAGCACCGCGAGCTGGCCGAGCTCGATGCCGATATTGAAAGACAGCAATGAGACGAGCAGGTACGAACCGGCGAACTGCAATTGCTCTTTCAGAATATCGGCGAACCCAAACCCGTGGACGAGGCCGAACAGCGCGGCGATGATCCAACGCCGTCGAAGGCTGGCGCCGACGATATTCTCGATAGCCATGTAGAAGATCGTCGCGGCAATCGCTGCCTCGACGAAGGGCGGAAACCAAGCGCCGAGCGGCGCAAGGTTATAGGCGGTCCCGATCAGGGTGATCGAATGGCCGACGGTGAAAGCCGTGATTATCGGGATGAGCGGCTTCACCCGACGGAACGGAATGACCAAGCAAAGAAGAAACAACATATGGTCAATGCCGGTCAAAATGTGCTCGCCGCCGAGTTTAATGAAACTGAGCGATGCCCCGTACCAGGTTGGATCGAGGGGCACGCGGCCCGAGCCGCCGGAAATCACTATCGCGCGACTGGATCCGTCGAGCGGGGTAAAGCGAAGGGTGAGTTTAACGGTGTCCCCCAGATCCGCGCCGACGAGGTTCTCGATCGCGAAGACGGATCTGGGCGAGGTGATTGGATAGGTGAAATGAACATCGAGATAGCCGAGCTCAAAGGCTATCTGGGTGTCCGCCGCCGGCGGGGCCGCAATTCCGGCGATGGCCTGGTCATATTCCTCGAACGACCGGTCCGCCAGTGGCGCCAGTTGCCCGGCGGCGCGGGAAGGCCGCAGGCGCCGACCGTCCTCCCAAAGCCCGAGATCGTCGGAGAGGGCGTCAAGGGCCGCTTTGATTGCCGTCTGCGAGGCAGTCAGATCATAATGGCCCCCGACGATTGGAAAAGAGACCGCACGCAGCAGATCCAAGGGGATACGCATTACCAGATCGGCCTGACGTGGCTCGATCCGGACAAAGCCGTTCATGAACCGATCGAGTGGAAGATCATGAGCGCTCGCCGACACCGGACCCAACGCCACCCACAACAACCACGCCGCGGCCAACCCCACCCAACGGCTCAACATCGTCGATTGCTCCGGACCGGTAAGCGTAGCGGCCGGAAAACGCTATTTCCCGGCCGCTACTTGCAATAGTTCTACCAGTTCTGTTGGCCGTTCGTCGGCACAAACTTTTGAATGCGCCGCCCGGTGATCGTCTCAGCGACGTAGACACTGCCTTTCGAGTCGACGGTTACGGTGTGGCCGAAGGCAAAGTGACCGGCATTGTGGCCGGGACACGGTGCGATGCCACAAGAACCGAGCGCGCCGAACACCAGCCCGCTGGCCTTGTCGATCAGCCACGTATTATCGTTGCCGAGATCGACATCAATGATGTTCTTTTGACTGGTTGGGCTCTTGCTGGCAAGGTAATCGATATTGGGCCAGAAATCCATGTCGTCGCCACGGGTGCCGGCAAGAAGGATCGCCTTTCGGTTGGCCGAAGTCGCGGTCGGGAACTGGTCGATATTGATGACGCGAACCGGCTGGCACACCGGCTCCGGCACGGCCGTGGTCGATGGGACGGCGCAGGTCTTCTCGAAGACCTGGATGCGATCATCCGGGCGATCGCAGACGTAGACGAGCCCGTCATTGCCGAGGACCACACAATGCGGGTGCCCGCCGCCGGATTTTCCGAACGTGCCCCAAGGGCAGCTCTCACCGGTGGTCGAGCAAGCCGTACCCCATTGGCCGACATACTGGCCGGCGGCGTTGAAGACGACGACGCGATGGTTGCCATAGCCGTCGGCGATGTAAATGTCGCCCTTCGTTCCGCTGACTGGGCCCACCTGGGGGTCGACCGTGATATCGGCCGGTTCGTTCAACAGCGTGTGGCTGGTGTTGTACGAAGCGGAATCACCACAGGAGCTGAACGGGTTAGTGGTAGTCTGCGGACCGTCGCACGTTCCTTTGGTGCCAATCTGCATCACCACCTTGGCAGTGGCGCCCGCCGTATTGGCGGCTTGCGGGTTGTATTCTTGGACGATCCCGTCGCCATTGCCGCCGACCCAGATGTTGCCATGATAATCGACAAAGCAGCCGTGGGCGCCGTGCGGCATATATGCCGCGTATCCGTAATCGGCCCCGGTTTGAATGAGGCTCGGATCACCCCAACCGGCCACGGTGTCGCCCTCGCTGTTATACGCGACCACGGGCGGCGAAGGTATCGACGAGGCGCTGGCATCCTGCCCGACGATGGCCCCCATTCATTGCCCTGAAGGGGACCGCCGTTCGAGTTACCGACCTCCCAACCGCGGTTGAAGGTGTAGACGTTGTCATATTTGTCCATGCAGCTCCCAGCGATCTCGCCGGTTACCCAAGTGTGCGCCACACCGTCGGCGCCCACGGGCGCGGGTAGCGGCTTGGGCCAGAACGGATCGACAGCGAAGCTCGGGCCCTTGCTGTTGCCATCCGCCTTGGCGAGCGGCTGCCAAACACCGGTCGCGAGGACGAATGCAAGTACCGTCCCACATACCGTCCCACCTATGTACAGATATTTTCTTACGTTCATGGCTTTCCTCCTCCAAAGCGTTTCGGTTACCCTTGATCGGCTATTTAGGAATGAGGTGCGTACGGTCTTCGCTTTACCCATTCATGTATTTATCCTCCGATGGTCAAGGCTGCGCTGTGTTAAGGTTAATTGTCAATCGCGCGATCGTGGAATCTTAACCCTCCTGCCGAGGCTGCGGTTGTAGCGCCCGCTACCGTGGCGGCGGACTTTCTTGTACAGAGGCCATCGCCCAAGATTGACGGGTGTAAAAGGGGCGGTGCTGCCGATCGAGTGCGTAGGCCGCGTAACAATGGCTTAGGCTGAGGGCGATGGGAGCAAACTTCAGACAGCGTGTGCGCAGCAAGTCGCCCGCCACTGGGGCAATTCCAGCCTCACGGGAAATCTATTTCAAGCACTGCGTCTGGTAGCGATCGGGTATGCATTTTTTGCTGGGCTGCGTACTCTAACCGAATACGATCTCGGATGGCAGCTCGCCACTGGGCGCTGGATTGTTCAACATCTTCAAGTTCCATCGGCTGACGTGTTTTCTTATACTGTGCCGGGAACGCCCTGGATCTATCCAATCGGCTCGGGCCTGGTTTTTTACTGTATATATCTGTTGGGAGGTTATCAACTGTTGTCGTGGTTCCATGCATTGGTCTGTACTGGAACCGTTGCCCTTCTGCTCCGCGGAGGATCGATGATTTCCGCTATCTCCGCGATCCTGGCGGTTCCCTTGATCGCTATCCGCACCAGGCCGCGAGCGGACATGTTCAGCGGGATCCTGTTCGCAGCCTTCCTTGTAATGCTGTGGCACCAGCGCCGTGGCTGCCGTATCCGGCTATGGCTTCTGCCGATCCTGATGATCGCCTGGGTAAATCTGCACCTGGGATTTGCCGCCGGCCTGGCACTGATCGCCGCATATGTATCGGTGGAGTTGGTGGAAACCCCTTGGGCCGAGCGCCGGGCGGCGGCGGTATATCGGTTGCGTGCGTCAGCGCCTTGGTTGGTCGCCACTGTCGCTGCGACGTTTGTGAATCCGTGGGGATGGGGGATTTATGTCGCCTTGCTTCGGCAAGAAAACGCGATTTCGTTCCAGTCGCAGTCGATCACCGAGTGGGGCCCGGCGCGTCTGAACTGGACCGCGATAATGTCGGGCTTGTCGTTGCGCAATCCCGACGGTGCGCTCTATTTGATGCTTTTAATTGCAGCTATCGCTGTCTCGGTCGCCGTTTGGCGGAGCAAATTCGGCGCGGCGGCATTCGTTACCGCCGCCGCCGTGCTTGCCGTTCGACACATCCGTTTCGAGGCTCTGTTCGGCATCGTGGTCGTGGTCGTGGCGGGTGCGGTGCTGACATCGGCCATCGAGGCGTTGCCGGCGGAGTTCAAGGACAAAAGAGCCGGATTGATCTCGTGCGTCGCCTGCGGCGCAGCGCTTTTTGCCGCAGCGTTGGCGTGCTTGCGTTCGGTGGACTTGGTAGATGACCGCACCTACCTCGCTACCACCGATCTTGGGTCGTTCGGCACTGGATTATCGTGGTGGTTCCCGCAGCGCGCGGCCGCATTCGTCGAGGACGAACATATATCGGGAAAAATATTCAATAGCTACAATGAAGGAGGGTATCTCGTATGGCGATTAGGACCGGAGTATCTCGACTATATTGATGGGCGTGCTATTCCGTTCGGCCCTCAGTTATTTGAGCGGAACGCCCAATTGATGACGACGCCGCCGGACTCGCGCGAATGGCAACAGGAGGTAGATCATTTTGGTATTAACACCATACTCGTGCCGTTGGGACGTTACAACGGACTGAATCTGTTCCCGGTCCTGCGGGAGTTCTGCGCCAATGCGGCGTGGACGCCTGTATATCTTGATGAAGTCTCGGCTATATTTGTACGACAGACTCTCAAGAACGAAGGCCTGATTAAACGGTTTCAGGTCGACTGTGCCCGTGCTCCCTTACCTCTTATACCGCCGCAGAATGAAACAACGGCAGCGTTCAATCAATGGGCTGACGCTGCAGCCCTTCTGCACGTGTTGGGCCGAAACGCAGAGGCGTTCACAGCAACGACGCGGGCGCTGACTATCTTCAAGGATAGCGCGTTTGTTCATTTCCTGCGCGGAAATCTTTTCGAGGAAGCGCGGAAGCTCGGCGAGGCGGAAGCAGAATATCGAACGTCCCTTGCACTTGAGCAAAACGGCACGACCTGGTCGAGGCTGGGGGCGCTCTATCGTCGCGAGGGCCGATTGACAGAGGAGATTGCCGCCTGGGAAGAGGCAAGCGAGCTCTTGCCCGATCCAGCACCTGAACTCGTTTCGTTTGGCTACGCTGCGGTTGGTTTACACGAGCCGAAAACCGCGCTCGACGCGTTTGACAGGGCGATCGCCAGCCTGTCGCGGAAACCTGGGATGGTAGGCGGAAGCGCAATGCTGGCCAATGTGGCGCACGGGCGTTCCATGGCCTGGAGCCTGTTGGGAGATCTCAAGCGGGCGGTATTGTCCGAAGAGGAGACGGTGAGGTTACAGCCGGGGCGATATGAGGATTGGCTTTATTTGGCGAATTTATATGACCGCCAACAACGCTTTGAAGACTTGCAACGAGCGAGAGAGCGGGCCGCAGCAATCAGGCTAAGGCAGCAGCCTTGAACCGGGCCGAGCCGGATGACGAACTAGGCTTTGCTACTTCTGCGCGTTGGCCGGCGCTTCCCTGATCGGCCTTATCCAATTCATCGTCCCGCGCCCAGCAACGTGCTCCGAAGCCGCCCAAACTTGGGATTTCTCGGTTGCGAGATTTCCGGTACCTATAGTTGCGTCACCTCCGAGGCCGACTCGGAGGATTTCGGCCAAAGTGGCCGGCCGGAAATCCCAGACATCGACGCCGACATCGAACTGCCGCGGCAGCGGCTTCAGCCGGCCATGCGAGTGGCCGTGCAAATTGACCCAGCCTTTGTCCATGCCGCGCCAGCTGCGAAACGGGTAATGGCAGAGCACCAGCGAGACGCCATCCGTTTCGATCTCGACATAGGGCTGCACGCTCGCCCAGCCGTCGAGCGCGGTCGTCGCCGGCGGATCGTTGTTGCCGGCGACAAGGTGCTTGCGGCCATTGAGCCGGGCGAGCAGCTCCGCTACCACCGCCGAAGGCTGGCGGATCGCGAAATCGCCGAGATGCCAAACTTCGTCATCCGGGCCGACCGCCTCGTTCCATCGCGCGACGATGGCCTCGTTCATCGCCGGCACCGAGACGAATGGCCGGCGATAGAGCCCGAGCGCGCCGCCATGGCCGAAATGCGTGTCACTGGTGAAGAAAACGGCCATCGGCTTCCGGTCAGGCGCCTCCAAACTTCCGTGAGCTGGCCAAGGCCGGGGCTCTCACCCCCGCATCGTCTTCCAGTCGACGCCCTTCTCGAAGGCGGCGGCAGCGCGGTAGATCGTCTCCTCGTCGAAGGCCTTGCCGACCAGCATCATGCCGACCGGCAGGCCGTCGACCAAGCCGCAGGGGAGGCTCATCGCCGGGTGGTGGGTGCAGTCGAACTGCGCGGTGTTGGCGACCATGCCGAACGCCGCTTCGAGGATCTCCTCCATCGGCGCATCGGAGGCGGGCAGCGGTGTCGCGACCATCGGCAGGGTCGGCATCAGCAGCAGGTCATAGCGCGCCAGCGCCTCGTCATAGCCGCGGCGCAGCCGGCGAACCAGATTCTGCGCCTTGGCGTAATAACGTCCGCGGTAGCGGGTCACCATCCAATGGCCGAGCAGCATCGTGTTCTTCAGGCTGTCCGATAATTCGTCCGCCCGGTTGCGCCAGCCGCTGTGGAAATCGAGCAGCGAGGTCAGGTAGAGCCCCTGCCAGTTGAAGCCGAAACCGTTGCCGAGCATCATTTGCATCGTGGCGCCCTCAGCCGCGATCGCCAGCCAGATCGCCGCACCCTGGCGGTGCATCGGGATCGACACGGGCTCGATTACCGCGCCGAGGCCCTTGAACCGCTCCGCCGCCTCGCGCACCAGCGCCTCGACCTGGGGCATGGCGCGCGGATGGCCGAAGCCCTCCTCGACGATTGCGATCCGGAGCCCCGTGGCACCCTAGGCCCAGCGCCTCACGGTAAGGCTTTGCCACGGCACCCGCCGATTGCCGCGGGTCGAGCCCGTCCGGCCCCGCCAACACCTCCAGCAGCAGCGCATTGTCCTCGACCGTCGCGGTCATCGGGCCGGTGTGGTCGAGGGTGAGCTCGATCGGCATGATGCCGGTATAGGGGACGAGGCCGTGCGTGGGCTTCATCCCGTAGATGCCGCAGAACGAGGCTGGGATGCGGATCGAGCCGCCCTGGTCGCCGCCTAACGCCATCGGCACCTCGCCCAGTGCGACGACGGCAGCGCTGCCCGAGGACGAGCCGCCCGCCGAATGGCCGATGCGGTGCGGGTTGTGCACCGGTCCGCCGGCGCTGGTGTGGCTGCCGCCGGAGAAACAGAAGTATTCGCACACGGTCTTGCCGACGATCGTCCCGCCGGCGTCGAGGATGCGCGTCGCGACGGTTGCGTCGATCTCGGGGACATAGCCTTCCATCGTCGAGGCGCCGTTCATCATCGGCACACCGGCGAGGCAGATGTTGTCCTTGAGCGCGACCTTCTTGCCCTTGAGCTTGCCCTCGGCCGCACCCGCGATCTCGGTCTTGACGTACCAGGCGCCGTGCCGGTTTTCCTCCGGCATCGGGCGGCGTCCCGGCAGCCGCGGATAGGAGACCGGCGGCAGCTCGTCGGGCAGCCGGTCGAGCAAATTGTAGGCGCCGATCGCCGGCACCAGCCAGTCGCGGTGCGCGGCGAGCTCCCGGTCGTCGAAGTTAAAGCCGAGATCGGCGGCGACCTCGGCCAGCTGCGCCAGTGTCGGAAGCTTGACCGTGTCGAGCGGCATCCCCGTTCCTCCCTCCGCGCCGGGCACCCCGGCGGTGGTGCGAGCTTAGCCGGTCGCGGACGCTGCTGTCTCGGCCGCCGCTCGATGCCCTGGCCAGTCCTGCGGCGCCTTGACGGCGGAACGGTCCCGCGCCACGCTCATCCTCCCACGCCGCGCAGGAGCCCGAGCGATGAAGCTCTTATGGTTTCACCTGATGCCCTATACCGAGCTGCCGGATGATTTCCGCGACAAGCATCCCTCGGTGTGGGTCGACATCCATTCCTCGCTGTTCGACCCCCGGCGGGCGCATCTGATGTACAACGACTTCATGGACGAGCTCGAATTCGCCGCCCAATGCGGGTTCGACGCGGTCTGCGTCAACGAGCACCATTCGAACGGCTATGGGCTGATGCCGTCGCCCAACCTGATCGCCAGCGCCCTCGCGCGGCGCACGACCGACACGGCTCTTTGCGTCCTGGGGAACTCCTTGGCGCTCTACAACCCGCCGACGCGGGTCGCCGAAGAGTTCGCGATGATCGATGTGATCTCGGGCGGGCGATTAATCGCCGGCTTCCCGGTGGGCTCACCGATGGACACCTGCTTTGCCTATGGCCAGAACCCCTCGATGCTGCGCGAGCGTTACTACGAGGCGCACGATTTGGTGCTGAAAGCCTGGACCGAGCCCGACACCTTCGCCTGGAACGGCCGCTTCAACCAGCAGCGCTATGTCAACATCTGGCCGCGCCCGGTGCAAAAGCCGCACCCGCCGATCTGGATCCCGGGCGGCGGCTCGGTCGAGACCTGGCAATGGTGCGCCGAGTTGGACCACGTCTACTGCTATCTCTCCTACTACGGCTACAAGGCCGGGCAGGCGACGATGAGCGGGTTCTGGGATGAGATGGCGCGGCTGGGCAAGGACCGGAACCCGTACCGCGCCGGCTTTTTGCAATTCGTGGGGGTCGCCGAGACTCGTGAGGAGGCCTATCGCCTCTACCGCGAGCCGGCCGAGTATTTCTATGGCCGCTGCCTGCATGTCGATCCGCGCTTTGCCGGCCCGCCCGGCTATACCTCGGAGGAGACTCAGCGCCGCGGCATCCAGAGCCAGGTGGCTCTGGCGGCGCAAGCCTCGCGCTACGAGTCGAAATTTCAGATGCTGGCGCGCGAGATGGACGCGATCGTCGACAAGGGCTATGTGATCATCGGCTCGCCCGACGAGGTGGCGGCACAGTTGAAGGAAGTCGCAACCAATCTCAATGTTGGCCATCTGATGCTGTTGCTGCAATTCGGCAACATGGGTAAGGATTTGGCCAAGTACAACACTAAGATCTTCGCCGAAAAGGTCATGCCGCAGCTGGCAGATGTATTTCCCGAATGGGAAGACCGCTGGTGGCCGCAGCCGATGACCCGTGAAGCGCGGGCGCCGCTGACGCCGTTCCGGCCGGCGGCGATGGCGGCGGAGTGATGAGCTTGCCCGCACTTTCCAAACCTTCCGGGCGGAGCCTCTCGGAGAGAAACCCTCACCCCTCTGTAGGGGGAGAGGGCAGAATGAGGGGGGCCACCGGCCCCGCCGGCGATGCCTGAGCCGATTGCTTCCACCGTTGAGATCAACGGCTTTCCCTGCCGCGTCTGGCGCGCCGGCAGCGGCCCAAAGCTCGGCTTTCTCGCCGGCTTTGGCGGATTGCCGCGCTGGGTCCCGTTTCTCGACGCGCTGGTGCGCGAGCGCACGGTGATCGTGCCGTCACTGCCTGGGTTCCCCGGCGGCGACCGCGGCCACACCGTGCTCGACAGCCATCTCGACTGGCTGCTGGCGGTGCGCCAATTGCTCGAGAAGGCCGGGCTCGACGGCGCCGATCTGGTCGGCGGCTCGGTCGGCGGCGCCTTTGCCGCCGACATTGCGGCGATCTGGCCGGCTTCGGTCCGCCGCCTCGTGTTGATCGCGCCATGGGGTCTGTTCGACGAGAAGGAGCCGATGACCGATCCGTGGGCGCAGCGGCCGCCCGATGTACCGGGCCTGCTCTGCGCCGACCCCGAGCGCTGGAACGCGCTCAAGGCAGCGCCCGAAGGGGCGAACTCGCCGGAATGGCCGATCGAGCAGACCCGCGCCGCCGAGGCCGCGGCGCGCGCCTTCTGGCCGCTCGGCAACACAAGGCTGGAAAAGCGGCTGCCGCTGATCGAGGCGCCGACCCTCCTGGTCCGGGGCGAGGAGGACCGCATCCTGCCGCGCAGCTACATCGATCGCTTCGCCAAGGCGATCAGGGGCCGCACCGAGATCGCGACGATATCGGGCGCGGGCCATCTGGCCGAACTCGACAAGCCCGACGAGGTCGCCGCAGCGATCCTCCGCTGGACGGGGTGACCGCGATGAAATTCGGGCTTTTCTACGAGCACCAGCTGCCGCAGCCCTGGGACGAGGATTCCGAGCTACGACTCTACCAAAACGCGCTTGACCAGGTCGAACTCGCCGACCGGCTCGGCATCGATTACGTCTGGGAGGTCGAGCACCATTTCCTCGAAGAGTATTCGCATTCCTCGGCGCCGGAGGTGTTTCTCGCCGCCTGCTCGCAGCGCACCAAACAGATCCGGCTGGGGCATGGCATCGCCTTGATGCCGCCCAAATATAACCACCCCGCACGGGTCGCCGAGCGCATCGCCACGCTCGACCTCGTTTCGAACGGTCGCGTCGAGTGGGGCACCGGGGAATCGGCGACGGCGGTCGAGATGGGCGGCTTCGGCATCGATCCGCAGGAAAAGGAGGCGATGTGGCAGGAGGCCGCCGAGCAGGCCGCGAACATGCTGGCGATGCGCCCCTATCCTGGTTTCCAGGGACGCTGGTTCGACATGCCGTGCCGCAACCTGGTGCCGAAATCGGTGCAAAAGCCGCATCCGCCGATGTGGGTCGCCTGCTCTCGGCGCGAGACGATCCACCGCGCCGCACGCCACGGGCTGGGTGCCCTGGCCTTTGCCTTTCTCGAACCGGAGCAGGCGGCGAAATGGGTCGAGGAATATTACGACATCATCAAATCGGAGGAATGCGTGCCGATCGGGCATCGCGTCAATCCGAACATCGCGATCGTCACCGGCATGTCCTGCCACCCGGACGAGGCCGAGGCAATGCGGCGCGGCCTCGACGGCTTTCGCTTCTTTGGCTATTCGCTCGGCTATTACGCGCTCTTTGGCGAGCACCAGCCGGGCCGGACCGATTTGTGGCAGCGCTTTTTGCAGGTCAAGGACCAGCTGCCGGAGAACGCCGGGCGCGGCGGCATCGGCACCCCGGACCAGCTGCGCCGGCATCTGCGCCGCTATGAAGAGGCCGGGATCGACCAAGTCATGTTCATCCAGCAGAGCGGCGCCAACCGCCACGAGCACATCTGCCAGTCGCTCGAAATCTTCGCGTCGCAGGTGATGCCCGAGTTCAAGGAGCGCGAGCAGGTGCGCGCGGCGCAAAAGCGCCGCGAGCTGGCGCCCTTTGTCGAGGCGGCGTTGGCTCGTAAACCGCGCTTGGCGCCGATCGAGGACGCCGCCATCCCACGCATCGAAGCCCTCGGGCGCAAGGCGCCGTCGCCGATCGTCAGCTCCGACCGCGGCGGCGCAATCTCGATCCCGACCCAGGACCCGTTCGCGCTGATCAGAGGCGTCTCCAACAGCTGATCGGCGCGCCATTACCGGAAGGCTGTGCTATGAATCCTGCCTTTCTGACGATCGCCGAGCTCGGCCGGCTCTACGACCGGCGCGAGCTGTCGCCGGTCGAGGCGACGCGGGCCTTGCTCGACCGCATCGCCGCCAATGACGGCAAATTGCACAGCTTTATCCGGGTGACGCCGGAGCTGGCGCTGGCCGGGGCCGCGGCAGCCGAGCGCGAGCTGATGGCCGGCCGCCGGCGCGGGCCGCTGCACGGCATCCCCTATGCGTTGAAGGATATCGTCGAGACCGCCGGCATCCCGACGACCGGCCATTCCAAGCTGTGCCAAGACTACGTGCCCGCCGCCGACGCGTATCTCGTCACTTTGCTGAAGGCGGGCGGTGCCGTGCTGATGGGCAAGCTCGCCACCTGGGAGTTCGCGCTCGGCGGGCCGAGCTGGGATTTGCCGTGGCCGCCAGCGCGCAACCCCTGGGATAAAGACTATCTGCCGGGCGGCTCGTCGAGCGGTGCCGGGGCCGCGGTCGCGGCGGGCTTTGTCCCGGGTGCCGTCGGCACCGACACCGGCGGCTCGATCCGCGGGCCGGCGGCGGTTTGCGGCATCGCCGGGCTGAAGCCGACCTACGGCCGGGTCAGTCGCCGCGGCGTCTTTCCGAACACCTTTACGATGGACCATTGCGGCCCGCTGACCCGCAGCGCCGAGGACATCGCCCTCTTCATGCAGGTTATCGCCGGCTACGATCCCGAGGACCCCGGCAGCGAGGACGCGCCGGTGCCCGACTATCAGGCGGCGCTGACCGGAGACATCGCCGGATTACGGCTCGGCCTCGTCGAGCATTGGTATGCGGGCGATGGCGTCCATCCCGATGTGGCGCCGGCGATCACCGCCGCGGTCGACACGTTGCGCGCGCTCGGCGCCGTGGTCGAGCCCGTCACCCTGTCGAGCCTGCGCGACTACACCGATTGCAAGACGACAATCTCGATCGCCGAGCTCTATGCGATCCACGAGCAGGATTTGAAGACCCGGCCGCAGGATTTCGGCCGCATCTTGCGCAACCGGGTATTGCCGGGGGCACTGATCCGCGCTGAGGATTATGTCCAGGCGTTGCGCTGGCGCACGGTGCTGGCCCGCGAGCAGGCATTGGCACTGAAGCGCTGCGACGCCCTCCTGACCGCGGGCGCGCTTAATGTCGCCGACCCGGCCGACCCGAATTTGCCGGACCGGCTCGTCAGCTCGCCCAGCATCACGATGCCGTTCAGTGTCGGCGGATTGCCGGCGTTGAACATTCCGTGCGGGTTCAGCCGGCTCGAAGGGCTGCCGTTGTCATTGCAGATCGCCGCCGCACCGATGGCCGAGGCGACGGTGCTGCGCGTCGCCCACGCCTATCAGCAGGCTACCGATTGGCATCGCCGCCACCCCGATCTCGCCTGACGCCGTTGGAGAAAGCTTCGATGCGCACCGATCTCAGCCACCTGCCGCCCTCGACCCCCGAGGAGATCCGCGCCATGACCCGGCGCGCCGGGCTCGACCTCCCCGAAGAGCTGATGCAGCAATTCATCGCGGCCTGGCCATCGTTTGAGGCGATGGTTCGGCGCATCCCGCGCAACCTCGGCCGCGGGGCCGAGCCGGCGCACAGCTATCGGCCGCTGCGAATTGCTCGCGGGTGAGTGCGCGGGTTAGGAACCCTTAAATAGACACTGTTTGTTTATTCTATATCCCGGAAGATTGGGGCCGTTGCCCTCGTTGTCTGGCTTCGGCGGGCCGCCTGCCCGCGGTCTCATCGGGAAGGAGCTAAGGTGAAAATACGATCGATTGCATCAGCCACTGCGGCCGTCGGGCTGGTAGCTGGCGCTCGCCGGCTGCACCAATCCCTACGATCCGGCGCAACGCGCGATCGGCGGCGGGCTGCTCGGCGCCGGCGCCGGTGCCGCCATCGGGGCGGCGGCGGGCGGCGGTCATGGCGCCGCCCTCGGCGCGGCGATCGGCGGGGCCACGGGTGCGATTGCCGGCGCTGCCACGACCCCGGCACCTCCGCCGCCTCCACCGGGCTATTACGGCGGCTATCCGCCCCCGCCGCCCCCGCCGGGTTACTGAGCCGACCGGCGGGTCAGCTCGACGGCGCCGTCTTGATCAGCGCGGCGACGTGCTCGACCGCGGCTCGTCGTGCCGGTAGGGGTGCGTCGCCTCGGGCCGAGGCTTCGATGATCTTCGGCCGCCTGGGCTGAGACGGTGGCGACGGCGAGGCGGCGGGCGGCTGATCCGCCAGTCCGGTGTTCGCGTCCGGGCCGCACGCATTGCCCGAGGTCTCGACCATCACCTTCGGCTTCGCCCCGTTGCCCGGGTAGGAGTAGGTGACGCTACGGCTGCAGGTGGCCGCACCCGAGGAGAGCGAGGTCACGACGACCCCTGACACCGCGCCGCCGCCGAGCGGGGGGCTCGCGATGGCGGCGTCGATCGCCGGGCCCCCTCCGAGGAGCCAGACCGGCGCGTCGGCGAGCGCGTGCGCCGACGAGATCAGGCGGGCGAGCGCGGCCTCTCGATCGGCGGCGAGCTGCAGCAGTTCGGGCGCCGACGGGGTGACCACGTCGAAGCCTTGCGCCGCCCACAGCGCCGGGTCGTCGCCAAAAGCGCCGGCCCCAGGCAGAACGACGAGAATGGCCGCGGGCGCCGAAGGCCCAAGCGCATAGACGCGCGCGGCATCGCCGCCTTTGGCGAAAGGCGCCGGTGTGCCCGGCTGCCATGCGGTGCTCGGGCCTCCGGCGCAGCCGATCAGCGGCAAGGTTGCCAAGCAGCAGAAGAGGGAGGTGGCACGCAGATTCCACATCGATGAATCTCCTCTGAAGTCGCGTCGCTCCCTAGATCGCGCCGGATTTCGGCAATTTCTAGGCTCGAATCAGGCAACCGCGAGCCTACAAAGGAAAGAGGTACATCGATGCAGGTGAGAGTGGCTCCCAAAGACGTGGCGCAGCCGGTGGGCTGCGTCCTAGTGCACTGGCTCAAACGGAAGGTACAGGCAGTGGTTGAGCTTGGCGAGAATGGCGTGGCGGGTTTGGTAGAGAAGGGCTTGGGGTATATTGTGCGCTTGAGATAGCGGTTGATAGCGGCCTGGAGGTCGGCGATGGAGCGGAAGACGCCGCGCTTGAGGCGCTCTGGGTGAGTGCGGAGAAGAAGTTCTCGACGGCGTTGAGCCAGGAACCGAGGTTGGCGTGAAGTGGAAGGTCCAGCGCGGATGGCGGGCGAGCCAAGCTTTGACTCTGGGATGCTTATGGGTGGCGTAGTTATCGAGGATGGCGTGGACCGGCTTGTCGGTGGCGCCGCGCGTTCGACGGCGTTGAGGAAGCGGATGAATTCCTGATGGGTGTGGCGCTGCATGCAACGGCCGAGGACGACGCCGTCTAGCGTGTTGAGGGCGGCAAACAAGGTCGTCGTGCCGTGGCGCTTGTAGTCATGCGTCATGGTCCCGCACTTGCCGGGCTTCATGGGCAGACCCGGCTGGGTGCGATCGAGTGCCTGGATCTGGGATTTCTCGTCGATCGACAGCACCACGGCATGGGCCGGTGGATGCATATAGAGGCGGACAATGTCCTCGACCTTTTCAGCGAAGGCGGGGTCGGTGGAGCGCTTGAAGGGCGTATGCGGTGCGGCTGCAGGCGGTGCTTTTCCGAGATCCGTTGGATCGTGCGCAACGACAGGCCAACCGCCTTGGCCATCGCCCGGCCGGTCCAGTGGGTGGTCTAGCCCGGCGGCTCGGCACAGGTCAGCGCCAGCACCGCGGCCACGGTGGCGGGCGCCACCGGTGCTTTGCCAGGCGGTAGAGTTTGTCGCGCAACAGACCTTCCACCCCGGTCTCGGCATAGCGGCGCTGCCAGCGCCACACCGCGGACGGCTGACCCCAGCGCGCCGCGCGACCTCGATGACAGGCAGCAGATAAGCAGAGAACAGGACAATCAGGGAAGCTGCAGATGCTAGGGGGTAAGATAGAGAAATGAGGTAAGGAGATTGGTAAGAGAGAGATTTGTGATGGAAATAGAAGTGGAAGTTGTGTCAGGGACCGCGTCGAGGTCGAAGCCGAGGGAGATCGGATCGTCATTCCTCCGGCGCTGCGGCGGTATGTTAGGCGGCCTCAGCGATGATCACGCTGCCGGGCCCGGCGAGCGGCCGTCGTTCGAGCTTGCGCCAGCCGGTTTGCGCCAGCCATTCGTCCGCGTCGTCTTCGCCATAGGCTTGGCCTTCGCCGGAGATAACCAGGAATTCGCCCGATGCCAGCGGCGCGGCCGGCGGCTGCGTGCGGGTCGCGTCCATCCACAAATCGACGAGCAGCAGCCGTGCGTCCGCGGCAGCGTGCCTGCGCATGTTCCTCAACAGCGCCAAATTATTGGCCGCCGAGAGGACATGGGCGGTGTTTGCCAGGATCAGCGCGTCGTGTCCGCCGGGCAGCGTGTCGGTGAAGAAATCCCCCTCCACCACCGCGACCCTGGTCTCCTCGGGCTCGCCGGCGAGGCGCCGGCGTGCAGCGGCGCAGGCGCCTGGCAGCTCGAAAAGTGTCCCTCGCAGCGTCGGATAGCGCCGCAACACGGCAATCAGGAACGAGCCCGTGCCGCCACCGACGTCGAGCACGCGGCGATGGCGGCTGAAGTCGTAACGCTCGGCCAGCGCCGCCGCCATTCCCGCGGAAAACGCCTCCACGCCGGCCGAAAAGATCTGCTGCTCCTCCTCGGTGAAGCGCTCGAAATGCCGCTCGCCTTCGCCCCGGCGCACTGCATCTTCAAGCTTGAGCCACGCCGGATAGCTGATCCGATCCCAGAAACGCAGCATCGGCCGCAGACCGGAGCCGGGACCGCCCCCGAGGTAGGCCGCCGCCGCGGCGCTATTGCGGTAGCGCTCCCCGTCACGCTCCAGCAGGCCGAGGCTAACCATCGCGTCGGCGCTGATGCGCAAGGTGCGCTAGCGGAACACCGCATTTCGCGGCGAGCTCGTCGAGCGTCGACGGAGCATCAGCCAGCTTCTCGAAAATGCCGATCGCGCTGGCGACAAACAGGTGCTTTGCCGCCATGAACCCCATCGCGACCCGCATGATCGGGTCGGGTGGTACCTCAGCCATATCAACGCTTCCCCTATCTCCACAATGGTTTGGATAAGCCTTTTGTAAGGTTTATGTTAAAGACTCCGAGGGTTGATCGCAAATCTTTTCCGCAAGCCCGCCATCCGCCAGCCGGCCTTATTCCACGGAGTTGGTCGAGGCGGGGCGATACCGCCTCGCTGAAGAGGCGCCGGACCGTGCTTCGCTGCATCTCGAGCCCGCCCTGCGCGCTAGAACGCGGTATACGAACAGACAATCATGCCCCTGCCACTCCTCCCATCTTGTGGAGAAACCCCGGGAACCCGCCGGATCCGGTTGCACGGGCGCGCGGCATGGAGCTGCGGCGTCTCAGCCGCGCGCTCCATAAGATCAAGGCGGCCAGAGACCTTTCCGGCGCGCGTCGCGTGGTCATATTAGTAGCAAGTGGGTCGGTTACTGATAAGCAGGGCGAGCCGCTTGGAGGGGCCGAGACTATACTACTTTCCTATTGTTTGTGCTAACTCGAGTCGGATTACGTGGCCGCTATGGTCTGCGGAATGGATGGTCGAGGATCGCCTGCTGCTCCGGGGTCAACGCCTGGTAGAGCGCCTGCACCGCAGGTTTTGCCGCCTGCAGCCCTTCGAGCCGCATTGATAAGAACTGCTGCATGCGGTCCATCCGGTCGAGCAGAGTCGCCGATCCGCCGGGCTTGAGGGCGGCGCATAGCTGGCGCTCCTTCTCGTCTTCCGCCTTGGAGGTGCTCTGCGCCTTGTCCCATAGCGGTTGCTGCGCGACAGTCAGTTCCAGCTTGGCCTCGACATAGGCGCGGCGGGCGGCGCGCCAGGCGAGCCGGTCGGTGCAGCGCTCTTGCGGGTTCCCACGCATCCTCATCCGGTGCATCATCATCGGGCCGCCGCGCATGCCGGCGCCGCCATAGCCGCGCATCCCTTGGCCCACCCACTCATGCTGGTCACCGACGGGGGCAGCCTGGGCCGGGCCGGGGCCGGCAACGTCGGCCGACCGGACCATCATCGGGGTAGCGATCAAGCCGGCGGCGGCCAGAGCGGCGGCGAGGAACGTCGTTCTCACGGAAAATCTCCGTTAAGCTGAAGGCCGATCCCAAGAGCCGTTTTCGCGCATCAGGTCTTCAATCGTCGGCTCCGATCATAAGATATGCAGCCGGCAGAACATCGATCCCCTGCCTATTTTTCCTTCTCAATGGGCGCCGTCGCCATCACGGCCCGGCGAGCGGCGTTTCGCCGCCGGGGCATGGCATTGGACCGGCGCCGAACCCGCTCCTGAACCGAAAATAGGCTGAGCGATCATATGAATCGCGGCGGCCGAATATGTTGGAGCGGCCTAACCCGAACTTCTCATATCCATTGGATGAGTTGAAGGGCAGCGGCGTCGGCTACACTGGTCAAGCGGTCGCGGTCCCAACCGGCGTCGGCCCGGCGCCGGGTTAAACGAACTGACCAAGCTACCGCCGAAAAACCTCGCGCGGGACGGAATAAGCCCGCGATTGCTGCGGTCTTCACCGATGCGGGGTAGAAGAGCGCATGGCGTGGATCGCGGAGCGGCGGCGGCGGAGCCGGTTCGAGGCGGTGGTGCTGCCCCATCTCGACGCCGCGCATGCGCTCGCACGGTGGATGACGCGCAATGACGCCGACGCCGCCGATGTCGTGCAGGAGGCCTGTCTGCGGGCGTTTCGCTATTTTGACAGCTATCGCGAGGGCGATGCCAAGAGCTGGCTCTTACGGATCGTGCGGCGCGCCTGCTACGACTGGATCGGGCGCAACCGGCCGGCGGAGCTGGTGCCGCTCGACACCGAGGCCGGTCCCGACGGCGCCGTCTCCGGGCTCCCGGGCGCGGCGGTAGACGCCGACGCACTGCTGCAGAGCCGCTCCGACCTGCGCCGTCTCGATCGGCTGATCGAAGGGCTGCCGCCGACCTTGCGCGAGGCGATCGTGCTGCGCGAATTGCAGGAGCTCGACTACCGCCAGATCGCCGAGGTCACCGACGTGCCGATCGGGACGGTGATGTCGCGGCTGCATCGGGCGCGCTCGGCATTGCGCCGCGCCTGGGATGGAAAGGAATGCCGCTGATGCAGTGCGCCGACGCCCGCCCCCGGATCGATCCCTATCTCGACGGCGAGCTCGCCGAGCCGGAGCGGGCGGCGTTGCGCGACCATATCGCGGGCTGCGCCGATTGCGGGCCGGAGGCGGCGGCGCTCGAACGGCTGCGCGCCGGCATCCGCCGCTCCGCGCCGGCATACCCCGCGCCGGCGGCATTGCGCTCGCGGATCCGCGTTGCGCTGCGCCGCGAAACGGCGGCGGCGGTTCCGGCATGGCGGATGCCGGGGATGCTCGCCTATGCCTCCTCGCTGCTGCTCGCCGTGGCATTGGGTGCCGGTGGCACCTGGTTCGTTGCCGGCGAGCGGCAACAGAACACGATCGTCTCGGAAGTCATCGACAGCCATCTGCGCTCGCTGCTCGGCACGCACCTGACCGATGTCCAATCCTCGGACAAGCACACGGTCAAACCATGGTTCGCCGGCCGCACCGAGTTGTCGCCGCCGGGGGTCGATCTTGCGGCGCAGGGGTTCCCGCTGGTCGGCGGCCGGCTCGACCTGATCGGCGGCAAGCCGGTCCCGGCCCTCGTCTACCGGGCCGGCAAGCATGTGATCAACGTCTTCGTGCTGCCGAAGCGGGCGGGCGATCTCGGCGAGACCACCGCGCGCCGCGGCTATACGTTGCGCCACTGGAATGAGGGCGATCTCGGCTATTGGGCGGTCTCCGACGCCTCGCCCGACGAGTTCGGCGAATTCGAGCGCCTGTTCCGCGCCGCCGCCGGCGGCTGACCGGGAGATGGCCATCCGAATAGACGAAGCGCTTTGGCCCGAAGATCGGGAAGTCGTCGTGCGGCTGTTGCGCGAATACGTCGATGCGCTCGAGATCGACATCGGGTTTCAGGATATCGCCGGCGAGCTGACAGGCTTGCCGGGACGATATGCGCGGCCGCACGGCGTCGTGCTGATCGCCCGCACGGGGAGGGATGTCGCTGGGATCAGCGCCTACCGTCCCCTCTGCCATGACCTTTGCGAGATGAAGCGGCTTTACGTGCGACCCCGTTTCCGCTGCGGAGGTCTCGGCCGCCGGCTGTGCGAGGCGCTAATCGGCGATGCCCGGTCGCACGGCTATCGCCGGATGGTTCTGGATACCCTGCCTTCGATGCGAAGCGCTCTGGCGCTTTATCGGTCGCTGGGGTTCCAGGCGGCGCCCGCGTATTACGAGAACCCCCTTCCCGCCGTCGCCTACCTGGCCCTCGATCTCGCCCGAGAGGCTACCCCGCCGGGGCAACCGTGAGCGCGTTCGCCAGGCTCGCCGTTCGGCCGATGCCGTCGGTGACGACCACGTCCCACGGCCCGGTCGGGACATCGGGACCGAGCCGCAGCCGGCATTTGACCGTGCTCGCATTCGAGACCACGTCGGTGGCCATGATCTGGCTCGACCCGGAGGTGATCTTGACCTCCTTTGATAAGGTCGAGCCGGTCGCCGGCGATCTCCAGGTCGAGCGGGGCGGCGCCGCCGCGCGCCAGGCTCGTCGGTGCAACACCGCGGATCGCGGGACCCTCTCTCGGCGCCGCGGCGGCGGGCACGCCGGCGCCCGCCGCCCTCGTCCCGAAATAGAAGCTCGCGACCGAGGTCACCAGGGTTCCGATCAAGACCAGGAGCTGCTGGCGAAACCCTCGCTCGCCGCGTTCCGGCGGGGAAACAGACCATGAATGGGCCGTCGCCGGAGGCCGGCACGGCTGCGACGAATGGTAGGCTGTTGACGAAACCCTCTTTCTGCTGCTGGCTCAGCCCGGAGACCGAATTGACCTGGCATTGGCAAGGCTGCCGTAGAGATAGACGGTGAGGGTGAAAAGCCCGGCCAGAGCGTAGCCAAGGCCGAAGATCACCCCGATCAGCAAAAAAGCGACAATGACGATGACCGCGGCGGTCAACCGATTGCCCTTCATCGGTGGCCTCCCCGATTCGTGATGCCGCTGCGGAGCTTATCAATTTCCGAGGCAGATGTCGTCCATCCGGCCGCCTCGATCGCCTATTAAGGTTCTCGCAGACCTGGCGGGTCTGGGCCTCGACGTCGCCGATCCCGGCGATCTAGCCGTCCGGGCGGCGCGCGGTTATGCCGGGAAAAAAGACCAGACGGCCCCGCACCTCGACCGCGGTCGCGTGCAAAAATGCCTGCTCGGCTGCCGCACTCGCGACGAGACGATCTGCTGCTTGGCCATCGCGGCCCTCCGGCGCTACCTTCGGCCAGGATGACAGCAACCGGCGGTGGCCTCGATGTCCCTCCCGCGCGATGTTCCCAACAATATCGAAGAGCGTTTGATCGCAGCACTCGACGTGCCGACGATCGGCGAGGCCCGCGCGCTGGTCGACCGGTTGGACGGGGTGATCTCGTTCTTCAAGGTCGGGTTGTGGCTGCAATTCGCCGCCGGCTTCGACGGGCTGATCGACGAGTTATTAAAAAGAAACAAAAAAATCTTTCTCGACGCCAAGATGTTCGACATCGGCGAGACGGTAAAGCAGGGGGTCGCGCGGGCGGCCGAGCGCGGCGTGAGCTTTGTCACCGTGCATGGCGACGGCGACATCATGAAGGCCGCGGTCGAGGGTAGGGGCAATTCGCCGCTGAAAATTTTCGCGATCACCGCGTTGACCAGCCTCGACGAGGACGGGCTGCGCGAGCTCGGCTATCTGTGCCGCGTCGACGAGCTGATCCGGCTGCGGGTCGAGCGGGCGGTCGCCTGCGGCTGCGACGGGATCATCGCCGCCCCGCACGACAACCCCAATGAGATGCGCCGGCTCGCCGGGGCGCAGCGCCTGTTGGTCGCCACACCCGGCGTCAGGCTCGCCGGCACTTCGGCCGACGACCACAAGCGCGCCGGAACCCCGGCGCAGGCGATCGCGGCCGGCGCCGACTACCTCGTCGTCGGCCGCCCGATCGTCCAGAGCGGAGACCCCGCCGCGGCCGCGCGGCGGATCATCGCCGACATGAAGAGCGCGGCATAGCGCGCGGCAGACCGCTCCTCAATCGGCGGCGCGGACCTCCGCGTCGGCTCCCGGCAGCATGCCGAGGGCGCGCTTGTAGATATCGAGCAGGCTCTCCTCCTCGTCGAGGTCGTCCTTGTCCCGCTTCCGGATCCTGATGATCTGACGCATGATCTTCGGGTCGAAGCCGTCCCCCTTGGCCTCGGCATAGACTTCCTTGATGTCCTCGCCGAGCGCGCGCTTTTCCTCTTCCAGACGCTCGATGCGCTCGATCAAGGATTTCAGGCGCTCGCCGGCGATCCCCCCGACATCGGGCATGGTCCCCCCTTTCGCTTCAGTGCTGGTGCGGTGCTGCGTCAAAGGCGGCCTTCTGCTCGGCGGTGGCCTCCTTCTGGTATTTCTTGCGCCACTCGTCATAGGGCATGCCGTAGACGATCTCGCGCGATTGCGGGTCGGATAGCGCGAGCCCGCGGTCCTCGGCCTCGGCCCGGTACCATTTCGACAGGCAGTTGCGGCAGAACCCGGCCAGGTTCATCAGATCGATGTTCTGCACGTCGGTGCGCTCGCGCAAATGCGCGACGAGACGGCGGAAGGTCGCGGCTTCCAGCTCGGTGCGGGTCTTGTCGTCCATCGGAAACTCCGTCTTGGTTTCCGACCCTATGTAGCGCCGGATCGCGGCGACCGCACCCCCGAACATATTTTGACGATCCTCGAAAAGTCGTTGACAAACGGTTCCAGCGTCCTTATTTCGACCTTCGTTGGAATATGAGAGGATGAGATGGAGGCCAACCAGGCGATCGCGGCGCTCGGCGCGCTCTCTCACGAGACCCGGCTCGCGGTCTTCCGCCTCTTGGTGCAGCGCGGGCCCGACGGTCTCTCGGCCGGGACCATCGCCCAGGCGCTCGGCCTCCAGCCGTCCTCGCTGACCTTTCACCTGCAGCAGCTAAGCCATGCCGGGCTGATCAGCCAGCGCCGGCTCGGCCGTCAGCTGATCTACGCCACCGATTTTGCCGCGATGAACGCCCTGATGGGCTACCTGACCGAGAATTGCTGCGGCGGCGGCGCTAGCTGCGCCCCGGTCTGCCGCCCGGAGACGGTCGCGCACCCGGACAAGCTGTCTGCCTGAAGGAGGGAGATCATGGACGACGCTCAGATCAAGGAGATGGTGCGGGCGCGGTACGGCGGCATCGCCGCCGCCGCGGGCGATGCGGGGTGCTGCGAGCCGGCGGCCTCGTCGTGCTGCGGACCATCGACCGGCGCGCAGGAGAAGGCGCGGCGGATGGGCTATTCCGAATCCGACCTCGCGCTGGTTCCCGAGGGCGCCAATCTCGGTCTTGGGTGCGGCAACCCGCAGGCGATCGCCGCGCTGCGGCCGGGCGAGACTGTCGTCGATTTCGGCAGCGGCGCCGGGTTCGATTGCTTTCTGGCGGCCCGGCAGGTCGGCCCCGCGGGACGCGTCATCGGCGTCGACATGACGCACGAGATGCTGAAGCGGGCGCGCGACAACGCGGCCAAGATCGGCGCGGCGAATGTCGAGTTCCGCCTCGGTGAGCTCGAGCACCTGCCGATCGCCGACAACACCGCCGACGCGGTGATCTCGAATTGCGTGATCAACCTCGTCCCCGACAAGGCGCAGGTGTTTCGCGAAGCCTTCCGCGTGCTCAAGCCCGGCGGTCGGATCGCAGTTTCCGACATCGTCAATATCCGGCCGCTGCCGGCCGATTTGCAGGCCGATCCCGCTTTCCTCTGCGGCTGTGTCGCCGGCGCCGCATCGGCCGAGCGGATCGAGGCTTGGCTCCACGACGCCGGTTTTGCCGACATCCGAATCGCCGTCAAGCCGGAGAGTTGCGAGCTGATCAAGGACTGGGCGCCCGGCCGCGGCATCGAAGACCATATCGTCTCTGCCGTCATCGAAGCCCGCAAGCACGCCTCGTGACCGCAACCAGGCTGCAGACCTCGATGGCGCCCTCGGGCCCCGCTTGCGGGGCGAAGGAGATCCTTGGGACCTGAGCTATACCGGATAGACTAGCGAGGTCGGGACAGTCGTCGAATTGTAGACGCAAATCCGCTCGGCGAACCTCAGCCGGCCGCCGTCCTCGACCACGCGGTCGAGGTACCGGCCGCAGAGGAAGAGCTCGCTCGGCTCGTTCGCCATCGTCTGGCAGAGGGCAAAGCTCGCGGTCAGGCGTAGGCCGTCCCGGTCGATCGCGCGCAGCCGGATCGCGCTGGTCAGATGGCGCACCAGGCGCGGCGCGAAGAGCGCGGTCTCGCGCAGCGCGACGACGCGGTCGACGAGCATCGCGCGGCTTTCGCAATAGATCAGCGCGACCGGCAGCCCCCGCTCGAAATTGACCCGCGGGATCACCTTGTAGACGCAGTCTTCGGTGAAGAAATCCGGCCAGCCTTCCAGCTCGCCATCGTCGAGCGTGTCGGCATAGGCGCAATAGAGATCGGCAAGGCGCGCCCGCAATTCGAGCGGCGCGTCAACCCCGGGCGCCGCGATCATCGGGCTCAGAGATCCATCACCCGGCGGTAGTGCCGGTAGAAGCCGCGGATCGCGGTCTCGGTCACCATGTGCGGCTCGTCGTGCACGTCGCGGCCGCCCATCTCGACGACGCACTGTGCGTCGTCGTTGCCGTCGATGCCGGCCTGCGAGAGCAGCATCGCCTCGCTGTCGTCGAGCGAGACAAGCCCCGCCGGCCCCATCAGATTGGCCTGGCGCAGCCGTCGCTGGCGCATCTCCGGGGTGTCGTCGGCATAGCCGAAGAAGGTCCAGGCGAGATCGAAGCAATGCGTGTCGATCGGCACGATCTGGCGCATCGCCAACGTGTTCGACTGCTGCTGCACGATCAGGTTCGGCCACAGCGTCTGCATGACCACGGTGGCCTCGCCGGGAAATTCGCGGACCGGCTCGAGGAGGCGCGGATCGCGCAAGGCAAAATCCCCCTTGAACGCGCGCATCTGGCGGGTGGCGTCGTTTTCCTGCTGCTCGCCCCGCCGGCTCACCAGCACGCCGTGGCGGCCGGTCGGGTCCATCTCGATCGCCGATTGCTGGTCGAGGCGGAAGAGCCCGAAGGTGACCAGGAACACGTGCAGCAGGCTGGCGTGGTAGGGATCCTTGATGTTCTCGAACATCAGCTTCCAGTTGCTCGGAATGCGCTGGCGCAGATAGCCAAGCACGACGAGCTCGCGGCCGGCGAAGACACGGTCGAAATAGCCGAGCATGGTCGCGCCGAGATATTCCTCGAAAGGCTCGGTCGCAGCGTCAAAGCTGGCAAACACCACGCCGTGGCGGCGGGTGACCGAGACCCGCTGCAGCCCGTGCTCTTCCGGGCGGAAATCGGCCGGCATGCCGCCCTGGCCGCGATAGCCGCGGCGGAACGGGACGCCGAGCAATTTGCCGCCGAGGTCGTAGGTCCATTGGTGATAGGGACACATGAATTCCTTGGCGGTGCCCCGGTCGGCCGTGCAGAACTGCATGCTGCGGTGCGCGCAGCGATTGACGAGGACATTGACCTCGCCCGCGCCGTCGCGCACCGCGACGACTTCCTTGGTACCGAGTCGGCTGCGGCAGAAATCGCCCGGCTTTGGGATTTCCGCTTCGAGACAGACATAGAGCCAGCCTCGGCCCTCGAAGATTCGCGTCTCCTCGCGGGCAAAAATGGCGGGATCGGTATAGACCCAGTTGGGGATGCGCGAGGTTCCCGCGTCCGGCCAGCGGCGACCAGGATCGATGTCGGTCCGAGCTTCGATCGGACTTATGGCGGCGCCGTCGGCTGGCGGCATGCGACCCTCCTTCGCTCGTAAGATTTGCGCCTATTTCACACGCCCGGCGCGGCTCCTGCAACCAGCGGCTCTTCGGAAACGTCAGAATTCGCCGCTGCGATAGGCATAGTCGAGCGCGTGCCGTCCGAGACTTCTAAGTGTCTCAACGGAAAGTACCGAGGCACGTATCACAACAAGTTATCCGTCGCCCCCGCGAAGATTGTCCCCCGCAGGCGGGGAGCGGGGGTCCACAGCCGGCCCGGTCCCGATCCGGGGCAATCGCCGCAGTCCCTGGATGATTGGATCCCCGCTTTTGCGCGAATTAGGGATCAACTTATTGATATTTCTCGGAAAATTCCGGGTAGGACTCTAAAATAGAGAGCATCGGACACGCCCCAGGGCTCGCAGACCTGCCAGGGCGCCAGCTGATCTCAGTGCGACATCAGAATGGGTACCGTCATATGATTGAGCAGATCGCGGCTGACCCCGCCGAGCAGGTTCTCGCGCAACTGCGAATGGTGGTAGGCCCCCGCTACAATCATGTCGGCACCAATGTCGGCGGCGCGCGACAACAGGATATCGGGGATCGAGATGCCGCCGCGCGGGCTCTCTTCCGGCTGCGCCTTAATCCCATGCCGCCTCAGGTGCCCGACGATGCGCTCGAGCCAGGGCCGGTCACGATCAAGGTCGGCCTGGGACGCCCCGACATGCACCACCGTGACCGCCTCGGCTCCGCCGATCAGTGGCAACGCATCGTGGAGCGCCCGGTTGGCCTCGCGCGTCCCATCCCAGGCGACGAGCACCCGTCCGCCGACACGCTCGAAGATGCCGGCATAGGGGACGACGAGAACCGGCCTTCCGGTGTCGATCATCACATCATCCGGCCGGAGCCAGGTCACGCCGTCCCGGTCCTGCCCCGGATATTGCCCGAGGATCGCCAGATCGGCCGCCTGGGCAAGCTGGATCAGTTCTGCCAGGTCGGTGTGGTTGATCATGTGCCATTCGCCGTCGAGCGCGCGCAGCGGGAGTTCCTTGCGGAAGCGCTGCTCGACGGTGTCGACCCGCTCGGCCTCGCGCAATACTCGCTCCGCCGGCGCGGTCGCGCTTACCGGCTGCCCCCCAATGGCCCCGGCGCCCTCCGGCGAAACCGGCCCGAGAACAGTCGGCGGAAGGCCCGTCGCGGGCTGCGGAACGGCCGGTCCGCGGAGCTCCGGCAAGGCGTAAACGGCGGTCAGATGCGCCTTGTTGGCCTGCGCGAGATTGAGTGCCAGCTCGAGCCGGCCATCGCCGGCAGCGGTGGCATCCAGAGAAACCAATATATCGTAAAGCGCCATTTCTCTTCTCCCTGATGGAGGGTGCCGTTGAAAGGGTCGGGCGCCGACAGGACCAGCCTTACCCGCGCTCCAGCCCGGAGCCGTGGGTGAGATCGGCGTAGAAATGGAATGAATCCTTCGGCCGGCGCTCCTGCGTCTCATAGTCGACATGGACGAGGCCGAACCTCTTGCTGTAGCCGAGCGTCCATTCGAAATTGTCGAGGAGCGACCAGACGAAATAGCCGCGCACTTTGACCCCAGCCGCGATCGCGTCAAGGACGGCGCCCAGATAATCGCGCAGATAGGCGATGCGGTCGTCGTCGCGGATTTGGCCGTCGGCGTCGATCCGGTCGGCAAAGGCGGCGCCGTTTTCGAGGATGTAGATCGGCAGGTCGCCGCCGTAGCGCTGTGCGACCTCGATCATCACCTGGCGGAAAGCGTCGGGTGCAATCTCCCAGCCCATCCCGGTCACTCTTGCCCCCGGCGGCGGCGGGAGGGTCCCGACCTCGAACGGGTGGTCGGGATCGCGGCGCACTCTTGTCCGCGTGTAATGGTTGAAGGCGAAATAATCGAGCTTCTGCTTGATAAGGTCGAGATCGCCGGGCTGCACCAACGTCTCGATCTCGGCGGCGAGCGGTTCGGGATAATGCCCAAGGATCTGCGGGTCGGGAAATGAGCGGTTCCACAGCGCATCGAGCATTTGGGCGGCGATCTCGTCCTCCTCGCGCTCGCTCGCCGGCTCGCGCGGATGAAAATTGTAGATGTTGCCGAGCAACAGGTCGGCGTGCTCTGAGCGCATCGCCGCGATCCCGAGCCCGTGCGCGAGGTTCATTACGTGAATGGCGGCGAGTGCCGTCGTTCGGCCGCGGATGCCCGGTGCGTGCTCGCCGTCGCCATAGCCCAGGATGCAGGCGGCGTTGGGCTCGTTGAAGCTCGCCCAGTGCTTGACCCGGTCGCCGAGCCGCCGCACCGTCAGCTGGGCATAGTCGGCGAACCACGACGCGGTGTCCCGGGTCTGCCAGCCGCCGCGGTATTCGAGCGCCTGCGGCAGATCCCAATGGTAGAGGCAGACCCAGGGCTCGATGCCGGCTTCCATCAAGGCGTCGACCAGACGGTCGTAGAATTCCAGGCCCTTCTCGTTCGGGGCGCCGCGGCCCTCAGGCAGGATGCGCGGCCACGCGGTCGACAGCCGATAGGCGCCGAGTCCGAGCTCGCGCATCAACGCGACATCCCCGGGCCAGCGATGGTAATGGTCGCAGGCAATGTCGCCGGTGTCGCCGCCAAAAATCTTGTCCGGTAGATGGGTGAACACGTCCCAGATCGAGGCGCCGCGCCCGTCCTCGCGGACCGCGCCCTCGATCTGATAGGCAGCCGTCGAAGCGCCCCATAAAAACCCGTCCGGAAATGTCTCTGCCATGCCGCCTTCCCGCCGATCGATGCGTGCCTCGCACATGATGCCGAAGCCGGCGCCGCCGGGCCAGCACAGCGCGCCCGGTGCCGACGCGATCAGATGCCGGGCGCCGGGAAAGCGTTGACGCCGCGGCGAAGAAGGCTGACAGTTCCGGATAAGGAATAGCCGCCCTTTGCGCCGCGCGTATGGATTATCGGCGGGGGCGGCGATAAACTGCTGATCAGGCGGCGCGCTGCGGCGACCGATCATCACCAGGAGGAAAATCGATGCCCAACGACCCGACACCCGAGACCAGCGGCCAGACCCCGAGCCTGCAACCCGGCGCCTTGCAGGGCGTCAGGGTGGTCGACCTGACCCAGTTCGAGGCCGGAACATCCTGCACCCAAACTCTGGCCTGGCTCGGCGCCGACGTGATCAAGGTCGAGGAGCCGACCAAGGGCGAACAGGGCCGCGGCGCCTCGACCGACAAGAAGGGGGTCGATTCTCATTACTTCATGCTGCTCAACGCCAACAAGCGCAGCGTCACCGCCAATCTGAAGCACGAGAAAGGGCGCGCCGTCCTGCGCGGCCTGATCGAGAAGGGCGATGTCTTTGTCGAGAATTTCGCGCCAGGCGTCATCGAGCGGCTCGGCTTCGGCTACGACGTGGTGCGCGAGATCAACCCGCGCATCATCTATGTCCAGGTCAAGGGGTTCGGCCATGACGGCCCGTACAAGGACTTCCTTGCCTTCGACATGATCGCCCAGGCGACCGGCGGGGCGATGTCGATCACCGGCGAGCCCGACGGCCGTCCGATCAAGCCCGGCCTGACGATCGGCGACACTGGCACCGGGCTGCACGCCGCGATCGGCGTGCTCGCTGCCCTCTACCAGCGCCAGTTCACCGGCCAGGGCCAGCACATCCAAGTGGCCATGCAGGAATGCGTGATCAATTACGGCCGCATCTCCTATGCCGCCCAGATGCTGTGGGGCAAGGCGGCGCCGCGCATGGGCAACCAGAGCATCATGGGCACCAATTCGCCGAGCGAGACCTATCCGTGCAAGGGCGGCGGCCCGAACGA
Source organism: uncultured Alphaproteobacteria bacterium (assembly GCA_963781215.1). Taxonomy (GTDB): domain Bacteria; phylum Pseudomonadota; class Alphaproteobacteria; order ATCC43930; family CGMCC-115725; genus AP-15. The sequence continues at coordinate 107,753 of CAWAFE010000005.1, forward strand.
CTGGTGCTATGTCTACACATCGCGCGCCAACCCGCAGCATTGGGAGCGGCTCCTGAAGATCATGGGCCGCGAGGATCTGATCGGCGACGCGCGCTTCGACAGCCCGCAGGAGCGCTTCAAGAACCGCCATGCAGTCGACGAAATGATCGCCGAGTGGACCAAGCACCACGACAAACTCGAGGTCATGAAGCGGCTCGGCGAGCAGGGCATCCCCGCCGGGGCGGTCATGGACACGATGGAGCTCTATAACGATCCGGAACTCAATCGCCGCGAAATCTTTGTAACGGTCAAGCATCCGGTGCGCGGCGACTTCAAGATGCCGGGCTGGCCAGTCAAGATGAGCGGCTCGAAAGTGCCGATCACCGCCTCGCCCTTGCTGGGCGCCGATACCGACGCGGTCTATGGCGATCTGCTCGGCCTCAGCAAGGAAGAGCTGGCCCAGCTGCGCGAGGAAAAGGCCATCTGACGCCGGAACGCCCTCCGGCGCGCGGCGGCGGATCGGGCGCGAGCCCGGTCCGTCGCCGTTTTCGGGGATCGGCTCCGGAATCGACGGCAACAGCGGGAGCATCGTCGAATGACTTCGAACACAGCAGCTTCCGGGATTGCGCAGCCTTACGTGCCGGTCCGATGGGAGCCGGCCCAGAGCTATCCCGACCCGGCGGTCGAAACGCTCGATCCGCGCTTCGATCGGATCAAGCCGCCGTTCAGCGCCGCCGTCGAGCGTCTCGCGGTCGGGTTTCGCTGGGCCGAGGGTCCGGTCTGGTTCGGCGACGGCCGCTATCTGTTGTGGAGCGACATCCCCAACAACCGGATCATGCGATGGGACGAGGAAACCGGCGCGGTCGGCGTCTTTCGCAAGCCGTCGAACCACGCCAACGGCAACACCCGCGACCGTCAGGGCCGGCTCGTCACCTGCGAGCACGAGGGGCGGCGGGTGACCCGCACCGAATACGACGGTGCGGTCACCGTCATTCTCGACCGTTTCGACGGCAAGCGCTTGAATTCGCCAAATGATGTCGTGGTCAAATCGGACGGCTCGATCTGGTTTACCGACCCGCCCTTCGGCATCCTCGGCAATTACGAGGGCGACCGGGCGGCGCCGGAGCTGCCGACCAACGTCTACCGGGTGGACGGCCGCACCGGTGCGGCGACGGTCGTAGCCGGCGACATCAACGGCCCCAACGGGCTGTGCTTTTCCCCCGACAAGTCCAGGCTCTACGTCGTCGAGTCGCGCTCGGTGCCGCGGCAGATCCGGGTCTTCGACGTGGCCGCGGACGGTACTAGGCTCGCCAATGGCCGCGTCTTTGTCAGCGCCGGCGACGGGACGCCGGACGGGTTCCGCTGCGATGTGGAGGGCAATCTGTGGTGCGGCTGGGGGATGACCCAGGCGCTGAACGGGGTCGTCGTCTTTGCCCCGGACGGAACGATGATCGGCCGCATCGCGCTCCCCGAGCGCTGCGCCAATTTGTGCTTTGGCGGACGCAAGCGCAACCGGCTGATGATGGCCGCGAGTCAGTCCGTCTACTCGATCTATGTCGGCACCGAGGGCGCGCCCGGAGGTTGACGAACCGATCCGGATTGCCGAGATGTTTTGCCGCTAGTGCGGTCGAAGGATTTCACATAAGGTGCGGTCCTGTGCTCAACTTCCGGAGGAACAGATGAAACGCGCCTTCCTGCTCTGCTCGCTTCTCGCTATGGCTGCGTGCGCCCCGCAACCACCGCCTCCGATGACCACGCCGCCGCCGATGGCGGCACAGCCCCAATCCTTCCTAGTATTCTTTGATTGGAACAGGGCGGAAGTGACGCCGGACGCTCAGCAAATACTCCAGACCGCCGCGTCCGCGTTCAAGGCCGGGGCGCCGGTCTCGGTGCAGGTGACCGGCTTTACCGACACGTCGGGTTCGGCTGCTTACAACCAGAAGCTGTCGGAGCGCCGCGCGAACAATGTGGCGACTGTTCTGGCGCATGACGGCATCCCGCCGAGCGCGATGACGGTCAGCGGGCGCGGCCAGAACGACCTGCGCGTGCCGACGCCGGACGGGGTGCGCGAACCGCAGAACCGCCGCGTCGAGATCGTCGAAGGCGGCGCGCCGCCGCCCCCGCCACCGCCGCAATAACACGGGTGAAAGCGTGAGGGCGCCGTTGCGGGCGCCTTCACGAGCCGCCTTGCGCGGCAGCGGCGCGGCCGGAAAGTCTGTCGGGCCGCGCCGCAGCGCGACTGCGCTCGGGTAGCGCGATGGAGCGCGACCCCGGCCCGTCGCCGAGCCCGGGCTACCGGCTCTCCACGCAATCGGCCGCGCGGATCGTGCTCGCCACCGCGTTGGTGGCGCTCGGAACTTGGATCGTCCACGATTTTTTGCCGGCGCTCGCCTGGGCGGCGATCTTTGCGATTGCGCTGTCGCCGCTTTACCAGCGGCTGACCCGGCTACTGCGTGGACACCGCTTTGTCGCACCGCTTATCGCCACCCTGCTGGTCGGCCTCGTCTTCATCGTACCGCTGGCCTATGTCGCGCTCGAGGTGGCGCGCGAGACGAGCACCCTCGTTCAGTATCTGGGCGAATTGCGGCACACCGGATTGACGATGCCGGAGTGGATTGGCCAGCTTCCCGGCCTCGGTCCTTTGATAGCCGAATGGTGGCGCGCCAATCTCGCCGACCCGCAGGCAGCCGAAGCCCTGCTGGGCCGGCTCTATGCGCGCTTCCCGACGGGATCGGCGCGGCAAATCGGCGCGGAGATCGTCCATCGCCTGACGCTCTTCGCTTTTACCCTTCTGGCCTTGTTCTTTCTTTTTCGCGACGGCGAGGCTCTCGGCAGCAACCTGCGGCAACTCAGCCACCGCCTGCTCGGACCCGGCGGCGAGCGGGTGGGCCGCCATATGATCTCAGCGGTGCACGGAACGGTAAGCGGCCTGGTGCTCGTCGGTCTGGCCGAGGGGGTGCTGCTCGGGATCGCCTATCGGCTCGCCGGGCTGCCGCACCCGATGACGATGGCGGCGCTGACCGGGGTGCTGGCGGTCATCCCGTTCGGCGCGCCGATCGCCTTCGGCGCGGCGGCGTTGTATCTGCTCGCGACAGGCGAGGTGATCTCGGCTGCCGGCGTGTTCGGTGCCGGCCTCGTCGTGGTCTTCGTCGCCGATCATCTGGTCCGCCCGGTTCTGATCGGGGGTGCGGCGCGCCTGCCATTTCTGTGGGTGCTTCTGGGTCTCCTGGGCGGCTTGCAGACTTTCGGGCTTCTCGGGCTCTTTGTCGGCCCGATGGTGATGGCCGCCCTGATCTCGCTGTGGCGGGAATGGACTGCGGCGCCCACACCTTCCGACGTGCCGGACCGAATGCCGCGGATATGACCCGAACGTCGCACTTCTGGGCAGCGCAGACGGAATTCCTGATATATTGTCGAACAGGCGGCGCCAGCCATCGGCGCCGAAGGGTTCGCGATTCCGGCAATCGGGAGGATCCGATGAAATACGTCTGCGATGCACTGGATGGGAAAACCTGGTTTCGGATCGAGACGGAAGCCGAGGCCGCCAGCGAATCCGAAGGAATGCGCCACGCGGTAGAAAAATTCTTCCGCAAGGAGCAAGAAAAGGCAGTGCAAACCTTTCGACCGGTATCCAATGTCTCGTTCGAGCAGGAAATCGGCCTCAAGGCGCATATTCAGCGCGAGATGCCGCTGTTCCTGACATTGCGGGACGACGAAGGCAACCCGCTGGTGACGGCGATGCTGCCGCCCGGCGGCCGCGACGACCGCACATTCCGCCCGATCATCGTCGGCCTGGCCAACGCCGACCCCTATGTCGATCATGTCGACGCCGTGCGTGCGCTCGGCCAGCATTTCGGTCTCGCCCTCGAGCGATCCCGCTGTTACCCCTACCGCCGCGACTGAGCCCGCCCCCGGCTCGACGCCCAACAGGCCGCATCGCTCGCGAGGAGGCAGCATAAAGCCTCCGCTGGCGCTTCCAGCGCCGCCAAGGCGGTTCGGGCGTCGCGAGCCAATCCGAGCAGACTGGGCACTTGCCACGGCCGGCAGAGCACCGAGGCGAGGACGCGCGCGAGGTCCGGGGTCCCATCCGCCCGCAGCGCGATCAGTGCCGCCGGCGGCAGCTCGCGCCCGGCGCTGTCGGCAACGGCGCGCAAGACCAAGAACGGGATGCCCGCCGCATTGGCGGCGGCTGCGACCGCGGCACTTTCGAGATCGACCGCGATCGCCCCTGTCTGCGCTCGCGCGCGCCCCTTGTCCGCGCGGGTCGCCAGGACGGCGCGGGTGCCGAGCACCGGACCTTTGACTGCCCCCGCCTCTCGGGCGAATTCGGCGATACGGCCCCGCCAGCCCTCGCCGCCGCGCCAGCACCCACCTTCCGAAACGACTTCGGTCGACACGACCAGGCTTCCGGGCTTCAGTTCGGGTAGCAGGCCGCCCGCGATCCCGAAGCTGACGAGAATATTGGCCCGCGCGACCGCTTCTCCGGGCTCGCCGATGACGGCAGCAAAGCCCGCTCGCCGGGCGATCTTCGCCTCGGCGGCGAGGCCCGAGACGCAAAGGACATTGCTCGTCAAAGCCCGAACGGCACCCGCCGCATCTCGCCCGTCGCGAAGCGCCGGTAGCGGGCGAGCGCCCAGAGCGGGAAGTACGCCCGGTATCCGTGATAGCGCAAATAAAAGACCCGCGGAAAGCCGACCGCAGTGTACCAGGGCTCATTCCAATTGCCGGCCCGGTCCTGCGTCTCGATCAAATAGAGGATGCCGCGGGCCACCGCCGGGTTGTCGGCTTCGCCGGCCGCCATCAAGGCGAGCACCGCCCAGGCGGTCTGCGAGGCGGTGCTGTAGGGGGCTTCGCCGTGCGGCGCCCGCGGCCAGTATGATTCGCCGCGCTCGCCCCAACCGCCGTCCGGGCGCTGCCGCGCCAACAGCCAATCGACCGCGCGGCGCACCTCCGGCGAGCCGGGGGTGATGCCGATCGCGTTGAAGGCGGCGAGAACCGACCAGGTGCCGTAGATGTAGTTGGTGCCCCAGCGGCCGAACCAGCTGCCGTCGCGCTCCTGCTCGCGCCGGAGATAGGAGACAGCCGCGGCGACCGTCGGATGATCCATCGCGTAGCCGAGCTGCGCGAGGAAACCCAGGCAGCGGGCGCTGACATCGGCGGTCGGCGGGTCGAGCAGGGCGCCGTGATCGGCGAACGGGATATGATTCAGGTAGTCATGGGTGTTGTCGGCGTCGAAGGCGCCCCAGCCGCCGTTCCGGCTCTGCATCCCGCAGATCCATTCGGCCGCCCGCGCGATCGCATCCTGATAGCGCGCGCCGTCGAGGCGGTCGAGGGCGAGCGCCACCGCGGCGGTGTCGTCGACATCGGGATAATGCGGGTTCTCGTATTGGAACGCCCAGCCGCCCGGCCGCAGACCGGGCCGCGCCGCCGCCCAATCGCCGGCGACCTCCAGCACCTGCTTGCCCTCCAGCCAGTCGAGGGCGCGCCGCACCGCCGGCTCGAGGCGCCCGTCATCGGCCTCCAGCAATGCGTGGCAGGCGAGCGCGGTATCCCAGACCGGCGACAGGCAGGGTTGGCAATAGCCGGGCTCGTGGTCCAGCGCGAGGAGCTTGCGGATCGCCCCCGCGGCGGTCCGGCAGTGAGGATGATCCGCCGAATATCCGAGACAATCGAACATCATCAGCGCGTTGGCCATCGCCGGGAAAATACCGCCGAGACCATCCTCGCCGTTGAGCCGCTCGGTGACGAAAGCGACCGCCTGGTCGATCGCCCGTTGCCGGGAACGCCGCGGGAAAAACCGCTCCGTTGCCCGCAGCACCCGGTCGAGCACGCCGAAAACCCTCGACAACAGCGACGATTTCGGCCCCGAGATCCAGCCGCGGACCGCTTCCGGCGGCTCCGCGAACAACTCCCGGATCGTGATCCCATGCGGATTGCGGGCGCGCGGCCGCCGCGCCATCAGCACCAGCAGGGGCACCAGCACAGTGCGCGACCAGTACGAGACCTTGGTTATGTGGAATGGGAACCAGCGCGGCAGCAGCATGATCTCGACCGGCATCATCGGCACCGCGCGCCACGGCACCTCGCCGAAGAGCGCCAGCAGGATGCGGGTGAAGACGTTGCAGCGCCGCGCGCCGCCCTGGCGCAGGATCGCCGCCCGCGCCCGCGCCATGTGCGGCGCTTCGGCCAAATCCCCCGCGGCCTTAAGCGCGAAATACGCCTTGACCGAAGCGCTGACATCGATGCCGCCGCCATGGAACAGCGGCCAGCCGCCGCTGCTTCCCTGGGTCGCCCGGATATATCGGGCGATGCGCGCCTGCAGTTCGGGCTCGACCCTTCCGAGATAGTGCTGCAGCAGGATGAACTCGGAGGGGATCGTGACATCGGCCTCCAGCTCGAAGACCCAATGGCCGTCCGGCCGCTGCCGCGACATCAGCGATTGACGTGCGCGGGCAATGGCGTCGTCGAGCCCCGGCATCGGGGATCGGCGGCTCGGCGCCGAGGCCTGCGCCGCGAGCGCTTCGTCACTCATGGAAGAACACGCTGCGGTTCCTGCTCCCTCGCCCGGACGTTGCAGGCGGGCGCCCCGCCGCCGCGCATCGCGGCGCGGCCGGGGTGGGCGAGCAGCTGCTCCGCCGCGGCGAACCCGGAGCCGATAGCGCCTTCGATCGTCGCCGGCAAGCCGGTATCGGTGTAGTCGCCGGCGAGGACGAGGTTATCCCAAGGTGTCACCGGTCCCGGACGGCGCCGCAGCTGCTCGGGGCTGGCGAGAAAAGTCGCCCGCCGCTCCTTTACGATGCGCGCCTGGGGGACCGGATGCGCCGGGAGCCGGTAGGCGAGCGCCACGTCGCGCCACAGGAGGTCGCGCAACTCGTCGGCCGAGCGATCGACGATGTCGTGAGCGGCGCTGACTGTGACCGACAGCACGCCGCGCTTGCGAAAGATCCATTGCGCGGTGCTGCCGACCACTCCGACAAAGAGCGGCGCATCGGGTGGCGGCTCGATCCGGTAATGGGCATTGACGATCGGCGCGTAGGCGTCGGGCACCGTCAGCGCCGGAACGAGATGCGCGGCGTCCGCGGCGGGAACGGCGAGGATTACGCCGTCGCCGGGGTCGAGCGCGACAGAGCCCGTATCGAAGACCAGCCCGGAAACCTGGTTATCGTTGAACCCCAGCGCGCGCAGTCTGGCACCAAAGCGGATCTCGCCGCCTTGCTGGCGCAGATGGGCGAGTGCGGGGTCGACGAAGGTCTCCGACAACCCTTGGCGTGGCACCAGCGGCCGGCAGGCCCGCCCGCCGCGCCCCAGCGTCTCCACGATGATTCGACAGAACAGCCCGGCCGAGGCCTCCTCGGCCCGCGTATTGAGGGCGGCGACGGCGAGCGGCTCCCACAATCGCCGGTAAAGCCGCCGGCTGCGGCCGAGCACCTCGGCGACCGTCGCTGACGGATCGGCCCGCCGCAGCCCCAGGGCCGAGAGATATTCGCGCGCCGTCGTGCCCGGCACTCGCCGCCCGGCGCTCAGAATCCACCACGGCACGGCGCCGGGGCTCGGCCGTACCGTCCAGCGCTCCCCCGTCGCCGCGTCGATGAACGGAAAGGCGGCTTCCGCCGGCCCCTCGATCGTGTCGAGCGCGCCGATCCTGCCGAGATAGTCGAGCGCCCGCCGGTTGCCGGCCAGCAGCAGATGGTTGCCGTTGTCGATCCGGCAGCCGAGCTTGGTATCGAAATAGGAGCGGCAGCGCCCGCCGGCCTGCCGCCCGGCCTCGTAGAGCCGCACCCGGCGCCCCGCCGCAGCCAGCTCAACGGCCGCGGCGAGGCCGGCGAGGCCGGCGCCGACGACATGCGCCGAGCCGGTGCCCGGCGCGTTGCTCATACCAACCCGTGGCGCAGCACAAGCCAAGCCTTGAGCGGTTTCGGCAGGCCGACGCGCATGGCCGGATCGCGCCATTCCGAGCGCAGCAGAGCATCGAGTGTGGCGTGGTAGACCGCACCCATCACCGCGGCCGGCCGCATCGCCCGGCGCGAGCAGCGCGCCATCATCCGCGCGCTCTCGCGAAAATGGCCCTCGGCGATCGCCGCCACCTCGCGGCAGACCGCCGGCAGCGCGGGATGTCGCAACACCGCGGCCGGGTCGGCGCCGCGGATGCCGTGACGGTCGAGGATCTCGCGCGGCAGATAGAGCCGCCCGCGCCCCGCGTCCTCGTGCAGGTCGCGCAGAATGTTGGTCAGCTGCAACGCCCGGCCCAGCGAATCCGCGACCGCATGGGCGGCCTCGCCTGCGTCCCCGAAGACATGAACCGAGAGGTGGCCGACCGCGGCGGCGACGCGGGCGCAATAGAGGTCGAGCGTGGCAAGGCCGGGTGCCCGAATATCTTCCCGCGCGTCCATTTCCATGCCGTCGATGACGGTATGGAAATCGCCCTGGCGCAGCGCGTAGCGCAAGACCGGCTCGCGCAACGCCCGGGCGACGAGATGACGCGGCCGGCCGGCGTAGAGCGCATCGATCTCCCGACGCCAATCGTCGAGTGCCGCGAGCTTTTGCACGGCCGGCTGCTCGTCGTCGGCGATGTCGTCGACCTCGCGGCAAAAGGCATAGACCGCATACATCCCGTGGCGCCGCTTGGCCGGCAGCAGCCGCATCGCCCAATAGAACGAGGTCCCGGCCGATTCGACCCGATGGCGGATCGTCTGGCGCAGCTCCAGCTCGTCGAGCGCCGCGGCGCCGGCTTCGAGCGCGGCATCGCTCATAGCCGCCAGCCCCCGCCCCAGCCACATCGAAAGCCGATGACGAAGGCCGCCAGGAAGTCCGATTTCCTGAGCCTGACCCGAGCCGCCAACGGGTCGCCGCGGCGCAGACGGCATGTCAAGCGGCCCGCGAGCTCGACGATGACGGCGCATTCTGCGCGCAACCCGCGCGCCGCCACACCGGGCGGCAGGGCCCGCGAGGCCTCGATGAGTGCCGCGGTACGGTCGAGCAAGTCGTCGATTACGCGGCGCAGCGCCGGGCCAGCCGCCGACGCACTTAGCGCGTCGACCCCGATCCCCGCCGCCGCTAGATCGGCCTGCGGCAGATAGACCCGGTCGAGGAGACGGTAGTCGTCGGCGCAATCCTGCAGGTGGTTGAGGACTTGCAGCGCCGAACACAGCGCGTCCGAGGCGGGCCAGGTGGCGCGGCTCTCGCCGTGCAGGTCGAGGAGCTGCCGCCCGACCGGCGAGGCCGAATAGCGGCAATATTCCATTAGATCGCCCCAGTCGCGGTAGCGCAGCTTGGTCGCATCGAGCCGGAAGGCGCGCAGCACGTCGTGGCAGTGCTGTGGTGGGACCCCGGTCGCGAGCAGGCTCTCGCGCATCGCCGCCGCTGCCGGCGAATCCCGGCCCGCATCACCATCGAGGATCGCGGCCATGCGGTCGAGCCGGCTTACCTTCTCCTCGGCCGAGAGCGCCGGGTTGTCGGCGATGTCGTCGGCGTTCCTGGCAAAGCGGTAGAAGGCGTGCACATGCGGCCGCAGATCGCGGCGGATCAGAAAGGAGCCGACCGGGAAATTCTCGCCGCCCCGCCCTTTGCCCGAGGGCGTCTCGACGCTCCCGGCCCGTTCCTCCCGCGTTTCGGTCGCCACCACGGTCATCTCAGATATCCGTTGGCCTCGAACCATTGCACAGCGTCGGCGATCGCGGCCCGCGCCGGCCGCGGATCACAGCCCAACTCGCGCGCTGCTTTCGCCGATGTAAAATACATCTTCTTGCGCGCCATGCGAACGCCGTCGAGCGTGACGAAAGGCTCGCGGCCGGTGATCCGCGCGACCAACTCGGCCCCGGCCGCGACGGGGTACGCCACCGCATACGGAACGCGCAGCCTCGGCGGCGGTCTGCCGACGACCCGCGCGACCTCGCCCAGTATCGCGGCGAGCGGCAGGTTTTCGCCGCCGAGGATGTAGCGTTCACCGACCCGTCCTCGCTCCGCTGCCGCGAGGTGCCCCGCGGCGACATCGTCGACATGGACGATGTTGAGCCCGGTGTCGACAAATCCCGGCATGCGACCGCGAGCGGCTTCGAGGATCACCCGTCCGGTCGGCGTCGGCTTCCGGTCGCGCGGCCCGACCGGGGTCGACGGATTGACAATAACGGCGGGCAATCCGCGCTCCGCGACAAGGCCGCGGACGACCGCCTCCGCCTCGAATTTCGAGCGCTTATAGGGGCCTATCATGTCCTCGGCGCGGCTCGGCGTTTCCTCGTCGGCCGCACCATGGGCGACGAGGCCAAGGGTCGCGACGCTGCTGGTGTAAACGATCCGCTCGACGCCGGTGGCGAGCGCCGCCAGCATCAGGTCGCGCGTCCCCTCGATATTGGCCCGGAACATCGCTGCCGGTTCGGGCACCCAGAGCCGGTAGTCGGCTGCGGCGTGAAACAGATACCGGCACCCGGCGATTGCCCGCGCCAGCGACGCCGCATCCTCCAGCGAGCCCTCGGCGATCTCGACCTCGAGGCCGGCAAGGTTGCGCCGGTCGCTTGTCGGCCGGGCCAGCACCCGCACCCGGTGGCCGGCTTTCAAAAGGGCGCGCGCGACCGCCGACCCGACAAACCCGGTCGCTCCGGTGACGAGACACAATCCGGGCGGGAGCGCCATTGCGGCGTCATCGCGAACCGGTAGGCGGCGGCGCCGTGCCGGCGCGGGCGCGCGCGGCCGCCGCCTTGTCGGGCTCGCCGAGGACGTCGTAGGCGTGTGCGAGGCGGGTCCAGCCTTCCTTGTCGTTCGGGTTCTGATCCAACCGCGCCGCCAAGCGCTCGACCATGCCGCGGATCATTGCCTGGCGCTCGTCGGGCGACATGGATTGCGCGGCGGCGACGTCCTTAGCGCCCGGTCCTGGCTGTGACGCGGTTCCGGTCTCGCCCGGTGCGATCTCGGCGAGGCGGGCCGCCACCCCCTTGCGCCACGGCGCGTCGGCCGGGGCGTCGGCGAGGAGTGCCCGCAGTCCCTGCGCAGCGGCGGGCTTGTCGCCGTGCTGCAGCGCCGCTTCGGCCTCGTAGAAGCGCGAGCGCGGGTCGCTGGCGGCCTTGGCAAACTCGGCCTCGGCGGCCGGGGTTACGGTGCCTTCGGCCTCAAGCACGAAAACCTCGCCGAGCTCGGCATGCAGTGCTGTTTGATCGGGCGCCAAGCCGATCGCGTGGTGGTAAGCGTCGCGCGATTCGGCGAAGCGGCCGAGCGAGCCAAAGGTCCGGCCGAGCAGTATCCAGCCGTCGAGATGTCCGGGCTCGCGCTCTAATCGCGCTTTCAGCTGATCGGCTGCGGCTGCGATCTCAGTCGCGCTGTGGGGTTTCGTCGCGGCGTCGGTGTCGGGTGCAGTGGCGCGATCGATCGCGCCCGGCGCGCCGACCGTGGCATAGACGGCAAGTGCGGCCGCCGGCAGCAGCCCGGCGATCCCCACCGCCGCGCCGATGCGCCACGAGGCCTGCGCCGGACGGCCCGTCCCCGGGGCGGGCTCCAGTCGCTCGCGATCGACTGCGGCAAGCATGCGCCGGGTGAGCTCGGCACGCGCCGCCGCGGCCTGTTCCGGCGCGAGCCGCCCCAGCGCCGCCTCGGCGTCGACATCGGCAAGCTGGCGCCGGAAGATCGCGACGACCGCCGCCTCATCGTCGTCGTTGGCGCCGTCCGCCTGCCGCAACAGGGGCCGCAGCAGCACGGCGAGCGCTGCCAGCACCAGCAGCCCGGCGACGAGCCAGAACCAGATCATCTGCGGCCGCCGAGCAGGAGTGCGGCGCGCGAACGCTCTTCCTCGGTCAGGCCCGGCGTGCCCGGCTCCGGCCGGTGCCGGTGCGAGCGAAGCACCAGGACGGCACCTGCCCCCAGCACGAGCAGCGGCGGCCCGAGCCACAACAGCCAGGTCGCCGGCTCGAAGGGCGGATCGAGCAGTACGAATACCCCGTAGCGGGCGACGAGATAATCGAGGACCTGTTGATTGCTGTCGCCGGCGGTGAGCCGCTCGCGGATCAAGACGCGCAGATCGTGGGCGAGGTCGGCGCTCGACTCATCGATCGACTGGTTCTGGCAGACGAGACAGCGCAGTTCCTGGCTCAAGGCGCGGGCGCGCGCCTCGAGCGCCGGGTCGGCGAGCCGCTCCGAGGGTTCGACCGCGCCGACCGTCCCACCGATCGCGATCAGCAGGGAAACGGCGAGGAGCAGCTTCCGAGTCATCGGCGTTCGGCCGATTGCGGCACGGGTACCGCCGCGGCTCGGGCCGCCGGGAGCCGCATCCGCAGCCGCCGGTCGCTCAACGAGACGAGTCCGCCGAGTGCGGCGAGGATGGCGCCGAACCAAATCCACGGCACGAGTGGGTTGTAATAGGCGCGCAATACCCAGCCGCCCTTTCCGTCCGAATCGCCGAGGGCTAGGTAGAGATCGGCAAAGCCGCTGGTTGAGATCGCGGTGTTGGTGGTGCGACTGCCGGCGACCGGATACCACCGGCGCTCGGGGTGCAGGACGATCGGTGCGGCACCGGGCCGCTCGACGACGATCTCGGCGCGCTGGGCCCGGTAGTTGGCGACATCGGCCTCGGTGACGCCGACAAGGCGCAAGGTGCGGCCGGCGATCGTCAGGGTGTCGCCGGGGCGCAAAGTCTCGATCCGCTCGCTGCGCCACGCCGTCGAGACGACCGCACCGGCGATCAGCACGCCGACCCCGAAATGCGCGAGCGCATAGCCCCAGTTGCCGCGTGGCAGATGACGCAGCCGGCGCCAGACGACACTCGGCGGCAATTTGCCGACCCCGCCGCGGTCCGCAAGGTCGCTCAGAACGCCGAGCATCGCCCAGACCGCGAGTGCCACGCCGAAGAGCGCGGCCGGGGATGCGCCCCGGTCGAAGAAGAAGACGAATGCCGGAGCGAGCAGCGCACCGAGGAGGGCCGGGGCGAGGCGGCGCAATGCCGCCGGCAGGTTGCCGCGCCGCCAGGCCAGGACCGGGCCGATCACCATTGCGACAATCGCCGGCGCCATGATCGGCACAAAGGTCGCGTCGAAAAACTGCGGGCCGACCGACAATTTGACGCCGCTCCAGATCTCGGCGAAGAGCGGGTAGAAGGTGCCGAGAAATACCGTCGCCATGCCGGCGCAGATCAGGAGGTTGTTCAGGACCAGAGCGCCCTCGCGGCTCACTGGCGCGAACGGGCTGCCGGTTTCGAGGCCCGGCGCGCGCATCGCGTAGACGACGAGGCCGCCGCCGATCACCAGCGCGATCAGCACCAGGATGAAGACGCCGCGTGCCGGGTCGACGGCGAAGGAATGGACCGAGGTCAGGACGCCGGATCGCACCAAAAAGGTCCCGATCAGGCTCATGCCGAAGGTCAGGATCGCCAGCAATACGGTCCAGCGCTGCAAGGTCTCGCGCTTTTCGACCATCGCCGCCGAGTGCAGCAGTGCCGTGCCCAGGAGCCACGGCATGAAGGAGGCGTTCTCGACCGGGTCCCAGTACCACCAGCCGCCCCAGCCGAGCACGTAATAGGCCCACCAGCTGCCCATCGCGATGCCGATTGTCAGGCCGCACCAGGCGGTCAAGGTCCAGGGCCGCACCCAGCGCGCCCAGGCGGCGCCGAGCCGGCCTTCAATAAGCCCGGCGATCGCGAAGGAATAGGTGATCGAGAACCCGACATAGCCGAAATAGAGAAACGGCGGGTGAAAGGCGAGGCCCGGATCCTGCAGCAGCGGGTTGAGGTCGCGCCCATCGGCCGGGACCGGGAACAATCGGGCGAACGGGTCCGAGGTGAATAGGATGAAGGCGAGCGTGCCGAAACCCAGCAGCCCTTGGACCGCCAGAGTGCGCGCGCGCAGGCCCGCCGGCAGCCAGCGGCCGAATAGCGCGACGAGTCCGCCGAACAGGCTCAGCATGAACACCCAGAGCAGCATCGAGCCCTCATGGCTGCCCCAGACGCCGGTAACCTTGTAGAGCATTGGCTTAGCGGTATTGGAGTTCTCGAAGACATTGCGCACCGAGAAGTCGGAGACGATGTGGGCGTGCATAAAGACCGCGAAAGCAAGCGCCACCAGGGCGAATTGCAGCAGCGCCGCCGGCCGCGCCACATCCATCAGCGCCCGGCTGCGCCGGCTTGCGCCGAGGAACGGCAACGTCCCCTGCACGGCCGCGACGAGGAGCGCCAGCACGAGCGCGAAATGGCCGATCTCTACGAGCATGCCAGCGACCCTGAAGCGAGCCGGCGGAAACCGCAAGAGGGCATCGCCGACCCGCGATTACCGTAGCTTGACCCTGGATGGATGATCCATCTCATGCTAGGTATTACGCAACCGAATTTCAGGTATTACGGTGCCAACGTGTCGAAGATGACGGCAAAGGGGCAGGTGACGACCCCCAAGCGGTTGCGCGACCATCTCGGGCTGGGGCTGGGATCGGATGTCGAATTCGACCTGACGCGAGACGGGTGGGTCTTCCTGAAGCCGCCGCATGGGCCTCGGGAGAGCAAATTTGCCCCTTTGCGCGGCTCCGCCGGGCCGAGCATGTCGACCGGCGAGCTGATGTCGCTCACCCGTGGCGAGCACGACGATTGATCCCGTTCGACACGAAGTTGGCTGGGAAACGCCGCGATCCCGCGCCCGGCGCCGTTTCTCCCGGCAAAGGCGTTTCGGAGCTATCGTGAGGCGGGGCGGGGTTTCGCCGGGATAATGCTGACCGTCCCGAGTTGAGCTGCCGGTGAACGGGCGCGGCGTGGACGGGTGGGGCATGATCGGCAGACGGGCGGCGGCGGTCCGGGCGCGGCCGACGCGCGCCGGCTCGCCCGCGGCGGCGATGCTCGCCTGTGTGTTGGCGATCACTCTGCTGCGGCTCGTGTGGCTGGCGGTGCAGCCGGCCGACCTCTACCCGGACGAGGCGCAATACTGGTTCTGGGCCAAGCGCCTGGCGTTGGGCTATTACTCGAAGCCGCCTCTTCTCGCCTGGCTGATCGCGCTGACGACCGGGCTCTTCGGCGACAGCGAATTTGCGATCCGGCTGTCGGCGCCGCTGCTCCATGCCGGCACCGCGGTCTTCATCTATGCGATCGGTACGAGGCTCTATGACCGCCGGATCGGGTTCTGGTCGGCGCTCGCCTATGCGAGCCTGCCGGGGGCGTCGGTCTCCGGCTTTGTGATCTCGACCGACGCGCCCTTGGTGCTGTGCTGGGCCGCGGCACTCTACGCCTTGATCCGGGCGCGCGAGGCGGGCGGGCGGTTGTGGTGGCTCGCCGTCGGGGTTGCCGCCGGGCTCGGCCTGCTGGCGAAATACGCGATGGCCTACTGGATCGCCTCGGCGCTGGGCTTTTTCCTCCTGGTCAGCGCCGAGCGCCGCCACCTGCCGGCGCTTTTCGCGGCCGTCGCGCTCGCTCTTCTGATCTATTCGCCGAATTTTTGGTGGAATTGGAGCAACGGCTTCGTCAGCTACCTCCATACCCGGGACAACGCCGAGCTCGGCGGGCCGCTCTTTCACCCCGAGGCGTTTCTCGAATTCTTCGGCTCGCAATTCGCGGTGTTCGGCCCGCTGTTCTTCGCCGGCCTATTGTGGCTAGCGGCGACGCCGAGCGCGCTCGCCCGGCCCGCGGCACGGCTCCTCGCCGTTTTCGTATTGCCGACCCTGGCGATGATGCTGGCCGTCAGCCTCCTGTCCCGCGCCCACGCCAATTGGGCGGCACCCGCCTATGTCTCCGCGACGGTGCTGGTCGTCGCCTGGGCGATCGAGCGCGGCTGGCGCGCCCTGGTGGTCTTTTCGATAGCACTCCACTTGGCCGTCGCCGCCGCGATCTTCGCCGGCTACGGCGCGATGGCCGCGTTCGGCATCGAGCCGCCGGCCAGATACGACGCGCTGCACCAGTTGCGCGGCTGGCGCGATCTCGGCGCCCAGGTCGGCGCCGCCCTCGCGGCGCATCCCGGACTGAGGCTGCTGGCCGACGACCGCGAGACCCTCGCCGCGCTCATATATTACGTGCACCCGCACCCCTTCGACGCCGCGAAGTGGCAATTGGCGAGCCATGTCAAGGACCAGTGGGACCTGACGAACGATCTGTCGAAATATCGCGGCGACAGTTTTTTGCTGGTATCCGCCCACGACAATCTCGTTGGCGAGATGTGGCCGAGCTTCACCGCGATCGACCGTCTCGGCACGATCGCGATCCCGATCGGGCCAGACGCCGTGCGCCGATACACGCTCTCCCTGGCGCGCGGCTTCAAGGGCTATCCGCCAGGGCGCGGCTGACCGCCGGCGCCATGCAGCCGGCGGCCGAGATAGAGCGGCAGCGCCATCACCGGGCGCCCGGCATGGAGGACCATCGACGGCGCGATCGGCTCGATTGCATCAAACAGCGCTCCGAATTGTGCGGTGATGCCGGCGAGCGAGCTGCGCGGGGCGACGATCAGGACATCCTTGCCGGCATAGTCGTCGACCGGCGCAATCAGGCCGTATTGCCGCGGGTCCGGGCCGAGACAGATCACCGGGGCGCGGCCTTGCAGCGCATAATCGATCTTGCCGGCGTCGAGCCATCGGGTGGCGCCGACGACCAGTCCGGGCCGGCCGAGGAGCCCGCGCCCTTCGAGGTCCGTCAGCAGCGAGGTCCAATCTACCGCGTCGACATTCGGGTCCCGGCCGGGAGAGAGGCTCGCGATCGCGCCGCCCAGCCAGCCGAACCGCACCTCGGTCGCGACCGATGCGACGCCTAAGACGACAAAGACCGCCGTTCCCGCGAGCCATAGGCGCACCCAGCGGGGATTCAGGCGCCGGGCGGCGGCCTCGCCGAGCAGCGGCACCAGCATCAGATAGCCGGGTGCGGTCCAGTGGAACAAGATGTGGCTCCATAGCGAGACCACGGTGAAGAATGCGATCGGCGGCGCCGCGAGGCAGACGAGGAGCCACCGCGCCTTGTCGGACGGCCCGCGCCGCAGCGCACCGATGCCGCACCAGACCAAGGGCAGCCAGATCCAGGGGAGCAAAAACACCGCGGCGCCGGCGGTCATGATCAGAGGGCCGAACGGGGCGAATTTGCCGCCCGCCCGCCCGCCCTGGAACAGGAACGAGACCCAGCCATGCCGGGCGTTCCAGATCAGGACGGGCAGAAAGACCGCCGCGGCGACAAGGCCCGCGGCGTAGGGATGCGGACGCCGCAGCCAGAGGCGGCTCGCCGGCTCGGTCAGCAGGAACAGGAAGGCTCCGACCATGGTCAGCGCCGCGGAATATTTCGACAACAGCGCCAGGCCCGCGCACAGCCCGGCGCCGAGCCACCAGCCCCAAGCCGCTCGGCCTTTCGCCGGCAGCGCCGCGGTCAGGCATAGGACCGCGCCGAGCAGGGCCGCGAACAGCGGGCCGTCCGGCAATACCCAGGTACCGGCGGTGATCCCGAGCACCGGCGCCAGGTTCAGCACCACCGCCGCCCACAACCCGGCCAACGCGCCGAATAGCGCCGCGGTCACGCGGTACATCAGCCATGTTGTCAGCGCGAACAGGGCGATGAACGGCAGCCGCACGACAATCGCACTCTCGCTGTCGAAGAGGTGCGCCATGCCCCACGCCAGCCACCAGGCGAACGGCGGGTGGTCGAAATAGCTCAGCTGCAATCGGCGCCCGGCCGCGACCATGTAGCTCTCGTCGACGCCGAGGCCGAGTGCGGAGGCGAACAGAAGCCTGACGAAGAAGGAGACCAGGATCAGCAGCGCGACGCCGCCGGCAGGCGTCGAAGCCCCGGCCAATGCCGCCGGCAGGCGCCCGAGATATCCCGGACCCAACTCGGCCGGGCTCGCCATCGGCGGCTTGACGCCGCCCTTTGCCCCGCCGAGTGCCGAGCGCACCGCGTGCCCGGTCGCTGCGAGGATCTCCATGGCGTGGGCCAACGAGAAGCGCATTGCCGGGGGTCGAATTTGCACCCGTCGCGCCACCTGCCAGGGCCGGCCCGCCTACACCCAGTCGAACGAGCGAGCCACCGCCTTTTCCCATGATGCCGTGAGCTTCGCGCGTTGCTCCTGGTCCATGGCGGGCTCCCATCGGCGAGCCTCGGCCCAATGTTGTACGAGATCGTCTGTTCCCTGCCAGTACCCGACCGCGAGACCGGCGGCGCAGGCGGCGCCCAAGGCGGTGGTCTCGAGCACCCGCGGCCGCACGACCGGAACGTCCAGAATGTCGCTTTGGAACTGGATCAGCAGGTTGTTCATGGTCATGCCGCCATCGACGCGCAGCGTGTGAGTGGGGATGCCGGACTCCTGTTCCATCACCTCCACCACATCGCGCGTCTGATATGCGGCCGCCTGTTCCACCCAGCCGGGTTGGGGGTAAATCTGCCGGGTTTCCATCTGGGCGCTGGCGACAGTCGCACCAACGTTGTCGAAGATGAAGAAGCGTGTGCTGGTCGTCCCCTGGTCGAGCGCGCCGACATATCTGCTCATCGCCGCTTGTCCCCCTGCCATTTTTGTGGTCGATCCCGCTCCCTGCCCGATGCCCTACACCTTGAGCGGGATAGATCGAGAGCCGATCGCGGGGCCATCGGATCGCTACCCTACCGGACAAGACCGGCGGCGAGGCCGTAATTTCTCCGGCATCGGCGCCGCGCGTCCTTCGAGGCGCGCTCTCCGGGCTCTCCTCAGAGCGTGTGAATGTTTCGCGCATTTTTGCGGGATAGTGGGCTTGCAGCAGGCTGGCGAACCCGGGGTAGCGGACTGGCGCCGGCGGATGGCGAGCGAGCCCGGCAAGGCGCTCTACAAAAGAGTGCTCCAAGGCTGAATGCGCCAACGCCTGGGCGCACCGCATGGGGCTCACGCAACTTGGCGTGCGCGGCAAGCAAACGGCCCGCGCCATGCTGCTGTGGTTCGCGCTGGCCCACAACATGCTACGCGCTTTCGCCTTGCGCCGGGCCGCGGCCGCGGCAACCTGAGCGAGCCGCCAGAAGCGCCGCCGCCATGTCGCATTAGGGATTTTCCATTAATTACATCAATGATCATTACCATAATTTGGAGGAGCGCTGAGCGGGCGCGTCTCGAAGGACCCAACACCGAAATGCAACCCTCTGTTTAATTCTTTCACAGGCCTCTGCGCTCCACCCGCCTATGAAACCGATCGGGAACGGGCCTTCTCGCGTCTCCGCGTTGATATTAGGTCTCGCATTCCCCATCCTCCGGGGATGACCCCTACTGTCCGCTTCGCGCCGTCGCCGACCGGGTTTCTGCATATCGGCGGCGCCCGCACCGCACTGTTCAACTGGCTCTTCGCGCGCCATCACGGCGGCCGCTATCTGCTGCGCATCGAGGACACCGACCGGGTGCGCTCGACGCCGGAGGCGGTGGCGGCGATCGTCGACGGCCTGCAATGGCTCGGCCTCGACTGGGACGGCGAGGTCGTCCTCCAGTCCGCCCGCGCCGCACGCCATGCCGAGGTCGCCCGCCAATTGCTGGCCGCCGGAGGCGCCTATCGCTGCTGGTGCACTCCGGCCGAGCTCGAGGCGATGCGCGAGAAGGCGCGGGCCGAGAAGCGCTCGGTGCGCTACGACGGCGCTTGGCGCGACCGCGACCCTGCCACCGCACCGGCGGGTGTCGCCCCGTCAATCCGCCTGCGCGCGCCGCAGGAGGGTGCCACGACCATCGGCGACCTCGTTCAGGGCGAGGTCACGGTCGCCAATTCCGAGCTCGACGATCTGATCATCCTGCGCGCGGACGGCACGCCCACCTACAATTTCTCGGTCGTCGTCGACGACCACGACATGGCTATCACCCATGTGATCCGCGGCGACGACCATTTGAACAACGCCTTTCGCCAGACCCAGATTTACCGGGCGCTCGACTGGCCGGTCCCGGAATTCGCCCATCTGCCGCTGATCCATGGCCCGGACGGCGCCAAATTGTCGAAACGGCACGGTGCGGTCGGCATCGAGGCCTATCGCGATATGGGCTATCTGCCCGAGGCGTTGCGCAATTATCTCGTCCGCCTCGGCTGGAGCCATCGCGACGACGAGATCATCTCGACCGAGGAGGCGATCCGCTGGTTCGACCTCGACGCAGTCGGCCGCGCCCCGGCCCGGTTCGACTTTGCCAAACTCGACAATCTCAACGGCCACTATATCCGCGAAGCCGGGGATGACCGGCTCGTCGCGCTGACCGCCGAGCGGCTGGAGGAGACCCTCGGCCATCCGCTGTCCGAGACCGACCGCGCCCGCCTGCTGCGGGCGATGCCGGAGCTGAAGCTGCGCCCCAAGACCCTAGCCGAGCTGGCGGCGAACGCGCGCTTTCTGGTGGTGCGGCGGCCGATCCATGCCGACGACAAGGCGGCAAAGTTATTGACGCCGGAGGCGCGGCGGCTGCTCGCCGATCTCGGGCCTCGGCTCGGCGCCGGCGAGTGGCAGGCAGAGGGTCTCGAAGAGCGCCTCCGGGCCTGCGCCGAGGCAAAGGGGGTCAAGCTCGGCGCCGTGGCGCAGCCGCTGCGGGCGGCGCTGACCGGGTCGACCGCCTCGCCCGGCATCTTCGAGGTCATGGAGGTCCTCGGCCGTGACGAGACCCTGGGCCGGATCGCCGACGCCGCCGGAGGAGGAAACTGAACGCCGTCCCTATCTCGCACCTGCGAAGGTTTGCCAACCGGCCGTCATAAGTCTATTTTCTTGCCGAAACCGGCAACCGCCTGCGGGCAGAGAAAGAGGTGCATCGATGGACGGGAACAATATGACGACCGGAACGATGACCCTGACCGACAACGAAAGCGGGAAGTCGGTCGAGCTTCCGGTGCTGGGCGGGACGGTCGGACCGAAGGTCATCGACATCCGCAAGCTCTACGCGCAAACGGGGCATTTTACCTACGACCCCGGTTTCATGGCGACCGCCGCCTGCCGGTCGAGCATCACCTATATCGACGGCGACGAAGGGGTGCTGATGTACCGCGGCTACCCGATCCAGGAGCTGGCGGAAAAGAGCGATTTTCTTGAAGTCGCCTACCTGCTGCTCAACGGCGAATTGCCGAATGCAAAGGAAAAGGCGCAGTTCGTCCACGACATCACCCACCACACGATGGTGCACGAGCAGCTAACGATCTTTTTCCGCGGCTTCCGCCGCGACGCGCACCCGATGGCGGTGATGTGCGGGGTGGTCGGCGCGCTGTCGGCCTTCTACCACGACTCGACCGATATCCACGACCCGTACCAACGAATGGTCGCGTCTTACCGGCTGATCGCCAAGATGCCAACGATCGCGGCGATGGCGTTCAAATATTCGATGGGGCAGCCCTTCATCTATCCGAAGAACTCATTGAGCTACGCGGAGAATTTCCTGCACATGGCCTGGGCGGTGCCGTGCGAGGAGTACAAGGTCAACCCGGTTGTCGCGCGGGCGATGGACCGGATTTTCATTCTGCACGCCGATCACGAGCAGAACGCGTCGACCGCGACCGTGCGCAACGCCGGATCGAGCGGCGCCAACCCGTTTGCCTGCATCGCCGCCGGCATCGCGTCCTTGTGGGGGCCGGCGCATGGCGGCGCCAACGAGGCGGTGCTGAAGATGCTGGCCAAGATCGGCGACAAGTCAGGGATCAAGGACTTCATCAGCCAGGTCAAGGACAAGCATAACCACGAAATCCTGTTCGGCTTTGGCCACCGCGTATACCATAATTACGATCCCCGCGCGCATATCCTGCGCGAAAGCTGCCACGAGGTGCTCGACGAGCTCGGCATCAAGAACGAGCCCCTGCTCGATTTGGCGATGGAGCTCGAGCACATAGCGCTCAACGACGACTACTTCATCACCCGCAAGCTCTACCCGAACGTCGACTTTTATTCGGGTATCATCCTGCGGGCGATGGGCTTCCCGGTCTCGATGTTCACCGTACTGTTCGCGATCGCGCGCACCACCGGCTGGATCGCGCAATGGACCGAGATGATCGAAGACCCGGACATGAAAATCGGCCGCCCGCGCCAGCTCTTCACCGGCTCGGACCTGCGCCACTACGTACCGGTCGCCCAGCGCGGCTGATCTGGCAGGGGGGTGCGGTGGACGAGTACGCCTTCGCCTCTGCGACCCGCCTCGCCGGCGAGATCCGCGACCGCAAGATCGGCTGCGCCGAGCTGCTCGATTACTTTCTTGCCCGCGCCGAGCGACATAACCCGGCGCTGAACGCGGTCATCGCCTGGCAGATCGACAAGGCGCGCGATCGCGCCCGCGCCGCCGACACCGCGCTGGCGCGCGGCGAGATCTGGGGCTCGCTGCACGGCCTGCCGATTACGGTCAAGGAATCCTTCAATGTCGCGGGATTGCCTACCACCTGGGGCAACCCGCTGTGGAAGGACAACATCGCCGCCGACAATGCGGTGGTCGTGGACCGGCTGCTCGATGCGGGCGCGGTGATCTACGGCAAGACCAATGTCCCGTTCATGCTGATGGACTCGCAGAGCTACAACGAGGTCTACGGCACCACCAACAATCCGTGGGACTTGGGCCGGGGCCCGGGCGGCTCGTCGGGCGGCGAGGCTGTGGCGCTGGCGGCGGGATTGTCTGCGTTGGGAGCTGGTACCGACATCGCCGGGTCGCTGCGCAATCCGGCGCATTACTGCGGCGTCTATGGCCACAAGCCGAGCTGGGGTTTGATCCCGACGCGCGGCCAGTCGCCGACCGGCGCGCTAAGCCCGACCGATATTTCAGTCGCCGGCCCGATGGCGCGGCACGCCGAGGATCTGGATCTGGCAATGCGGGTGCTGGCCGGCCCGGATGTGCTGGAGCGGGCGAGTTGGCGGGTCGAGCTGCCGCCGCCACGACACCGGCGGCTCGGCGATTTCCGTGTCGCGGTGTGGACGCAATCGCCATTGTGCGAGATCGATGCGAGCATCGGCGGACGCTTCGCCGCGGCAATCGCCGAGATGGTGCGCGCGGGGGCCGCGATCGACGAAGCGGCGCGCCCGCCGATCGATGATCGGGAGCACCACCGGCTCTTTATGCTGCTGCTGCGGGCGGCCACCGCGTCGCGTCTGCGAGACGAGGATTTTCTCGCGCAGCAGCAGATTGCCGCGGCTACGGCACCGAAGGATATGAGCTTTCGCGCCACGATGGCGCGCGGCGCCGCGATCGGCCACCGCGACTGGGGCATCGCCAACGAAGCGCGCACCAGACTGCGTTATGCCTGGCACGATTTCTTCCAGCGCTACGACGTGCTGCTTGCCCCGGTTGCCGCCACCGCCGCCTACCCACACGACCACAACCCGGACCGGGACCGGCGCATGAACATGGTCAACGGCAAGCCGAGACCGTCGGGCGATCAACGTTTCTGGTCCGGCCCGGCCAGCCTTTCCTATCTGCCGGCGACGGCGGCCCCGCTCGGCCTCACGGAGGCTGGCCTGCCGGTCGGCATGCAGATCATCGGGGCCGAAGGCGAAGACACGACGACGATCGAATTCGCCCGGCTCATCGCCCTGGAAATCGGTGGGTTTACCGCACCACCGGGCTATCCCTGAGGCACCATGCTATGGGCGCTGGACCAGCTCAATGCGGTAGCCGTCGGGGTCCTCGATGAAGGCGATGACCGCGCCGCCATGCGCCATCGGGCCGGCGGGCCGCGGGATCTTGACACCGGCCGCGGCGAGGCGCTCGCAGGTCTTGTAGACATCGGGCACGCCGAGCGCCAGATGGCCGAAGGCGCTGCCGAGATTGTAGGGCTCGGCCTGCTCCCAATTATGGGTCAGCTCGATGACGGTGTTGTCGGCTTCGTCGCCGTAGCCGACAAAGGCGAGGGTAAACTTGCCGGTCGGGTAGTCGCGCTTGCGCAACACCTTCATGCCGAGCTGGTCGGTATAGAACTTCAGCGAGGCGTCGAGATCGCGCACCCGAATCATCGTATGCAGATAGCGAAACTTGTCGGTATCGGCCGTCGTCATCATTAATTCCTCCGTGCATGTTGGGCGTCGGTGCCGCGGCGGGCGGCGGCGATTTCGAGAACCTGGTCCGCGGCGCGCAGGCTGGGGGCCACGCCGCCCGCCCGGAGGCGCCGCATCGCCTCATCATAACCCTGCCGATGCCGGGCGCGAACCCGTTCGTCGCCGACCAGCCTGGCAAGCTCGACCGTCACCCGCTCGGGCGTGCAATTCGGGCCGAGCAGCTCGCACACCAGCGTTTGGTCTAGAAGCAGGTTGACGAGGTTGACCTGCCGCACCTTGAGGACCCGGTCGAGAAGCTTCTCGGTCAGCGGGTTGAGGCGATAGCCGACGACCATCGGCACTTGGGCGAGTGCCAGCTCGAGCGCCACCGTGCCCGAGGCGGCGAGGGCGGCGCGGCTGGCGGCGAAGGCGTCGTATTTCTGCTGCGGCGGCTGCACGACTATCGGCATTCCGGGCCAGGCACGTACCGTCTCGGCAACCGCCGCCGCCACCGTCGCGACGGTCGGCACGGCCACGCGAAAGGGGCCGATCCGGCCTTGTAGCAACGCGAGCGCCGCACCGAAGACCGGCAGCAGGCGGCGCACTTCGCCGTGCCGGCTGCCCGGCAACACGGTGATCAGCAGATCGTCCGCGGCGAGCCCGTGTGCCGAGCGGAACCGGGCGGCATCGCCCTCTGCGGCGCCGCTTTCGAGCACCGGATGGCCGACAAAGCTGCAGGACAGCCCGACCCGCTCGAAATAAGGCGGCTCGAACGGCAGCAAGGTCATCAGATGGTCGTACCATCGCGCCATGCGCCGCGCCCGGCCGGCGCGCCAGGCCCACACCATCGGTGCAACATAGTGGATGAGCGGCAGGGTCTCGCCGCGGCGGCGCAGGCGCTGGGCGACACGCCAGCTGAACCCCGAGCTGTCGATGGTCACGACCGCGTCGGGCCGCAGCCTGCGGATCGCCGCCACCGTCTGGCGAACTCGGCGCAGAATCACCGGGGCCCGCGGCAGCACCTCGGCCACCCCCATGACGGCGAGATCGCCGAGCGGGACGAGGCTGTCGAGCCCTTGCTCGCACATCCGCTCGCCGCCGACGCCGGCAACCTGCAGCGCGCCGCCGGTACGCTGCCGCAGGGCGGCGATCAGGGCGGCGCCGAGCGCGTCGCCCGATGGCTCGCCGGCGACAATGAAGATAAAGGGCGCGGCGCCGGTCACGGTCGGCGGATGCCGACCACGAACAACCCGGCGCGATCCGCGGCGGCGACGACTTCGTCGCGATCGAGGACGATAGTCGCCCCGGCCTCGACGGCGATGCCGCGCAACCCGGCTTCGGCTGCAAGCGCAACTGTGCGCGGCCCGATTGTCGGCCGATCGGCGCGCTGCTCCTGGCCCGGCTTCTCGGTCTTGACGAGGACGCCACCCGGCCCGGCCCGGCGCAGTTCGGTGCAGCGCCGCAGCATCTCGTCGGTGCCTTCGATCGCCTCGACGCCGAGGACGAGGCCCTGCTGGACCACGACCGCCTGGCCGATATCGAGAGCGCCGATCGCGCCGGCGATGCGCAGCCCGTGCTCGATATCAGCCTCGGCCTGCGCATCCGGGCGATGGGCGCCGAGCGGGCCCTCGGGCGCGAGCCCCGCCGCCAGCAATTCTTCGGGGCCGATCACCCGAAACCCCTCTCTCTCGAACTCGGCGACGACCGCCGACAACAGCCCATCATCGCCGAGCGCGCGCCAGCCGATGCGGGCGAAGAGCCTGGCGGCGCGCCAGTCGGGCCGCAGCGAGGTCAGCGAGGGCCGGCGCACGCCGCCGGCGAGCACCAGCTCGGTCACGCCGTTTCGGCGCAAGATCGCAAGGCCCGACGCGGCGGCGCCGATGCGGCACCAGGCGTGCGGCACGCCTTCGACGGTCGCAGATTCGGCCGCACCTTCGAGGGCGAGGACAAAGACGTCGCGGCCGGCCGCACGGCAGGATTCGACGAGGCGCCGCGGCAACTCGCCGCCGCCGGCGACGATGCCCAGCCTCCCCGCCTTCGGCCTATCCGCCATTCGCCTCCTTCGGCTGGCAGATGGCGCGGCTCGAAATCGGCGCGTATAAAGGCGATGATGTCCTCGGCCGGGGCGATCCCCGCAAAGCGGTCGGCGGTCTCGTTGACGCGGTCGCTCAGGGTTCCCTCGGAGAAGAACAGGAATTGATAGGCGTTGCGCAGCCCCTGGATGTCCTCGCGGCTGAAGCCTCGGCGCTGCATGCCGATGATGTTGAGCCCGGTCAGCCGCGCCCGGTCGCCCATCACTTGGCCGTAGGGAATGACGTCGCGCTCGACCCCCGACATGCCGCCGATCATCGCGTGCTTGCCGATCCGCACGAACTGATGAACCGCAGAGAGCCCGCCGAGGACGGCATACTCCTCGACGATCACATGGCCGGCCAGGGTGGCGTTGTTCGCCATCACCACATGGCTGGCGATTCGGCAATCATGGGCGACGTGGGCGCCGACCATGAACAGGCAATCGTCGCCGACCCGGGTGACCATGCCGCCGCCGGTCGTGCCGGGGCTCATCGTCACATATTCGCGGATGGTGTTGCGGCAGCCGACGACGAGCGAGGATTCTTCCCCGCGATATTTGAGGTCCTGTGGCTCCAGCCCAATCGAGGCGAAGGGAAAGATACGGGTGCCGGCGCCGATCGCGGTGCGGCCGTCGACGACGACATGCGAGCGCAGACTGACGCCGGCACCGAGCACGACGTGCTCGCCGACCACCGAGTAGGGGCCGACGACGACATCGTCGGCCAATACCGCCCCCGGTGCCACGATGGCCGTGGGGTGGATCCGCGCCATGACCGCTCGTTTATTCGTCAAGGATCATCGCGGCGAACACCGCTTCGGCCATCAGATTCGCCCCGACCTTGGCGCGGCCTTCGAATTTCCAGACATTGCCGCGATGCCGCTGCTTGATGACATGGACGTCTAGCCGGTCACCGGGAAAGACCGGGCGGCGAAAGCGGGCATTGTCGACGCTCATGAAGTAGACGAGCTTGCCCTCCGATTCCGGCCCCAGGGTATGGACGACGAGGACGGCGGCGGTTTGTGCCATCGCCTCGATGATCAGCACGCCCGGCATCACCGGGCGGGTCGGGAAATGGCCTTGAAAAAAATTCTCGTTGATCGACAAATTCTTGATCCCGGTCGCCCGTACGTTCGTCACCACGTCGACCACCTTGTCGATCATCAGGAACGGATGGCGGTGCGGGATCATTTCCATGATCCGCAGAACATCGATCTGGATGCCCTGGTCTTCGGCGCAGGCCGGATCGATCATCACCCGTCCTTCTTTCTGGCAAGACGCTGCAGCACCGCCGTCTGCCGCATGAATTGAGCGATAGGGACGGCCGGGATGCCGCTCACCGTGCCGCCGGCGGGCACGTCACGCATCAGCCCTGCCTTGGCCGCGATCCTTGCTCCACTGCCGATCTGCAAGTGGCCGGCGAGCCCGCCCTGACCGCCGATCATGACAAAGTCGCCGAGCTTCGTGCTCCCGGAGATGCCGACCTGGCCGGCCAAAATGCAACAGCGGCCAAGGACCACGTTGTGACCGATCTGCACCAGATTATCAATCATCGAGCCGGCGCCGATCACGGTGTCAGGGCCGGAGCCGCGGTCGATGGTCGTGTTCGCGCCGATATCGACATCGTCGCCGATCACCACGCGCCCTAATTGCGGCACCTTGACCGGGACCGCCGGATCGGGTGCGAAGCCGAAGCCTTCCTGGCCGATGCGCACGCCGGGGTGCAGAACCACCCGCGAACCGATCAGACAATGACTCAGCGTGACATTGGCGCCGATCCGGCAGTCGTCGCCGATCAGGACACCGGCCGAGACGACCGTGTTCGCTCCGAGCCGGCAGCGCCGGCCGAGTTGGGCGCCCGCCTCGATCACGACATTGGGGCCGATATCGCAATCCTCGGGGACGATCGCCGCCTTGTCGACGACCGCCGACGGGGCCCGCCGGGGTACCAGGGGGGGTGCCGGGTAGAACGCCTGCGCGGCCCGGGCATAGGCCTTATAGGGCTCCTGGCTGACGAGCAGGGCCATCGACGGCGGCGCCCGGTCTACGGCCTTGTCGTCGACGAACGCGGCTCCGGCCCGCGAATTGGCGAAAGCTTCGAGATACTTGCGGTTGTCGAGAAAGGTCAGGTCTTCGGGCCCGGCGGCTTCGAGCGGCGCCACATCGCGAAACAGTCGACCGCTTTCCTCCGGTCGCAACAGCTCGGCGCCGCTCAATGCGGCGAGCGCATCGAGCGTGAACGGCCCGGCGCGACCGAAAAAGCGCGGATCCGTCATTTGCCCCGGCCGCGGCAGGTGTCCCGCCCTACTTCTTCTTGCCCTTCGGCGGCGGGTTGGCTGGTGCTGGCGGTGGCGCGGCGTTGGCCGTCGGCGGCGGTTCAGGGGCGACGAAATCGACCGTCAGGGTCGGCATTTGCTCGTCGAGCTTCTGCAGAACCTCGTCTGTGACGTCGAAGCCCTGGTCGAACAGCACCAGATCGGACCGTTGAAAGACCAGGTTAGCTTTCCGCTGCTTAGTAATATCGGTGATGATCTTGAGCATTACTTCCTGAATTTTTTGCAGAGCTTCATTATTAGACTTCTCTAAAGCCTGACGCTTGCTTTGGACACTTTTATCGAGGTCGGTGACTTTCTGTTGGAATTCGCGCCCTTTTTTGTTTAAGGCCTCAGCCGACATTGAGCCCTGCTGCCGTTGCAGCGTATCGCGCTCGGCGCGCAAGACCTCCTCGTCGTGCGAAATCTCCTTGGTGTATTCGGTGCGCTTCTGCTCGATCTGGCCGCGGACCATCTTCGCGGCCTTGGAGTTCTGTAACAAGGCCTGAACGTCGACAACCAAGACCGTCAAAATCTGCGGCGACGGTGCGGCGGCCGCCGGCGCAGCGGGTTGAGGCGCCGGCGGAGCGGGCGCGACGGGCGGCGTCGGGGGTGCTTGCGCGATGGCACTGCCGACAGCACCGCAGAAAAGAGCCGGCAGAAGCAGCGCCACGCGAAGGGATATCGACATCAAAACCTCGTGCCAAAGCTGACTCGAAAGAACTGCGTCTTGTCGAACAATTCTTTACGGATCGGAACTGCGAGGTCGAGGCGGATCGGTCCGACCGGGGATTTCCACGACACGCCAATTCCAGCGCTGACGCGGGTGGCCGGCGACTGCTGCACTTGCGGCTGTACCCCGCCCGTCGAAGCCAATTGCGCGGGCGTCAAGACCAGATTGGTCGGCTCGAGATGGTAGAGCGTACCGAAATCGGTGAAGACCCGGCCGCTGAGGCCGAGTTCTTTGGGCAGGCCGAGCGGCACCCCTAGGGTAACCGAACCGACATAGTACTTCTGGCCGCCGAGGGCGTCGCCGCTGACCGAATCGCGCGGCCCGATGCCGGCGCTTTGAAAGCCGCGGAGATTGTCGCCGCCGACGAAGAAGCGATCCTGGATCAGCACATCCTGCCCGCCCCAGCCGACGATGTCGCCGATTTCTCCGGTAAGGCTCAATACCCAGTCGGGAGCGACCGAATAGTAATAGCCGAAATTCACCTTGGCGCGAACATAGTCGACGCCAAAGCCGACACCGGCAAAATCGGTGCCCAGCGAGGCAAAGTAGCCGCCTGCCGGCTCCAGCCGGTCGTCGCGGCGATCATAAAGCAGCACCTGCCCGATCGATGATGTGGCGTGTGTTCCCGCTTGCAGGGCGATGAACAGCGAGGTACCGGGCTGGATATTGGTGATGTCATCGGACCGGGCGGTGTATTTCAGCGTCTGACGCAAATTGTCCGAGATCTGGTAGCCGGTGCGAAGCGCCCCGCCGTAGGAGAATTGCTGATAGGGGGGGGTCACGCCGGAAAAGAAGTTGGCGGTCGGGCTGGTCTTGATTTCGAACAGATCAAAACCGGCGGCGATGTTTCGGTCGAGGAAATACGGCTCGGTAAAGCTCAAATCGACCTGCTGCGAGCGCAGCGAAACGACCCCCCCGACGCGCAAATCCTGCCCGCGGCCAAGGAAATTCCGTTCGCGGATGTTGATGTCGGCCAGCGGGCCGTCGCTGGTCGAAAAGCCCAGCCCGAGCGACAGTTCACCGGTTGATTGCTCTTCGACTTCGACCGTCACCACGGTTCGGTCGGGCGCCGACCCCGGAGCGTTGGTGACCTCGACCTTTTTGAAAAAGCTGAGGTTTTTGATGCGCTGTTGGGAGCGCTGCATCTTGGTGGTGTTGAAGGCGTCGCCCTCGACGAGTTGAAACTCGCGCCGGATCACTTTGTCGAGGGTGCGTACATTGCCGACGATGTCGATCCGCTCGACATAAACCTGCGGCCCCTCCTGGACATTGAAGGTGATGTCAACCGTATGTTCTTCACGGTTGCGAGCAATGTCCGGCGTGACCTGGACGAAGGCGTAGCCGCGATTGCCGAGTGTGTCGGTCAGCACGGTAATCGACTTTTCGACGCTTTCGGCGTTGTACCAGTCGCCCGAGTGGACGGTCAAAAGCGGCAGCACCTGGTCGGCGGGCAGATCCTTGAGCTTGATGTTCACATCGATCTTGCCGAAACGGTAGCGCTCGCCCTCGTCGACGGTGAAGGTCAGCACGAAGCCGTTCCGGTCCGGCGTCAGCTCGGCTACCGCCGACACCACCCGAAAGTCGGCGTATCCTTCGGTCAGGTAGAATTTGCGCAGCAGCTCGCGGTCGTAGGTCACCCGGTCCGGGTCGTAGCTGTCGTCGGTCGACAGAAAGCGATACCAGTGGCTCTCCTTGGTTTGGATCACCCCGCGTAGCTTACCCTCGCTGAAAGCGCGATTGCCGACGAAATTGATGCTGCGGATGCCGGTGAACTCGCCCTCGTTGATCTCGAAGACAAGATCGACGCGATTTTCCGAGAGTTGGATCACCTTGGGCTCGACGGTCGCGCCGAACCGTCCGTGCCGGCGATAGAGGTCTAAGATGCGCTTCACGTCGTTCTGTACCCGGGTGCGGGTATAGACAACCCGCGGACGGAGCTGGATTTCGGAGGTTAAATCCTTTTCGTCGATCTTGCGGTTGCCCTCGAAGGCGATGCGGTTGATGATCGGGTTCTCGACGACCTTGACGACCAAGGTATTGCCGGCCCGGCTCAGATTGACGTCGGCAAACAGCCCGGTCGCGAACAGGGCCTTCAGCGACTGGTCGATCTTTTCGTCGTCCCAGGCGTCACCTGGCTGAATCAGCAGGTAGGAGCGGACCGTTTCCGGCTCGATCCGCTGCACCCCCTCGACCCGGATGTCTGCGACAGTTCCGCCGGGCGCCGGGGACGACACGGGCCGAGACGGCGCCGGTGCACGGCCGGTGGATTGCGCGGCTGCCGGCGAACCGACCACAGCTAGCAACATGAGGCCGACGAGCAGCCACAGCGCCGAGCTCAAACGTTTGCAACGCAAAACACCCCCACCCCCGCAGGCCGCCGGTCCCCCGAACTTGCGTTTCTCTCAGGTCACCAAGCCTTTCAGCCAGCTCCAAATCCCCAGATGCACGAGATCGTTCGTGGTAGCGAAGACCATCAACGTGAACACCAACGCCAAGCCGATGCGAAAGCCGTATTCCTGCGCGCGGTGGCCGAGCGGCTTCCCGCGGACCGCCTCAGCCGCATAAAACAGCAGGTGGCCGCCGTCAAGAACCGGGACCGGGAACAGGTTGATCAGCCCGAGATTGATCGACAGCACGGCCATGAACCAGAGCACCGAGACGACCCCTCCTTGGGCTACGTCCCCGGACATTTGTGCAATACGCAGCGGCCCCCCGAGCTCGTCGGTGCCGCGCGTGCCGATGATCATCTGCCACACCGCCTGCAATGTCGCGGCGGTCATGTTCCACGTCTCGGCGCCGGCTTGCACCACGGCGGTGGCCGGGTCGCGTTTGACATAATCCATGCCGCTGCGCGCGATGCCCAGACGCCCGGTTTCATAGTGGTTGCCGAAACGATCGCTCAGCTCGATGCGATTCGGCGTCGCCTGCAACGTAACCTCCTTGCCGTCGCGCCTGACGACCACGGTCATCGGCGCCCCCGGATTGAGGCTGACCTCCTGCTGCACATCCTCAAAGCGTCTAACCGTATCGCCGTTGATGCCGACGATCACGTCGCCCGGCTTGATGCCGGCTTTCTCGGCGGCGCTGCCGGGCACCACCTGCCCGACCTCCGCGGGGGTAAAGGGCTGGCCGAAAGTCATGAACAAGACGGCCAACACCACGATAGCGAAGAGGAAATTCGCCGCCGGCCCCGCCGCGACGATGGCCGCCCGCTGCGGCAGCCGCTTATGGTGAAACGAAACCTCGCGCTCGGCCGGGGTGAGACTTGCGAGCCCGGCGATCGGCAACCCCGAGCTGGCGTCGCTATCGCCAAACATCTTGACGTACCCGCCCAACGGGATCGTGCTGAACTTCCAGCGGGTTCCGGCGCGGTCCCACCAGCCGAAGAGCTCCGGGCCGAAGCCGATCGAAAACACCTCCACGCGTACTCCGTTCCACCGCGCGATCAGGTAGTGGCCGAACTCGTGAACAAAGACGAGCACTGTCAGCACGACGAGGAACGGGAGAATGTAGCCGAGGCCATGATGAAGTAGTTCGATCATCGCAAATCCGTTGCTGCGGCGGCATGCGCGCGCATGTTCGCGCCCGACAGCCGGGCCGCGATTTCTCGAGCCGATTCGTCGAAGTTGTAGACATCTTCTAGGGATTCAAGGGCCCCGCCCGGGATCGCCGCCAGCGTGCGCTCGACCGTCTCGACGATGTCGAGGAAGCCGATGCGGCCGTCAAGAAAGGCGTGGACCGCGGTCTCGTTCGCGGCGTTGAGCACGGTCGGAGCGCCGCCGCCCGACATGAGCGCCTCGCGGGCAACGCGCAGCGCCGGAAAGCGCCGCTCGTCCGGCGGTTCGAAGGTCAGACGGCCGATCTCCGCCAGATCGAGCCGCTTGGTCGGCGTCTCGATGCGGTTCGGCCAGGCAAGCGCATAGGCGATCGGGGTCCGCATATCGGGCGAGCCCAGCTGCGCCAGCACCGAGCCATCTCGATAGACGACGGCGCCGTGCACTATCGATTGCGGGTGGACGACGATGTCGACCCGCTCCAGCGGCAGCCGGAACAGGTGATGGGCCTCGATCAGCTCGAGCCCCTTGTTCATCATCGTCGCCGAGTTCGACCGAGATCTTGGCGCCCATGCTCCAATTCGGATGGGCGACGGCCTGTTCCGGGGTGACCTGGCGCATGCCCTCGAAGCTGCGCTCGCGGAACGGCCCACCGCTCGCCGTCAGGATGATCCGCTCGATCGTCTCGGTCCGCGTCCGGTCGAAGCATTGCCATATCGCATTGTGCTCGCTGTCGACCGGCAGCAGGGTGGCGCCGCAGCGGATCACCTCTTGCATCACGAGGGCGCCGGCGCAGACCAGGACCTCCTTGTTGGCGAAGGCGACGATGACCCCGCGCCGAATCGCCGCCAGGGTCGGCGCCAGTCCGGCCGCACCGACAATGCCCGCCATCACCCACTCAGCCGGCCGCTCGGCCGCCGCGACCAACGATTGGGGGCCGCACGCGGCCTCGATCCCGGTCCCGGCGAGGGCTTGCTTCAGCGCGGGATAGTGCGCCGGATCGGCGATCGCGGCAAAGCGCGCCCGCATCGCGATCGCCTGCTCGGCGAGACGGACCGCGTTGCGGTTGGCGGTGAGCGCCTCGACCGCGAAAGACCCGGGATTGCGCGCGATCAGGTCGACCGTGTTCTCGCCGACCGAGCCGGTCGAGCCGAGAATCGTGACGCGCCGCACGTCATCGGGGACATCGCCGCGCCAAGGCGCGTTCATGGCCAGGTCAGCACGCTGCCGCCGCCGACCAGGGTCAGCAAGGTCACGGCCGGGGCCACGGCGAGCAGGCCGTCGAGCCTGTCGAGGAGCCCGCCATGTCCGGGAATGAGGCCGCCGGTGTCCTTCACGCCGAACCTGCGTTTGACCGCGGATTCGGCAAGATCGCCGAACTGCTCGACAATCGCAAGCCCCGCGCTGACCAGGATCAGCGGCAGGACCGGGGAGATCCCGAGCGAAGCGGCGCTGGCCCAGCCGACGGCGACGGCGCCGAGGACGCCGCCGGCAAGGCCCGCCCAGGTTTTGCGCGGGCTCCAGCGCGGCGCCAGGCGCGGGCCGCCGAGCGCGCGGCCGATCGCATAAGCGCCGATATCGGTCGCCCAGACCAGGGCGAGCACCCAGAGGAGGGTGGCGCGGCCGATCGTCTGCTCGTCGGCGAGCCACAGCACGCAGACGCAGGGAAGCGCCACCCACAGCGTCCCGAGAGCGGTCCAGCCTGGCTCCGGGCCGAATCCGCTGCGGGCTGTGCAATAGACGATGCCGGCGCCCAGCAGGCCCGCGAGGATGGCGAGCCAGACGGCGGCCAGCGCCGCCGCCGCAACCGTCGCGACCACGACGCCAACGAGCACGATCCCGGTCGCGCCCGGGCGGCCGGCGCGGCACAGCCGGCCCCATTCCCAGGCCATCACCGCGGCGGCGAGCGCTGTCAGCAGCGGCAGCCAGGGCGAGCCGAACCACACCGCGGCGATCGGAAATGGCGCCAGCGCCAGCGCCGAGACGACGCGTCGCCGCAGAGAGCTCGGCTCAGCGCGAGCCAACCCCGGCCCCGTAACGCCGCTCGCGGCCGCAATAATCGTCGATCGCCTGATCGAGGTCGCTTTTCGAGAAATCGGGCCACAGCGTCTTGGTGAAGACGAGCTCCGAATAGGCGCACTGCCACAACAGGAAGTTGCTGATGCGCTGCTCGCCGCTGGTGCGGATCAGCAGGTCCGGGTCGGGCAGGTCGACGGTGAACAGGTGCCGGGCGAGACAATCCTCGTCGACCGAGTCGACGGCGAGGTCGCCGGCCGCGACCTCGGCGGCGATCGCCCGAACCCCGGCGACGATCTCGGCCCGTCCGCCGTAGGAGAGCGCGATCGTCAGGGTCAACGCCGAATTGTCTCGAGTCAGGTGCTCGGCGCGTTCGATTAGGCTGACGATGTCGGGCGCAAGCCGCGCGATCTGGCCGATGACCTTGAGACGCACGCCGTTGCGGTGCAATTCGGCGATCTCGCCGCACAGATAATGGCGCAGCAGCACCATCAAATCGTGGACCTCGGCAGACGGCCGCTTCCAATTCTCCGAGGAGAACCCGAACAGGGTCAGATACGGGACGCCGAGCTCGCACATGCCCGAGACGGTGCGCCGCACCGCCTCGGCGCCGCGCCGGTGCCCGGCGATCCGCGGCAGGCCGCGGGCCCGGGCCCAGCGGCCGTTGCCGTCCATGATGATCGCGATATGCTGCGGCAGCGCCCGCGGCGCAGTGACATTGCTCATTCAACCTGCCGTCAAACCTGGAGGATTTCCTTGTCTTTCTGCGCCAGCGCGTCGTCGACGCGGCGGACATAGTCGTCGGTCACGTGCTGGACGTCTTGCTGCAGCTTGCGCTGCTGGTCCTGCGAGATGTCGCCGTCCTTCTCCTGGCGCCGCAGCACCTCGATCCCGTCGCGCCGCACGTTGCGGATCGAGACCCGCGCCTGCTCGGCGTAGCGTGCGGTCACCTTGGTCAACTCGCGCCGCCGTTCCTCGTTGAGGTCGGGGATCGGCACCCGGATGACCTGGCCTTCGGTTTGCGGATTGAGCCCCAGCCCCGATTCGCGGATCGCCTTGTCCACGGCCTTGACCATCGCCCGGTCCCAGACCTGGACCGTGATCATCCTGGGCTCCGGCACGCTGACATTGGCGAGCTGGTTGAGCGGCATTGCGCTGCCGTAAGCGGCGACGGTGATCGGCTCGAGCAGGCTCGCCGACGCCCGTCCGCTGCGCAACCCGCCAAATTCCTTGCGCAGCACTTCGAGGGCGCCGTCCATGCGGCGCCGCAGATCCTTGAGCAACGTGTCTTCCGACATGGCTGTCTCTCCCTGTCGCTGCCGAATTCCCTGTTCGATGCCCCGCCTTGACCGCGATGATCAGATGTGCTCGTCGATGATCGTGTAGCGCCCGCGGCCCTGGACCACCTGCGCAAACCCGCCATTTTCGAAGATCGAGAAGACGAGGATCGGGATTCGGTTCTCGCGCGCCAGCGATACCGCCGAGGCGTCCATTACCTGCAGATCGCGCGATAGCACATCGAGATAGTCGAGCCGGTCGAAGCGTCGGGCGTCGGGGACGCGGATGGGGTCGGCATCGTAGACGCCATCGACCTTGGTCGCCTTGAGGAGCGCGTTGCAGCCCATTTCCGACGCGCGCAACGCCGCGGCCGTGTCGGTGGTGAAGAATGGGTTGCCGGTGCCGGCGGCAAAGATCACGACGCGCCGTTTTTCGAGGTGCCGCAATGCCCGGCGACGGATGTAGGGCTCGCAGATCGCCTGCATCGAGATCGCCGACTGGACGCGCGTCGGGACCCCGCGCCCTTCGAGCTCGTTCTGCACTGCCAGCGAGTTGATCACCGTCGCCAGCATGCCGATGTAGTCGGCTGAGGCGCGCTCCATGCCGACGGCGGCCGCCGACACGCCGCGGAAGATGTTGCCGCCGCCGATTACCAGGCACAATTCGACACCGAGGGCGTGGACCGATTGGATCTCGTCGGCGACGCGCGCGATCATCTGGCCGTCGAGTCCGGACTCGCGCCCTCCCATCAGCGCCTCGCCGGAGACTTTCAGAAGCACGCGGCGATACCTGAGATCGGCTGTCATGGGTCTCGGCTCACCCGATTGATCCTGCGCCCGTCCGGCGGACGAGGGGACGATACACCAAAGCGCGTGTAGGCCGCGCGGGCGCTCGTCAGCTCTTGAGCTGAGCGGCGACCTCGGCGGCAAAATCGGAGCGCGGCCGGTCGATGCCCTCGCCCAACGCGAAGCGGACGAAGCCGGCGACGCGAATCGGCGCCCCGGCGGTCTTCGCGGCATCTTCGACCACCTTGGAGACTTTGCGCTCCTGGTCGACGACGAAGATCTGCTCGACGAGGACGACCTCCTCGTAGAATTTGCGCAGCCGGCCGTCGACCATCCGCTCGACGATTTCTTCAGGCTTGCCGCTGGCGCGCGCCTGCTCGCGCAGCACGTCGCGCTCACGGTCGAGCGCCGATTGCGGCACCGCGGCGATGTCGAGATATTGCGGGTTCGCCGCCGCGACGTGCATCGCCAGCTGCTTGCCGAGATCTGCGAGCTTCTCCGCCGCCGCGCTCGACGCCAGCGCAACGATCACACCGATCTTGCCGATACCGGGACCGAGCGCGTTGTGGACATAAGAGAAGACGCCGCCCGCCTCGGTTGCCAGCCGCTGCGTCCGGCGCAGCACGATGTTTTCGCCGATAGTCGAGATCAGATGCGTGAGCTCGGTCTCGACGGTGCGGCCGGAGCCCGGGAACGGCGTCTGCATCAAGGCTTCGATTTCGCCGCTGTCGGCCACCGCGAGCTCGCTGACGATCCGGACGAAGTTCTGGAAATCCTTGTTGCGGGCGACGAAATCGGTTTCGGAATTGACCTCGACAAGGGCGCCGGCGAGGCCCTTGGTCGACACCCCGATAAGCCCATCGGCGGCGACGCGCCCGGCCCTCTTAGCGGCCGCAGCGAGCCCCTTCTTGCGCAGCCAGTCGACCGCGGCTTCGATGTCGCCACCGCTGTCGCCGAGCGCCCTCTTGCAATCCATCATGCCGGCCCCGGTCTTGTCGCGCAGCTCCTTGACCAGCGCCGCGGTCACCTCGGGCATCGCCATATCCTCTCGTCTATTCCGCGGGCATCCCGGCCGGCTCCGCCTCGACGAGCGCGGCGGGCGCGGCGGTCTCGCGGGCGGCCTCGTCTTCGGCGGGCGCGTCGAAGCTGTCGCCCAGCTCCTCCGGCGGCGCCTCGGCGCGCGCGCCAACATCCACACCAGACGCCGCCAGCTCGGCCTGCAGACCATCGAGGACCGAGCTCGCCACAAGGTCGCAATAGAGGTGGATCGCCCGCATCGCGTCGTCGTTGCCGGGGATCGGATAGGCGATGCCGTCCGGGGACGAGTTCGAATCGAGGATCGCCACCACCGGAATGCGCAGCGTGTTCGCCTCGGCGACCGCGATCGCCTCCTTGTTGGTGTCGATGACGAACAGGATGTCAGGCAGCCCGCCCATCTCCTTGATGCCACCGAGCGCGGTTTCGTATTTGTCGCGGCGGCGCGTCAGCTCTAGGAGCTCGCGCTTGGTCAGCCCGCTCTGGTCCTGCCCGATCCGTTCCTCGACCTCGCGCAGCCGCTTGATCGACTGGGAAATGGTCTTGAAGTTGGTCAGCATGCCGCCGAGCCAGCGGTGGTTGACGTAATACTGGCCGCAGCGCTTGGCCGCCTCGGCGATCGGCTCTTGCGCCTGCCGTTTGGTGCCGACCAGCAGCACCCGTCCGCCGCCGGCGACGACGTCGCGGACCGCCTGCAAGCCCTGGTGCAGCATCGGCACGGTCTGTTCGAGGTCGATGACGTGGATCCCGTTGCGGGCGCCGAAAATGTAGGGCGCCATCTTCGGGTTCCAGCGCCGCGTGTGATGGCCGAAATGAACTCCGGCTTCGAGCAGCTGGCGCATCGTGTAGGTCGGCACCGCCATGATCGGTCCTTTCTCCGGTTGGGCCGCCGCAGGGATCGATCGGCACTGGCGCGCCGACACCGGAGCGGCCGCGCCCTCGGGACATCCCGAGCGGCGGCGGCCGCGGCCCTGCGTGAGGTTTCAAGCACCGGTTACTTACGGCGCCCAGGCGATTTTGGCAAGCCCACCCCGGCCCACCCCGGGCGCCGCGCCGCCTTCTCGACATGCCGAGCGGCAGCGGAGCCGGTTCAGGCTTGGGCGAGAAGCTGGGCGAGAAAGTCATCCTTCCAGCCGGCCAGGTTGAATTTGCCGCGCAGCGACACGTTGGAGCGGTCCTTGTGCATCAGGTTGAGCGCCATGTGCCGCAGGATCGCGAGATTGTACGGGCTGTGATCCATGCGGCTTCTGACCTGGTCCTCGTTCATAACGACATTGAGCACCCAATGCAGGCGATTTTCGACACCCCAGTGCGAGCGGACGACATGCCCCAGCCGCTCGGGCGACAAGGGAGCGCTCAACAGATGATAGGCCGTCTCGGTGGTCTTCCTGAGGGCGCCCTTGATCGTCGTCTCGCGGGTGCGCAGCACCTTTCCGACCGCGGCCAGGCCGGGCCACTGGTGACGCTGCGCCAATTCCTCGACGCCGGTCGCAACGAGGCTCGTGCGGGTCTCGCTGCGGCCGTGATCACGGTCCGTCGTGCGATGGCTGTGGGCGGCATCTGGCCCGCGCTTTTCGAAGAAGCGGACCACGTCGGCGTGCAGCGCCGCATGGTTCCCCTTCAACGCGAACACATAGTCGCCACCCTTCTCGACGATCCGGCGGCCGATCTCCCGCTGACAGTTCAAGGCATCGGTCGTGACGATAGTCCCGGTCAGCGACAACATGTCCAACAGCTTGGCCACGGCGGCACACTCGCCCGACTTGGCATTGGTGGCGATCTGGGCCAGCACCAGGCTGGTGTCGCAGCACCAGGCGCTGACCATGCGCATTGCCGACCGGGCGGCTTTGGCATTGAACGACCGCCGCACCACCTTGCCGTCGATGGCGATGACGCCGGTGCCGGTGTCGCTGAAGCGCGCCATGAATTTTTGAAAGCAGGCGCGAAATTCGTCCGGATCGAGCCGGCGAAACACGCGGCTGAAGGTGTCGTGGCTCGGCACGCCATTCTTCAATGCGAGAAAGCTGCCCAGAAAATCCTGCTTGGCTTCGGCAAAGACCGCCATATCGACAGCGGTTTGGCCGCCGCACAAGACCGCGCACAGCGCGATCATCAGGATTTCCAGCAGGTCGTGACGCCTGACGGCCGGCGAGCGCGGGTCTGTCAACGTGCTGAAGCAGTCGCCGAACCCGCCCATCCTCTCCTCCTCCACCGGGCTACCGCGACCGGCCGGCCCCCGGTCGGCGCGCTCGACGAGCGCCGGCGCGAGGTCGCCGGATCGGCTGCGGCGGTGCGGCGACTCGACCGCTTGTAGCAGCGGCATGGGTAGAGTCGACCGGGCCGCGTGTGGCGGCGGCACAACCGATGTGAGTGATGTGCGATATTCCGCAGGGTCAGACAAAATCTGCGTATCGTTCGATGCTCCTAACGTTGTCCAAGGACCCGCTTCCAGCTCGGGAGAGATCGTATAGCATCCGCGAGTGGGACCCTGCATCCGCGGTGAGATATTTTCCATCTATGATTTCCACATCGTTGCCATATTATTACGTGTTAAGAATTTATTTAGGTATGTCAGAATATCGTCAGGGAGTTGCGTCATCTAGTCGTCAAAAAAAGTGCAAAATAGTGTTCGAGATGGCATCCAAAAATGCACTGAAACTACCTCCGACACACGATTCAGCCGTACCGAATGCTCAGGCTCATTTGTGCCGATCGAGGCAACGGCCCGTATACTCGGCGGTGGAGATTGATCGAAGCTTGGCATCGCCGGAGCAATCGAAGCCCGACCGCCGGTTGCGCGCGTCACGATCTGGTCTGTACGAATTCGTTTGCCTTCGTCGATTTATGCTGACGTGACGGCGAATGGGACGCTTTTTTGACGCCGTAGAGCCTAGCATCGCTCCAAAGGACGGCAGCAGCGATCGGGTTCGTCGAGCGCCGCGCACTTCAGCGCCCCGGCCCATGTCTGATGGAATGGGAATAACGCCGAGATGATCATTCGCAACCTGGCGACGGACACGGCTCGCGACGCGAGGATCTTTTCTGCAACTGTGGTGTGGGAGGAACAAAATTTTCCGGAGCAGGCGCTCACCTTCGCGATTCACGACGGCGACAGCGAACACCGGCCAGGCGAGATCGGAGAGCCCAGCGCCGACCCGTTTCTGGCCGGCTGCTTTCCCCTCGCCGCAATTCACGGCGAGGCGCGCGTGCGGATCGAAGGTCGCCCTTGTCCGATGCTGGTCGAGGGCCTTTTGACCGCTCACGCCTGGTGGACGAGCTGGGGTGGAATGCCCACGCCCGCGCCGCGGATCGAGGCTGCTTGCGATCAGGCTCGCCCTACCCCCGGTGGTCCGCGCCGAGCCATCGGTTTTATTTCTGGAGGCGTCGACGGCCTTCACATGCTGATGCGCAACCGGCGTCTCTACCGCAAGGCTGATCCCGCCTATATCCGCGACGTTCTGTTTATCCATGGGTTCGACATCGGCAAACGCGCGCGAGATCCGGAAATCGAGCGCTATCGGGCGACGGTACGGCGCCTCGAACCGGTGGCCGCCGAGGCTGGGGTCCGGCTCATTCAATGCCGAACCAATCTGCGCCATCTGCCGTCGAAGCCGGGCTTTTGGCTGTACCGTCACAACGGCGCGGCGTTGGCTTCGGTCGGTCACGCTGCGGCACAATCGCCTATATTCTTGTTCCTTGCCGCGACATACTCGGTAAGCAATTGTGTTCCAACCGGGTCTCACCCATCGGTTGATGGCCTCTTCTCGAGCCAGCGCGTCACCCTGATCCATGACGGCGCGCGCTTCTCGCGGGTCGACAAAGTGCGCGAGATCGCGAGCTGGCCGGCAGCGCTCGCGGCTCTGCGCGTCTGTTCCGCGAATGTCGGCAACCAGGTCAATTGTGGGCGCTGCGAGAAATGCCTGCGTACGCGGCTCGAGCTCTTAGCCGCCGGTGTCGAGGAAACTGCCGCGTTCGGCCCGAGCCTGACCCCGGTCGAGCTGTGGGAGGAGGCGGTCCCGGCGCCGATCGCAGACAGCTCGATCCATCACGAGGAATTGCTGCCGGCGTTGCGGGCGCGCGGGCTCGATGCGCTGTGCCGGGTGCTGGAGGATAAGATCCGCGCCTACCGGGATCGGCTCCAAAAGGCTACGCGATGCCCAGGCTTCTAGCCGTCCCTATCGCGATCTCGGTCCACTATTTGCTTGATGCCGGCCGGAACCGGCCTCACTATTTCCGGCGGACGGGACTTCCTGGGACCGGTCGACGCATTGCCCCCGCGATCGGCCCCGCCAGGATCGATTTGGAATGGGTATGGCAGCGATGACGTTGTCGATCGGTCTCCTCGGCTCATTGGTCATCGAGTGCGATGATCGCCGGCTCGGCAAATTTCCGAAGAAGGCCCGTGCGTTGCTCGCCTACCTCGCCGCGCAGGAAGGGCGTACGGTGACGCGCGAGCGGCTCGCCGACCTGCTGTGGCCGTATCAAGGGTCGGATCAGGCGCGGCACAGCCTGCGCAATTGCCTGTTGGAGCTGCGCAAGGGATTGGGGTCGGGCGCCGCAGCCTGCCTGGTCACCGATTTTTCCAGTTGTCGGATCCAGGGAGCGGCGGTCGACCTCGACCGCTTTGCCCAGCTCGCCCGATCGCGAAGCCGGATCGAGCTGCAAACAGCGGCCGACCTGTATCGCGGTGAGTTTCTCGCCGATTTCGTCATCAACTCCGAGCCCTTTCAGGAATGGCTGGCGGCGGAGCGGGATCGCATGCTCGACGTCGTCTGCGCAATCCTGCAACGGTTGACGGCAGAGCAAGACGAAGCCGGCGAGCACGAGGCTGCGATACAGTCGGCGCGCCGGCTGGTGGCGCTCGACACCCTTTCCGAGTTCGGCCAGCGCACCCTGATCCGCGCCTATGCGCGGGCCGGGCGCCGCGGCGAAGCGCTGCGCCAGTACAACAATTGCGCCGAAACGCTGAAGCGGGAGCTCGGCGTGGCCCCCGATGCCGAGACCCAGGCCCTCGCCGGCGAGATTGTACGCTCGGGTGCCACGGGCGAGCTCGTGGCGTTCAGCCGCGCCACTCCGAGCGCGGCTCCCGCTGCCTCGCTGGATCGCGGCTCGCCGTTCCAAGGGCCGCAGGTCCATGGCGTCCGCGACCTCGGCGAGACGATGCAGGGATCGGCGACGCCAAGATGGCCCTGCGTGCTCTCGAACATTGCCGTCGGCCTCGCGCCCTTGCGCAACCTGACCGGAGACCCCGACCGCCAATATCTGGTCGAGGCGTTCACCGACGATCTCGTCACCGACCTGTTGCAATACAGCCGTGGCCTTTCGCTGAAACCGATGACGGAAGAGCGAGGAGTCGTCGGAAATCTTCTCGGCGGCTCGGACCGCTACGAATACGTCGTCACCGGCAGCGCTCAGCGCAGCGGCCCCGGAACTCTTCGGATCAACATGCGGATCACCGACGCGGCGACGGCCCAGTACCTTTGGGCGGGCCGCCATGAGTTCAGGCCGGAAGACCTCGCCTCGATCCAGACCAAGATCACCAAGAGGGTTTCCCGCGAGCTCCATATCCTGGTTCTCCAGCAAGCGAGCCGCCGCGCCATCCCGGCCTCGGGCCCCGAATTCGGCATCAACGAGTGCCTCGCGCGCGCGATGAAGGCGCTAAGGGGAGAGTATCGCGCCGAAGTTTCCGCCGAGGCGCAGCGATGGTTCCTCGCGGCGCTCGCGCGCGACCCGCGCAATGTCGAGGCGCTGGTGGGGCTGGCATTCACCTGCCAGCACCTAGTCGCCCAACCGTGGTGGGGTGATCCTCACAGCACGGCCGCGGCTTCCGATCTCGGGCGCGAAGCAGCCGCGATCGCCTTGGAGCTGGCGCCGGGGCACGCGACGGCAAAATGCGTCCAGGGGATGCTGTACTCCGCGGCGGGACAGCTCGGCGAGGCGGCACGGGCATTCGAGCAGGCGCTGGCGATGGACCAAGCGCTCGGTCTGGCTCACGGGTTCGCCGGATATAATGCGGCGCTACTTGGTCGCGCCCGCGAGACATTGCCGGCGGTCGAGCGGGCCATGCACCTAGACAGCGGTGATCGGCGGCACAGCATCTTGTATTTCTACGGGGGGTTCGCCGAGCTGCTGCTCGGCCGGACAGAGGACTCGATCGCGCTGCTGCAAAAATCCCTGGAACGCAATCCCAGCTATGGTGCCGCGCAGCTCTTTTTGATGGCAGCCTTGTCATTGACCGGCCGGCAAAGTGATGCAGCACAGCTGGCGGAGTCGTTCCGCGAGCAATACCCGGAATACCCGACGAATGCATTCGAGCGGCAATGGCTGTCGCGCTCCAGTTCGCCGACCTATCGTGCCCAGATCGACCCGGTTTTCGACAGGATCCGTACGCTCGGCGTGGCAGGCTGAGGGCCGGGCGGCACGCTTTCCAGCACATGCTCATTCCAGATCGGGCTATCGGGTGAGCGCCTTCTGCGTTTCGAGATCGTCCTCGACAAAGGCCCGCACGACTTCGTCGATGCTGCGGTCGGCGGTAAATCCCAGGGCC
Organism: uncultured Alphaproteobacteria bacterium; assembly: GCA_963781215.1. GTDB lineage: Bacteria > Pseudomonadota > Alphaproteobacteria > ATCC43930 > CGMCC-115725 > AP-15. The sequence continues at coordinate 151,893 of CAWAFE010000005.1, forward strand.
TCGGCGTGCGGCGCGTGGAGCGCCGGCGGCCAGCCCGAGACGATCTTTTGTACAGCGGGATCGGGCTCCCAGCGGATGCGGGCGTAGGCGGCCTCGCCGCCGGCGCGTCGCACGGCCTCCACCATATCGCCGACCGAGACAGAAAAGCCCGGCAATTGCAATGACCTGCTGGCGCCGAAGGCGGCGCTTGGCAGATCGAGTGCCCGCACCAGCGCGCCGACCACGCGCCGCGGCGAAGCCAAGGCCATGATCGTATCGGGTGAGACCGGGCAAACGGCCTCCTTTCCCCCGAGCGGCTCGCGGATGATCGAGGAGGCAAAGGTCGAGGCGGCGCGGTTCGGCCGTCCCGGCCGCACCACCACCGTCGGCAGGCGCATTGCGCGGCCGTCGACAAACCCCTTACGGCTGTAGTCGTTGACCAAAAGCTCGCCGATCGCCTTCTGCGTCCCGTATGAAGTCTCCGGCGTCAATGGCGTGCCGTCGCCAACCATCGCCGGCAAGGTGCCGCCATAGACCGCAAGCGAGCTGGCGAAGACGAGAAGCGGGCAGGTGCCGAGCGCGCGGCAGGTGTCGAGCACCGCTCGGGTGCCGTCGAGGTTGACGCGATAGCCGAGGTCGGTGTCGGCCTCGGCCTCGCCGCTGACAATGGCCGCGAGATGAAAGACCGCCGCGGTGCCGGGGGCGATCGCGCGCGCGACCGCGGTGCGGTCGGCGATGTCGCCAGTGACGAGCCCGAGGCGTTTGTCGTCAGGCAACGCAGCGGCCGGCGGCGCGCTGTCGAGCAGCACCAGCTCGTCGATATCGGCGCGTTCGAGAAGGCGCTGCGCAACCCGGCGGCCGAGAAAGCCGCAGCCGCCGGTGACGACGACGCGCACGGCTCAGCCCCCGATGCCGTATCGCCCGGCCCAGCCGAGGCCGGCCCTGGTCTCGCCCCTCGGCCGGTATTCGCAGCCGATCCAGCCCGAATAGCCGATCTCGTCGAGGAGGTCGAACAGGAAGGGGTAGTTGATCTCGCCGATATCGGGCTCGTGCCGGCCGGGGTTGCCGGCGATCTGGATATGCGGGTAGTGGCCCGCAAGCGTGCGGATGCGGTGGGCAAGGTCGCCCTCCATGATCTGCACATGATAGAGGTCGAGCTGCAATTTGAGGTTCGGTCGCCCGACCTTGTCGATGACCGCCATCGCCTGGGTCGTGGTGTTGAGAAAGTAACCCGGAATGTCGCGGGTGTTGATCGGCTCGATAATGACGTTGATGCCCTCGGGTGCGAGCCGGTCGGCGGCGAAGCGGAGATTGTCGACATAGGCGCGCTCGGCGGCGGCGCGGTCCTGGCCCGGCGGGCACAGCCCGGCCATCGCATGCAGCAGCCGGCAATTGGTCGCCTTGGCGTAGGCGAGCGCCTGCTCGATCCCCCGGCGGAACTCCGGCTCGCGCCCCGGCAACGCCGCCGTCCCGCGCTCGCCCGCCGCCCAATCTCCGGGTGGCGTGTTGAACAGTGCCTGCCTGAGCCCGTGCCGCTCGAGCTGCGCCGCGACTGTTTCGGGAGGATGGTCGTAGGCGCCGAGATATTCGACCGCCTTGAAGCCGCATGAAGCGGCCGCGGCGAAGCGGTCGAGAAAGCCGACCTCCTGGAAAATGAAGCTCAGATTTGCGGCGAATTTCGGCACGGGACTCACTCCTTGTTCGTTTGCAGGCGGCGCGGCGGACCGCTACTCTTTCCTGCCGGGTCGTCCAACGCAAGCGGCAGGAGGGTCCGATGCCAGTGCTGCTGGGGCGAGCGCCGACGATTTCGCCGGCGCCGCCGAACGTCAGTAAGCGCTACGAGCCGGGCCTTTGCTCTTGCAGGACGGGCGCGCCGCAGCCTTTCGGACTCAGCACCTGCCAGGCCATGAGCGGCTCGGTGCGACCTTTGAGCGGGATGGCGCCGAGATTGCGGTACTCGAACAAATCACCGACCAGGCGCTGCGTGTCACCGGCAATCACCACTCCACCCCGGTCGGCCATAGATTGCAGCCTGGCGGCGATGTGCACCGCCTCGCCGACAACCGATCGCGCCTGTGCCGCGTGTTCGCCGAACAGACCGCCGACAGCCACCTTCCCGGTGGCGATCCCAATCCGCGCTTGGAGCTTGAAGGACTTGACGTTGCGACGATCGACAGCATCGATCAGGCTGAGCCCTGCCCGAACCGCGCGCTCGGCATCGGCTTCAGGCGTCCGCGGGAAACTGGAGTAGATCAGCACAGCGTCGAGCATGCTTTGTACTACGAGCTCTTCGAAGCGTTCGACGACGTCGGCGATGGCACGATGATAGGCGTCGGCGATATCGCGCAGATCTGCGGGATCGAGCCCAGCGGTGGGCGCAGCAGGGGTCACCAGACCGCAAAATATCACCGAAAGCCGCCTGAACTCGGCGCTGGCCTGCAGCGGCACATCGCGCCTCGCCGCTGTTGGTTTGGCGACGGTGCCGAGTGACCCTGGACCATACACGAACAAGCCCACGAGCTTCCGCAACCAATCCGCGATATCCATCGCCGACACACAGGCCAGTCGGAAAGGCGACCATTGCGTCCCATGCTTTCGCCGGGATGTCCATGATCGATCGGGTCGCCGAGAGGAGATAGCGCGCCCCTTCCGCCTGAATCGCGATCCGCCTGCGGCCTGCACTCCGGCCGGAACTCACTCCTTGCTCGTTTGCGGGCGGGGCGGCGGACAGCTAGTCTGTCCCCCGCGCGCGAGTGATGGCAAGGGAGGCCGCGGGTGCCCGTGTTGCTGGGAGCGATCGCCGACGACTTCACCGGCGCCACCGATCTGTGCAACACCTTGGTGCGCCGCGGCATGCGTACGGTGCAGCTGATCGGCGTGCCGGGAGTGTCGACCTCGGTGCCCGATGCCGAGGCGGTCGTTGTCGCGTTGAAGAGCCGCACGATCCCGGCCGCCGACGCGATCGACGAGAGCCTGCGTGCTCTCTCCTGGCTGCGCGATGCTGGGGCGCGGCAGGTCTTGTTCAAATACTGCTCGACCTTCGATTCGACCGACGCCGGCAATATCGGCCCGGTCGCCGAGGCGATGATGGATGCGCTTGGCGCCGATTTCACGCTGTTCTGCCCGGCTTTCCCGGAGGCGGGGCGGACGATCTACCGCGGCTATCTGTTCGTCGGCGACGTGCTGCTGTCGGAATCGGGAATGCGCGACCACCCGCTGACGCCGATGCGCGACCCGAGCCTGGTGCGGGTGCTGCAGCGGCAGAGCCGCGGCAAGGTCGGGCTGGTGCCGGTCGCGACGGTCGCCCGCGGCGCCCCGGCGATCCGCGACGCCTTCGCCGAATTGCGGGAGCAGGGTTGTCGCCACGCGATCGTCGATGCGATCGAGGACCGGCATCTCGAGATGATCGGCGAGGCCGCGGCCGACTTCCCGCTGATCACCGGCGGCTCCGGCATTGCGCTCGGCCTGCCCGAGAATTTCCGCCGCCGGGGTTTGCTCGGCGATGGCCCGGCCGACGCCCTTCCGGCCGTATCCGGCGCTGCCGTAGTCCTGTCGGGATCCTGCTCGACTGCGACCCTGGCGCAAGTGGCCTACATGCGCGAGCGCGCGCCGATGTTCACGGTCGACCCCATCGCCATCGCCGAAGGCCGCGATGTGGCGGCGGCAGCCCTCGACTGGGCCAGACCGCTCATCGGCGCCGAGCCAATCCTGATCTCGGCGACGGCACCGCCCGAAGAGGTTGCCGACGTGCAGCGCCGGCTCGGCCGCGATAAGGCCGGCGCACTTCTCGAGGAGACGCTGGCGGCGATCGCCCGCGGTCTTGCCGCGGCGGGCGCCCGGCGCTTCGTCGTCGCCGGCGGCGAGACTGCGGGCGCCGTTGTTCAGGCGCTCGGCGTCACTGGCTTGCGCATCGGCCCGCAGATCGACCCCGGCGTGCCGTGGACCGCGAGCCTCGACGAGCCGGCTTTGGCCCTCGCGCTAAAATCCGGCAATTTCGGCGCGCCCGACTTTTTCCTTCGCGCCTTCGCTGTCCTTTCCGAAGGAGACCCGAAATGAGCGATGCCAGGGAGCGCGAGGCGATCTGCGCCGTCGGCGCCTCGATCTTCAACCGCGGCCTGACCGCCGGCTCCTCCGGCAACATCAGCCTGAAGAGCGGCGAAGGCTGGCTGATGACCCCGACCAACGCCTCGCTCGGCCGCCTCGACCCGGCGCGGCTGTCGAAGCTCGACCATGACGGGCGGCTCGTTTCCGGCGACCCGCCGACCAAGGAGAGCTTTTTGCACCGGGTCATGTACGCGGAGCGCGCCGGCGCCGGCGCGGTCGTGCACCTGCATTCGACGCATTCGGTCGCGGTCTCCTGCCTCGCTGAGATCGACCCGGCCGACGTTTTGCCGCCGATCACCGCCTATTACGTGATGCGGGTCGGCACGCTGCCGCTCGTCCCTTATTTCCGCCCCGGCGATTTGACCCTCGCCGAGGCGGTGCGCGGCTTTGCCGGCCGGCACCACGCCGTGCTGCTCGCCAATCACGGACCGGTGGTCGCGGGCTCCGACCTCGACGCCGCGGTCAACGCGATCGAGGAATTGGAGGAGACCGCCAAGCTCTATCTGCTGCTGCGCGGCGCCAAGACCCGTTTCCTGACGCCGGCGCAGGTGCGGGAGCTGCGTTGAAGGCGGGATTACGGCCACGCCACGACAACGAGGTCGGCACGCAGCTGATCATCGAGCCGCGCTTGAGATGCGGCCGACGGGTTCAGAACCGCCAGACGAACCCAACGGCCGGCCCGAAGTGATTGTCTTGGCGGTCGCGAGGCGGCAGAGTTGCGACAACAATCCGGGGAGAGACGCGTGACAGCAAAACGGAGCTTGGTTCCCCTGTGCCTCGCGGCGGTCCTGCTGGCGCTGGCGTCGGCGCGCGCCGCCGAGCCGATTACGATCGGCTTCAGCATGGAGCTGACCGGGCCCTTTGCGGTGGTCGGCAAGACCGGTCTGCTCGCCTTCAAGATCTGGGAAGAAGAGGTCAATGCCAAGGGCGGCCTGCTCGGCCGGCCGGTCAAGCTCGTCTATTACGACGACCAGAGCAACCCGGCGCTGGTGCCGGCGATCTACACGAAGCTGATCGATGTCGACAAGGTCGATCTCTTGGCGTCGAGCTACGGCACCAATCTCGTAGTGCCGGCGATGCCGGTCGCGATCTCGCACAACAAACTGTTCTTCGGGATGTTCGCGCTCGCCGCCAACGACAAGTTCCATTATCCGAAATACTTCTCGATGCTGCCTTTCGGTCCGGAGCCGGTCAAGACCTTTGCGCAAGGCTTTTTCGACTTGGCGGCGGCGCAGAACCCGAAGCCGAAAACGGTCGCGATCGTCGCCGCCGATGCCGAATTTCAGCACAAGGCGGCGGAGAGCGCGCGCGAGCACGCCAAGGCAAAAGGGATCGACGTCGTCTACGACCGCGCCTATCCGCCGACCACGGTCGATTTCGCGCCGATCGTGCGCTCGGTAGGAGCGGCCCAGCCCGATCTGGTCTATGTCGCCTCCTATCCGTCCGATACCGTCGGATTTCTCCGCTCGGTGAGCGAGATCGGCCTGAAGACCAACATGCTCGGCGGCGGCTTTGCCGGGCTGCAGGCGGCGGCGATCAAGACCCAGCTTGGCCCGGCGGCCAACGGCATCGTCAACATCGAGCTGTGGGAGCCGGTCGAGACGATGCTGTTTCCGGGGATCATGGACTTTATCAAGAAATACCAGGCGAAGGCGCCGGCCGAGGGGGTCGACCCGCTCGGCTATTTCCTGCCGCCCTTCGCCTACGCCAAATTGCAGATCCTCGGGCAGGCGGTCGAAGGCGCCAAGAGCCTCGACGACGACAAGCTCGCCGAATACATGCATTCCCACCTGTTCCACACGATCGTCGGCGACATCGCCTTCGGCCCGGATGGGGAGTGGACCGAGGCACGGCCGATCTGGGCGCAGTATCGCGGCATAAAGGGGACCGACATCGAGCAGTTCCGCGAGCCAAAGACGGTGACGATCCTGCTTCCCGACAAATACAAGACCGGCAGCCTGATCTACCCCTACGCCAAGGCGCGTGAATAGCGCGTGGGGCATGCCGAGATGAGGCTTGCCCCGCGCGTCGACTACGACGAGATCGCCCACCGGTATGATTCGCAGCCCTATCGCGAGCGGGCGCTCGACGCGGAGCTGTCGGGGTTCGTAGAGCAGCGCAATTACGGCGACGCGCCGGTGGTTCTGGACGTCGGCTGTGGCACCGGCAACCAGCTCATCGCGAACCGCGTCGCGGCGCCCGGAGGCTTGCTCGTCGGCGTCGATTGCTCGCACGGCATGCTGCGGCAGGCGCGGGTCAAGGCGCCTGACCTTGCCTGGGTGCACGGCGACGCCGCAGCGCTGCCGCTCGCGTCCCGATGTACCGCCTATGTCGGCTGTCAATTCGCCTTCCACCATTTCGCCGACAAGGCGGGGGCGCTCCGCGAGGTGTTGCGGGTCCTGCGTCCGGGCGGTCGCTTCGTTCTGCGCAATTTGTGCCCGCAGCGGTCCGGCGACTGGCTCTATTACGCGTATTTCCCACAAGCAAGGGTCATCGACCTCGAAGATTTCTGGCCGCCCGAGGCGGTGGTAGCGGTCATGGAGGGCATCGGCTTCGTCGCTGTGACGGCGGCGTACGAAGACCTCCATTTCGAGCAGAACCTGAAGGATTGGCTTGCCGTCGTGCGCCGTCGCGACAGCTGTTCCCAATTGCAGGCAATTTCCGATGCGGCCTACGAGGCGGGGCTAAACCGCCTCGAACGCGAGGTCGCGGATCGGCCGGACCCACCGCGGCGCGCCGATCATCTCTCGTTGGTGACGATACGCGGCTCGGCGCACGCCGGATGACCGGACAGGCCAAGGCTCGCGCCGCTGTTACGTCATATTGGCGAAATATTGCTCGTAGGGGATGTCGTTGCTGATCAGGACGCCGCCATCGACATCGAGGGCGATGCCGGTGCACATCCGCGATGCGTTCCCGGCCAGGAACAGCACCGCGTCGGCGATGTCCTCGGGCTCGACCATGCGGCCGAGTGGGATCTTCTTCGCCCGCGCCGCGCGGGCTTCGGCCGACGGCATTCGGCCGCTGAAGGCGGTTGCGGTCGGGCCGGGGCAGACGGCATTGACCCGGATATGGTCGGGCGCCAACTCGTAGGCGGCATGGCGGGTGAAGCCGAGGAGCCCCGCCTTGGAGGCGCTGTAATGGGCGCCGCCGCCGAACGAGATGCGTCGGCCGGCGACCGAAGCGATGTTGACGACCGCGCCGCCGCCGCGCGCCCGCATATGGGGCAAGACCGCCTGAACGCCGTTGAACGGGCCGCGCAGATTGACCGCCAGCACGCGCTCCCAGGCCTCGGCCGGCATTCGCGCGATCGTGTGCCGGGTGATCGTCCCGGCGCAATTCACCAGCACGTCGATGCCGCCCTCCCGTTCGGCGATGGCCGCCGCCAACCGGGCGAAGGCGGCGCCGTCGGCCACGTCCAGGGCATGCGCGCCGGCCTTGCCGCCATGTCCGACGATCTCCGCCGCCACGGCCTCGGCCGCCGCGTGGTCGCGGTCGAGCAAAGCGACAGTGGCGCCTGCGCGGGCCAGCGCCTGGCTCGCCGCGGCGCCGATTCCGTTGCCGCCGCCGGTGACGAGGGCCACTTTTCCGATAAATTCGTCGGGCATATTTTTCCTCCTGAAGCTGGTCCTGCAGTCTGGGCCGGAAGTTCTCGGCAGTGTCAACCGCTTCGACAAGACCCCTTACCGATGCTCCTGTCGATCCGTGTCCGGGCGGCGCTGGTCATCCTGGCGCTGGTATGGCCATATCCGACCGCGGCGGCGCCGAGCGCCGGCTAGCTGTGGCCGCAATGGCAGGCGCATGACGACGCGTCGACGGCGCGCATCGACCACGGCGTCTGGAACCGGTTTCTCGGCGCCTATGTCCGCCTCGGCGCGGACGGCATCGCCCGTATCCCCTATGCCCGCGTGACCACCGCCGACCGCGAGGCGCTCGGCCGCGACCTGGCGCGTCTCGCCCGAACACCGATCAGCACCTACAGCCGGGCCGAGCAATTCGCCTTCTGGGTCGACCTCTACAACGAGCTGACGGTCGAGCTCGTCCTCGACCATTACCCGGTCGCCAGCATCCGGGACATCGCGATCTCGCCCGGCCTCTTCTCGTCGGGGCCGTGGGGGAAGAAGCTGATCGCGATCGAGGGCGAGGGGCTGAGCCTCGACGATATCGAGCACCGCATCCTGCGGCCGATCTGGCGCGACCCGCGCATCCATTACGCGGTCAATTGCGCAGCACTCGGCTGCCCGAACCTGCAGCCCGAAGCGTTCACCGCCGCCAATACGGTGGCACTCCTCGACAAGGCGCGCGCGATTACGTCAACCACCCGCGCGGCGTCTCGGTCGCCGGGGGTCGGCTCGCCGTCTCCTCGATCTATGTCTGGTACGAGGCCGATTTCGGCGGCACCGACCGCGGCGTCATCGAGCACCTGCGGCGCTATGCCCGGCCGCCGTTGGCGGCGGCGCTCGCCGGCATCCACCATATCGCCGAGGACCGTTACGACTGGCGGCTCAACGATGTCGCAGGAGAATGAGCCTGGGCGAGGTCGTAGACGAGCCTGGCCGCGGCGATGTCTTCGATCGCGAGCCCGACCGATTTGAACACCGTCGTCACCCCTGCGGGCGCGGACTTGGCGCCGGCGAAGATTTCGCCGATCTCGGCATGGATCGCCGCACCCGAGAGGATCACGTCGCCCGATTCCTTCAGAACCGCCTCGCGGGAATCGACGACGAGCATATTGGCCATCGCCACATCGTCGAGCTCGCGCCAATCGGGCCGCGGCGCGCCGACGGCGACGACATGGGCGCCGGGCTTCAACCAGGCGCCCTCGAGGATCGGCTTGCGCGCATTGGTGGCGGTGACGACCACATCGGCGTCACGCACCGCAGCCTCGGCCGGCATCGCCACGGCGCCGTGCCGCTCGGCAAAACGCTCGGCATGCGCGGGGGTGCGGCTCCAGATTCGGACCTCGTCGAACTTGCGGATCTGCGAGAGCGCCTCCAGATGGGCCTGCGCCTGGACGCCGCTGCCGAGCAGCGCCAGGGCCCGGCTCTGCGGCGAAGCGAGGCATTTTGCCGCCGCGGCCGAGACCGCCGCGGTGCGCATTTCGGTGATCAGCCGGCCGTCCATGACCGCCAAAGGCTCGCCGGTGTCGGGTTGGAACAGCAGGATCATCGCCATGTGGGTCGGCAGGCCGGTCCCCTCATTCCCGGGGTAGAAGCTGACGAGCTTCGCCCCCATCGCGTTCTCGGCGACCGCCGGCATGACGCCGAGATAGCGCCTGCCTTCCTCAATCGTCAGCATGTTGCGCACCGGCTGGAGCACCTTGCCGGCCGAGAAGGCCGCGAGCGCCTGCTCCATCGCAGCGATCAACGAGTCCCAGCGCAAAAGATGGCGGATGTCGTCTTCGTCCAGATGCATGACCATCGGCAGAGACCCCGATATTCCGCGGCGGCCCCGATTGACGGCCGCCCGGCCCCTGGGTGTCAAGGCGGCGGGCTCGGGGATTCCGGTTGACCGGGGTCAACCTGCCGCGTCAGTTTTCACGGAACCATCCCCCCTCTGTCGTCCCTGTGTCCGTGGAGCGCGCAGCCATGTCGTTACCGAAGAAAGCGGTCGTCCTGATTCTCGCTGGCCTCGCCGCCACCTCGGCGCGGGCGCAGCTGCTGGGGCCGAGCTGGGAATCGAACGTCGTTCTGAAGCAGGACGATATCGATATCATCCACCGCACGGTCGATCAGCAGGTCCACGGCAAGCCCGTCGGCACCACCGCGTCGTGGAGCAACCCCGCCACCGGCAACGCCGGCACCATCAAGCTGCTAAAGAAAAACCCGTCGAAGAACCTGCAATGCGAGACTGTCGAATACACGTTGACGACGACGGCGCGGACGGTCTCGCCCGAGCATTACACGTTCCATAGCTGTCTGCAGCCGGACGGAACCTGGAAGATTTCGTAAGCGTAACGCGCGTCGTTTGCGGATGCAGGCGGGCGGTGATTGTGGCACCTTGGGCGGCCGCACAGCCGCAGGAGGACACGCGATGGCCGAGCCCAATCTGGTCCGTTTCGAGAACGAGGACGGGATCGGCGTCATCACCGTCGACAACCCGCCGGTCAACGCGCTCTCGCCGGGGGTGCCCGAGGGCATCGTCGAAAGTGTGGAACGCGGCAATGCCGATCCCGCGATCAAGGCGATGGTGCTGATCGGCGCCGGGCGCAGCTTTATCGCCGGCGCCGATATCCGCACTTTCGGCACCAGCCGGCCGCCGCCGGTGCCGGGTCGCCGCCCGCACCAGATCCTCGACGCCAGCCAAAAACCGGTAGTCGCCGCGATCCACGGCTATGCGCTGGGCGGTGGCCTCGAGATCGCGCTCGCCGCCAACTACCGCATCGCGGTGCCGAGCGCCAAGGTTGGGCTTCCCGAGGTCTTGATCGGCATCCTGCCGGGGAGCGGTGGGACGCAGCGGCTGCCGCGGCTGATCGGCCCCAAACCGGCGATGGAGATGATCGTGTCGGGCCGGCATGTCCCGGCCGAGGAAGCAAAGCGGCTCGGCATCATCGACGAGCTCGTGCCGGAGGGCGGCGATCTGCGCCAGGCGGCGGTCGCGATGGCGCGCCGCCTCGCCGATGCGAGGCCATTGCCGCGGATCCGCGACCGCGACGACAAATTGGCCGAAGCCAAGGCCGATCCCGGCCTCTTCGAGGCGATGCGCAGATCGATCGCCCGGCGCGCGCGCAACCAGAAGGCGCCCTACAACTGCATCGCCGCGGTCGAGGCGGCGTGCACCCTGCCGTTCGACGAGGGGATCGTCCGCGAACGCGCGCTCTTCGACGAGCTGGAAAATTCGGCCGAGGCGCGGGCATTGCGCTATGCCTTCTTCGCCGAGCGCGAGGTCGCCAAATTGCCCGACATTCCGCGCGATACGCCGCTGCGGCCGATCGAGAACGCGGCCATCATCGGCGCCGGCACGATGGGTGGCGGCATCGCGATGAGCTTTGCCGAGTTCGGCTTCCCGGTGAAGATCCTCGAAGCGAGCCAAGAGGCGCTCGACCGCGGGATCGCGCGCATCCGCGCCAATTACGAGACGAGCGTCAAGCGCGGCAGCCTCTCCGAGGCCGAGATGGAGCGCCGCCTGGCGACTGATCGAACCGGTGTCGAGCTATGACGCGATCGGCCGGTGCGACGTGGTGATCGAGGCCGTGTTCGAGCGCATCCCGGTCAAGGAAGAGGTCTTCAAGACCCTCGACCAGGTGATGAAGCCGGGGGCGCTGTTGTTCTCGAACACCTCGGGCATCGACATCGACATCATGGCGAACGCGACAAAGCGCCCGCAGGACGTGGCCGGCACGCATTTCTTCGCCCCGGCCAACGTCATGAAACTGTTCGAGGTGGTGAAGGGCGCCAAAAGCGCCCCCGACACCCTGGCGACGGCGATGGCGCTCGGCCGCAGGATCGGCAAGGTCAGCGCCATGGCCGGCAATGGCGACGGCTTTGTCGCCAACAGGAGCCGCACGCCCTTCGGCACCGAGATGAACATCATGGCCGAGGAAGGGGCGCTGCCCGAGCAGGTCGACAAGGTGATGGTCGATTTCGGCTATCCGATCGGCCCATTTGCGACGGCCGATCTGTCGGGTCTCGACATCGGCTACGACAGCCGCCAGCGCCGCGCCGCGCAGATCCCGAACTACCGCAAGATGCCGATCGCCGACATGATCGTCGAGGCCGGCCGATTGGGCCAGAAGACCGGGGCCGGCTGGTTCCGCTACGAGAAGGGCGACCGCACCCCGCACCCCGACCCCGAGCTCGCCCGCATGATCAAGGAAAAGGCGAAGGAGCTCGGGATCGAGCAGCGGACCTTCACCGACGAGGAGATATTGCGCCGGCTGCTCTTCGCCTCGGTCAACGAGGCCTGCAAGATCCTCGAAGAGGGCAAGGCCTACCGCGCCAGCGACATCGATGTGATGTGGCTCAACGGCTTCGGCTTTCCGCGCTATCGCGGCGGCCTGATGTACTGGGCCGACGGCATCGGCGTCGCCGAGGTCTACCGCCAGATCCAGGCCTGGCACCAGCAATATGGCGAGCGCTGGGCCCCTTCCGCCCTGCTCCGCCGGCTTGCCGAAAGCGGCACGCCGTTGCGCGAAGCAAAGCCCGGCCGAGCGATGTAGTCGAGCACTCAAGCCCAGACTTCTCGGCGCACCCGAATTACCCGACCGAGCCGACGTCGCTGCTCGCGACCAACCGCAATCAATAATGTTTTCTCATTGCTCTTTGTTGCATCGGCAGCAAATCTGCAGCAAAGCTCTGCTATCGTCATGGCGCATGCCAAGTTGGTTCGAGTGCCCTTTATGGTGCGCCCTCCTCGGCGGTCCATCCCGCGTGATTTGGGTGGAAATATGCAGTGTGAATATGGCAATCTTGCGGATGGCGTAGTCGCAAGGTTACCCTGAGGAGCACTCACCCGCTGTTTGTTGCAGATTGGCGGGATGTACCGGTGAACGACGAGCCGGCTGGGTTTGTCGAGGTGACCGCCTGTGATGTGAGCGAACGCAACTTCGTCCGTCAATGCGGCGGCGAAATGCGTAAACCGAACGCGTAGGCCGGCCGCGTCCGGGGTCGGGACAATCGCGCCGACAAGGCTGTCAACCGCGCCGTTGGGGGCCAGCGGTCAAGTAGAGTCAGCGGGATTGATTTCCTACCGCTATCCTAAAGTCAGCGTCGACGGTCCATCGATCGCCAGAGGCCTATCCTGGGGCGGCGCCGAGCGGTTCGCACCCGCGATCGTCGATCCGGCCGTCGGCGCAATTCGGCGGCGGAACACGGCTGGCCTCGCCCCGGTGCACGCGCCACAATACCGCCCCGAACCGAACGGAGCCCGTGATGCCCGACACCGCCGACAGCAGCCGATCGACCGCGCCGGTCGTCATCATAGCGGGCGGTCGCGCGGTGGTGCGGCTCAACCGCCCGCGTGAGCACAACCGGCTGGAGCCTTGTGACCTCGCCGCGCTGGAAGAAACCTTCGCGCGGGTCGACGCCGATCCGTCGGTCCGGGTCCTGGTGCTGACCGGAACTGGCAGAAGCTTCAGTTCGGGCTTTCATATCGGGGCGCTGGCCGAGCGGCTGGCCGGGAAGGGCGAAGGCGAATACGACCGCGATGCGTTCGAGCGCACGGTCGACCGCCTCGAAGCGCTGCGGGTGCCGACGATCGCTGCGCTCAACGGCAGCGTCTATGGCGGCGCCACCGATCTGGCGCTGGCCTGCGACTTCCGCATCGGCGTCCAGGGTATGCGGCTGGTGATGCCGGCGGCCCGGCTCGGCATCGTCTATTACGAGAGCGGCATCCGCCGCTATGTGACCCGGCTCGGCGTCGCTGCGGCGAAGAAGCTGTTTTTGACCGCACAGCCGATCGACACAGCGGAATTGCGGCGCATCGGCTATCTCGACGAGGTGGTCGCCCCCGACGATCTGATGCCGCGGGCGACCGCGCTCGTCGACCTCCTCGCCGCCAACGCGCCGCTCGCCTTGGCCGGCCTGAAGCGCGCCATCAACGACACCGCCGCCGGCGCGCTCGACCATGACGCGCTCGCCGCAATCCGCGCGCGCTGCGCCGACTCGGCCGACCACGCGGAGGGGGTCAGGGCCTGGACCGAGAAGCGCGCGCCGGTGTTCGGCGGGCGCTGAGTTGCAGAGCGTAGGCCGCGGCTCGGCTCTAAAAAATGCGGGTGACAACCCTCGGCGATCGCGCGACGCTGCGGCCGGCGTCCAATTTTAGCGCAACCCCGGAGGGACTCGGCATGATCGAGAGGGAAGTCGTCGTCAGCACCAAGCACGGCAATATGCCCGCCTTCGCGGCCTGCCCCGAGGGGCCGGGTGAGTTCCCGGGGATCATCTTCTACATGGACGCGCCCGGCATCCGCGAGGAACTGCGCAACATGGCGCGACGCATCGCCAAGCACGGCTATTTCTGCCTGCTGCCCGACATGTATTATCGGCTCGGCACCTGCCGTTTCGACATCCCGCACCGCGACGACGGCATGTCGGCGGTGATCCGCGCGGCGATGAACCACCTCTCGAACGCTCGCGTGGTCGACGACACCGCGGCGCTACTGGCCTATTTCGACGCCAGCGACAAGGCGAAACCCGGCCAAGTCGGCTGCGTCGGGCACTGCATGAGCGGCCAATACATCACCACCGTCTCGGCCCAGTTCCCGCACCGCATGGCGGCCGCCGCCTCGCTCTACGGCGTCGGCATCATCACCGACAGGGAGGATTCGCCGCACCTCTTGCTCGACAAGATCAAGGGCGAGCTTTACTACGCCTTTGCCGAGACCGACCAGAGCGTCCCGGCCCATATCCCGGGCGACCTCAAAAAGGCGCTCGACAAGGCAGATACAAAGCACGAGCTCAAGGTCTTCCCCGGGACGCACCACGGCTTCTGCTTCCCCGAGCGCGCCGTCTACGACACGCTGGCCGCCGAGGAGACCTGGAGCAAGATCTTTGCCATGTGGGACCGTTGCCTGAAGTAATCGAAGCAGTCCCGCGCTTGCCGTCGGACTTTCCAGCGCTGCCTTTGTCGTGCAGTGGCGAGCGTCACGCCGATGCCGCTGCCCTATTGGCCCAGGTCAACGCGCCTTGGCGGCGTGGATTTGCGACCCGCCCCAACTTGTGGCTCTGGGTGTGTCGGCGCCGGCCGAATTAGCCTTGCCGGTCAAGCAATCAGCGAGCCGGCTAAGGAGTTTACCGCCTTTCCTCCACGACGACCGTATCGCTAACGGGCTCTTGCATCCAGCGAGTCAGCAGCCCAGCAATCACGGCTCCGATGATGGGCGCCAGCCAGAACAGCCAGAGCTGCGCAATATACTCGCCGCCGGCAAACAGAGCAGGGCCGGTACTGCGCGCAGGATTAACCGATGTGTTGGTGACCGGGATTGACACGAGATGGATCAAGGTCAGGGCAAGGCCGATTGGAATCCCAGCAAAGCCGACAGCCGCCCCCTTCGAAGTCGTGCCGATGATGATGAAGAGGAAAAAGAAGGTCATTACGACTTCGCTGAGGAAGCAGCTCCCGAGGCCGTATTTACCAGGGCTGAGATCGCCATATCCGTTGGCGGCAAACCCGCCGGCGACCCACCCAGGCTTGCCCGAAGCAATCAGCCACAATACTACGGCGGCAACGATCGCGCCAATAACCTGTGCAACGATATAGGGAATAACGTGACGGCTGGCGCAGCGCCCGGCGCTCCACAGGCCGATCGTGACCGCCGGGTTGAAGTGGCCTCCCGAAATATGTCCGACGGCATAAGCCATGGTCAGCACTGTCAAGCCGAAAGCGAATGCGACACCGAGAAAGCCGATGCCAAGGCTTGGAAAGCCCGCGGCCAGGACTGCGGCCCCACACCCACCCAATACCAGCCAGAACGTTCCAAAGAACTCGGCGACAACTCGCCGCGTCATGTCGTTGTCCATTGGCGTCCTCCCACTTTAATCAAAAATAGCCTAACCGTTTAAAGCGTGGTGCACAAGCTCAACCTCCGCATACGGGCCATGCCTCGCTACCTACCCGCTGGTCACCGCATTATCGGGGCGGACGCCCCCTGACTTTGCTCCGGGGCTTCGATGACCGTGCCGGACACCGGCTCGACCCATACCAGGTGATCTTTGACGGCCTTGACGCCGGGTACGTTTTCGGCGGCGACGCGCAGAGCCTCGCGCTCCTTCTCGTCGAAGATCACCCCGTCGAGATAGGCAACACCGTCCCTCACGTCGATCGTTAGGCCTTCGCGCGGCGCCCATGGCGCTTTGGCGAGCTCGGCGAGGATGCGCTCGCGAATGTCGTCGTCGTTGCCGACCGCGGCATTCTCCCGATCAATTGCATCCGCCACGGCGCGGAGCAGGTCGGCGCGGCTGACGATGCCGAGAAGCGAACCACGATAGAGCACCGGCACCCGCTTGATGCGGTGGTGCTCCATCAGCCGCACGACCTCGTCGAGCGGCGTGTCTTCTTCCACCGCGACGACCTCATGGGTCATGATCTCGCCGACCCTGCGGGCGTGGGTCCTGACGTACTCACCGGCCATCCGGCCAGGTCCGATCAGCATTTCCAGCCAATGCCGGCGGTGGCGCTCGGTGCCGGTTTCGCGACGGCGCAACAGGTCGCCCTCGGTCAGGATGCCGACCAGCTTGCCGCCGTCGTCGACGACCGGCAGGCCGCTGATTTGCTTGTCGAGCATCAGCCCGATGGCTTCCCTGAGCGGCGTGTCGCGGCCGACCGAGACGACGTTGCGGGTCATGACATCAGCGGCGTTCATGGCGCTCCTCCTGTCGCGGCAGACAATCTGCGGACCAGCGGCGCCGGCGTCAATTGCCCGCGGCCGCATTCATATCAAAGCCGGGGCGAGGGCGGCGACGCCGGGCAGCTCGCGTCCTTCCAGCCATTCGAGGAATGCACCTCCGGCGGTCGAGACATAGGACAGCTTGTCGATGACCCCGGCCGCGGCGAGCGCTGCGACCGTGTCGCCGCCGCCGGCGACGCTGAGCAGCTTTCCGGCTCGGGTCAGCTCGGCGGCCTTCCTCGCCACTGCCGCGGTGCCCTGGTCGAAAGGCGGCGTCTCGAACGCACCGAGCGGCCCGTTCCAGACGAGGGTGCAGGCCCCTTCGAGCGCCGCCGCGATGGCGATGACGGTTGAAGGGCCGATATCGAGGATCATCATGTCGCTCGGCACGTCGTCGATCGCAACCGTACGGGCTGCAACTCCGGGCGCCAGCCCGGCGGCGACGACCGCGTCCTCGGGTAGGATCAGCCGGCAATTGCGCTCCCGTGCGAGGGTCAGGATCGCCCGCGCATTCTCCATCATGTCGCGCTCGCAGAGCGAACGGCCGACTTCCTTGCCTTGCGCCAACAGGAGGGTGTTCGCCATCGCGCCGCCAATCGACAGGATATCGACCTTGCCTACGATGAAGCGTAAGAGATCGAGCTTGGTCGACACCTTGGCGCCGCCGATCAATGCGAGAACCGGCCGGCGCGGGCTTTCGAGCGCCGCCGAGAGAGCCCTGAGCTCGGCCTCCATCAGC
This sequence comes from uncultured Alphaproteobacteria bacterium, assembly GCA_963781215.1. Taxonomy (GTDB): domain Bacteria; phylum Pseudomonadota; class Alphaproteobacteria; order ATCC43930; family CGMCC-115725; genus AP-15. The sequence goes on from CAWAFE010000005.1 coordinate 169,037, forward strand.
TTGCCGGCGGCGGCCGGCAGCAGATGTGCGAGCGCTGCGATCGAGGCGTGCGCCCGATGCGCCGCGGAAAAGGCGTCGTCGACATAAATGTCGCCGAGCTCGGCCAGCGCCCGCGCGAACTCGGGCGAATTCGCCTCTTCGCCCTTGTGGAAGCGAAGATTTTCGAGCAGCGCCACCTGTCCCGGCCGCAGCGCGGTCACGACCCGTTTCGCTTTGTCGCCGATGCAGTCCTCGGCAAAGACCACCTCGCGCCCGCCAATCGCCCGCCGCAACGGCGCAACTAACGGCCGCAAGGAGAAGACCGGGTCCGGCTTGCCCTGGGGCCGGCCGAAATGCGACATCACGACGACTTTGGCGCCCCTGTCGATCAGCGCCTCGATGGTCGGCGCCAGGCGATCGATCCGGGTCGCATCGGTGACGACCCCGTCTTTGACCGGGACGTTGAGATCGGCCCGCAGCAATACCCGTTTGCCGCGTACATCGATGTCGTCGAGGGTTCGGAAGCTCGGCATGAGGTTTCTGGCTCCAATGGTCCTTCCGATGGAAATCGGGCACCGCACGGCTCGCGTTGATCCAAATCAACATATCCGGACATGGGACCTGGTGTCTCGATCCGGCTCGACACCTTCCCCGGCGTCAGCGCTAGAATGAGGCCCGTGATTGACGCAGAGAAGCTTCAAGACACCGGTGCCAGACGGGCCACCGCAGAGAGCCCCGCGAACCTGCCTGCCCTGCCCGCGGTGGTCGCAAAGCCGGCGACCAGGCCTCCCTCGCATCGCCGGCGGAAGCTGGCCGTTCTGGTCCTGGTCATAATCGCGCTGGCGGCGGGCGGCGGGTATTATTGGTGGCGGCAGACGCAAAACGGCTTGCCGCCCGGTTTCGCGATGGGCAACGGCCGGCTCGAGGCCGACGAAATCGATATCCCCACCAAATTCCCCGAACGCGTGCGCGAGCTTCTCGTCGACGAAGGGGACATCGTCAAGGCCGGGCAGGTCGTCGCCCGCATGGACACGACGGATTTGCAGACGCAGCTGGCCAAGGCCGAAGCCATGTTCTTGCAGGCGCAGAATACGCTGGAGGCGGCGCGGCATAGCCTCGATCAGCAGCGCGCGCAACTCAAGCTTGCCCAACAACAGCTGCAGCGGGCCTATGCCTTGCTCGCGAAGGGGTTCCAGACGCAGGAAGTCGTCGACCAGCGGCAGGCGGCGCTGAACAGCGCTATCGCCACCGTCGAAACGAGCGAGTCCCAGGTCGGCGCGGCCGAGTATTCTCTTAAAGCAGCCCAGAAAGACGCTGCTCTTCTCCAGGTAAACATTTCCGACAATACTCTGGTCGCTCCGAAGGATGGGCGGATTCTATACCGGTTGGCGAATATCGGGGAGATGCTGCCGGTCGGGGGCAAGGTCTTTACGATGCTCGACACGTCCTATGTGTACATGGACATTTTTCTGCCGACGAAGGAGGCCGGGCGCGTCGTTCCCGGCGCCGAAGCGCGGATCGTGCTCGACGCGATACCGGACAGGCCGATCCCTGCCACTGTCGCCTTTTTGTCGCCGAGCGCCCAGTTCACCCCGAAAATGGTCGAGACCCAGGACGAGCGGGACAAGCTGATGTTCCGCGTCCGCGTTAAGATCGATCCTGGCCTGCTGCGGGCATATGCCGCAAGAGTGCGGTCCGGCCTCCCCGGCGTCGCCTATGTCAAGCTCGATCCGAAGGCGCAGTGGCCGCAATTCCTGCGCGGAGCGCCCACCCCGTGACGAACCCCGTGGTCGCGGTGGATGGCCTCTCGCACCGCTACGGATCCAGAGCCGCCCTCGCCGGGGTCTCGCTGCGCCTCCCGGCGGGCCAGCTCGTCGGGCTGATCGGGCCGGACGGGGTCGGCAAGTCGACACTGCTCGGGATCCTCGCCGGGGCCAAGCAAATCCAGACGGGGCGGGTCGAAGTGCTCGGCGGCGACATGTCCGGCCGCCGCCATCGCACCGCCGTCTGCTCGCGCATCGCCTTCATGCCGCAAGGGCTTGGGCGGAATCTGTACCCGGATTTGAGCGTTGCCGAGAACGTGGACTTTTTCGGCAGGCTGTTCGGCCAGGGATACCGGGAACGACACCGCCGCAGCGCCGAGCTGCTCGACGGCACCGGCCTCGCCCCGTTTGCCGACCGCCTGACCAGGAACCTGTCGGGTGGGATGCGGCAAAAGCTCGGCCTGTGCTGCGCCCTGATCCACGACCCCGATCTCTTGATCCTCGATGAGCCGACCACCGGTGTCGATCCGCTGTCTCGCCGCCAATTCTGGGAGCTGATCGACGGAATGCGCCGGCGGCGCGATGGCATCAGCGTCGTCGTGGCGACGGCCTACATGGAGGAAGCCAATGGATTTCGACGTCCTCATCGCGATGAACGCCGGTCAAATTCTCGCGACCGGCACGCCCGACGAGATCAAGATGCAAACCGGCGAGGCCAGCCTCGAGGACAGTTTTATTGCCCTGCTGCCCGAGGCGCTGCGCGCTGGGCACCATGTGCTTCGCATTCCGCCGTGGGTTGCGGGCGACGGCGGACCGGTCATCGTGGCGCGCGACTTGACCCGGCGGTTTGGTGCTTTCGTCGCCGTCGACCGGGTGAACTTTACGATCGATCGCGGCGAGATCTTCGGCTTTGTCGGCTCGAACGGCTGCGGCAAAACAACGACGATGAAGATGCTGACCGGATTGCTGCCGGCGAGCGCCGGCCGAGCGATACTCTTTGGCCAGCCGGTCGACCCGTCCGACATGCGTCAGCGCGCGCGCGTCGGCTACATGTCACAATCGTTCTCGCTCTACACCGAATTGACGGTTCGGCAGAATCTCGATCTTCATGCCCGGCTTTTTCATTTGCCGCGCAGCGAAGCGCGGGAGCGCATAACCGCTTTGATCGGCCGCTTCGGCCTCGGCGATCATATCGACCAGCTCGCGGGCGCCCTGCCGCTCGGCATTCGGCAGCGATTGGCGTTGGCGGTCGCGCTCGTGCATCAGCCCGAGCTGCTGATCCTCGACGAGCCCACTTCCGGCGTCGACCCCTTGGCGCGCGACGTCTTCTGGGCACTCCTGGTCGATTTGTCGCGTAGCCAAGCCGTTACAATCTTCGTTTCGACCCACTTCATGAACGAGGCGGCGCGTTGCGACCGGATCGCGCTGATGCATGCCGGTAAGGTGCTGGCCACCGGAACGCCGGCGCATCTGACCGCGGCACGCGGTGCCGCTACGCTCGAAGACGCCTTCGTCGACTATCTTGAGGAGGCGGCGGGCCAGCGTCGGCCCCAGATCACGGCCGAGACGGTTGCGGCCTCGGTGCGGCCGCGGGGTGCGGCGCCGGTTTTCAGCCTGATGCGCCTGATCGCCTATTCGATCCGCGAAGGACTCGAGCTTTGGCGCGACCCGGTCCGGCTCGGCTTTGCCTTGCTCGGCACCGCGTTCCTGATGCTGGTTTTTGGCTTCGGCATCAACACCGACGTCGATCACATTCCCTTTGCCTTTCTCGACCGCGACCAGACGCCAGAGAGCCGCTTTTACTTGGAAGGACTGCGCGGCTCAGCCTATTTCGCCGAATTGCCGCCGCTGGCCGGCTATGACGAGATCGATAAACGGCTCGCCAGCGGTGAAATCAAGCTCGCCGTCGAGATTCCGCCGGGGTTCGGGCGCGCTGTTCGGCGGGGACAGCCGGCCGAAGTGGCGGCTTGGGTGGACGGCGCGATGCCGTTCCAGGCCGAAACCACCCGCGGTTATCTCTTGGGCGTGCACCAGCTCTATCTCTCTGCGCTGGCTCGTATGCATGGAACAGTGATGACGGCGGAACCAGCGAGGATCGAAACCCAATTCCTCTACAACCAGGATTTCAAGAGCATCAACGCCATGGTGCCGGCTTCGATGGCGTTGCTCCTGTCGCTCATTCCGGCGATTCTAATGGCGCTGGCGGTCGTCCGGGAAAAGGAGCTCGGCTCGATCACCAATCTCTACGTGACGCCGGTGACCCGGGTCGAGCTCGTTCTCGGCAAGCAGATCCCTTACATCCTCGTAGCACTCGTGAATTTTCTCTGCCTGTTCGCGATGGCGGTGCTGCTGTTCGGCGTGCCGCTCGAGGGCAGCTTTGCCGCGCTCGCGGTCGGCACCTTGATTTATGTGACCGTGACGACCGCCTACGGCCTCTTGATTTCCGCCTTCGCCAGCACCCAACTCGCTGCGTTGTTTGGCACCGCGATCCTGACTTTTCTGCCGGCGACGCAGTTCTCCGGGATGATGACCCCGGTCTCCTCTTTGGTCGGCCTGCCGGCGCTGATGGGACGCCTCTTTCCGATGACCTACTATCTGCCGATCAGCGTCGGAACCTTCACCAAGGCTCTTGGTTTTGCCGCGCTCGGCGGCAAGATGGTTCAGCTGGCTCTCTTCATCCCGGCCTTGACCATCCTCAGTATCCTGCTGATGCGCCGTCAGGAGCGGTGACCTGCCCCGATGCGGCACCTCGCTAATATCTTCTGGCTCGGAACGAAGGAGCTGCGCAGCTTCGCGCATGACTACGTGCTGATCGGGCTAATCGTCTACGCTTTCTCCGTGGCGATCTACGCTCAATCGCGCAGCACCGCGCTCGAGGTGCACAACGCGGCGATCGCCATCGCCGACGAGGATCACTCGACATTGTCGCGGGCGATTGCACGAGTATTTCTGCCGCCCTACTTCAAGCCGCCACTGCAAATCTCGCCGGGTGATATCGACCGCCTGATGGATACGGCGCGGTTCACGTTTGTCCTCGACATCCCACCTGATTTCGAGCGTGACGTCATGGCGGGGCATCAACCAGCGATCCAGGTTAATGTCGACGCCACAGCGGCGATGCTGGCCGGCATCGGCGCCGGCTACATCCAGCAGATCTTGAGCACCGAGATCGCCCGCTTCGCCGCCGGCCGCGAGCCGTCTGCGCCATCGCCCGTCAATCTCGTAATTCGCGTGAAATACAACCCGAACGTCACCACCTCTTGGTTCATGAGTGTCATGGGCATCGTCAACTTTGTGACGATGCTGTCGATCGTCCTCGCCGGCGCGGCCATCGTGCGCGAGCGCGAGCACGGGACGATGGACCATCTGATGGCAATGCCGCTGGCGCCCTTTGAGATCGCGATGGCAAAGGTATGGGCGAACGGGCTGGTGATCACCGTCGCCGTAGCCTTGTCGCTTACCCTGGTCGTGCGCGGATTGCTGCAAATTCCGATCGCCGGCTCGGTTCTGCTCTTTTTGTGCGGGGTAATGCTGTACCTGTTCTTTACGACTGCGGTCGGCGTCCTGATCGGCACCATCGCGCGGTCGATGCCGCAGCTGGGCCTCTTGTTCATGCTGATCGCAATGCCGATGAACCTTCTCTCCGGCGCGCAGACGCCGCTCGAAAGCATGCCGCCCTTGCTGCAGACGTTCATGCAGGCCTCGCCGTCGACGCATTTCGTCAGCTTTGCCCAGTCGATCCTGTTCCGCGACGCCGGCCTCGGCGTGGTCTGGCCGCAATTCCTTGCCACCGGGGCGGTCGGCGCGGTGATCCTGGGTCTCGCCCTTCTGCGCTTTCGTACGGTCGCCGCTGCCACGGTGACATGAGCCAGTCCTCCTCATCGGTTCAGCTGAGCCAATGCGGTGGGCGCACGAACGTTGCACCTCACCGATCGCCGAGCGCCGACTGGCCGGCGACGCCGACACGGCTCGCGCCTTTCCGAGATCCGGGTGATCTTGCGCAGCGGCCGGATTTGCATCACCACTCCCGCCTGAGCGGGCGCGCCACCCCGCTCGGTGCGTGTCGGCTATCGGGACGAGGTGTGGTAATGAACGAAGCCACCGCGATCCATCCGTTGCGCGGGCGGCGAATCGCTCTCCCGGAGACCCGCGAAGCCGAACGCCTGGCAGCGATGCTCAGGGCACAGGGTGCCGAGATATGGAGCTGTCCGCTCGTCGGGATCGTCGATGCCGCAGACCGCGTTCCGCTCATGGCATGGCTCGACGATTTCATCGCCGCACCATTTGATGACCTCATTCTGCTGACCGGCGAAGGACTTTATCGGCTTCAGGGGCTGGCGCGGCGGTCTGGGGCCGAACCTGCCTTTCTCGCTGCTTTGGCCAAGACCCGGACGATTACGCGCGGCCCCAAGCCGGCACGGGCCTTGCGCGAGCTTGGGCTCAAGCCCGGCTTGCGTGCCGCGGAGCCGACCACGGAGGGCGTCATCGCGCTCCTCTCGAGCTATGATCTGCAAGCTAGGCGAATAGGCGTTCAACTTTATCCGGGAGCGGCGAACCGGCTTGTCGATTTTCTTCACGCGGCGCAGGCAATTCCTTATCCGGTCACGCCTTACGACTATGTCTCGGAAGCCGCCGACGAAGCGGTCGCGGCGCTGATCGACGAGATGGCGGCCGGCCGCATCGATGCTGTTGCCTTCACCAGTGCCTCCCAGGTGCGGCGCCTTTTCGAGGTGGCGCAGGCGAGGGGGCACGACGAACGGTTGCGGACCGGGCTCGGGAACACCGCTGTCGCCGCCGTCGGCCCGATCGTGGCAGCCGAGCTGCGGCGGTGCGGCGTGGTCGTGGCGATCATGCCGGACGAGGCTTATTTCATGAAACCGTTGGTTTCGGCGATCGTCGCAGAATTGATCCGATAATTGATGCTTTCGTCGAGGGCGCCGTCGGCTCATCGGCTGAGCTGCGCCAAGGCCTCGCGCAGCGGCTGGCTGGAGACGGCGAACACTCCGCTGACGGGCGCGTCCAAATCGAGGATCACAAAAACCACCGAGGCGATCGACAAGGCCCCGAGCGTGATCGTGACCAGGGACACGGCATTTCGCGGCGCGCTCAGCCCAAAGCTTGCGAACACGATTAAGAGCCAGAACGAGAGCACCAGGTAGAAGGGTGGCGAGATTGAGCTGTGCGCCTCCTCGATCAGTTTCCAGCGCATCTGCATGACGCGCTCGAACTGGTTGATCGCGGTCGTCAGCAAACGGCGGTGCATCGGATCCTGCGGCTCCAGCCGGCGGATCTCGACCTCCACCTGGTTCAGCAGCTCGCCCAAGGCAGAGTTGTCGATCGGCGTGTCGGACGCAACCGACGCCAACCGTCTGGGATGGTCGTCGCCCGGCGACACCGGCTCTCGGGGCCAGGTCGTAGCAATGGCACCGGCGGTGTAGCGGCGCAACAGCGCGCGGATCGGTCCGGTCTCCTCCCCGTACTCGCGCAGCGACTGATCGAGCCGGATCAGTTCGATCGAAAATCCCCTCATATCGGTATCCACCGTGTCGAACGATGCCTTGACCGAGCTTGTCAGCAGGCCCAGCACCAGTGCGGCGAAGGTCACCAGCATGGTGATGACGAGCTGGACCAGGTCGGTCGTCTCGCGGCTGCGGTGCGCCTCGGACAGGAACGGCCGGATCACCAGGCCGAGCGCGCTGCCGCCAAGCAGCACGACAAGCAGCAGGGCGGCGCCCCAGAACTCGATCATCCTCCGGCCGTGCCCTTCCCCTACATACGGTTGAAACTCGATCAATGCCATTGCCGGCGCTTCGGCTGCAATCGCCGCGTCGTGGATTTGACCGTGGGCTCGGGAGTATTCTCGGATCGGGTGCGGACTTTGCGAAAGCCGGAGGAAATCCGATGATCAAAACCATTCTCGTGCCGGCGACCGGCAGCGACAGCGACTTGGCGGTGTTCGCCTCGGCGCTCGCGGTAGGGCGTCCGTTCGCAGCACACCTGGATTTTCTGCATGTGCGCGTCGACGCGACGGCGATGGCGGTCTCGATGGCCTCGGACGGCGGCGGTGCGGCGATGGTCGGCGGCCTCGTCGAACGGCTCGACGCCGAGGCCGACCAGCGCGAGGAAAAGGCGAAGCAGATGTTCCAGGACTTTTGCCGACGCGAGGGGGTGGCGCTGAAAGATATGCCCGACGATCAGCCGGGGCACTCGGCGCGGTGGCTGCGCGAGGTCGGCGCCGAAGCCGGTTGGGTTGCCGAATATGGCCGCGTCGCTGACCTCACGGTGATCGGCCGGCCGGTCGACGGCGACGGCGTGGCGTCGGAGACGATCGAGGGGGCGCTGATCGAAAGCGGCCGGCCGCTGCTGATCCCGCCCGCAACCCCACTGGCGGTATTGCCCGGGACAATCGCCATCGCGTGGAACGGAACCCGCGAAGCCGCCCGCGCGGTCGGTGCGGCATGCCGCTTCTGGGGATCGCCAAGGAGATCGTGATCCTGACCGTCGCCGAGGAGGAAGGTCGCATCCGGCGAGGAGGCGGCTCGGCTGATGGCCGCCCTGCGCTGGCAGGGCGTCCCGGTCTCGACCCGGCATCTGGAGCCCGCGTCTTCGGGTGCGGCGGATACTCTTGCTGGCCGCCGCCGCCGAGCATGCCGCCTTGCTGGTGATGGGCGGCTACGGCCACAGCCGATTGCGCGAGTGGATCTTCGGCGGCTTTACCCGGCGGGTGCTGCAAGGTGCGGACATCCCGGTGCTGATGGCGCATTGAGGTCACCGCGGTTGCCGCGACGGCCGCGATCGCGGTCTTTCCGATGCATTGACGCGAGAGCGCCGAACCGTGGATGGGTCGATTTGAATCAAGGCCGATTTCTGATCCCGAACAAATGCTGCTGCTGAGGGAGGGAGCGGATTCGATGTCGGCACAATCCTATGTTCGCTGGTTCGGCGAAATCAGGCTGTATCGCCACGTCGACCGAGCGGGTCGAACCGGCGCACAAGCTTCGCTGTGCCGAGCCGCGCTACGATCCGGGGGGTGGCGGGATCAATGTCGCACGCGCGGTTCACGCACTCGGCGGCGATGCAGCTGCGATCTTTCCGATCGGTGGGCCGGCGGGCGAAATGATTCGACACCTGTTGGCGGAGGAAGGGGTCGCGCATCATCCGATCGCGATTGCCGGCTTCACCCGCGAAAGCCTCGCGGTCGAAGAACGGCAGACCGGGAACCAGTTCCGCTTCATTCTTCCCGGACCTGAGATTTCCGATAATGACCAGGAACGCTGCCTCGACCAGTTGGCGCTGCTGGCGCCAGATGCAGACTACCTCGTCGCCAGCGGCAGTCTACCGCTCGGCGTGCCCGATGATTTCTACGCGCGGGTGACGGCGCTGGCCAAATCGCTCGGTAAGAGGATGGTTCTCGATACCTCGGGCGCGGCGCTCAAAAATGCCGGCAGCGGCATCTACCTGCTGAAGCCGAGCCTGCGCGAGCTGCAAGATTTGGTCGGGCGAGAAATCCACACCGAGCACGATCAGGTACGGGCGGCGAGCGACGTGATCGCGCAGGGCCGCAGCGAGATTGTCGTCCTGTCATTGGGACAGGAAGGCGCGTTGCTGGCGACTGCCGAAGGGAGCGAGCGCTTTGCCGCGCTCCAGGTCGAGGCAAAAAGCACCGTCGGCGCCGGCGACAGCATGCTGGCGGGTATCGTTCTCGGTCTTTCCCGCGCCCTGCCGGTGCCCGAGGCCGTCCGCCTCGGTATGGCGGCGGGGGCGGCGGCACTGTTGGGCTCAGGTACTCAGCTCTGCCGACAAGCCGATGTCGAGCGGCTGTACCGGTCGATATCGGAGGCAAACACCTCCTGACGCGGGGCGAGGCCGCGTCGCATTCATTCCTCCAAATCGATGCTTTCCAGCCGAACCTGCTGCGCGTGCGGGTCGTCAGGATCGTCCGATACCGCGATATCCAAAGCCACTCCGGCGGCAATCGTATTGCGCGCTTCGATCGCATAATGTTCACGAAAATGTTCCGCCGAGAGATGGCTGAGCGCGCCGAGCCAGATTTTGACCGACACCGCGCGGCACGCGCCCGTCGAGCGTACAAGGTCTTCAATCCGGCGGACAACATCGCGGACCAGTGCGGTCTCATGCATCTTCAGCGACGCCTTCTCTGGCTCCGGGGCTCGCGAATATGTCGGAGAGCTCGACGACAATTCGCTCGACCACCTCGTCGAGGGCCTCGGCGACCGCCGGCGACAGCGGCGCTCCGGCGGTGAAGCGCTCACCCTCGACAAGATAAGCAACAAGACGACAGGGCAAACGCCGTAGGCAGCGCGCGAGTTCGACGGCCTCGGCGACACCGATCGCGTGGGTGGAGCTGATTGCGAAACCTGCCGGAAGCGGTGAGTCGGTCAGATCGAGCCGGTGGATCGTCCCCGGACGCGTTATTGCCGCCGCCGCATCGACGACCACCACCACCGCGAAGCCTTGCCAATCCTCGATCAGCGCGAGAGCGTCCCCGCTGCGCGCGATAACGCGAACCCCGCAAGGCAGGCGACTGCGCAGCCGGCGCACGACCTCCAGGCCACAGCCGTCGTCACCACGGTCGGGATTACCGATCCCGGAGACGAGCACCCGAGGCTTAGCGCAGCCGCTCATGTCCGGTGTACGTGCAATTTCAGAAAATGCGCCGCACAGGAAATACACGGGTCATGGTTGCGGATGCTCTGCTCGCAGTCTGCCTGCAGCGCCTCGTCGTCGCGATCCAGTCCCTTCGTTGCGATCTGCCGGAGGTCTTCTTCGATGACATCCTGGTTCTGGGCGGTCGGCGGAACCAGGTGGGCGTCGAGGACGGTGCCCTCGGCGTCTAGCCGATAGCGGTGATAGAGGATCCCGCGCGGCGCTTCGGTGCAGGCGTAGCCGACGCCGGCGCGCGGCTCGGACGCGACGAAGGGCCGGGCGGGCGGCTCATAATCGGCGATCAGCCGCAACGCCTCCCCGCAGCAAAAGACGATCTCGACGGCGCGAACGAGGATGCTGCGGAACGGATTGCGGCACACCGGTTCAAGCCCGACCTCGTCCGCGAGCGCCCGCACTTCGCTCGGTAGGCGGTCGCGGTTGATCGCATAGCGCGCCATCGGTCCGACGAGATAAGCACCGCGCCGTTTCAGCTGCGAGTGCAGCGCCGTGGAATATCGCACCTGGCGCTCCAGGAACTCGCTCTGGTAGTCGGCGGCGGCGATGTCGAGACCGGCCGAAGAGACGATCCTTCCCTCGTTCATCGGGTATTCGTCGGCATGACGCAACGCGACGAATTCATAGTCGCGACTGAATTCGGGAAACGGGAAACCCGCCGCCCAGCGCAAGGTCGCAATCGCCTGATCGCGCGCTCGTTTCAACGTGTCGGCCAGCGCCGCCAGCTCGGCACGACTCGGAGCTTTATAAAATCCGCCAATGCGAACATTGACCGGATGGATCTCGCGGCCGCCGAGCAGGCGCAATAACGCGTTGCCGGCCTTCTTGAGCGCGAGCCCGCGCTCGACCGTCGCGCCGTGGTCGCGCGCCATCGAGATCGCATCGGGATAGCCGAGGAAGTCCGGAGCGTGCAGCATCACGATGTGCAGTGCGTGGCTTTCGATCCATTCGCCGCAGTAGAGAAGCCGGCGCAGGGCTCGGATCGGCGCGTCGATCTCGATGCCAAGCACGTCCTCGATCGCATGCACGCCGCTCATCTGGTAGGCGATCGGGCAGATCCCGCAGATCCGCGCGACGATGTCGAGCACCTCGCCGAAGCCACGCCCGCGCAGCAACGCCTCGAAAAACCGCGGCGGCTCGAAGATGCTGAGCCGGACGGCGTCAACCGCCCCGTCGCGGATCTCGAGGTCGAGCGAACTCTCCCCTTCGACCCGCGCTATATAGTCAACCCGAATCGTCCTAGTCGCCATGAGCCTCGGCCTCCTTCCGGAACGCCTCGGCGGCGGCGTTGAACGTCTGAAATACCCGAGCGACATCGCGCCGCGCCACTCCGAGCGCGGCGAATTCGCTTGCGATTGCCGCGGTGTTCGCGTCGACGACTGGCCCGAAGCAGCCATAGCAGCCGCGATCGTAAGACGGACAGATCGCGCCGCAGCCGGCGTGGGTGACCGGCCCGAGACAGGGGGTCCCGTGCGCGACCATCACGCAAACATTGCCGCGCGCCTTGCAATCCATGCAGACACTGTGGCCGGCGATCGCCGGCTTGCGGCCGATCAGGAATGCCTTGATGACCTCGAGCAGCTGGCTCTTGTCGATCGGGCAGCCGCGCAACTCGAAGTCGACCGGCACGTGCGCGCTGATCGGCGTCGAGGTTGCCAAGGTTTGCAGATATTCCGGATGCGGATAGACATAGGCGGCGAATTCCCGAGCGTCGGCGAAATTCCGCAGCGCCTGGATCCCGCCCGCGGTGGCGCAGGCGCCAATCGTAACCAGATGCCGCGATAGGCGACGCACCCGCAGGATGCGCTCCGCGTCGGCCGGAGTCGTGATCGAGCCTTCGACCAGCGAGAGATCGTATGGCCCCCGCAGCATTCGCCGCGACGCCTCGGCGAAATAGGCGATGTCGAGCTGTGCGGCGACCGCGAGCAGCTCGTCTTCGCAATCGAGCAGGCTAAGCTGACAGCCGTCGCAGGAGGCGAACTTCCACACGGCCAAGCGCGGGCGGGCGGCGCGAGCCATGTCAGATCTCGCGGATGCTGAAAATCGGGGCAATGCGGTCGAAGCGGAAGACCGGGCCGTCGCGACAGACAAAAGCAGGCCCGAACTGGCAGTGCCCGCACAGGCCGACCGCACATTTCATGTTGCGCTCCATCGAGAGATAAATCCGGTCCGCCGCAAGCCCGCGGTGGCGCAACGCATCGAGCGTGAACCGCATCATGATCTCGGGCCCGCACACCATCGCTACCGCGTGGTCCGGATCGAACGCGGCGCCGGCGATCAATGCGGGCACGACGCCGACATTGCCGCGCCAATCAGCCGCCGCATGGTCGACCGTAACGACGATGTCGACATCGAGACGCCGCCGCCACATTTCGAGCTCGCGCCGGTAGAGGATATCGGCCGGTCCGCGCGCGCCGTAGAGCAGGACGACCCTGCCATATTGCCGGCGACGGGCGAGCACACGGTAGAGCGCCGGGCGGAGCGGCGCCAGGCCGAGCCCGCCGGCGACGATGACGATGTCGCTGCCTTCGCTCTCGGCGACCGGCCAGCACGAGCCATAGGGACCGCGGACACCGACCATCATATCGCGGCGGAGCCGGGTGAGCGCCGCGCTGACGGCCCCGACCGCCCGCACCGTTTGCACGATCCGTCCCGACTCGGCCGGATCGCCGCTGATGCTGATCGCGACTTCGCCCAACCCGAACATGTAAAGCATGTTGAATTGGCCGGCGGCAAAGACAAACGGCGAGGTTGGGGCCAGCTCGAAGGTCGCCACATCCGCGGTCTCCCGGCGGACGCGGGCGACGCGGACGGGCTGCGGCGCCAGGCTGTCGCGGACGGCGGTCGCCAGTGCGATCGTCAAGCGCTCTTCCCGTAGACATCGAGGGCTTGCAGTCGCGCTGTCCTTAGCCTTTCGCCCATGGCGCCGACAAAGCGCTTCATCAGTTCGTAGCCGAGATCGTGATCGGCTTCGCACTTCTCGCGCAGGCATTTGGCATTGACCCCGAGCACCCGGCAGAGATCGATGGCGCGCGCGTCGAAGGTCCAGCGATAGGGCGGGACCAGCCACGACGCATCGAGGACGTCGCCCTCGTGCAGAGTCGCTACGATGAGCGGCTGGCGGCCGGGCGAGTGCGATCTCGAGGGCCACCGCCCCGTGGCGGATCAAGTAGAACTCGTCGGCCGGTTCCCCTTCATGGAATAGATACTGCCCCGCACCAAACCGAAGATTGCGGGTGCAGCCCGAGATCGCATGACCGAATTCGGCACCGAGATCGGCAAAGAACGGATGCTCCAGGACGATCCTTTCAAGCCCCTCCATCGGCCCCGCTCCGCGAGAGGTTCGGGTCCGCCCGGATCGCCGCCGCTTCTTCGGTGATGTCGATCCCGACCGGGCACCAGGTGATGCAGCGGCCGCAGCCGACGCAGCCGGAGGTCCCGAATTGATCGAACCAATGCGCCAGCTTGTGCGTCATCCACTGGCGATAACGGGAACGGGTTGAGTGACGCACGCTGCCGCCATGGAGATAGGAGAAGTCGAGCGTAAAGCATGAATCCCAGCGGCGTACCCGTTCGGCGGTGCCGCCGGAAAGATCGGTCGTGTCGTCGACAGTTGTGCAAAAGCAGGTCGGGCAGACCATCGTGCAATTGCCGCAGGCAAGGCAGCGCGCGGCGACCTCGTCCCAACGCGGATGGTTCGGATTGGCCTGCAGCAATTCCTTCAGGCCCTCGGTATCGAGGTTACGCCCCATCTGCCCTCTGGTCCGGGCGATCACCCGCTCGGCAGCGGAAAGTTCAGCCTCGGTTGCCGGTTGACGCGGCACGCCCGCGATCACATCAGCGCCCGCGGCGCTGCCGACCTCCAGCAAAAAGCGATGGCGGCCGCCCTCGATCAGCTCCGTCAGCGCGAGATCGAACCCCGCTTCGGCTTTGGGCCCGGTCTCCATCGACACGCAAAAGCAGGTGCCGCCCGCCTGACCGCAATTGACCGCGACGATGAAGGCATGCTCGCGCCGGATCTTGTAAGCCCGATCGACATATTGCCCGGCCAGGAAGACCCGATCCTGGATGGCGATCGCATGAAGCTCGCAGGCGCGAACGCCGATGAACGCGAACCATTCGGTTGGCTCATCATTCTCGATCACCGAAAAGCCGTCCCCGTCGCGGCGAGCCTGCCAGAGCCGCTCGACCGGAGGATGGAGAAAGCGTTTCCAGGAATGCGGCCCGACGGCATAGCCGAAGAGCGCCGCATCGCCGCGCCGCTCGAGACGATATCGCCCGCCGTCCTGGCGGTCGGTCCACCCGACCGGAAAATCATCGAGACGCGTCACCGTGTCGTAGACAATCGCGCCGTCGCGCACGCTCGGTCCGATCACCCGATAGCCGCGGCGGCCCAGGGCGTCGACGATTTGCTGCAAGCCATCGCGATCGATCACGAATTTACCGCCGGGCGGCACGTCCGACGGACTAGCATCCCGGTCCGTTGCACCCTCCAATCGGCCGCATCGCGTTGATTCCGGCCCCGGCATTGCGGGTTGTCAAGGCTCGTTCGCCGTGGCTCGAGCCCGGCGGGTTGGCGGTGCTATACCTCGGTCTCGACGCCGGTGCGTTCGGTGATCAATCCATAGTGCTCGATGCGGCGGTGCTTGGCGAAGTTGAAGACCGTCCGCCGCAGGTAGTCGCCGAGGTCGAGGTCGAGGTCGACGGCGATGACCTCGTCTTCCTCGCCCAGCGCCCGCGCGGCGATCTCGCCGGTCGGGGCGACGATGGCCGAGCCGCCGATCATCGCAAAGCCGTCCTCGGCGCCGCATTTTGCCGCCGCCAGCACCCAGGTCGCGTTCTGATAGGCCCCAGCCTGCAACGACAAGAGATGGTGGAACATCCGCAAATGCTCAGGCTCGCGGTGGTGGATGTTCGCGATCGGGGTGTTGTAGCCGAGCGCCACGATCTCGACCCCTTGCAGCCCCATGACGCGGTAGGTCTCGGGCCAGCGCCGGTCGTTGCAGATGCACATGCCGACGATCGCGTCGAACGCCCGCCAGACTTTGAAGCCCTCGTTGCCGACATCGAAATAACGCTTTTCGAGATGCTGGAACGGCGCCTCGGGCAGGTGCTCGGAGTGCCCTGGAAGGTGGATCTTGCGGTAGCGCCCGATGATCCTGCCGTCGCGTTCGACCAGGATCGAGGTATTGTAGTGCCTGGGTTCGCCCTTCTCACGGGTCAACTCGGCATAGCCGAGATAGAAGCCGACGCCGAGATCCTTCGCCAGATCGAAGAGCGGCCGGGTTTCGGGACTCGGCATCTCGCGCTCGAAATTCCGATCGATCTCGGCCTGGTCGGTCATCCACCAGCGCGGGAAGAAGGTGGTCAGGGCGAGCTCGGGAAAGACCACAAAACGCGCCCCGCGACCATGCGCCTCGCGCATCATCGCGATCAGCCGCTTGACGACCGACGCGCGGCTGTCGGCGAGGTGGATCGGCCCGAGCTGGGCCACGGCGGCGTGGAGCTTGCGGGACATCGGGGTTTCTCCGGTCGGGTGCCAATGTCGGGTTGAAAGATTATATCGCCCGCTATCGTGGAGCAAAACAGGGCGGAGGCGACATGCGTTCGCGCCGCCCCTGCTCTCGGAGGAGGGGCCGCGCGCCGCCCTATGGCATCTGTGCGTCGAAGCCCAGCTCGCGGTTGCCGATCGGGAGGAAATAGGCGTCGACCATCGCGGGGTCGACCTCGGAGAGGGCCGAGGGCTGCCAGCGCGGGGTCTGGTCTTTGTCGATCAATGCCGCGCGGACCCCTTCGTAGAAATCGTGCGCGGCCATCATGTGCTGGGTCAGTCGGTATTCCAGCGCAAGCGCCTGATCGAGATCGTAGTCGCGCCCGATGTGCAATTGCCGCAGGGTGACCTTGAGGCTGGTTGGCGATTTGGACACCAGGCCCGCCTGCGTCTGGGCGGCCCAGGCGGCGTGCTCGCCGCCGGCTGCCGCCTCGGTGGCGAGGGCGTCGAGGATCGCCTCGATGCTGTCGCCGGCAAAACAGCGGTCGATCTCCGGGCGCAATGCCTCGAGCGGCGCCGGGCCGGGATCGACCGCGAAGCCGGCGAGGGCCACATCGACTCGACCGTGCTCGCGGCCGAGTGCTGCGACCAGTGCGTCGGCCCGGTCCTGCGTCACGACATGGCTGGCGAGCCCGCAATAAAGCATGTCCGCCGCCCGCAGCCTCGTGCCGGTCAATCCCAGGTAAACCCCGATCCGCCCCGGGCAGCGGTTCAGAAAGCGGGTGGCCCCCACATCTGGAAAGAGGCCGATCGCGGTCTCCGGCATCGCGAAGAGCGTGCGCTCGGTGGCGATGCAATAGGCGCCGTTGACCGAGATCCCGGCGCCGCCGCCCATCGTGATCCCGTCGACGATCGCGATATAGGGCTTCGGGAAACGATGAATCGCCCAAATCAGCTCGTATTCTTCGCGAAAGAATACCGAAGTCAGCTCCGGGTCGCCTGCGATCCCGCGCCCGGCCTCATAGACGGCGCGCACATCGCCGCCGGCACAGAATGCGCGCCCGCCGGCGCCGCGGACGACAACGGCCTGCACCGAGCGGTCCGCGGCCCATGCGGCGAGCGCCGGCGCGAACTGCCGGTAATTGGCGAGCGTCAGCGCGTTCAGCGCCTGCGGCCGGTTGATCGTCAAGGTGGCGAGCCCGCCCTCGCGGCCGAGCAGTATTTCGCCGGCGTCCGTCATATCGCGGGCGGCAGGTCTTTGCGCAGCACGTAGGAAGTGGCCGCCACCCGGTAGCCGAGCGCGGCGTAGAAGGTGTGCGCCGGCGCGCGCACGACATTCGAGCTCAGCACGACCGAGCGGCAGTGGCACTCCCTTCCCCAGCGCTCCGCTTCAGCCATCAAGGCGCGGCCGATGCCGGCCCGGCGGAACGCCTGGTCGACGACGATCGCCTGGACGACCGCCTCGCGCGGGTTCTCGATCGCCGGGCGGTCAAACACATGGAGAAGCCCGACGATCTGCCCTCCCGTCTCGGCAACGAGCAGAGAATGGCCTGGCATCGCGACGACGGCGGCGAACCGCCCTTTTATCTCCTCGGGGGTCAGCTCGTAGCCCAGCTGGGCAAGGAGCGGCAGGCTCCGCGGGAGGTCGCCGCGGGTCATCGGGCGCAGATTGATCATCCGCCGAGCAGATGGCGGGCGATGATGACCCGCATGATCTCGTTGGTGCCTTCGAGGATCTGGTGCACCCGCACGTCGCGCAGATAGCGCTCGATCGGAAAGTCCTTCAGATAGCCGTAGCCGCCGAACAGCTGCAATGCCTCGTTGCAGATGTGGAACCCGACATCGGTGGCAAAACGCTTGGCCATCGCGCAATGCATCACCGCCTCGGGATCGCCGGCATCGAGGCTCGCCGCACCGCGGCGCACCATCAGTCGGGCCGCTTCGAGCTCGGTCGCCATATCGGCGAGCTTGAACCGCAAGGCCTGGAAATCGGCGAGCGGGCGGCCGAACTGGCGGCGTTCGAGGAGGTGCTCGCGCGCCGCTCCGAGACAGGCCCGCGCGCCGCCGAGCGAGCAGGCGGCGATGTTGAGCCGGCCGCCGTCGAGCCCCATCATCGCGATCTTGAAGCCGTCGCCCTCCGCGCCCAGCCGGTTGGCGATGGGCACGCGACAGTCCTCGAAGATCACCATCGCCGTCGGCTGGGTGTTCCAGCCGAGCTTGCGCTCCTTCTTGCCGAAGGAGAGGCCCGGCGTTCCCTTCTCGACGGCGAGGCAGGAGATGCCCTTCGGCCCTGCGCTGCCGGTCCGCACCATCGTCACATAGATGTCGCTCGACCCGCCTCCCGAGATGAAGGCCTTGGTGCCGTTCAGCACGTAGTCGTCGCCATCGCGGATCGCGCGGGTGGCGAGTGCGGCCGCATCCGAGCCGCTCCCCGGCTCGGTCAGGCAATAGCTGGCAAAATGTGCCAGCGAGGCGAGCTTCGGCAGAAACCGGGCGCGCTGCTCGCTCGTGCCAAAGCGGTCGATCATCCATGCCGCCATGTTGTGGATCGACAGGTAAGCCGCGGTCGAGACGCAGGCCGCGGCCAATTCCTCAAAGATGATCGCGGCGTCGGCCCGGCCGAGCCCGCTACCGCCGAATTCCTCGCCGACATAGATGCCGGCAAAGCCCAGAGCCGCCGCTCGCCGCAGCGCCTCGACCGGAAATTCGTGGCGCTCGTCCCATCCCGGCGCCTGCGGCAGCCATTCCTCGCGAGCAAACGCCCGCGCCGTCTCCTCGAACGCCCGCTGTTCGTCCGAAAGCCCGAAGTCCATTGCCGGAAGATAGGTGGGTGGCGACCACCCGGCAACAGGTCCGATTTGTCGTCCCACTTTGACGTGAAACGCTTCTTGTGGAGCGCGCGAGCATCGCCGAAATAGCTCGTGCTCTTAATCAGTCGCTTGGTTTGCCACTGCGAGGCACGCGGCCATTCGGCCGGGTGAGGGAAAACGCGGCTCCGGGGTGACCCGGTTGCACTCGGCGGTTCGCCGGGCGCAGCGCGCCGCAAAGCTGCAGCCCTGAGGCAGGCGTCGCAGATCGGGCGGGCTGCCGGGGATCGCATCGATGTCGCGGTCGCGCGGCTGGCCATGCACGGTCGAGGCCAGCAGCCCCGCCGTGTAGGGATGGGCCGGCGCGCGCAGCACCTCCGCCGCCGGCCCGCTTTCGACGATCCGGCCGGCATACATGACCGCGACCGTGTCGGCGATCTCGGCGGCGACGCCGAGATCGTGGGTCACGAAAATCATCCCCATGCCGAATTCACGCTGCAGGCGGCGCAGCAGGATCAGCACCTGCACCTGGACCGTCGCGTCGAGCGCCGTCGTCGGCTCGTCCGCCAGCAACAGCCGCGGGTTGCATGACAGAGCCATGGCGATCATCGCGCGCTGCCGCAGGCCGCCCGACAGCTCATGTGGATAGGCACCGAGCCGCTGCTGCGCCGACGGGATGCCGACCAGCTCCAGCAACTCCAGCGCCCGCTTCCGCGCCGTCGCCCGGGTGCTACCGGTATGCCGCCGCAAGGTCTCGCCGATCTGCTGGCCGACGGTGTAGACCGGGTCGAGCGCGGTCATCGGCTCCTGAAAGATCATCGATACCAGTCCGCCACGCAGATCGCGCAGCTCGCCTGGCCGCAACGCCAAGACATCGCGGCCCTCGATTCGGATGCTGCCCTCGATCCGGGTGCGGCGCGGCGGCAACAGGCGCATCAGCGCGCGCAAGGTCACGCTCTTCCCAGAACCCGACTCGCCGAGGATGCACAACACCTCGCCCGGCTGCACCGCGAAGCTGACCCCGTTTACCGCGTGAACGGTGGCCTCCCTGGTGACGAAGCGGACGGAAAGATTGCTGATCTCTGCCAGGGTACCGGAGCCGTTAGAGGCCATCTCAGACGCGTCCGGCCCGGCTGTGACCCGAGAGCGGGTCGCGCATGTGACAGGCCGAGACATGCGATTGCGCCCCCTCCCAGGCACCGAGCTTCGGATCGGTCATCTCGCACACAGTCTCGGCGAACGGGCAACGCGTGCGAAACCGGCACCCGGAAGGCGGGTCGATCGGGTTCGGCGGATCGCCGGCAATCGGCGGCTCTTCGATGCGTCGTGCCGGGTCCATCGACGGCCGCGAGGCCAGGAGCGCACGTGTATAGGGGTGTTGCGGCCGTTCAAAGATCGCATCGACCGGACCCAGTTCGACGATCCGGCCGAGATACATCACCAGCACCCGGTGACTGATGTAGCGGACGATGTTCAGGTCGTGGCTGATAAAGACAAAAGTGAGGTTGAATTGCCGCTTCAGCGCCCGCAGCAGGTTCAGCACCTGGGCCTCGACCGATTTGTCGAGGGCCGAGACCGGCTCATCAAGGATCACCATGCGCGGCCCGGTGGCAAGCGCGCGGGCGATATTGACCCGCTGCTTTTGCCCGCCGGAAAGCTCGTGCGGGTAGCGCGGGCCAAACAGGTCCGGGTCGAGCCCGACCTTACCCAGCATGTCGCGGGCGATACCCCGCGCCTCCTGCTTCTTTTTGCCCTGGACGAACGGACCGAACGCTACCGAATCGCGGATCGGCATGCGCGGGTTCAGCGACGAATACGAGTCCTGGAATACCATTTGCGCCTGCCGGCGCAAGACATTGACGGCAATCCCGTCCGGCTTGGCGACGGCATCGCCGTCGAACACCAACTCGCCGGCATCGGGCACGATCAGGTGCAGGAGCAGCCGGGCAAGGGTCGACTTGCCGCAGCCCGACTCGCCGACAATGCCCAAAGTCTCGCCCTTCCCGACTGTGAACGAAACCCCGTCGACGGCCTGGACCGATTTGCCGCGGGCGCCCTTGACCAGGAAATGCTTGCGCAGATCGCGGGCGATCAGCAGCGGCTGAGCCGCACCGCCGCGGTCGCGTGGATCGACGATAATGCTGTCGGCGAGCGCCAGGTCCATTCGGCTACATCCGGACGTCCATTGCCGCGCGCAGCCCGTCGCTGACCAGATTGAAGCAGATCGAGGTGACGAAGATAGCCAGACCGGGCAAGGCGCAAACAAAGGGAACGACGTAGATCGACTGGCGCAGGGTGCTCAGCATCAGCCCCCAATCAGGCATCGGAGGGTGGACCCCGAGACCCAGAAATGACAGGCCCGAAGCCAGCAGGATGCTGACGCTGACCAAGGACGAAGCGTAGATGAACACCGGTCCCAGCACATTGCCCAGCACGTGGTAGCGGATGATCGTCGTGGTTTTCGCGCCGCTGGCGCGCGCCGCCTCGATAAAGTCGAGCGCGCGAACCTGGGTCGTCGCCGTCTCGGCGACGCGGCACATCGGAGGGATGAACACCAGCGTCAATGCCAGCATGCCGTTGCCGATGCCGCCGCCCATCGCCCCGGCGATCGCCACCGCCAGCAGCACCGAGGGGAATGCATAGAACACGTCCATTGTCCGCATGATCGCGGTATTGGTACGGCCGCCTAGAAAGCCTCCAAGAACGCCCAGCATGCCGCCGACCATCGAGGCGATCAGCACCGGCACGACGCCCATCAACAGCGACACCCGGCCGCCGAACAGCAGCCGCGAGAGCATGTCGCGCCCCAACTCGTCGGTCCCGAGCCAATGGCCGTGCCAACCGAACGGTTTGAGCCGGCCGATGATGCTCTCCGCATAGGGGTCAAACGGCGCAATCAGCGGCGCGAATATCGCCGCCAACACGATCAGCAATACGACGGCGCCGAAGGCCAGGGTGACCGGATCTTGGCGCAACCGAAAAAACACCGATTGCCAATAGCCGCGCACCCGGGTCACCGGGACGGCCTGTTCGGCGAACCTGTCGATCGGATCGGTGAAGGCAACAGTGTCGGTCATGGCGCTATTCAGCTCTCAGGCTCAGCCGCGGCGGATGCGCGGGTCGACCAGGGATTGCAGCAGATCGACGACGAGGTTGGTCAGCACGAACACCAGCGCCAGGGTCAGGATCGTGCCTTGGAGTACCGGCACGTCACGATTGATGATCGCCTTGCTCAACAGGAAGCCGCTGCCCGGCCAAGTGAAGACGGTTTCCACCAGGATAGAGCCGCCGAGCAGATAGCCGAATTGAAGCCCCATCACCGCCATGACCTGCGGCAGTGAGTTCTTCAGCACATGTCTCGTCACCGCCCATTCGGACAATCCTTTGGCCCGCAATGTCTGGACAAAATCCTGGTTGCGCACCTCCGCGACCGCGGCGCGGGTCGTTCTGGAGAGGATGCCGATCGGGATCATCGACAGGGTAACGACCGGCAGCACCAGGAACTTGGCGCTGCTCCATTGCAAAATGTGGAACCCGGTCGAACCGTTCGGCCCCATGCCGGTCGCCGGCAACAGCAGGCGTTCTACGGCAAAAAAGATCACCAGGACGATGCCGAGCCAATAATTCGGCAGGCTAACGCCGACCACAGCGGCGCCGGTCACGACACGGTCGATCCAGCGTCCCGGATAAGAGCCCGCCGCGGCGCCCATCACATAGCCGGTGAAAAACGATATCGGCACTGCAAACAACGCCAACAGCATCGTGTTGGCTAGCGCGTCCGAGACTTCCAGGATTACCGGCCGGCGGGTCGAGATCGACATCCCGAAATCTCCGGTCAGCACGTGCCCGAGCCAGATCAGGAACTGGACCGGCAGCGGCCGGTCGAAACCGTAGGCGTGCTTGACGATGGCGATGGTCTCCGCCGTCGCGTCGGGCGGCATCACCGTCTGCAGCGGATCGCCGGGTGCGATATAGACCAACGAGAAGCAGACGACGCTGACCCCGAACGCGATCGGGATAGCGTAGAGAACGCGGCGGAGGATATACCGGATCACGGGCCCACGCTCACCGGCGTCAAATCCTGAAACCAGCTCTGCGCCTGCACAAAGCCTTTGACCTTGGGCGACATGGCCCGCGGATTGAGGTCGTGCGCGACAAAGATCAGCGCAGCCTCCTCGTTCATGGTTTCGTTGAGCTTGGTCAGCAACACCAGGCGTTTCGCCGCATCGAATTCACCGAAGATGTTTTCGACCAGCTTGTCGACCTCTGGGTTGCTGTAGTGGCCCCAGTTGGATCCCTTTGGCGCCCATTGCTTGGTCCAGACGTGGCGGATCAGCGCGTTGAACGGGTCCTGGGTCTGCCGGCTGACATTGATCGCATTGATGTCGGGATATTTGTCGACACCGGCCCGCGTGATGTCGAGGAGCGCGTTCCAGTCCATCGTGTTCAACGTCACCTGGAAGCCGGCCGCCTCCATCTGCGACTTCACGAGTTCGTTCATCGGCAAAGGCTGCATCTGCCCGGAGCCGGAAGTGGAGATCGCAAACGTCACTTTGCACGGCGTGCAGCCTGCCTCGGCCAACAGCGCTTTGGCTTTCTTCGGGTCGTATTTGTAAAGCACCGGATGGCCATAGTAGGGCGTCGACGGCGGCACGGTCGAATAGCCTTCGAGCATCAGCCCATTCAGCAACTCCTTCATGTCCTCCCGGTTCAGGGCATAGTTCGCCGCCTGCCGCACGCGTTTGTCGGCGAACGGGCCTTTGACGAAATTGAGCTGATAGGTCCAGTTATGCGGATACGGGTTTGTGACGATCTGCATGCCGGCCGCCTTCAGCCGGTCGATCGCGTCCGGTGACGGCGCCTCGATCCAGTCTACCTGCCCCGATAGCAGCGCCGCGGTGCGGGTCGAGGCTTCGGGCATCGGGATCAAGACCAGCCGGTCCTGCTTCGGTACCCGCGCCGCATCCCAATAATCCTTGTTTGGCAATAACTCCAGGCGTTGATGCGGGACGATCCGGTCAAAGCGATACGGGCCGGTGCCCGAAGGCTGCTTGGCGAATTCGACCCAATTGTATTTGACATCCTTGGCCCGACATGGGCTGATCATCATTACGTAACTGATTTCGTAAGGAAACAGCGAGTCCGGCACCTTGGTCTCAAACGCCACGGTGTGGTCGTCGATTTTCTCGATGCGAGCGAAGTTGTTGAGGTAAGTGCGCGTCTGGGCGAATTGAGCAGGATCGAACTCGGGCGCTTTCTCATTGGTCGAATGATCGAGGTTCCACACCACGTCATCGGCGGTAAACGGGCAGCCGTCGTGCCATTTCACTCCTTGTCGCAGCTTGAAGATCCAGCGCCTGGGATTACCTTCGTCGACCTGCCACTCGGTCGCGAGGCCGGGTTTGATGTCCGACGCTATATCCGATTTCGACAAATCCCACAGCACCAACGAGTCATAGAGATTGTAGCCGACGAACCGGTAGCCTTCGAACCCCTGGTCCGGGTTTCCGGTGGTTACAGGCAAATCGCCGGCGGTCATGCCGACGGTCAAAGTGCCGCCAGCTTGTACCGGGGTGTTGCCGAGCCACATTCCGAGCCATGCTGTGGCGATCAAAATCGGACGCAATACCTCGAGTTTAATCATTGAGACCCCCGCTCTGTATGCGCTAGTAGCGCGCAAGCCTCGGCAAAGCGCTATGGTTCGACGGTTGCCGTCGTCAAATCCTGAAACCAGCTCTGGGCTTGCACGAAGCCCTTCACTTTGGGCGAGATCGCGCGCGGATTGAGGTCGTGCACGACAAAGATCATGACCGCGTCGCGGCCTTCGAGCTCGTGCAGCTTGGTCAGCAGTGCCAACCGCTTTTCCTCGTCGAACTCGTTGAATATCGCGTTGATCAACGCGTCCGCGTCCGGATTCTCATAATGCCCCCAATTCGACCCCGCCGGCGCCCAATAGGCCTTGCCGACCAGCTTGATGATGGCGTTGACCGGGTCCAACAGCCCACGCGAGAAGTTGATTCCGTCGTAGTTCGGGTTCTTGTCCACGCCGCCGCGATAGAGATCGAGCAGCGCGTTCCAGTCCATGGTCTTCAGCTCGACCTCGAAGCCGGCTTCCTCGAGTTGCGACTTCACCAGCTCGTTCATTGGTAGGGGCTGCATCTGCCCCGATCCAGATGTTGAGATACCGAACGTCACCTTGCACGGCAGGCAGCCGGCCTCCTTCAGCAACGCACGCGCCTTCGCCGGGTCATGACCCCAGTTCGGCGGATTTCCGTAATACGGAAGGGTTGGAGGAACGACATCCTGCTCCGGAATTGCAGTCCCGCCCAGTAGATCGACCACATCCTGCCGGTTGATCGCGAAATTCGCCGCCTGTCGCACGCGCAGGTCTTTGAACGGTCCGCGGGTAAAATTCAACATATATGGCCAGTCGTGCGGATAGACGTTGGTAATGATTTTCATCCCCTCGGATTTGAGACGGATGATGGCATCCGGCGAAGGCGCCTCGATCCAGTTGACCTGACCGGACAGCAGTGCCGCAGTACGGGTCGATGCCTCCGGCATCGGGATCAGGACGAGTCGATCCTGCTTCGGAATACGGTTCTTGTCCCAATAGTCCCTGTTCGGCACAAACTCGAGCCGCTGGTGCGGAACGAAACGGTCAAACCGGTAGGGGCCGGTGCCGGAAGGATGTAGAGCATACTGCGTCCAGTCGTAGTTCAGCTCCTGCGCACGACAGCGGCTGATCATCATTATGTAGCTGAGACTGTAGGGGAACAGCGACTCGACAAAATTATTCTCGAATATAACGGTGTGGTCGTCGATCTTGCTGACCGATTTGACGTTCGAAAGGAATGAGCGACTGTAGGCGAACTGCTGCGCCAGAAAGAACGACGCCTTCTGATCGGTGCGGTACTGAAAATTCCAAACCACATCGTCAGCGGTGAATGGACATCCGTCATGCCACTTGACGCCCTCGCGCAGATGCACGATCCACCGCTTGTGGTCGTTCGGATCAATCTCCCAGGAGGTGGCAAGCCCCGGCTTGATCTCGGAGGCCTTGTCCGCCTTGGACAAATCCCACAGCACCAGCGAGTCGTATAGGTTGTAGCCGACAAAGCGATAGCCCTCGAACCCCTGGTCGGGGTTGCCGGTCGTCACCGGGATATCGCCGGCAGTCATGCCGACGATCAGGGTGCCGCCGGCTTGGGCGGGGGGCCCTGCTCCGGCCGCCAAGCTCAAAATGAAGGCAATGGCACCCAAAAAACGTGGCTGGCTCCAAAACAGAAAGCGCAAGACGTAGCCAACAGCCAATCGACGGTCCTCCGGAAGCGTCGCTTCGGAGTTCATTCACGCAAGAACCGTACCAATAGGTTCCGAAATCGGCGTCGGGTGCCTATCTCGGCGCGCTGATCGGCGGCATGGTCAGCGGGCTGGAATCGTCGAGCAGGGTTTGAAGGCGTTGCAGCACCGGTTGTGCCGCCTCCAGCGCGCGCCCGATCGAGCCCATGTCGGCCCCCGCTTCGCGTTTTCGGCCGAGCAGCCGGTTGTAGATGAGCTCGGCCGGTCCCTCCTCGCGCGGGAAGACGGTCAGCTCGACCGGGGCGTCGGGGGCGATCCTCGCCGTCTCCTTGGCGAGGCGCAGCGCCACGGCGTAACCGCCGAGCGCATCGACGAGGCCGTGCGCCTTCGCTTCCTCGCCCGACCACACCCGGCCCTTGGCGACCGCCTCGACCTCCTCCGGCGTCATGTGGCGGCCGGTCGCGACCCGCTCCTTGAAACCCTGATAGGTCTGGTCAAGAAACGCGTCGAGGCGGCGCTGCGCTTGCGCGGTGAACCCCGAAGTGGCGCTGAACATCGCGGCATTGGTGCCGATCTGGGCAGAATCGGTCGAAATCCCGAGCTTCTTCAGGAGGTCGGCCGCCACCAGCTTGCCGGCCAGCACGCCGATCGAACCGGTCAAGGTCGCCGGCTCGGCGACGATCTTGTCCGCCGGGGCGGCCACGTAATAGCCGCCGGAGCCGGCGACATCGCCCATCGAGACGACGACCGGCTTGCCGCGCTCGCGGGCGAACACGACCTCGCGCCAGATCGTCTCCGATGCGACGACCGAACCGCCGGGGCTGTCGATGCGGAACAGGATCGCGCGCACGCGCGGATCGCGGACCGCCGCGCGAAAGGCGCGGGTCATGTCGTTCGCCGCCATCACCTCGCTCTCGGAAAGCGGGTTCGACGAGCCGCCGCCTCGCGTGATCAGTCCCGACCCATAGATCAGCGCGATGCGGGCACCCTCGCGATGGGGGCGCTCGGCGCGGTCGAGGTAGCTCGGGAGGCTCACCAGCTCGGCGCCCGAGCCTGCTCGGGCGCGGGCGTCGGCGACCGCCTCGTCGCGATAACCGAGCCGGTCGACGAGCTTTGCCTGCCGCGCCTCATCGGCAAGGAGCGGCCCGCGGTCGACCGCTTGGCGCACCTCGGCCGGCATCAGCTTGCGGCCCTCGGCGATGCCGCTCTCGATCTGTCCGGCGAGCGAGGCGAGCAGCGCCTCGACCTCCTCGCGATGCGCCGGCGTCATCCTGGTTTCGGTCAAGATGTTGGCTGCGGTCTTGTACTCGCCGCGATGGTCGAACTCGGCGGCGACGCCGAGCAGGTCGAGGGTGCCCTTGAAGAATGTGACTTCGGAATAGAGCCCGGTCAGGCCGACGCTGCCCATCGGCTGCAGCCAGATCTCGTCAAAGGCGGTCGCGAGATAATACGGGCGCGTCCCCGAGCCGAGCTCGCCGAAACTGTCGGCAAAGGCGACCGCGAACTTGCCCCTGGCGCGAAAGGCGGCGACGGCGTCGCGGATTTCCTGGACACGCGCGAGCGCCAGCTCGTCGTTGCCAACGCGCGCCAAGAGCCCCTTGACATGCGGGTCCGCGCCGGCAGCCTCGATCCCGTCGAGAAGATCGCGCAAATTCGGCTTGGCGCCGACGAGGAGCTGCAGCAGGCGGCCCCTCTCCGGTCCGTCGGCGAGCCCCTGCGTCAGGTCGGCGGTCAGGACGATGTTGTCGGGGAGTGGTGTCGCACGTGGCCGGAGCCCAGCGACCAGCGCCGCGGCGCCGAGGACGAAGAGCACGGCCAGAACGCCGATCGAAGCCAAAAAGCCGATGACAAGCCGTCGCATGCCGTCAGACGGAGCCGCCGAGCGCGCGATGGCGCAGCAGATGATCGGCGAGGACGCAGGCCACCATCGCCTCGCCGACCGGCACCGCGCGGATGCCGACGCAAGGATCGTGGCGGCCGTGCGTGCTGATCTCGACCTCGTTGCCGTCGACATCGACGGTGCGCATCGGCGTCAGGATCGAGCTGGTCGGCTTGACCGCGAAGCGGGCGACGATGTCCTGGCCGGTCGAGATGCCGCCAAGGATGCCGCCGGCGTTGTTCGACAGAAAGACGACCCGGCCGCCCTCCATCCGCATCTCGTCGGCGTTGTCCTCGCCTTTGAGCGCGGCCGCACCCATGCCGGCGCCGATCTCGACGCCCTTGACCGCGTTGATTGTCATCAGCGCCCGGGCGAGATCGCCGTCGAGCTTGTCGTAGACGGGTTCGCCGAGCCCGGCGGGGACGCCACTCGCGACGATCTCGATGACGGCGCCGGCCGAGGAGCCGGTCTTGCGCACACCGTCGAGGTAATCCGCCCACCGGAGCGCCGCCGCGGCGTCCGGGCACCAGAACGGATTGTCCTCGACCGCCCGCCAGTCCCACGCATTGCGATCGATCTGATGAGGACCGATCTGCACCAGCGCCCCGCGGATCGTTACGCCAGACCCCAGGACCTGGCGCGCGACCGCACCGGCGGCGACCCGCGAGGCGGTCTCGCGCGCCGAGGCGCGACCGCCGCCGCGATAGTCGCGCACACCGTATTTCTTCCAATAGGTGTAGTCGGCGTGGCCGGGGCGGAAGCGGTCGGCGATGTTGCGGTAATCCTTCGAGCGCTGGTCGGTGTTCTCAATCAACAGCTGAACCGGCGTGCCGCTTGTCACCCCGTCGAAGACACCGCTCATGATGCGCACCAGGTCGTCTTCGCGCCGCTGCGTCGTATAGCGCGATTGCCCCGGCTTGCGCTTGTCGAGCCAATGCTGGATGTCGGGCTCGGCCAATGGTAGGCGCGGCGGCACGCCGTCGACGACAACGCCGATCGCCGGCCCGTGGCTCTCGCCCCAGGTGGTGAACCGGAAGAGCGTGCCGAATGAATTTCCTGCCATCGATTATGCTCGCATACCCGCTCGGTCACGCCGGCGAAAGAGCGAGTCGGGGAACCGACCATACCACCGGAGAGATTGCTGCAAGTTGGTTATGCGTGCTTGGCATCCACGAGCACCTTCGGATCCCCTCTTCGGCCATCCGAGAGCGGATCGGACCAAGTATGCCGGTTTGGCGGTCTTGCTGGAAGAGACGGCGACTACGATCGTCGACGCGACCGGCGGCGGGCCGCGCCCCGGCGCGGGCTTGACGGTGGGCTCGACCTGGCAGGGGCGAAATGCGCGGCACGATAGTCACGGCCCTTGCCGCGTGAATCCTGCGGCGGCCGTTGGCCAGGCTGACTGATCGGGAACCAGATGCCTGACGTGACGATCGCGCTTACAGTCCACGTGTTGTCGATCGTGCTGTGGATCGGCGGGGTGGCCATGGTGACGACGGTGCTGCTGCCGGCCGTCGGGCGTTTCAAGAGCGCAGCAGAAGGGATCGCCCTCTTCGAGACGATCGAACGGCGCTTTGCCTGGCAGACGCGCGGCACGACCCTGCTCGCCGGCATCAGCGGCTTCTACATGGTCGACCGGCTGGGTTTGTGGTCGGATTTTCTGTCGCCCGGCTTCTGGTGGCTCGATGCGATGGTTTTGGTCTGGCTCATATTCACCTTGATGCTGTTCGTGGTCGAGCCGCTCTCCTTCGATCGTCGGCTGTTGGATCGGAAGGAGCTTTCTCCTGAACGGAAATTCGTGATGATCCGGCGCTTTCACTGGCTCTTGCTGATATTGAGCCTCGTCACCGTTTTCGGCGCCGTCGCCGGCAGCCATGGGCTCTCGTTCTTCGACTGATGCGGCTACCGCTTCGCCCGTGCCGGCTTCCGTGGGCGGCGGCGCGCCGGCGGCGAGCGCCGGGGGTAGGCTTTGCCGCGCCGCTTCCGTCCCGGCGCCGGCGCGGCGGGTTTGGCCGCCCGGCGCCAATCGGTGAGAAGGCCAATCGGGATCGCGGCAATTCCGAGTGCCATCGACCAACTCGCGACACGTTCGAGCGGATCGAGCTCGAAGGCGATGACGACGAGCCCAAGCAACAGGCCGGCGCCGAACATCAGCAAGGCAATCTTAGTGCAGCGCATGCGTTGCCGCGGGAGCTCGAAGGCCCTTATCGTTCGCTGATGAGCATGCATCAGGTCGAGGGGATAAGGCGATGAGCTGGCAGCCGGAGCTCGACGAGCTGCGCCAAAGGGAACGCATGGCGCGAGCGATGGGCGGACCGGACAAGGTGCGGCGCCAGCACGAGGGCGGCCGGCTCACGGTGCGCGAACGAATCGACGGGCTGCTCGACGAGGGCAGCTTTCACGAGATTGGCGCAATTGCTGGAACCGCGGCGTACGGCGATGCCGGGCAGCTCCAATCGCTGACCCCGTCGAACTGCGTGATGGGCCGCGGCACGATCGACGGCCGGCCGGTGGTCGCCGTCGGTGACGACTTCACGGTCCGCGGCGGCTCGGCCGATGCGACGATCCGCGAAAAGCCGCAGATGGCCGAGGAGATGGCCCACGCCCTGCGGCTGCCGATCGTGCGCATCATCGAAGGCTCGGGCGGTGGCGGCTCGGTGAAGACGATCGAGACGACGGGCCGCGCCAACCTGCCGGGCCGCATCGGCTCGACCCTCTATTACTACCACACGACCGCCAATCTCGGGCTGGTGCCGGTGGTGGCGCTGGGGCTCGGCTCGGTCGCCGGACTCGGCGCGGCGCGGCTGGCCGCGAGCCACTATTCGGTGATGACCAAAGCAACCTCGGCAATGTTCGTCGCCGGGCCGCCGCTCGTCGCCCATCTCGGCCAGGCGCTCGACCGGCACGAGCTCGGCGGCTGGGAGATCCAGACGCGGGCCGGCGGCGTCGATGATGCCGTCGAGACCGAGGAGGAAGCGTTCGAGCGCGCCCGCCGGTTCCTGTCCTATCTGCCGTCTTCGGTCTATGAGGTCGCAGCGCGCCGCCCGCGCGAGGACGACCCGGACCGACGCGAGGAGAGCCTCTTCACCGCGATCCCGCGCGACCGGCGCAAGGTCTACCGGATGCGCCCGATCGTAGAGGCGGTGGTCGACCGGGGATCGTTCTTCGAGATCGGGCGCTACTTTGGCCGCCCGGTCATCACCGGGCTCGCCCGCGCCGACGGCCTACCGGTCGCGGTGCTGGCGAGCGACCCCTATTTCTACGGCGGCTGCTGGACCGCCGAGGCCTGCCAGAAAATTGTCCGCTTTGTCGATCTAGCCGAGACCTTTCACCTGCCGGTCGTCTATCTCTGCGACTGCCCGGGCTTTCACATCGGGCTCGACGCCGAGCGCGCGGCGACGATCCGGCACGGGGTCAGGGCGATGGCGGCGGTCAACCAGTCGAGCGTGCCGTGGTGCACGTTTCTGGTCCGCAACGTCTTTGGCGTTGCCGGTGCGGTCAACCAGCCCGCGGGCCGGTTCTCGCTGCGCTATGCCTGGCTCTCGGCGCGCTGGGGCTCACTGCCGCTCGAAGGCGGGATCGAGGCCGCCTACCGCGCCGAGCTCGACGCCGCCCCCGACCCGGCCGCCAAGCGCGCCGAGATCGACGAGCGGCTGAACCGGCTGCGCTCGCCGTTCCGCACCGCCGAGACGTTCTGGGTCGAAGAGATCATCGACCCGCGCGACACGCGCCGGCTGCTCTGCGATTTCGCCCGGCTCGCCGAGCCGTTGCGCACCCCCGGCCCGAGCGCCTTTCCGATGCGGCCGTAAATCGGGTAGAGATCGGCTCGCGAGTGCCAGAAAGGGGACAAGCATGATCGAAGTCGAGCGGCCGGCGGATCTGGCGCAATATGTCGGCAAGGAGGTCGGGGTCAGCGACTGGTTCACCGTCGATCAGGCGATCATCGACAAATTCGCCGACGCGACCGGCGACCATCAATGGATCCACGTCGATGTCGAGCGCGCCAAGCGCGAGATGCCGGGCGGCAAGACAATCGCCCACGGCTATCTGACATTGTCGCTGGTGCCGCGGCTCGCCTCGACGCTGATCCGGGTCCAGAAGCGCTCGCGCGGGCTCAATTACGGCTCGAACCGCGTCCGCTTTACCGGGCAGGTGCCGGCCGGCTCGCGCATCCGGCTGCGGCAGAAGATCAAATCGGTCGAGCCGGTCGACGGCGGCGGCGTGCGCATCACCTCCGAAAGCACGGTCGAGGTCGAAGGCGCTGCGCGGCCGGCGCTGGTCGCCGAAACCATCAGCATGAGCTACGAGTGAGAGGGAGAGCCGACAAATGACAGCGGTTCCGGAACGCCAGAAAGTGACGGTGCGGCCGAGCGGCGCGGCGCTGGGCGCCGACATCGAGGGCGCCGACCTCTCCCGCGACCTCGCGCCCGAGACGGTGGACGCGATCAAGGCGGCTTGGGGCGCCCACCTCGTGCTGCGCTTTCGCGGCCAGCAACTCGACGACGACCAGCTGATGCGGTTCAGCGCGCATTTCGGCGAGCTCGACCTGGCGCCGGTCATCGCCGCGGCACGGGTCAAGACCGCCGACGGCAGCGAGGTCGAATCGGTCGAGGAGGGGCAGCACTACGTCTCGGTCATCTCCAACATCGTCGAGAACGGCAAGGCGATCGGCGCACTCGGCGCCTACGAGTTGATCTGGCACACCGACATGTCGTATAACCGCGAGCCGCCCTGCGCCAGCGCCCTCTACGCACTCGAAGTGCCGCCATCGGGCGGCGACACCGGCTTTGCCAACATGTACCTCGCCTATGAGCGCCTGCCGGAGGATTTGCGCCGGCAGGTCGAGGGCCGCCTGTGCCGCCACGATTCGAGCCGCAACAGCGCCGGCGAATTGCGCCGCGGCATGCAGGAAGTAACCGACCCGCGCGAGGCGCCGGGCGCCAGCCACCCGATCGTCCGCACCCATCCGGTCACCGGGCGCAAGGCGCTGTTTCTCGGCCGCCGCCGCAACGCCTATATCGAGGGATTGGCGCTGGAAGACAGCGAGCGGCTGCTCGACCAATTGTGGGAGCACGCCACCCGGCGCGATCTCGCCTGGTACCAGCAATGGCGGGTCGGCGATTTGGTGATGTGGGACAACCGCTGCGCGCTCCATCGCCGTGACGAGTTTGATCCGACGAGCCGTCGCCTGATGCACCGCACCCAGATCAAAGGCGATCGCCCGTTTTGACACCAGTCTCGGAGCAGTGAAGACGATGCGGGTTCCCATAGCCTTGCTTGCCGCGGCCTTCGCGTGCGGCCTTGCGGCCAATGCGACGGGCGCCGCCGACGAAGGCCTTTGCGCCAGTCCGAAACAGATGCAGGGGATCAAGACCTGCGCCGATGTCGAAAAGGCGGAAAAGGAAGGGGAGGTCGTGATCTACGCGACCAACCCCGAGCAGGCCGAGCTAAAGGTACTGGCCAAGTTCCACGAATTGTTCCCGAAGATCACGCCAACTTATCTGCGCCTCCAGGCCGGCGCCCTCTACGCGAAAGTGAACGCCGAGCGGCAGGCGCAAAGCTTTCTCGTCGATGCGATGCAGATCTCCGACATGGGGATGATCCTCGATTTCCAGAAAAAGAACGGCTACGTACGCTACGTCTCGCCGGAGATGTCGGCATTCGACAAATCATATAAGAGCGACCCCGAAGGCTATTGGACCTGGGGCGGGATGGGCCCGGCCGGGATCGCCTACAACCCGACTGTGGTGCCCGAGGACCAGGCGCCCAAGACCTGGGAGGATCTGCTCGACCCGAAATGGGCGGGTGCGATCACCGTCAAGGTCTCGAACTCGGGGCTGCAACACGTCAGCTGGTACGAGCTGCGGCAGCTCTACGGGCCGGATTATTGGAAGAAATTCGCCGCCTTGAAGCCGCGCGCATTCGATTCCTACGTCCAGCAGTTCGACCGGCTGGTGAACCAGCAGGACAAGGTGATCCATACCGCGCAATATGCGGGCTATCTCGAATGGAAGGCGAAGGGCGCCCCGGTCGGCTTCGTCGTGCCCGAGGCCGGGATGCCGGCGACGCCGGAGACCTGGGGGCTGCCGACCGGCGGCCCGCACCCGAACGCCGCACGGCTGTTTATCGACTGGCTGCTGTCGCCGCTCGGCCAGACTGCGATCGAGGAGAACCTATACATCCATTCGCTGCGCACCGATGTGCCAGGGCCGCCGGGCGGGTTGCCGATCAGCAAGATGCGCCTGCTGCTGCCCGAGGACTGGAATGCCTTCCTCGCCAGCCGCACCGAATTCGCCCGCGAGTGGGATCGCTTGACCGGTATGCGGTAAAGGTGTCGCCGGATCAGTCGGGATCGAAATCCTCGACGACGGCGAGGCGGTCGGCGTCCGGCTCGTAATCGAGGACGTAGAGAGCGGTGTTGCGCGTGCGGACGGGCGGGGCGCCGGGCGGTAGGGCATGCTTCATCAATTGCCGCAGCATGGCGCCGTGGGTCGACACCCCGATCCGGCGATAGCGCTGGGCCGTGGCAAAACGGCGCAGAGCCGCCAGCCCGCGCGTGCGGGTGGCGAGGCCCGACTCGCCACCGGGAAAGGCCACATCCTCGTCGGCGTACCAGCGCTGGGTCAGCTCCTCGCCGAACCGCGCCTTGGCCTCCGCCCACAGCAGGCCTTCAGCGGCGCCGACATTGGTCTCGCGCAGGCCCGGGTCGGTCAGCAATGGCAGGCCCAATGCCTCGGTGACGACCCGCGCGGTCGCAACCGCGCGCAACAGGTCGCTCGACACTACCGCATCGAGCCGATGCGGGCGCAGCCGCTCGATGAGCGCCTCGGCCTGGGCGAGCCCGGTGGCGTTGAGCGGCGTGTCGGTATGCCCTTGCAGCCGCCCCTCGCGATTCCAGTCGGTCTCGCCATGGCGAAACAGGAACAAGACACGCGAGGCGCCGTTCGGCCCGGTCATGCTCGATTGTCCGCGGCGCTCAGCGGGCCATCAGCACCGGCAGCCGCGCCTCCATGATGATGTGCCTGGTGCCGCCGCCGAAAATCATCTGGCGGATGCGGCTTTGCGTATAGGCGCCCTTGAGCAGCAGGTCGGCACCCGCCGCCATGGCTTCCTTCAGGAACGACTCGCCCTGCGCCTTCTGCCGGCCAAAGGCGGTGCGCAGGCTGACATCGATCCCGTGGCGCTCGAGTGTGCGGGCGAGTTCCTCGCCTTCCGGGCCCGGCTCGGGCATGTGCTGCGGGCCCACCGCGACAATCACGACGTGCCGCGCCTGCTTCAGGAACGGCATGCCCATGGCCACCGTCACCGCGGTCTCGGTGCTGCCGTTCCAGGCGATGGCGACGACCTCGCCCATGGTCGCCGGCATTTTTTGCGGCACCATCAGCACCGGGCGGCCGCTCTCGAACAGCGCATCCTCGAGGGTGGCCTCGGCGATCGAGGCGAGCTTTTCAGGCTGCTCGACCAGGATCATATCGTACACTCGGCCGACCATCCCGACGATGGCGTTCTGCCGCCCGTCCTCCTCGCGCCAGGAGGCGCTCGGGCCGTTGTGACCCGCCGGCGGCGCGCCGATCGGGACGCCGCGCGAGCTCATGAACTCGCGAAACAGCCGTCGCGCCTGATCGCGCCGCTCATGACCCTCTCGCTCGAGGGTGCGGTCGACCTCGGACGAGATCGAGAACCCCATCTCGCCGCCGAACACCACGGCATATTCGGTCGTCAGCGTGTGCAGCCCGACGATATGGCTGTCGAAGCGCTCCGCGGTGCGAAGCGCGGCTTCGAGAACCGGCGCCGCGTTGCCGTCCCCGACCACGGTCAGCAGATTTCTCATAATCCGGCCCTTCGCCTCCCCCGTTCCGATACGGAACGAGGCCATGATCCGAGACTACACGATCGCACCGTGCTTTACGAGAGCTCGCGCCGCACGCTCTATCGCGATGAATTTCGTCGTAGGATCACCCAAAGGCCATAGGGGAATCATCACATGAAACTGGCGCTGCTGCTGATCGTCGCGATCGCCGGCCATGCCGCCGAGGTCGATGGCGCCGGCCTCGACGACGTTCGGAACATTGTTGTGATCTATGCCGAGAACCGCAGCTTCGACAATCTCTACGGGCTCTTTCCCGGTGCCAACGGGCTCGCGAACGCAACATCGGAGAGCATGACGCAGCTCGACCGCGACGGCTCGGTGCTCAAGGAATTGCCGCCGATCTGGGGCGGGCTCACCGCCAAGGGCGTCGTCCCGGCGGTGACCGAGGCGCAGACCGCGCACCTGCCGAACGCGCCCTTCGCGATCGACGACCCGAATGGCTTCAACACCCCGCTCGGCGTCGTCACCCACGATCTGTGGCATCGCTTCTATCAGAACCAGATGCAGATCGCCGGCGGAAAGAACAACCGCTTCGTCGCCTACGCCAATTCGGGGGCGATGGTGATGGGGCACTACGACGGCAGCAAACTGCCGATGTGGGATGTTGCAAAGCAATACACGCTCGCCGACAATTTCTTCATGGGCGGGTTCGGCGGCTCGTTCTACAACCACTTTTGGCTGATCTGCGCCTGCTCGCCGAAATACCCGAACGCCGATACGAGCCCGGCCAAGGATTCGGTCGCCGCGGTCGAAGCCGACGGCGTCACGCTGGAAATCGCCGACAACTCGCCGAAATCGGCACTGGACGGGATCCCGAAATTCGTCCAGCGACGGCAATTTGACCCCCGATTTCTACGCGGTCAACACGATGCAGCCACCCTACCAGCCGAGCGCCAACAAGCCCGCACCGGGCGGCGACCCCGCCTATGCCGACCCGGCGAAGCCGACCACCCTGCCGCCGCAGACCGAGGAGACGATCGGCGACCTGTTGAGCGCCAAGGGTGTCGGCTGGGCCTGGTATGCCGGGGCCTGGAAGGCCACACTCGATGGCGAGAACGCGATCCCGGCGCCGAATTTCCAGTATCACCATCAGCCATTCAATTATTTCGCCGACATGGCGCCGGGCACCGCGGCGCGGGCCGAGCATTTGCGCGACGGCGGGCTCGGCGGCAGCGAAATCATCAAGGCGATCGACGACGGGTCGCTGCCGCCGGTCGCCTTCTACAAGCCGCAGGGCAATCTGAACGAGCATTCCGGCTATGCCGATGTGCTCGACGGCGACCGCCACATCGCCGATGTCATTGCCCATCTGCAGCGGGGGCCGCAATGGGCGCATATGGTCGTGATCGTCACCTATGACGAGAACGGCGGGATCTGGGACCATGCGGCGCCGCCAAAGGGCGACCGCTGGGGGCCGGGCTCGCGGATTCCAGCGATCATCGTCTCGCCCTATGCCAAAAAGGGGTTTGTCGACCACACCCTCTACGACACGACCTCGATCCTGCGCCTGATCACCCGGCGCTTCAGCCTGCCGATGCTGCCGGGCCTCGCCGCGCGCGACGCCGCATTCACGGCCAACGGCAGCCCGCCGCTCGGCGACCTGACTGCCGCCCTCGACCTGCCGGCGCCGTAAGGCAAGTTCCGCGCTGGCCGCCGCCGACGGGCGGCTGTAACATTGCGTCCATCGGTCAGGCGCAGCTGTGCCCGCTGCCCGATCAACTGAAAATCAACCTGCTAACCGGGTGCTCGGGAAAGGAAAACGCCATGCAAACTCACAGATCGCTGATCGAGGCGCTGAAGATTGTCCTGACTGCGATGTTCCTCGCCATCGTCGGCGGCGGGGCGATGGCCCAGGCGCCGGCGCCGGTCCAGGCCTGGGGGCTGCCGCCATTGCCGGCGGGCATCGGCCCGGTCGAAAAATTCGCCGATGTCAGCAACACGCCGCAGGGCAAGTTTCTCGAAGGCAGCGCCTTCGACACACAGGGCAATCTGTGGTTCGTGGCGATCGGCAGCGGCTGGGTCTCGTATCTGACGCCCGACGGCAAGCTGGTGCCGGGGTTCAACTGCGACCCGCCGCCCGACCTCGGCCAGACCTGCGAGCCGCAGGGCACGCGCTGGCACGACGGCAAGCTCTACCTGACGACGCGGCACCGCGGCATCCTGGTCTATGATCCGCAGACCAAGGAGGTGAAGCACCCTCGTCTACACCTACCGCAACCAGTTGTTCAAAGGCCCCAACGATCTCGATTTCGATGCCGAGGGCAACCTCTTCTTCACCGATCCCTGGGGCACCGGTCCGGGGCCGAGCCTGTCCGACCGTACGGGTGCAGTCTACCAGTACTCGCGCGACGGCGTGCTGCGCAGGGTGATGGACAGCGGCCTGTTCCCGAACGGCATTGCCGTCTCGCCGGACGACACGCTGCTCGCGGTCGGAGACTTCAGAGGCGGCCGCATGTGGTACGCCGGCTTTACCAACGGCCCGACGATGGGCTGCCCGCAATGCACCAAGGACCCGTTGCATCTGACCTTCGCATCGGTCAAGGCCGGCACCTATTTCCCCGGAAACGGTGGCCCCGACGGTCTCCATTACGATGTGAAGGGTAATCTCTGGGTCTCGCTGGCCGGTCTCGGCGGCGTTGCCGAAGTCGATCCGCGCGGCGTGATCCTCGGCTTCGTGCCGATCCCGAACGGCGACACGGCGACGACCAACTTCGCCTTCGGCGGCCCCGACAACCAGTACATCTATTTCCAGGGGGCGACGAGCGGCACCTTCTGGCGCTTCAAGGCGCCCTATCCCGGCCTGATCGGCCCCGGCGGCACCCGCCTGCCGCCGCAACCCTGAGCCCTCCGCCTAACGTCCGGCCGCCACCAGCAGGAAGGGCGGGCGACTGCGCTCGTCTGCCCATTCCGGATGCGCCGAAATCTGGTCGGGGGTCGGGCCCCATTCCTCGACATGGGACAGGGCGAAGCCGAGGCGGAGCAGCAGGTTGAGGTAGGTCGCCACGGCGCGGTGCTGCTTGACCACTCCCTTGGCGAGCCAATCCGTCACGCGCGCGCCTTCGTCGAGATAGCCATCGATTGGCCAGGTCTTGCGGCCGGCGGCATCGACCGACCAGCCGGGCGCGGCGGGGGCGGTGAAGATCGGGTGTTCGACTGAGAAGACCAGCCGGCCGCCGGGGAGCAGCGTCCGATGGACCTCTGACATCAGCCGATCGAGACGCTCGACATAATGCAGGGCGAGCGAGCTGTAGACCACGTCGAACGACGCGTCGGGCAGATCGAGGGTCTCCATATCCGCCCTGGCGTAGATGATTTCCGGCTCCGGGGTGGCGGCCCGCGCCCGCGCCAGCATCCGCTCCGACACGTCGATGCCGTGGACGCGCGCCGCGCCCTGCGCTCGCGCCCAGCGGCAGAACCAGCCGAAGCCGCAGCCGAGGTCGAGGACGGCGAGCCCGCGCAGCGGGGGTAGCAGCGCCCTCAGCGCCGGCCATTCCGGCGCCCCGTCCAATCCCGCGACCGAGCGCGGCAGGCGGCTGTATTCGCGGAAGAACGCCTCGTCGTCGTAGATGTTCTGCGCCATTTTG
>CAWAFE010000006.1:0-134091 GCA_963781215.1 uncultured Alphaproteobacteria bacterium
TAGTGCACTGACACAAACATAGGATTCAACAGGCGAAGTGTGCTATTGTCGGGGCATGGCACAGGAAGTCTGCGTTGTCGTTGGAGCCGAGGATCGTGCGCGGTTGACCGCGATGGTCGGCGATCGGAGCCGGCCGCTGAAGCATCTGCAGCGGTCCCGGATTGTCCTGTTCTCGGCGGATCGGCTGCCGGTCATCGAGGTCGCGCGGCGCGCTGGGGTCAGCCGTCCGGCGGTGTGGCGCTGGCAGCGCCGCTATGCCGAGGCCGGGGTGGAAGGTCTGTTGCGCGACAAGACCCGACCGCCGGGCAAAGCACCGGTGGCGCCCGCCACCGTGGCCGCGGTGCTGGCGCTGACCTGTGCCGAGCCGCCGGGCGAGACCACCCACTGGACCGGCCGGGCGATGGCCAAGGCGGTTGGCCTGTCGTTGCGCACGATCCAACGGATCTGGGAAAAGCACCGCCTGCAGCCGCACCGCATACGCACCTTCAAGCGCTCCACCGACCCCGCCTTCGCTGAAAAGGTCGAGGACATTGTCGGCCTCTATATGCATCCACCGGCCCATGCCGTGGTGCTGTCGATCGACGAGAAATCCCAGATCCAGGCACTCGATCGCACCCAGCCGGGTCTGCCCATGAAGCCCGGCAAGTGCGGGACCATGACGCATGACTACAAGCGCCACGGCACGACGACCTTGTTTGCCGCCCTCAACACGCTAGACGGCGTCGTCCTCGGCCGTTGCATGCAGCGCCACACCCATCAGGAATTCATCCGCTTCCTCAACGCCGTCGAACGCGCGGCGCCGACCGACAAGCCGGTCCACGCCATCCTCGATAACTACGCCACCCATAAGCATCCCAGAGTCAAAGCTTGGCTCGCCCGCCATCCGCGCTGGACCTTCCACTTCACGCCAACCTCGGGTTCCTGGCTCAACGCCGTCGAGAACTTCTTCTCCGCACTCACCCGAGAGCGCCTCAAGCGCGGCGTCTTCCGCTCCATCGCCGACCTCCAGGCCGCTATCAACCGCTATCTCAAAGCGCACAATGATGACCCCAAGCCCTTCGTCTGGACCAAACCCGCCGACGCCATTCTCGCCAAGCTCAACCGACTGCCTGTACCTTCCGTTTGAGCCAGTGCACTAGACCAATTAACAAGCCAGCTACAACAATTGAGTTCGAACCCTCAAGATGCACAATTGCAAACACAATTTGCGAATGGTTTGACTAAAGCTAAACATAGAATGACATCTTTGAGAGATGATTTCACTCCAGCGCAGATGAAGCTCTTCGACGAGATCAACGCCATACGCCGATTCTTTGCGGATATTCCGGCAGAGATCGAGGTATCCATGCACGAGAACCCAATGACGCCTATGGTTACATCCGATTTGCTTAACAATTCGGTCGCGGGCCGAAAACAGTATCTCGCGATTATCCGAGATCTCCAAACAAACCTACAAACTATCGGTGTCGAAGCAAGGAAAGTTACCCCGGGAACCGCAGAAATTGGCCTTCTAATTCCAGGAGAGTTGTTCAAAAACCACCTAGCCGAGTTGATAATTGAACTTCGGTCAATCAATAGAATTATCCGTGCATTTTCAGAGATTGCGACAGGGAGCCCAGAACCGATTGAGATTCGTCAGATTTCTTCAACAGACCCTCTGTTTGTCTTTGGTATAAGCACGGCGACGATCGTCATGGTCGCGAACGTGGTGAAATGGGCGCTAGACACGTGGAAAGAGGTGGAGAAAATCAGAAAGATACGAGCGCACGCACAAAAGGTGACGGCCTTTACGGACAAGGACATAAAAGATATGTTTGACGGTAAGATTCAAAAGTCTATTAAAACTGCCGTACGTAACAAGGTAGATGAGATGTTGCCGCAGGACGAGAAAGAGGCAGGCAGACAGCATGAGCAGCGCACCGATTTGTCATGGGCTCTGGAGTCTGTGCTCACACGGGTCGAGCGCGGAATGACCGTGGAGATTCGGTTCCTGCCGCCGCCTGCATCGGACGACGATCCGGAAACGGTAAATCAGTTCAGTGCGTTACAACAGATCGTCCCGCAACTGGCGTTTCCTCCTCCCGATGCTACACCGATCCTCCCGCTTCCGCCTCCTGAGCCGCCGAGTTCGGCGGCAAATTAATCAACCTCGCTTGGAACGAAGTTCACCAACCTGGCGATGCACTCGATGCTGGCGACTGCGGTGGCATACGGCGGCTCGTCGTTGCCAAGGCGGTCGAGGAGGGCGAGGGCGGCAGGCCAGCGCGGCGGGCGTGCTCGCGCAAGAAATCGGCGCTCCTGAGCGCGGCGATCTTCTCGGCGACCGCGACATTGATGAACTGGTTGAGGGTGGTGCCCGCGACCCTGGCTAG
This sequence comes from uncultured Alphaproteobacteria bacterium, assembly GCA_963781215.1. GTDB lineage: Bacteria > Pseudomonadota > Alphaproteobacteria > ATCC43930 > CGMCC-115725 > AP-15. The sequence goes on from CAWAFE010000006.1 coordinate 2,373, forward strand.
CCGCTCGGCTTCGGACTTGAGCGACGCTTGAGCCTCAGGGTCTAATTCGCTTGCGTCATCTTTGCTCCCATGACCACAGCCTTTCTGTTGTGACACAGATAGCGCAACCCGCTCGCAATCGTCTTCACCGGGCTTGACCCGGTGATCCACGCCATTTCTGGCCCCGACCCGAGGACACCGGGAGGCGGACGCGGCATCCAAGCGGCGGCGTCTCTGCTTCCGCTGGCGCATGCTTGCCAAATCGATGACCAAAAAATTGTCGCATTGATAGCATATCCTCGTGGAATGCCGACCTCGCGTCGATCAACGCAAAGTCGTCCTGACCGGGCTTGTCGCGGCCATCAATGCGTTTCGGCCGCCGAAGCGAAGGCGTGGATACGCGGATCAAGTCCGCGCACGACGACTTCAGGTTTTTCCCGCGCAGCCCAAACGTGCGTGGCCGGCATCTCAGTTTCCCCGGACGACCTTGCGTGGGAATGAGGGTACCCCCAAACGAGTCCGGCTGCGGGTCGAAGGGAGCTGACGCTGCCTGATCTCAGCCTGATAAAACAGGTGGAGCAGGAGCTGCGGGGACCGGCTTGGGCGGTTCGCTGCGCGGCCGGTCCGACGAGGTCGACCCACCTGCCGGCGGTTGCGCGCTTATTCGGCGGCGTCGAAGCGCGGATATCGCCGGGCGAGCTCGGCACCGAGAAAGCGGGCGAGGGTGGCCATGCCGGAGCGGCCGGCGCGGGCTTCGGCCTCGGGGTTGTAGTTGGTGTTGGTGTTGACGTCGTAGGTGTAGACCGCGCCGTCGGCGTCGGTGATGAACTCGATGCCGGCGACCTCGATGCCGTTGGCGGCGAGGAAGGCCTCGCAGCGGCGCTTCAGATCGGCATCGATGTCGTCGACGATCGTGAATTTGGTGCGCGGCTCTTCCCCGGCCGGGCAGAACGCGTCGCCGACCGCGCATGATCGGCCGGGCACAATTCGAAGCCCGTCGCTGGTGTCGACCTCGACCGCGTACATGAACCGTCCGCCGACGAACTCGGCGCGAGTGATCAGCGGCGCCGGTGCGCGGATGTATTGCTGCAGCAGGTGCAGCCCGTCCGACCGGCGGCTCGTAATCAGGGCTGTCGAGGTGATCGGCGAGCGCCTCCGCGCGGTGGAACAGCCGCACGCCGAGGCCTTTGCCGCCGCGGTTCGGCTTCAGAATGAAGGGACTGTCGCCGAAATGCCGCCGGGCAGCCTCGACCAAGAGCTCCTTGCCGGCGACGAGGATCGTGTCCGGCGTGCGGATGCCGGCCTTTTCGAGCGCGGCGTATTGGCGCGCCTTGCTGATTTCGAGGTCGAGCGCGCGGCCGCCGTTGACGACGCGGCGGCCGTGCCGTTCGAGCCAGGCCAGCACCGAGGCCGTCAATTCGGCCGAATAGCGGTGGCCGCGGGTGTGCGAGGAGGCGCTCATCCGATTGTAGAAGACGCCCTCGGGCGGCGGCCGCGACACATCGAAAATCCCGCGGTCGAGGAACCAATCTCGCCACGGCAGCGCCTGTTGATCTAATGCGGCAGCCAACGGCTCCAGCCAGGCGGCGTTCTCGTGAATAACGTGGATTTCCATCATTCAACGGCATATTGTTGCGGTATCACCTTAAAATACCGCGCTTTGTTTGTCAAACTTTTCGGCTCTATCGGCCGGCGGCCGGCGCGCCGGTGGAATATCGCGCCGACATCGACCAGACGCTTGATCTGTGCTATATCAATGCGCCGGCCCTGTCGGCACCCGGTCCATCATCGCAATGGTTCGGCGGATCCGGCTCCAGGTCAGGAGTCCATCCCGATCACCGCAGTCGAGCATAAGCGCGGCATAGGCCGCCGCCCTGAACTCGGCGTCGCCGCCGTATTCGTGCATCATCAGATGCGCCGTTCTCAAGATGTCGATATCCGGGATCATGCGAAGACCAGCCGCGTTGTTTGGAAAGCCAACTTAGACTATTTTACCACGTTTAACTGAAAAGACCAACGAATTTATAGTTAAATGCATGATCATCGATGCGAACCCCTTATGCCGCCAACCGGCGCATTTGGATCAACGACAGGATTTCAGCGGCGGCTTTTGGGATGTTGGTGCCGGGCCCGTAGATCGCGCTGACGCCGGCATTCTTGAGGAAATCATAGTCCGTAGGCGGGATGACGCCGCCGCAGACGACGAGGATGTCGCCCGCACCCTCGCGCTTCAAGGCTTCGATCAAGGCTGGAACGAGGGTCTTGTGACCGGCGGCGTGGGTCGAGACGCCGACAATGTGTACGTCGTTCTCGACCGCCTGACGCGCCGCCTCCTCGGGGGTTTGGAACAAGGGGCCGATATCGACATCGAAGCCGATATCGGCAAAGGCGGTGGCGATGATCTTGGCGCCACGGTCGTGGCCATCCTGGCCGAGCTTGACCACCAGCATGCGCGGCCGCCGGCCCTCGTCGCGGGCAAAGACGTCGATCTGGCGCTGCACCCGGCGGAAGCCCTCGTCGTCCTGGTATTGGCCGCCATAGACCCCGCTGACGGCGCGGATCTGGGCGCGGTGGCGGCTGAACACCATTTCCAACGCATCGGATATCTCGCCGACCGTCGCGCGCGCCCGGCTCGCCTCGATCGACAATGCCAAGAGGTTACGCCGGCCGCTCTTCGCCGCCTCGGTCAATGCGTCGAGCGCCTGTCGGCAGCGCGCGGGGTCGCGGCTGCGGCGGACCTCATTGAGCCGCGCAATCTGCGCCGCGCGCACCGCGGCGTTGTCAACATCGAGCAAATCGATCTCGGCCTCGTCATCCGACTGGTACTTGTTGACGCCGACGATCGTCTCCTCGCCGCGGTCGACCGCCGCTTGATGCCGGGCGGCCAATTCCTCGATCCGCAATTTTGGCAGGCCGGCCTCGACCGCCTTGGTCATGCCGCCCAGCGCCTCGACCTCATCGATCAGCGTCGAGGCCGCCTCGACCAGCGAATGGGTCAGAACTCTCCACGTAATAGCTGCCGCCCAAGGGATCGACGACGTGCCCGATGCCAGTCTCCTCGGCCAAGATCAGCTGGGTGTTGCGGGCGATCCCGGCCGACGCCCGGGTCGGCAGCGCCAATGCCTCGTCGAACGAGTTGGTGTGCAGGGACTGGGTCCCGCCGAGCACCGCGGCCATGGCCTCGATCGTGGTGCGGACGATATTGTTATGCGGGTCCTGTGCGGTCAGGCTGACGCCCGAGGTTTGGCAATGGGTGCGCAAGGCAAGGCTCGCCGGATCCGTCGGCGAAAACTGCTGCATCAGCCGTGCCCACAGCACCCGCGCCGCGCGCAATTTCGCAATCTCCATGAAGAAATTCATGCCGATTGCAAAGAAAAACGACAGCCGCGGAGCGAATTCGTCGACCGCGAGCCCGCGCGACAACGCCGCGCGCACGTATTCGAGTCCGTCAGCCAAGGTGAAGGCCAATTCCTGGACCGATGTCGCGCCGGCCTCCTCCATGTGATAGCCGGAGATCGAGATCGAGTTGAATTTCGGCATGTGCCGGGCGGTGTATTCGATGATGTCGGCGACGATCCGCATCGACGGCCCGGGCGGGTAGATATAGGTGTTGCGGACCATGAATTCCTTCAAAATGTCGTTCTGGATGGTGCCGGAGAGCTTCTTCTGCGGCACGCCCTGCTCCTCGGCGGCGACGATGTAGCCGGCGAGCACCGGCAATACCGCGCCGTTCATCGTCATCGACACGCTCATCCGGTCTAATGGGATGCCGTCGAACAGGATCTTCATGTCTTCGACCGAATCGATCGCCACCCCGGCCTTGCCGACATCGCCGACGACGCGAGGGTGGTCGCTGTCGTAGCCGCGGTGGGTGGCGAGATCGAAGGCGATCGACAGCCCCATTTGCCCGGCCGCCAAATTCTCGCGATAAAAGCGGTTCAACTCCTCGGCCGTCGAAAAGCCGGAATATTGCCGGATCGTCCACGGCCGGTTCGCGTACATCGTGGCCCGCGGCCCGCGCAGATAGGGCGGAAAGCCGGGCATCGTCGCCAGCGGATAACCCTCCCGCTCGAGCGCGGCGAGGTCCTCGGCGGTGTAGAGCGGCTTGACCCGGATGCCCTCCGGCGTTGTCCAGTCGAGGCCGTCGAGCGGCTTGCCCTTCAGCTCGGCCTGCGCGAGGCGCGCCCAGTCCTCCCGGGTCTTTGCCGTAAAGGCGCCGTCCTCCGCCATCGTCCACTCCCGCTCGCGAGACGGGAATTATATGGCCGCGCGACGTTGTGCGTCCAACACGGCTGGTCGGCGCATCGTGTGGCGGAAGACGATCGCCGCGGTCAGTAGCAGGACCGCCCCCGCCTGGTGCGCCGCGGCAAGCAGGATCGGCACGACGAAAAGCAGGGTCGAGATGCCCAGTGCTGCCTGCAGCGCGGCGGCAGCCAGCAGCGCGTGCAGCGCGATGCGGGCAGCGGCCGGCAAGTCGGCGCGTCGACCCAGCGGCCCAAACCAGCCACGACCGCGGCGGCGGTCGCCATCGCCAGCAGGCGGTGGTTGAACTGCACCGCCGCGACATTCTCGAACCAGTTCAACAGGAAGGGATGGAGCTGGACATAGCCGGCCGGGATCAGCCTCCCGTCCATCAGTGGAAAGGTGCTGTAGACGAGCCCCGCGCGGGTGCCGGCGACGAAGCCGCCAGCCGCTATCGTGAGGGCGACAAGCACCAGGACGGCTTCGGCGGTGCGCCGCCATCGCCTGCCCAAATCCTGCTGTGCCGGGCCGCGGGCAAGGCCGAGCGCCACCCACAGGATCGCGGCGTAGATCGCCAGCGCCAGCACCAGATGGGCGACGAGCCGGTATTGGCTGACCTCGACCCGGTCGGCGAGCCCGCTCTCGACCATGTACCAGCCGAGCGCCCCCTGGGCAAAGCCGAGAGCGAGAATGCCGGCGAGCGGCAATAAGAGCCGCCGCGGCAGCCGGCCGCGCAGCCAGAACCATAAGAGCGGCACGGCAAAGACGACCCCGATCAGCCGGCCGAGCAGCCGATGCGCGTATTCCCAGAAGTAGATGTCTTTGAATTCAGCCAGTGTCATCCCGAAATGGATCAGCCGGTATTCGGGGATTTCCTTGTACCTGGCGAATTCGGCGGCCCATTGCGCCGCGGATAGCGGCGGCAGGATACCGATGACCGGCTTCCACTCGGTGATCGACAGGCCGGAAAGAGTGAGCCGCGTCACCCCGCCGACCACAACCATCGCGAAGATCAGCGCGCAGCAGCAGAAAAGCCAAGCGGCGACTGGGCCGGTGCCGGATTTGGCCTGCACTGGGGCGCGCGCCGATGCCGCAATCGTCGATGGAAACAAACGCCCGATCCGCGCTGAAGCCGACACCGGCCAAGGTGAGGCCGCGATCCCCCGCTGGCAAGTGCGGCGAAAGGCGCGCCGCCCTCAGTGGGCGATGATCTGGCTCAGGAACAGCCTAGTGCGCTCGCTCTTGGGGTTGGCGAAGAATTCCGCCGGCGGCCCGCGCTCGACGATCTCGCCGCGGTCCATGAACACCATCGTATCGGCGACGGTGCGGGCAAAGCCCATCTCATGGGTGACGCAGACCATCGTCATCCCTTCCTGCGCCAGCTCGACCATGACGTCGAGCACCTCCTTGATCATTTCCGGATCGAGGGCGGAGGTCGGCTCGTCGAACAGCATGATCTCGGGCTTCATGCACAACGAACGGGCAATCGCGACCCGCTGCTGCTGGCCGCCCGAGAGCTGGCCCGGGAACTTCTCCGCCTGCTCCGGGATGCGCACCCGCTCCAGGTACATGCGCGCGGTGTCCTCGGCCTCCCTGCGCGGCTGCCGCCGCACCCAGATCGGTGCCAGGGTCAAATTCTCGAGAACGGTCAAATGCGGGAAAAGGTTGAACTGCTGGAACACCATGCCGACTTCGCGGCGGATCGCCTCGATGTTCTTCACATCCGAGGTCAGCTCGATCCCGGAGACGACGATCTGCCCGCGCTGATGCTCTTCGAGCCGGTTGATGCAGCGGATCATCGTCGACTTGCCCGAGCCGGAGGGCCCGCAGACGACGACGCGCTCGCCCTTGCCGACCTCGATGTTGATGTCCTTCAAAACGTGGAAATCGCCGTACCATTTGTCGACGTGGCGCAGCTGGATGATCGGTGCATCGGTCATATGGTCAGCCTCGCCGGGCTTTGTTGAACTCACGTTCGAGCATCTGGCTGTAGCGCGACATGAAAAAGCAGAAGGCGAAATAGATCGCCGCGATGAAGACATAGGCCTCGGCGTAGAAGCCGCGCCAATTGGCGTCGGTCAACGCTGCGTTGGCGGTGCCGAGCAGGTCGAAGAGGCCGATGACGATGACCAGCGAGGTGTCCTTGAAGGTGCCGATGAAGGTGTTGACGAGCGGCGGGATCACCAACGCCAGAGCCTGCGGCAGGATGATCAGGCGGGTGGTCTGCCAATAGCCGAGGCCGAGCGACTGGGCCGCCTCGTATTGCCCCTTCGGGATCGCCTGCAAGCCGCCGCGGATTATCTCGGCGAGGTAGGCGGCGGCGAACAGGATAAAGGCGACCTGGGCGCGCAGCAGCTTGTCGATCGTCATGCCGGTCGGCAGGAACAGCGGCAGCATCACCGAGGCCATGAACAAGACGGTGATCAGCGGCACACCGCGAATGAGCTCGATATAGGCGACACAGATCGCCCGCACCGCCGGCAATTGCGAGCGGCGGCCCAATGCCAAAAGGATCGCCAGCGGAAAGGCCAGAGCCATGCCGACGACGGCGAGGATCAGGGTCAGCGGTAGCCCGTTCCACAGCGCCGTCTCGACATAGGCCATGCCGAGGACGCCGCCCCACATCAGCACCCCGACCACCGCGAGCCCGGTGAGCCAGAGCAGCGCCAGCCGCCCTCCCCACAGCCGGCGGTCGCAGCTCGCCAGGATCAGGGCGACGAAGACCACGATCACAACCAGCGGGCGCCACTGCTCCTCGTACGGAAACCGGCCGAACAGAATGAAGCGCAATTTTTCCCCGATAAAGGCCCAGCACGCCCCGCCGCCGCGGCAGGCGCGGCCGCTGTCGGCATGCCAGACCGCGTCGACCAGCCCCCAGCGGATCATCGGCGGGATCGTCACCGCCAGCAGCCATACGGCACCCAATGTCAGGACGGTGTTGAGGACGCTGTTGAACAGATTGGCGCGCAGCCAGCCGATCGGCCCGCGCGAGGCGGAAGGCGGCCGGTCGTCGGCCAGCGGCGGCTCTTGCACCGTGTCGGTCATTTCCTCCGGTATTCTCCTTGCCGGCTTCGGTCAGAACGGCGGATTGTTTTCGATCAACGGATCGGCGTGGCGGTGGATCAGACGCCAGCGCCCGTCCTCGCGCCGGAAGACCTGTGTGACCCGGAGGGCGAAGACGTCGTCGCCCTGATCGCCGGCCTTGGGGCGCGACCAGCGTTCGAGGCTGACCAGGCAGGCGACATCGGTCCCGACCGTGACGCTGATCTCCTCCTGGCTGTAGGCGCCGCCCGAAAAATGCGACGCCGCCCAGTCGAGCCGCGGACCGACCTCGGCCCAGCCGCGCTCGAAGCCGCCGAAACCGCCGAGAACGGTTACATCGTCCTGATGCGAATAAAGCCGCTTGATCCCGGCTGCGTCACCCTTGATGAACTCGCGCTGCACCGCCATTAGCTCGGCCATCGCCTCGTCCCAGGCCGGGTCCGCCATGTTAGCCTCCGATCCATCGGCGTTTCGGCTCCCAGGTTGACAGCAATCGACGGCCGATGCGAGGCTCTTTGCGCCGTTCATGGTCGCGCCGGGGTTGGGCGAAGGTCCGCATCCGATGATCGATTTCGACACCGCCGCCTATCTGGTGCTGGGGCTCTCGCTCTCGGTTTCGGTCCTCCAGATCGGGCGCTGGCTCCTGCACGCCAGCCCCCGCACGATCGTCGCCGCCGGCCGGTGGTCGGTGGTCGGCCTTGCCGCCCTGGTGCCGCTCGTTTTGCTGTGGCTGACGCTCAGCGGCCGGTCGACCCTGGCGATGATGTTCGCAGCCTTCATCCTGCCGGTCGCCGTTCAGGGCGCCCATCGCTGGCGCGGGCTGCTGCGCCAGCTGGCGCCGATCCGGGTCGGCTTCGCCGGGTTTTCCGCGGACCCGGTGCGGCGCCGCAACCCGGACCCCGAGCAGGTTCGGCAATCCGTTGCCGTGCTGCGGGCCTATCTGGAGCAGGCCGGGCAGGGATGCCGGATGTCGGCGGCCGAGGCGCTCGACCTGCTGGGGCTCGAGCCGACCGCCGGTGCCACGGAGATCCGCGAGGCCCATCGCCGCCTCGCCGATCTGGTCGCTCCCGAGCACGGCGGCACACGGCGTCTCGCAGAGAAGATCGACGAGGCGCGGGACGTTCTGCTCGGCGACCGCCGGATCGTGACCGCAATTTTCAATCGAGGGGGACCGGGCCATGTCTGAACCGCGCCGGACGAAATTGCAGGAAGAAACGCCAAATCTCAAAATCGAGATCGAGGGTGAACCTAACCTGCCGGATAAACCGCTGAGCCCCGAGGAAGCCTTTCTCCGGCGCAAGGCGGAGGTGACGCAGCAGGACCACGAAGAGTTTCTGAAATACCAGGAGGAGAAGAACGCCCGCGACCGGCAGGCCGCGGTTCAACCCGTCGCGGCGACGCCCGCGAAGGTCAACCGGCGCAACTTCCTGACCGTCGTCGCCGGGACCGCCGCGGTCGGCGAGGCGGCCGTGCTCGGCTATTCTGTGGTGAAGGACCAGGCCGTCCCGGCCCATGGCGCGAGGCACGCCGGCGACACCTATACCGAGGCGCAGCGGCACAATATCGAGCGCGAGCTGATCAACCCCAAGGCCGATATCAACGGTCGGGGCTTCGGCAACTGGGTGCTGCTGATGCCGACCAAGATGAGCGGCGGCACCTACGCCGTCGACCTCAATTCCGGCCGCGCGCTGGCCTGGATCTCGTATTGGAACTACGGCGACTTCAACCCGATTTCGCACCATTTGTGCGCCTTTCCCAGCGCCCAGCCGACCGCCGGGTTCGAGTTCATTAACAGCACTCAGGGCGGCAAGAACTCGCTGATCTACGGCATTCCGACCAACATCGAGGAGCCGGGCGAGGGCTTCAACATCTACCGCGTGCGCTACGACGGGGCACAGATGGAAGTCATGGAGAACGTCTCGGAAACCACCGGGCTCGGCCTCGGCGTCCACGTCAACATCGACCCTAAGGACGCCGAGCGGTATTTCGTCACCGACGGGCAGAAGGACATCGCGGCGTGCTTCGACCGCCGCACCTCGCGGGTCATCGCCGCACTTAAATACGATTGGGAGCCCAACGACCAGAACCTCGCCACTGCCTGGCAGAACGGCGGCGTCCTCAAGATCTCGCGGCTCTATCCCGATCCGGCGACCGGCAAATTCGACTATCTCGGCACCAAGGGCCAGAAGATCGAGTGGGAAATGGTGCCGATGGGCGAGCTGTTCGTCGAGGAGGGGACGCTTCCCGGCTCTGACCCGCTCCACCTCTGCGGCGCCGACGGCACGATCTGGCACCCGACCGGGCGCTGGGCGGCGACCGTGGTCCGGCTGTGCGGCGGCCAGGTCGTCCTCGATGCCCAGAACAATTTCGAGCCGGTGGCGTTTCTCCAGTTCAACAAGGACGCGCCGGACCAATACCCGGTGACCCGGATCGACAACGACCACTGGGAGGTCAGGTTCGACAGGATTTTCTCGCCCGCCCACGAGATCGGCTTTTCGCCCGATGGCCGGTTTTTGTGCATGATGAACAATCTGCGCGAGAACAACTGCTCGGTCTTCGATTCGTCCGACCCCGACCCGCGCAACTGGAAGAAGATCGCGCATATCGAAGACCCGCTGTGGCGCGGCAAGTATCCGAACCCGTTCCACATGGTGTTCTCGATGGACGGTAAGAAGCTGTACCTGTCGATCCTGCACCCGTCGCCGGCGTCGAGCGGGGTCATGGTGGTCGACACCGACACCTGGACGATCAAGAAGGAAATCCAGGGGATCGGGCCCGACATGCAGACCTTGGCCGTCACCTATGACGGCAAATACGTGGTCGGCGTCTTCAGCGGCTTTCAGCGGCTCTCCAGCGGCATCGCCTTCATCGACGCCGAAACCGACGAGCTGGTCGGCATCTGGCCGAGCAACGGCGGCCATCATGACTGCGTCATCATCCCGACCGAGCTCGAGCACATGAAGCACACGAGGTCGTGCACCCTTTAGGTAGCAGGATGCGGAACACGCGGGGTCATCGTCATTCCGGGGCGCGGGCCACGCCCGCAAGCCAATTGGGCGAGGCGTCGGACGACGCGCAACCGGGCACGAATCCGTCGTGCGATGCGCGCCGCTTCGGCAGGCGCGATCTCGCCCCGTGCGACGGCCGCCAGAACAGCGGGCAGGACCTGCCGGAAATCCTCGACCGTGCGCAACGATGACGAGGTCGATCCCGAGACGCTCGGCCGGGTCGATGGCGGCGAGCGGCGGCGGCAAGAGTTGCGCGGCGAGGGGTCGCAATAGATAGGGCTTGCGGTCGATCAGCGCCGACAATGCCCGCGCGCTCAGCGGCCGGGCGACAAGATCGGGCACGCGCCGCATGGGGTTGGGAATGCCGGGCGGTCGGCCGCGCGGGTTGCCGGAGCTTCCCTTTGCAAAGCGCCCGCGCGCGTCGCGCGCGCGAGGCGATGAGGGATCAGGACCAAGCGATTGAGATTCTTCGATTCCGGAGATCGAAAACAGGCGGTAACAGGACGGCGGAAGAGGATCGGCAGTGGCTTTCGTCATACGGGACCCTCCTGACGACGAGCGGGCTTGGCATGCTGTATGTAATTCATGATATGTTCTTTATCAAGGGGGATGTTACACTTGACATAGAACGCCGCTATCCCTAGATTTCAGATTGATCGGAGCTGGGAGGGTCAAGCATTGCAATCACAACCGCGCAAACTTTCTTAATTCAATTCCACCCGGTCGCTACGAGGCGCCATCGCTACTTCGTACAGACGTGGTGCTTGAGGAAGGAAAAGGGCCAATTCGACTCCTCCTTGTTTTAGAGGGCGGATATGAACTGGAAGTCTTTGTGACACCGGCGTCCAGGGGAGAATTTTTTCAGGCTCTAAATCTTGCGACTGGGGATGATCATCCATGAAATCCGTCCTTGACGCAGAACACTTCGCTGACGAAGCCACCGCCATCGAGTATGTCGAAGCTCGCATGTGGCCGAATGGTCCTGTTTGCCCTCACTGCGGCACAATCGGCGAAGCTTCGCGCTCTAAGGGCAAGACGACGCGTCCGGGTCTTTGGAACTGCCGCGCCTGCCGCAAGCCGTTCACCGTGCGCATGGGCACGATCTTCGAGTCGTCGCATGTGCCGATGCGGGTTTGGTTGCAGGCCATTTACCTGATTTGCTCGTCGAAGAAAGGTGTCTCTACCCGCCAGATACAGCGCACGCTTGGCGGTTCGATGAAAACCGCGTGGTTCTTGATGCATCGCATACGGCTGGCGATGGACGAAAGCGGATCGGGGCCGCTAGGCGGCGAAGGCCAAATCATCGAAAGCGACGAGACTTACACCGTCTACAAGGAAGGTGGTCCTACTTGGGTGCTGCATCCTGAACATGGTTGGCAAAAGCGGCGGTCTGGCAGCGATCGCGTGCCGGTCGTCACCCTTGTTGAGCGCGGCGGCCGCGCGCGCTCCCGAAAGGTCGAGAACGTCACCGCAGCCACTTTGCGCGGTGTGGTCTTCGATAATGCCGATACCAAAAGCCGCTTGATGACCGACGAGCTTCGTGCTTACCGCCGCATCGGCCAGCGTTTTGCTGGTCACGACGCGGTCAATCATAGTGCAGAAGAATGGACGCGTAAGCTGGGCGATGGCACGAAAGCACACGTCAATACCGCCGAAGGGTTCTTCTCGATCCTCAAGCGCGGAATTTACGGTTGCTATTCCCATGTCAGCGAGGCGCACCTGCACCGCTACCTGTCGGAGTTCAACCGCTTGCCTCTTGCGGCCTTGATCGCCCGATCAGAGCGTTCTACGTCATCGACTCCGAGTTTGATCCGGTTGCTGTAACGGAAATCTGACCTACGAAACAACTCGTAGCAGACGGGAGAACGAAGACGAAATCCCATTCTAGGCGCAGACGGGGGGCCGACTCGGCGACGGACGATCCGCGCCAGCTTGAATTGCCCCTCGTTGGCGGGGGCAAGCGGTGACGCCCGCCCCCGCCGTCGCTATCCTGCGGTTGGCACACCGAACAGGGAGCGAATTTCATGCGCGCCGTCCTGTTGCGTCTTCACGATGAGGGCAGTCGCAACCTTGGTGAGTTTCTACGTCGCGTTGGCTGGCCACCGGCTCAAGCGGAGCAGTTAGCGGAGGGGCTGTGGCTGCTTCCCCTGCCAGATTGTCAGAATTGGATTGATTCTGTGCGGACCAGGCGCGGGCAGACGCTCGGGATCTCAGCCACGATTCGCGAAGTCGATTGTGTGTCTCCATGGCAGTCGCTGTCGTGATTTGGCTGCCACACTCCGAGCAAAATGGCACCTTCCAGTGCCCGCGCTTTGGGATTAGCACACGGCGTATTGGCCGATATGTGATCCTTCTAGCCATCGCGATTCTCGCGGCGATGGCAGTAAAAAGGGCGGAAGCGAAGTCGTGGACGGACGCCCAAGGCATTCTTTCCAGTTGCACGCAACCCATGGACTCGCCGCTGGCCGCAACATGCATGGACTATCTGGAGGCGTCAAAGACACCTTGGAATATTTCCGCGCACATAATCTTGGGCTGCGCTTTCCCTGTTCGCCGACAGATATGACGCTTGGCCAGCTTCGCGATGTCGTCTCTGTATTCATCCGCGCCAATCCGCAGTATTACCATCTTGACGGCGTGCCCGTTGTGTATGCAGCCCTGGTGGCGGCCTTTCCTTGCCGATGAAATGCGCGCTATGATCTGAGGCATGCCACGCAAGCCACAGCCACCACCCGACGATCCCGAGCAGCTCAAGCGCTTCAAGGAGATGGCGCGCGAAGTCGAAGTCGATGAGACGCCAGGAGCGATGGATCGCGCATTCGACCGCATCCGCGACAAACTTGCATCTGAGCCGTCGCGTGAGAGGGCCATCAGGAAAACCCCACGTTCGCAGCGGTTACGCGGCCGGGACGAATCCGAACGGTGATAATGACGTGCGCATAGTTCGGATCTGGCGGGTCGGCGCTCGCTAAAAGCATGTCGCTTTCAGCTGCCGCTCGCGTGATAACTAAGTCGTCTTCAAGCAAACAGAAAAAAGGCTTCTCGCCATCTTCCGGATCGATAAAGCTTCCTAGCTCTGACGTATTTGTTGGCATCCGAAGCGCGTCAAACAAAGTCTTAAGACGATTATCTAAGTCCCCGGTCATAGTCAGCACCTGGCCGGATTTTCCGTATCGTAGATACAGGATTTCAATAGAGCACAGCAACTCTAAATCGCGCGTCACCAACGGCACAAAGTTATAATTTACTCGCGAAAAGCGCTTTGCTAATCCATCAATCGTGTGGTCGGCGGATGGCCTCCCAAAGATTACGCCACCGTGGGTAGCCCCCGGTGCCGATTTTAGATAGGGCGAAATTTCCCACCAGCGCTTTAACTGCTCATGGAATACTTTTCGGATGCTGTGCTTATGCTCGGCGCTATGACCGCGACGAATCGCGCTGCGCGCGTTATCAGATAGAAGCGTGCCCTGGTAAGTTAGTCTGAATTCCACGGAATCTTCCTCCCAATCCACCTGAGGATCGTCCCGCAAAATCCACCGGGTGGGGGCGATCATCTCTCACGCCCTCTCATACCACCGATAGCACCTACTATGGCAAGTGTAACGCCCCCATATCAAGAGCCCATAGGCTTTTCGAAGCCGCAGGTTACCGGAGCATATGCATTGCATGTGGCGCCTTCCCGAATCGCCGGCGCAGAATCACGGCGGCGTCATCGAAATCGTTGCGCGACGCCGAGCAGCTATTGCGGGCCGGGCTCGCAAGGGCGAGCGCGGCATTTGGCAGCGCGGGACCCGGGGCGCATGACCCCCGCAACGCCGGGGCGGAAGCGTCATAATCCTTGCAACCCGATGCGCCGTCCACACATCCTCCGGCCCGCCAAAAGGTGTAACAGTCGGCCGGCGCGATGACGAAGGTGAACCTGTCCGTTGTGATCATCCGGTGATGCCGAGGCGGCAGGACCGCTGGCTGCTGATCCGGCTGGCCGCGCAGAATGTCGGGCGGCGCCGGCTGCGGGCGGTCTTTCTCGGCGCGGCGGTGATGATCGGGGTCGGCGTCGGCTTTGCCAGCTTTGTCGCCGGGTGGGCGTTGCGCGCCGGCATCGAGGCGAGTTTTTCGCGGATGGGCGCCGATCTCGTCGTCGTCCCGCGCGGCACGCTCGTCAACATCACGGCGAGCCTCCTGACCGTGCAGCCGACCGACAAGACGCTCGACACGAGCCTCGGCGCGACCCTCGCTGCCGTCCCCGGCGTCGCCCGGGTGGCGCCGCAGCGCATCGTGCCGTCGCTGGTCGACGGGCATCCGGCCAATCTGATCGCGTTCGATCCAGCCCACGACTTTTCCGTCGCGACCTGGCTGGAAGGGCATCGGCCGGGGCCGCTCGACGCCGACGCCCTGATCGCCGGCGGCCACGCGGAGGGCCAGCTCGGCCAGTCGCTGAGCGTCTGCGGCAAGCCGCTGACCCTCTACGGCCGGCTCGGCAGGACCGGGGTCGGCCCGTTCGACGATTCCTACTTTCTGACGTTCGACGCGCTCGCCGCGATCGTGTCGTTCTGCCGCGATACAAAGCCGGTGGGGGGCCATGGCCATGGCGACGGCAACGCCTGCACGCCCGATCTCGTACCGAACCGGGTCTCTGCCTTCCTGCTGCAGCTGGCGCCAGGCGCGAAGGTGGAGGAAGTCAGGTTCGCCCTCGCCCGGCTCCCCGATGTCAGGATCGTCGAGGGCAACGCGGTGCTGACCTCGTCGCGCCAGGCCTTGAGCACGCTCCTGCTCGGGGTCGCCGTGTTCACCGCGTTCCAGCTCGCCGCGCTGATGATCCTGGTCTCGCTGCTGTTCTCGGCGATCGTCCAGGAGCGGTGGCGCGAAATCGGGCTGCTGCGGGCGATGGGGGCGCGGCCCAATCAGGTGATGGCGATGATCCTCGCCGAGGCGGCGATCGTGACCGGCCTCGGCGGCCTCGCCGGGCTGGTCCTGGGGGTCGCAGCCCTCCTGGTCTTCGCCCGCTCGCTCGGGTTCTATTTCGGCCTTCTCGGCATCGCGTTTGCCTGGCCGCCGCCGGCGGTGCTGGAGGCGGGTGCCGTCGCCGCAATCCTGTTCTCGGCGGTCCTCGGCGTCGCCGGCGCGTTGCTGCCGGCCTGGCGGGTGCGCCGGATGGCGCCCGATGCGCTGATTCGGTCGGACGCCGGCTGAGGTGGCGCTCTCGGCGCAATCCCTGAGCAAGCGCTACGGCGCCGACCCGGGCTACGACGCCGTGCGCGACGCCAGCCTCGAATTACGGGCGGGCGAGTTCGTGTCGATCGTCGGCCGGTCTGGCTCCGGCAAATCCACCCTCATGGCCATGCTCGGCGCCTTGACGAGGCCGACCGGGGGGAGGGTCGCGTTCGACGGCGCCGATATCTGGTCGCTCCCGGAGACCGCGCTCGCCGGCTTTCGCAGCCGCCACATCGGCTTTGTCTTTCAATTCCCGAGCCTGTTGCCGAACCTGACGGCGGCGGACAATGTGGCCGTCCCGGCGCTCCTCGGCCGCACGATGGCGGCCGAGGAAGCCTATGCCCGCGCCCACGGCCTCTTGGCCCGCGTCGGCCTCGGCGACCGCGCTGCCGCCTATCCGGGGAGCCTGTCGGGCGGCGAGCAGCGGCGCGTGGTGATCGCCCGCGCGCTCGTCAACGCGCCGCGCCTGCTGCTCGCCGACGAGCCGACGAGCGATCTCGACGAGGACACCGAGGCCGACATCATCGGCCTCCTCGAAGAATTGCAAGCAAGCGAAGGCTTTGCCTTCGTCCTTGTCACCCACGATCTCGAACTGGCCGGGCATGCTCAGCGCAGCTACGAAATGCGCCAGGGCGTGCTCGTGCCGGCCGACCCGGCGGCGGTCGGCGTCGAAAGGCAGCCTCCGACGCGCCATTTCGGGCCGGCCGCGGTCGACACGCGTCCGGCCCCGACGGCGCTCGAGCCGGTCCAGCTCGGCGCCAATCTGTGGCGCGGCGCGCAGGCCGTGTTGATCGGCACCGCAATCGTCTTCTTCCTCGTCATGCTCGCCGATTTCGGCGTGGCGAAATACCAGGAAGCGCAGGTCGACGCGCGCGGGGCGCGGCTCGCGAAACTGGCCGACATGGCCCTCAACAGCCTGCAAGGCGAGGTCCGCTCGGTGTCCGACCTCGGCGAGGGGCGCTACGAATTGGCGGTGGCGCTGAAGAATGCCGGCGGCGACGGCCCGATCTACGTCATGGCGCCCGACATGCGCGGTTATGTCCAAGTCGGCAAGGTCTGGCAGGCGATCCCGCTCACCGCCGGTGACGATGGCGGCGTGCGCCAGATCGACGATGAAGTCGTCTACCGCTACGCCTTCGAAGCCCGCCTGAAGGACTTTGCCCAGCTGTTGCCGAACTATATGCATGTCCGTTTTTCGGACACGATGCTGGTCAGCCCACGGAGCATGCCAAAGGACGACGTATTCGAGCGCCGCGACAACTACTACGTCTATCTGAAACCCTTCGACATCGACGACGCGACCGTGGCGAAGGGCCTGAAATTTCCCGGCAAACCTCCGGTCTGGATCCCGATGCCGCCCCATTGAAGGAAGATGGTCGAGGCTCCGGTGCTAATTCGAGCCCTCGGTGTGATACGGCCGTACCAGGCTCTCCGCCGGGATGCCCCATTCGCGGTGGAGCTTCCAAATCATGTCCAGGGTCAATGGCCGCCTGCGGTTCAGAATCTCGGAGGCGCGCGATCGTGAGCGCAGCAATGCCGCGAGCTCTGACTGGGTATAGCCGCGCTGCTCCATGCAGTACAAAATCGCCTCGATCGGGTCCAACGGCTCGATCGGCCAATGTACGCGTTCGTATGCGGCGATCAGGGCCGCCAGCACGTCGAAACGGTCGGCTTCGGCCGAGCCCGGCTCCGGCTCCCGATCGAAATACTGCTCGATCTCTGCGAGCGCTGCATCATAGTCTGCTTCGGTACGGATCGGATGAATGTCCATCGATGGGCTGGCCTCCTTTACCCGTACCGAGCGGCCTCGCCGCCCGGCTCTATCTCTATCGCATTCGCCGCATCTACACGGTTGCGGGATCGACCCTCTCATATTCCGCGTGCGTGCCGATGAACTTTACCAGCACCCTCTTGTACCGATAGGCGACGTGGATGATCAGCCGATACTTGTTGCCGCCAAGATCGAAGATCAGATGGTTGTCCGCGACGAAATCCACCTTGGCGCCAAACCGGGCCTTGACATCCGATGGGCCGCTCCAGCCGGCCTTGGCGACAATGGTGTACCAGTCCCGGATCGGTGTCTCCGCCTGCGGGTGCTCGGCCCAGAATCTGCGCAAAGTTCTGAGCGCGATGATCTGCACCCTTGGTAAGATAGCCCGTTCCCACTCCGGGAACAAGGCATAGACACGATTTTTCGGCCGAGTGTCTGGTGAGCGAGGGTTTGGCGATGACCGATTGGATCCTGCGTGGGGGCGAAGTGGTCGACGGCAGCGGCGGCCCGCGGCGGCGGGCCGATGTCGCGATCGCCGGCGACCGCATCGCCGCGGTCGGCGAGGTCGCCAAGGCCGACGGGGGCGCGCGAGATCGACGTGTCGGGCCGGATCGTCGCTCCCGGCTTTATCGACGTGCACACGCATGACGACCGTGCGCTCTTCGCGACACCGGAGATGGCGGCGAAGGCGAGCCAGGGCGTCACCACCGTCGTCACCGGGAATTGCGGGATCAGCCTCGCGCCCTTGGTGCTGAGCGACGCACCGCCACCGCCGCTCGACCTGATCGGCGCCCCGGCTGACTACCGCTACGAGCGCTTTGCCGATTACCTGGCGGCACTCGACCGGGCGCCGGCGGCGCTCAACGCCGCCTGCCTCGTCGGCCATTCGACCTTGCGGGTCGGCGCGATGGCGGCGCTCGACCGGCCGGCCGATTCGACCGAGCTGGCGCGGATGGGCGAGCGGCTGCGGGAAGCGCTCGACGCCGGTGCGGTCGGCCTGTCGAGCGGTCTCGCGTACGCCCCGGCCGCCAGCGCGCCCGCTGCCGAGATCGAGGCGCTGGCGGCATGGCTGCGGCCGGCCAGGGCGCTCTACACGACGCATATGCGCAACGAGGCCGACGCCGTTCTCGACAGCCTCGACGAGAGCTTCGCCGCCGGGCGCGCGGCCGGGGTTCCGGTAGTGATCTCGCATCACAAGACGATCGGCCGAGCAAATTTCGGCCGCACCGCCGAGACCCTGCCGGCGATCGCCGCCGCGATCGCGCGGCCAGGAGGTCGGGCTCGACGCCTATCCCTACATCGCCTCCTCGACGGTGCTGAGCGCGGCCCAGGCCGCACGGGCGACAAAGGTCCTCGTCACCTGGTCGAAGAGCGCCCCGGAGCAGGCCGGGCGCGAGCTCGCCCAGATCGCCGCCGATTGGGGCGTCAGCCAACAGGAGGCGGCCGACCGGCTGCAGCCGGCGGGTGCGATCTATTGGATGATGGACGAGGCCGATGTGCAGCGGGTCTTGCGCTTCGAGCATACGATGATCGGCTCGGACGGGCTGCCGCACGACACCCACCCGCACCCGCGGCTGTGGGGCACGTTTCCACGCGTACTCGGCCATTATTGCCGCGAGCTCGGGCTGTTCGGGCTGGAAGAGGCGGTGCGCCGGATGACCGGCCTCCCCGCCCGCCGCTTTGGCCTCACCGGCCGCGGCTCCCTGGCACCGGGCGCCTATGCCGACGTGACCGTCTTCGATCCCGAGACCGTCATCGACCGCGCCACCTTCGAGGTGCCGACCACCCCCGCCGCCGGGATCGACCACGTCTTCGTCAACGGCCGCCCGGTCTGGAGGGAAGGCAAGCCCACCGGCGAGCGCCCGGGCCGCGCCCTCCGCCGCCAGGAGATGCAGGTGGAGGCGCGGTGACCTCACCCGGTCCGGACCTCGCCGCTGGCGTCGATCACCTCCATCGAGACAATCTCGGCCGGCTCGCCCGCATAGACGAGAAGGGCGGTCGCTTTACCGCCGATAAAGGCGCTGTGCGGCTGCCCCTTCGGGTTCAATGTGTAGGCGCTGCAAAAAAGATCGGCCGGGGCCGACGATCTCTCCTCCCCAGGCTGGGGATGGCCAGGGTCGGGACGATGATCGGGTTTGATTTGCAACTCAGTTCTTGACCGCGGGACATAATGCGATCTCCGGCGGCTCGCCGTAGAATGGCGTCAGCTGCGAATAGCCGCTCTTCAGCTCTTTCGGCGTGGCGGAAGACCAGATCTGCCCGCAGATGCGATGCAGCGCCGCCCCGTCCGCGGGACATTCATCGACGAAGGCTATAAAGCTCGATGGCTTCTGCTGGAGCGTGCACTTGCAGGAGACCTCGCCGTTCTCCACGGCACAGTGCGCATCGAGGCAGAATGCCCATTTGCCCGCATTCTCGCCGGAGCAGGTCAGCGACTTTTTAGCCGGCTTGGTGCCGGTCGCGGTGAGATCCCACAGGGAGAATGTCGAGGTCGGCCGGCTCGTCCGCACAGCGCAGCTGGTATTCCCGATATTGAGGCCGTTCAGCGGGCCCTCGCAGGCGCATTTCACTTGCTTCGGCTCGCCGGCGATGGGCTGACATAGCGCCGACGAGCACAGCGTATACGGCCCCTCGCAGATGCGCGTGCCGCCGGAGCCGCCGGCATTGGCGGCGCCGATCGGCAGCAACGCCGTCGCAATCAGAATGATGCACACCAACAGCCGCAGCGGTTGAGGAAAGACCGACATGACATGACCCTTCCCTGGGATTGGTCTGGGCAATCCGTTCCGGCGGAATTCGGTATGGCGCAAGTCGGCGATGTCCGCTCCGGCGCGCGGAACGGAGATGGCCGCGCGCGCGTCAGTCCGCGGCGGTGGTGCGGCGGATGTTGGCGCTCTGCTCGGGGATGCCGGTTTCTTCGTAGCAGACCCGCGCAAAGGTGGCGACGCCGGCGCGGATGTCGTCCTTGGAGGGGAGCGCAAAGCAGAGCCGCAGATGTGATTTTGTTTCGGCCGGGTTGCACGACCATTCGGGGCCGGGGTTGAAGACGAGGCCCTCCTTGGCGGCGGGGCCGACGAGCTTCGTCACATCGACCCGGTCGGGGAGCTTGAGCCACAAAAAGATGCCGCCCTTTGGCTTCCACATCCGCTCGACCGCGGTGCCGAACTCGCGCTCGACCGCCTCGACCATCGTGTCGAGCTTGTCGTGCAGGACCTGGCTCAGCCCGTCGACATGGCCGCCGAAGCTCTTCGAGAAATATTCGGCGACGACCATCTGGTCGAGCGCGCCGGTGCCGCTGTCGGCCTCGCGCTTGCAGGCGACGAGCCGGCTCATCACGTCCCAGCCCGCGACGACATATCCAAGGCGCAGCGACGGGGCCAGGGTCTTCGAGAATGAGCCGATATGGATGACCTGCGCCGGGTCGAGCGCGAAGAGCGAGGGCGGGCCGGCGCCGTCCCAGGTCAGGTCGGCATAGCACTCGTCCTCGAAGATCGGGACGCCGTGCTTTTTGGCGAGGCCGAGAAGCGCCTGCCGCCGCTCGCGCGGCAGGATCGAGCCGGTCGGGTTCTGGATGGTCGGGATCGTATAGATGTATTTCGGCACGACGCCCCGGCGACCGAGATCCTCGAGCATCTGCGCCAGCGCGTCGATCCGGATGCCGTCATCGTCCAACGGCGCGCCGACGACATTGACGCCGAGCCGCTTCAATTTGGTCAACGCCCCGCCATAGGTGAATTCTTCAAGGACGACCGTGTCGCCCTTTTCGAGCAGCAGCTGGTTGACGAGGTCGATGCCCTGCCCCGAGCCGGAGGTGATCAGCACCTCGTCCGTCGAGCAACTGATCGCGGGACGCTGCGCCACCTTGTCGACGACAAAGCGCCTGAGCCCGAGATAGCCCTGGGGCCCGTCGAAATTGTAGAGGGCGAGATTGGCCCCGTCGCGCCGCAGCACGCTGTCCGCGGCCTCAGCCAGCTCCGCCGCCGGGATCTGCAGCGGGTCGTTGTGGCCGCCGATGAAATTGTATTTCGGAAACCCGGTCCAGCGCGGCGCCGGCGCCGGCAGCGACGGGCGGAACAGGTGGCTGTACGCGAAACCGGCGTCGGTCATGATCTTCCGTCCTTTGCTATCGGCTCATCCGCCGGTCAGGCGGGGCGGCGCGTCGTACTTCACCTTCCCGCGGCACGGTCTTCTCCCTCTCCCCGCGAGCGGGGAGAGGGTCGGGGTGAGGGCCTCCTGTCAGCGCGCCGACGCGTATTTCCCGGCGGTTTGCGGGGTGATGTCGGGGTAGGCGCCGGCGGTTTTTTGCGCCGCCTGCTCGTGCATCTGCAGCCGAGTGCGCCGCTCCCATTTGCGTTTCAGCTCGTCCTTGACGTTGAAGGCGAGCTTGCCGACGCCGTCGATCTCGAGCTCGATCTTGTCGCCGTCCATGAACGGGTTGAGACCGCGGTGGTTGGTGCCGGTGGCGACGATGTCGCCGGGCTCGAGAGCGTGGATCGAGCTCAGCCATTCGATGCAGCGCGGGATCTTGTGCGCCATGTCGCTGGTGTTGAAGTTCTGCATCAAAGTGCCGTTGTTCGACAGCCGAATTTGCAGTTTCTGCGGGTCCGGGATCTCGTCCTTGGTCACGATCCACGGCCCGATCGGCGCGAAGGTGTCGCGCGACTTCATCGCGAAAAAGCCCGGGGCCGGCAGTCCGCGCGCCGAGCCGTCGATAAAGCAGGTATAGCCGAAAATGTAGTCCATCGCGTCGGCGGCTTTGACGTTGCTCGCCCTTTTGCCGATCACGAGCGCCAATTCGGCCTCGCCCTCGAAGATCGTCCCCGGCGCATCGGGCAACACCATCGTGTCGCCCGGTCCGCAGATGGCGTTCGCGGTCTTTTGGAAGGCGTTGATCGGCGCCGGCGCACTGCGGGTGCCGTCTTCCATGTAATTGACCGCCATGCAGTCGATATTATCCGGCTTTGGCAATGGCGGGCGGACCCTGACCGACGACAAAGGCACACCCTTGCCGCTCGCCGCCGCATCCTCGAGCCGGCCCTTATACTGGTCGAAGCGGGCGATCAGCCCGTTCATCAGGTCACCCGGCCCGGTATGCGGGATGTCCTTCACGACCGCCGACACGTCGACGACGGTGTCGCCCTTCAGCACGCCGAGCTTGTAGTCGTCGAA
The DNA here is from genome assembly GCA_963781215.1 of uncultured Alphaproteobacteria bacterium. GTDB lineage: Bacteria > Pseudomonadota > Alphaproteobacteria > ATCC43930 > CGMCC-115725 > AP-15. The sequence continues at coordinate 24,795 of CAWAFE010000006.1, forward strand.
ATACAACAATTTCATGATGGCGCTCCCTCTATTCGACAGGTACGAAGATGCAGTTGCGGATCTTGCTGTCGACCGCTTTCGACAGATGGCCCTTGCCGGTGGTGTCCTCGACCAGGACCACCTCGCCGGCGCCGATGGTGCGGGCCTCGCCGTCGCTGGCGGTAATCTGCACGCCGGCGTCGAGGTTGATGATGTATTGCCGCCGGGGTGCGGGGTGCCAGTCGAGGTCGTAGGTCGGCGGCACCTCGCGGAAGATGATGCCGTTGGCCGGCAGCCGCTTCGAAAGCTTGCCGCTGCGCGACTCCTCGACCCATTCGACCTCGATGTCGCGGAAGTGAGACTGGCCGCTCGCGTCGGTGTAGAGGTTGTGTATCCGCATCGGTCCCCTCGCTCGGAAATCCTCAGGCTGCCGGCATATTAGCGGGGGAGAGAAGCCTGACGCCAGCCCTCTCGACGAAAGCGGCGCGGCGGTGCGGCCCGGGGTGCGGGGGCCGCGCCAACCTGATCGGGCGTGCGCTAATTCATCTGGCCGAAATGGGCGGCGACTTCCACCATGCGGTTCGAGAAGCCCCATTCGTTGTCGTACCACGAGAGGACGCGTACGAAGCGCTTGTCGAGGACCTGGGTCTGGGTCACGTCGAAGGTCGAGCTGTGCGGGTCGTGGTTGAAGTCGCACGACACCGTCGGCGCCTTGTTGATGCCCAGAATGCCCTTCAAGCGGTTCGACTTCGCCGCCTCCTCCATCAGCGCGTTGATCTCGCCGGCCTCGGTGTCGCGCGCAGCATCGAAGGTCAGGTCGATCAGCGACACATTCGCGGTCGGCACCCGGATAGCGGTGCCGTCGAGCTTGCCCTTGAGCGCCGGCAGCACGAGTCCGATCGCCCGTGCGGCGCCGGTCGAGGTCGGGATCATCGACAGATTGGCGGCGCGCGCCCGCCGCAGGTCGCTGTGCAATGTGTCCTGCAGGCTCTGGTCGCCGGTATAGGCGTGGATCGTCGTCATAAAGCCGCGCTCGATGCCGAGGCCCTGATGCAGCACATAGGCGACCGGTGCGAGGCAATTGGTCGTGCACGAGCCGTTCGAGATGACCGTATGCTCGGGCTTCAGCCCTTCATGGTTGACGCCCATGACAACCGTGAAGTCGGCGCCGTCGGCCGGGGCGGAGACAATGACCTTCTTGGCGCCGGCTTCGAGGTGCTTCGCGGCGGTCTCGCGCTTGGTGAAGATGCCGGTGCATTCGAGCGCGACATCGACGGCCAATTCGCGCCACGGCAATTTCGCCGGGTCGCGCTCGGCGGTCACCTGGATCTTGCCCTGGCCGGCGTCGATCCAGTTGTCGCCGCAGGTGACTTCGCCCGGGAAGCGGCCGTGGACGCTGTCGTATTTCAAGAGATGCGCGTTGGTTGCAACCGGCCCGAGATCGTTGATGCCGACCACTTCAAGCTGCTTTTCCGGGTGCTCCAGAGCCGCGCGCATGACCAGCCGCCCGATCCGCCCAAACCCGTTGATCGCCACCCGTACCGCCATCGCCTATCCTCCCGCGTAACCGTCGCTTCAGCTTAGAACAGATTTGGCCGGTGCGGGAAGCGGCTGGGCGGACGGTTCCCCGATTGCCAGGTCGACCGCACCTCGAGCACGCCCGGCTTTGTCATTCGGCGACCCGCTCCACGTCGCCCGGCTGCACCCTTGTGACGACCTCAAGCAAAGCGGGCATCAGCGGGGCCAAATCCTCGAGCGCATTGCTCCGGGCGGCCAGAACGATGACGCCGAGCGGCGATCCGCGCAGGTTTTGCTGGAACTGCAGATTTTGATCGGCGGTGACAAAGATCTCGAACCTCGCCGCGGCGGCGCGGCGCAGCAGTTCGCCATTGCCCAATCCCGCCCAACCCTGTTGTTGAACCGTCCGAACCTCGTGGTCCGGAATTTCCCGGGCCAACTGGCGAGGGAGCTGCTCATCCAGCAGAATGCGCATCAGCAGAAAGCGCGGCATGGGCAGCTTCCAATGCGGCCACGGCTTGCTCGCGCGAAACCGACGGAAAAGCGTCGAGGAATTCGTCGAGGCTATACCCCCGTTCGAGGTAGTCGATCAGATTGCGCAACGGCACCCGCGTCCCGACGAACACCGGCGTTCCTCCCAAAATCTCCTTGTCCCTGTGGACCGCTGCGGTTTTTATCATCATCGAACCGTACCGAACCGTGCAAGATTGGGCGGGATTTGGTCAACGCCTCGTCGCGCCGGAGAGGCGAGTGCGGGCGGACCCGTTGATCGCCACCCGAATTGCCATCGCCTATCCTCCCACGTAACCGTCGCTTCAGCTTAGGATCGAGCGTCGTCCTGCCGCAAGCATTGAGGCGAACATCGCCGGCGGCGGATAGCACACCCCTCAGGCGTATTTGAGGGTGATCCCGCCATCGACGACGAGTTCGATGCCAGTCACGTATTTCGCCTCGTCGGACGCGAGATAGAGGCAGGCATAAGCGACGTCCCAGGCGTCGCCCATATGGCCCATCGGGCATTGCGCTTCGCGCGCCTTCCACATTTCCGCGATGTCGCCCCCGCCGTATTCGGCGGCGAGCCCGGCCGATTTTTCGACCATCGGCGTCTTCATCAAGCCGGGCAGAACGGTATTCGCGCGAATATGCTTGGCGGCGTACTGCGCCGCAGTGGTGCGCGTCAGGTGGATCATTGCGGCTTTTGTCGCGTAATAGGTGGAGTAGGGCACGCCGGTGTAGCGGATCCCGGCGATCGAGGAAATGTTGACGATGGAGCCGCCACCCTGCCGCTCCATGATCGGGATCACGTGCTTCATTGTGAGATAACAGCCCTTGAGGTTCACCGCGAATAGCCGGTCCCATTCTTCTTCGGGAAGGTCCACGACGCCGCCAACGACCGCGAGACCGACGTTGTAATCCACGACGTCGAGGCGGCCGTAGACATCGATGCAAGCATCGACCATGCGAGCGATGTCTTCGTGGCTGGTCACGTCGGCGCAAATTGCGGTCGCTAATCCGTTTTCCCGGCGAATTATCGCGGCGGTTTCATTGGCCGCATCTTCACTGATATCGGCGCAAAGCACCTTTGCCCCTTCGCGCGCGAACAGCACCGCCGCCGCCTTGCCGTTGCCCCAGCCCGGCCCGATAGACCCGGCTCCGACCACGAGCGCGACTTTGTCACGCAAGCGCCCGTTCATCGTTCCCTCCCCCGAGCCGGAATGTTCAGAGCAAGGCACGGGCCGCTTCGGCGACCTTTTCCGGCGTAATGCCGAAATGCGGGTAGAGCTGCTCCCCGGGGGCGGAAGCGCCGAAATCCTCCATCCCGACAAAAGCCCCGTGCCGGCCAATCCAGCGTTCCCAGCCGAATTCAACGGCGGCCTCGACCGCGACCCGGGGTACGGAGCCGAGGACCGCGTCCTGGTATTCCCGCGGCTCCCGTTCGAAGAGCCGCCAGCACGGCATCGAGACGACCGCGGCGCGGACGCCGTCCTTTGCCAGCGCGGCGCGCGCTTCGATCGCCAGCGACACTTCGGAACCGGTGGCGAGGAGGGTGACCTGGCGCCCGCCGTCCGCCTCGGCCAGCACATAGGCGCCGCGCGCCGAACGGTTCTCGGCCGACGCCTCGCGCCGCAGCAGCGGCAATCCCTGCCGGGTCAGGGCGAGGACCGAAGGGGTGTCGCGGCGATGCAAAGCCAGCGCCCAGCATTCGGCAGTCTCGATCGCGTCGGCCGGGCGAAACACCAGGAGCCGCGGGATCGCCCTGCAGCGCCGCCAGATGCTCGACCGGCTGATGGGTCGGGCCGTCCTCGCCGAGCCCGATCGAATCGTGGGTCATCACATAGACGACGCCGAGGTCCGAGAACGCCGACAGCCGGATCGACGGACGACAGTAATCGGTAAAGCACAGAAAGGTGCCGCCATAGGGGATCAGCCCGCCATGCGCGGCGATGCCGTTCATCGCCGCCGCCATGCCGTGCTCGCGCACCCCGTAATGGACATAGCGGCCGGTGAAATCGCCGGGTCTGACCTCTTTCTGGCCCTTGGCCTTGGTGTTGTTCGAGGGCGTGAGGTCGGCCGAGCCGCCGACCAGTTCCGGAACCACGGCGGTCAGCGCGTCGAGCGTCGCGCCTGAGGCCTGCCGCGTCGCCAGCTTGGCGTCGGCGGCGCGGAAATCGGCGCATAGCTTCGCAATCGCGGCGTCGAAGCCGGCGGGAAGTTCGCGCTTCTGCCGGCGAAGGAATTCGCGGCGGCGCTCGGCCGGCAACGATTGCAGGCGCGACTCCCAGGCCTGGCGCAACGATTCGCCGCGCTTGCCGGCATCACGCCACGCCGCGGCGACGTCTTCGGGGACGACAAAGGGCGGGTAATTCCAGCCGAGCCGCTCGCGCGCGCCGGCAATTTCTTCAGCGCCCAAGGCTGCGCCGTGGGCCGCCGCGGTGCCGGCCTTGGTCGGCGCACCAAAGGCGATCACCGTGCGGCAAGCGATCAGGTTCGGCCGGTCGCTCTTGTGCGCCCGTTCGATGGCAGCGGCGATCGCATCGGTGTCGTGGCCGTCGATGCGCTCAGCGGCCCAGCCATGGGCGCGAAAGCGCCCGAGCTGGTCGTCCGAGACGGCAAGGGCCGTCGGCCCGTCGATCGAGATCGAATTGTCGTCGTAGAGGACAATGAGCTTCGAGAGGCGCAGATGGCCGGCCAGCGACATCGCCTCGTGGCTGATCCCCTCCATCAGGCAGCCGTCGCCGCAAAAGACATAGGTGTGGTGGTCGACGACCGCGCCGCCAAACTCGGCCGCCAGCATCCGCTCGGCGATTGCCATGCCGACCGAATTGGCCAGCCCCTGGCCGAGCGGCCCGGTCGTCACCTCGATACCGGCCGCATGGCCGCGCTCCGGATGACCGGCGGTGCGGCTGCCGAGCTGCCGGAAACGCTCGATCTCGGCCATCGTCATGTCGGCATAGCCGAGGAGGTGAAGGAGGCCGTAGAGCAGCATCGAGCCGTGCCCGTTCGACAACAGAAAGCGGTCGCGGTCGGGCCAATCGGGTGCGGCCGAATCAAAGCGCAGAAATTTTGTGAACAGCACCGTCGCGATGTCGGCCATGCCCATCGGCATGCCCGGATGGCCGGACTTGGCCTTCTCGACCGCGTCCATCGCTAGCGCTCGCAGCGCGTCGGCCATATGGCGCAGGTGAGGGTCACGGGGGGCGGGGAGGGGAGGGGCGATGTCGTTCATATGTTCAGAATAGCGGCTGGCCCGATCGGGACAAGGGGAGTCGACCCCATCGGACCGAGGCATGCTCGTCTTCGACCTTCGGTTGGGCAGCTCACTCCTGTTATTCCTGTTAATACAGGGAAATCATCAGGCAGTGCTCACGCTTTGGTTGACGAGGCAGGCTCGCACCGCGCCACCCGCAGAACCCCGCCGTCTGCCGGCAAAGGTCGAGCTGCATCCAGAGAGCGCGTGCAAGAAGGCCATTCGAGGAGCCCCATCGGTAATCGCGATGAGGTTGCCATCCGATTACGGCTATTCTGCGAACCCCGTTGCGACGCGCCCCTGCTTAGCGACGTACGCATAGGGACTGTATCTCCAAAGGCTGGCGGGGTGCATAAACGGTGTCGACCTGACCGTATTTACGGGGGCACGGGAGTTGAAGCCGCGCAATGCGCGGCGCTGTTCGGTTCTACGCTTGCCGTAAGGAGAACCGGCGATGACCTCGCATCATCAGGACGGCGCCATCTCGGGTCCGGCCGCAGGCACGCGCGAATACGGGTCGAGTTCGGTTCGATTTTCGTGCGATACGCGGCACGACGTCCGGGTCTTCTGGCCGCGTTTTTGATCAGCGGGTTTGTCGTCGGAATCGCCTACCGCCTGCTGATCGACCCCGCCGCCGAGCGGGATCTGGCGAACTATCTTCGCAGCGGGCTGCACGGGGTCGGCATCGCGCTGGCCGCGTGGACCGTGCAGATGGGGTTTGCGTCGAACGCCCGGTCCTCCCTCGGCGCAGCGCTCAGGCGATTGCCGGTATCAGGCGAAGTCCTCGTCCGGTCGCTGGCGATGACCGCCGCACTGGTAATCGCCGGCGTCTCCTTGCAGCTCCTGCTTTACGCCGAGCCGCTTGGTTTGCACTGGTTCACCGCGGATTGGTTCGCCACGACCTTGCCGCGGATCGTGGCGCTCGGGTTCGCCATATCGCTCATCATCGGCGCGGTAACCGAGACCGGCCGGCTGATCGGCGGCCCGGTGCTGACCAGCGTCGTGTTGGGAACCTACCATCGTCCGGTCCGCGAGCAGCGGATCGTAATGTTCCTCGATATCGCCGGGTCGACGCGGCTCGCAGAAAAAATGGGCGAGCTGCGGGTGCATGACCTGATCACCCGGTTCTTTTTCGATATCGACGAACCGATCAGCGACCATGGCGGCGCGGTGCATGCCTATGTCGGCGACGAGGTGATCGTCACCTGGCCGGTCACCCCTGACCCGGCCCGCAATGCGCGGTGCCTCGCGTGCTTTTTCGCGATCGAGCGCACGATGGCTCGTCTCGCGGCCGATTATCGCCGTGAGTTCGAATTTGTTCCGCACTTCCGCGCCGGTCTGCATGTCGGTGCGGTGATCGTCAGCGAATGCGGCGACGCCAAACGCCAGCTCGCCTATTTCGGCGACACGATGAATGTCGCGGCCAGGCTGTGCGAATACTGCAAGGCGATCGATCAGCGCCTGGTCGTTTCCGGAGACCTGCTGCGTCAGGTGACGGTCCCGGCCGACCTGCGGGTCGGCGATGGCGAGAGCGTCGCGCTACGCGGACGGCAAGAGCGGATCGAAACGCATGCAATTCAACAGCGCGCATGAGGCGGAAGCGCGTGCATTCCACCTCCAATGTCGCGCGCCAGCAGCTCGGCGTCGAGACGCATTCTGTACCGTCCGGATTTCTCTCGCTTGTGGTCGCGCTTGAAGCGGGCGGGTGTGCCTAACAGTCCGCATTGAGGCTCGCGAGCAGTTTCCTCGGCGGTCCGGCGGTCGTCAGCTCGCCGCGCCGTGCCGCCTTCATCGCCTCGATCGTCTCGTTATTGGGCACCAGCGGGTCGAACGGCAGCGCCTTCTCCTTGGCGATCTTGACCATCATCAGGCGGAAGGCGTCGGACACGGTCAGACCCATCGCACTCAGCACGGCAGCGGCCTCGTTCTTGATGCGCTCGTCGATGCGCGCACGGACGACGGAATTGGCGGGCATGGCTGACTCCTTGGGCTACAGCACACCAGGATCTGGTTTCAAGAAAACCCACGAGGATTGTTTCGGGAGGGTGCGTTCGCTAGGCTGCGCCTCGGCGCATCGGGGAGAGGCTGGCATGGCGATCATCGTTGGGTCAGGCGACTACAAATACGAGATCAAGGAAAACTGGGCGAAACTGCCCGACGGCTGGTCGTTCAAGGAGGTGGCGGCGGTCGGGGTCGACAGGAACGACAATGTCTACGCCTTTGGCCGCGGCGAGCATCCGATGATGATTTTCGACCGCGAGGGCAATTTCCTGCGGTCGTGGGGCGAGGGCCAGTACCCGCGCGCACACGGCGTTCATATGGGGCCGGACGATTCGATCTACCTGACCGACGACGGCGGCCATTTCGTGCGCAAATGCTCGCTCGACGGCAAGGTCCTGCTGGAGCTCGGGGTGCCCGGCACGCCCGCGCCCTATCTGAGCGGCGAACCGTTCAACCGCTGCACCCACACGGCGCTATCGCCGAAGGGCGAGATCTACGTCTCGGACGGCTATGGCAACGCCCGGGTCCACAAATATTCGCCGGACGGCAAGCTCTTGATGTCGTGGGGCGAGCCCGGCAGCGATGCCGGCCAGTTCAACCTCGTCCACAACATCTGCGCCGATGCCGACGGCTGGGTCTATGTCGCGGACCGCGAGAACCACCGGGTCCAGGTGTTCGACGGCAACGGCAAGTACGAGACGCAGTGGAACAATCTGCACCGGCCGTGCGGGCTCTACATGCCGTACAGCCATAACCCGGTCTGTTATATCGGCGAGCTTTCGGTCAACCGCCTCAATGCCAATCTCGGGCCGCGGGTCAGCATCGTCGATAATCAGGGCAAGCTGTTGTCGCGGATCGGCGATCCGTTTGCCGGAACCGCGCCGACCGCGTTTATCGGGCCGCACGGCCTGGCGGTCGATTCGCGCGGCGATCTCTACGTCGGCGAGGTATGCTGGACCTTGTGGCCGGGGCTATTTCCGGGCGAGCCGCATCCGCCGGGGCTGCGGGCCTTGCAGAAATACGAACGGGTGCATTGAGTTCACGGCCGTCATTCCCGCGAAAGCGGGAACCCAGGGCTGCAAGGGCCTGAACGATCGCCCCTGGGCCCCGCTTTCGCGGGGGCGACGATCAATCAAAGGAGAAAATGAATGGCGATCATCGTCGGCGACGGCGACTACAAATACCGGATCATCGAGGACTGGGCGAAATTGCCCGATGGCTGGTCGTTCAAGGAGGTCGGCGCGGTGGGCGTCGACGCCAGGGACAATGTCTATGTCTTCAATCGGGGCGAGCACCCGGTCATGGTCTTCGACCGTAGCGGCAAGTTCCTGCGATCCTGGGGCGAAGGCCAGTATCCGCGCGCGCACGGCGTCCATATGGGCCCGGACGATTCGATCTACCTGACCGACGACGGCGGCCATTTCATGCGCAAATGCTCGCTCGACGGCAAGGTGCTCTTGGAGCTCGGCGTCCCCGGCGAGCCCAAGCCCTATATGAGCGGCGAGCCGTTCCACCGCTGCACCCACACCGCCTTGTCGCCGAAGGGCGAGATCTATGTCTCGGACGGCTACGGCAACGCCCGCGTCCACAAATACACCCCGGACGGCAAGCTGTTGATGTCGTGGGGCGAGCCGGGCACCGACCCCGGCCAGTTCAACATCGTGCACAACATCTGCACCGACGCCGACGGCTGGGTCTATGTCGCCGACCGCGAGAACCATCGCATTCAGGTCTTCGACGGCAACGGCAAGTACGAGACGCAGTGGAACAATCTGCACCGGCCCTGCGGGCTCTACATGGACTACACCCGCCATCCGGTCGCCTATATCGGCGAGCTGGGGCCGGTGCAGCCGGTCAACCGCAACAGCCCGAACCTCGGGCCACGGGTCAGCATCGTCGACAACCAGGGCAAGCTGTTGTCGCGCTTTGGCGAGCAGCATGCCGGCACGGCGCCGACCGCGTTTCTCGGGCCGCACGGGCTGAGCGTCGATTCGCGCGGCGACCTCTATGTCGGCGAGGTGTCGTGGACGCAATGGCCGCAATTCTATCCAGACACACCGCGGCCGGCTTACATCCGCTCCTTGCAGAAATACGAGCGGGTGCGCTGATCGCCGCCCCTGGAGATGAGCCGGCTGGAGGAGGCGCTGGCGCGGCTGGAGCGGGCGGTGGCGCGGCTCGAGGCGGCGTGCGCCAGCGGCGGCGAGGCCGAGCGGATACGCCGCGCCGCGGCGGCTGAGGCCGAGAGCTTGCGGTTGCGCGAGATCGCGGGCACGATCTCTGCCCGCGTCGACGGCGCGCTCGCCAAGCTCGGCCGGGCGCTCGGAGAGGAGGGCTGAGATGAGCCAGGTCGCGGTGACGGTCAATGGCCGCCCGTTCAAGATCGCCTGCGACGACGGGCAGGAGCCGCGCATCCGCCGCCTCGCCCAATATGTCGACTCCCGCGTCGCCGAGTTCGTCCGGAGCCTGGGCCAGGTGGGCGAGGCGCGGCTGCTGCTGCTCGCGGCACTCGTCATCGCCGACGAATTGTCCGACGCCAACGAGGCGTTGGCGCAGGAGCGCAGCGAGGCGCGGGCCGCCGAGGGCGAGGCCGCCGGCGCCGCCGACGCCGCGGCCGGCGGCGTCCACGAGATCGCGCAGCGGATCGAAGCTATTGCGGCGCGGCTGGAGACGCCCTAGCTTTGTTGCTGCGGGGTGGGGCTGCGCGGCGCGTCAGGCCGCATGTTGCCCCGGGGCCGATTCCTACCTCTTGGGTGCTGTCCCTGCCGGAGTCGTGGCTTCGGTACATGGCGCCCACCTGCTACGGCGGGCCACGGAGGGATTGCATGCCAACGGCCGAGGCGGCTCCACCCCGCATCCACGATGCCGGCAAGAATTGCGTGACTGAAACGTGAACATCCTGTTGTGCGGAGACGTCGTCGGCCGGCCGGGCCGCGACGCGGTGAAGATACATCTGCCGGCGCTGCGGCGCGAGCTCGCGCTCGACCTTGTCGTGGTCAATGCGGAGAACGCCGCCCGCGGCTATGGCATCACCGAGCGGCTCGCCGGCGAGCTCTACGATTGCGGCGCCGACGTTCTGACCACCGGCAACCACGTCTGGGACCAGCGCGAGGTCATCCCCTATATCGACCGCGACCCGCGCCTGTTGCGCCCGGCGAACTTTCCCAAGGGTGCCCCCGGCGCCGGCTGGCGGCTGCATCCGCTGGCCGGCGGGCGCCAGGCGCTGGTCGTCAATTTGATGGGCCGGCTTTTCATGGACGCGCTCGACGACCCCTTCGCCGGGCTCGACGCGATCCTGGCCCTGCATCCGCTCGGCGGCGGGATCGCGGCGATCATCGTCGATTTTCACGCCGAGGCGTCGAGCGAGAAGATGGCGCTCGGCCACTACGCCGATGGCAGGGTCTCGGCGGTGCTGGGCACCCACACCCACGTCCCGACCGCCGACGCGCAGATCTTTCCCGGCGGCACCGCCTACATGACCGACACCGGGATGTGCGGCGACTACGATTCGGTGATCGGCATGCAGAAGGCGCCCTCGATGCGCCGCTTTGTGACCAAGGTGCCGGGCGAGAAGCCGCAGCCCGCCGAGGGCGAGGCGACCCTGTGCGGCGTCTTTGTCGAGACCGACGAAGCGAGCGGGCTCGCGCGCGCGGTCGAGCCGGTCCGAATCGGCGGCCGCCTTGTCCCGCATCTGCCGCGGCGCCCGGACCCGACAGCGGGCTAACCGCCGGCCTTTTTGCGCCGAATTCCCAACGGGAAAGGCGCCGCCGGCGGCATTCCGGGGCGCCCCAATGCTGCCATATTGGATTGTTAGCCCGGCCCGTGCTACCCCGCGAGCCGAATTGACGCCGAACCCGACGGGGAGCCGCGCGGAAATCGATGGCTGGCCATTCGCAATTCAAAAACATCATGTACCGGAAGGGCGCGCAGGACAAAAAGCGCGCCAAGGTGTTCACCAAGCTGATCCGGGAACTGACCACCGCCGCCCGTACCGGCCTGCCCGACCCGGCGGCGAACCCGCGGCTGCGCGCGGCCGTGCTCGCCGCCCGCCAGGCCAACATGCCCAAGGACACGGTCGAGCGCGCGATCCGGCGCGGCTCCGGCGGCGAAGGGGACGAGGCCTACGAGGAAGTGCGCTACGAAGGCTACGGGCCGGGCGGGGTCGCGGTCATCGTCGAGGCGCTGACCGACAACCGCAACCGTACCGCGAGCGAAGTGCGCGCCGCCTTCACCAAGTCGAGCGGGGCGCTCGGCGAAACGAACAGCGTCAGCTTCATGTTCGACCGGGCGGGCGAGATCGCCTATCCGGCGGCGGTTGCCGAGCGGCGACGACATGCTCGAAGCCGCGATCGAGGCCGGCGCCGACAACCTCGAAAGCGACGCCGAGCAGCACCTGGTCACCTGCGCGCCGATGGATTTCAACGAAGTGCGCGACCGGCTCGAAGCACGGTTTGGCCCCGCCGCCTCGGCCCGGCTGGCGTGGCGCCCCAAGACCACCTCGGCGATCGACGAGGAGACGGCGGCGACCCTCTTCAAGCTCCTCGAAACGCTCGAGGACAGCGACGACGTCCAGAATGTCTACGCCAATTTCGAGGTCGGCGAGGACGTGATGGCGCGGCTCGGCGCTTAAGCCGGATGAGGGTTCTGGGGCTCGATCCCGGGCTGCGGCACACCGGCTGGGGGGTGATCGACGTGGCCGGCAACCGCCTGAGCCATGTCGGCGACGGGGTCGTCCATGCCGCGACCGATCAGCCGCTGGCGATGCGGCTGGTTTCGCTGTTCCGCCAGATCACCGCGGTGCTCGAGGAGTTTCGCCCGGACGAGGCGGCGGTCGAGGAGACTTTCGTCAACCGCAACCCGGCCTCGACCCTGAAGCTCGGCGTCGCCCGCGGGGTGGTGCTGCTGGCGCCGGCCGAGCGCGGGCTCCCGGTGGCCGAATATTCGGCCAATCTGATCAAGAAGGCGGTGGTCGGCGCCGGGCATGCCGAGAAGGCGCAGGTGCAGATGATGGTCCGCCACATCCTGCCCGGCTGCGAAATCGGCGCCGCCGACGCGGCCGACGCGCTGGCGGTGGCGATCTGCCATGCCCACCACGCCGAAACCCGGCGGCTGTGGAAGGTGCCGGGATGATCGCCAGGCTCTCGGGCGTAGTCGATCAGGTCGACGGCGAGGCGGCCGTCATCGACGTGGGCGGTGTCGGCTATCTCGCCTTCTGCTCGACCCGCACGATCGGGCGGCTGCCGCCCGCGGGCGCGCCGGCGCGGCTCTTGATCGAAACCCATGTGCGCGAGGATCACATCCACCTCTACGGCTTTATCGACGCCGCCGAGCGCGACTGGTTCCGGCTGCTGACGACGGTGCAGGGGGTGGGGGCGCGCCTCGCGCTGGCGATCCTGTCGGCAGTGTCGCCGGAGGCGCTGAGCCTTGCCATCATCGCCCAGGACCGGGCCATGCTGGCGCGGGCCGAGGGGGTCGGCCCGCGGCTCGCCGCCCGCATCGCCAACGAGCTCAAGGAGAAGGTCGGCGGCCTCGCCATGGCGCCCGCACCGCCCGCCGCCTCGGTGCCGGCTGCGGCGGGCGGGGTCGTCGCCGACGCGGTGCTGGCGCTCGAAGGGCTCAGCATCCCGCGCTCCGAGGCCTATAGCGCGATCGCGGCGGCGGCCCGGCGGCTCGGCGAGGGTGCCGCCCTCGACGCGCTGATCAAGACCGGCCTGCAGGAGCTTGGCCGGTGAGCGAGGCGGCGGCGCGAATCGTCGACCCAACGCGAACCGAGCCGGACGCGGCCGAGGCTTCGCTGCGCCCGCTGACGCTCGGCGAGTTTGTCGGCCAGCGCCGGCTGCGCGACAATCTTCGCGTCTTCATCGAGGCGGCGCGGCAGCGTGGCGACGCCCTCGACCATGTGCTGTTCTCGGGGCCGCCGGGCCTCGGCAAGACGACGCTCGCACAGATCGTCGCGCGCGAGATGGGGGTCGGCTTCCGCGCCACCTCGGGGCCGGTGATCCAGCGCGCCGGTGACCTCGCCGCATTGCTGACCAATTTGCAGCCTCGCGACGTCCTGTTCATCGACGAGATCCACCGCCTCGCCCCCTCGGTTGAGGAGATTCTCTATCCGGCGATGGAGGATTTCCAGCTCGACCTGATCATCGGCGAGGGGCCGGCGGCGCGGTCGATCCGGATCGATCTGGCGCCGTTCACCCTGGTCGGGGCGACGACCCGGTCGGGGCTGATCACCCGGCCGCTGCGCGAGCGCTTCGGCATCCCGCTGCGCCTCGAATTCTACGAGCCGGCCGAGCTCGAGACGATCGTCACCCGCGGCGCCCGCGTGCTGGTCTTCGAGCTGCTTCCCGACGGCGCGGCAGAGATCGCCCGGCGCGCGCGCGGCACGCCGCGGGTGGCGGTGCGGCTGTTGCGCCGGGTCCGCGACTTTGCCGCGGTCGAGGGCGTGGCACGGGTCGACGCGGCGGCCGCCGATGCGGCGCTGCTGCGGCTCGATGTCGACGGGCGCGGGCTCGACGGCATCGACCGGCGCTATCTGCGCTGCATCGCCGAGCATTACGGCGGCGGCCCGGTCGGGGTCGAGACGATGGCGGCGGCACTCGGCGACGAGCGCGACGTGATCGAGGAGGTCATCGAACCGTTCCTGATCCAGGAAGGCTTTGTGCAGCGCACGCCGCGCGGCCGGATGCTGACCCGGACCGCCTTTCGCCATCTCGACCTGGCGATGCCGGCGAGCCTGCCGGCCCAGCTCGACCTGCTGGCGCAGCTGCCGCTCGGCGCCGAGGACGCGCCGTGAAGCTCACGATCATCCAAAAGACGCCATAAAGGGTCGCCAAGCATGCCGCCTGCCGCCGTGGACACCCTGCCGCTCGCCGGCACGGTCTCGCATGATCTTTCGATCATCGGTCTGTTCCTCCAATCCGACGGGATCGTCAAAACCGTGATGCTGATCCTGCTGCTGGCTTCGTTCTGGTCGTGGGCGGTCATCTTCGACAAGGCGATCCGGCTGCGCCGTTTGCGCCATGCGGCGGCGAGCTTCGAGGAGAGCTTCTGGTCGGGCGGCTCGCTCGACGACCTCTACGAGCGCGTCGGACAGCGCCCGCCCGATCCGATGACCGCGGTGTTCTCGGCGGCGATGCGGGAATGGCGGCGCAGCGCCGCCAAGGGCCTGCTCGGCACCGCGGTGATGCGGGCGAGCCTTCAGCAGCGCATCGAGCGGGTCATGAATGTGACGGTCGGGCGCGAGATGGACCGGGTCGAGCGCTTCATGGCGTTTCTTGCGACGGTCGGCTCGACGGCACCCTTCGTCGGCCTGTTCGGCACGGTCTGGGGCATCATGGACAGCTTTCAGTCGATCGCCGCCTCGAAGAACACGAGCCTCGCAGTGGTGGCACCCGGCATCGCCGAAGCGCTCTTCGCGACCGCACTCGGGCTCGTCGCCGCGATCCCCGCGGTCGTCGCCTATAACAAGCTCGCGACCGATTTCGGGCGCTATGCCGGGCGGCTCGAAGCCTTTGCCTCGGAATTCAGCGCGATCCTGTCGCGCCAGCTCGACGAGAGGCCCTAAGCCATGGCGGCAGCGGGCCTCGGCGGCAACGGCCGCCATCTTCCCGGCCGTTACCGGCCGATGTCGGAAATCAATGTGACGCCGCTGGTCGATGTGATGCTGGTGCTGCTGATCGTCTTCATGGTGGCGGCACCGCTGTTGACGGTCGGCGTGCCGGTCGACCTGCCGCAAACCCAGGCGCCGCCGATCACCGAGCCGAAGGAGCCGCTCGTCGTCACCATCAACAACGAGGGCAAGATCTTCATCCAGGAAACCGAGGTGGCGACCGATTCGCTGGTGCCGCGCCTGGAGGCGATCACCGGGGCCAATCCGGACGCGCTGATTTATGTCCGGGGCGACAAATCGATCGATTACGGCCGGGTGCTCGAGGTCATGAGCCTGGTCAGCGCCGCCGGCTTTCACAAGGTGTCGCTGATCGCCGAATCGCCAAAAGGGGTTCCGGCCAAGGCGGCGGCCGGTTCCGCGCCAGACCGGCCGGCGCGGGCGGCCAAGCGCTGAGGGCGCCCTTCGGCAGCACTGCGATGAGCCTCGCCGCCGCAGAACCCGGGCTGGCGCCCGAGCCCCCGGTCCTCGAGGAGACGCCCGATGGCGTCGGCCGGCCCGGCCTCGCGCTGTCGGCGGCGTTCCATCTCGTCCTCGTCGCGGTGCTGATCCTTGGGCTGCCGACCTTGTTTCATCCGCCGCCGGTCGAGGAGATGCCGATCGCGGTCCAACTGGTGAATGTCGCACCGGAGACGCGGGCGACCCACCCCAACCCGAACCCGCGGCCGGACGCCAAGCCGGAGCCGCCCGCCGAGACGCCGGTGGCGAAGCCCGAGCCCAGGCCCGAGCCGCCGCAGCCGGCGCCGCCGCCACCCTCGGCCGCGGCACCACCGCCGCAGCCCGAACCGCCGCCGGCGGAGGCCAAACCGGAGGCGGCAGCGCCGCCCCCGCCGCCAAAGCCGCCCGAGCCCAAGCCCGAACCGCCGAAACCGCCGGAAAAGGTGCAGGCGCTGAAGCCCAGGGAAAAGCCGCAGCCGCCCCAGCAAACTCCAAAGAGCGAGGCCAAGGTCGAGCAGAAGAAATACGACCCCAGCCAATTCGCCAGCCTCTTAAAGAACCTGGCGGCGCAGCCGAACGCGCCGTCGCCCGACGCACCGCCGCAGCGGCGGCAGGTCGCCTCGGCCGCAGCGGCCTCGTCGCAGCCGCGAGCTCCGCTCGGCAGCCAAATGTCGGCGAGCGAGGTCGACATGGTGCGCGAGCAGATCTCGCGCTGCTGGAACGTGCCGGCCGGCGCCCGCGACGCCAAGGACCTCGTCGTCGAGATCCGGGTCGCGGTCAACCCGGACGGGACCGTGCAGAAGGCGACGATCGTCGATCAGGGGCGGCTGGCGAGCGACCCCTTTTACCGCGCTGCGGCGGAGAGCGCCCGGCGCGCCTTCTTCAACCCGCAATGCCGCCCACTGCGCCTGCCGCCCGACAAATATTCGGTCTGGAAGGACCTGGTCGTCGATTTCAGTCCAAAGGATGTCTTATGAGAAGCAGCTGTCCCCGTTTTTCAGGCGCCATTTTCCTGCTGCTCGCGATCGCGCTGGGCGCGGGCGGGCCGGCGCGCGCCGAACTGCGGATCGACATCACCAGCGGCAAGGTCACGCCGATGCCGATCGCGATCCCGGCTTTTTCCGGCGGCAGCGGCGACGAGAGCCAAGCCGGGCGCGACATCACCGGCGTCGTCTCGGCCGACCTCGACCGTTCGGGCCTGTTCCGGCCCCTTGACCCGAGGAGTTTCATTCAAAACGTGTCGGCGACCGACCAGCCGCGGTTCGGCGACTGGCGCCAGATCAACGCACAGGCCCTGGTGACGGGCTCGGTCAAGACCCAGGGCGACGGCCGGCTGCGCGTCGAGTTCCGCCTCTGGGACGTATTGGCCGAGCAGCAGCTGACCGGCTTCGGCTACACGACGACGCGGCAGAACTGGCGGCGCATCGCCCACATCATCGCCGACGAGATCTATAAGCGCATCACCGGCGAGGACGGCTATTTCGACACCCGCATCGTCTATGTCGCCGAATCGGGTCCGCTCGACAAACGCGTCAAGCGGCTCGCGATCATGGATCAGGACAGCGCCAACAACCGCTACCTGACCGACGGGCGGGCTTTGGTGCTGACCCCGCGGTTTTCGCCGACGGCGCAGGAGATCACCTATCTTTCCTACGCCAACGGAGCGCCGCGCGTCTATCTGTTCAACATCGACACCGGGCAGCAGGAGGCCGTCGGCGATTTTCCCGGGATGACCTTTGCGCCGCGGTTTTCGCCCGACGGCAACCGGGTCGTAATGAGCCGCGCCGAAAACGGCGCCAGCAACATTTTCGTGCTCGACCTGCGCACCCGGCGCGCCTCGCGCCTGACCACCAGCCAGGCGATCGACACTTCGCCCTGTTACTCGCCGGACGGCAGCAAGATCGTCTTCAACTCCGATCGCGGCGGCTCACAGCAGCTCTATGTAATGAGCGCCGATGGCGGCGACGCGCGCCGGATCAGCTTCGGCTCGGGCAAATACGGCACCCCCGTGTGGTCGCCGCGCGGCGACCTGATCGCCTTCACCAAGATCGAGGGTGGCTCGTTTTATATCGGCGTGATGCGGCCCGACGGTTCGGGCGAACGCCTGCTGACAAAGGACTTCCTGGTCGAGGGGCCGACCTGGGCGCCGAACGGGCGGGTGTTGATGTACTTTCGCCAGTCGCCGTCCGATTCGCGCGGGCATGGCGGCTCTTCGCGCCTGCAGTCGATCGACTTGACCGGGCAAAACCAGCGCGACGTATCGACGCCGGGTGACGCTTCCGACCCGGCCTGGTCGCCCTTGCTGCGCTGAACCGCAGGGCGATATAGTTCGCGCCATTTAACAGGGGATCCAACAACATGCGTATCAGAATGGTTCACTTGGCGGGAGTCTTGCTGTTTCTCGCAGCCTGCAGCAGCACTCCGGAACCGGAGCCCGGCGCCGGCGGGCCGCAGAGCCTCAACCCGGCGGGCGGCGGCGGAAGCTTTGCCCCGGGCTCGCAGCAGGATTTGGCGGCGACCGCCGGCGACCGCGTTTTCTTTGCCTTCGACCGCTCCGACATCAGCTCGGAGGCGCAGCAGATCCTGGCGCGCCAGGCCGATTGGCTGAAGCGCTACCCGAGCGTCTCGGTCAGGATCGAGGGTCATTGCGACGAACGCGGGACGCGCGAATACAACCTCGCGCTCGGCGAGCGCCGCGCCCAGGCGGTCAAGAACGTGCTCGTCGCCAGCGGCATCCCGGCGGCGCGGATCGGGACGATCAGCTACGGCAAGGAGCGCCCGATCGTGGTCGGCTCGAACGAAGAGGCCTGGGCGCAGAACCGCGTCGCCATCACCACCGTCAACTGAAGCGGCCAAGGGGCGGACGTCGGGCCGGCGCGGGATTTGGCCCGCGTGAGATTTGGCCCGCGTGAGATTTGGCCGGCGTGGGGCTCGGCAGGCGTGAGGCGCCGTTTTTTTGCCTAAAACGGCACCTATTTACCGGTTTCCGCCTAATCCGCGTCGCCCGCGCGTGCGCGGCGAGCCGCCCCCCGGCTCCTGCGCGGCAACCAAGAGGCCTCAGATGACCCGGCATTTGTTCCGGCCGCAAGCCCACCCAATGTTGCTGCTGGCGCTGCTCGCCTTTGCCGTGCCATCGCCCGCGGCCCGGTCGCAGGATCGCACGATGCAGGACCGGCTCGACCGGATGGAGCGCGACCTCAGCATGCTGCAGCGGCAGGTCTACCGCGGCGCCGGCCCGCCGACGGGTGGAGGCGGCAACATCGCCGTCGACACCCAGATTCGGATGGACCGGCTCGAGCAGCAGATGCGCGACCTTACCGGTCGGGTCGAAAGCCAGACCAACGAGGTCCAGCAGCTGCGCCAGCGCCTGGAGCAGATCAACAGCGACATCGACGTGCGCTTCAGCCAGGGGCAGGGGGACGGGCAGGGGCCGCCTGCGGCCTCGCGCCCGCGCCCGGCCGATGCGGTAGCAAACCGAGGTCCGCCGCCGCGGGCGAGCTCGGCGTCGCTGACCTCGTACGCCAGCACGATGCCGCCCGCCCCAGCACCACCGCCACCGCCCGACTCGCCGCCGGGCTTTAGCGCGCTGACCCCGCCGGGCGCGGCGCACGGATCGCCGCCCGCGAGCATGGCCGCCGCCGGAAGCCTGCGTCCGACCGGCGGTGGAACGCTGCCGTCGGGTTCGGCCTCGGAGCAGTACAACACCGCCTTCGGGCTGGTGAAGCGGGCCGACTACCCGGCGGCCGAGGAGGCGCTGCGGACATTCGTCCAGCAGCACCCGAACGACCCGCTCGCCGGCAATGCCCAATATTGGCTAGGCGAGACCTATTTCGCGCGCGGCAAATACGCCGACGCGGCCGGCGCCTTCGCCGAGGGCTACAAGCGCTACCCGAAGGGGCCGAAGGCGGCAGACGATCTTCTCAAGCTCGGCATGTCGCTCGGCCGCGCCAACCAGAAGCAGAACGCCTGCATCGCCCTGATCCAGCTCGACCATGACTTCCCTCATGCCGGGAGCCCGGTCAAGGACCAGGCGGCCAAAGAAAAAAAGCGGCTCGGTTGCTGACCCG
Source organism: uncultured Alphaproteobacteria bacterium (assembly GCA_963781215.1). Classification (GTDB taxonomy): domain Bacteria; phylum Pseudomonadota; class Alphaproteobacteria; order ATCC43930; family CGMCC-115725; genus AP-15. The sequence goes on from CAWAFE010000006.1 coordinate 44,209, forward strand.
GACGGCACGACCGCTGACCGTCGCCGAGTTCGGGACGGCACTCGAAGCGATCGCCTGCTTCGAGGAGGAGCCGTTTCTCGCGGTCGCGGTTTCCGGCGGCCCCGACAGCCTGGCGCTGGCAATTCTAGCCGACCGCTGGGCGCGGCAGCGCGGCGGAGCGATCTGCGCATTGAGCGTCGACCACGGGCTGCGGCCGGAAAGCGGCGCGGAGATTGGCGCGCTGCGGGGCTGGCTGTCGGCGCGCGCGATTCGCCACGAAGTGCTGGTCTGGGAGGGGCAGAAACCCGACACCCGCATTCAGGAGAGGGCGCGCGCGGCCCGTTATCGGCTGCTCGCCGGGTGGTGCCGCGACCACGGCTGCCTGCATCTCTTGACCGCGCACCATCGCGAGGACCAGGCCGAGACGCACCTGATCCGCGCCCGCGCGCACAGCGCCGCCGACGGGCTCGCCGGGATGTCGGCCGTCCGCGAGCTCGACGGCTGCCGGCTGCTGCGGCCGCTGCTCGAGTTCGGCAAGGCGCGCCTGACGGCACTGCTCGAGGCCGAACGTCAGCCCTTTATCATCGACCCGAGCAACCGCAACCCGGTCTTCGAGCGCGCTCGATTGCGCGGGGAGGAGAGCCTTGCGGATTTGGCAGCCCTGTCCTTGGCGATTCGATCGCTCGGCCGGGCGCGGGTAGAGCGTGAGCGGATTCGGGACGCATGGCTGGCACGGGCGGTAACGTTGCATTCCGCGGGCTTCGGCGCCGTCGATGCCGATCTCCTGCGGGCAGCGCCAAGCGACATTGCCGAGCGGCTGCTGGCCGCCGTCGCCGCGGCGATCGGCGGCAGCGCCTATCCGGCCCGGCGCGAGCGGGTGGCGCGACTCTATGAGATGCTGACCGCCGGCGCGTCCGGCGGTCACACGCTCGCGGGCTGCCGCTTTGTCCGATGGCGCGGGCATATACTGGTCATGCGCGAGCTCGCCGCCGCCGAGGACCCGGTCAGGCTGTCCCCCGGCGCCGGCCTTTGGTGGGACCGGCGCTTTCGGGTGAGGCTTCCGGCTGCGGCTTCCGGCCCGGTAACCATCGGCTATCTCGGGCAGGCGCGGGCTGCCGGGGTGGATCGGTGGGCAGCGCCGCGCCACGGCGCGAACCTGCCGCGGCTCGTTCATACAGTCCTGCCGACGGCTTGGGACGAAGCCGGCATCGCCGCGGTGCCCGCGCTCGGGTGTCGTCGCGACGGGAATGCGGCGCTGCCGGAGATCGTTTTCCGTCCCGTCAATTCCGCGTCAAGCCCCGGCTTCGCGCTGGCACCGACGGTTGTCTGAGCCAGCGCGCATCCTATGTCTTGAGAGGTAAAATTGTCGCAAGACGGCTCCGATCGGCGTAGGGTTGTCTGGCGTGTGATGCCCGATGGCATGGAAAGGCCCTCACCGTGAATAATTTCGGCAAGAATCTCGCCCTGTGGATCGTGATCGGGCTGCTTCTCGTCGCACTTTTCAACCTGTTCCAGACCTCTTCCAGCCGCGGGCCCCAATCTAACCTCGCGTTTTCAGATTTTTTGAACGACGTCAATCGTGGCCAGGTTGCCGATGTGACGATCCAGGGCGCCACGATCAGCGGGCATTTCACCGATAGCCGCGCCTTCTCGACCTATGCTCCGAACGATCCCAATCTGGTCAGCCGCCTGACCGACAAGGGCGTGCGCATCACCGCCGCACCGGTCGACGACAACGTGCCCTCGCTGTTCGGGGTTCTGATCTCCTGGTTCCCGATGCTGCTGCTGATCGGCGTGTGGATCTTCTTCATGCGCCAGATGCAGGGCGGCGGCGGCCGGGCGATGGGCTTTGGCAAGAGCCGGGCGCGGCTTTTGACCGAGAAGGTCGGGCGCATCACCTTCGAGGACGTGGCCGGCATCGACGAGGCCAAGCAGGAGCTCGAGGAGATCGTCGAGTACCTGAAGGACCCGCAAAAGTTTCAGCGCCTCGGCGGCAAGATCCCTAAGGGCGTGCTGCTGGTCGGGCCGCCCGGCACCGGCAAGACCTTGCTGGCGCGGGCGATCGCCGGTGAGGCGAACGTGCCGTTCTTCACGATTTCGGGCTCCGACTTTGTCGAGATGTTTGTCGGTGTCGGCGCCAGCCGGGTGCGCGACATGTTCGAGCAAGGCAAGAAGAACGCGCCTTGCATCATCTTCATCGACGAGATCGATGCTGTTGGGCGGCATCGCGGCGCCGGGCTTGGCGGCGGCAACGACGAGCGCGAGCAGACCTTGAACCAGCTCCTGGTCGAGATGGACGGGTTCGAGGCGAACGAGGGTGTGATCCTGATCGCCGCGACCAACCGCCCGGACGTGCTCGACCCGGCATTGCTGCGGCCCGGCCGTTTCGACCGGCAGGTAGTGGTGCCGAACCCCGACGTGGTCGGCCGCGAGAAGATCCTCAAGGTCCATATGCGCAAGGTGCCATTAGCCTCGGATGTCGACGCCAAGATCATTGCCCGCGGCACCCCCGGCTTCTCCGGCGCCGATCTCGCCAACCTCGTCAACGAGGCGGCGCTGATGGCGGCGCGCAAGGGCCGCCGCTCGGTGGCGATGAGCGAGTTCGAGCACGCCAAGGACAAGGTCATGATGGGCGCCGAGCGGCGCTCGATGGTGATGACCGAGGACGAGAAGAAGCTGACCGCCTATCACGAGGCGGGCCATGCGCTGTGCATGCTCTACGCCGAGGGGCACGACCCGCTGCACAAGGTGACGATCATCCCGCGCGGCCGGGCGCTCGGCATCACGATGTTCCTGCCGGAGCGCGACAAGTACAGCCAGTCGAAGCTCGAGATCAAAGCCATGGTGGCGAGCCTGTTCGGCGGGCGCGTCGCCGAGGAGCTGATCTTCGGGAGCGACAAGGTTACGACCGGAGCTGCCGACGACATCCGCCGCGCGACGACCCTGGCCCGCCGCATGGTCACCGAGTTCGGGTTCAGCGAAAAGCTCGGGCCGCTGCGCTACAGCGAGAACGAGGAGGAGGTCTTCCTCGGCCACTCGGTGACCCAGCGCAAGAACGTCTCCGAGGCGACAGCCAAGGTCATCGACGAGGAGATCCGCCGCGTCGTCGACGAGGGCGAGCAGACCGCGCGCGGCATCCTGACCGAGCGGATCGACGAATTGCACGCGCTCGCCAAAGGCCTGCTCGAATACGAGACCTTGTCGGCCGACGAGATTAGGCGAATCGTCAAGGGCGAGCGCATCGTGCGCGAGACCTCGGCCACACCCGCCGCGGCCCCGGACGAGGCGCGTTCGGGCCGGCGCAGCTCGGTGCCCCCCTCGGGCCGGCCGACCGGGCTTGAACCGGAGCCGCAGCCCGGCGGCTGACCGCCTTCCTCCCGTAGGCAATAGCCGCAGATCGGAATTTGCCGATGTCAGCAAGGGAAGAGTGGTTGGCGCCGGTTGATGCGTTAACGAATTGGTGACCATTACGCCGCTAGATATAGGCCTCCGTCGAGGCTGGTCTTTATCCCGCCCAGTTATCCTCGGCCGGTCGGCGGCGCTATCTTGTCGATGGGTGGCCGAATCTTGAGCGTCGTAAAAAAGCCCTTTGACAATGAGGGGTTTTTTACGTGAATTAGAAGGGCGCGGGGACAGACCTTTAATTTCGGGGGCGCGATGACGCGGAAGCTCTTCGGCACTGACGGGATCCGCGGGACGGCCAACAGCGAGCCGATGACGCCGGAAACGGCGCTGAAAGTGGCGATGGCCGTCGGCGAATGTTTTCGCAACGGCGCGCACAAGCATCTCGTCGTCATCGGCAAGGACACCCGCTTGTCGGGCTACATGCTCGAGCCGGCGTTGACCGCGGGCTTTGTCACGATGGGCATGGATGTCGTGCTGGTCGGGCCGCTGCCGACGCCGGCGATCGCGATGTTGACCCGCAGCTTGCGCGCCGACATCGGCGTCGTGCTGTCGGCTTCGCACAACCCCTACGGCGACAACGGCATCAAGCTGTTCGGCCGTGACGGCTACAAACTGTCGGACCAGCTGGAGCGGGAGATCGAAGGGCGCCTGGGCAAAGGGCCGAGCCGGCGGGCCGCGCCGGGCGAGCTCGGCCGCGTCAAGCGGCTCGACGATGCCGGCGGCCGCTATATCGAGTTCGTCAAGCAGAGCTTTCCCAAGGGGTTGCGGCTAGACGGCATGCGCATCGTCGTCGATTGCGCCCATGGGGCGGCCTACAAGGTCGCACCCACCGTATTCTGGGAGCTCGGCGCCGAGGTCTTCTCGTTGGGTGTCGCACCCGACGGCACCAACATCAACCGCGAGTGCGGCGCGCTGTCGCCCGAGCTGATGCGGCACGAAGTCCTGGCCCGGCGCGCCGATATCGGGATCGCGCTCGACGGCGACGCCGATCGGCTGATCGTCGCCGACGAGCACGGCGTGATCCTCGACGGCGACCAGCTGATGGCGCTGATGGCGACCGGCCTCGCCCGCGGCGGCCGGCTCCAGGGCGGCGCGCTGGTGGCGACGGTGATGTCCAATCTCGGGCTGGAGCGTTTCCTCGGCGGGCAGGGGATCGCGCTGCACCGCACCGCCGTCGGCGACCGTTATGTCGTCGAGATGATGCGCAGCGTCGGCTGCAACCTCGGCGGCGAGCAGTCGGGCCACATCATCCTCGCCGACTACGCAACAACGGGCGACGGCCTGATCGCAGCACTCCAGGTGCTGGGCTCGATCGTCGAGACCGGCCGGCCGGCAAGCGAGGTCTGCCGCCTGTTCACGCCGGTGCCGCAGAAATTGCGCAGTATCCCCTATAACGGCAATAACCCGCTAGCTTCGCCGGTAGTCAAGCGCAGGATCGCGGCCGAAGAGGCGCGGCTCGGCACGGCGGGGCGTCTGGTCATCCGCGAATCCGGCACGGAAATTGCCATTCGCGTCATGGCCGAAGGGGAAAACGAGGATTTGATCAGCTCTGTCGTCGGCGAGGTTTGCTCGGCGATCCGCGAAGCGGCCGCGGCGGCTGAGGCGGCGGAATAGTGCAGGGCCGGGTCCTGATCGTCGCCGGCTCCGATTCGGGCGGCGGCGCCGGTATCCAGGCAGACATCAAGACGGTGACGATGCTCGACGCCTATGCGGCGACGGCGATCACTGCATTGACCGCGCAGAACACCGAGGGCGTTTTCGGCGTGTTCCCGATCCCGCCGGATTTCATCCGCCGGCAGATCGAGGTCGTTCTCGACGATATCGGCGCCGACGCGGTCAAGACCGGCATGCTGCATGATGCCGCGGTGATCGAGACGGTGGCCGCAGCGTTGCGGGAGCGCGCCGGCACGATCCCGCTCGTCGTCGACCCGGTGATGGTGGCGAAGGGCGGCGCCCGGCTGATCGAGCCGGATGCAGTCGACGCCCTGCGGCGCCTGCTAATCGCGCGCGCCGCGGTGGTGACGCCGAACCTTCCCGAGGCCGAGATCCTGTGCGGCCGGACGATCGGCGACGTCGCCGAGATGCGCGCGGCCGGCGAAGCCTTGCTCGCGCTCGGCTGCGGCGCAGTCCTGGTCAAAGGCGGGCACCTCACCGGGAAGACCGTGTCCGACGTGCTGGTGACCCACGGCGGGGTCCGGGTCTGGGAGAGCCCCCGGATCGACACCCGCCATACCCACGGCACCGGCTGCACGTTGGCCTCGGCGATCGCCGCCGGCCTCGCCCAGGGCCTCGACGTGGAAGGCGCCGTCGACCGCGCCCGCCTCTATGTCCAGCGCGCGATCGCGAGCGCCCCCGGCCTCGGCCGCGGCCACGGCCCGCTCGACCACGCCCACCCGCTGCGCTCCAAGGAAAAATAGCGGCGAAGATGCGCATCCCGCTCTACCATATCGACGCCTTTGCCGACCGGCCGTTCACCGGCAATCCGGCGGCGGTGTGCCCGCTCGACGAATGGCTGCCGGATGAGGTCATGCAGGCGGTCGCGGCCGAGAACAACCTGTCGGAGACCGCTTTTTTCGTGCCGGAAGGGGAGGGGTGGCGCGCTGCGCTGGTTCACGCCGACGACCGAGGTCGATCTCTGCGGCCATGCCACACTCGCCGCGGCATATGTGCTCTTCGAACACCTGGCGCCGGAGCGGCAGTCGCGTCGTGTTTCGTACCGAAAAGGCCGGCGAGCTTTCAGTCACCCGCGAGGGCGGGGTTTTGGCGCTCGATTTTCCGGCGCGGCCGCCCGAACCCTGCGACGTGCCGGCGGCACTCGGCGCTGCCCTCGGGCGCGAGCCGGCCGCGGTGCTCGCCGCCCGTGACTATTTCGCCGTCTATGACGACCCGGGCGAGGTGGCGGCGCTCGTTCCGGATTTTGCGGCGCTCGCGCGGCTCGACCGGTTTGCCGTCATCGTCACCGCACCGGGAATGGGTGAGACCGATTTCGTGTCGCGCTTTTTCGCGCCGGCACAGGGGGTGGATGAGGACCCGGTGACGGGCTCGGCGCATTGCACCTTGATCCCCTATTGGGCGGGGCGCTTGGGCAAGAGCCGGCTCCTGGCGCGCCAGCTGTCGCGGCGGGGCGGCAGCCTTTCCTGCGCGCTCCATGGCGAGCGGGTTTCGATTGCCGGCCGCGCCGTTCTCTACCTGACCGGCAGCATCGAAATCTGACGATTGCCCCGCGGTGCCAAGCGCGGGAATATCGCTGGGAAAGCGCGGGAGGATTATCATGCCACGGATTGCGGTGCTGGGGTTTTGCGTGGTCCTGATGTGTGCCGGATCGGCGCTGGCCCAGAGCAAGACGACGATCCAGAAGCTCAACGACGAGTGGTGCGCGGCCTTCAACAAGGGCGATGCCGCCGCTGTCGCCGCGATGTATGCCGATGACGCTTATGTCCTGCCGCCCGGCAATGTCATGGTCAAGGGCCGGCCCGCGATCGAGGCGTTCTGGAAAAAGGCGGCGACCCAGGTCGGCGACGCCAAGCTTGTGACCATCGATTTGCGGCCGTTGGGGCGCGGCGCAGCCCGCGAAATCGGCACCGTTACTTTGGCGACCAAGGCCCAACCGTCGCAGCAGGTGGTCGGCAAATACGCCGTCGTCTGGCGCCGGATCGGCGGCCGGTGGCTGCTGGAGACTGATATCTGGAACACCGACAAATAGCGCGCAGGCCGCGGAACCGTCATTGCGAGCGGAGCTTCGTCGCCGTGTGGCTCCTCGAAATGACAGGTAGAGGCGGTTGCGGGTACTCATTTGGAGGTAGGACATGGCGAAGAATTACCGGGTGGCGGTGATCGCGGGCGACGGCATCGGGCGCGAGGTCGTGCCCGAGGGGATCGCCGCGATGGAAAAGGCGGCGCGCACCTATGGCTTCGGCCTCACTTGGACCGAGTTTGACTGGAGCTGCGAGGTCTATACCAAAACCGGCCGCATGATGCCCGAGGACGGGCTCGACCGGCTGCGCCTGTTCGACGCCGTCTATCTGGGTGCGGTCGGCCATCCCGACGTGCCGGACCACGTCTCGCTGTGGGGGCTCTTGATCCCGCTGCGGCGCAGTTTTCACCAGTATGTCAACCTGCGCCCGGTGCGGCTCCTGGCTGGCGTCCAGTCGCCATTGCGCGACCGCATGCCGGGCGACATCGATTTTTATGTCGTGCGCGAGAACAACGAGGGCGAATATTCCGAGATCGGCGGCCGGCTCTATTCCGGCAGCGATTACGAGATGGCGATGCAGCAATCGGTCTTCACCCGCCGCGGCTGCGACCGGATCATGCGCTATGCCTTCGACCTCGCCCGCACCCGCAAGAAGCACGTCACCTCGGCGACCAAGTCGAACGGCATCATCCATACGATGCCGTTCTGGGACGAGCGCTTTGCGGCAGTCGCCCGCGACTATCCCGACATCAAGACCGACCAGTACCACATCGACATCCTGACCGCGCATTTCGTGCGCCACCCCGATTGGTTCGATGTGGTGGTCGGCTCGAACCTGTTCGGCGATATTCTGTCCGACCTCGGTCCTGCGGTGGTCGGCTCGATCGGCATCGCCCCTTCTGGCAACATCAACCCGGAGCGCGAGTACCCCTCGATGTTCGAGCCGGTGCATGGCTCGGCCCCGGACATCGCCGGGCGCGGCGTCGCCAACCCGATCGGCCAAATCTGGTCGGGTGCGATGATGCTCGAGCATTTCGGCGAGAGGGCCGCCGCCGCCGCGGTCGAGCGGGCGATCGGGCAGGTGCTGGCAGAAGGGGGCGCCCGCACCCCCGACCTCGGCGGCAACGCCGGCACCAAGGATCTCGGGGCTGCGATCACCGCCGCGATCGGGTGATCAACCGGGCGCTGGCAATGGCTCTCCCGTGGTATTTTCGACTGGTGGATCGAGCAAGCTGAGACGGGGTTCGGGCTAGGCGGTCGTGACTATGCCGGATATACCCGAAAGCGAAATCCCGGCAACCGAAGCCGCCGCGAGCGCAGGCGATAGTGGCGTGGCCGCCCTATCAAGTGCGGCCACGAAGTGCTCAAGATTGCGGGGCCTGTGGCGTCGGGAAAATCTGCGGCGCGGGTGGAGCGGCGCGAAACTATTTTGGAAGTCCCTTTCCGGCTTTGTCCTGAGCCTTTCCGCCGTCGCGACCGTCGTCTTGATCGCGACGCTCCTGACAAAGGAGCTCACGCGGCGAGCGCTTGTTATCGAACCGATCGCCGTCCCGAAGAGCCTGGCAGAAAACGGTTACGCCCCAGAGGTCGCGGCACGGCGATTGCGCGACGCGGTGAACGCGTTTGTGGCGAAGGCGCACACTTCAATGCAAGGGCCGGAAATCGCTCTGCGCGGCGAAGTGCCCGAAATTATCGTCCCCACTGTCGGCCTCTCGATCGAGAGCTTCGCCGCCGCGATCCGCGGGTTTCTGCACAGCAGCCTGCACAGGCAGGTCACTGGAGAGTTTACGATTGCCGAGGGACTGCTTTCATTGCGGCTTCGTGTAGACGGGAAGAAGCTCTCCGGCAGCTCTACGGCGGGCGCGCCCGACAGGCCCGATGAGTTGTTCGCAAGCGCTGTTCCAGAGCTCCTCAAGGAAATCCAGCCGTACATTGTCGCATCGTACTTTTCCAAGAAGGATCCGGCACAGGCGCTGGATGTCGCACAACAAACGATCGCCCGCCTTCCGCGGGAGGACGAGAACGTCATCAACTCATTCCTGTTGGAAGGATCGATCTACCAAGAAAAGAAAGAATTTGCCAAAGCCACCGAGGCTGTGAACCAAGCACTTCGGATCGATCCGCGGTCCGCGCAAGCTTACAATAGCCTTGGTAACGTGCTCTATTACCAGGACAGGTTTGACGAGGCGATAGCGAAATACCGACGGGCCGTCGAACTCGATCCAAAGCTGGGAGCAGCGCACGGCAATATCGGCAACGCGCTTCACAGCCAGCATAAATACGACGAGGCGCTTATCGAATACCGCAACGGTATGGCGCTCGACCCGCGGGAAGGCGAATATCACAACGGCATCGGTAATGTGCTCTCGGATCAGGGGAACAAAGACGAAGCAATCGACGAGTACCGCGAGGCCATCAAGATCTCGCCCGATGGTGTGTTCGCCCACATCAACCTCGGCAATGCCTTGCGCGACCAAGGCCAGCGAGACGAGGCTATCGCGGAATTCCAGAAGGCCGTCGCGCTCGATCCGAAGGAGGCGACCGCTCATATCGGTCTTGGCAATGTCTTGTCCGACCGGCACCGGAACGAGGAGGCAATCGCCGAATTGCGTGAGGCCGTCAAGCTCGATCCGAAGCTGGCGATTGCACACGGCAATCTAGGCAAGGTGCTGCGCGATCAGCACCAGGATGACGAAGCCGAAGACGAATACCACAAGGCGATCGAGCTCGATCCGAAGAACGCGAGCGCCCACAACGGCCTTGGGACCATCTTGTTCGACCGGCGCCAGAGCGACGAGGCCATTGCGGAATATCGAAGGGCTATCGAGTTCGATCCAAAGGACGCGGCCGCGCACAGCAATCTGGGCACGGTACTGTATGGCAATGGTCGGCCCGATGAAGCTGTGGCGGAAATCAACAAGGCCCTCGAACTCGATCCTAAGCTGGCGCTGGCTCACGCGGCCCTGGGCACGGTATTTTACGAGCAGCACAGGTTCGACGAGGCGACGGAAGAATTGCAAACGGCGATCAGGCTCGACGCCGATTATGCGCTCGCCCACGATAATCTGGGTGTCGTGCTGTCCGACCAGGGTCGGCTTGACGAGGCAGAGGTCGAGCACCGGAAAGCGACCGAACTCGATCCAAAGCTCGCCAACGCCCACAGCAATCTTGGGAGCACTTTGCGCGAGCAGCATAAGAACAAGGAAGCCGAGGCAGAAATCCGCAAGGCGATCGAGCTCGACCCGAAGCTGGCAGCTGCCCACTGCAGTCTTGGCGTCGTCTTGAACGATCGGGCTGAATACAGCGAAGCGATTTCTCAGTTACGTAGAGCGATCGAGCTCGACCCGAAGCTCGCCAACCCCCACAACACCCTCGGCAACGTCCTAAACAATCAAGGGAAAATCGAAGAGGCCGTGTCCGAATACCGCACCGCGATCAAGCTTGATCCCAAATTCCCTTTCCCGCACAATGGGCTCGGCAATGTTTTGCACGATCAAGGTCGGCTTCAAGAGGCTGTTGCAGAGTATCGCATCGCGATCGGGCTGGAGCCCAAATCCGCCGATCCGCACAACGGACTTGGCAACGTCCTGCGCGACCAAGGACAGCTCGACGAAGCCGCCGCCGAGTACCGCATTGCCATCGGGCTCGACCCCAACTCCGCTCCTCCGCACAACGGGCTCGGCAACGTGCTGAACGAACGAGGGAAACTCGACGCCGCCGCCGCCGAATACCGCATTGCGATCGGGCTCGACCCCAAATCCGCTCTTCCGCACAACGGGCTCGGCACCGTCTTGCATTATCAAGGGAAGCTCGGCGGATGCTGCGGCCGAATACCGCATTGCGATCGGGCTCGCCCCAAAATACGCCAATCCGCACAATGGGCTCGGCGACGTCCTGAACGATCAAGGGAAACTCGACGCCGCCGCCGCCGAATACCGCATCGCGATCGGGCTCGACTCCAAATCCGCGCTTCCGCACAACGGGCTCGGAAGCATCCTGACGCAACAAGGGAAACTCAACGAGGCCACCGCCGAGTATCGCGAGGCTATACAGCTCGATCCAAAGCTCTCTGTTGCGCACCGCAACCTTGGCGGCTCTGCTGAACATACGGCGCCAGTATGCCGAAGGCTTAGACGAATTGCGCCGGGCTATCGAACTCAGTCCAAACAACGCGGACGCGCATGCCACTCTCGGTGCGTTCCTGCGCAACCGCAATCAGAGCAAGGATGCAATCGCCGAGTACCGCCGAGCCATCGATCTCGATTCTGGCATGGCTATTCTACATGGCGTTCTCGGTGCGCTGCTCGCGCAACAGGGCTCGCGCGACGAGGCAAAGGGCGAACTCCGGCGTGCGCTTGAGCTTGACCCACACTTGGCGGGCACCCTCTACGCCCTCGCGACCGGCCTGGTGAAACGGGCTTCGCGGTCGTCACCAAAGGATCTCGTCAGCGCGACGATGCTGGATACCTGCTGGGTATTGGTGACCGCGAGGGCTCTCGCGCCGACCAACCAGGCCTATCTAGCAGCGATACGGCGGATCGACGGGAAACTCGGTGATGGACAACACTGCCCGCCACAGACAGGGCCGGCTAACAGCCCGACCAATCAATAAGCTAACCGGCGCGGGCGACGGCTCTCGGCATCAGGCTCAGGAACACTCCGGTGCCGAGCCCCCACAGCCCGTTGACGATCGGCCCGACCAGGAGGCCGGGGAAATGAAAGCCGCGGCCCATCGGCAAGCCCTTGAGCGGCGCCACGACGAACCAGGAAATGAGATCGGGGGCGATGATCCCGAAGAGGATGGCGCCGACCCAATAGCCGCCGGGGCTGCGCGCGATCAGCGGCTCGGCCAACACGAAGACGATCCCCCACACCCCACCCCAAAAGGCGAGCTGGATCACCCGCGGCGCGCCAAAGGGCGGCACCGGGCTCATGTTCCACGGCCTCCCCGGCGTCAGATGGGCTGCGTGGCTCAGAAGCAGCCCGATCTGGTGAAATACCAGGGTCGCCAGAAAACCGGCGACAAAGCCCCAGAAGAGTCGTGTCGCCGATGTGGACGAGCCGAGCGTCATTCCTCCTCCTGTCTTTACCGGGTCGCGGTCCGGGCCAGCGAGAAGCGCTGATCGGCCGCCAAGCATTCGGCCTCGGGCAGGCCCAACTCCTTGCGCACGAGATTGGTGCCGAGCACCATCGCCACCATTTTGTAGGTTGCATGCCGGCGGCTCATCCCCTCGCGGCCCATGCCACAATCGGACGAGATGATCAGCCGCTCGGCGGGGATGTATTTCAGCGCTTCGCGGATTAGTGCCGCGACCTGGTCGGGCCGCTCGACCTGCAGAGTGTGATGGTCGATGACGCCGATCACGATCTTCTTGTCCCGGATCGCCGCGCCGATCGCCTGTAGATCGCCGGTGCCGGACGAGCAGGTCTCGAAAGTGATCGCGTCGGCGTCGACCTCGGCGAGTGCGGCCAGGGTCGGCTGGTAGCTCTGCACCTCGCGAAAGATCCGCTGCTGCGCCGGGTTGCCCCAGCAGGTATGGCACCAGATCTCGGTCTTGGCGCGCAAGCCCTTGACGGTGTTGTTGAAGATGTTGACGAGATCGCCGGTATCGAGCGTGCCGAAGGTCTTGCCGCGGGCCGGCACCATGTGGATTTGCGGCTCCTCCATCTGGACCACCGGGCAGCCAGAATTGGCCAGCTCATTCAGCTCCTGGTTGAGCGCCTCGCTCAACGCCCAGACGCGCTCGACCGGGTCCTTGTAGTAATCGTCCTGGACCGAGGCGGCGAGCAGCTCGGAGAGGATGGTGCCGAACTTCACGGGCTTTTTGGTCAGGCGCTGTGCCGCTTTCCACATCGCGGCATATTGTAGATTGCCAGGGCCGACCGGCCCGACGATCCGCGGCAAGACGCGCGCTTCGAGATAGTCGTGCAGGATGTGGCCGCGGGGCTGCGCGCTGGCGCCCATCTGGTAGGTGCTGGGCTCGGCCTCTCTCGAGAACCCCGCCATATGGGTCAGCGGATAGCTCTGCCAGCTCATGCCGCTGATCTGCTCGTCGAAATGGGCGTCGCCGTCGGTCACGATATCGAGGCCGGCGGTCTCCTGGGCACGCAGGTAGACCGAGACCGCGTCCTCGTACTGCTCGCGGTAGCGCAAATTCATCATCGCTTCGAGAAAGTTCGCCGCACCCAGATTAGCGGTGTACCAGGACGGGCGCGGCAGCGAGCCGATGATCGAGGTCGGCAGGATCACGCCGGACGAAGCCTTATACATGCGAACCTCTCGTCGGGGCACCGCCCGGTGCCCCGCGTCAGCGCGGGCGAAGATTGCCCTGTCGCAGGATGGCGGCGTCAGCCGCCGAGCTTTTGTCCGCCCATCGCCTGCTTGATCAGACCGACGATCACCATCAGCACGCCCCCGCCGACGCCGCCAGAGACGATCTGGCCGATGATCGAGCCGATGTCCATGCCGCCGCCCGCCATTGCGCCGGCGGCATCGCCGGCGCCGGCGGCACCCAGCAGCGCTCCGACGAGCTGCCCGCCGACACCGCCGCCAACAACGCCCGCAATGGTGTTGCCGATTGTGCCTAGATTGTATTTCTCCAGCATCGAGCCGGCAACGTTGCCGCCGACGCCGCCGGCGATCAGCTGAACGATCAGGCCGACAATTCCTCCCCACATTTGCCCCTCCATCGGGTGGCGTTCGGTCCCCAGGATGACGGAACCGGTTTGTTAATTATCCGCCATCTCCACGATCGTGGCAAAGGCCATTTCGTGCATCCGGCGACCTGCCGCTCGATGCTTGCCAAGCGCCGCAGTCCGCCTCATTTGTGTTTCAAACAGCAAGGAGGTTCCGATGGCCATCCACCTCGACCACACGATCGTGCCAGCCCATGACAAGGAAGAATCGGCGCGGTTCTTCGCCCGGATCTTCGGCCTCGAATACAACGGGCCGGTTTCTCATTTCGCGCCGGTGCGGATCAACGACACCCTGACCATCGACTTCGACAATTGGGACGCCTTCGAGCGGCACCACTACGCCTTCAAGGTCAGCGAGGCCGAGTTCGATGGCATCTACGACCGGGTCCGCGGCGAGGGGCTTACCTACGGCAGCGGTCCGCGCATGGCCGAAGACATGCAGATCAACCACAGGCACGGCGGCCGCGGCTTCTATTTCCGCGACCCCAACGGCCACCTGCTCGAAGTGCTGACGGCGTGAGTGTCCGACCTGGAATGTATCTAATAAAATCAACTGGTTGATCGTCACTACCGCGGAAGCAGGAATCCAGTGCTCCAGGGCCGAAGCGGTCACCCCGGACCTCGGCTTTCGCGGGGCGAGGGATAACTTGTTGGTACGTTATTGAGCCAGGCCGCAAGGCTACTCCGCCGCTGCGCGCCTCTGTGGCGGCGCCTGTTCGGCGCGTTCGAGCTCGGTAAGGAGTTCGCGCGCCCGGCGCAAGGCGCGGTCGGGGCGTAGGAACACCTCGACATAGCCGTCGTCGGGATAGCGGAACATCTGCTGCTGCTTTTCTAGCGCCCAGCGGTCCTCGGCGATGACCGCCGGAAATGTTTCCATGAAGCGTTCGACGGCGGAGCGGGCCGGGTCGGATTTTGATTTCTGACCGGCCGGCATGTTGATGATCAGCCGCCAGACATGGTTTGCCCGGTCGACTGGCGTATGGGTGTGGATGATGACATAGCCGCGCTCGACGCTGGTGTCGCCGTGCCGGCCGGCCGGCCAGACCCGCATGCGGACATGCGTCACCGCCGGGCTCAACAGGTAATGCGTGTGGTCGCGGTCGACCATATCGTAGCCGAGGTAGTCTTCGAGAAACGGCGGTTGCCGGTAGTCGCGCGCTTCGCGCAGGGTGCCGACATAGGAGTTGCCGTCGCGCTCGCCTTCGTCGAGCCGAACCGGGATGCGGCTGTTCTCGACATCGCCGATATTGCCGTCGTGCAGCGGGTAGAAATGAGTGATGTCGAGGAGGTTCTCGATCAACAGCACGGTGTTGGCCGGCACCGCCATCGGCCCGGTATCGGCCGTCTCCCAGGCCGGGTCGGCGATTTCGGGAAGCCGCGGCGGCCGGGCGGCGGCGGCCTTCTCCGGATCGCCGGGCCAGACCCAGACAAGCCCGTCCTGCTCGATCACCGGGAATGGGCGCAGCCGCGCCTGCGGCGGGATGCGGCCGTCGGGGTGTGACGGGATACGGACGCAGCGCCCGCCCGTATCGTAGCACAAGCCGTGATAGGCGCATTCGAGGAGGCCGCCTTCAACGAGCCGGCCCTGCGACAACGGCATGCGCTTGTGACAGCAGCGCTCGTCGAAGGCGACGACGGCGCCGTCCCCGGTCCGCCACATGACCAGCGGCTTTTCGGCGACGACCTGACCCTGCAGCTGCAGCAGCGGAAATTCGTGCGACAATCCAGCCACATACCAGGCGTTCCTCACCAGCACGTCGGCGGCCATGACCCATCTCCCCGAAAAAGCGGCACCGGCACCGATGTTTTTCCGATCGCTCGGCGTGTCAAATGATTTCTCCGATGCTTCCGGGAGGCCGACGCCGTGATCGAAGCCCGCCTCGTAAAAGTTGTCATGGTCGGATCGCTCACCGTTTTCGCATTGCTGGTGGCATTCGACAATTTGGCCGATTACGACACGAACTACGCGTTCGTGCGTCATGTGCTGAGCATGGACACGACATTTCCGGGGAATGCGCTGCTCTACCGCCAGATAACCTCGCCCGCGCTGTGGCAGGCTGGCTACGCGCTGATCATTCTGGGCGAGGGGCTGACCGGTCTCGCGCTCGCGGCCGCGACGGCCGTTTTGTTGCGCCATCTGCGCTCCGAGGCAGCCCATTTCAACCGCGGCAAGCGGTTGTTCATGATCGGCGCCGGGCTCGGGTTTCTGGTGTGGTTCCTCGGCTTTATGGTGGTCGGCGGCGAGTGGTTTCAGATGTGGCAGTCGCGCGAGTGGAACGGGCAGGAGGCGGCCTTTCGCTTTTACATAACGATCCTCGCCGTGCTGATCTTTGTGAATCAGCCGGACGTAGACCTACCGGTCAGAGTGTCAGAGAGGTAGCCATGTGGTCGAGACGGGTGTTCGGCGTATCGATCGGCGCGGCCACGTGCGGCCTTGCTTTGCCCGTTCGCCGGGCATCGGCGGCGGGGCTCGATCTTTCGGCGGTCCCGGCGGCCGCCCATGAAGCGGGGATGCGGCTGGCGATCACGGCCGCGCGCGGCAATCCGGCCTTTCCGTTCGGCGCGGTAATCGTGCGGGCGTCGGACCGCAAGGTCATGGCGAGCGGGGTCAACAACGGCGCCGCTAACCCGATCGTCCACGGCGAGATCGCCGCGATCAACGACTATGTCGCCAAACACGGCAATCGGGGGTGGGACGAGGCGGTGCTCTACACCACCGGCGAGCCGTGCCCGATGTGCATGGGCGCGCTGGTCTGGGCCGGGATCGGCGGCGTCGTTTACGGCACATCGATAGCGCAGTTGCAGCAGGCGGGCATCGACCAGATCCTGATCCCGGCAGCCACGGTGATCGGCGCCTCGCCCTTCTATCGCGGCGAGATTCTGGGAGGCGTGCTGAGGTCCGAGACCGACGCCCTGTTCTCGGGCCGCCAGCAACCGTGAGCGCCGGCCGAAGCCCGTTTACGGCACGACACGCCGCGCGAGAGCCGTGGCCAACGGCATGGTCACGCGCTGAAAACGATGACCAAGATTCAATGGTTTCAATAGCATACGAACGGACATCTCATGCGGGAAATGAGCAAACGACAGGTCGCGGCATTGCCGGCGCACCTTGCGGTACGTGCCCCGGTCGAAGGGCCTCCCCGGGCAACGGGCGCTGTGGACGTGCTTGAGGACGATGAAGCTATCGTCGCCGCCCGTCATCCGCAGCCGCCGCCACAATCCCGGAACGACCCCGATCCGGCTCAACCCTTCATCGTCGCGATAGCGCCGGAAATAGCGGTAGAAGTGCTTGTAGTGACGGACTTCGTCTTCGGCGATGAGCCGGGTCAGCCGCGCCAACACCGGATCGGGGCTTGCCCGCGACAAGGTCGTGTAATAGCTCGCCGTCCCGGTTTCGACGACGCATCGCGACGCCATTTCGAGGCTGCGCATCGGCTCCAGAGCAATGTCGCAGAACGGTTTGAATTCCTCGACGAAGCGCCGGTTCACCGCCTCCCAGTCGAACTCGGGCCACACGGTCTCGACATAGCGGCGCAACGCCCGGCCATGCTGCAATTCCTCGGGCAGCCAATAATCTTCGAGCCATGCCGTGACTTCGTCGTCGCCGTTGAAGTAGTCGATCAGGTTTTCGGTATAGAGATCGGTGGCGCTTTCCATCAGCGACGCAGACGCGACCAGATAGAACAGCGCCTCGCTACGCACCGCCTCGTCGCGCCGGATCGCCCGCCAGGGAATGTCGTCGAGCGTCCAGCGCTGCCCGCCCGGCCGGCGGCTGGCCCCGGCATCGCTCGCGGCAGAAATCACGGACGCCATGTCTCTGCCATCGCCCGCTAGAAGGTGAACATCGTGGTTTGCGGCTCGAGGCCGAGCAGCACCTGGCCGACGCTCTCGAAATGGGCCTGGCGGCCCTGATATTGCTGCGCCACGGTGTGAATGTCGCGAAGCCGCCGCTCGAACGCATTGCTCTCGAAGATCGCCGTGGCACCGGCCGCATGATAGATCGTGTCGACGACGCCCTGCGCCTGATGGATGGCCCAGGTCGTGGCCAGCCGTATCGTCGTGTTCTGCTCGAGGCCGAGCTCGCCGGTCCGGGCGGCGTGCCGCCAGATTTCGTCGAGCGCGCCGATCAGAAACGCGCGCGCGGCGCCGAGCCGCGCCTCGGACTGCGCCACCTGGGCCTGGATCACGTTGTTGTCGCGCAGCGTGTTCCTGGCGCCGCGCGGGATCTTGTCGCGAGCCAGCTCGATAAAAGCGTCGAGCGCGCTGCGGGCGATGCCGAGCGCCACTCCGGCGAACCCCGACGAATAAAGATTGCTGCTGCTGAAGCGATAGAGGAGGCCCTGCTGGCGCGGCTTGCTCTCCGGATCGCGACTTACTGTATGGCTTTCGGGGACGAAGAGATCGGCGACCGAATAGCTGTCGCTGCCGGTGCCGCGCAGCCCGACGACGTGCCAGATATCGGTCATCTGGGCGCTCGTCTTCGGGAACAGCAAGGTTCGGTAGACCGCACCGCCGTCGCGGCGCAGCCGCGGCGCCCCGTCCTCGGCCTGCACCGCCACATGCGCGCCGAGCCAGGCCGCGTGGTGGCTGCCGCTGGCAAAGCTCCACGTTCCGGTCAGCCGGTACCCGCCCGGCACGGTGCGGGCCTGGACGGCGGGGTCGGGCGGACCCCAGGCGAGGATCCCGCGCCGGCCGCCAAAGATTTCATGCGCCGCTTCGGGATCGAGAAAGGCCGCCGCCATCGACGAGCCGCAGGCCTGGCCGAGACACCAGGCGGCGCTGGCGTCGTATTTCGCCACCTCCTCGATGACCGGCACGTAGGCCGCCGGCGGCAGCTCGGCGCCGCCGAGCGAGTGTGGCAGCAGCAGGCGAAATAGCCCTTGCTCGGCGAGCGCCTCGACGATTGCATCCGGGAGTTCGCGGCGGCGCTCGATCTCGTCGGCCGCAGCAGCGAGCGCGCGACCGAGCCCGCGGGCGCGCTCGACAAAATTCGGGCCGGCCGCGTCGGCGTCGGGCGGGTCCGGAATAGTCGGCTCCATCGCTCTTTCTCTGCGCTTGCGCCTGGCGATATTAACGGACTTTGCGGCCAGGGGAAGGGAGAGCCACACCGCGCGGCAGCCGCCGCCGTCACCCGCCCGTGCGGGACTCGGCCGGACGCAGCGGCAATGCCGAATCGATGGTCAGGGGCATGAGTCCGGGATCAACTTCAGCACCTCGAGGATCGTTACAACCTCAGCGATCGCGAACTAAATCCGCGTTGCGCGGCGACCGCACGGGTGTGAGAGTAATACGGGATCCAGGGTCGGATTGATGGGAAGGATGCGAAATGACGGAGGATGCCCGCGGCAATGCGGCGCAGGAGGCGTATTGGAACGATGTGGCCGGTCCGCGCTGGGTTCGCCTCGGCCACGCGCGCGAATCGCGGACGCGGGCGGTCAATGATCTGCTGCTGCAGCGGGCGGCGCTGTCTCCGGGTGAAAGGGTTCTGGAGGTCGGCTGCGGTACCGGTGCGGCGACGGTGCCCCTGGCTCAAGCGGTCGGCGAGCAGGGCGAGGTCGTCGGCATCGACATCTCGACGCCGATGCTGTCCGCGGCGCGCGAGCGGATCGCGCAATCGGGTCTGCGCAACATCTCACTCTTACAGGGCGACGCGCAGACATACGCTTTGGAACTAGGCCGCTTCGACCTGATCGCCTCGCGCTTTGGCGTGATGTTCTTTGCCGACCCGGCGGCGGCCTTCAGCAATCTGCGGCGGGCGGCACGCCCCGGCGGCCGGCTGTGCTTTGCCTGCTGGGGCTCGCTCGAAGACAACCCGCAGTGGCTGATCCCCTACGCGGTCGCACTGAGGCATCTCGGGCCGCCGGCGCCTAAGCCCGCCCATACACCGGGCCCGATGGCCTATGCCGATCCCGATTATGTGCGCTCGTTTCTCGGTGCGGCCGGGTTCGCCGAGATCGAAATCCACCGCGAGGCGACGACCGTTTTTGGCTCGACCCCACGGCAGGAGGCCGAGCACGCCTCCCTGATGGGCCCCCCGGGCCGTCTGATCGACGAGAAGAAACCTGACGAGGCGACCCGCGAGGCGATTCTGCGCGAGATGGAGGAGGCTTTCGCCGCGCACGCCCAGGGCGGCGAGATGCTGCTGCCGGCGACCGTGCTGCTGGTGACCGCGCGCCGCCCGGGTTGACCATGATCAGACCAGCGCCATCAGAAGCGACAGCGCGAGCGCGGCGTAGACTGCCGCCAGCGTGTCGTCGAGCATGATCCCGAGTCCGCCGCTGACCCGGCGGTCGGCCCAGCGCACCGGCCAGGGCTTCCAGATATCGAACAGGCGAAAGAGTAGGAAGGCGAGGGCGTAGGCGCGGAGGTCGAGCGGCGCCGGCAGCAGTGCAAGCCATTGCCCGGCGACCTCGTCGATAACGATTTGTGCGGGATCTTCAACGTCGCTCGCCTTGGCGGCGGCCGCGACCGCCCACCAGCCGACGAGGAAGACGAGCCCGACCGCGACTGCCAGACCGACGCTGCCCCAGAGAGAGCGGATCGCCCAGGCGAAGGGTAGGGCGGCGAGCGATCCCCAGCTTCCTGGTGCCAGCGGCAGCAGCCCCGCGCCGAACCAGGTCGCGAACAGAGCCGCCGGATGCCAGGGCGGCAGGCCGAGACGAAGGCGGGGAGGGCGGGTCAGAGCGGCAGGCGGATGGTGGCGACGGCTTGCGCGGCGATACCTTCGCCGCGGCCGGTGAAGCCCAGCCGTTCGGTCGTCGTCCCCTTGACGCTGACCCGGCCGGGCGCGATGCCGAGGATGGCGGCGACCCGCTCGACCATCGCCTGGCGGTAGGGGCCGATCCGCGGCCGCTCGCAGACGATCGTCAGATCGACGGCGGCGACGATGCCGCCCTGCGCCGCGACGAGCTCCGCGGCCCGGCGCAGGAACTGGTCGGAGGCGGCGCCGCGCCACCGGGGATCGCCCGGCGGGAAATGCATGCCGATATCGCCGGCGGCGATCGCGCCCAGGACCGCGTCGGTCAGCGCGTGCAGGCCGATATCGGCGTCGGAATGGCCGACGAGGCCTGCGCTGTGCGGGATCTCGACACCGCAGATCCAGACATGGTCGCCCGGGCCGAAGGGGTGCACATCGAAACCCTGCCCGACCCGAACATCGCCGAGGCGTGCGGCGATCAGCCGCTCGGCCGCGGCGAGGTCCTCCGGTGTGGTGATTTTGAAGTTGTCCTCGCTGCCCTCGATCGCCAGCGGCAAGAGGCCAGCCGCTTCGGCGACAGCGGCGTCGTCGGTCAGCGCCTGTCCGGCGGCGGCCCGGTGGGCGGCGAAAATGGCGTCGAAGCGAAAGCCCTGCGGCGTTTGCGCGCGCCACAGCGCGGCGCGCTCGACGGTGGCCCGGATCATCCCGTCCTCGACCCGCTTGACCGTATCGCGCAACGCCAGGCACGGGATCGCCGCCGGCGCCCGGTCGAGCCCGTCGACGACTCGATCGATCAGCCGCGAATCGGGAAAGGGCCGCGCGCCGTCATGGATCAGCACCCGCTCGGGGCAGTATTCGGCCAGCGCCTCGAGCCCGAGCCGGACCGAATCCTGCCTTGTCTCGCCGCCGGCCGCGGGCGGCAGCACGCGCAGCCCGGCGACGGCGCGATCGAACAGGCCTCGGTCCTCGGGCCGGATCGCCGCCAGCACCCCCGAGATTCGCGGGTGGCCGGCGAAGGCCGCCATCGCGTGGCGCAGCACGCTCGATCCCCCGAGCGGCAGGTATTGCTTGGGCAGCGGGCCGCCGAAACGCGTACCCTGGCCGGCGGCGACAACGAGGGCATAGACCGATGCCATGCGCGATCCTATCCCAGCGCCAGCCGGCGCGCCAACGGACGCGGTTAATGTTGCGCTGCAAAAGAAAACCGATTAAGATTTTGCTCAATCATTAGGCAGCAGCAATATTTGCGCAAATCATGGGCATTTTCATCGGCTCTCTCAAGCTCGACGATCCGGTGATCCTGGCGCCGATGTCGGGCGTGACCGATCTGCCGTTTCGCCGTCTGGTCAAGCGGCAAGGGGCGGGGTTGGTCGTCTCCGAGATGATCGCCAGCGAGGCGATGATCCGCGAGACACGGCAGTCGATGACGATGGCGCTGAGCTGCGCCGAGGAGCAGCCGATGGCGGTGCAGCTCGCCGGCTGCGAGCCGCATGTGATGGCCGAGGCGGCGAGGCTCAATGCCGACCGCGGCGCGCAAATCATCGACATCAATTTCGGCTGCCCGGTCAAGAAGGTGGTCAACGGCCACGCCGGCTCGGCCTTGATGCGCGACGAGGCGCATGCCGCCCGCATCCTCGAGGCGACGGTCGCGGCGGTCGATCTGCCGGTCACCTTGAAGATGCGCACCGGCTGGGACGAGCACAGCCGCAACGCGCCACGGCTCGCGCGAATTGCCGAATCCTGCGGCATTCGCATGATCAGCGTGCACGGGCGAACCCGCTGCCAGCTATATGCCGGCTCGGCCGACTGGCAATTCATCCGCCGGGTCAAGGAGAGTGTGACGATCCCGGTCATCGCCAACGGCGATATCACGAGCCTCGAGGACGCCGATCGGGCGTTGCGGGAATCGGGTGCCGACGGCCTGATGATCGGGCGCGGCTGCTATGGCCGGCCGTGGTTCGCGCGCCAGGTGATCGAGTGGCTGAAGAGCCGCCGGCGCCTGCCCGATCCGCCGCTGGCGGCCCAGCTCGACATCGTGCTCGGCCACTATGAGGACATGCTCTGTCATTATGGGGCTGAGGTCGGCGCGCGCATCGCCCGCAAGCACGTCGCCTGGTATTCCAAAGGCTTGCCGGGCTCGGCGGAGTTCCGAGCGGCGGTCAACGCGACGATCGACATCGGCCGCGTCAGAGAGCTGATCCGCGCCTTCTACGAGCCACTCCTGGCTCGCCCGGCGGTCTGAGCACGATGTCGTCCCGCCGCCGCGGACCCATAGCACCGGTCGGCGCCGATGCGACGGCGGTTCTGGCGGCGTTGCCCGACCCGGTGATCGTCGTCGACCGCGGCGGCCAAATCCGCTTCGCCAACTCGGCGGCCGAGCAGTTTTTCGGGTCGAGTGCCGCGGCATTGCGCGGCAGCGCGCTCGCCGATCTGGTCGCACCGCACAGCCCACTGTTGGCCCTCGTCCAATCGGTCTGGCGCGACGGCAACTCGATCTCCGAATACGATCTCGCACTCGATGGCGCCCGCTTCGCCAGCCGCTCGGTGACGATCCAGGGGGCGCTGACTGGAGAGGCGGCGGACACGCTGGTGCTGGCGCTGCATGAGCGCTCTATGGTCGACAAGATGGACCGCCAGCTGACCCACCGCAACGCCGCCCGCTCGGTCACGGCGATGGCGGCGATGCTGGCGCACGAGGTCAAGAATCCGCTCTCCGGCATCCGCGGCGCGGCCCAGCTGCTGGAGCAGGACGCCGACCCCGCCGGGCGCCAGCTGACCCAGCTGATCTGCGACGAGACCGACCGCATCGTCGCACTCCTCGACCGCATGGAGGCGTTCGCCGACCACCGGCCGATCGAGCGCCGGCCGGTCAACATCCACGAGGTGCTGGAGCGGGTGCGCAAGGCGGCGCAATCCGGGTTTGCCCGCCATGCCAGGTTTGTCGAGGAGTACGACCCCTCGCTGCCGCCGGTCGACGGCAGCCGCGACCTGCTCGTCCAGGTCTTTCTCAACATCGTCAAGAATGCCGCCGAAGCGCTGCCGCATGCCGACGGTGAGATCGTCCTGACCACCGCCTTCCGCCATGGGTTGCGTCTGGCGGCGCCGGGCGGCGAGCGGCGCCGCCATCTTCCGCTGATGGTTTCGGTCGCCGACAACGGCGCCGGCATCCCGGAGGATCTGCGGCCCTATCTGTTCGACCCGTTCGTCACGACCAAGCGAAACGGGACTGGCCTTGGTCTTGCATTGGTCGCCAAGGTGATCGGCGACCACGGCGGCGTTATCGAATTCGACAGCCAGCCCCGACGAACCGTGTTCCGGGTGTTTTTGCCAGTGGCCGCGCAAGATAGTGGCGGATGATGGCCTCGACGATCCTGGTGGCCGACGACGATCGCGCAATCCGGATGGTGCTGAACCAGGCGCTGATGCGGCTCGGGCACGAGGTGCGGCTGACCGGCAATGCCGCGACCTTGTGGCGCTGGATCGCCGACGGCGACGGCGACCTCGTGATCACCGACGTGATCATGCCGGACGAGAACGGGCTCGACCTGATCCCGCGCATCAAGAAGATCCGTCCGGAATTGCGGATCATCGTGATGAGCGCGCAGAACACGCTGATGACCGCGGTCAAGGCGACCGAGCGCGGCGCCTTCGAATACCTGCCGAAGCCCTTCGACCTGCGCGAGCTGGTCGGCCTCGTCGAACGCGCGCTGACCGCCCCGCCCGACGCCTCGGCGCCCGAGGGCGAGGACGAGGGCGAAGAACAGCTGCCGCTGATCGGCCGTTCGCCGGCGATGCAGGAGATCTACCGCGTCCTCGCCCGCCTGATGGGCACCGATCTGACGGTGACGATCGTCGGCGAGAGCGGCACCGGCAAGGAGCTGGTCGCCCGCGCGCTGCATAATTACGGCAAGCGGCGCAACGGCCCGTTTGTGCCGATCAACATGGCCGCGATCCCGCGCGAGCTGATCGAGAGCGAGCTGTTCGGCCACGAAAGGGGCGCCTTCACCGGCGCCACCGCCCGCAGCATGGGGCGGTTCGAGCAGGCGCAAGCTGGCACCCTGTTCCTCGACGAGATCGGCGACATGCCGATCGAGGCGCAGACCCGGCTGCTGCGGGTCTTGCAGGAGGGCGAATTCACCGCGGTCGGCGGGCGTGCGACGATTCGCGCCGACGTCAGGGTGATCGCCGCGACCCACCACGATCTGCGCCTGCTGATCCGTCAGGGCCTCTTTCGCGAGGATTTGTTCTACCGTCTGAACGTAGCGCCGATCCGGCTGCCGCCGCTGCGCGAGCGCGCCGCCGACATTCCGGCGCTGGTGCGGCATTTCTCTGCGATGGCGGTGCGCGAAGGGCTGCCAGCCAAGCGACTCGACGAGGCGGCGATGGAGCGGCTGCGGGCCCACCGCTGGCCGGGGAACATCCGCGAGCTGGAGAATTTGATGCGCCGGCTGGCGGCGCTCTATTCGCAGGAGGTGATCGGCGCCGGCATCATCGAAGCCGAGCTCGGCGAGGCGCCTTCAGCGGCCGACCCGCAGCAGGAGACGGCGGGCGGGGAGGGGCTTTCCGCCGCGGTTGAGCGCCACATCCGCGACTATTTCGCGGCGCATAAGGGGGGCCTGCCGGCGGCCGGACTCTATGATCGGGTGCTGCGCGAGATCGAGCGGCCGCTGATCGCGTTGAGCCTGGGCGCTACCCGCGGCAACCAGATCAAGGCGGCGCATCTGCTCGGCCTCAACCGCAACACGCTGCGCAAGAAGATCCGCGAATTGGACATCCCAGTGGTGCGCGGCTTAAAATAAGAGGCGGCGGTGATCCCGCCGGAGCAGGTCGCGGCGTAGCGCCTGGATCGGCCGGGTGCGTCCTTCGAGACGGCTGCTGCGCAGCCTCCTCAGGATGAGGACTATTCTTAGTGCCAGCGATATTTACCTCATGCTGAGGAGCGATCCAGCGCTGCCGGGGCGCGTCTCCAAGCACGCAATTTCGCAATGCTGTCGTTCCAGATGAACCTGATGCGGCGGGTTCGCAATTGGGCCGGCCGGATCGGCCTGTGGCGTCAGTTCGCGGTCGCGCTGGCGGTGGCGGCGGTCGCCGCGGGGATCGCGACCTATCTGGCGCTGACCGGGGCGCCGCCGTTTCAGTCGAGTCCGACCGCCGTTCTGTCGCTGTTGAACCTCGACCTCGTGCTGCTGCTGGCGCTGGGCGCGCTCGTCGCCAAGCGGCTCCTCCAGGTCTGGGCCGAGCGGCGGCGCGGTCTCGCCGGCTCGCGGCTGCAGATCCGGCTGGTGGTGCTGTTCAGCCTGATCGCCGTGCTGCCGACCATCATCATTGCGGTTTTTTCCTATCTCTTCTTCACCTTTGGGGTCGAATCCTGGTTCAGCGACAAGGTGCGCACGGCGATTTCCGAATCGCTGGTGGTGGCCGAAGCCTATCTGCACGAGCACCAGCAGGCGATTCGCGCCGACGTGCTGGCGATGGCCAACGACCTCAACCGAGATGCGCTCAAGCTGCAGCTGGACCCGAAGAATCTGGAGCAGGTCGTCTCCGCCCAGGCGGCGATGCGCGGACTGACCGAGGCGATGGTCTTCGACCGCGGCGGCCATGTGCTGGCGCGCTCGAGCCTGTCGTTCACGCTCGGTTTCGAGCCGGTGCCGGACGGCGCGATCCGCGTCGCCGACGAAGGCGACGTGGCGATCATGACCAACGACAGTGACGACCGGGTGCGGGCCTTGGTTCGCCTCAACCAATTCGGCGATGTCTACCTCTATGTCGGCCGCTTCATCGAGCCGCGGGTGCTGAACCACATCGAGGAAACCCAGCGCGCCGCCGAGCAATACGAGAAGTCGGAGGGGCAGCGCTCGGGCTTTCAGATCACCTTCGCGCTGATTTTCATGATGGTGGCGATGCTGTTCCTGGTCGCGGCGGTGGCGATCGGCATCCATGTCGCGACCAAGCTCGCGGTGCCGATCAGCCGCCTTGCCACCGCGGCCGAGCAGGTGCGCGGCGGCGATCTCGCCGCCCGCGTCCCCGAGGGCGGGAAGGACGACGAGCTTACCTCGCTGAGCCGCGCGTTCAACCGCATGACCAACCAGATCGAAAGCCAGCAGCGCGAGCTCACCGAGGCGAACCGCCAGCTCGACGAGCGGCGACGTTTTACCGAGACGGTACTGACCGGGGTGTCGGCCGGGGTCATCGGGCTCGACCGCCTGGGCCGCGTCAATCTGCCGAACCGCTCGGCGTCGGCGCTGCTCGGGGTCGACCTCGATCAGTCGATCGGCCAGGACCTCGCCGAGGTGGCGCCCGAGATGGCGGCGTTGCTCGACGAAGCCGAGCGCCGCCCGGAGCGGCTGGCCCAGTCGCAGGTGCAGCTGGTCCACGCCAACAGCACCCGCACCCTGCTCGTGCGCATCGCCGCCGAACACCACGACGAGGAAATCAGCGGCTTTGTCGTCACCTTCGACGACATCACCGAGCTCTTGTCGGCGCAGCGCAAGGCGGCTTGGGCCGATATCGCCCGCCGCATCGCCCATGAGATCAAGAACCCGCTGACCCCGATCCAGTTGTCGGCCGAGCGGCTGCGTCGACGGTACTTGAAGGAAATCAAGCAAGACCCTGAAACGTTTGTGATCTGCACCGATACGATCATCCGCCACGTCGGCGACATCGGCCGCATGATCGACGAGTTCTCATCCTTCGCGCGGATGCCTGCCCCGGTTCTCAAGCCCGAGAATCTGGTCGAGATCGTGCATCGGGCGGTGTTCCTGCAACGCACTGCCCATCCCGAGATCGCCTTCGAGACGAATTTCCCCGCGCGGCCGGTCGCGGTCAGCTGCGATGCCCGCCTCGTCGGCCAGGCCGTCGTCAACATCGTCAAAAACGCGATCGAAGCGATCGAGGCGCGAATCGCCGAGCACGGCGCGGACCCGCCCGGGCGGATCCTGGTGTCGGTGACGGAGGCCGACGGCCCGCCGGCGGTGGTCGTCGAGGACAACGGCAAAGGCTTGCCGGAGCAGGGGCGCGAGCGGCTGACCGAGCCCTACGTCACGACCCGCGCGAAGGGCACCGGGTTGGGGCTCGCCATCGTCAAGAAGATCATGGAAGATCATCAGGGCGATCTGGTGCTGGAAGACGGCGAGCCGCTCGGGGCGCGGGTCCGGTTGGTTTTCGCCACCGCCGAGCCGAGGATCGCCGATCGCCCGGACACCGGTGGCCAGCCGCGGGAATTGAGCACGGTCAGCAATGGCGCATGACATCCTGATCGTCGACGACGAAGCCGATATCCGCATGCTGATCGGCGGCGTGCTGAAGGACGAGGGCTACGCGACCCGCGAGGCAGCCGACAGCGCGCAGGCGCTGGCGGCGATGCAGGCCCGGCAGCCGACCCTGGTGATCCTCGACATCTGGCTGCAAGGGAGCGGGCTCGACGGGATCGAGATATTGAAGCAGCTGCGGGTCGAGATGCCATCGGTGCCGGTGGTTATGATCAGCGGCCACGGCACGATCGAGACCGCGGTCGAGGCGATCAAGATCGGCGCTTACGACTTCATCGAAAAGCCGTTCAAATCGGATCGCCTGCTATTGGTCGTCGAGCGCGCGATCGAGGCGGCGCTGCTGCGGCGCGAGAACGAAGAGCTGAAATTGCGCGCCGGCGGCGAGCTCGACCTCGTCGGCGCCTCGGCGTTGGCCAACCAATTGCGCCAGCAGATTGACAAGGCTGCGCCGACCGGCAGTCGGGTGCTGATCACCGGCCCGCCCGGCGCCGGCAAGGAGGTCGTCGGCCGACTCCTGCATTCACGCTCGCGCCGGGCGAAGGGGCCGTTTGTCCCGGTTAATTGCGCGACGATGCGACCGGAACGGCTCGAGATCGAGCTGTTCGGGACCGAAACCGGCGGCGATGGCACCCCACGCAAGATCGGCACTTTCGAGCGCGCCCATGGCGGCACCTTGTTTCTCGACGAGGTCGCCGACATGCCGCTCGAAACCCAGGGCAAGATCGTGCGGGTGCTGCAGGAGCAGACCTTCGAACGGGTAGGGGGCTCGAACCGGGTCGAGGTCGATGTCCGCGTCGTTGCCTCATCCAACCGCGAGCTCGGCGGCGAGATCGGCGCCGGCCGGTTTCGCGAGGATCTGTTCTACCGGCTGAGCGTGGTGCCGATCAAAGTCCCGCCGCTGCGCGACCGCCGCGAAGACATCCCGCTGATGGCGCGCCACTTCATGACGCGGTCGTCCGAGGCCGCGCGGCTCGCTCCGCGCGAGCTCGGCGAGGACGCCTTGGCGGCGTTGCAGGCCTACACCTGGCCCGGCAATGTCCGGCAGCTGCGCAACGTCATCGACTGGCTGTTGATCATGGCGCCTGGCGACGCGCGCGAGCCGGTGCGCGCCGACATGTTGCCGAACGAGATCACCGCGATCGCGCCCACCGTCGTCAAATGGGACAAGGGCGGCGAGATCATGACCCTACCGTTGCGCGACGCGCGCGAGGTGTTCGAGCGCGAGTACCTCTTGGCCCAGGTGACCCGTTTCGGCGGCAACATCTCGCGCACCGCCGCCTTTGTCGGGATGGAACGCTCCGCCCTGCACCGCAAGCTGAAATCGCTGGGCGTCTTCGGCAACGATCGACCGCTCAAGACCGGCACCTGAGCCGATGTCGCGTGTCGCCTATGTCGACGGGCAATATGTTCCGCATCGCGCGGCGGCGGTGCATATCGAGGACCGCGGTTACCAGTTCGCCGACGGCGTCTACGAGGTGCTGGCGGTGGTCGGCGGCCATCTCGTCGACGAAGGGCCGCATTTCACCCGGCTGGCGCGGTCGCTGCGGGAATTGAAGATTCCGGCGCCGATGTCGCAGGCGGCATTGCGCACAGTCATGCGCGAGGTCGTCCGCCGCAACGGCGTGCGCGACGGCATTGTCTATCTTCAAGTCACCCGCGGCGTAGCACCGCGCGACCATGCCTTCCCGAAAGGAGCGAGGCCGGTGCTGGTCGTGACCTCGCGCCGGAAGAGGCCGGCCGATCCGCGCCAGGCTGATGACGGCATCGGTGTTATCACGATTCCAGATATTCGCTGGCAGCGTTGTGATATCAAATCAATAGCGCTGTTGCCGAATGTATTGGGTAAGGAAGAGGCGAGAGCGGCTGGGGCCTATGAGGCTTGGCAGGTCGACCGCGAAGGCCGGGTCAGCGAAGGGACCTCGACCAACGCCTGGATCGTCACCGCCGATGGTGCGGTCGTCACCCGCCAGGCCGACAGCGCGATACTGAGCGGCGTCACCCGCCTCGCGGTGTTCGACATCATCACCCGCGAAGGCTGCTCCCTGGTCGAGCGATCGTTCACCGTGGCCGAGGCCAAGGCAGCGCGCGAGGCCTTTTTGACCAGCACCACCGCCGAGCTGTTGCCGATCGTGCGCATCGACGGCGACCCTGTCGGCGACGGACGGCCGGGGCCGCTCAGCCGCAGGCTGCGGGAATTCTATCTGGCGCACGCGGCCTCGGCATCATGAGCTCGTCGCCATCGCCGGCGATCATGAAGCCGCAGGCGATTCTGTTCGACTGGGACAACACGCTGGTTGACAGCTGGGCGACGATCCACGACGCACTCAACATTTGCATGGCAGCGATGAAGAAGCCGCTGTGGACGATCGAGGAGACCAGGGAGCGCGTGCGGCTCAGCCTGAGCGAGAGCTTTCCGCACCATTTCGGCGAGCGCTGGGAGGAGGCCCGCCGGATCTACCTCGACGCCTTCGCCGCGATCCATCTGGAGCGGCTGACGGCGTTGCCTGGCCGCGGCGAATTGCTGCGGGGGCTCGCCGGTAGCGGCATCTATCTGGGTGTGGTCAGCAACAAGACCGGCAGGCTGCTGCGCCTGGAGACCGAACGGATCGGCTGGTCGGCGCTCTTCGGCAGTGTCATCGGCGCCGGCGACGCCGCGGCCGACAAGCCTGCCGCAGCACCCGTTCATCTGGCGCTGGATCCGAGCCGGATCGAAGCGGGCGAGGGGGTGTGGCTGGTCGGCGACACCGGGGTCGACATGGCCTGCGCCCGCAATGCCGGCTGCGTCGCTGTGCTGCTCGGCGCCGGCGCGGCCGAACCGGAGTTCCGCGACAGCGCGCCGCACCTCTCGTTCGCCGACCCCGCCGCCCTGTTTCGCTTTGTCCAGGGGTTGTGATTCACCATTGCGAGCCCATGTTCTGACCGGCAGCTCGGCGGCTTCACCCGAGCTTTCGGCGGTTCGGCGCGAGTTGGGCCGACTCAGCTCCAAGAAGCGAATGGGGGACACCCATGTCTGCGGAGAAATCGCAAAACGTGCAGGACGTGTTCTTGAACCACGTCCGCAAGAACAAAACCCCGGTAACCGTTTTTCTGGTCAACGGCGTCAAGCTGCAAGGGATCATCACCTGGTTCGACAATTTCTGCGTCCTGCTGCGGCGGGACGCGCACTCGCAGCTGGTCTACAAGCACGCGATCTCGACGGTGATGCCGGCGCAGCCGATCCAGCTCTTCGAGGGCGGCGAAGCGAACCGGGAGTTCGCCGAATCCTGAACGCTAGAGCCCCCGGGACGGTTGCGGAAGTCGGCTCGACCGGCCGCGCTCTGGTTCTCCATCCGGAGCCGAAATCCGCGCCCGGCCGGCATGCCGAGGATCCGTCGCGCCGCTCGGTCGAAGCCCGGCTGGAGGAGGCCGTCGGCCTCGCGCGCGCGATTCGGCTCGATGTCGTGCGCGCCGAGATCGCTCGGATCGAGCGCCCGCGGCCGGGCAGCCTCCTCGGCAGCGGTGCTGTCGAAAATCTCGGCGCTGTGATCGGCGAAAACGAGATTGGGCTCGTTATCGTCGACGGCACGCTCTCCCCGGTGCAGCAACGCAACCTCGAACGGAGCTGGAAGGCCAAGGTCATCGACCGCACCGGCCTGATCCTCGAAATCTTCGGCGCGAGGGCACGAACCCATGAAGGCCGCCTGCAGGTGGAGCTCGCGGCCTTGTCTTATCAACGCTCGCGGCTGGTGCGCTCCTGGACGCATCTCGAACGCCAGCGCGGCGGCTTCGGCTTCCTCGGCGGCCCCGGCGAAAGCCAGCTCGAAATCGACCGGCGCTTGATTGGCGAGCGCATCGCCCGGCTGAAGCGCGAGCTCGACGCGACCAGGCGGACGCGCGCCCTGCACCGCGAGGCGCGCCGCCGCGTACCCTATCCGGTGGTCGCGCTGGTCGGCTACACCAATGCCGGAAAATCTACCCTGTTCAACCGTTTGACTCAGTCCGCCGTGACCGCCGACGCAATGCTGTTCGCGACCCTCGACCCGACCATGCGGCGCCTCGACCTGCCATCGGGTCGCAAGGCGATCCTGTCGGACACGGTGGGCTTTATCTCCGACCTTCCGACCCATCTCGTCGCCGCTTTCCGCGCGACCCTCGAAGAAGTCACCGAAGCCGACATCGTCGTCCATGTCCGCGACGCCCACCATCCGGACAGCGCGGCGCAGCGCGCCGACGTGCTGGCGGTGCTGGCCGATCTCGGCCTCGGCGAAGGGGCCGAGGACAATCTGATCGAGGCGATGAACAAGATCGACCTCATCGACCCGATGGCTCGGGCGAGCCTCTCCAACCACTCCCTGCGCGACAAGGAGAGCATCGGCCTGTCGGCGGCGACAGGGGAGGGGTGCGACGCCCTCCTGGGTCTGATCGACCGCCGGCTCGAAAGCGAGATCCGCGCCGTGCGCCTCGACATCCCGCTCAGCGACGGCAAGACCCTGGCCTGGATTTACCGACACGGTGAAATCCTCGGCCGACGCGACGACAGCGAGGCCGCCCACCTCTCGGTCCGACTGTCGGAAGCCGATCTCGCCCGCCTTCGCCACCAGCAAAGGCTGCATTGACGCTGCGGCATCCCTTGCGATAACGCTTGACGGTTGATTGCGCGAGGAGGGGGGCCACATGAGGTTTCGGGCTTTTACGCTCGGCGCCGTGCTAATGGCCGGTGGTGGGACGATGGCTTCGGCGGCGGTGACAGAGGCGCAATTCCCACCGCATACGGTGACCGATCTGATCGCGATCTGCGCGCCGGCCCAGGACGATCCGCTGATGGCCACCGCGCTCGGCTTCTGTCACGGTTTTGCGGAGGGCGCCGTCATAGTCGAAAGGGCGCACGAGACGCAAAGTGGTGCGCGCAAGCTGTTCTGTCTGCCGACGCCGCGGCCACCTAGAGGCTCCGAGCTGACGAGCTTCATTGCCTGGGCAAACGAGCAGCCCGCGCGGCTCGAGATGCCGGCAATAGACGGCATATTTATCTATTTGGCCGGCAAATATCCCTGCCCGGCAGAGGCTCCGAAGAAGCGGAGAGCACGATGAAAAAGCTGATACTGGCGGCGGTCGTGGCATCGTTGCCGCTGGCCGGCTGCTCAGACATGAGCCCGGGCCAGCAGCGCGCCCTCTCAGGCACGGCGATCGGCGCCGGCGGTGGTGCTGTCATCGGTGCGCTGGCCGGTAACGCCGGTTTGGGCGCCGGTATCGGTGCCGCGGCGGGCCTCGCCGGCGGGCTCCTGTATAATCAGGCCAGAGGGGGCCAATAGCCGGCTCTCAGCCCTCGCC
Source organism: uncultured Alphaproteobacteria bacterium (assembly GCA_963781215.1). Lineage (GTDB taxonomy): Bacteria > Pseudomonadota > Alphaproteobacteria > ATCC43930 > CGMCC-115725 > AP-15. Next base: position 77,255 of record CAWAFE010000006.1, read on the forward strand.
TCGCTTGGAGTCTCGCCGCACCGCTGCAAGGGCGCAGCCCGTCAGGAGATGGGTGTGTCCGTCGCGCTTGTCGGGCGCAAAGCCGAGCGATACCCAAAACGGTTCGCTGCCGGCCCCAGCATTGACGGTGATCATCAGGGTCGGTACAGCGCATTGGTCGAGCAGCATCAAGGCCAATCGGCGCGCAATACCGCTGCGGCGGAAAGGGATGCGTACATAAAAGCGCCGCATGCGAAAGGCACCTGGGGTGGCCGGCTCGACCGTCAAGCCGCCGATGCCGGCCAAGACTTTGTCCGAATAGGCCGCCAGCAAGGCCTCGCCGTCGCGGTCGAAGCGGATCTCGCCATTCGCCCAATCGGTTGCGAGCGTGTCCAGCATCCTGTACTTCTCGGCACGCGCTTCGGCCCGCATGATTTCGAAATCGGCTGGCAGTGCGTGGATCAGGCGTTCCAGCCGGATCATTTTTCCTGGCGCTTGACCTGCTGCCAGAGTTCTTCGAGCGCGTCGAGATCGGGGCCGGTGCGACGTTCGGCGGCGAGCGCCTCGACCTTGCGAAAGCGGCGTTCGAACTTTGCCGTCGCGCGGCGCAGCGCCGCTTCGGGATCGATGTCGAGCTTGCGCGCGAGGTTGGCGGCGGCGAAGAGAATGTCGCCCATCTCGTCCTCGATCTTGTCGCGACCGGCGCCGCCGTCGAGCTCGGCCTCGAGCTCGCCGATTTCCTCTGCGAGCTTGGCCAAGACCGGCGGCACCTCCGGCCAGTCGAAGCCGATCCGCGCCGCGCGCCGCTGGATTTTCTCGGCCCGCAGCAGTGCCGGCAGCGCTAGCGCCACGCCGTCGAGCACGCTGTGCGAGACGCCGTCGATTGCGGCGCGGTCACGCCGCTCGGCCGCCTTCTGCTCTTCCCAGGCCTGGGTCTGGGCCGCGGCGGAAGCGATCTTGGTATCGCCAAAGACATGGGGGTGGCGGCGCACCATCTTGTCGGCAACCGCCTCGGCGACGTCGCCGAAGGCGAAGTGGCCCTTTTCCTCGGCCATGCGGGCGTGAAAGACGACCTGGAACAAGAGATCGCCGAGCTCGTCCTTCAGCGCCGCCCTGTCGCCGCGCGCGATCGCATCGGCGACCTCATAGGCTTCCTCGATTGTATAGGGCGCGATCGTCGCGAAATCCTGCTCGCGGTCCCACGGGCAGCCGCGCTCCGGATCGCGCAGCCGCGCCATGATCGCCAGCAGACGGTCGAGAGACCCGCTCATGGAGTTTCCGGCAGCAAGCGCTTCTTCAGAAAGAAGCGCTGGTGATCGGGTGGATAGTCGAGGGTGCCGAAGACCTCGTAGCCGAGCTTTCGATAAAAATCGGGTGCCTGGAACGAGAAGGTGTCGACATGGGCCGAATGGCAACCGAAGGCGCGGGCGTGCCGCTCGGCCTCACCGATCAACCGGCGCCCGATGCCCTGGCGGCGCAGATCGGCGTGTATCCACAGCAGGTTCGTGAACAGCCAGCCGGCATAGCAATTGCCGATCAGGCCGGCATGGATCGCTCGGTTATCGTCGCGCACGAAGATGCCGAAATAGCTGTAGCCGGGGTCCTGCAGAAATGGTGCATTGTAGTCGCCGAGCGCGCTGTCGATGAATTCGCGTTCGGCCCAAGTGGGCCGATCCTCGAAGCTGAGCCGAAGTCCGCAGGGCAGGGACACCAACGCCTCCGATGCTATGATGCTGCGGCGAACATAAGCCGTCGGCTGTGGAGACGATAGCGGATGGAAGCGTCGGAGCTGGAGATCGTCCGCCGCGCCTATGCAAAGCAGGTGATGGCCGCCGCGGAAATAACGGGTGGGCGTGTCGAGGCCGCTTTTGCGGCGGTCAAACGCGAGGATTTTCTCGGCCCCGGCCCGTGGCCGATCCTGCGCTGGCAGGGTCCGGCCGCCCGCTATGTGACGACGCCGGGCGCCGACCCCGTCTACGTGGCGGATCAGTCATGCATCCTCGGCCGTCCAGGAGAGATCGCAGCGCCACTGCGGCAGCCGCAAACGTACAGATCGGCCTCAGCAGGGGCAGCACATCGGAATCGGAACCGGTTAGAAACGCTCGTCAGACGTCGCCGATCCAGATCCCGCAGCACCTCGAACCGCCCTAGTTCGCGATCCTCCGCCAAACCGTCACCCCAAATACCCTCCGCAATATCCGCGGGGAGTGTCATCTCAGAGGTGACATTTTGATCGGGTGCCTACACCTCAATTTGACGCATAATATATATTATGGAAAATAATCACGCAGGGTTATGCCGCAGGGTCCGGCAATTCGATGACGAGGCCGTCGCGGCCGGGCTCGACGCCCTCTGGCAGTTCGGCCAACAGCGCGCGGTAGTCGAGGCTCTGGTCCATATGGGTCAAGACGGCGCGGCGCGGATGCACGCGGGCGATCCAGCCGAGCGTCTTTGCGAGATCGCTGTGCGTCGGGTGCGGCTCGCGCCGCAGGCAGTCGACGATCCATAGCTCGACGCCGGCGACGGCGGCAAAGGCGCTCTCGTCGAGCTCGGTCGCGTCGGTCGAATAGGCAAATCCACCGATGCGAAAGCCCAACGTCGTGCTGAAGCCGTGATCCTGGGCGAACGGTACGACCGGGATGCCGCGGACCGCGAACGGCCCGTCGATCTGATGCGCCACCACGGCCGGCTTATAGTACCGGCCCGGCTCCGGCGGAGGCTCCAGGACGTAGCCGAAGCGCCGGTGGATCTCGGCCAGTGTCGCCGCATCGGCCCAGAGTGGGATTTCCTGCCGCATCAGCCGGTTGACCGTGCGCAAATCGTCGATGCCGTGGAGATGGTCGGCATGCGCATGGGTCATAAGCACGCCATCGATGCGGGACACCCGCGCATCGATCAGCTGCTCGCGCAGATCGGGCGAAGTATCGATCAGGATCGCCATCGGCCCGACCTCGACCAGCACCGAGACGCGGCGGCGGCGGTTGCGCGGATCGGCCGGATCGCAGCGGCCCCAATTCCCGCCGATCAGCGGCACGCCGGTCGAGGGTCCGCAGCCGAGCATGGTGACCTTCATATGGCGGGCATGGCGGCCTTGCCGAACAGACGGAAGAAGTTGTCGCTGGTCGCCGCCGCCAGCACCTCGGGTGCCACCCCCTTCAGCGCCGCGACCGCCGCCGCCGTCGCCGCGACAAAGGCCGGCTCGTTGCGCTTGCCGCGGTAGGGTACCGGCGCCAGATAAGGCGCGTCGGTCTCGACCAGCAGCCGGTCGAGCGGCAGGTCCCGCACGATCGCCCGCAATTCCTCGGCGTTCTTGAAGGTCACAATTCCCGAAATCGATACGCAGAAGCCGAGCGCCAGCGCCGCCTCGGCCAGCCCGCGGCCGCTCGAAAAGCAGTGCAATACCCCCGGCGGCGGCCGTTCCTCTCCGAGAATGCGGGCAATCTCGCCGTCGGCCTCGCGCGCGTGGATGATCAACGGCAGCCCGGTCTCGCGCGAGGCGGCAATGTGGGCGCGGAATACCCGCTCCTGGATATCGCGCGGGCTGAAATCATAATGGAAGTCGAGCCCGGTCTCGCCGATCCCGACGACCTTCGGGTGCGCCGCCAGGCTCGCCAGCACCCCCGGCAGCAGTTCCGCGTGATCGGCCGCCTCGTGCGGGTGCGCGCCGACCGAGCACCAGATCGCGTCATGCGCCTCGGCGATCGCGAGCACGCCCTCGAACTGGTCGAGCCGGGTCGCGATCGTCAGCATTGTCCCGACCCCCGCCGCGCGGGCGCGCGCGATCACCAAATCGCGCTCGGCGGCAAAATCTGGAAAATCGAGGTGGCAATGGCTGTCGACCAGCATCAGGCCCCTGCCCTCGCCCGTCACGCCGCCGGCGCTTCGACGAGTCGCGGGAAAATCCCAGCCGGCTTTGGCAATACCGACCCCGGCGCCAGCGGCGCCGTTTCGAGCGCCGCGAAAGCCCGCGCCTCGGCGGGTACGGCGAGCTGGTCGAGAAGCCGCCCTGCCGACGCCGGCACAACGGGTTGCATCAGAATTGCGAGATGACGGATCACTTCGGCCAGGGTGTAAAGTACGGTCTGCATCCGCTCCGGTTCCGTGCGCCGCAATACCCAGGGCGCCTGCTCGTCGACGTAGCGGTTGGCATCGCCGACGACGCGCCAGATCGCATCGAGCGCGAGGTGGAAGGCCTGCTCCGAAATATGCCCACGCACGGTGTCGAGCAGACCCCGCGCCGCGCCCAGCAATTCCTCGTCGGCCGCGGCGAGCGGGCCGGGCCGCGGCACGCAGGCGCCGCAATCGCGGTTGATCATGACCAGCACGCGCTGCGCCAGATTGCCGAAATCGTTTGCCAAATCGCCGTTCAGCCGGCCGATTACGGCGCGATGCGAAAAATCGCCGTCGCTGCCGAAAGGCAGCTCGCGCAACAGAAAATAGCGCATCGGGTCGAGCCCGTAGCGGTCGACCAGCTGCTTCGGCGGGATGAAGTTGCCGAGCGATTTCGACATCTTCTCGCCTTCGACCGTCCACCAGCCATGGGCGAATACGCGGTGCGGCGGGGCGATCCCGGCGGCCATCAGAAAAGCTGGCCAGTAGACCGCGTGAAAGCGCAGAATATCCTTACCTACCACATGAAGTGCAGTTGGCCAATAGGATGTAAATACGGGATTATTGGTATCAGGATAGCCGAGTGCCGTAAGGTAGTTGATCAGCGCGTCGAGCCACACATAGATGATGTGCTTGGGATCCCCGGGCACCGGGATCCCCCATGTGAAGCTGGTGCGTGAGATCGAAAGGTCTCTGAGCCCGGCCTTGACGAAGCTTATGACTTCATTCCTCCGGCTGCGCGGAGCGACCGCGTCGGGGTTGGCTTCGTAAAAGGCCAAGAGCCTGTCTTGCCAAGCAGATAGACGGAAAAAGTAATTCTCTTCCTCGAGCCACTCGACTTCGGCGCCGGTGGGCGCCCGGCCGTCGACCAACTCGCTTTCATCGTAAAAGGCTTCGTCGCGCACCGAATACCAGCCGGAAAAACGGCCGAGATAGATCTCGCCGCGGCGCTCCAGTTCCTGCCAGAGCGCCTGGACGGCGCGGGTGTGGCGCGGCTCGGTGGTCCGGATGAAATCATCCTGGCTGATGCCGAGCAGACAGGTCATGTCGCGGAACCCGCCGGAAATACGGTCGCAGAACTCTTGCGGCGAGATCCCGGCGGCACGCGCCGATTGCTCGACCTTCTGGCCGTGCTCGTCGGTGCCGGTCAGAAAATAGACCTCCCGGCCGTCGAGCCGCATGAAACGCGCCAGCACATCGCAGGCCACGGTGGTATAGGCGTGGCCGAGATGCGGCTGGTCGTTGACGTAATAGATCGGCGTCGTGACAAAAAAGGGCCGGGCGGCAATCATCCTTGTCTCCAAAGCCCGGATATGGGCCGGGACCGGCGGCAATTCAGCGGGCGGCCGGCGAGATGTTTCTAGCGCGCCAGCGCCTCGATCGCAAAGAACGCGCCAAGCATGGCCTGCTTGCGGTCGAGGTTGAGCTCGCCGGTGCGGGCGAAATCGCCTTCGATCTCCTCGCGCAGCGCCGCCCATCGCGCAGGCGCGGCGCGCGCCGCGAGCGACCGCATCGCTGCGGCTTCACCGGCGACGATCTCGTCCTGACCGAGTTGCTCACGAGCGGCCCCGCCGGCCATGCGGGCGAGGAATTGCGACAGCAGCTCTTCAACTGTGCGGTAGGCCTCCTCTGCGTCGGGGCGGCAGATCCGGTCGGCGAGGCCATGCAAACCCGCGGCGTCGAGCCGCGGCGCCGGCAACAGCAGCTCCAGCACCGAACGGTAGAGTGCCAGCCCGCCGGCATCGGCGAGCTCGAGCGCGCGCCCGATGCTGCCTTCGGCCAACGCTGCCACTGCCGCCGCCTCGCCGGCCGCCATGTCGGAGCGATATTCCCCCAGAAGCCGCATCACCGTCGCTCGCGGCAGGGCGCCGAGCGGGAACCGCCGGCAGCGCGACCGGATCGTCGGCAACAGCCGGCCCGGGCTGTGGCTGACCAGCAGCAAGAGCGCACGGCGCGGCGGCTCCTCCAGGATCTTGAGGAGCGCGTTCGCGGCAGTGCGGTTCATCTCCTCGGCGCCGTCGACGATGACGATGCGCCACCCCTCCTCCGCCGCGGTCAGGCGAAAAAAGCCGGCAATCCCGCGGGTGTCGTCGACGACGATCTCGCCGCGCAGCCGGCGCCGGCGCGGGTCCCAGGCGCGCTCGACGGTCAACAGATCGGCGTGCCCCCCGGCCGCCACCCGGTGAAAGACGCCGCTCTCGGGGTCGATCGCGAGCCCGTTGCCGGCGCGCGCCGAGCGGTCGGCCTCGGCGAGCAGAAAGCGGGCGAGGCGAAAGGCCAGCGTCGCCTTGCCGATGCCCCGCGGCCCGGTCAGCAGGACCGCGTGCGGCAGCCGCCCAGCTTCGTAAAGGTGCCGCAATTCGCGCTCGGCCTCTTCGTGGCCGACGAGATCCGGGTTCGCCCGCGGCGGCACATCCGCCGCCGGCGCGTCAGATGCTGCGTCGGTCGTGCGCGCCATGCGAAACTACGCCGGGGTGTGGGTGTTTCTCATCGTTGGATCACTTCTGACAGATCACGCTCGATTTGTCGCCATGCCGGCGAAGGCCGGTGTCCATGGCCGACGTGGGTCCGGTCGGCGCCAGGTCTGCGCCGGAATGACGAACTGCGCAGGAGCGAAAACCTCGGTCTTCTCCCGCCGGGCCTCCGGGTCGACGAAACTCCCGCTACGCTAGGACCACGCGCAGCCGCCGTGCGACCGCGTCGAGGATCGCGCGGTGAACAGCGTCGGGTGCGCCCGCGGCGTCGATCAGCGCGCAGCGCGCGGGCTCGGTGGCGGCGATCCGGCGAAAGCCCTGGCGCAGCCTCTCGTGGAAGGCAGGGTCGAGGCGCTCGAACCGGTCGGCGGCAGCCGGGCGCGCCGCCGCGCGGGCGAGCCCACTGGCCACCGGCAGGTCGAGGATCAGCGTCAGATCCGGGGTGAAATCGCCGAGGGCGAGGCGGTGCAGCGTAGCGAGGTCGGCCAAGGCCACACCCTTGCCGTAGCCCTGATAGGCCAGCGTCGAATCGGCGAAGCGGTCGCAGACGACCCAGATCCCTTGCTCCAGCGCCGGCTGGATCACCCTCGTCACGTGGTCGCGCCGGGCGGCGACCAGCAGCAGCGCTTCGCCAACGGCGTCCCAGCGCTCGCCGTCGCCTTCGAGCAAGAGCCGCCGGATCGCCTCGGCGCCTGGCGACCCGCCGGGCTCGCGCGTTGCCCGCGCGGCGATCCCGCCGCGTTCGAGCGCGGTTGTAAGCAGCGCCGCCTGCGTCGACTTGCCGGCGCCCTCGCCGCCTTCGACAGTGATCAGCCTGCCGCGGGCCATCGCGCTATCAGTGGCGATTGCCCCACACCAGATAGCCCGCCAGGGTCGCGATCCGGCCGAGGGCATCGAGACGCATGACGCTCGCCGCGGCGACGAGCGGCGCCTCGATCGGTGGCTGGTCGGGCGCCGTCACGACGAGCTTGCCGACCGTCTCGCCCTCTTTGATCGGGGCCGGGATCGGCCGGTCGTATTGGACGGCGACCTTCATGTCCTTGCGCGATTTTCGCGGCAGGGTCACGACGAGATCCTTGGCGACCGTGAGCGGCACGCGGGAGCTGGCGCCGAGCCAGACATCGGCATCCTCGACCTTGTCGCCGGCGCTGAACAAGCGATAGTCGTTGAACTCGCGGAACGCCCATTCGATCAGCCTCTCGCTCTCCTGGGCACGCGCCTTCATCGTCGGCAGGCCGCCCAGCACGACGACGATCCGCCGGTCACCGCGCTTGACCGAACCCGTCAGGCTGAACCCCGCCTCCTCGGTGTGCCCGGTCTTCAACCCGTCGGCGCCGACATTCTTGTAGAGCAGCGGATTGCGGTTGCCCTGCTTGATGTTGTTGTACTCGTAATCGAGCTGGCTGTAGTAATGATAATATTCGGGAAAATCCTTGATCGTGCGGATTGCCAGGGTTGCCAGATCGTGCGCGGTCATCCAATGGTCGGGGTTCGGCAGCCCGTCGACATTGGCAAAATGGCTGTCCTCGAGGCCGATCTCCTTGGCCTTCTTGTTCATCAGGTCGATAAAGGCCTCTTCGCTGCCGGCCAGGCCTTCAGCCAGCACCAGGCAGGCATCGTTGCCAGACTGGATGATCACGCCCTTCAACAGATCGTCGATCTTGATCCGACCGCCGATCGGCACGAACATCTTCGAGCCGCCGAGCCGCCATGCCTTTTCGCTGACCGGCAATTCGTCGTCGAGCTTTGCCTGGCCCTTCTTCAGCATGTCGAAAACGACATAGGCGGTCATGATCTTGCTCATCGAGGCTGGCGGCATGCGCTCCTCGGCCGCCTTGTCGAGCAATACCACGCCGGTTTCGACCTCGATGATCAGCGCGTGCTTTGCCTGGGTGTCGATCCCGACCGCCGATTTCGCCACAGGTGCCGCGGGGATGGAAACGATCTTGGGCTTGGCGCCCGCCGCCCCGGCCGGTGGGAGGACGACGCCTGCCGCCAGCAAAACCGCGGCGAGGGAGGTAACGAAACGCCATTGCCTCATGCGCCTCTCCTTTCTGAGAGTGCGGTCCGGGACTTCGGTTCGACACCCTTCTTCCCGTTCGAGAACGCCAAGCGTGTCCAGCCGACGTCTTTACGCCCGAACGAGCCGGGCTGATTTTCGAGCAGCAACGTCAAGCCCAATCCTTCCGCTTCGGCAAGCCGTATCGTCTCCGCGGCGGAAACATCGAACATCCGCCTGCCCGGCGGGACCGGGCCATGACGAAGCGAAAGCACCATCACCCCACCGTCTCGCAACAGACGCACCACGCGCGGCATCGCCCGAAGACGTTGCCGGCCATCGAGATGCATCCACACGGCGGTGAGCATCACAAGATCGAAGCGCTGGCCGCGTCCGCGGAGGACCGCCAGCTCCGGCAGGCTGTCGTCCAACCATTCGATGCGGTCAGACGGGTGCAAGGCTGCCGCCCTGACTCGCAATGCGGCGGTCGGCTCCACAGCCACGACGTCGTGTCCCATCGCGGCAAATGCGGCCGCATCGCGCCCAGTTCCTGAACCGATATCTAAGATAAAGCTCGGAACCGGTGGAATTAGATGTAGGATATACCTGTGCACGTCTGCGAAGGCGATGCTTTCGTATTGCGTAATCAACGCTTCAGCATTCTCCGCATACCCGTCTGTTCCGCTTATCAAGGCCAAACCATGAGCCCCTAATCGACCACGATCCGGGCCTCGGGATAACCGCTGTCGACGACGCGGGAAAGCAGCTGATCGGCCTCTTCGACCGACGGCACCGGGCCGAGCCGGACGCGGTAGATCTCCACGCCCTTCAGCGAGGCCGTGGTCAGCTTGACCTCGCCCAGCGAGGCGATCCGCGACTGCACGCGCTCGGCATTGCCGCGGACCGAGAACGCCCCGGCCTGAATGAAGATCCGATCCTCCGACTTCACCGGCACGACCTTCACCTTGTTCGGTAAAGGTGGCATTTCCGGGACGATGATAGGCGAGGTGACGGCGGCGATCGGCGCCGTCTCGACGGGAGGCGGAGGCGGCGCCGCGCGCGGAGCGGACTGAAGCGGCGGCGGTGCCGGTGAAACCGCGGCGACCAAGGCGACGCTCGGCGCCTCGGCCACTAGCACCCGGCTGTCGCCCCCGTTGCGCTTGGCCAGGTCGGCGACGTGGATGCTCTCCTCCTTCATGATCTTGACCCGGACCAGCGCTGTCCCCTTGCCATCGAAGCCGAGGAGCTGCGAGGCGCGGCGCGACACGTCGATGATTCGACCGCGCGCGAACGGGCCGCGATCGTTGACTCGTAATTGCAGGGAGCGGCCGTTGTCGAGGTTCGTCACCTGGACAATGCTGGGCATCGGCAGGGTGCGGTGTGCAGCGGTCAAATCATTTAAATCAAACACTTCACCGTTCGCCGTGTATTTCTGGTCGAACTTTTCGCCGTACCACGAGGCGACCCCGGTCTCGTCATAGTTGTAGTCGACCGCCGGGGTGTACCAGACGCCGCCGATGCGATAGGGCGCGCCGACCTTGTACATCGGATGCCCGGCCCGGTAGTGGCCGCCTTCGCCATTGGCGGCGGTGGTGCGCGGTTGCGACCCGCAACCCGCGAGCAACAGGGCAACCAGGATCGCCGGTGCCAGCGCCCGCATCCGACCGGCAGCGCCCATGGCGATCGTCCGAGGCGGATAAGCGACGGTTATCCCCGGGCCATGCTGTCGGAAAGATACCCGACCGAGACCGCGAAATAGGTCGACGGGTTCCACTTCATGATCGCCCGGAAATTTGCGTAGACCAAGAGGGCCGGGCCGTTGGCGCCCTCCGGCATGACCAGTGAGGCCTCGCTCTCGCGGCTCGACAGGGGTCCGGCATCGACGCTGCGAACGCCGAGCCGGCTCCACTCCTCGGTCGGCCGCTTTGCCTTGAGCCCGGCGACACCCGGATCGAAACCGCGCGGCACCAGCACGTCCTGGCCCCAGCTCTGCCCGCCGTGCCAGCCGAGCCGGCCGATATAGTTGGCGATCGAAGCCAGCACATCGGCCCGGTTGTGCCAGATGTCGCGGCGCCCGTCCCCGTCGTAATCGACCGCATAGTCGAGAAAGCTCGACGGCATGAACTGGCATTGGCCCATCGCGCCGGCCCACGAGCCGGTCATGTCCTCGACCTGGATGTGCCCCTGGTCGAGAATGCGCAGGGCCGCCATCAGCTCGCTGCGGAAGTAGGCGCCGCGGCGGCCGTCGTAGGTCAGCGTGGCGAGCGCCGAGATCGTGGGGATGTTGCCGGGAAGCCTGCCGAAATCGCTCTCGAGCCCCCACAGCGCGACAACGATGCTTGGCTCGACCCCATAGCGCCGCCAAACCGCGTCGAGCAGAACCCGATTCTCGGCCAGATGACGGCGGGCATCCTCCTTGCGCTGCGGGGTCAGCACCTTGGTGATGTACTGGGTAAAGGTCAGCGTCTTCTCCGGCTGCTTGCGGTCGAGCTCGACGACGCGAGGCAGGAACTGCGCATTGCGCAGCGCAATATCGACGGTCGAGGCCCGAATGCCGTGCGCAACGGCATCGCGGCGAACCCCCGCGAGAAAGGCGGCGAACCCGTCGCCCGCGGCCTCGGCGGCCGACACCGGACCCGACAAGGCAACGAGCGGCGCGGCGAGAACCGCGCGGCGGCTGAGACGAAACGGCGTCATCGAAGAGCCCAACGGATGCTGCATTCTCCGGAATTTCTAGTGCCACAATCGTGCCCCGCCCGGCAACCGCGGGCGCGAACTTTCGGGATTCCGCGCTCCCGAGGACGAGGAGCCGGAGAAGGACGCGCTGGCGCCCAGCAAATCGCAGGATCGGTTTATTCGAGACCCGCGGCGTCGTATAGTGGCGCCGACAACGCAGATTTGCGGCGGAAACCGATCCTGCAGGAGGAAGACATGGGAGAGATCTTGGGCCTCGGCGTCACCCACTTCCCGCCACTCTCGGGAACGAACGCGGATATGGGGCGCATCCTGAAGCGCGTCCTCGACGATCCGGCACTCCCCGAAAAGTACCGGCGGCCCGAAGGTTGGCCCACGGCGATGCAGGCGGAATACGGTACCGACGCCGGGGCGGCGGCGGCTGCCCGCCACCGCGAGGCGCTCCTCGCCGGTTTTCGCAACGCCCGGCGCGTCCTGGACGAGTTCGACCCGGACTTTGTCGTGATCTGGGGCGACGACCAGTACGAAAACTTCAAGGAAGACATCATCCCGCCCTATTGCGTGATGGCCTACCAATCGATGGCGCCGCAGCCGTGGCAGTATTACCGCGGCGCCAATGTCTGGGACGAGCCGAAAGACAAGACCTTCACCTACAAGGGCCATCCCGGCGGCGCCAAATTCATCGCGACCGGCATGCTCGAAAAAGGCTTCGACGTCGCCTACGCCTATAAGCCGCTGCACCATCAATTGGGCCACGCGTTCCTCAACACGCTGTTGTTCCTCGACTACGACCGCAAGGGCTTCCCCTATCCAGTGGTGCCGTTCCAGGTGAATTGCTACGGCCGCCGGGTGATCGCCCAGCAGGCCGGGGTGCGTTCCCTCAGCGAGCTTCCCGACGAGGCCGACCTCGACCCGCCCTCCCCGGCTCCGTGGCGCTGCTTCGACATGGGGGCGGCCTGCGCGCGGGTCGTCGCCGACAGCCCGTACCGGGTGGCGCTGATCGCCTCGTCGAGCTGGTCGCATGCCTTTCTGACACCGAAGAACTACCTCCTCTATCCCGATGTGCCGGAGGACCGCGCACTCTACGAAGCGCTGCAGGAGGGCGACTACGCGAAATGGCGCGAGCGGCCCTTGAGCGCCATCGAGGACAGCGGCCAGCAGGAGATGCTGAACTGGATGTGCCTGATGGGCGGCATGAAGGAGCTCGGGCGCCGGCCGACCGAGACCTCCTACGTCGAGAGCTGGATCTTCAACTCGAACAAATGTTTCGCGGTCTACGAGCCGTGACATGCCCGAGCTGCCGGGCAGGGCGCTGGCGCAGGAGCTGATCGAGAAGAGCCGGCGGGAAGCCCGAGCGACGCCGCTGGAGGCGGTCATCGCCGCCTTCGGCCGCGACGGTGTCGATGCCGACGGCACCCACCGGCTGATTGGCCGCCTGTGGACCCTGGAGCGGATGTTCTACTACATCTATGGCGGCTGGGGTCAGGGGCTCGAGATGAACGACTTCCCGCCCTCGGTCAAATACCTGTTCTCAAAGCAGATCGTCGACGAGTCGACGCACGAGATGCTCTATCTCGACGCCCTGCTGCGCCAGGGGCTGGCGGCGACCCAGAAGGACGTTTTTCGCCATCCCTATGGCCATTTCGCGCTCGATTCGGCGCTCGCCTATTATGTCTTCTCGCTGCGCAACCTTGCGACATATCCGCACCCGATCCGGATCGCGGCCCTGAACCTCGGCCCCAAGGTGATCGAAATGGGCTGGATGGAGGGGCTAACGGACGCGATTGCCGATCCCGCGCTCAAAGGCGTCTTCGAAAGCCAGGCGGTCGAGAACCGCAGCCACGTCAACATGGGCCGGCGCATCGTCGAGGAGTTCGTGGCAAAACCGGTCGAGGCCGAGCTCTGCCGCTGGGCCTGCGCCGTCGCCAAACGCGATTACGGGCGGTTCCTGGGCGAGCTCGGCGCCTTTGTTCTCGGCCAGGAGGCCCCTCCCCCGCCGGCACCGCGCCGCCAGGTGACCGATTGAGGAACGCCGGCATGGCCAGTCTCAGGATCGATCACCAGCGCTGCACCCAATGCCGGATGTGCTACATCGTCTGCCGCGAGATCGACCTCAACGCCGTCTACGTGGCGCTGGAACCGCTGCACCGGATCGAGATCGATATCGATAAATGCACCTATCCCGGCTGCACCGCGTGTCTGATGTATTGCCCGGCCGAGGGGTCGATCGTCGAGGCCGAGACCGGCCGCTCGCTGGTGCCGCCCCCACTCGAGGCTTGGCAGGAGGCTTGAGCCATGCATGCGATCCTCGACCAGTTCCTCGACAAATGGGTGTGGCCGGTGATGCCCGGAGCACCCGGCGCCGAGTTCCGGCTGCGTCTGACCCGCGAGAAATGCCTCAAGGGCTGGGAAATCTCGCTGCAGCGCACCCTCGCCGAGATCGAGCGGGAGCTCGCCAGCAACGACGAGGCCTGGAAGAAGGAGCGCGCGTTGCGCGGCTACGCCGCCGAGGGCGTGCACATGTCGATCAAGCAGATGTCGGGACAATTGCTCTCGGTCGATATCGCCGATCAGGAGCGCTACATCGACCTGCAGCGGATGCGCGCCCGCCAGATCTGGGACGAGTGCAAGCACTCCAAACTGCACGCCGACGTATTGCTCGGCAAAGGCTGGATCAACGACGAGCGCGAGCTGATGGACATCGCCGAGGCCAATACCCAGCCGCTGCCCGCCTATTTCGGCCTGTCGATGATGTTCCCGCATATCCACCCATTGGCCCGCGCCGCCCAGAATTATTACCAGGAGGCCAATGCCTGCATCGGCATCATGGCCTATCTCGACCGGGTCGACGACCCGCTGGTGCGGCACGAGCACCTCTCGCAGCGCGACGAGGAGCTGATGCACTTCATGGAAGGCAAGTTCCAGATCGATTTTCTGTGTACGAGCCCCGAGACGCAGCAGCCGGTCGAGGAGGCGCTCGACTATCTCCTGCACCAGGTCGGCGGTATTCGATGAGAGCGGTTACAGTTGTCATTGCGAGGCGCCGAAAGGCGCCGCGGCAATCCCGGCGACGAGATTGCGTCGTTGCGCTCGCAATGACGGGTGGGCGGCGATGAAGGTGCGGATCGACTACGCGGTCTGCAATTCCTGCGGCCTCTGCCGCGAGGTCTGCCCGGAGTGGGCGATCCGGCCGACCTTGCTGGAGCCGCGGCACCTCTACGAAGTGCAGGAGCAAAAGTGCACCGGCTGCGGCGAGTGCCTTGAATACTGCCCGGCTCCCGGCGCCTTGGTGCAATACGCCGCCCCTCCCCTCGCCCACTGAAGGAGCCAAAAATGGCGCGCAAATACAATCTGATGTCGTCGGACGGGCATCTCGAAGTGCCGCCGGAGCGGTGGGTGCACCGGGTGCCGCAGAAATACCGCGACCGTGCGCCGCATACCGTGCACCTGCCGGACGGCGGCGACGCCTTGATGATCGAGGGCCAGCCGCTATTGGAGGCGAATTTCCTCGACCTGCGCGCTGGCCGCGCTGAGGGGACGTGGCAGCCCTTCGGCCTCAAGGTCGCCGACGCCGCCGGCACCGGCTCGCCCGAGCAGCGCGTCAAGGAGCAGGACCGTGACGGCATGGACGCCGAGGTGCTGTTCGCGGCGATGGTGGCGGGTCCCGTCTTCTGGCGCAACATCAGCCATGACGAGGTCTATAAGGCGGTGATCCGCGGCTACAACGATTGGCTCGCCGAGGAATATTGCGCTGTCGCGCCGGACCGCCTGATCGGCATGGGCGTCATCCCGATCACCAATGTCGACGACGCGATCGCCGAGATGGCGCATTGCAAGAAGCTCGGCCTCAAAGGCATCCTGATGGGTGCCCTCCCCAGCGCCAAGGGCTATCCGACCCCCGAGGACGACAAGTTCTGGGCCGCCGCGGTCGACATGCAGATGCCGGTCACCGTGCATGTCCAGTTCTACCGCACCGGCCCGCGCGCCACCCAGCCGACCTTCCGCTATCCGAAGGAAGACCCCGTAATCATGCAGCGACTGCGCCGGCCGTTTCTTGAATGGCTGTGCAATTTCGGCCTGGCGCCGTCGGTCAGCATCGCGCAACTGGTGCTGGCCGGCGTCTTCGAGCGCCATCCAAAGCTGAAGGTCTTCTTTGCAGAGACCCGCCTCGGCTGGGTCCCGTTCTGGCTCGAGCATATGGATCTGTGGTATCAGCGCCATCTCGGCTGGGCGCAGGAATATCTCGGCTTCGAGCCGCTCAAGGAATTGCCGAGCCACTATGTGCGAGACCACGTCTATTTCAGCGTGCAATACGAGCGCGTCGCGGTCGAGGAGCGCCAGCATGTCGGCGTCGACCGCATCATGTTCGCCACCGACTTCCCGCATATCGAATGCGAGTGGCCGAACTCGCGGCCGCTGATCGACAAGATCTACGCCGACGTACCGGAAGCCGACAAACGTCGGATCTGGGCCGAGAACGCGGTCGAGTTCTTCAAGCTCGACCAGGCCGCCTGACCGCCGGCCCGGTCTTGCGGCGGCGGGGCTCGGCGCCCGTACCTATCGTTAATGCCGTTCTAGGAGAGGTGCGCGATGCAGCTGAAGGATCAGAGGCTCTTCCGCCAGCAATGCTATGTCAACGGCGCAGTGGGTCGACGCGTTGAACCGCGGCACGATCCCGGTCACCAACCCGGCGACCGGCGAGACCTTGGGCACCGTCCCGCGGATGGGTGCCGAGGAGACCCGCCAGGCGATCGAGGCGGCGGACAAGGCACTGCCCGGCTGGCGCGGCAAGACCGCCAAGGAGCGCGCGCAGATACTGCGCAAATGGTTCGATCTGATGATGGCGAACCAGGAGGATCTCGCGACCCTGATGACCGCCGAGCAGGGCAAGCCCATGACCGAGTCGCGCGGCGAGATCGCCTATGCCGCCGCCTTCATCGAGTGGTTCGGCGAGGAGGGCAAGCGCGTCTACGGCGACACGATCCCGGCGCACGCCTCCGACAAGCGCATCGTCGTGACCAAGGAGCCGATCGGCGTCATGCGCGGCGATCACGCCGTGGAACTTCCCGGCGGCGATGATCACCCGCAAGGCGGGCCCGGCCTTGGCCGCCGGCTGCACGATGGTGCTGAAGCCGGCGACCGCGACCCCGTTCTCGGCCTTGGCCTTGTGCGAATTGGCCGAGCGCGCCGGCGTGCCGAAGGGTGTCTTTTCCTGCGTCACCGGCCCGTCGAACGAGATCGGCGGCGAGCTGACCTCGAACCCGACCGTCCGCAAACTGACCTTCACCGGCTCGACCGAAATCGGCAAATTGCTGATGCAGCAATGCGCCGGCACGGTCAAGAAAGCTGTCGCTCGAATTGGGCGGCAACGCGCCGTTCATCGTCTTTGACGACGCCGATATCGAGGCGGCGGTCAAGGGCGCGATCGCCTCGAAATACCGCAATGCCGGCCAGACCTGCGTCTGCGCCAACCGCATCCTGGTGCAGGACGGCGTCTACGACGCCTTCACCAAGCGCCTCGCCGAGACCGCCGGGTGCGATGAAGGTCGCCGACGGGTTCGAGCCGGGTGCGGTGATCGGCCCGCTGATCGACATGAAGGCGGTCGAGAAGGTCGAGGCGCACATCGCCGACGCCGTCAAGAAGGGCGCCAAGGTCGTCACCGGCGGCAAGCGCGCCGCCCAGGGCGGCAGCTTCTTCGAGCCGACGGTGCTGACCGATGTGACGACCGACATGGTCATCACCAAGGAGGAGACCTTTGGCCCGGTCGCCCCGCTCTACCGCTTCAAGAGCGAAGACGAGGCGGTCAAGATGGCCAACGACACCGAATTCGGCCTCGCCTCCTATTTCTACAGCCGCGACATCGGCCGCATCTGGCGCGTCGCCGAGGCGCTCGAATACGGCATCGTCGGCATCAACGAGGGCATCATCTCGACCGAGATCGCGCCCTTCGGCGGCATGAAGGAAAGCGGCATCGGCCGCGAAGGCTCGAAATACGGCATCGAGGAATTCCTCGAAGTCAAATACCTCTGCATGGGCGGCATCGACCGGTAACGCGCAGCCAGACTCATTCCCTCCCCCACTCGTGGGGGAGGGTTAGGGTGGGGCAGCTGGCCCGGATTGCTTCGCTGCGCTCGCAATGACATCTTCGGGGTCATTGCGAGGAGCCGGCAGGCGACGAAGCAATCTCGGGCTGGGCGTGATCCAAAGGCGACATCGACAGGCGGAGCAGCCGGCCAGGATCGGATAACACATCATGACCAAGGATCAGGTTAGGGCAGTATTGGAACGGGTCCGACCTCGCCGGAGGACCGGTAGCAGGAGTTGGCCGAGCTTGCACTTGAAATAGAAGCAGAACTCGCCAGCGCCGCCTACGAGGCGACACCGAATGAACCGACGGCGATCGACGAAGGGCTTGCCGGCGAAGCTGCGAGCGAGGAAGAGATCAAGGCGGCATTCGCCACCTTCCGGCAGGCCTGAGGGTCGAATATTCGAAGCGGACCATCGCGACTATCAAACAAATTGCCGCCTACAACGCTCGCTCTGGCAGTCCAGTTCTCGCCAAGCGGACGCTACCGCTCTGACCCATTCAGGATGACTCCGTGCAATTCCTCTTCTCGTCTTCCCGGCGAAGGCCGGGACCCAGGTCTGCGATGGGCACCGGCCTTCGCCGGTGTGACAAGATTTCTGATGTCGGCGTCGGTCCGCCAATCGGCAGGTGAATCTCAATAGTGGGTCTGAACACCAGTCATTGTCCGGCGTGCGCGGCGCGATGAACCAAGATGGAATTTGTCGTCGCCGGCGCGCCGAATTTCCTCATTGGCCTTGCTGAAGATGTTCCCGACCGAGCAAATCATCGAGGAAGCGTGTGATCTCCTGTTTGAGCTTGGATGCTCGTTTCGAGCGTCACGAATAGCGATTTCAAATACTGAACCGCCAGGTTCTGCACCATCGATTTGTCAACGTCGAAGCCCTTGTTGCGACACTGCATTTTAATTTCCAGAAGGCGGAGGAGTCCCGCACAGCTGAGCACATTTTGGTCGTACCAATGAAAATAGGTCTCGTTTGGTAGACTATCTGCCTCTCCGAAGCCGAGCACACGTCCATGGTTACGCGAAGAGCTTAACGCATAAGCGAAGCAACATTCGACGAAATTTGGTTTGTAGAGCGAGATCGAGAAGGTGACTTCTCGAAAAGAGGGTAGCACCAATTCATTCATCGTAACGCTACCTGACGCAATCGCGCTTAATCTGTACTCGACGCCTTTTGGGCCGTACAGCAGCTCGGTCAAGTCTGGCTGCCCCGGAGCCAGTCTCTTGAGCCGATCCGGCTCAATTAGACAGCTGTATTTCCTCCAGGCCCAACGTTTAAGCGGAGGGCTAACCAAGTAGCTAAGTTCGGTGAAAACGCCTAGATGAAAAACGATGTTTGGGCGCTCAAGAAAAACAATCGGCGGCTTGTACGGGCCGTCAATGATTCGTAATTCGAAGTCGATGCTTTGACGCGCCAGCTGGGTCCGCCACGATGCAGCACGATGAGCAGCCAACCGCCCAGCTGCTCATCAAGCCCATCGGCAAACAGAAAGACATCAAGATCCACCATACAACAAGGCGTCCATGAGTACACGTCACTGGAATTGCCGATGAAGGCGAGATCCGCGTAAGTGCCTCGTCGAACTCCGTCGATGAGATCCGACTTGACGGCCGCAATAACTATGGGCAGCGTTGCGGCGGCTCCGCGGTCGCCGACCTGCGCGGAGTGGGTTGGGTGATCCTTTTCTTCTTCACCAGTCACTGCCGGGTGCCTGGTCGAGAGCGTCCCGCAGTCGTCTAATAGAGGCGCCCATCACATGCGCGATCACGTCGCCCACCAATTCTGGCAACCCTCCACTGGCAAAACCCAACAATTCACTTGGCGACAACCCAAAATGGTCGCATTCGCTTTGCAGATGACGTCCGCCAATGGCGCATCGCTGAACGCTTGTCTAACGAGCGATGCGAGCTGAGGGGCGAAATGAGCCGCGTCGCCACCTGCCTGCGGCACAATCAGGACCGGGATCTGTTGACTTATTGCTAGCTTAATCTCCTCAATCGTCCCGGAGCTGGGCTCACGTCCATTCCCACCGCCGATTGCAATAAGCAGATCTAGTTCTGATACGAAGCGCTGACGCATGGCTTGAAGGGTATCGCCAGGGACGACGATGGCCGGAGCGGTCCGAGAAAACTTGGTCGTACCCCTCTGCCGAAGGTAAAACCGGGCAGAGGTGGGGCTATGTTCAAAGGCCGCCACCACCGCAGGAATACCGACGCCTTGCCCGTGTCCGGACGTCACGCGGAAATTCCGCGCAGCGAGTGCGCGACCTGATCTTGCGCAGAACTGTTCCACTTGTTCGTGGGTAATAGGGGCCCCCGCAGGCTGAGGTTGTGCGGTTCCGCTGAAGCCGACGATCGGCCGATTGGCCTGGGCCGCGATACGGCACACGAAGCCCTCGACAGATTTAAAATCACGAAAAAACAAAGTCTCTATGTAGCGTCGCTTCAATGCCTCGCGGTAAAGACGGTGCTTAGTTCGTTCCGAAGGATCGTCGGGCTCCTTCATCAGCAGCAGATGCTGGTAACGAGTTCGAGGAATCGCTTTGGCCGCGACTGAGAGAATGCGTCTAAGGGCGGGGTCTTTGAATGACACACCAATAAACACTATGAGCTTGTTGCGATAGTCGTCCTCGAACAGCCGCCAGATCTCACGCCGTTTTAGTTCCGCGGTGTCAAACTGCTCTTCTAGGAAGACCAGATCCCAATCTAAATCTGACCGATACTGTGCACTGTCAAAGTCGCCGTTCATCTTTGATGATGAAAGATTTTGTACCAAAGTGCTTAAGTAAGTCAGCATCGGTCTTGACTACCGTTTGTCTAATTCCGCCGGAACCGATCGCCTGTTCAAACAATTGATCATAATTCGTCGTCCAGATGGTGCGGGCGCGCGATCTGAGCAATGCATAATGGTATGGATTAGCCTGTTTATTTGCGAGCCGGAAGCTGTCACGGAACCGGTCGAATAGAGTAGACGCAATGGCTGGATCAGTAGAGAGCAGTTGGGCGATCTCTGGTAAAGAGTGGTCTGCAACTAACGACCCGGCGCCTAAATTGCGCAGCAAAGGCTGGTAGTGATCCGCCCAGCCTCCCACACCGGAAGGCACAGACACTCCTGCACCCGCAAAGAAGGAGAACTCTCGCAACCGGATCGCTTCGAGTAGTGGTGCCGGTAGCGCATTCCCGACGTAAGCGCGGAGCGGCTCATCGCCATTCAATATGGCGCTCAAGTCGGCGACGGAGAACGCAACTGCACGGGCGTGGACATGCGCATCGCTGGTAGGCTCGCCGCTCCATGCAGCATGGTAGTATGGTATTCCTGCTTTTTGCGCCGCCCAGTAATCAGTATCCGAATCGCCCACCAACACGAGATCAGCGGCTTCCTCGCTCAGGCAACGGGCGATCATTGGAACAGTGGCTCGGTCGAGCTTGTTCGCCGGTACACCATCGGCGCTGAACACTGCAGCGAAACGTTCGCTTAATCCAAGAAGCTTGAGGAGGTCGGTGACACTGGCTGTACGGCGGCCGGAAAGGATCGCCAATTTACGCCCTTGGGCAACTAAATCGTCGAGCAACGCGATCATATCAGGCGCTACCTCAAGTTCGCGCTCTGCTCGCGTGAGCTGCTCAGAGTAAAACGCACAGATTTCGTCCAGGCGGTTCCGAGATAAATCGAACTCGGCGTATGCGGCCGCAATCATCTGCTTGGGCGCAAACAGGGGCGCGCTTGCCATGCTCTGTTGCGGGCGGCCAACGTCGGTTGCAAACCGGTCGTAAGTTGCGTCCAGCGCTTCCCGTGCGGCCTTACGTCCTGGGAAGATCGGGCCGTCGAAGTCGAAGATCACTCCCTTCACGGACTACTCCCCCCAATTGTCGCCTCGGTCCATCCGAGCTCGTCGAACTCGGTGGCGCGCAGCGGCGCCTCTGCGACCGAGAAGAACTCGTCGAGCTGCGGCGGCGGTACGGCAGTCCCGCTGAGCATCGCGTGCGCCTGGCCGCGATGATGGATCTGGTGCTGGAAGAGGTGCATCAAAAGGCGGTCGGCGCGCTCCGTCTGCACACGCGCGCCGCGGTGCACGCGGATGATCCGGTCCGGCCCGGCTTCGTCCAGCGCCTCGCACCAGGCGATCGATCGACGATCGATCGCCGCCTGGGCGGGCTGCAGGTCCGAGACGCTGGGAAAGGGAATTGGATCTGCCCACGCGGCTGGGCCGAGCGTGCCACCCTCGAGCGCATCGACATAGAACCGGTCGATGATCAGGATGTGGTTCAAGGTGGCCTGGATCGACGGGAAAAAGCCCGTCCGCGGCGCTTCGAACTCCGCTTGCGTCAATCCGGCACAGGAAGCGAGCAAGCGATGGTTCGCCCAGGCGTTGTTGTACGCCATCGCGCGCAGGGTCTGAAGGTGTGAGGCAGGCATCCAGTCCTCCCCGTCCGTCACCACACTTTTGCTGGTCAGCGCGGTTCCAGCCGCAACGTGGTCGGCAGCACCTCGGCGCGAACCACCGACTGCGCGTAGGGACTCGTCTCGTATTTCCACAAGTATTCGCGGCTGGCCCGCGCGATCGAATCGACGTCACTGACCGGGACCGCCTGAACCACGAGGCGGTGGCCGTCAAATTCCAATGTGGCGGACCCGCCCGTCGCGATGTCCCTGTACCATCGCCCCTTGCTGCCACGCACCGAGCGCACGAAGACCTCGTCGTCGGCCACCACCACCCAGATGACCACCGCACTATCCGGGTGTTTCTCGGTCCGGATCGAGACTTCCCGGAGATCGCGCAATTCACGCAGCGTGTTCGCATCGAACTTTGCCATTGCCATTCTCCTCTATGTCGTCGTCCCTCTTGGCTCCTGTGGGCGCCTGGGTGTTGCCCAACTCGAGGAAGGGCGAATTTAGATAGGTTTCGATCGGGTCGTCATCCCCCCAGAGGCGGAGCCTCTCGCTGCCTTGACAGCAAAGGCTGGATATCCGATGTATATCCCACATTGCTTGAGTGGAGAGGCCGATGCAAGTCCAAGTCGCTCGCTGGGGCAACAGCCTTGGCCTGCGCATCCCCAAGGACATTGCCCTTCGAGACGGGTCTGCGCGAGGGAACCCGGGTCGATGTAGAGGCTGAGGGCGACCGCATCATCATTTCTCCGGCTCGCCCGCGCTATATCCTCGCCGATCTCTTGAGGGGGATGACCCCGGCGGCAATGCGGGAGGCGTTCGATTGGGGACCGGATAAGGGCCGCGAGATCGTCGAGTGAGGCGATGCCATATGCGCCGGAAGCGGGCGATCTGATCTGGGCCGATTTTGATCCCCGAGTCGGTCCTGAGCAAAGCGGCCGGCGCCCGGCTCTCGTGGTCTCGCCTGCCGAGTTCTGGCGGGTGACCGAGTTCGCGATCGTCTGCCCGATTACCTCGCGCGTTCGTCCCTTTGGCACCAGCGTCGTGCTGCCAATGGGGCTGCCGGTTTCCGGGGAGGTCCTGACCAGCCACGTGCGCAGCATCGATACACTGGCGCGCCCGATCAGCTACGCGGGAGCGGCGGTTCCAGCAGGAATCCTGTACGAAGTTCGCATGAAATTGGCCGCGCTGATCGGGATCTAGGCCAAACCTGTGTGTGCGCCAACCGCATCCTGGTGCAGGACGGCGTCTACGATGCCTTCACCAAGCGGCTCGCCGAGACCGCCGGGGCGATGAAGGTCGCCGACGGGTTCGAGCCGGATGCGGTGATCGGTCCGCTGATCGACATGAAGGCGGTCGAGAAGGTCGAGGCGCACATCGCCGACGCCGTGAAGAAGGGCGTCAAGGTGGTGGTCACCGGCGGCAAGCGCGCCGCCGCTGATGAACATAAAGCTCGGGCGGCAGCTTCTTCGAGCCGACCGTGCTGACCGATGTGACGACCGACATGGTCATCACTAACTAGGTCGCGCCGCAAGAAAGACCAGGCTGAGCTGGAGGACCAGCAGGACCCTCAGGCTCGGGTCCCTGATGCGGTCCTGCCACGCGGGGATTAACCTTTGCCGCTCATCGACGGCGATTGAACGCCGTTCAGACCAAGGCGCCGTCGTGGGCCTCTCCACGCGCCTTCAGAACACCTCCGGGATGACTCTGAAGGGGTAGTCGGGCTCCGTGTAATCGCCCCTCTTCTGCCGCTTCGGCAATTTGACCTTCGAGCGCGGCAGCTCCTCGTACGGGATCTTGCTCAGGATGTGAGTGAGGGCGTTCAGCCGCGCCCGCCTCTTATTGTCGGAACGAACGACATACCACGGTGCCCATGCGGTGTCGGTGGCGAGGAACATCTCGTCGCGTGCCCGCGAGTAGTCGTACCAGCGGGAATAGGATTTGAGATCCATGTCCGAGAGCTTCCAGATCTTGCGCCCGTCATCGATGCGTGCTTCCAGGCGTCTCGTCTGCTCGTCGGGACTGACCTCGAGCCAGTATTTCAGCAGGATTATGCCGGTGTCGACGATGGCCCTCTCGACCGGGGGCGTCATCTGCAGAAAACGTTTGACCTGCTCCTCGGTGCAGAAGCCCATCACACGTTCGACGCCGGCCCGGTTGTACCAGCTGCGGTCGAAGATCACGATCTCCCCGGCCGCGGGCAGATGCGGCACATAGCGTTGGATGTACATCTGCGACTTCTCACGCTCGGTCGGCGCGGGGAGTGCCACGACCCGGAAGATGCGCGGGCTCACCCGCTCGGTCATCGCCTTGATCGTCCCGCCCTTGCCGGCGCCGTCGCGCCCTTCGAACAGGATGCAAACCTTTAGACCCTTGTGCACCACCCACTGCTGGAGCTTGACGAACTCGACGTGCAGGCGCGCAAGTTCGCGCTCGTAGTCCTTCCGTTTGAGCTTGCCGTCGCCACCGAGTGCGTCATTCTTGGCATCGGAGATTGGATCACTCATCGAGCCCATCCTTCCGCTTCGCTAGAGATCTGCCGCAAATGTACCAGAATGCCGCTCTCCTGGCCGTTTTTCTTCTGATCTACAGCGCGGTCGCGGGCCGGATCGAACGGTCCTTGATCAGCGGGCCGATCGTGTTCACGGTGGTCGGTTTTATCCTCGGCGCGGACGGGTTGGGCGTGTTGCGCATCACCATAACCGGCGAGGGGTTGCGCCTTCTGGCCGAGCTGACCCTCGCGATGGTGCTGTTCACCGATGCGGCCAATGCGGATTTTGGCGTCGTCCGGCGCAATTTGGGCCTCCCGGAGCGACTTCTCGGCGTCGGTCTGCCACTGACGATCCTGCTCGGCTTTCTCTTCGCCGCAATCGTGTTCCCCTCGCTCGATATTTTGGAGATGGTATTGCTGGCGGCGATCTTGGCGCCGACCGACGCGGCCCTCGGCAAGCCGGTTGTGACGAACCAGGCGGTCCCGGCGGCTATGCGCGAGGCGCTCAATTTGGAAAGCGGTCTCAACGACGGCATCTGCGTGCCGATCGTGGTGATCCTGCTCGGGCTGGCGGTCGGGACCCAGATCGAGGGCGGAACCGTCGGACACGTCGTCTGGGTGGTCGCCGAAGAAATCGGGATTGGCGCGTTGGTCGGGCTCGCCCTGACCTGGCTCTCGATTCGGATGGTGCGCTTCGCCGAAAGGCAAGGCTGGATCAGCAAGAACTGGGTGGAAATCCCGATCGTGGCCCTCGCGGCGGCGTGCTTTGCAGCGGCGCAGGCGGCCGGTGGCAGCGGGTTCATCGCCTGCTTTGTCGGTGGGCTCTTGCTCAGCGGGCTCGGCGAGCATCATAAGGAGGAGCTGCTGCGTGGCGCCGAGCACATGGGCGAAGCGCTGGCGTTGCTGACGTGGGTGCTGTTCGGGGGCGTCGTGGTCGCACGCATGGTCGACCGGGTCACCTGGCCGGCGCTGCTCTATGCGGTGCTCAGCCTGACCGTGATACGTATGCTGCCCGTCTTTCTGTGCCTGATCGGCACACGCACGAGTACCGCGGACAAGCTCTTCATCGGCTGGTTCGGCCCGCGCGGGCTGGCGACAATCGTTTTCGCAATCCTCGTTCTCGACGCAAAGCTCCCCGGCAACGATACGATCATGCTCGCAGCCGGCTGGACCGTGCTGCTCAGCGTCATCGCGCACGGCGTGACCGCCAACCCACTCGTCAAGGCGATCGCGACGCGCCGCGAAGAGGCGGCTACTACCGGCTAGCCATGCGCCACAGACCCGCGGCCGTGGTTATGAGCCTCTTGCTTGCCGCATGCAGCAGCATCGGGCCGGGAACGGTGCCACACGATCGTATCGATTACGGGAGTTCGATTGGCAATTCCTGGAAGGAGCAGACCCTGCTCAACATCGTCAAGCTCCGTTACGCTGATATGCCGATCTTTCTCGAAGTCGGACAGGTGATCGCCGGCTACCAGATCCAGAGCGCAATTGGCGGCAGCTTTACCGCAGGGAACTTCACCGCGGGCATCATCGGTCCCTTCACGGCAACTGGCAGCGCGAACGCAGCAGGCACCTACACCGACCGACCCACGGTGGTTTATCAACCCCTCACCGGAGTGGATTTCTTGAAGAGGCTGATGACCCCGGTGCCGCCGAGTTCCGTGCTGTTCATGCTCCAATCCGGTTACGCGGCAGACCGCATCATGCCGATCATGTTGGACTCGATAAACGGCATCAATAACGAGTCAAACCGCCTCAAGCGGCCGGCTGACCAGAAATTTGACCGTCTCGTCGAGCTGATACGCGAGGGTCAGCTCGCCGGCGCCATCCAGATCCGCATCGAACGCCCCAAGGAGGGTGCGGAGAGCTCCGTGCTCATTTTCGGACCGAGCAGGGATCCAGTGCTCGCAGCCAAAGGCAGAGAAATAAAAAGCATCCTCGGGATAACGCCGGACCTGCGAGAACTCAAAGTGACCTATGGCGGCTACTCGGGAAAAGACGACGAGATCGACATGATGACGCGCTCGATGCTGCAAATCATGCTCGAATTCGCAGCCACCGTGCAGGTGCCCGAATCGGACGTCGCGCAAGGAAAGGCCGGGCCCGGGTTGGTTGAGACGCAGACAGCGGCGCTGAACAGTCCGCCTTTACGAATCCTGGTCGCAGACTCAGCGCCGCAAGACGCTTACGTTGCTACACAATATAACAGAAGATGGTACTGGATCGCCGACACCGACTTCCAATCCAAATACACTTTCGGGATCATCATGCTGTTATTCTCGATCTCAGATACGGGAGTGAGGGGGGCAGCGCCCGTCGTCACGATCCCTGCGAGGACCAGTGAGGACTGCATGAGGACCAAGCCTATAACGCATAATCACGGCGCTCCGGTCGAGCCGATCGGGATTTCTGCCGGAATCGCGCATCGGATAGGCGCCCGACTTGTGCACGAGCTGCTGGCAGTGCTTCCGCCGACGATCTTCTTTTTTGTCGGCTTCAACTTTATCGTGTTGACGAGCAATCTCCTCGTCTCCCAATATTTGATCGGGCTTACCAACTTCATGCTTGCCACGGTGGCCGCACTCGTTGTCGGCAAAGCCGTGTTGGTCGCCAACATGATGCCGTTTGTGAGACGCTACGATCGGGCGCCGCTGATCCGACCGATCGTGTTCAAGACCGCGGTTTACTGGATCGTCGTATTTTTCGCACGTCTGCTCGAACGTTTCGTGCATTTCTCGCTGGAAGGCAATCCGCCGGCTGATTTCTTTCCTTATTTGATTACGACCTTCTCGTGGCAACGGTTTTTGGCAATTTCTCTGTGGATTCTTGTTCTCTTCCTGATCTATGTGACGGCGACAGAGTTCAGCCACCTTTTTGGTCCCGGCGAGCTGCGGCGGCTGTTCTTCACTTCTCGTCCGTCCGAACTGCAGCTCAATCGGCGCCAGCGGATGCGCGAGCTGCTGCGGCTCAGCCGGCTGATGGACGCCCATTCGATCGAAGAGTTCCGTGACCCGGCCAGCCCGGCGCACCACGACCTGATCGATGTCCTGCAGCCGCTCGCGCGGAAATAAGTCTCGCTAGACGTCGGTAGCCGCTTCGATACGACCCTCTAGATTGACCCAGTGTTCGAATCGATTTCACGGACCCCAATCAGAGAAAGACACTAAGATTATCCTGTCTTGCCGTATCGAGTTACGTCATCAAGGGGGTGACGGACTCGCCAAAAAAAAGTAGGTGACGCCGAGAATTAGGTAAACAGTAAGCAATTGCATGCCCTTAAGCCAGTCGGACCGTCCGTCGCCCGCTACCTGGCCCGTGATCAGCACCGACAACAGCACCATGAGAACGAGGCCAACGGGGAAGGCCAGATCCAGCGGAGCAGGACCGAGGAAAAGGCTTGTGAGCACCAGGACCGGCGCCACGAAGAGCGCTACCTGCACGCTTGAACCGATCGCGATCGACAGCGAGAGGTCCATGCGGTCCTTCAATGCCGCGGCGATCGCCGTTGCGTGCTCGGCCGCGTTTCCCAGGATCGCCACCACAAAGACGCCGACGAAGACGTTGCTGAGACCAAACTCGTGCGCCGTGGGTTCGATCGCCCCCACCATGATCTCGCTGATCCACGCGATCATCGCCGTTGCCCCGGCAAGTACTAGCGCAGACCGACGGATATCCCAGGGCGGCGCATGTGCTTCCCCTTGCTCGGGCACGTAAGAGCCCGCGAAGAGCGATGAATGGGTCACCATAGTGAACGTGAGGTACAGCAGGTATACCAAAAGGAGCACGACGGCGATCGAGACGCTAAGTCTGCCGAGCCCCTCAGCTGTGGTACCCGACGCGGCTCGGAAGGCAGCGGGGAGGACCAATGCGATCGCCGCGAGCGTGAGCATCGTCGCCTGGGAGCGCGCCCCGGCCGGATTGAAGTGTTGCTCCGGACGGCGTAATCCCCCGGCCAGCATTGCCGCGCCGAGCACAAGCAGGATGTTCCCGACAATGGACCCGATAATCGACGCCTTTACCACATCGTGGAGCCCTGCACGCAAAGCGGCGAGGGCGATGATAAGTTCGGCGGCGTTTCCGAAAGTCGCATTGAGCAACCCGCCAACCCCTTCGCCCAGCCGCTCCGCCAGCTGTTCCGTGGCTCGGCCCATCCACCCGGCGAGCGGCAGAATGGCAAGGCATGAAGTTACGAAGATGAGGAGATACCGGTCAGGCGAGAGGAATTCCAGGACAATCGCGACTGGAATAAAGAGCAGAAGCCAGTTCATCACCATGGATCAGCCCCGATACGCAAGAATTTACACGTGTTCGCGGTGTTCTGGCCTTCAATACCTCCGGCCCGGGGCATTCTGTCTCCTTCTCGTTATGAGCTTCGGTCCTCCCAATCGACCCAATCCACGGCATAGTTGTCGAGATAGCTGCTGACGGCGGCACCAATGGTCGGATAGAAAGAACTTTCGCCAAACTTGGAGAAAAGCTCAAAGCGCTTGAGCTTGTCTTTGACGGGGTCTTTGAGTTCGGCGAAGCACAGCTCGATTCCGGCCTCCTCCAAATTCTTATCCAATTCGGCGAGGGTATCGGCTGCGGTGACGTCCACGCTGGTGACCGGTTCCGCGGCAACGACCAACCGGCGCACCGGCGTAGGCGATTTCGCCGCTGCCTCCAGAATACGCTCTTTGAACAACTCGGCGTTGGCAAAGAACAGGGGTGCGTCCCAGCGAAAGAGGACCAGCCCGGGTATCTGCCGCGCGTCGGGATAGCGCGTGATGTCATGGTAGCCTTTGACGCCTTCAGCGCGACCCAACACAGCCGAGTGCGGGCGCCAACCATCCCAGAGGAACTCGATGACGGCAATCACGACCGCCAGCCCGATACCCGGGATAGCACCGAGAACGGCCACCCCCACGAGACAAACAATGGATAGCCAGAACTCCCAACGCTGGATACGAAAGATTCGTACAAGGTCGGTGACCTCGATCAAGCCGATAGCCGAGGCGATAACGACAGCAGCTAATGCGGCAGCGGGAAGATGTCGAAGCAGGTTCGGTGCCGCCAACAGCAGCAGAGCAACGACAAGCGCACCGACAACCCCGGTCAACTGCGTTCGGGCGCCCGCAGCCTCCGCCACCGGGGTGCGTGATGAACTGCTGCTGATCGGAAAGCCCTGAAAGAATCCGGTGGCCAGATTGGCGGCTCCCAGTCCCACCATCTCCTGACTGGGATCGACCTTAATCCCGGTTCGCGCGGCGTAGGCGCGGGAGAGCACACTGGTGTCGGCGAACGATACGAGGGCGACAGCGCAGCCTCCGATCAGAATTGGGACGATATCGGTCGAGGTGATCCAGGGGATCGCGAAGGCGGGCAGGCCCTGTGGGAGAGGACCTAGGACCGACACGTCGGCGCGCCCTGCCAAGTCCAAGGCACCAACGGTTGCAGTCGCTCCCATCACGGCTATCAGGATGCCCGGCAGGCGCTTGCTGTTCTTGAGCAACAGGATCACCGCCAGCGTGCCGGCCCCGATCGCGAACGCTGTCCAGTTCGTTCTTCCGCCCAGAATTGCCTCGGCAATAGCCCATAGATTTCTCAACGGCCCGTCGCTCTCGATCGAGAAGCCGAAAAGCTTTGGCAGCTGACTGATCAGCACCGTCAGCGCGATTCCGTTCATGTAGCCATAACGAATGGGCTTCGACAGAAGTTCGGTTATAAAACCGAGACGTGCTACGCCTGCCAGAATGCACACGGCGCCCGAAACGACGGCCATCATGCCGGCCAGAGCAACCGCACGATTAGGGTCTCCGCCGGACAGGGGGAGGATGACGCCGAGGATTACAGCAGCCAGCGAAGAGTCTGGTCCCAGGACGAGGATGCGGCTGGGGCCGAAGAGCGCATAGGCCAGCAACGGTACAATAGTCGCGTATAGACCATATATGCCCGGCACGCCCGATGCCACTGCATAGGCGATGCCAACAGGCACCAACATCGTCACCAGCACTATTCCGGCGACGATGTCGTGAGCCAGCCAGGGTAACTGATACTGACGCAGAGTAAGTAGCCCCGGCAACCAGCGTATCCAGCCAGTCTGGTTTAGCATTTTGGATTGCGTCCCCGAGCGTGGATGGTTGGCCGCCCGCACCCCCGCGGCACTTTGCTAGACGTCAGCGATCGCTTCGATGCGGCCTTCTTTGACCGCCGTGACGAACCCCCTGTAGTCGCGCTCGTTCTGGTCGGCATATTCCATCGCAAACTCGCCGACCGCGTCATCGAAGGTTTCGCTCGCCCCCATATAGCCCGCGATCATCGCGGCGTCGCCCGAGCGGGCATGCGCCCGCGCCAAGGCCCATGCGCACAGTCCTGCGTAACCTTGCATCAGACCCAGGTCGAACCCTTCGACAACCGCGCTGATCTTCGCGTCGCGCAGCTGGCGTAAATAGTAGTGGCGGCCGTTGAGACCTTCGGTCCATCCCAGGAAAATGTCGGTTGCCGCCTGCATCAGACGCTGGCCGGCGACGACCCGCTGGCCGTGGTTCTGGTGCAGGCTCTTGCCCGCATAGGGCTCGAGCACCGACGCCTTGGCTTCCTTAATCTGCAGGAAAATCGGGTCGTCGTCGGCGGCGAGGAAGAGCGCGACACCACACCAAGTGCCGACGCTGCCGACGCCGACGACCTTGAGTGCTAAATCGCAAAAAGTGAAGCGGTCGAACAGCACGCGGATGTGCTCGGACAGCGACTCGCGGTACATTGCGAAGGGTTCTCTGAAGCCCGTCTCCAGGCCCGGCGCCTGCTCGGCCGTGGGATGAAATATCAGCGGCGGATCATCCAGGATCCGAGGGACTGTCCCCTCCTGGTCGGCGAGCTGTGGGAAGATGTAATTGGGGGTGCTTTTTGCGCGGGCCTTTTCGACCCGTTGGGCGATACGTCCGCGATCCTCCTCGCGGGTCACTTCCTTGAGAAACCGCTTGAGGGTAATCGCGTCGTACCAGACGTCGAGGGCTCGCATCGACCCATAATCGGCCATTCGCTCCCGGTAGGCGCGCACAGTGTCGATGGCCGTCCGCGCCGTGTCGCTCTCGGAAAGCCGGATGTGACGCCCGGCGATGACGACACTTGCGACCAGACGTTTGAGGTCCCATTCCCACGGCGCGGGGAGCGTCTCATCGAGATCGTTGACGTCGAAGATCACATTCCGCTCCGGCGTGGCAAAGCCGCCGAAATTCATCAAATGGGCGTCGCCGCAGGCTTGCACCATCAGGCCGGATTTCGGGGTCGATGCCAGATCAGCCGCCATCAGCGCGGCGGAACCGCGGTAGAAGGCGAAAGGCGACTGCAACATCCGTCCGAAGCGGATCGGGATGAGCTCCGGTAACCTGCCCTCGTTCGATTCGCTCAACAGGTCGACCGGATCGCGCCGGTCCTTCGGCCGCTTCCATTCCCCATGGTCTTCCCGTGGCACCGCCTCGCGCAGCGCTTTTCCTCTGGTACGGCGCTCCTCCGGCGTCAGATAGCGAATTTCAGCGAGACCGGGCCTTCCATCGGTAGCTTGCAACATGCTCGAAGTCCTCCAATTTGCAACTCGAAGAGATCGGTCGCCATCCTGGCGAGACACAGCTCAGGTACGGTCGCGCCGTGGTTATCCCCAGACAGCAGCAGAATCAGGGCCGGGGTCTTCCGCCGGGCGTCATTGCCCTGCGGCAAGGCAGGGACTCGACCGCCGCGCCGCGTCCAGTCAATTTCGGATCGGCGAGCGTGCCAACTCGGAGTTGCCGTAGCGCAGGTTGAAGGTTATCTCCTCGCCGACCCACGAGGGAAGCTCGATGTGCTGCTCGGGATGGGCGAGCTCGACCTCGGCGATGATGAGCCCCGTGTTCGGTCCCTCGAAACGATTGCGGGCAGCGGCTGGTCTCAGGCCGGGATCGCCCGCTGCGGGGTCCCAGGCTCTACTCGGCGATAGCGGGTGCTTCCGCCCGGACCCCTACGCCGCGCTCTCTTCGCGGCTCTTTGATGCGGAACCAGGCGACGTAAAGGGCGGGCAGGAAGAGCAAGGTCAGCAAGGTCGCAACGAACAGGCCGCCGATGATGGCGTACGCCATCGGCCCCCAGAACACCTCCGACGCGATCGGAATCATGCCGAGCGAGGCAGCAGCGGCGGTCAGCACAATCGGCCGCATGCGATGCGTCGTCGCGTCGATCACTGCATCCCAGGGGTGCTAGGCCCTTGGCCATGTCCATGTCGATCTGGTCGATCAGGATGACCGAATTGCGGATGATCATGCCGCTCAGCGCGATGATCCCGAGGATCGCAACAAAGCCCATCGGCGTGCCGGTCGGCAACAAGGCCAGGACCACCCCGATCAAGCCGAGCGGCGCGACGCTGATCACCAGGAACATCTTCTGAAAGCTTTGCAGCTGAACCATCAAGATGATCAGCATCAGCATGATCATCAGCGGAAAGACGGCAACGATCGAGTTGAGCCCCTTGGCGCTCTCCTCGATCGTGCCGCCGGCTTCGATCGTATAATCCGGCGGCAGCTTTTTCGCCAATTCGGCGATCGCCGGCGCCAGCTGCCTGTTGACGGTTTTCGCTTCGATCCCGGCGACGACATCGGCCTGCACGGTGATTGTCGGCAACAGATTACGCCGCCAGATCACCGGGGGCTCCAGCCCGTATTGCACGGTGGCTACTTGACTCAGCGGGATCGTTTGCCCGTTGTCCAGCGGGATCTGCAAGTCCCGCAACGTCTGAAGCGAGGCGCGTTGCTGGTCGGTCGCCCGGGCCATAAGATCGGTCAAATAAATCGAATCCCTGACCTGAGTGACCGCCATGCCGCTGGTGACGGCATTCAAAGCCTCGGCGAGCGATTTGGAGCTGATGCCGAGTTGGCGAACCCGATCCTGGTCGACCTCGACCCGGAGGCTCTTCATCGGCTCGTTCCAATCGAAATTGATCAGCTGCGCATTCGGATTTTGCCCGATTGTTTGCGCGACGCGGAACGCGGCCTCGCGGGTCCCCTCTACGGTTGGGCCGCTGACGCGATACTGCAAGGGCCAGCCGACCGGCGGGCCCAGCTCCAGCGGGTAGATCCTGGTGTTGAGATTGGCGAACTCGGTGTCGAGCGCCTTTTGCAGGCGCGCTCGGACGATTTCGCGTTCCTTGATGCCTTTGGTGACGATGACCGCTTGGGCAAAATAATCGTTGGCGAGCTGCACGTTGAGGGGCAGATAGAAGCGGACCGCACCCTGGCCGACGTAGAAGCTGTAGCGATCGATGTTGGCGTCGCCCTTCAGCAGCGCCTCAAACCGTTCCACCTCATGCTGGGTGGCGTAGATCGACGCGTCCTGCGGCAGATTGAGATCGACAATCAATTCCGCCCGGTCGGAGGCCGGGAAGAACTGCTGCTGAATGAAGCCATACCCGTACAACGATGCCGCGAAAAGTCCGATCGTGGCGGCGATCACCAGCCAGCGGGCGCGCATGCAGAAGACGAGGGCGGCGCGGAACAGCCGCATGAAACGGCCCGGTCCGGCATGGCCACCGCCATGCGCCTGCATCGTCTTCGGCAGGATCGTGACGCCGATCACCGGCGCAAACACAACCGCGACGATCCACGAGGCCAGTAGCGCCACGGCGATCACCGCGAACAGCGAATAGCAATATTCGCCCGCACCGCTTTTGGCAAAGCCGATCGGCACAAAGCCCGCGACCGTGACCAGGGTGCCGGTCAACATCGGAAACGCCGTCGTCGTCCAGGCATGCGTGGCCGAATGCTCTCGATCGACGCCCTGCTCAAGCTGGCTGACCATCATTTCGATCGTGATCATCGCGTCGTCCACGAGAAGGCCGAGCGCGATAATCAGCGCACCCAACGAGATCCGCTGCAGGCTGATGCCGGAATATTCCATGTAGACGAAGACCATTCCGAGCACCAACGGGATCGAGCAGGCGACCACGACGCCGGCGCGCAGGCCGAGGCTCAAGAAGCTTACGCCGAGCACGATCGCGATCGCTTCCCACAAGGCCTTGGTAAAGCCGCCGACGGCTTCCTCGACGACCACGGACTGGTCGGCAACGAGGTGCGGCTCGATGCCGATCGGCAGATGCGCGACGATATGTTCCATCTTGTGCGCCACGGCCTCGCCGAAGGCGAGGTTGTTGCCGCCCTGCGCCATCGAAATCGCCAGCCCGATCGCCGGCTCGCCGTTGAACCGGAACATCGGCTGCGGCGGATCGGCGTACCCCTTGGTAATTGTCGCCACATCGGCGAGGCGGAAGAATTTGCCGTTGGCAAAAAGATTGATGCGCTTCAGATCGTCGACCGAGCTGAAGGCTCCGGAAACACGGATCGCGAACTTCTCCAGACCGGTCTGGACGACACCGGACGGGGTGACGGCGTTTTGCTCCTGAAGGCTCGAGATTACCTGGTCGCGACTGACGCCAAGCCCGGCGAGCTGCCGGGTGTCGAATTCGAGATAGAATTTCTGATCCTGAGCGCCGATCAACTGCGCCTTCGCCGCATCCTTTACAGTCAGGATCTGGGTGCGGATTTTTTCGACATGGTCGCGCAGCTCGCGGTGAGTGAAGCCATCGGCCGTAAAAGCATAGATGATGCCAAAAACATCGCCGAACTCGTCATTGAAAGACGGTCCCAGGATACCTTGCGGCAGCGTTGACTTTATATCGGCAATCTTCTTGCGAACCTGATACCAGATGTCCGGGATCGCGCTCTTCGCGGTGCTGTCCAGAACATTGACGTAGACCGTGGAAACGCCCGGCTTGGTTTCACTCTTGAGGTAATAAAGCGACGAGGTTTCCTGCAGTTTTTTTTCAATTCTGTCGGTAATCTGGAGCATCGTCTCGTCGATCGTCGCGCCCGGCCAATAGGTCCGCACAATCATCGTCTTGATCGAAAAGGACGGGTCTTCCTCACGTCCTAGTTCTCGATAGGCAAGGACGCCGGCGACGACAAACAACAGCATAAAAAACCATACAAAGGAGCGATGATTGATCGCCCATTCAGAGAGGTTGAAACCCTTCATTGCGGCGCACCGGCCTCCAACAGGCTGACCTTTTGGCCGGGGAGCAATTTCTGCACCCCGGCAGTCACGACGATGTCGCCGCGCGACAACCCGCCGCCGATAATGACCGAATCGCCCTGGTAGCGCTGCACGGTGATGGGCTTCAGCTGGACCGCGCCGTCCTTCTCGACAAGCCAGACCGCCGGCTGCCCGTTCTTCTGGAACAGCGCGCTGCCCGGTATCGTGATGCTGGACGTCTCGTTCAAGGTCACGCTGCCGGTGACGTTGGCGCCGAGCCGCATCTGCGGCGGCGCATCCGGCAACGCGACGCGCACCGCGTAGGTTCGGGTCTTCGGGTCGGCCTGCGGCGAGACGTAGCGAACCCTGCCGGTGGTCTCGATCTCAGGATTGCTGACCAGCTTGACCGTCACGTCCGGATTCTTCGGCGGCCCCTTGAAGCTCCCTTCCGCGACGTTGAACACCGCCTCGCGCTCGCCCGGCTGTGCCAGGCGGACGACCATCTGTCCGGCGGCGACAACCTGCCCGGCATCGGCGCCGACAGCGGTGATGACGCCGTCTTCATCGGCCTTCAGCTCGGTGTAGCCGAGATTGTCAGTGGCCTGCGCCAGGCGGGCTTTCGCCGCGTCCCGCTTTGCCAATGCTGTCTTGTAAGCCCTGGTCGCGATGTCAAATTCGACCTGCGTCGCGTGACCCTTCTGATACAACTCTCGCTTGCGGTATTCCTGCCCTTGGCTGCGCGTCACCTCGGCCTCGGCCGCGGCGAGATCGGATTTGGCGATCTCGACATCCTGGCGGTATTGCTGCGGATCGAGCCGCGCCAACAGCTCATCTTTCTTGACCGCGGTCCCGACATCGACCGGCCGGGCCAGGATCTTGCCGTCGACGCGAAAGCCGATGTCGGCCTGATAGCGCGGCTGGATCTCGCCGGTCAGCGACACCGTCTCGCCGATCTCGCGCGGCTCGACGGTGACTGTCCGCACCGGGCGGATCTCCTTGACCGCGGTCTTCTCCTCCTTGCCGCAGCCGCCGAGCAGGAAAGCAAGGGCGAGGCCGCCGACCGCTGCGCGAAGCAGCGGAGCCGAGCGCCGCAGGATGTCTGATGCCATGTTCCCCGATCCCGTGAAGACGGCCGGCCACCGCGATACGCAAAGACAATGGCGGGATCAAGGCCCCGCGTCGACGTGGCGGGTATCGTTCCACAAGCGGATCGCCGGCTCCAAGAGGTTGTGCTCATAGCCGAGCAGGCTGAGGCTCGCCGTGCCGAGCACCAGATGGCGCCCGCAAGCCGCGTCGAGGCCGAGCCAGCGGGCCGCTAGCACCCGCAGGATATGCGCGCTCGACACGATCAGCACGTCGCCATGGGCAGCGCGGATCCCGGCGATGGCGCGGTCGGCCCGCGCCCCGACGTCCGCCGCCGATTCGCCGCCGGGGCAGCCGTCGCGGAAAAGCTGCCAGTCCGGACGCTCGGCCAGAATCTCGGCGGTCCGGCGGCCTTCATAGCCGCCGTAATCCCATTCCGCCAGATCGGGGTCGATCTCGGCTCCGGCGCCAAAGCCGGCGAGCGCGCAGGTCCGCACCGCGCGCTGCGATGGGCTGGTCATGACCTTGGTGAAGACACAGCCGCGCAGCCGCTCGCCGAGCTCCCGCGCCTGGCGCTCGCCGCGTTCGGTCAGCGCCAGATCGGTGCGCCCGGTATGCTGACCCGAGAGGCTCCAGGCGGTCTCGCCGTGCCGTGCGGCATAGATGACGGGAAGGGATTCGGTCATGACTTCCTCCGGGCAAGAGCGCCGCGTTGCGTGCGGGCGCGCCGCCACAGCCGCCCGCCCTCGACCGCCTGCCACGCGCCGAGTGCCGGCAGCCCGATTGCCAGATCGCGCGCCCGCTTCAGGAGCGACAAGGCCAGCGCCATCTCCGGGGTCAGGCCGAAGGCGCCGCCTATCAGAATATAGGCGCCCTCCTGCACCCCAACCGCGTTCGGGATCGCAAAGGCGGCGCTGCGGATCGCATAGACCAGGCTCTCGATGATCATCACGACCCCGAAGGGGAGCGGCGCGCCGGCGAGGCGCAGCGCGATCCACACCTCGACCGCACTCCCGACCCAGCAGGCCAGATGCAGCAGGAAGCCGCCCCAGAGGCCGGCCCGCACGCGGTAGGTCGAGGCGAGCGCGCGATGCAGCGCGGCGGCGCCGGCGGCGGCCCGGTCGGCCCAACCGCGGCCGAGCACTTGGGCCGTGCGGTCGAAAAAATCAAAGCCGCGCCGCTGAGCGGCGACCAGCCCGATCGCGGCCAGCCCAGCCAGCGCCAGGCCGATCGCGATCGGCATCGCCGCCGGCGAGCCGGGACGCAACCGGACGAGCCATAGGAGGCCAAGTGCGGTATAGGCGAGCTTGGCCAGAAATTCGACGGTCAAGTCGACGATCGTGCTCGCCGCGGCGATCGAGCCCGGCACGCCGGCGAGCGTCACCGCCCGCACGCCGAGGACGCAACCGCCGAGCTGCGAGAACGGCAGCACCTCGGAACCCGCGTCGCGCAGCAGCCGTCCCCACAACAGGACCCAAGTCGGGGCGCCGGGCACCAGCAGCCGCCAGGCCACCCCCATGACCGCGATCAGTGCCAGATGAATGAGGCAGATCGCCGCGAACCCAGCCCAGCCGATTGCGAGCAGCGAGCCGAGCACGGCGTCCGCGCCGAACCAGGCGACGAGCCCGATAATAACCGCCAAGCCGACGACCGCCGCTACGATTGAAATGGTCCTCATCCGCTCCCCTGCGGCACACCGGCCACGGGGCCGAGCGCGCAAGCACACCCTGCCATCAGCAGTGTACCGGCCCTATCGGCTGCCGAGCCGGAATTCGGAGCATCGAAGGCCGCTCGTATCGCCAGGCCGAAGGCTTAGCAGCCCCGATCCCCGCGCGCGCACCGCGGCTGTCTCGTCGATCGATCCACTCGCCTCTTGATCTGCGGCTACGCTGTCAGATCCTGGCAGTCGCGACGAAGGGGGTCGTCTTCCCGTTTGCCGGCACCGTCATCGTGGCAAAAAACTGGTTGCTGGTCGACCTGCCACGGCCATCGGAATCTGTGGCATTGACCGAGTAGTCGAGGCTGACTTTGTCCGAGGCCAGCACGAGCAAGGTCCATTGATATGGTATCGTGAGTAAGCAAACCGCAGTCGAGCCGGAGCGCGTGGCCGTTACCGTGTCGGACTCGGAAATGTTGTCGAAGACGGTGACGGTAGCATTGTTGCCTGCGACGTTTGCGCCGAAGGTGCACAGGATCGGGGTTGTGGTAGGAACGGTTGATGCGATCGTGATCGTTATCTTCAACGTCAAAGTGCCGGTGACGGTCGTCGCCGCGGCAGCCTCGGCGACCAAGGTTGCGACCAAAAGTCCGGCGATCACAGCAACTCTGAGTACCTTCATGTTCTCCTCTCACGCTCGTAGCGGAGCGGCGCGCTCCACCGTATGGGTACAACTTGGACTTATTGCCGCGCTTTCGTCAACCGGCGATCCCCTGCCGACAATCTCGGTATCTGTGAGATCCAGCGGATTGCAGCTTGCCCGGATAAGAGATCGTCGCGTCTCGCGGGGCGGCAGCTAGTAGGGCGGTGGGCAGGGGTACGAGGGAGAGCAGTAATAGGGCGGAGGATAGTAATAGCTCGATGCTGCGGCGGCGGTGCCGACCGCGGCGCCGACCGCCACCCCAGCCGCCACGCCGGCGCCGGCGCCGTAATAGCCGCCGTGATAGGCGGTCCCCCCGTAATAGCCACCGCGGACGGCGGTGTTGCCGTACGGGCCACGAACCGCGGCGCCGCCATAGGGGCCTCGCACCGCGGCAGCACCGCCCGGGCCGCGTACCGCGGCGCCGCCCATCGGCCCGCGATATGCAGCGCCGCCGTGCGGCCCGGCGACGGCACCCCAGCCGAAGGCGTCGGAGGCTGCCGAAATCGCCAGCAGGCCGCTTACGCAGATGAGGGCAAGCCGCTTCATCTCTTGCCTCCCGTGGCCTTGGCCGGTAGCGGCGCGGAAGGCTTCAGCTCGACCTGGGTCGCGCCCGCCGGCGGCTGGAACGCGAAATCGGCGTCGGTCGGATGGATCGAGAAGTTCCAATCCGAAAACTCCGCGACGAAGCTCGGCTGGCCAGGCAACGAACGATAGGTCACGATCAGCCGCCGCGGCAGCGATCGGTCGTTTTTCTCCAGCCACAATTCGAGCTCGATGCCGGGCGGTTGCGAGAACAAGAGATGCAGGCAGGGGGTGCCGTCGATCATCACCGTGTTGACCACACTGCCCGAGGTGACCCCGGTCAGAAACGCCTTGTTCGGCGCCTCGGTCAGAAAGTCGGCGAGCGGAAAATCTACGCCTAGGCGCCCGATCACCTCCTTCATCATCGCTTCGATGGTGCCCTGCGGCACCGGGACGGACGCGTATTTGTTGTCGGCGGTGGAGAACACGACGGCATTCTTGCCATCGAAGATCAGCTTGCGCGCGCCGTCGTCCCCGGTCCCGTCGACGAGCAGCCGGTTCGGGCGGTGCACCGTCACCTTCATCGTGTGGAAGATGTGAAGCGGCTGGCCGGCCGGATCGGCGTAGACGCGGATCGTGCGGACCTGGAACGAATACTCTTCCGAGCGCAAGGTCTGACCCATGCGTTCGAGCGCGGCCGAGGCTTCCGCGCTGATCGTGGGCTTTGCCGACTTACCGGCCGGCGCCGCCGAGCGCGGTCCCGATCACGCCGAGCACAAGCGCGGCAATCAGAACCGTAGCGGATCGTGGCTTCATGAACGCCTCCGAGACATGAGAATTCATCCGCGGCAGTCAGCGGCGCGGCCGGAGCGCCTGGCGAAACGCTTGCGGCACGGTGACGCACCGCCTCGCATTGCCGATTGCCGCAGGACCTTAGCGATGTTGGCGTCGATGCTGTCGACATCGATGACGCGGATACCGACCTTGGCCGCAGATACATAGAACATCGCCGCCGACGCCCGGTCGTCGTCCGCGGTGCCGAGCAGATCGGCGCCGCGCACGCGCTCGACATCCCAGCGTCCGGGAGCGATCCAAGCGTCCGAGGGTGTCGGCGGGGCGCTCGGTAGCGGCAGCGGCCGCGGGCGGCGGCGCGGCCGGCTGCTCGAACGCTGGCCGCGAGCCCCAAGGCCAGCGCCGAGCCTGCCAGTCGCGTCGTGGCGGTCATCAATAGCAGGCGCCCGAGCGGCGCGCGCTGCCGCGCCTGGCGGCGCGAGCTACACCGCCCACGCCGGCGCCGATCGCAGCGCCACGCCCCGCATTGCCTGAGATCGCACCGATCAGTGCTCCCCCTGCGGCACCGCGCGGCGGGTTGAATTGCGCCGTCTGGACCGCGGCAAAAGCCGGCAGCGTGGCGATGATCCAGCCTGCGGCCGCGAGCGAGAGCAACATTCGAGCCACGTGTCACCGTGCGATTTCAGGGCATTCGGGGAGATGATCGGCACCCTCCTCCAGCCAGCATGCTATCGCTTGGGCCTGCGGACCGCAATCGGCGCGCCGCGACGGCAAGGCCGTGCTAAGCCGGACCGACCGCGCAAGCGCGCGGATTGCGAGGAACCTCGGCAAAGGCGCGGCTTGACCACGTGCTCGGGTTGGGCATGACTGGTGACGTCGCCGGCTCCTACTCGCGGCTGCCCATGTCGTTGCTCGCTCGCTTTATCGCCGCCAACCGGCGCCTCAGCAAGGCTACCGAGGATCGCCTGCCGGCAATTTTCAAACGCCATCTCCATACCGTCTACAAATACGACGTTGCAGCCCTGGTCGACCGCCGGCCGGGTCAGGTCGTGCTCGATATCGGCGGCGGCAAGGATTGCCCCTTCCTCCCCTTCGTCAGCGAACCCCGGTTGCATCTTATCCTCGCGCTCGACTTTTCCGAGGCGGAGCTGCGCCGGAACCGCTTCCTCGAGCGGAAGATTGTCGCGGACGCGTCGGCACGCAGCCTGCCGCTGCGAGACGGCGCGGCCGATATCGTCGTATCCCGCTCGGTTATCGAGCACCTTCCCGACAACGCGGCATTTTTTGCCAACTGCGCCCGTGTGCTTCGGCCTGGTGGCGTGGTCGTCCACACTTTCCCATGTAAATTTGCACCCTTCGCGTTGCTGAACCAGATTATTCCTAACTGGTTGACCCGGCGGCTGCTTGCGTATTTTCATCCCGAGTGGCAGGACGATTGCGGTTTTCGCGCCTTCTATGACCGCTGCTATTTCTCGGGGGTGCAGGCATTGCTGGCTAGGAGCGGGTTCGAAAACCCG
This sequence comes from uncultured Alphaproteobacteria bacterium, assembly GCA_963781215.1. Lineage (GTDB taxonomy): Bacteria > Pseudomonadota > Alphaproteobacteria > ATCC43930 > CGMCC-115725 > AP-15. Next base: position 118,787 of record CAWAFE010000006.1, read on the forward strand.
ATTTTCATGTTTCGTTACTATCAAAGTATATATTTCGATTTCTTCTTTCCGCTCTATGCCTTGATGTTGCTCTATGATCTTGCGATAGCGGCGCTGAGGATCCGAAACCTTGCCTGCGCCATTCTCGTGACAGCGCAGCGGCCGGCTCGTTGAGCGGCCCGCGCCGGTCGCCATGCGAACGCCGATACCTAGACCGGCTCGGTCGACGGCTGGAACGCTGCGGGCTCGGCCTTCCTTGCGCCGAACACCGTATCGAGAAGCTCGTCTCCAGGGTTTGGCATTTCGACGCCGAGCGCGTCGTCGAGCAGCCGGCCGACCCGCTCGATCTTGTCGGCGGCGTCGATCGACGGGGCGATGCAGATCGCCCGCCCGGCCTGGATCACGTCGCGCAGATAGGCGGAATACATCGCCTCTGCGCGGAACGAGGCAGCCATCCGGGCGAGATGGCGCTGCGTGATGCGGCTCAGATAGCGATTGGCGAGGAGCAGCCGGGCGAGGACATAGACCGCGATACTCGCGAACAAAATCCACAGAATATTCTCCGCAAACTCGAAGACGCTGAACCCTCTGCGCGGATCGAAATATTGGCCGACCTCCAGGATGGCGGCGTAACCGATGAGCATCAAGACGACGCGCAACAGGTGACCCTTGAAGCGGACGACAAGATACGCGATCACTTCTTGCGAATTGGAGCCCTGGCGAAGAAAATGAGGCCGCCGAGGATCGGCCAGGGCGAACAGCACCGTCCCGATCGCAAAGGCCGCCCCTTGAACGATCGGCGAGGCCAGATCGAGGGCTGCAAGCCGTGGATTGGGGAGCCACATGATTAGGACGATCACGACCGCCCATGCCCAGCAAGCAATCCGGAGCGCCCGCACGCGTTGCTTCCCTTCCGACAGCGAATATGACCGGGCCGCCGATCGAAATCGGCGCCTGGCGGTGGTGAAAATATGATCGGACACTGAAAAAAATGCAAACGAACAACTTGCCGAAACGGATCCCCGCCAGCGCCGACACATGTCTTGTTAACCACAGAAAACATTGCATTCTTTTGTGAAGTCGGGTAAGAAGGCGACTCCTCAGCGCTTCACGAAATCCGGATCGCTCGGTGAGAGGCTGCCATGCCCTCTCTTTTGCCAAACACACAGGAAGCGCCAGAGAGCGCGCCGGTTGCTCGGTCTCGGACCGACATCTGCATTACCGTCGATACGGAATTCAGCGTTGCCGGCGCCTTCGCCGATCCGCAGCGCTATCGGCCGCTGAGCCGCGAACTGGTCGAGTGCCAGGTGAACGGGCGCAGCCAAGGTCTGGGGTTTATTCTGGAGGCGCTGAGGCAAGCCGATATCGCAGCCACATTTTTCGTGGAAGTGCTGCAAAGCGCCTATTTCGGCGATGGACCGATGCGGCGGATCGCCGAGCAGATCGCCCAGGCAAACCAGGATCTACAGCTGCATCTTCACCCTTGCTGGCTACATTTTAGCAGCAGCGGCTGGAGCACGTACCAGCCGGAGAACGATTCTTGCGCGGCGCGATCGTTCGACGAACTGACCGAGATGATCGATGTTGGGTATTCGGCCTTCTCTCGCTGGGGCTTGCCACCCCCGATCGCGCTGCGTACGGGCGGGTTCAGCAGCGGCCGCGTCGTCGATCGGGCGATGCGGCAATGCGGCATGAAGCTCGGCTCGAACATCGCACTCGCCGCCTATCGCCCCGCGGACCCCGAATTGCATCTGGTCAGCGGCAGCGCTCTGATCGACGGCGTGCTCGAAATCCCGGTCCTGACCTATGCGACGCCGTCTCCGCCGCGTGGCTCGCGGCTGCGCACGACGGCGATCACCTCGACGTCCTGGCCGGAGATGGAAACGCTGCTGTGGCAGGCGCGCGACGCCGGAATTTCGCCGGTCGTGATCCTGACCCACCCCTTCGAATTCGTCAAAAGGACCGATTTCAGGTATCAGGACATGCGGCGCAACCACGTGAACCAGCGGCGGTTCGAGCGCTTGCTCGAATTCCTCGATCAGCACTCGGACGAATTCGTGCCAACGACGTTCGCGCGCTCGGGCGACACATGGTTCAAGGCCGGGGGACAGCGCGGTGAACTGTTGCGCGTGCCGGCGCATCTGGCGATTGCACGGATGGTGCATAATTTAGTGAACACCCAAATATGGCATTACTGATCGCCGAGCCTCTCGGGTGGCGTCCTTCTCGTTCTTGGGAACTAGCAGCCGGCTTGCGCCTGGCGACGTCCATGCGCGGCGTTGGCTCGCGAATTACGTCCCGGCGTCCTGGGACAGGCTGTTCGGATTATTGTGCGGCACTTTGACCCCCTTGTTCGCTCTGGCCTCGAAAAAACTGGCTGGCAAACGTGACCAAGCCATCACGGTCGATCGTTAGGAAATAATGTTCCATGCGCGGATTGTTGTTGTTTTTCATCTACTTCGGAATGCTACCTTTAATATTTATCATAACGCCTTTCGTTGGAATCTTGATGTGGTTCTGGATTTCCTTGATGAACCCGCACCAGTTGGTATGGGGCGCTTTCGACTGGGTGCCGTGGGCGCTGATCGTTGCGGTCGCGACGCTGGTATCTTGTGTGCTGAGGCCGAGCGAGCCGAAGCTTCCTCCGCCCGGCAAGACGACGGTGCTCCTTTTGTTGCTGATGATCTGGGTGTCGATCACATCGATTTCAGGCATTGCGCCCAGGATATGGATCTACGACGGGTGGCAGGCATCCGAGAAGATGCTGTTGATGACGCTCGTGGCATACATGCTGACAAACACGCGAGAGCGTCTCGATCAATTGATCCTTGTCTGCGCGCTTTCTATCGCGTTCTTTGGTGCCAAGGGCGGTTTATTCTCCGTGCTGACGGGCGGCGTCAACCACGTTCTGGGGCCTAGCGATACGCAGATCGCCGACAACAACGATCTGGGAGTGGCGCTGACCGTTTTTCTTCCACTCCTCTTTTATGTGCGGGAACGATACGCGATCACCCATCCCAGCCTCAAATGGCCGCTGCTGGGGTTGATTGGGCTGACGTTTCTGGGTGACATCTTTACCTACTCCCGTGGTGCTCTGCTGGCGATATCCGCGATAGGAGGCATGCTGTGGCTCCGTTCGCGCCAGAAACTCTGGCTGGCGGTGTTGATCTTGATCGCGGCGGTCGGGGTGTGGAACTTCGCACCCGAGAAATGGTTCGACCGGATGGGGACGATCCAAACCTATCAGGAGGACGAGTTGGCCGAGAGCCGTCTCTACCTGTGGCAGCTCGCCTGGGAGATGGCGCTCAAGCATCCGATTACCGGTGGCGGGTTTCACTGGTCATACGACCCGGCAGCGGTCAACCGCGAGCTGAGCGACAGCGGCCTGCCGCGGCTGACCCGGTCGCGCGCGCCGCACAGCATCTGGTTTCAGATGCTCGGCGATCACGGCTTTGTCGGTTTGGCGATCTTTGTCGCGATCCTGGCAAGCATGGCCGTCGACACCCAGTGGCTGATCCGACGCTCGCGGAACGAGCCGGACCTCGCCTGGGCAAATAATCTCGGGCGGATGCTGCAGGTGTCGCTGGTCGGGTATTGTGTCGGCGGGACGTTCGTGACGCTAGCGATGTATGACGGGTTTTTTGCGGTGGTGCTGATCGCTGCGGCGGCGCGTCGCGTCGTGGCGACCGAACTGGCTCAGCGCGGCGCAGAGGCCAGGAAGGCGACCCTCGCGGTCGGCCGGCCGGGCAGTCCCCTCACGCCGCAGCCGGTTTCGTGAGAGCCTGGCGGGCTCGGTTTACGGGAGGACTGCAGAATCGCGCGGCTGACGGACCGTCGACCGCGGCGCTCCTTTAGGCGCGCGCAAGGCGAGCAGGCCGCAGAGGAGGGCGAGCACCAGGGATGCATCGACCACGACCACCACCCACAGCGCCGAATCCCGCGGCAGCTGGCCGAGAAGGAAGGTGCCGAGGGCGGCTGTCGACATCTGCAAGAACCCGATCAGGCCCGAAGCGGCGCCGGCGATCCTCGGGTAGATGCTGAGCCCAGCGGCGATGCCCGGCGGCTGGCTGAGACCGTTGCCGACCGAGCTCAGCGCCATCGGCACGAAGATTGACCACGTCGTCAACCCGCCCAAGAGCGGCCACAGAGCCAGCACGACCCCCGAGGCGAGCGACAGCGCCAGCCCGTGGATGAAAAGCCGGGTGCTGCCGAGGCGCACCGCGAAACGGGCGGAGACGGCATTCCCCAGCACATAGCCTGCCATCGGCAGCAGGATCATCAGCCCGTAGGTACTCGGCGGCTCGTGCAGCAGCTCGCTGAGCAGGTAGGGGGCTCCCGCCAGAAACGTGAACCACGAGGCGCTGGTGAAGGCCGTCGCCAGCGACAGGGCGAGAAACGCTCTCGACCGCAGCAATACGACGAAGGAGCCGGCCATGCCGGCGAGGTTCAGCGGCGCTCTGGCGACATGGGTTTCCTCGAGCCTGGCCGTCGTCGCGGCGAGCACGGCTGCGCCCAGGATCGCGAGAAGGGCAAAATCGGCGCGCCAGCCGGCCCATTCGGCGAGATAGGCGCCGACTACGGGTGCCAGCGAGGGCGCCAAGGTCATCGCCATGGTGACCGTGGCGATGGCGCTCGCCGAGCGCTCGCGGTCGAAGACGTCGCGGATGATCGCCCGGCCGAGCACCATCCCGGCACAGCCGCCGCCAGCCTGCAGCGCGCGGCCGAGGATCAGCATCGTGAGCGACGAGGCGAGCCCGCATACCGCGGTTCCGGTGAGGAACAACACCAGTCCGCCGAGCAGCATCGGCCGCCGCCCGAACCGGTCGGAGAGCGGGCCATAGACCAGCTGGCCCACGGCGATACCGGTGAGAAACAACGTCAACACGAGCTGCACGTCGCCGGGTCCCGCGCCGAAGACCGCGGCGAGCAGTGGCAGCAGCGGCACCAGCATGTGCAGTGCTGCGGGCGCGATTGCGCTGATCAGGGCCAGCAAGGCGAGCGGCGGTGGGCGTCGGACCACCGGCGCGCCGGCGCGCAGCAAGGGCATCACGGCTCCGGCACACGCTCAGAACGGCACCGTGCCCCTGACCACGCTGCGGTGCAATATCCGCCGGTCCCGACTCGTGTCGTAATTGGCGACGGCGCGATGGAGGAGGCAGCGGTTGTCCCACATCACCAAATCGCCCGGCCGCCAGCGATGAGCGTAGACGAATTGCCGCTGCGTCGTGTGCTCGAGCAGCTCATCGAGGAGCGTCACTCCTTCCACCTCGCGGATCCCGAGGATATGCGAGGCATGATTGCCGAGATAGAGCGCCTTTCTGAGGGTGTCCGGGTGAGTGCGGACGAGCGGGTGGTCGACCGGCGGCTGCTCGCGCCGTTCCGCCAGCATAGCTGGGAGCTCATCCGATCGGCGGGCGCCGGCTCCCCAGCGGAAGACTACGCGCAAGCCATCGATTCGGCGTTTCGTCGCCTCCGGCAAGAGGGCGTAGCCGATCGCGGTGTTGGCGAACTCCGTGTCACCGCCCCGCGGCGGCAGCTCGACCGCATAGAGCATCGTCAGCATCGGCGGCGTGGCGTAATAGGGCTTGTCCGTATGCCAGCGGTAGTTGCTCACCGGCGAGGCGGACCGGTCGACCGGGTTGCCGCTTGCGTCGAGGTTGGAGATGACATGCGCGACCGCATATCGCTTGTGCGCCGAGTTTGCACCGCCGTGACGCTCGACCTGGCCGAAATTTGCGGCGAAGGCGTATTGCTGCTCCCTCGTCAGCGCCTGGTCGCGGAAGACGAGGACATGGTGTTCGTGAAATGCCGATAGGATCGTGTCCTTCAGCGCCCGCGGCAACGGCCGCGACAGATCGACGCCGGCGATCGATAAACCGCCGGCGGCTGAGAGCCGCGACCCGAACGCATGCTGTCGATCGGCACCGGGATCTCGCAGTAAGGGTTCGCTCATCGGCGGGCCGCTTCGCGTTGGCGACCAAAAAGCCGAGCATGAACCGCCGGCCACCCGCCGGCAAGCCCGCAACTCAGCAACAGCCTCCGACGCGGCCTCACCGGCATCTGGTGTCGAGCACGTATCGGATATCGCCGAGCGAGGCGTCCATCTGGGCGATGTTTTCCCCGTGGTCGCGACCGGTCAGGCATGGGTTCATCAGAAATCGCGCCCGGCTCATATCCTTCAGGTTCTGCTGCAGCAGCCGACAGAGGCCGGTCCAGTCACCGGGGCTCACGCTGTTTTCCCGCAATCGGATGCCGTGGACCAGCGTGTCGGCCTCGGCGAGGTCGCGCCGGCAGGTCGGCGTCTCGACGGTTCCGGCGTCGAGCGGCGCCGACGGCAAAACGGGTCCAATCAGACCGGCCGCCCACATCAGCCTCAGCCGCCAGCAGATGAGGGAGAGTCGGCCGGCCGGCCGGCGTCCCATCCTCGGCGACCTAAAAGTCGGTGCAACGGCCGTTGTATTCCCAGTCCCCGTACCGGGTCGGCTCGGGACCCTTCGGCCCGCCAATCTCCCGCGGCGCCCCAGCCGGCGCCGACGCCTCGTCGGGAAGCGTGTTCGGCGGCGTCTTTCCCTCGTCACGCACTCTGTCGTCCATCCTTCAGATATAAGAACCAAACCGCGCCGCTCAACCGCCTGGCCGAAAAGTGCGAGCTGCCCTATTCGTGTCCGAGAAATGCCACAAAGGCGGTCGAGCAAGGGCCGGGAACAAACCATGCGGCCCAGCGTTGGACCGGCGAGCTCGACAAACGGATAGGTCAGAAGAACCTTGATGTCCCAGGTGCCGACCGCGCGCAACGTCGCGCTTGATCTTCTTGGCGCGGTGCTCCGCCGCCGGCGTTCGCTCGACGACGCTATCGAAGACAATCATCCGATGCACGTGCTGGCGGGGCGCGACCGCGCCTTCGCGCGGCTGCTGGTGGCGACCGTTCTGCGCCGGCTCGGCCAGATCGACGACCTGATCGCGGCCTGCCTGAACACGCCGCTGGCGCCGCGGGCGATGGCGGTGCACGACATCTTGCGGCTCGGCGTCGCCCAGCTCCTGTTTCTGCGGACCCCGCCGCACGCGGCGGTCGCGACCAGCGTCGATCTCGCGCAAGGCCGCGGCTTTCTCTCGCACAAGGGGCTGGTCAACGCCGTGCTGCGGCGGCTGAGCGTCGAGGGTGCCGCACGCGTGGAGGCGCAGGATGCGCCCCGGCTCAACACGCCCGACTGGCTGTGGCGGTCCTGGAGCGCCAGCTACGGCGAAGACACCGCACGGGCGATCGCGACAGCGCATCTGAAGGAGGCGCCGCTCGATCTGACCTTGCGCGACGACGCCGAGGACTGGTCGGAGAAATTGCAGGGCAATCTGCTGCCGACCGGGACGCTGCGGCGGTCGGCGGGCGGCTCGGTGATGGCGCTGCCGGGCTATGCCGAGGGTGCGTGGTGGGTTCAGGACGCCGCCGCGGCATTGCCGGCGCGGCTGTTCGGCGAGGTCGAGGGGCGCGAGATCGTCGATTTGTGCGCGGCGCCCGGCGGCAAGACGGCGCAGCTCGCCAGCGCCGGCGCGCGGGTGACGGCGGTCGACCGCTCCTCTCGCCGCATCGACCGGCTCGTCGCCAACTTCAACCGGCTCGCCCTGCCGATCGATGCGGTGGCGGCCGACGCGCTGACATGGCGGCCGGCGCGTCCCGTCGAAATGGTGCTGCTCGACGCCCCCTGCACGACCACCGGCGCCATCCGGCGGCACCCGGACGTGCCGCACCTCAAATTGCCGGAGGATGTCGCCCGTCTGGCGGTGGTTCAGGACAATCTGCTGCGCGCCGCGATCGACATGCTGCAGCCCGGCGGCACGCTCATCTACTGCACCTGCTCGCTCGAGCCCGAGGAAGGGCAGCAGCGCGTCGAAGCGCTGCTCCGCGACGGCGTGCCGGTCAAACGCCGCGGGATCGATCCCGACGAGATCGCCGTCGAGCCCGAATGGGTCACCGCTAAGGGCGATCTGCGCACGCTGCCCTGCCATTTCGCCGAATATGACGGCGTCGACGGGTTCTTCTGCGCGCGGCTGGTCAAGCTCGACGCGCCGTCCTAGGCCCGACCCGATCGAAGCTCGCCCCCGGCGGCTTGCGGCGTCCGCTCTTCCTTGTTACGAAACCGCATGGAGCCCTTTCTGCGGCCATCCGCTGGTGACCAAGGCAGCTGCCCCTGCGGCACGGTCCGCGGACGGCGTTTGAGCGGATGAGGCCGGCTCGGACGGGCAGCGCAGGGGATCCCGCCGGGCAGCGCCCCGCCGACGAGGCCGCGGCGCCGCTGGTTCGGCTGCGGCGGCGCGCGTTCGGGGCGCTCGCCGCCAATCGGCTCTACCGCCATACGCTGGTCGGTCATGTCCCGGCCGACCTCAGGCTGAAGATCGGTCAGCGCTGGCCTGGCGACGCCACCCGCGGCGTGGCGATCCTCGGCGGCGAGATCGAGCTCGCGGGCGAGGTCGTCCGCAACCCCTCGCCGTGCTGGCATCCACCCGCCGCCAGTGCGGAATGGCTCGCCGCCTGGCACAGCTTCGAGTGGCTTGCCGATCTTCTCGCCGCCGGCGGCGGGCGCGATGCGGCGCGCGATCTGGTGCAGAGCTGGCTCGCCGAAAATGCCGCCGGGCACGGCGTCGCGTGGCGGTCGGACGTGCTGGCGACACGGCTCTTCGGCTGGCTGTCGCATCTCGATGAGATCGCTGGGCGAGACCGAGACCACGCGCTGCGCCGCGCAGTGCTGACGAGCTTGGTGCCACAGCTGAGCCACCTCGCGCGCACTGCGTCGTGGGAACAGGTCGGCGCGGCAAAGCTGCGGGCGCTCAAGGGGCTGATCGCCGGGACGGTCGCGCTCGGCGGGCCCAGGACCCGCCTCGCCAAAGCGCTCAGAGCGCTCGATCGCGAATTGTCGGTCCAGATTCTCCGCGACGGCGGCCATGTCTCGCGCAGCCCCTCGGTACAGCTCCAGGTTCTGCAAGACCTGATCGACACGCGTGGGGCGATGCGTGCGGCGCAAATCGAGATACCCGGCGCGTTGCAGGACGCGATCGAGCGGATGGCGCCGATGCTGCGTCTGTTCCGGCATGGCGACCGCCGTCTCGCCCTGTTCAATGATTCGCTCGAAGAGGACGGGGTGCTAATCGACCTCGTCCTGACCCGGTCCGAGGCCAAAGGAAGCGCCCCCTCGCACGCCCCCGATACCGGTTTCGCGCGCCTGCAAGCCGGGGAGAGCCTCGTGCTCGTCGATACCGGCAGGCCACCGCCCGCGGGCTTCGACGAGCACGCCCATGCCGGCACCTTGTCGTTTGAGATGAGCCACGGGCGCGAGCGGATCATCGTCAATTGCGGCGCCTACCGCGGCACCAAGTCGAATTGGTCGCGCGTCGCGCGGGCGAGTGCCGCACACTCGGTCCTGGTCGTCGCCGATCGGAATGCGGCCGAAATCCTGGACGACGGCACGCTCGGCCGCATCCCCGCCACGGTCGCCTGCGAGCGCGCCGAGCACGAGGGCCAGCAATGGATTTCGGCGACGCATGACGGCTACCGCGAGCGCTTCGGCCTGACCTATACGCGCGAGCTTTTTCTCGCCGCGGACGGGGGGGATCTGCGCGGCGAGGACCGGCTCGCCGGCCTGCCGGGCGCCACCTTCGCGGTTCGCTTTCACCTGCATCCCTCGGTGCAGGCCTCGCTGGCCGCGGACGAGGCGTCGGCCTTGCTGCGGCTGCCGAGCGGGGCCGCCTGGCGGCTGCGCGCGGCCGGGGCCGAGATGAGCCTCGGCGAGAGCGTCTATCTCGGCTCCGGCGAGGCGCGAAAGACGCAGCAGGTCGTGCTGAGCGGTGCGGTCGAGCCGGCCGGCGCCACAATCCGCTGGGCTTTGCGCCGCGAGCCCCGAGAGGCCCCCAGGGAAGCCGGCGCCGATTAGCGCATCGGGGAGCCCTGTTGTCATGGCGAGCGCAGCGAAGCAATCTCGGGAAGACACCCTCCCCGCCGAGATTGCTTCCTCGTCCCATGCGCTCCTCGCAATGACAGCTTTGCAAATCGCGCCGACCCGATCGAAGCCCGCTCCGGCGGGTTGAGATTGAGCCATCTCGGGATCGGCGAGGCGGGTTTGGCGGTCGCGGTGATCACCGCGGCCGGCGTCATCTGCTGCGTCGCTACCTGTGCCCTGATCCCGATCCTGCAACGCCGGCAGGTGCTCGACCGGCCGAATCCCCGCTCCTCGCATGCGGCACCGACCCCCCGGGGCGGCGGCATCGCACTGATCGGCGTGGTGGCTCTCGCCTGGGCGGCGCTCGTCCGAGCCGGGCTCGCCTCCCCTGCCCTCGCCTATGTCTTGCTCGGAGCCGCGATCTTGGCGGTCGTCTCGTGGATCGACGATGTGCGCGGCTTGTCCCCCGCCATGCGCCTGCCGGCGCAATTCGCCGCCGTGGCGATCGGCGTCGCCGCCCTGCCCGAGACGCACAATCTGCCGCAGGGCTCCTTCGCGCTCGCCGCTTGTTTCACCATCCTTGGGCTGGTCTGGGTCTGGTGGGTCAACCTCTTCAACTTCATGGACGGGATCGACGGCATCGCCGGCAGCGAGGCGGCGGCGATCGCCGCGGGGCTCATGGTCTTCGCCGCGATCGGCGACGGCATCGACCCGCAGACCGCACTCCTTGCCGCCGCAATCGTCGGCGCCGCGATCGGCTTTCTCGTATGGAACTGGTCGCCGGCGCAGATCTTTCTGGGCGATGTCGGCAGCGTGCCGCTCGGCTACTTGACCGGCTATCTGCTGATCTCCGCGGCGGTTCGCGGCCAATGGCGGATCGCGCTGATTCTGCCGCTCTACTTCTTGGCCGACGCGACCATCACCCTCTTTCGCCGGCTGTTGCGCGGGGAGCGCGTTTGGCACGCGCACCGCGAGCATTTCTATCAACGCGCGGTCCAGCGCGGTCTTTCCCATGCCGCCGTGGTCAGGCGGGTGATCGCGGCCGACCTCGTGTTGATCGGCTGCGGCTGGGCGGCGGCAAACGGCGCGAGTGCTGTCCCACTGGGACTTGCCGCCGGGGCCGTGGCGATCCTGCTGGCGGCGCTCGCCCACGGCCGCTGACACCGGCATGCGCCGGTGGCCGACTTTAGGACGGCGCCGCCTTCCCATCGGGAGAACGTGCCGGGACGCCGCCGCTGGTCGGATAGGATAAGCTTGGACAACCGTATCAGAGAGGAGCCCCGAGCGATGACCAAACGCATAGACCCGGCGGCGCTGACCGCGTTCACCGGCACACTCTATCCGCCACCCTACGACGCGCCCTGCCGCGCGCGGCAGCGCACCCGGCTCGGCGACGCGGCCGGGCTGACGCAATACGGGGTCAACCTGTTGCGCCTGCCGCCCGGCGCCTGGTCGAGCCAGCGTCATTGGCACACCGCCGGCGACGAGTTCATCTATGTCTTGTCGGGCGAGATCGTGCTGGTCACGGACGAGGGCGAAGAGATCCTGCGCGCCAGCGACGCCGCCGGGTTCAAGGCCGGCGACCGGAACGGCCATTGCCTGCAAAATCGCAGCGAGGCGGATGCGCTGGCGCTCGAAATTGGCACCCGCATCGCCGACGACTGGGCCTACTACCCAGATGTCGACATGGTGGCGCCCCCCGGCGGCAAGCCCGCCGCCTACACTCACCGCGACGGCACCCCCTATCAGGACATCAGACGCCGCGGGCCCGAATAAGGCCTCGTCTATTGTGATCGGCGCGGTCCGGCTATGGTCCCGATCGACACTCGCCCGAGCAAGGGAGCCGCCATGCCATCGATCTTCAACGCGCGCGACGCCGCCAATTACGAGCGGCTGATGGGACGCTGGAGCCGGCGTCTGGCGCCGCTCTTCATCGAGCATGCCGGCATCGCCGACGGCGAGCACGTCATCGAAGTCGGCTGCGGCACCGGCAGCCTGACCTTTACCCTGCCGCAGGCGGCGAAGATCGAAAGCCTGACCGCGATCGACCATTCCGAGATCTACCTCGCCGCTGCGCAGGCAAAGAACCATGACCCGCGGATTCGGATCGAGCACGGCGACGGCGCGGCACTGCGCTTTGCCGATCGCAGCTTCGACCGGGCCCTGTCGATGCTGGTGCTGCCCTCGGTCCTGCCGCAGCCGGAGCAGGCGGTGGCGGAGATGCGCCGGGTCACCCGACCGGGCGGGGTGGTCGCCGCCGCATTCTGGGATTCGCCGGGCGGTGCCGTCGCCAACCGCATGTTCTGGGACACCGCCGCGGCCCTCGACGCGGCCGCGGCGGAGATGCGCGACGGCACGATGGGGCGGCCGATCTACGCGCCGGGCGCGCTGGCGCGGGTCTGGGCCGAGGCCGGGCTCGTCGACATCGACCAGCGCTCGCTGATGATCCGCATGGATTTCGCGGAATTCGCCGATTACTGGGGGCCCTATGCGAGCGGCGAGGGCGCGCTCGGCGCCTATGTCGCAACCCTCGACAACGCCCGGCGCGATCGCCTGGAACGGCACCTGCGCGAGGCTTATCTGACCGGGCGCCCCGACGGCGAGCGCTCGTTCATCGCCGTCGCGCTCTCCTGCCGCGGCGTCGTGCCAGCCTAGCCGGCGCGGGTATAGCGCCGGGAGACGATCCGCAGATGGTCGCGGAAATGCGGTCGCATGCGGTTGGTCCAGGGGGTGTTGGCCGCCGCCTTCCAGGCGGCCGAAGCCTGCACCTCGGGTGACGCGAGGTGATAGACCGCGACATATTTCTGGGCGGCGCCGCTACCGCGGTAGCGGCGGGCGCTGAGCGTGCCAGGTACGGCGGCGAGGGCCGGGATGTGCTCTGAATTGTACCATTCGTTGAATTCGTGCTCGTGCTCGGGTGCCACACTCATCGCGTTCAACAGCAGCGCCTCGGCGCCCTCGGGCGCGGTCTGGTCCCCCGGCAATATCTGCTCGCCCTCGTAGCGCATCAGCATCTCGACCCGCGCCGTCACCCGCTTTGACCAGACCGAGAGATTGGCGCCGCCGATCGCGCGGTAGGCCGCACCCTTCAGCACGTCGACATTGTCGAGCTCGTAGGTCGCCACCGAGATCTTCGGGTTGTCCGCGCCGATCCAGCGCGCGCAGGCGAGAAACCCCGGGACCCGCCGCCGCTCCGGAATGTGCTCGAGGTCGTACCAGTCGTGAAACTCGTCCGCGGCGACGCCGGAAAAATCCATCGCCGCGATCAGGATGCCCTTTGCCATCGCTCACTCCTCCTGGTTTGCGGCTCGGCTATTTCGGATAGATCCGCCGGTAGACGCCGGGCGAGCCTTCGTCGTGGCGCAGATTGGGCCGCATCCGCCGGGTCCACGGGTTGCTGTCGCGGATCCGGTTCCAAGCTTCGCTCTCCGGCACCTGGGCGTGCTCGAATTCGTAGAGTGTGAGGTATTTGGGCTGGCCTTCGACGGCGACATAGCGCCGAGCGTCGATGCAACCCGGGACGGTCAGATAGTCCGGGATGTAGACGGTGTTGTACCAGGCGTTGAACTCCTCCTCGACGGCACTGGAGACGTCGATCCGCCCCATCTGCAATACCGGCGCCATGCCCGCGGTCTGCTCGATCGGGTGGGTGTGCATCGGGAAGATCTGGCGGTAGGCGTTGCGCAGGAAGTTGCGCCCGACCCGGCTCGTCCCGGTCTTCTGCCGCTGCGCCGAGGGCTGGTACTTGACGGTGTCGAGATAGGCGGCGCTGCGCAATACGTTGTGGTCTTCGAGCTCGTAGATAGCGAGGTATTTGGGGCCGCCCTTCAGCGCCGCATAGCGGCCGGCGGAGAGAAAGCCCGGCACCTCGAGCAGATGTGGCAGGTGCTCCTCGTCGTACCAGCGGTTGAACTCGGCCTCGTGCTCGGCGTCGATGTCGGTCCATACCATCAGCAATCCGGTTCCGCGCGTCTTGGCCATCGGCATTTCCTCCGTTTCGGCCCAAGCCTAAGCATGCGCCGGCGCGCATTCAACGCCGAAGCGATGGCGGGCGCGGTGCGGCTGCGCTAGAATCGTCACCGCTGACGCAGCCTCAAAAGAGGGAGAGGGTGATGACCCGCGCCTACGACGCCATCGACGCCGACGGTCACGTGCTGGAGCCGACCACCTTGTGGGACGACTATATGGACCCGGCTTTTCGCGACCGGGCGCCGCGGCTGGTCGTCAACAACGACGGCAAGGAAATGCTGCTGATCGAGGAAAAAATCCTGGGCAGCCAGCAGGGCATGGGCGGCATCGGCGGCGTCGGCGCACGCCAGGGCACGGTCCAAGCTTCGACGATGGCCTACAAGGACGGCCGTCCGGGCGGGTTCGACCCGCACAAGCGCATCCCCGACATGGACCTCGACGGCATCGACGCCGCTTTCCTCTATCCCAGCATGGGGCTCTTTGCCGGGTCGGTGCAGGACCCGCATCTCGCTGCCGCGATGTGCCGCGGCTACAACCGCTGGCTCGCCGATTACTGTAAGCCCTACCCCGACCGCCTCTTCGGCATCGCCATGTTGCCGATGCAGTCGATCGACTTGGCGGTCAAGGAAATGCAGTTCGCGAAGGGAAAGCTCGGCTTCCGCGGCGGCTTCATCCGCCCCAACCCCTACAACAACAAGATGATCCACGACCCGATCTACGAGCCGTTCTGGCAGGCGGCCGAGGACCTCGACTTCTCGATCGGCTTTCACGAAGGCGGCAACAGCGGCATGCCGACGGTCGGCATCGACCGTTTCCAGGGCCGCGCGGCGCAGCACATCATCAGTCACACGATGGAGATGATGCTCGCCTGCATGAGCGTGATCTGGGGTGGGGTCTGCGAGCGCCATCCGAAGGTGCGGATCGGCTTTCTCGAATCGGGCGGCGGCTGGATCGCCCCGTGGCTCGACCGTATGGACCGGCATTTCGACGACCAGGGGTTCAACGATTCCGGGCTGACAACGCGGCCCAGCGAGATCTTCCAGCGCAATTGCTGGATCTCGTTCGAGCCGGTCGAGGGCAGCCTCAGGGTGCTGGCCGACTATATCGGGCCGCACAAGATCATGTGGGCGACCGATTACCCGCACCGCGACGGCTTCTTTCCGGGCGCGCCGAAGATGATGCTCGACCGGCTCGAAGGGGTCTCCCCTGAAACCAGGCACCAGGTCATGGCCGGGGGTGCGATGGGGTTCTACGGGCTGCAATAGCGCGGGCACGTACTCACGCGGGTTGGACGGGTCGGGTCCGCCCGAACCTTTCGGGGCCTGTTTTCCCTGATATTTGCAGGGAATTTACAGGGGATGGGCTTCAGCCGGACGGCGAGCGCGGACCGCTCATCGTCCGGCTGAGCGTCACACTACCCTACGATTATGG
>CAWAFE010000007.1:0-95000 GCA_963781215.1 uncultured Alphaproteobacteria bacterium
TCTGTTGCGCCTCGCGCAGGACCGGTGTCGCGATGGCGCTCGCCCGCTCGGCGCCGCGGCGCAGCACGCCGTCGATATAGCCGGGGTCGGCCATAAGCCTGCCCATCTCCCGGCCGATGCGGCCCAATACCTCGACCGCGAGCTCGGACAGCGCCTCCTTGAAATGCGAGAAGTTCCGTCCGGCGAAGCGGGCCAGCGCCGCCTCGCGCGAGAGCCCGGCCAGCGCCCCGTAAATGCCGATCAGATTGTCCGCCTCCGGGCGCCGTTCGAGTTCGGTGGTCGTATTGGGCAGCGGCTCGGGGTCGGTCTTGGCGCGGCGGATCTTCAAGGCGATCGCGTCGGCATCGTCGGTCATGTTGATCCGCGAATAGTCCGAGCTGTCCGATTTCGACATTTTCTTGGTGCCGTCGCGCAGACTCATCACCCGCGTCGCCGCGCCGAAAATCTGCGGCTCGGGCAACGGGAAGAAGTCGCGTTCGTAGCGGCGGTTGAAGGCGCCGGCGAGGTCGCGGGCGAGCTCCAAATGCTGCTTCTGATCCTCGCCGACCGGGACGTGCGTCGCCTTGTACACAAGGATGTCGGCCGCCATCAGCACCGGATAGGCATAGAGGCCGAGGCCGGCCCCTTCGCGGTCCTTCCCGACCCTCTCCTTGAACTGGGTCATGCGGTTGAGCCAGCCGAGCGGGGTCATGCAGCCCAAGAGCCAAGCAAGCTCGGCATGGGCGGAGACCATGCTCTGGTTGAAGATGATGCAATGCTCGGCGTCGACGCCGGCGGCGATGTAGCCGGCGGCGACCTCGCGGGTCGAGGCGCGGAGCTCGTCAGGGTCCTGGGGCAGGGTCAGCGCATGCAGGTCGACGATGCAGAAGATGCACTCGTAATCGTGCTGCAGCGCAACCCAGTTGCGGATCGCACCCAGATAATTCCCGAGGTGCAGACTGCCGGATGGCTGGATGCCGGAAAAGATACGGTTCATGGCGGCGCCTGTTATCCCGGCCGGAGCGCGCGGGTCAAGCCGGTTGCCGGCGCAACCGCCCCAGGAGATCGCGCCAATCGGCCATGCCGAGTGCAAGCGCCAGAGCCGCGAAGGTGGCGAGCCCGGCGGAAACCAGTGCCGCGAGCGCGACGATGCGCAGCAGCGCCGGCCCGGCGAGCGCCGCGTCGAGGGCGAGCCGTAACAGCACCAGTGCTGCACCCATGCCGAGGGCGGCGGCGGCGATCCGCGGCAGGTTGCGCCGGCTGCGGCGATCGAGCCGGAACTGCCCGCGCCGCATCAGCAACGCCAGCAAGCTCAGCGCATTGACCCATCCGGCGATGGTTGTCGCCAACGCGATCCCGACATGCGCGAGAAACTGCATCAGCACCAGGGTCAGGCAGAGATTTGCCACCAATGCCGCGACCGCGACCTTGACCGGGGTTGCGGTGTCGTGGCGGGCGAAGAAGGCGGGCGCCAGCACCTTGACCAGGACGAAGGCCGGCAGGCCCGCGGCATAGGCCGAGAGTGCTGCCGCGGTCGCCGCCGTGTCGGCCGCGCCAAAGGCGCCGCGCTGGAAGAGGACCGCAAGGATCGGCGTCGCCAGCACCGCCAGCGCCACCGCTGCCGGCAGGGTCAGCAATAATGCCAGCTCGAGCCCGCGATTTTGCGTCGCGACCGCGGCGGAGAGGTCGCCTAGGCGCAGCTGGCGCGACAAGGGCGGCAGGATGGCGGTGCCGACCGCGATGCCGACGACGCCCAGCGGTAACTGGTTGAGCCGGTCGGCATAATAGAGATAGGCGACCGAGCCCGTCGGCAGAAACGAGGCGAGGGCGGTCGAGATCAGCAAATTGACCTGGGTGACGCCGGCGCCGAAGGCCCCCGGCCCCATCACCCTGAGCGTGCGGCGCACCCCGGGGGTCAGCCGCGGCAGCGGCAGCCGCAATGCCAACCCGGCGCGCGCGCAAGACCACATCAGCCACAGGAATTGCGCGAGCCCCGCGGCGGTGACCGCCCAGGCCAGCGCGCGGCCCTCTCGCCAGCCGAACCGCCAGGTCAGCAGCAGTGCTGCGATCAGAAAGAGGTTCAAGAGGATCGGGGTCGCGGCCGCGGCCGCGAAACGCTCGACCGAGTTCAACACCCCGCCCTGAAGTGCCACGAGGGCGATGAAGAGAAGGTAGGGGAAGGTGATCCGGCCGAGCGTCACGGCGAGCGCGAACTTTTCCGGGTCCTCGCTGAAGCCGGGCGCGATCACCGACATCAGCGCCGGCATGAAGATCTCGCCGAGCAGGACAAAAATGAGGAGTGCTGCGAGCAGCACCGCCAGCACATCCTCGGCGAACCTGCGCGCCGCTTCCTTGCCGTGCTCGGCCAGAGCCCCGGCGAAGAGCGGGACAAAGGCGGCGCTGAAGGCGCCCTCGGCAAAGAGGCTACGGAACAGGTTCGGCAGGCGCTGTGCCACAAAGAACGCGTCCGCCACGGGCCCCGCACCGAGCAATGCCGCGGTCAGGATATCGCGAACAAAGCCGAAGACCCGGCTCATCAGCGTATAGGAGCCGACCGTGGCGACGGAACGCAGCAGGGCCATGTGTTGTGAGTGTAGCGGAAAACGGCGATCGGCGAAACCGCCGGGCGCGGACCGCTATTCTGCCATGGAGGCAATACCGCTCAGCCTTCCTCGATGTTGGAGGGCGCGTCGAATCCATTAGCTGCCCTGCGGCGCCGTCATCGCGTTGATAATTTACGGTGTCACGCGCCCACTTCCGCACCGCCGTCCCTTGTCTTTTGCCGCCTGATCGGCAACGGTTCGGCGAACACGAGCGCGGGAGGAAAACATGGCCAGGACCAAGATCGGCGTGGTCGGGTGCGGCGGCCGGATGGGCCGGATGCTGGTTGCCGAGATTGCGGCGACCGAAGGGTGCGCCGTTGCCGGCGGTAGCGAGGCGCCGGGCAGCGGCTACGTCAACCAGGACATCGGCGAGCTCGCCGGCATCGGGCGCATCGGCATCCCGGTCGGCGAGACCGTCGACAAGCTGATCCGCGACAGCGATGTCGTGCTCGAATTTACCTCGCCCGCCGCCACTGCCGAGCACGCGGCACTTGCCGCTGGCCTAGGCAAGGCGATGGTGATCGGCACCACCGGCCTCTCGCCTCAGCAGGGCGAGGTCGTGCACCAGGCCGGGCGCAACGTCCCGATCGTCTGGGCGCCGAATATGAGCCTTGGTGTCAACGTGCTCTTGAGCGTGGTCGAGGAGGTCGCCCGCCGGCTCGGCCCCGATTGGGACGTCGAGATCATGGAGATGCATCACCGCGGCAAGGTCGATGCTCCGTCGGGCACCGCGCTGGCCCTCGGGCGCGCGGCAGCCGCCGGCCGCGGCGTCAGCCTCGAAGAAGTCGAGCAGCGCGGCCGCGACGGCATCACCGGCCCCCGCCGCACCGGCGATATCGGGTTTGCCGCATTGCGCGGCGGCGACGCGGTCGGCGACCACCATGTGAGCTTCGCCGGTGCGAGCGAGCGCCTCGAATTTGTCCACCGAGCGACGAGCCGCGCCATCTACGCGAAGGGGGCGGTCCGCGCCGCGCGCTGGGTGGTCGGCCGCGCGCCCGGCGTCTATGGGCTGAAGGAGGTGCTCGGGCTCTAGCTTAACGCATGCCCTCGCCGGCTGGGTTAAGCGAGTTGCGCCAGCGGGAGAGCGCCTCGCCGATCGTCGCGGCGAGCTCGCGCCGGGCTGCCGGTCCGAGGAAATCGGCGATCACCAGGCGGCGGCCGTGCGAGGTGACTAAAAGCCGGTTCGATTCGTCGGGCCGTTCCTCAAGGATGACCCGCAGCCAGAACGGCTGAAACCGCCAGGTCTTCCGTTCGCCATGCACGCTGATCCGCTCGACCGTGAAGGCGTCGCCGGCGAGCCGGAGCGTCTCGCTGCGCCGCGCGCTGCGGTAGTTGAGGCGGAACGCGAGATAGACGAGCGCCACGTCCAGCCCAAAGAAGCCGAACACCGGCCAGGCGCCGATCGAGACAAAGCCGATGCCGACGGCAAGGCTGATCAGCCCCAGGATCAGCATCAGGATATGAAAGCCGCGCGGCGGCAGGCTGCGATGCGGCAGCAGCACCCGCTCGAAGATCGGCGGGCGGCGCGTCGGCAAATGCGGAGCCGGAAGGCATCGGACGAAACATAGGGCGCCATGCGAAGCGCGTCACGCCGTTTGTCGCCGGGCGCGGTCCCATCTACATTGCCGGGCGATGCGCCCCTTCTCAAAACGCGAGGTCGGCGAACTCTACCGGCGGCTCGAAGCGACCCGGCCGATCCCGCAGACTGAGCTCGAATTCATCAACCCGTTCACCCTGCTGGTCGCGGTCGTGTTGTCGGCGCAGGCGACCGATGTTGGCGTCAACAAGGCGACCCCCGCGCTCTTCGCGCTCGCCGACACGCCGGCGAAGATGCTGGCGCTGGGCGAGGAGCGGGTCACCGGGCTGATCCGCACGATCGGGCTTTTCCGAACCAAAGCGAAGAACCTGGTGGCGCTAAGCCGGATTCTGGTCGAGCAATATGACGGCGCGGTGCCGCGCGACCGCGCCGCGCTGGAGACGCTGCCGGGGGTCGGGCGCAAGACCGCGAGCGTGGTGCTGAACGTCGCCTTCGGCGAGCCGACCATTGCCGTCGACACCCATATCTTCCGGGTCGCCAACCGCACCGGCCTCGCTCCGGGCAAAACGCCGCTCGCGGTGGAAGAACGGCTCGAAACGATCACCCCTGCCCGGTACAAGCTCTACGCGCATCACTGGCTGATCCTGCACGGACGCCACGTCTGCAAGGCGCGCAAGCCCGACTGCTCGGATTGCGTGCTAGCCGACCTCTGCCGCTATCCGGCCAAGACCGGACCGGATGAAATCATCGCCGCTCGGGCCGAGGTCGTGACGTCGGCAGCACCGCAGGTCAACTCGCGGCGTGGGCGGGTGCGGGGTCCGCCGTGACCTCGGCGTGCTCGGCGACCGGCTGCGCTTGGATGTCGCCGGAAATCTGGCCGCCGCATTCGATCTCGATCTGGCCGTAGCGGATCGTGCCCGAAACTCGCCCGCTGGCTTTGATCAGCAGGCGCTTTCTGACCACGAGGTTGCCTTCGAAGCGGCCGCGCACCTCGGCCTCCTCGATCGAGGCCGAACCCTTGAACAGACCGCTTTCGGCGATGTCGATGTCGCGGCAATTGGTTAAATTAGCCTCGACGCTGCCTTCGACCATCAGCATGTCGCACGACGTGATTTCGCCCGACATCGTGATCTCACGGCCGACGACCATCTTGCGCATCTCGGCCTCGTTGCGCCGCGGCTGCCCGAGCGGGTCGCCGGGACGGCGCGGCGGATCGACCAGCCGAGTCGGATCGCCGGGGCGGGCCAGATCCGGGGCGCGTGGCGGCATCGCCGGCGGCCTCGTAGGGACGGCGGCGCCCGGTGTGGCCGGCCGGGCTGCCGGCTTCATCGGGATACCCAGATCGTCGGACGAATCGGCCATCTTTCGGTCCTCTGTCTCGGTTCTTTTCCGGGTAAACATGGTTAGGACACCCGATCGACATAGTTGCAGGGGCTAAGCCACGGACGGGGCCGGGGGATGCGGCTCGACCGACGGCAGCGCCTCGAACACGTGCACCATGAAGGCCGTGGCGACGACCGGTGCTATGAGGTTGACGAGGGGCAGCGCAAACAATCCCGCGATCACCACGCCGCCGACAAAGACACGTCCCCCAAACCGGTTGCGCACCGCCTTGGCCGCCGCAGCATCGAGCCGCCTCAGCGCGACCACCTCGAAATACTCCCGGCCGAGAAGATATCCGTTCAAGGCGAGGAAGAGAAAGAGATTTATTCCGGGTACCAGCAGATAGACCGGCAGCGCCAACAGGTTGAGCAGCAATGTCAGCATCGTCAACCGCAGTGTCGCCGCTAGCGTCTCGCCGATCGGTTGCCGCCGCGGCGGGCCGTTTTCGGGATAATCGAGCGCCTCGACCGCGGTGGCGATGCGCTCGATGAAAAAGCCCATGATCAGCGTGACGACGGCCGGGAACATCAGCCAGCTCAAGACCAGCACTGCGAGCCCGCCCAGCATATCGAAGAGCCAGTCTAAGGGCCGCCAGGCAAAAACCGCCCAATGGAAGAGAGCAGCGGCGACCCCGAGCCACAACAGCGCGAAGGTCAGCACCGCTAGCCCGAGGCCCTGAGCGATGACGCGCCGCAACGGCGGCATCGACAGGACCGAGAGGGCGCGCAGGAATGCGGTGAGCATCGCGCCGAGGCAGGCAATCGGCCGCGAAGCCGATTGCAATTCAGCCGGCGCCACCCCAAAGCAGTTTTGTTGCCCGCCGCGCGCCCTCGGCCATCGCCTCGAACTTGGCCCAGCAGATCGCGGGGTGGCCGACCCGCGTGCCGAGCCCGCAGTCGGTGCCGGCCAGCACATTTTCGCGGCCCACGAGCCTGGCATAGCGAACCAGTCGCTCGGCCACGAGATCCGGATGCTCGATGAAATCAGTGCAGTGGCCGACGATCCCCGGAACCAGGGTGGCGCCCTCCGGCAGCTTCACCTCCTCGAAGACGCGCCATTCGTGCTCGTGGCAGGGGTTCGAAGCTTCGATTGAAAAGCTGCCGGCGCGAACCCGAAAGATCAGGTCGATGATCTCCTTGAGCGGGATGTCGTCATGATGCGGGCCGTGGTGACTGCCCCAGCAGACATGCAGCCGCACCTTTTCCCGGGGGATGCCGCTCAGCGCGTGGTTCAGCGCCTCGACCCGCATCGCGGCATAGCTGCGGTATGCCGGCAGAGTGATGTCGGGCAGACAGTTCCAGCCGTCAGGAAGATCGGGATCGTCGATCTGCAACAGAAACCCGGCATCGACGATTGCTCGGTATTCCTCGCTCATAACATCGGCGATCGCGAATACGAATTCCTCGTCGCTCTTGTAATATTCGTTCAGCATCCAATGCTCGATCGTGCCTGGGGTATTGGCGGGCAGGAAAGCCGCCGCGACCTCGACGCCGGCGAGCGCCGCCTTGAAGTTGCCGAGGTCGGCGGCGAGGTCCGCCTGCCCGACATAGCGCAGCTTCTCGACGCACACCGGCATCGTCGGCGGGCCGACCGGGCGGGCGCGTGGATTTGCCGCGAAATAACCGGCGAACTTGGTCTCGTCGCGCGCGGTTATGCTGAGCCGCCTCGGGCCGGCGGAGGGCCTGGTTTCGTAGCCGGCGATCCGCCAGCGCACGTAATCGGTGAAGTTGGTCTTTGACAGCTCACCGTCATTGACGATGTCGATGCCGCATTCGGCTTGCTGTCGTACCGCCTCCGCCACCGCCGATTTCAGATGCCGGTCGAGCGCGGCCTGATCATAAGACGCGCCGTTCGCCTTGGCGATTACCATATCCCTGAGGTCGGGCGGGCGCGGCAATGAGCCGGCATGGGTCGTCAGAATGCGATCGGTGCTGTAGAGCATTCGGTTCCCTCCGTTCAGCGCCAGAGTTGGCGGCTGGCCAATGCCGCGCCTTCGGCGAGCGCTTCGAGCTTGGCCCAGGCGATCTGCGGATGGATGCGCCCGCCGAGGCCGCAATCGGTCGAGGCGATGACCCGCTCCCGGCCGACGAGGCCGGCAAAGCGCAGGATGCGCTCGGCGACGAGCTCGGGGTGCTCGACCACGTTGGTCGCGTGGCTGACGACCCCCGGCAGGATCAGCTTGTCGTCGGGCAACTTGACTTCCTGCCACACCTTCCACTCGTGCTCGTGGCGGACATTGCCGGCCTCGAACGAATAGGCGCCGGCATCAACCGCCAGCATGACATCGACGATGTCGCGCATCGCGATGTCGGTCGTGTGCGGGCCGTGCCAGCTGCCCCAGCACAGGTGATAACGGATACGATCCCGCGGCAGACCGCGCAGCGCGTGGTTCAGCGCCTCGATCCGAACCATTGTGAATTTCTTGTATTCCTCGACCGTCGGCTCGGGATTGATCATGTCCCAGCCGGTCGCGGTGGACGGATCGTCGAGCTGTAAGATCAGCCCGGCGTCAACGATCGCCTTGTACTCCACGCGCATCGCCTCGGCGCAGGCATAGAGGAATTCCTCGTCGTCGCGGTAATAGGTATTGCCGACGCGATACGCGGTGCCCGGGGCGACCGCGCTGATAAAGCCTTCCGCGGTTCCCGCCGCGGTGAGCGCCGCCTTGAAATTGGCGATGTCGGCGGCGACCGCCTGCTGGCCGATATAGGTCAGCCTGCCAGTGCAGACCGGACCGGTCGTCGCTCGCGGCCCCATCGAGACGCCGGATTCGGGATCGGCGTAGGCCGCGGCGAAGCGCTGGCGGTCGCGGCGGTCGTCCTGGCTGGTCAGGACGATCTCGCCCGGACGCGAGCGCCGTGGCGTGCGGCCGTAGGCGCCGGGGGCGCCGAATTCGAGCCCGCCGAGTCGCTGAAACGAATAGCTCCACCACGCCCCGTAATTGACCCGATGCCCCATCGATTTGCCGAATTCGCCGTCGCCTGGAACATCAATGCCGAGATCCCTTTGACGGCGCACGACATCAGTTACGGCGCCCCGCAGCATCTGCTGAAATTCGCCCTCGTCGATTGCCTCGCCGGCCTCGCGCGCGCGGTTCGCCTCGATCAGATCGTCCGGACGCGGCAGGCTCCCGACGTGAGTTGTAAGGACATGGTCGGAGCTGCGCTTCATGGCTTCCTCCTCGGCTCATGGCAACTCGTACAGCATCGGCAGAGTCTTTGACCGGGGGACAATCTCACTGGCTCAGGGCCACAATTGGCGGCTGGCGAGCGCGGCGCCCTGCGCCAGCGCTTCGAGCTTGGCCCAGGCGATCTGCGGATGGATGCGCCCGCCGAGGCCGCAATCGGTCGAGGCGACGACCCGCTCGCGGCCGACGAGGCCGGCAAAGCGCAGAATGCGCTCGGCGACCAATTCCGGGTGTTCGACCACATTGGTCGCATGGCTGACGACGCCCGGCAGGATCAGCTTGTCGTCGGGCAGCTTGACGTCCTTCCACACCTGCCACTCGTGCTCGTGTCGGACATTGCCGGCCTCGAACGAATAGGCCTGAACGTCGATCGCCAGCATCACCTCGACGATGTCGCGCATGGCGATGTCGGTCGTGTGTGGGCCGTGCCAGCTGCCCCAGCACAGATGGAACCGGATGCGGTCGCGGGGGAGGCCCCGGATCGCATGGTTCAGCGCCTCGACCCGAACCATCGAGAACTTCCTGTATTCCTCGACCGTCGGCTCGGGGTTGATCATGTCCCAATTCTCAGCAATCGCCGGATCGTCAAGCTGCAAGACGAGGCCGGCATCGAGGATCGCCTTGTATTCTTCGCGCATCGCCTCGGCGCAAGCGTAGAGCAGCTCCTCCTCGGTCTTGTAATACCGGTTGCCGATCCGCGCGGCGCTGCCCGGCGCGACCGCGCTCATGAACCCCTCCACGACCTCGGCCGCCTGCAACGCCGCCTTGAAGTTGGCGATATCGGCCTTGATCGCATCTCCGCCGGTATAGACGAGCGGAGCCACGCAGATCGGCGCTGGGGGCCGCGGCCCGGTAGTGATGCCTGAATCGGGATCGGCATAGGCCGCGGCGAACTGGGTGCGATCCCGGCGATCGCCAAAGCTCGTCAGCACAACCTCGCCAGGGCGCGAGCGCCGCGGCGTCATTTCGTAGAGGCTCGGCCCGTGCGGATCAAGGCCGCCGAGGCGATGCCACGAATAGCGCCACCACGACCCGTAATTGACCCGCTGCGCCATCGGCTTGCCGAATTCGCCATCGCCCGGGATATCGATACCGAGATCCTTCTGACGGCGCACGACTTCAGCCACGGCAGCCCGCAGCACCCCCTGAAGGCTGCGCTCGTCGGCGGCCTCGCCTGCTTCCAGTGCGCGGTTCGCCTCGACCAAGGCGTCCGGGCGCGGCAGGCTCCCGGCATGGCTGGTCAGAATATGATCGCTGCTGGCCCTCATATTCCCCTCCCTGCTTTCGATTCGCGGCAACTCGGGCGCCGACGGTTCCGACTTTATACCACCCGAAGGAGGGATTACCTTCGGCAATCAACCCGAATGCGTGTCAACGCGGCAAAGCCCGGTACCCGAGCCGGGCTTTGAGAGTTCAGGCGGCGAGCGGGGCGGAAAGGAAGGGCGATGGCGGTGCTGCAGGACAAGATCGTGCTGGTGACCGGAGCGGGGGCCGGGATCGGGCGGGCGACGGCGCTGGCGATGGCCGAGTCCGGTGCGGTGGTGGTGGCCGCGGATATCGACCTCCCCGCAGCGCAAAGGACGGCGGCCGAGGCCGCCGGCAACAACCGTCGAGCGATCGCGATCGAGGCCGATTGCGGCGATCTCGCCGCCATCGACGCGATGATGGCGCGTACCGTCGCCGAATTGGGCCGGCTCGACGTCATCGTCAACAATGCCGGCGTCACCCGTTACGCGCCAATCATGGACCTGACCGAGGCCGATTGGGACCGCATCCACCGGGTCAACGCCAAGGGCGTGTTCTTTTGCCTGCAGCGGGCGGCACGCGAGATGATCCGCCAACATCAGGCGGGCGGTCGGGGCGGACGAATCATCAACATCGCCTCGATCTCGGGGCGCGGCTATGCCGGCGCCTCGAACGCCGCCTATGCCGCGAGCAAGGGTGCGGTCATCGCCCTGACCAAGACCGCAGCACAGCAATTGGGCCGTTACGACATCAATGTGAACGCGATCTGCCCCGGCGTGACGCGGACCGAACTGGGCGCCCGCAACGCCGTTGCTCGTGCCGCCGAACGCGGCGTCACCGTGGCGGAGCTCCAGGCGGAGCAGGATGCGGTGATCCCGATCGGCCGCGCCAACACGCCGGACGATATCGCCGCGATGGCGGTGTTTCTGGCCTCACCTGCTTCCCGCAACATCACCGGCCAGGCCTACAACGTCGATGGCGGTCTGGTGCCGAGCTGAGAGCCGACCGAAAACCGAGCCTTATGACCGCACGCCGCCTAGCGGGTGCTCCGACTTGGCCGCGTATTCGGGCGGCAGCGGCCAGAGCAGGTGCGACGGATCGGAGGGATTGACGGCGATGCGGTTCCGGCCGGAAGTCTTGGCACGGTAGAGGGCGTCGTCAGCGCGTTTGAGCAGCTGGTCGCGGGTATCGCCGCCCGCGGTCGCCGCCGCGGCGCCGATGCTGATTGTCATGTGCAGCGCCTCGCCGCTCACTTTGAGCGAAAACGGCTTCATCGCTACGGCTTGGCGCAGGCGTTCGCCAACCGCCGTCGCGATCGCGAGGTCGATTTCCGGCATCACCACGACGAACTCCTCGCCGCCGAGCCGGGCGACGAGGTCGACGCTGCGCACGCAGCCGATCGTCCGCGCTGCCAGCTCTCTTAGGACCTCGTCACCGGCGGCATGGCCGTGGGTATCGTTGACCGCTTTGAAATGGTCGATGTCGAACAGCAGGATCGCGATGCCGAATGCGTCGCGGTTCGCCCGTGCCATCAGCTCGTCGAGATGGGCGAACAGGTAGCGGCGGTTGTAGAGGCCGGTCAGCTCGTCGGTCAGCGCCAGCGACAGGCTGCGCCGGTAGTTGTCGGAGAGACGGTCTTGCAGCCGCTTGCGGCGGATCTGGCTGACGGTGCGCGCCAACAGCTCGTTGCGGTCGACCGGGCGCACGAGATAGTCGTTGGCGCCGAGATCGAGCCCTTTGGCGAGGCGGGGCAGATCGTTGTCGTCGGCAATCATCAGGATCGGCAGCTGGCGTAGGGCTTCGTTGGCCCGGCACTGGGTGATCAGGCGCAGCGGGTCGCCACCCCCGACCGATAGGCTGGCGATAACCAGCTCGATGTCGTCGTCGAGGCTCGCCAGCGCCTCGGCGCAGTTGGCGAACCGGGTTGTCACGCCGGCGATCGGTTCGAGAGTCTCCGCCATTTTGGCGGCGGCGAGCTCGTCCTCGTCGATGATCATGATTCGCGCCGGGCCGGCATCAGCAGGGGCGCAGTCCTTGCCGCCGAACCGGCCGCAGATCTCCTCGCGCAACCGCCATTCCTCCATCAGCCGCTTCAACCGCGCCAGCGAGCGCACGCGGGCAAAGAGGGCGATGTCGTTGACCGGCTTCGTCAAAAAATCGTCGGCGCCGGCTTCGAGGCCGCGGAGCCGATTGGCGGCGTCGGATAGCGCGGTGACCATCACCACCGGCAGATCCGCGGTGCGCGGGTTGGCCTTCAACCGGCGGCACACCTCGAACCCATCCATTTGCGGCATCATCACATCGAGCAGGACGACGTCCGGAAGCTCGCTGTCGGCGAGCCGCAATGCCGCCGGCCCGTCGCGGGCCGACAGCACCTCGAAATACTCGCTCGAAAGTTTGGCTTCGAGCAGCTTTACATTGAGCTCGACGTCGTCGACGACCAACACTCGGGCAGACATGACGGCCTCGCGGCTTACGGGGTCGGAGCGAGCCTTTGCTTCAGGGGGTGGACCCAAAGCGAATTTGCAGAAATCCGCGCCGCGCCCGTCGCCCTCGCGAAAGCGAGGGTCCGGGGCCTGCCGCTGGCTTGAACCGGGGGCCACCGCGAAACCATTGGATCATTGGGTCCCTGCTTTCGCGGGAGCGACGAACAGCACATCGGGTTTTCGTGCCTCATTTCGAACCGGTTGCTCAGGAGACGAAGCGCTCGACCGTTCGCAGAAAGCTCGTCACCGATATCGGCTTGGCAATATAAGCTTCGCAGCCGCCCCCGCGGATCTTTTCTTCGTCGCCCTTCATCGCAAACGCGGTTACGGCGATGATCGGGATTGTGCGCAGATGCTCGTCTGTCTTGATCAGTCTGGTGAGTTCAAGGCCGGATATTTCGGGAAGCTGAATATCCATCAGGATCAGGTCGGGGCGCTCTTCTTGCGCCAGCGCCAGCGCCTCGATCCCGCTCCTGGTCTGCAGGGTGTCATAGCCGTGCGCCACCAGGAGGTCGTTGAACAGCTTCATATTGAGATCGTTGTCCTCGACGATCAGAATCCGTGGGCGCCGCGGCAGACCGCGATGCGCGCCGGGGTCGGGAGCCTCGCGCATCATGCTTCGCGGGACGCAAGAAAAGTGTTCATATGGCCGCGATTTGGTCGATCACGATAGACGAGCGGCACCGCCGCCTCTCCTTCCGTACCGGGTAGCACGGGCTCGTCTAAGGGATCGCACTTAAGAATTCGTAACGATCGGTCGTGGAGCCGGAAAGATTGGGCCGCACGACAGCAGAGCCCCGCAGCGGCGGCAGCGCGGCCCGGCCGCAGCCGGAAACGATCCGGTGACCACGCTGTGCCGCGATTGCGGCGCCCTCGCCGCTCCGGAGGTGGCCGGCAACCGCTGCCGCGGCTGCAGCTCACCACGGCTCGTCCGTCATCCCCATCTGGGTACGCTCTCGATCGCGCATGTCGATTGCGACGCGTTTTATGCGACGGTCGAGAAGCGCGACCGGCCCGACCTTGCCGACCGGCCGGTGATCGTCGGCGGCGGCGCCCGCGGCGTCGTCCTCGCCTGCTGCTATGTTGCCCGCCTCTATGGTGTGCGCTCGGCGATGCCGATGTTCAAGGCGCTGGCGGCCTGCCCCGACGCTGTCGTGATTCGCCCGGACATGGCCAAATACCGAGAGGTCGGGCGCGCGGTGCGGGCCGAGATGCGGCGGTTGACCCCGCTCGTCGAGCCGTTGTCGATCGACGAGGCCTTTCTCGACCTCGGCGGCACCGAGGCGCTCCACGGCGGCACTCCGGCGCAAACTCTCGCCACCCTGGCGCGACGGGTCGAGGAGGCGTTCGGCATCACCCTCTCGATCGGGCTCAGCGACAACAAGTTCCTCGCCAAGATCGCCTCCGACCTCGACAAGCCGCGCGGCTTTGCCGTCCTGAGCCGCGCCGACGCCCCG
Organism: uncultured Alphaproteobacteria bacterium; assembly: GCA_963781215.1. Taxonomy (GTDB): domain Bacteria; phylum Pseudomonadota; class Alphaproteobacteria; order ATCC43930; family CGMCC-115725; genus AP-15. The sequence goes on from CAWAFE010000007.1 coordinate 13,878, forward strand.
GCCTTTCTGGCACCACGGCCGGTGTCGCTGTTGTGGGGTGTCGGGGCGGCGATGCAGCGCCGGCTCGCCGCCGACGGGATCACCCTGATCGGCCAGCTCGCCGCGCTGGGCGAGCGCGAGCTGGTTGCGCGCTATGGCCGGCTCGGCGCGCGTCTCGGCCGCCTCGCCGGCGGCGAGGACGGCCGTGCCGTCCTCGATCATGCCCCGGCGCGGACGATTTCCGCCGAAACCACGCTGGCAACGGACGAACCCGATCGCGATGCGCTCGCGCGCGTGCTCCGGCCCCTGTGCGAGCGCGTCTCGGTGGGATTAAAGCAGGCCGGGCTCGCCGCCGGGATCGTCACGCTGAAGCTCAAGACCGGCGATTTTCGCCTGCGCACGCGCTCGCGCCGGCTCGCCGAGCCGACCCGACTGGCGGAGATGCTGTTTCGCACTGCGAGCCTGCTGCTCGCGGCCGAAGCCGACGGCGCCACCCGGTTCCGCCTGATCGGGATCGGCGCCGATGGACTCGTCGACGACCGCGCGGCCGATCTACCTACCCTGTTCGACCGCGAGCTCGATCGGCCCGGGCGGCTCGACCGCGCGATCGACGACATCCGCGCCCGGCTCGGCGACGGCTCGGTGCAAATTGGCCGCGGGCCGCACACGGCCAACCCGCCGCGCTGATGAAAATCGTCAGCAGTGCGGTTTTGCCAGCGACTCGATATCGTCGAGCTTGGCGCGGATCGAATATTCGCCGTAATCGATCACCATGTCGCGCGAGACGCCGTTGTCGAGGAGCCGCATGCCGAGCTCGTAATCGGGCCGCTCGGCGTTTGCATCGGCCGGAAAGAAGGCAAGGCGCACCCGCCAGCCGGGATGCTCCAGCAACGGGCTGCCATCGGCCGAAGGCGGGTCACCGGCAACCTTGGCGCCGATCACCGCCGACACCTGCACCGCATTCTCCTCGGCCGAACCATCGAAGACCAGACGCGAGACCAGGGTTTCCCCCTCCTTGGCCTTGTCGATCAGCAAAATCGTGTGCGCGCTCGGAAACAGCACGCCGGGCTCGAGTTTCATCGTCTGGGGATCGGGTTTCGAGAACTCGGCAACGCCACCCTTTTCCGGTCCGTCCAGCTTCGCCTCGCCGTGAATTTCCTGATCGACCTCGCCGTTTCGCGTCTGCTTTTGATTGAAGCGATAGCGAAGCCCATCCTTCGATTCCCAGGTCACCAAGCTCGAAGTGATGTCGACGTCGCGAGCCTCGGCGTAGCGCATCTTGAGCCGATAGCGCTGCTCGACCGTCCAGCCGTCGCAGGTTTCGCCCCATTCGTAATCCATCGTGCCGCGGGCGTCGACCACGCCCGAATCACCGCGCGTCGATCCCAAGGTCATCGAATAGAGCGCCCGATGCGGGGCGATCTCGGCGCTCGCAGCCGGCACCGCCCATGCCGCCGCGGCGGCGAGGCCGACCGCGACTGCAAGGACTTCTACACGGCGCTCGATCATGCGTGAACCTTCCACGGCCGGCGTTCGGGCCTTCCTAGCCTCTTTCCGGCGGCAGGGCGAGCCGGATGTGGAGCTCGCGCAGCCGCTCGGGCGCAACCGCAGCCGGCGCCTGCATCAAGAGATCCTGGGCCTGCTGGTTCATCGGGAAAGCCACGATCTCGCGCAGGTTCGGGGTATCCGCCAAGAGCATGACGATGCGGTCGATGCCTGGCGCCGAGCCGCCATGCGGCGGCGCTCCGTATTTGAACGCGTTGAGCATGCCGGCGAAGCGGGCTTCGACCTCGGCCGCCGGATAGCCGGCGATCGCAAAGGCCTTGTACATGATCTCCGGGCGATGGTTGCGGATCGCCCCGGAAGACAGCTCGACCCCGTTGCAGACAATGTCGTACTGATAGGCGGCGATCGTCAGCGGGTCTTGCTGCTCCAATGCCGCGAGCCCGCCCTGCGGCATCGAGAACGGGTTGTGGCTGAACTCGATTTGCCCGGTGTCCTCGTTCAGCTCGTACATCGGAAAATCGACGACCCAGCAGAACTCGAACAGGCCGTCCCGGGTCAGCCCGAGCTCGCGCCCGATCCGCAGGCGCGCGGCGCCGGCGAATGGCGCAAAGCTCTTTGGCACGCCGCAGACGAAGAAGACGGCGTCGCCGTCGCCGAGCGCCAATTCGGCGCGCAGCGCGGCGGTCCGCGCCGCGCCGAGGTTGCGCGCCACCGGCCCCGCGCCCTCGCCGTCGCGGAAGAAGATGTAAGCGAGCCCCGGCTGCCCTTCGGATTGCGCCCAGGAGTTCATCTGGTCGCAGAAGGCACGGCTGCCACCCGTTGGGGCGGGGATCGCCCACACCCGAACCCGAGGGTCGCCCTCGATCATATTCGCGAATACCTTGAAGCCGGAGCCGCGAAAGCTCGCGGTGGCGTCGCTCATCACGATCGGGTTGCGCAGATCGGGCTTGTCGCTCCCGTATTGCTGCATCGCGTCCGCATAGGCAATCCGCCGAAACGGCGGCGGGCTGACCGGCCGGCCGCCGCCAAACTCCTCAAAGATTCCGTGCAGCACCGGCTCGATCGCGGCAAAGACGTCGTCCTGGGTGACGAACGACATCTCGAAGTCGAGCTGATAGAATTCGCCCGGCGAGCGGTCGGCGCGCCCGGCCTCGTCGCGAAAGCAGGGCGCGATCTGGAAATAGCGGTCGAAGCCGGCCACCATCAGCAATTGCTTGAACTGTTGCGGCGCCTGCGGCAGCGCATAGAACCTGCCCGGATGCAGACGGCTCGGCACCAGATAGTCGCGCGCGCCCTCGGGCGAGCTCGCCGTCAGGATCGGCGTCTGAAACTCGGTAAAGCCCTGCTCGATCATCCGCCGGCGGATCGACGCAATGACCTTGGACCGCAGCACGATGTTGGCGTGCATGCCCTCGCGCCGCAGATCCAGAAATCGGTAGGCGAGGCGCATGTCCTCCGGGTAGTCGGCCTCGGCATTGACCGGAAACGGCAGCGGCTCCGCCGCCGACTGGGTCTCGAGCTCGGCGATCACGAGCTCGACCTCGCCGGTGTCGAGTTTGGGGTTGACGGTGTCGGGTGAGCGCGCGGCGACACGCCCGGTAACCGTGACGACGCTTTCCAGACGCAGCGCGTCGGCGGCGGCAAACAGCGGCGATGAGACGTCGATGACGCATTGCGTGACGCCGTAATGGTCGCGCAGGTCGACAAACAACAGCTGACCATGGTCGCGCCTGCGGTGGACCCAGCCCGATAGCCGGGCGGGCCGGCCCGCGTCGGCAAGGCGCAGCGCGCCGCAGGTATGGGTCCGATAGGCGTGCATTGGGAAGTATCCGGCGGCCCGTTCGAGGTCGCCGGAAGACGCACGGAACCGCGCGGCTTGTCAAGGCGGGCCCCGGCTCGGGAACCGCTCCGCCAGCCGGGCTGGTGATGGTTCCAGCGCGGAACATTTCGCGCTATAGCGTCGCAAATGACAGTGATCAGCGACAATGACAGTCTAGCCCGATTTTGCGCGCGGCAGAAGGGTGCGGATTTTCTCGCGGTCGATACCGAGTTCATGCGCGAACGCACCTATTGGCCGATCCTGTGCCTGGTGCAGGTGGCTGGCCCCGAGGAGGCCGCTGCGGTCGATGCGCTCGCTCCCGGGATCGATCTCGGGCCGCTTCTCGCCTTGATGGCGGACGAAGCGATCCCCAAAGTGTTCCATGCCGCGCGTCAGGACGTGGAGATTTTCTTCAATCTGTCCGGCGCGGTCCCGCAGCCTCTCTTCGATACCCAGATCGCCGCGATGGTCTGCGGCTTTGGCGACGCGGCGAGCTATGAGACGCTGGTCGCCAAGCTCGCCCGGGCGCCGCTCGACAAATCTTCGCGGTTTACCGATTGGTCGCATCGCCCATTGACCGAGCGCCAAATCAGCTATGCCCTCGCCGATGTCGTGCATCTGCGCACCGTCTACGAGAGGTTGCAGGAGCAGCTGACGAAGAATGGGCGGGCGAGCTGGTTTGCCGAGGAGATGGCGGGCCTGTCCGATCCGGCTGTGTATCGCAGCGAGCCGGGCGAGGCCTGGCGCCGTTTCCGCCTTCGCGGCCGTGTCGACCCTCGTTTCTTCGCCGTTTTGCGCGAAGTGGCGGCCTGGCGTGAAGCGGCGGCGCAGCAGCGCAACCTGCCGCGTGGGCGCATCGTCCGGGACGAGGCGGTGCTCGAAATCGCCGCGCATCTGCCGAAGACGATCGAGGCGCTGGCGCGAACCCGCAGCCTCGGGAAGGGGGTTGCCGAGGGCCGGCTCGGCGGCGAGATCCTCGAGGCGGTTCGCAGCGGCCTCGCCAAAGCGGCGACAGCCGGCCCGCCGGAGCCGACCAAGCCCGATCCCCCCGCCGGTCTCGGCCCGCTGATCGAGCTGCTGCGCGTCCTCGTCAAGCAGCGCTGCGAGGAGCATCGGGTGGCGCAAAAGCTGGTCGCCTCGGCCGACGACCTCGAAGCCATCGCCGCCGACGACGAGGCGGCGGTGCCGGCGCTTTCCGGCTGGCGCTACGACATTTTCGGCCGCGACGCGATGGCGCTGAAGCACGGCCGCCTGGCGCTCACGGTTCGGGGAAACCGAGTCGCGCTGGTCGAGGTGCCCGGCCGCGACGGCCTCGTTTAGCGCAACGCGGGGGCCGCCCCAAAACGACCCTCGAAGAGATGGCCCGGCCAGCGACGCTGCCCGGCCATCCGATCGGGTTGCTCGATCGCCGCTTCCGGAAAGACCGCCCTCGCCCCGCTGTTATCGCTGTTATTTGCAGGAAAATAACAGCGAGCGTGTAAGTCCACCTATCCCGGTCCAGACCGGAAAGCGGGTGGCACCGGTCGACCAGGTATCATGCAATTATGGCAATTCTGTCCCCACCGATTCGGCGACAGCGCCGCCGGGATATTTCGGCAAGGTCAGCCGGTCGACAAGCCCGCGGCCGAGGGAGAGGTCGGCGACAAACGGAAACCCAAACACCTTGGAGATCCGATTGCGCATAAAGAGGCCAAACCGCGTCTTTGGCACGAGGGTCCCGGCAAACCGCTCTGCCGCTTTCTGCTTCCCGTCGATAAACGAGCGCAGGATGCTTTCGTATTGCCCGAATGCTTCCAGATGCCGCCCTCCGGCTTTGGCCAGCTCGCCTGCCAGCACGTAGGACCCGGTCATCGCCAATGCCGAGCCCTGACCCGCCAGCAGCGACGGACAATAAGCGGCGTCCCCGACCAGCGCCACCCGGCCCCGCGACCAGCATTCCATCCGGATCTGGCTCACCCGGTCGAAATAAAGCTCCTCGCAGCCATCGAGCGCCTCGAGGATCCGGCCGCATTCCCATCCGGCCTGCCGATACTCGCGATGCAGCAGGGCCTTCTGGCCGGAAATGTCGTGCGTCTCGACCGGAGGCGGCTCGGCGGCGGCAAACACGAGCAGAAACAGCGTGCGGTCGTCGCGCATCGGAAAGCGGCCGACCTGCTTGCCGGGAACGCCGTAGCTGACATAGACGCCTTCGTCTCTCGGCCGGTAGCCTTCGACCGAGAACGCCGCGACGGCGTGTCGGAGATATCGCTCGACCGAGCCGCCGCTGCCGAAGACCAGATGGCGCACCGCCGAGTGGAGACCGTCGGCGCCGACCAGCAAATCGAACGAGCGCGGCGAGGCGTGCTCGAAGGCGACCCTGACCGAATCGCCGGTTTCCTCGATCCCGCGGATGCTGTCGCCGAAAATGACCTCGCATCGGCCTTCGATCGCGCGGTAGAGCAGCGCGGCAAGATCGGCGCGCGGCAGGCTGACATAGCGCCCGCCGGTCATCCTGCGGAACGCATCGACCTCGAAGCCGCCGACCCGTCGCCCGCGATCATCGACGAACCGCAATTCCCGGATATGGTAGTCCTCGGCGGGCAAGCTCGGGCAGGAGAGCCATACGCTCGGCGATGTCATAGCCCACACCCCAGAAGTCGATGACGTAGCCGGCGGTCCGCAGCTGCGGTGCGCGCTCGACCAAAGTGGGGGTGAAACCTTGTTGCAGCAGCCAATAGGCCAGGGTCGGGCCGGCAATCCCTGCGCCGGATATCAGGATGGATTGATTTTGCATTTGCCGGTTGTGCCGCGGTCGCTGGCTTTTTTTCAACGCCCCGCCGGCACCGCGGTTCCTCGACGCGGCGGCGCCGGTTCCGGCGACGGCTTGCGCAGTTACCCAGCCCGCCCGATGATCGAAGCCCGTTCCCGCCGGACGGGCACCACCCTGAGCTCAGCCGCTCAAAGCTCTGCTCCGCTGCCGCTGTCGCCGCTGCGGCGTCGCACCGAGCGAGCGGGCGAGCGCTTCGAGACGGCGCTGCACCGCCTCGCCGGCAAAGAGACTGTCGTCGGGCGGGGTTTCGAGAACGAGATTGCGGCCCTCTTGGCGAAGCGATACCTCGGACAAGAGGTCGACGACACCGCCGCTGAGCGTGTAGGCGAGCCGCAGCGCCAGGCCCAGCGTGCGCACCTGACCGGCCGTTCGGTCGTCGAGTAGGCGGCGGGTCGGATCCTTGATCGGATCGTCGGGTGCGCCCGCATAGCGGGCGTGCAGCACCGTGGCGATGAACACCCGGTCGGCGTGGCTGACGGCGGCGAACGGCATCCTCAGGCTGCGCGTGAAAGCCTGCTCGGCGCGGTAGTCGGGATGATCGCTCCAGGCGATGTCGCCGAGCCAGCAGGCTGCCCGATGCAGCCGCCGCGCCGGCTCGGCCAGGTTGGGGAATAATGGCGCCGTCCATTCCTGCAGCCGGTCGCCGTCGGCGGCAAAGCGGCTGTGGCTGCGGGCGATCGCCTTGCAGACGGAAATCAGCGGATCGGCATCGCGCGCTTCCGGCGGGACGAGCCCATAGGCATACCCCTCGCGCAGCCCGAAAGCCGAGAAAACCACGCGGTACGGTCCGGTCAGGGCGACCAGCTTGCGCAGGATCAGCGCCGCGAGCGGCGCCATCTCGAGGCGTTTGCGTGGGACCGTTGCGATCCGCTCCAGCGATTTACGCGACTGTCGGCCGACAACCTCGAAGAAGGCTTCCGCCTCCCGACGCGGGATCGTGTACTGCTGGATGATGTGCAGCGGGTAGCCGGTATGCTCCATGTGCAACCGGGCGAGCGCGCGCGACGCGCCCCCGACGAGGTATAAATTCTGCCCGGCTGCGGCGCGCCAGACCGAAGCGCGCGCGACCGCGCGCTCGACGGCATCGGACACCGATTTTGCGTTGTCGCCGAGATCGGCGAGGCGCAGCGCGCCGATCGGCAGGCTTATCCCGCGGCCGATCCCGTTGGCGGGGCTGTCGGACCCGACCCGAACCAGCTCGACGCTGCCGCCGCCGAGATCGCCGACGATGCCGTTGGCCTCGGGGATGCCGGCGAGAACCCCGGCGGCGGACAACCGCGCTTCCTCGGCCCCGTCGACGATCCTGACCGGCACGCCGCAGTGGCGCGCGGCCTCGTCGGCGAAAGCGCGGCCGTCGCTGGCGTCGCGCACCGCCGCCGTCGCGAGCACCGCCAGATGATCGACCCCGATCGCGCCGGCCAATGCGACGAAGCGGCGCAAATTGGAGAGCGCCGGCGCCACGCCGTCGCGGTTGAGCCGGCCGGTCGAGGCGATCCCCCGCGCAAGGCCGCACATCACCTTCTCGTTGAGCAGCGGGAAGAGGGCACCGCCCAGACGCTCGAAGATGACGAGCCGCAGCGAGTTGGAGCCCAGATCGATGACACCGATCCGGGCCGGCGCGCCGATGGGATTGCCGTCCGGCATTGGATCAGCGAATGACGAGTTTCGGCTGGCCGCGCCGCAGCGCCTTGCCGCGCCCGGAGAGGCTGGGGTTGGTCATGAAGTAGGTATGCGCGGAGAACGCCTCCTCGCCGGCCGGCACGCGGTGATAGGCGCCGTCTGCCGACAGGCTCCAGCTCTGCAAGGTGTCGCGCAGGTTGGCGACCATGATCTCGTCGAGGACTTGACGGTGCACGGTCTGATTTTCGATCGGCACCAACGCCTCGACGCGCCAGTCGAAATTGCGCGGCATCCAGTCGGCCGAGCTGATGAAGACCTTGGCGCGGTCGGAGGGGAGCTTGCCGCCGTTGCCGAAGCAGACGATCCGGCTATGCTCGAGAAAGCGCCCGACGATGCTCTTGACGCGAATATTGTCGGACAGGCCGTGCAGCCCCGGCCGCAGGCAGCAGATGCCACGGATCACCAGATCGATCGCGACCCCGGCCTGGGAGGCGCGATAGAGCAGGTCGATGATCGCCGGGTCGACGAGCTGGTTCATCTTGGCCCAGATCTGCGCCGGCTTGCCGAGTTTCGCATTGGCGATCTCGGCCTCGATCAGCTCGACGAGGCGGGTCCGCAGGTTGATCGGCGCGACTGTGACCTTTTCGAGGCTGGCCGGGCTCGCATAGCCGGTCATGAAATTGAACAGCCGTGCCGCGTCGCGGCACAGCGCCGGATCGCAAGTAAAGAACGAGAGGTCCGTGTACACCTTGGCCGTGTAGGGATGGTAATTGCCGGTTCCGAAATGGACGTAGGAGCAGAGCTGACCGCCCTCACGGCGTACCACCAGAGAGACCTTGGCGTGCGTCTTGAGCTGCAAAAAGCCGTAGACGACCTGCACCCCGGCGCGTTCGAGATCGCGCGCCCAGCGGATATTCGCCTCCTCGTCGAATCGCGCCTTGAGCTCGACCAATGCTGTGACCGATTTGCCGGCCTCGGCGGCTTCGGCCAGCGCCCGGACGATCGGGCTGTCGTCGCTGGTGCGGTAGAGCGTCTGCTTGATCGCCGCGACCGCCGGGTCGCGCGCCGCCTGAAGCAGGAATTGCACGACGACGTCGAAGCTCTCATAGGGATGGTGGACGATGATGTCCTTTTGCCGAATCGCGGCAAAGCAATCCCCGCCGAAATCCCTGATGCGTTCGGGAAAGCGCGCGTTGTAGGGGGTGAAGATCAGATCGGGGCGCTCGTCGACGATCAGCTGTGCGGTGTCGTCGAGGCCGAGGAGCCCGTCGGAGGCGAAAACATCGGCGGGCGCCGCATCGAGCTTTTCCATCAGGAAGCGGCGCAGCCCGGCCGGCATCGTGGAATCGACCGCGAGCAGGATCGCATGCCCGCGCCGGCGGCGCTTGAGCACGGTTTCGTAGAGGCGGACCAGATCCTCCGCCTCCTCCTCGATCTCGACCTCGCTGTCGCGCAATACCCGAAAGACGCCTTGCGCCACGACCGCGAAGCCCGGGAACAGGTGATCGAGGAAAAGGGCGATCGTCTGCTCGATCGGAAGAAATCGGATCCGGCTCCCCGGCAAGCGGACGAAGCGGTAGATCGAGGAGGGGATCAGGGTCAGTGCCTGCAGACGGACGCCGTCGCTGACCCGTTCGAGCTCGAGCGCCAGGCCGAAGCCGCGGTTGGCGACGAACGGAAACGGATGCGCGGGATCGATCGCCAGTGGCGTCAGAACCGGAAACACGTCGGCCATAAAACGGTCTTCGAGCCAAGGTCGGTCGCCGCGCTCGAGCTCGGTCGGGTCGATCACGGCGATACCGGCGTCTTCGAGGTGCCGGCGCAGAGCCAGCCAGGTCATTTGCTGGTCCACCATCAGCCGGCCGGTTCGCCGCCGGATCGCGTCAAGCTGCTGCGCCGGCGTCAAGCCGTCCTGGCTCTGGGTCTTGATGCCGGCGAGGTGTTGGCCTTTCAGACCGGCCACACGCACCATATAGAATTCGTCGAGATTATTTGCCGAGATCGATAAAAAGCGCAGCCGCTCCAACAGCGGGTGGCTCGGATTGTCGGCTTCGGCGAGGACGCGCTCGTTAAAGGCGAGCCACGATAGCTCCCGGTTGATGAAGCGTGACGGGGCATTGGCATCGACCGGCTCGATCTCGACGGGCTGCGCGCTGGTGTTCACCCCGGTCTCCGATGCGGACGGGAAAAGATTGTGCAAAGCTGATCCTACCGTGCCGATATTACCGTGTCAGCTTGGAACGACCGGGAGATCGGACGGCTCGCGACCGGGAGGAGGGCTGAGAGTGCATATGCTGCATCTGCTGCGCCACGCGAAATCGAGCTGGAAAGGAGATGCCGAGGATCACGAGCGGCGGTTGAGCCGGCGCGGGCGCGAGGCGTCGCGTCTCGTGGGCAGGCACCTCGCCGCGGCGATCGGCGCACCCGACCTGGTTTTGTGCTCGAGCGCGGCGCGTACCCGCGAAACCCTCGACCTCGTCCTTGCCGGGTTCGCCCCGCGGCCCCGATGCCTTGTCGAGGACGAACTTTATCTCGCCAACCCGAAAAAATTGCTGGGCCGCCTGTCCCGCCTCGCGGAGGACGAGGGCAACGTCCTCCTGATCGGCCACAACCCGGGCATGCACGAGCTGGCGATGATGTTGGCGGAGCCGGGCACGCCGCAGGCTAGCGCACTGGCGTCGGGCAAGTTTCCGACCGCGGCGCGGGTCAGCCTGCGGATCTCGACGCGCTGGGCGGAGATCGGGGGTGCGCGCCACCCTGTCGTCGACTACGTCACGCCCGAATCGCTGGCCGAGGGCAAGGGCTGATCGGTCCACTCCTTCAGCACGCGGCGCGCCAGCGGTATGGTGATCGGGCGCCGGTCGTGAAGCGAGGCCGCGTCGAGCCGGGCCGCGAGCGCCGCGGCGGCCGCGAAGGAGCGCTCCATGCGGGCGACCAGATAGGCGATCGCCTCGGGTGCTACGCGCAGCTGGCGGTCGGCGAAGTGCTTGACAAAGACGGCAGCGAGCAGCGCGTCTTCGGGCGCTCCGATCTCGACCGCGGGCAAGGCACGCAGCCGCGAGCGAAGGTCGGCGAGTGCCACCGGCCATGACCCCGGCGCCCGGCGTGCGGTGAGCAGCACGCCGCCACCGGCTTCGAGGCAGGCGTTGTGCAGGTGGAGCAGCACCGGTTCCTCGGCTCGCTCGGCGTCGTCGACCGCGATCCGATATCGGCTTTTGTCGAGAAGGCGCGGCAGCGACGCCTGCGCCAAGGTCTGGCCGGCGACCAGGGCCGCTGCGGCGCGCTGGCACCAAATGTGGGCGAGATGCGTCTTCCCGCTGCCCTCGGGGCCGTGCAGCAGCAATGCAGGGGCAGGCCAGTCGGGCCATCGGTCGATCCAGCCGACCGCCGCCCGATTGCTGTCCGAGACGAGGAAATCGGCACGGCCGAACGACGTCTTGCGCGGCAGGTCGAGGGGAAGCTGGATCATTTGATCGGCATCGGCCAACCAGCCAGCCTCCGGCCGCTCACCCAGGGCGCTCACAACGCCTGCTCCGAGCGGGCGAGGATGCGGGCCCACCGCACCAGATAAGACAGTCCGGAGCCTATCGTCGTCGCCGCGACAACGAGGCTCAGCAGCAGGTCGAGTGGGCTGGGCTCAAAGCCGAGGCCGCACCGGGCGAGGACAAAGCAAATTAGCGCGATCTGCGCGCCGGTGTTGATCTTGCTGATGAAGAGGGGCTGGAGCGGCTTTGTCACGGCGATTGCCTGGATCAAGAGAAAGCCGCCGATGATCATCACGTCGCGAAACACCACCAGGATGACGAGCCAGGTCGCTAGCTGGCCGGCGATGCCGAGCGTGACGTAGACGCTGACCAGCAGCACCTTGTCGGCGACCGGGTCCAAGAGCGCACCGAGCCGCGTGCGGCGGTCGAACCGCTTGGCGATAAAGCCGTCGAGCCCGTCCGAGATGCCGGCGGCGATGAAGACCCAGAACGCCATGCCATAGGCTCCGCCGAGGATCAGCCAGATCGCCAGCGGCACCAGCAGCAGCCGCCCCAGCGTGATCAGATTAGGAAGGTTCAGCCCGAGCCGGCTCATGATTATGGATCCGCTGCCGTCCCGGCATCGCGGCTCGATCGGATCAGCGCGATCGCGCTGCGCCCGGAGGCAGCAGCCGCCACACGGGGTCGCCGCCGCCGAGATCGAGATCGAGCCCGGCAAGGGTGGATTTCAGCTGGTCGGGGCCGCCGATATACCTGATCTGGATTTTCGCCTCCTGGCGATTCAGCGACAACAAATCGACCTTGCGGATCGCCGGCACCGAAGCGAGCCGATCGCGCACCTGGACCCATTCGCCGAGGCTGGTGATCGGAACGACCGCGGAAAGGCTCGCCGGCTGGTTGGATTGCGAGTTCCCGGTTTGGATATCCGCCGCGGCGATGTCGACCGCCCGTTTTAAGAGATCGCCGGCACTCTCGCCGGGGTTGGCCTCCACGCTCTCGCTCCGGCTGTCGCTCAAATGGCCGAGGCGATACCGCTTGACGCTGATATCGAGGCCGACGAGCTGGTCGCCGTCCCGGCGCGCGCTCGCCTGCGCCACCACCACCTCGTCGCCGCCGTTGCGTTGGGCGACGGCGGCAAGCGCGTCGGAGCCGCCGGACGCGGCCTGCGCCGCGTCGATCGCGGCGACATCGCCGGCATCGCCCAGGGGCAGGCTCAACGGGATGCGCCCGGAGCCCGACGGACGGTGCGCCCAGGCCTCGCGCCACGGGTTCGGATCGTCCCACAGCACGCTTCTTCCGCCATCCTGATAGATCGGCAGCAGCACGACCGGCTTGGCGCCGCCACCGGGCGCCGCGGGCGTCGTACCGTTGTCGGCTGGGGGGGTCTGGGCGGTCCCGCTGTCGGCCGGGGCAGCCTGCGCCGCCGGGACCAGCCGGCGCACCTTCGACGGACGAAAGTGGAAGGTGTATTCGGCAAGATAACGCACTGCCGACATCCGTTCGTTCGCCACTTCGAAATTGTCGACCATGTCGGTGATCGTCTTGTCGCTCAGCTTTGCCACCTGGGTGTTGTCCGAGGTGCCAGACAGCCCTTGGACCACTGCCGCGAGAGCCCGCCGCTGCCCATCGATCCGGGCGAGGTCGCGCGCCGCGGCGGCCGTATCCGCCGTGGCGTCCACCTTGACGGTCGCCGCGTAAGGGTCTTCCTGGGCCGATGCGGTGCCCACCGGGATGAACGCGACGAGCAGCAGCAGACCGGTCCCGACGAGGCGTCGGCGCGCCCGCTCGAGGACGACTGCCGAAACCCGCGCCCAGGTCATTGCAAACCGCCTCCGATCCGATACCCTGCGTCGGCGCTCATTCCCCTTTCCGCTCATACAGCAGTCGGCGCCAGGATGCCATCAATCGGATATGGGCCGCCCGCCGGCGCGGAGGCGAGGTGACGCGGCTGCGGACGGCCGTCCTGATCTCCGGCCGGGGCTCGAACCTGGCGGCGCTGATCGACGCGTGTGCGGCACCCGGTCATCCGGCCCAGATCGTCCTCGTGATCAGCAACCGTCCCGAGGCGCCGGGCCTCGCCTATGCCGACGCCGCGGGGATTGCACGCGAGGTCGTCGCCGCGCCGGACCGCGAGGACTTCGCGGCGGCGGCCGACGCGGCGTTGTGCCGGCATCGGATCGAGCTTGTCTGTCTCGCCGGCTTCATGCGCCTGCTCGATACCGGCTTTGTCGAACGCTGGCGCGACCGCATGATCAATATCCACCCCTCGCTGTTGCCGTCCTTTCGCGGCCTTCACGCGCAGCGTCAGGCGCTGGCCGCCGGGGTCCGATTTGTCGGCTGTACCGTGCATTTCGTCCGTCCCGAGGTCGATACCGGGCCGATCATCGCGCAGGCGGTCGTGCCTGTCCTGGGCGGCGACGACGAAGCACGGCTGTCCGATCGGATTCTCGCCGCCGAGCACTGCCTCTATCCGCTGGCGCTGCGGCTGATCGCCGAAGGACGGGTGCGCATCGTGGAGGAACGAGCCGAGATCGCCGGCTGGTCGGCGCCCGAGACGACGCTGTGCAACCCGGCGGAGCCGCTTGTATCATGGCCCGGATCGGCTATACCTCCGGGCGCGCCGGCCAGCGACAGAGGATAACATGGCGGTAATCGACCCTGAGCTCGAACGACATCGTGAGACGTGGCTCGGATTTGTCCGGCTGATCAAATACGGGCTCACCGCGGTTATCGTCATCCTGATCGGGATGGCGATTTTCCTCTTGTAGAAGCGCCGTCATGAAGCTGTTCGATCTGTCCGGGAAGGTGGCGATCGTCACCGGCTCCAGCCGCGGGATCGGTCGGGCGATCGCCGAGGCGTTCGCCGAGGCCGGCGGGCGGGTCGTGATCTCGGCCCGCAACCTGGGGCCCTGCGAGGAGGCGGCGGCGGCGATCCGCGAGAGGGGCGGCGAGGCGATCGCGGTCGCAGCACGGATCTCAGACAAGGCGCAGCTCGAAAACCTCGTCGCGAAGACCCGCGAGGCCTGGGGCCGGATCGATGTCCTGGTCTGCAATGCCGCGGTCAACCCGCATTACGGCTCGCTCGAAAACCTGACCGACGAGGTCTTCGAGCGGATGATGGTCAACAACGTGTTGAGCAATCTGTGGCTGTCGCGGCTGGTGGCGCCCGAGATGCGCGAGCGGCGCGACGGTTCGATCATCTACATCATCTCGGTCGCGGCGGTGAAGGCCACCCTGGTGCTTGGCATGTACGGCGTCACCAAGGCCGCCGATTACGCGCTCTGCCGCAACCTCGCCGCCGAATGGGGCCCGGACAATGTGCGGGTCAACTGTATCGCGCCGGGGCTGGTCAAGACCGAGTTCGCCCGCGTGCTCTACGAGGACCCGCAGCGCCGGGCCGCCCGCGAGGCGGCGACGCCGCTGCGCCGGCTCGGCGAGCCCGAGGACATCGCCGGCGTCGCATTGATGCTGGCCTCGCGTGCCGGCGCCTTCATCACCGGCCAGACGATCATCGTCGACGGCGGTACCACGATCGCGCCGTAACGGGACCGGTCTTATGGGCGTCCACTGGCCCGGTGGCTCGCCCAGCCCCTTCGCGAACCGTCAGGCTGTTCCCATTGTTCGGGCCCGGTTGACGAACAGCCGTGCGAGCGGGTTGGCCGGTTTTGCTTCGATCCGCTCGGCAGCGAGCGCTGCGGCAAGGGCTTTTTGACCCGACCGGAACGCCGCCTCGATCAATGTCAGATCGAGGACATCGCGCTGCGCATGGCTACCGCCGAAGCGATGGGCGATGTTGCGGATCGGCCGCAAAAGACGAGCCGTCGCCGCGTAGTCCCCGTCACCAAATGCTCGAATGGCCTGCGCGGCGGGATGGCCGACCTCACGCGTGAACAGTGCGTTGTCGCCGCCGTCCTTCATCGCCCCGATCTGAGCATCGAGCACGGCGCTCGCCAGCTCAGCTCGCCCCGCCCCGACAAACGCCATCATCGCATGAGCATCGTTGAAGGCATAGTTGCCCGCAGCCGCGACCGGTTCCCAATTTCGGGCCAGGTCGTTCCAGCGATCCCCTACATCGATGCCGCGCAGAAAGGGTCGCCACAGCAGCGACGAAGCGTCGACCATGTCGAGGACGACATGCGAGCGGCTGCCGTAGATTGGCCCATCGAACAGGGCCAGCACCTCGTCCGTCTCGCCGAGGTCGAGATGAACGGGTGCTCTCAAAATGGTTTGCCGGAGGCCTCATCGTGCCCGGCCCGATCGGGTCTGCACTCGTGAGCCTGACCTGCCTGCCGCAAGGGTCATGATAGACGCAGCTTGGCAGGCCGCCCTCGAAAAGGAGACGGCTGTCGGATGTTTGCCCGATCCGCCGGGTCTCACTTCGCCGCGGCCGCCCACGTAAAAATGCCCTGGCCGTTGGCGTCGAGGTTCTCGATGGTCACCGAAGTCGCCTTCTGGTCCGCTCCAACAGTGAAGCTGACGGCGCTCGGGCCGTAGGCGTTCTCGCCCGCGGGCTGATAGGTGAACACATCGCGGTCGAAATGCCGCATCGGATAAGCATCCCGCCGCGGCCCGAGCCGCAGCACCAAGCCCGCATCGGCCGCGGCGATTTCGAGCCCGCCGTAGAGATCGTTGCGGTAGGCGCCGATATAGCTTGCCGAGGGAAGGGCCGCCGAGGGCCGCGCCGGCGCCTTGGCGTAGTCGATCGCGGTCCCGTAGGTGGGTGCCATCGCGCTCGCCATCAGCTGGCCGTAGAGCGTGACCCAATCCTTTTCGACCTTGCCGTCGAGAACCAGGTCAAGAAAGCTGCGGCAGACCGCCTCCGGCACCCCGATCGGCTGCGCATTGGTCAGCGCGACGATGCCCAGCCCCTCGCCCGGGAGCAGGTTGACGCAGGTCGCGGCGCCAAGGTCGAACGCCCCGGAATGGTTCCAGTGGATCCTTCCCGAGGCGTCGTAGTCGATGTTCCACCCGAGCCCGTAGAACCCGGGATGGTCGACAGCCGGGTCTTTCGCCGGCGTACGCACGATCTGCGGGCGATGGGTTTCGGCGAGGGCTGCGGCGGCGACGATCTCCTTGCCGCCGAGCTCGCCGCCCGCAAGCTGCAGGCGCAGCCACGACGCCATGTCGCGCGCCGATGAGCTGACGCCGCCGGCTGGCGACTGGGCGTCCGGATCGCGCGTGTATTTGGCCACCCACTTGCCATCGACGCGGACGTGTCCGGGTGCGCGGTCGGCGGCAGCGGCGAAGTCGGCGAAGCGCGAGCTGGAATTCTTCATGCCCAACGGCCGATAGAGCCGCTCGGCGCAGAGATCCTCCCACGATTTTCCGGCCGCCATGGCCGCCGCGACCGCGGCCTCGGTAAAGCCGAAATTCGTGTAGGCGTAGCGCGAGCGGAAACTGCTGTCCGGCCTCTGCCAGCGCAGGCGGTGGAGGATCTGCGCGCGGTCCCAGCCGATGTCCTCCAGCATGTCGGCCGCATGGTCGGGCAGCCCGCTGCGATGGCAGAACATGTCGCGCAACGTGATCTGACGGGTGACCCACGGGTCGTACATTTGAAAGCCCGGATCGTGCCGGACGATCGGATCGTCCCAACCGACGATGCCATCACCGACCAGCGCTGCCACCACCGTCGAAGCGATCGGCTTCGACACCGAGGCAAGCTGAAACACGGTGTCGGGATCGACCTCCCGGGGCTTTCCCGCCTCCCGCACGCCAAACCCCTTCAAATAAAGGGTCTCATCCCTGTAGACGACAGCGATCGCCATCCCCGGCACACCCGACCGCCGCAGCGCTTCCTCGGCGATCTTGTCGAGCTGCGCGAGCGCGTCGGTGACCCTCTGCGCCGGCACTGCCTGCGCCAGCGCCTCCCAAGGCGCGAGCAGCCCCGCCGCCGTCCCGGAAAGAACCGCGCGGCGCGACCATCGCACGGGCGGCACCGGTCAGAAGAAGGCGAGGGTGCGGATCTCGATGCTCTCGCGCGGCCTTGCGTGCGGGGGTGTCGCCGGGTCCTCGAAGGCGGTGTGGGCGGTGAAGCGGGCGCGGCCGTCCTTCATTGAATCGTAGACCTTGAAGACCAGCGCCTCGTCGGGCCGCATGCGCGGGAACCAATACCAGCGATGCCCCGGATTCCAAGTGATAGCCGAGGTCTGGCCGATGCGGTCCTGATAGCGCCGCTCGGTCACCACCATGTTCTCGGGCGACAGGCTCTGCGCGTCGGCGATCGCCAAGGGCCAGCTTTCGACCGGATGGCGGATCGGCCGCCACACCTGGACGATCGCGAAGCGGTGGGCGAGCAATGCCTCGGCCTCGTCGCCCATAAGGGTGCGCACCCGCTGCGGCGCCGACCATTCGGTGTAGTCGTTGTGGACGCGGCGCACGACCTCGCGGATCTTGGCGGCGGTGCGCAACTCGTCGTCTGCGGTGCGCAAGGTGTGGTCGAAGACGACAACGCGCGAGGCGCCGCTCTCGGCCTTCACCAGCGCTTCCATCTCCGGGTAATAGACCCGGCGGATCTCGTCCTCGTCGTAGAAATCGGCGACCTTGGTGTCGTGACGGATAAAACGGAAGCCGTTGCGTTCGAGCACGAATTCGCCGGCGTCGAGCCGGCCGTTGCGGAGCACGACCCGGTGGGGGTCCGACTTGCCGCCGCCGGTGCGCACATCCGACGCGCCGGGCGCACCGACCAGCGTGACCGGCATCGCCTCGGTATCGGCGAAGTAATTGAGGGTCGCCTCGATCGTGTCGCGGTCGGCATCGAGTTCTGCGAGCTGAACCATGCGGGCTCCTTCGTCTGCGTCGGCGGATGATAGAGTGGCCCTGCGACCGCGACAACTCTCGCCAAGAATGGAGACGCCGCCCATGCATCGGCCGGACGCCGCGGCGGGCGTTTCCAAATTTCGGCGCGCCGACTGAGCGCATTGCGGCAGGCGCCGCTTGGCTTGCGGGCATCGGGTAACCACATCACCCGTTCGATGATTCGGCAGCCCGGCCGGGGACGAGCCCTGCCGCGGGCCGGAACATCGGTTGTGACGCTGCCATGCCGGAACCCATCGCACCCTCGCCGATCTACGAGCTCAACGAGCGCAGCCGCGAGATCTTCCGCCTGATCGTCGACGGCTACGTCGCGACCGGCGAGCCGGTCGGCTCGCGGACCTTGTCGCGCCGGCTCGCCCAGAATTTGTCGCCGGCGACGATCCGCAACGTCATGGCCGACCTCGAAGAGGCGGGGCTGCTCTACGCGCCGCATACGTCGGCTGGCCGGCTGCCGACCGACCTTGGGCTGCGCCTCTTCGTCCACGGCCTCTTGGAAATCGGCCGCCTCGCCGAGGACGAGCGCCGCAGCATCGAGAGCCTGTGCGCCGCGCGCGGCAAGAGCCTGCCGCAGGCGCTCGAGGAGGCGACGAGCGCCCTGAGTGGGCTGTCGCATTGCGCCGGGGTCGTCGTCGTGCCCAAGCAGGACCGCCCCTTGAAGCATCTGGAGTTCGTTCATCTCGGGCCCGGCCGGGCGCTCGTCGTGCTGGTCACCGAGGACGGGCTGGTCGAAAACCGGGTCATCGAAGTGCCGCTCGGGCTGCCGCCTGCGGCGCTGGTCTCGGCGGGCAATTATCTGAACGCCAGGCTGATCGGCCGCACCATCGAGGAGGCGCGGTCGGAGATCGAGCGGGAGATTGCCTCGCATCAGGTTCAGCTCGACGAGCTGACCTCAAAGCTCGTCGCCGCGGGCCTCGCGATCTGGGCCGGCGGCGACAAGGGCAGTGCCTTGATCGTGCGCGGTCAGGCCAACCTCCTCGAAGACGTGACCGCCCTCGCCGACCTGGAGCGGCTGCGCAACCTCTTCGAGATGCTCGAAACGCGGGAAACCATGGTACGCCTCCTCGACGCCAGCAAGCGCGGCGAGGGGGTGCAGATCTTCATCGGCGCCGAGAGCCACCTGTTCGGCGTGGCTGGCTGTTCGATGGTGATCGCGCCCTACCAGAACAGCCGCGAGCAGATCGTCGGCGCGATCGGGGTCATCGGCCCCACTCGGATCAATTACGCCCGCATCATCCCGATGGTCGACTATACCGCCAAGATGATCGGGCGACTGATGGGATAGGACGAAGCATGGACGACACCAGAAACGAGGAGCCCACCGCCGGGATCGGCGATATGGCCGCGAACAACAATGCCGAAGAAATCGTGCTGGACCCGGCCGAGGCGCGTGTGGCGGCGCTCGAAGTCGAGCTCGCCGAGCAGAAGGACCGTGCGCTGCGGGCATTGGCCGAGGTCGAGAACATCCGCCGCCGCGCCCAGCGCGAGCGCGAGGATGCCTTGAAGTACGCGGTCACCGGCTTCGCCCGGGATCTGCTCTCAGCGGCGGACAATCTGCGGCGGGCGCTCGCCAGCCTGCCCGAGGCGGAAATCCGCGACGAGCGCACGCGCAGCCTGCTTGATGGCGTGGCGGCGACCGAGCGCGAGCTGCTGGGCGCGTTCGAGCGGCACGGCATCCGGCGGATCGATCCCAAGGGCGAGCCTTTCGACCACAATTTCCACCAGGCGGTCTTCGAGGCCGAGGCGCCGGGTCAGCCCGGCGGCACAATCGTCGAGGTATTGCAGCCGGGCTACCTGCTGCACGACCGCCTACTGCGGCCGGCGATGGTCGGCGTCGCCAGGCAGGCGGCAAAGTCCGCCGAACCCACCGAACCCTTGGCCTGAGCCGGTTGCAGCGACCACCCGGCCCACATATATAACCCTGGCTTCAGTCGGGGGATGACTGAGCCATCACTTCCCGGGGGATCGGCGCGGTGCTTTCCCGGGCCGTCCGGTCCTGCTTTTAGAACGAGGCATCCATGAGCAAGGTCATCGGTATCGATCTCGGCACGACCAATTCCTGCGTCGCCGTGATGGAAGGCAAGAGCGCCAAGGTGATCGAGAACAGCGAGGGCATGCGCACCACACCCTCGATGGTGGCGTTCACCGAATCGGGCGAGCGTCTGGTTGGCCAGGCGGCCAAACGCCAGGCGGTGACGAACCCCGAAAACACGTTCTTTGCCATCAAGCGCCTGATCGGGCGCCGCTTCACCGATCCGATGGTCAAGAAGGACATCGATCTCGTCCCGTATAAAATCGCTACTGGCGACAATGGCGACGCCTGGGTCGAGAGCCGCGGCAAGAAATATGCGCCATCGCAGATCAGCGCCTTTATCCTGCAGAAGATGAAGGAGACGGCCGAAGCCTATCTCGGCGAGACCGTCGCCGAGGCGGTTATCACCGTCCCCGCCTATTTCAACGATTCGCAGCGCCAGGCGACCAAGGACGCCGGCAAGATCGCCGGGCTCGAGGTGCTGCGCATCATCAACGAGCCGACCGCGGCCGCACTCGCCTACGGCATGGAGCGCAAGGGCAGCGGCACGATCGCTGTCTACGACCTTGGCGGCGGCACCTTCGACATCTCGGTGCTCGAAATCGGCGATGGGGTGTTCGAGGTCAAGTCGACCAACGGCGACACCTTCCTCGGCGGCGAAGACTTCGACAAGAACATCATTGATTATCTGGCCGACGAGTTCAAGAAGGAGCAAGGGATCGACCTGCGCAGCGACCGCCTCGCCTTGCAGCGACTGAAAGAGGCGGCGGAGAAGGCGAAGATCGAGCTGTCGTCGTCGATGCAGACCGACGTTAACCTGCCGTTCATCACCGCCGACCAGCACGGGCCGAAGCACCTCAACATCAAGTTGACCCGCGCCAAGCTCGAGGCGCTGGTCGAGGATCTCGATTCAGCGGACGATCGGCCCCTGCCGCGCGGCACTCAAGGACGCCGGGCTCAAGGCCTCCGAGATCGACGAGGTGATCCTCGTCGGCGGCATGACGCGGATGCCCAAGGTCATCGAGGCGGTCAAGCAGTTCTTCGGCAAGGAGCCCAATCGCAGCGTCAATCCCGACGAGGTCGTGGCCATCGGTGCCGCGATCCAGGCCGGCGTGCTGAAGGGCGAGGTCAAGGACGTTCTGCTCCTCGATGTGACCCCGCTGTCGCTCGGCATCGAGACCTTGGGCGGCGTCTTCACACGGCTCATCGACCGCAACACGACGATCCCGACCAAGAAGAGCCAGACCTTCTCGACCGCCGAGGACAACCAGACCGCGGTTACGATCCGCGTCTTCCAGGGCGAGCGCGAGATGGCGGCGGACAACAAGCTGTTGGGCCAGTTCGACCTCGTCGGCCTGCCCGCGGCGCCGCGCGGCATGCCGCAGGTCGAGGTGACTTTCGACATCGACGCCAACGGCATCGTCCAGGTGTCGGCCAAGGACAAGGCGACCGGCAAGGAGCAGCAGATCCGCATCCAGGCTTCGGGCGGCCTCTCCGAGGCGGATATCGACAAGATGGTCAAGGATGCCGAGGCGCATGCCGAAGAAGACAAGCGCCGTCGCGAGCTGGTCGAGGCGAAGAACAACGCCGACGCGCTGATCCACACCACCGAGCGCACCTTGACCGAGAGTGGCGACAAGGTCCCGCAGGGCGATCAGGACGCCGCGCGGCAGGCGATCCAGGCGTTGAAGGATGTGCTCGGCAGCGACGACGCCGGTCAGATCAAGACCCAGACCGAGGCCTTGGCCCAGCTCTCGATGAAGCTCGGCGAGGCGCTCTACAAGGCGCAGCAGGCCGACCAGGCCGGCGGCGGTGACCCGTCCCATGGTGGACCGTCCCAAGGCGGCCAATCCCATGGCGGCGGCCCCGGCGACAGCGACAAGGTCGTCGACGCCGATTTCGAGGAGGTCGACGACCAGAAGAAGCGCGGCTCCGCGTAGCTTGCGCTCCCTCGGCCTGACCGAACCGATGCAATCACCCCGGCAACCCCTCGCCGGGGTGACGCACGCCAGCAAACTTCTCCATCAAAGCCCCGCCGCCCATGGCTAAGCAGGATTTTTACGAAATCCTCGGCGTCGCCAAATCGGCCAGCGCCGACGATCTCAAGCGGGCCTACCGCAAGCTCGCAATGCAGTTTCACCCGGACCGCAATTCGGGCGACAAGACCGCCGAGCAGAAATTCAAGGACGTCAGCGAGGCCTACGACGTCCTCAAGGACGACCAGAAGCGCGCCGCCTACGACCGCTTCGGCCACGCCGCTTTCGAGCAGGCAGGCGGGCGCGGTCCTGGCGATTTCGGGTTTGCCGGAGGCTTTGCCGACATTTTCGACGAGATGTTCGGCGATTTCATGGGCGGCGGGCGGCGCGGCCAGGCGGGGCCGGGCCGTGGCAGCGACCTGCGCTACAACCTCGAGATCTCGCTCGAGGAAGCCTTTCGCGGCAAGCAAACGACGATCCGGGTGCCGACCCTCGTCGCCTGCGACCAATGCAAGGGCAGCGGCGCCGAAGGCGGTTCCAGGCCGATCACCTGCCCGACCTGCCAGGGCCGCGGGCGGGTTCGCGCGCAGCAGGGCTTCTTCACGATCGAACGCCCCTGCACCAGCTGCCAGGGAGCAGGGCGGATCATCGAGAAGCCGTGCAAGAGCTGCGGCGGCCAGGGCCGGGCGCGACGTGAGAAGACGCTGTCGGTCAACATTCCGTCCGGCGTCGAGGACGGCACCCGCATCCGGCTCGCTGGCGAGGGCGAAGTCGGAGCGCGCGGTGCTGCGGCCGGCGACCTTTACATCTTCATCAGCATCGCGCCGCATCAGATCTTTCAGCGCGAGGGCGCCAATATCTTCTGCCGGGTGCCGATCTCGATCGCGACGGCGGCGCTGGGCGGGTCGATCGAGGTGCCCAGCGTCGACGGCGCCCGCGCCCGCGTCACGGTCCCCTCTGGAACCCAGTCCGGCCGCCAGTTCCGGCTTCGGCAAAAGGGGATGACGGTGCTGCGCTCGGCCGCCCGCGGCGACATGTTCATCGAGGCAATCGTCGAGACCCCGGTCAACCTGACCAAGCGCCAGCAGGAGCTGCTACGCGAATTCGAGAAGGAAGGCGAGAACAACCGCACCCACCCCGAGAGCGAGGGCTTCTTCGCCCGGGTCAAGGAATTCTTCGAGGACCTGCGCGAATAGGCTCGCAGCGCTACGTAGAGGCCCTTAAACGAACCCGCGGACGAGGTCGAGGAAGCCGTCGAGCCGGTCGTGGTGCACCCAATGGCCGGCATTCTCGACCGTGACCACCTTCGCGTCGCGGAAGTATCGGGCACGGCCGTCCCCGGCCGGGTTGGAGGCCCAGCTCTCCCTTCCGTAGACGAGCAGAGTCGGGCAGGCGATCCGGCCCCATATTTCCTCAATTTCCGCTGTCGTCATCTCGTAGGGCGGCTCGGCGCGGACGTAATTGTCGAACTTCCAGCTGTAGGTGCCGTCCTCGTTCTGGTTGACGCCGTGCTGCGTCAGGTGCCGGGCCTGCTCGGGCGACAGATGCTTGTTTGCCTCTTGCATGCGCCCAAGCGCGTCCTCGATCGAGGCGTAGCGGCGCGGCAGGCGCCCGGAAAGGCCGCGCTGCTCGTCGATCCAACGCTGCATGCGCTCGGCGATGCCGCGCTGCGCCCGGTCACGCTGCCGCCGCGGCGATGCCCCGAGCCCTTCGATGGCGACGAGCCTTCTGACGAAATCCGGATAGATGCCGGCATAGCGCAGCGCGATCATGCCGCCGAGCGAGTGGGCGATGATCGTGGCCGGCGCCAGCTCCTGCTGGTGGATCAGCTGCGCCAGGTCATAGACATAGCCGGCGATCGTATAGTTGCCGTCGGGCGACCATTGGCTGTCGCCATGGCCGCGCAGATCGGGCGCCAGCACGTGCCAGTCGCGGCGCAGGGCAGCGGCGACCCAATCCCAGTTGCGGCAATGGTCCCGCCCGCCATGGACCAGAACCAGCGGCGGCGCCCCTGGATTTCCCCAATCGACATAATGCAGCCGTAGCCGCTGCGAAAAGTAAATCCGCGAAGTCGGGCCTGAGCGGTCGAGCGTCATTCGGGCGGTCTCATCGCAGTCGGAACAAGCAAAGACCCCCGTGCGCTCGATGGCGACAGACGGGGGTCACATTGCGAAGGCTGACTTCGCGCCCGGATCAGAGTCCAGGCTGGATCTTGGACTTTGCGCTCGGTTGCCGATGCCAAGCGGTCGGCAACTGGCAATTCCCGGGTGGCATCATATCCGTCGGATACCCTCCTGCCGAGTTGACGACGGTTTGGATTTGGGATCGCCGTCGCGCCGCGTCAAGGGCCCATCAGCCCGCTTGAACCACGCGCCGCTTCACACTATTTTGCTAGCACTCGCGATTAGAGAGTGCTAATCAGACGGCATCCGAGATTTTGTGAAGGAGGAGTCCCGTGGAATTTCGACCATTACAGGATCGCGTTCTGATCCGGCGCATCGATGAGGAGGAAAAGACCAAGGGTGGCATCATCATCCCCGACACCGCCAAGGAAAAGCCGATGGAAGGCGAGGTCATCGCCGCCGGGCCGGGTACCAGGGGCGACGACGGCAAATTGCATCCGCTCGACGTCAAGATCGGCGACCGGGTGCTGTTCGGCAAGTGGTCGGGCACCGAGATCAAGATCGACGGGGAGGATCTCGTCGTCATGAAGGAGAGCGACATCATGGGCGTAGTCGAAAAGGCCGCCTGAGGGGAGAGACGAGCATGGCAGCAAAAGAAGTCCGGTTTCACACCGACGCGCGCGAGCGGATGCTGCGCGGCGTCGATGTTCTCGCGAACGCAGTCAAGGTGACCTTGGGGCCGAAGGGCCGCAACGTCGTCCTCGACAAATCGTTCGGCGCACCGCGGGTCACCAAGGACGGCGTCACCGTCGCCAAGGAGATCGAGCTTTCCGACAAGTTCGAGAACATGGGCGCGCAGATGGTGCGCGAGGTGGCCTCGAAGACCAGCGACCAGGCCGGCGACGGCACCACTACCGCGACAGTGCTGGCGCAGGCGATCGTGCGCGAGGGGGCCAAGGCGGTGGCCGCCGGCATGAACCCGATGGATTTGAAGCGCGGCATCGACAAGGCGGTCGACACCGTCGTCAAGGACATCGAGAAGCGGTCGAAAAAAGTGTCGACCAATGACGAGATCGCGCAGGTCGGCACGGTTTCGGCCAACAACGATGGCGAAATCGGCCGGATGATTGCCCAGGCGATGCAGAAGGTCGGCAACGAGGGCGTGATCACGGTCGAGGAGGCCAAGAGCCTGGAGACCGAGCTCGACGTCGTCGAGGGCATGCAGTTCGACCGCGGCTATGTCAGCCCCTACTTTGTGACCAACGCCGAGAAGATGGTCGCCGAGCTGGAGGACCCGTACATCCTGCTGAACGAGAAGAAGCTGTCCGGGCTGCAGGCGATGCTGCCGCTGCTCGAGGCGGTGGTGCAGTCGGGAAAGCCCCTGCTGATCGTCGCCGAGGACATCGAAGGCGAGGCGCTGGCCACCCTCGTCGTCAACAAGTTGCGCGGCGGCCTCAAGGTGGCGGCGGTCAAGGCGCCGGGCTTTGGCGACCGGCGCAAGGCGATGCTCGAGGACATGGCGATCCTGACCGGCGGCCAGGTGATCAGCGAAGACCTCGGCATCAAGCTCGAAAACGTCACCCTCGACATGCTGGGCCGCGCCAAGCGGATCCGGATCGAGAAGGAGAACACGACGCTGATCGACGGCGCCGGCGGCAAGGACGACATCCAGGGCCGCTGCACCCAGATCCGCCAGCAGATCGAGGAGACGACCTCCGACTACGACCGCGAGAAGCTGCAGGAGCGGCTGGCCAAGCTCGCCGGCGGCGTCGCGGTGATCCGGGTCGGCGGCGCCACCGAAATCGAGGTCAAGGAGCGCAAGGACCGGGTCGACGACGCCACCCACGCGACCCGCGCTGCGGTCGAGGAGGGGATCGTGCCGGGCGGCGGTGTGGCCCTGCTTTATGCCGCTAAGGCGCTCGACGGGCTGACGCCCGAGAACAACGACCAGAAGGTCGGCATCGATATCGTCCGGCGCGCGCTGCAGAGCCCGGTCCGGCAAGTCGCCGAAAACGCCGGGACCGAAGGTTCGGTAGTGATCGGCAAATTGCTCGACTTGAACGACCCTAATCGCGGCTACGACGCGCAATCGGGCGAATATGTCGACATGGTCAAGGCCGGGATCATCGATCCCGCCAAAGTCGTCCGGCTCGCCTTGCAGAATGCCGCGTCGGTCGCCGGCCTGCTGGTAACCACCGAGGCGATGGTGGCCGAGAAGCCCGAGAAAAAGGCGATGCCCGCAATGCCGCACGACCACGGCATGGGCGGCATGGACGACTTCTAAATACGCGTCCGACGCAAGATCGGGGCCGGCGCCTTCGGGCGCCGGCCCTTCTTTTCGCCATTGACGCCCGATCGGGCACGAGCATTGCCAGCCGCCGGCGTTTGTCGTCGAGAGCGGGCTTTCGCGGAGTCTCCCCCGCGCCTATAGTGCCTGCCGGAATCCTTTCGGGAGGAGTGGCGCGCGATGGCTGCAATAGAGGGCGTGGAGCTGGATTGCCTGCAAGGCGTTCGGATCGTCGATTTCACGCAGTTCGAGGCGGGGCCGTCCTGCACTGAATCGCTGGCCTGGCTCGGCGCCGAGGTGGTCAAGATCGAGAACCCGAAGACCGGCGATCCCGGTCGCCGGCTGCGGCCCGGCCATCCCGACGACGACCCCTGGTACTTTCACCAGTTCAACGCCAACAAGAAGTCGATCACCCTCAATTTGAAATCGCCGCGCGGGCTCGAAATCGTCAAGGCGATGCTGAAGAAGGCTGACATCACGATCGAGAACATGGCGCCCGGCACGATCGAGCGGCTGGGGCTCGGCTACGACGCGGTCAAGGAATTGAACCCCGGCATCATCTATTGCCAGGTCAAGGGTTTCGGCGCCGGTAGCCCGTACGAGAAGAACCTCGCCTTTGACATGATCGCCCAGGCGGCAGGCGGCCCGATCAGCGTCACCGGAGATGCCGACCGTCCCCCGGTCAAACCGGGCCCCTCGTTCGGCGACACCGGCACCGGCATGCTGATGGCAATCAGCATCCTGGCGGCCCTGCGCCAGCGCGACCGCACCGGCAAGGGGCGGCGGCTGCAGGTGGCGATGCAGGATGCGATGGTCCACTACATGCGGGTGCCGTTCTCGCGCACCCAGCTGAGCGGCAAGGCCCAGCTTCGCGGCGGCAGCAGCCGGTCGAGCGCGCTCTTGGCGCCCTCGGCCCTCTACCCGTGCAAGCCCGGCGGGCCGAACGATTACGTCTATGTCTTCACCAGCCGCGCCAATGCCGACCATTGGACGCGGCTCTTGAAGGCGATCGACCGCGAGGATCTGATCGGCGATCCGCGCTACGACACCGGGCCGGCGCGCGGTGAGCGCGCGGCCGAGGTCGATGAGATCATCGCGACCTGGACCCGGCAGCACACCAAGGAAGAGGCGATGAAGATCATCGGCGCGGCCGGCGTGCCGGCGGGCGCGGTGTTCGATACGCTCGAGCTCTTGAACGACCCCTCGCTCGCCGAGCGCGGCATCATGCAGAACGTCGAGCATCCGACCACCGGTAAATACAAGATGCCGGCCTGGCCGGTGCGCTTCGACGGCGCCCCGCCCAAGGTCAAGCCGTCGCCATTATTGGGCCAGCACAATATCGAGGTCCTCGGCAGCTGGCTCGGCATCGGCGCCGCCGAGGTCGAGGCGCTGCGCACCGAAGGGATCGTCTAGCTGCTGACGGGTCAGGGCGTCCCGGCGGCGCGGCGGCAGGGGGCAACTTCGATCTTGTCCATCGCGTCGGAGTCGCCCTCCACCTCGCTGTAGATCGAGCAACGGTCGCGCATCAGCTCGATCCGCGCGACATGGAAGCCGTACTCCTTCGGATGGCTGCCGAAGGCCACGGTGACGGTGTCGCCGATCGCGATGCGGTCGGGCAGGGCGATATGCCGATAGGTTCGGCACGAGCTGGCGACGAGCCAGCTGCGGCACTTGGTCAACACGCCTGGCCCGCCGGGCTCGACCGCCTCGACATTGTCGGCGAAGCCGGTGCTCGGCGCCAAAACGGCAGCGCTGGCCAGGAGCGCCGCGCCCCATCGAGATAACAGCATCAGCCGCCTCCGCAAGGGATCCGGCGCGTGGCGAATGACCAAAATGCGTGCGCCTCCCAAGCACTGCATGCTACATCTGAGCGCGGGATTCGGCTCGTTCAATCCACGCGAGGAAAACCGAGATGAAGCTCTATTACGCTCCCGGCGCCTGCTCGATCGGCATCCACGTGCTGCTCGAGGAGATCGGCAAGCCGTACCAGGCCGAGGCCGTCAATTTTCGCGAGGGCGCGCAATACAAGCCGCCCTTTACCGGGATGAACCCGAAATCGAAGGTGCCGACCCTCGAGCGCGACGACGGCTCGATCCTGACCGAGTTTCCGGTCATCGCGCGCTGGCTTGCGCGGCAGAACCCGCAGGCCAATCTGATCCCGAAGGACGAGGAAACCGACACCCGGGCGATGGAGGCGATGGAATACATCGTCGGGACGATTCACAGCCAAGGCTTCACCCGGCTCTTCCGCACCGAGCGCTTTGCCCCCTCGGCCGCCGATCACGACAAGGTCAAGGCGCAGGGCCGCGAGGCCATCGACAAAGGTTTTGCTGTCGTCGACAAGGCGCTCGAAGGCAAGAATTATCTCGGCGGCAACGAGTTATCGATCGCCGATGCGGCGCTGTTTTATGTCGAATATTGGGGGGCGAAGCGGGTCGGCATGCAATTGCCGAAAAATTGCGCTGCGCATTTCACGCGGATGATGGCCCGCCCGGCAGTGCAGCGGGCGTTGCAGCAGGAAGGCATGAACTGAGTTCTTCGACAACTCTGAACCCTCACCCTTGCGCCAACGGGAGCGATTGAAGATGGATGGAACTCCGGTATCGCCGAACTGTCTCGCCGGCATTCGCGTCCTCGACCTGACCCAGTTCGAGGCGGGAACGACCTGCACCGAGGCGCTCGCCTGGATGGGCGCCGATGTCGTCAAGGTGGAAAACCCCGAGGGCGGCGAGGCCGGCCGCCGGGGGGTGGCCGACCCCTACTATTTCATGATCTACAACGCCAACAAGCGGTCGGTCACGGTCAACCTCAAATCCGAGCGCGGCTTGGCGCTGGTCAAGGACTTGGCCAAGAAGGCCGATGTCTTTACCGAGAATTTCGGCCCGGGCACGATCGAGAAGTTGGGCCTCGGCTATGACGTGGTCCGTGCCCTGAACCCGCGCATCATCTATGCCCAGGTCAAGGGCTTTGGCGCCGGCAGCCCGTACGAAAACGGCTTGTGCTTCGATCCGATCGCCCAGGCTTGCGGCGGCGCCATGAGCATCACCGGAGAGCCCGGCGGCAGGCCGATCAAACCCGGCCCGACGATCGGCGACACCGGCACCGGCATGCTGTTGGCGTTCAGCATTCTCGCCGCCCTCTATCAGCGCAACACCACCGGCAAGGGGCGGCGGCTGCAAGTGGGGATGCAGGATTCGGTCATGCACTACAGCCGCGGCATGTTCATCAGGCAAGCCCAGAGCGGTCAGGCGGCCCCGCGCCGTCCGGCCGGCGGCAACGCGCCCTCCGGCATCTTTCCGTGCAAGCCCGGCGGCCCAAACGACTATGTCTATCTCTTGACCAGCCGCGCCAACCCCGAGCATTGGCCGCGCCTGTTGAAATTGATCGGGCGCGAGGAGCTGATCGGCGACCCGCGCTACGACAAGGCCTCGGCGCGGGTCGAACGCGAGGCGGAGGTCAATGAAATCATCGCCCAATGGACCCGCCAGCACACGAAGGAGGAGGCGATGGCGCTGATCAGCGGCGCCGGCGTACCGGCGGGTGCGGTGTTCGATTCGATGGAGCTGACCAACGAGGAAAGCTTCTGGAAACGCGGCATTCTGCAGACCATGCACCACGGCGACTGGCAGATGCCGATGACGACCTGGCCGGTGCGGTTTGATGGGGCGCCGGCCCCGGTCAAGCCGGCGCCCTTGCTCGGCGAGCATACCGGCGAAGCGCTCGGCGAGTGGCTCGGGCTCAGCCCCGCCGAGGTCGACGCGCTGCGTAAGGACGGCGTGGTCTGACGCAACCCCGCCCGCCGGCTTCTCTCAGCCTCCTCCCGCCCGCGGCGAGGGGGCGGGTTAGCCGACGACGGCCGCCGGGGCCGTGCTCCACCCAAACCGGCGCTCGGTTCCGACCGCCGGTGGGCCGTTCATGTGGCCGCCAAAGCGCTGTGCAAAGGCTTCCGCCTCGATCTCGACCTTGAAGTCGAGGCGGACCAGCACTGCCGCCCCGTGCCCGTTGCAGCTAAAGCTCGACGGCTCGAAGCGGTGCTCGTCCAGCCAGACCCGCATTGCCGCCATTTCGCTGGAAAGCTCGTTCGGCGGAAGGTGCATCTCTACGGTGCGCATGACCCATTCTCGATTGCTGCTCGAAACCCCAATATATCAGCGAACCGGAGACCGAAACTTCGTCCGGGCCAACGCTCACGCTTTTGCCACACGGCGGCCCGGTCGAGTGCACCCGGCCGGCAGGGTCTTCGGGTCCACGTAGGGGGTGCTCAGGCCGGGCAGGAAATCCGGCAATTTCACTGCTCGGTGACCTTCTTGTACTCGAATCCCGGCGGCGCCATGTCGACGTTTTCGGCGGCGGCCGGAATGGATGCGAGCGCGGCAAATCGCCGACCGGAAGGTATTGGACGGAGGCGAATATCGGCAACGTGCTTGCCGGTCGGGATACCGCCCGAGATCTGCAGGAGCTGGGAGCGAATACCCGTGGCCGGTGCCGCTGACCAAAGGGACAGGTCCCGGTTTCTCGGCGCGCTCGATACCGCGCTGCAGGTTGCCTTGCGCGAGGCGGCCTGCAGGTAGAGCACCGGTGCCTATCTCCGCTGCTATCGCTGTTGGCTAAGCGACGGAGGCTGACGCGCGTCAAAAGCGGTCGTCGGCCGGACGGGGAGCAACCGGCTGAGTTCGAGGCCACCCTCGAACTGATGATTCGCCTAACACACGACCCGCTAGGCCGTGGGTTTCAGGAGTGTGCGGTAAGCTTTATCCTCCGCTTGCAACAGCGATTGAGGAGCGCGGCAATGGCGTCGTTTCCGCTGGTATCGGCGACCGGCATGCTGGGTTCGGGGTTTCGCGCGGAGTCGCTCGACAAGGCCGTTTCGCGGGGCGCCCGGATGATCGGCTGCGATGCCGGCAGCACCGATCCCGGCCCGGGCCCACTGGCCACCGGCACCTGCATGTTCTCCGCGGCGGCGGTCAAGCGCGACACCGAGATCATGATGACGCGCGCGGTCAAGGCCGGCATTCCGCTGATCATCGGTTCTTCCGGCACCTCGGGCTCGGATGCGGCGCTCGCCTGGATGGTCGACATCGTGCGCGCAATCGCACGCCAACAGGACCTCCACTTCAACCTGGCGATCATTCACTCGGAATTGTCGCGAGATGTCGTCCGCCGGCATCTGCGCGAGGGCCGGGCGCGGGCCTTGCCGCCCTCGCCACCGCTCAGCGAGGCCGATATCGACGCGGCGACCCACATCGTCGGGATGATGGGCGTAGAGCCGATCCAAGAGGCGCTGAACGCGGACGCGCAGATCGTCGTCGCCGGCCGCAGCAGCGACACCTCGATCTTTGCCGCGATGCCGTTGCTCGAAGGCCATGACCCGGCCGTGGTCTGGCACATGGCCAAGATCCTTGAATGCGGTGCCGCGGCGGTCGCCGTGCGCACCGCGCCCGACTGCATGATGGCGGTATTGCACGAAGACAGCTTCGACGTCTCCCCGCTGCGCGAGGACTATTACTGCACGCCGCAGAGTGTCGCCTCGCACACGCTCTACGAAAACGCCGACCCGTTCGAGCTGAAGGAACCGTCCGGCACATTGCGCACCGACAAGGCCCGGTACGAGGCGATCTCCGACCGCGCGGTGCGGGTTTCGGGGTCGAAGTTCGTGCACGACCCGGAATACACGATCAAACTGGAAGGGGTGCGCCGGGTCGGCTATTCGACGATCCTGATGGGCGGGGTGCGCGACCCTTATATCCTGGAACAGATAGACAGCTGGCTGGCGCAGCTCGACGACAGCGTCAAGACGCGCATCGCCAACACGGTCGGCAACCGGCCTTACGAGATCGTCACCCGCGTCTACGGCCGCGACGGCGTGATGGGCGCGATCGAGCCGCTGCGAGGCAGCGTGGGCGGCCACGAGGCCTTCATCCTGTGGGACGTGATCAGCGAGTTCGCAGGAATTGTCGCGCTCGATCGCGACCAGCCTCTCCCATCTGGCCGTGCACAACCCGATCGCCAAATGGCACGGATTGATCTCAGGCGTGGCCTTCCCCTATTCGCCGCCCGAGATCGACCGCGGCCCGGTCTACGAGTTCCACCTCAACCACGTACTCGTGCCGGAGAGCCCGACCTCGCTCTTCCGCACCGAATTCGAGGAGCTCTGATCATGGCCACCCTCGGCGAGCTGGCGAAACTGGTGCGCTCAAAAAACGCCGGTCCGTTCTGGCTGACGATCGACATCATGTTCGACGACGCCGACACCTACCGCCGCGCCCGCGACGCCGAGATCGTCAACCGCGCCACGATCGCCCGCCTCTACAATCGCGACCCGGCGCAGATCATCGTCGTCAACCACGACACCGCACTGGCGATCAAGGTCAGCTTCCCCCGCCCGCAAAGCTCTGGCTCCAAACACGACAGCGACGCCTATGGCGGCCAGCAATACGCCCCGCTCTTGGGGTTGGAGGTGCCGGGGTGAGGCGGGCTCTCCCCAACGCAAGGAGGCATCATGTCGGTTTCGCCTTCGAGCGCTGCGGCGCTTTCGCTTTGAGGGCAGTTGCCGCTTCAGCCTGTCGCCTCTGCCTCATCCTGCCAGGCGCTGCTTATGCCCCACGGCGCGCACTGCGCGTCGGGTTCTTATTGCCGGAGAGCCGGGTGACCCCGGCAAGCCCCGACCGCACGGCACAAAACCATCGCCGGAACGCTGCAACAACCGACCCGTCGCGCCCAATCAGAAGGCACCCCCTCCCAAGCCCTCGCCCATCATGGGGAGGGTTCGCGATCTCCTACATCAATATTCCCCGGACTTGATCAGACTTCTCCCGACCTCATGCCTTGTCGAGCCAGATCGTGTCGTGTCGCACCAGATCGTAAATGCCGAAGGTGTCGTGCACGTTACGGCCCTTCACCGGGTTGTACCAGAGTTCGTGGATCCGCTCCCACGCGACGGGTAGCAGCGGCGGATCCTGTTCCGTGATCGCCTCGGCCCGGCGGATCAGGTCCTGACGCTTCTCGACATCGACTTCCCGGTCGATCTGGACAGATAGCGCCTGGAATTCCTTGTTGTCCCAGAAGGAATAGTTCTGCGGGCCGTCCTTGCCGTACCAGGCATTGAAATAGTCGGAGGGATCGAGCAGCGCCGATACGATGGCCCCGATCGCCAGGTCGAAGTTGCCGCTCGCAGCGTCACCGAACCACACCGATTCGACCACCGTGCGCAGGTTGCATTCGATGTTGAGCGTCTGTTTGAGCATCGCCTGGATCGCCTGCGACCAGAGCTTGAAGATGGCGACCTCACGGACCATGAAGTCCAGGCCCTTGATTCCGTCGGCATGCCCGGCCGCGGCAATCAGCGCGCGGGCTTCCTTGACCGCCGGCTCGGGGTCCGACTGGTAGCCGAGCCACTTGTCGCGCTCCGCTTCCGGTGTCGCGAACTCGGAGAACGGATAGAGGAAGCCGCCGACCATCATCGGCGCCACGTCCTTGACGACCTCGATCAGCACCGGCCGGTCGAGGACCAGGTGCATCGCCCGTCGCACCCTCGGATCATCGAACGGTTTTCTCTTGTTATTGATCCAGGTGGCGTGGACGACGCTCTGGTAGTGGGTCTCGGTCGACATGCCCGGCGTCGCCGCCGCCTTGCGGTACGTGGCAGGATCGCACGCAAACACATAGTCCACGCGCTTCGCCAGTATAGCGGCTGCCATTTCAGGAGAAAATGGCAAAACATGGTAAAATTCTATTCCATCTAAATAAGGCAACTCCTGATTCCAATAGTTTTTGTTCTTCTCCATTATCCAGACTTCGTTATCAGTGTATTTGACACTGCGGAATGGTCCGGTGCCCGGATAGACCTGGACCTTACGAAGATCGTAATGGTTGTCTTCCAGTGTCTTCTTGCGCACGATCACGTTCCAGCCGCTGGCGATCGCCGACATCATGAAGTTGACCGGGCGGGCTTCCGACAACTTGAATTCGACGGTGTATTTGTCGCGCGCGTTGATCTCGCTCACCGCCTTGAACAAGATGCTGCGTGGAATGCTGATGCCTTGAGGCGGCTTGACGATCCGCTCGAAGGTGGCCTTGACGTCGTCGGCCGTAAGCTCGGCCCCATCGTGAAACTGAACGTTATCACGCAGCAGGAAGGTGTAGGTCTTGCCGTCCTTGGCGATCTGCCAGCTATGCGCCAGATCGGGGATGATGGTCTTGCCGCCGTCGCGCGGGTCGCGCCGGATCAGATTGTCGAACATGCATCCCATTGCGCCCAGGTTGAAGATAGTGCCGGATTGGTGAAGGTCGAAATGCGGCGGCCTTACCGGAATCCCCATGCGAATCACGCCGCCGTGCTTGGGGTTGAGTTCGGCCGCCTTGAGCTGAAATTTTGAGCCGTCGAATTCGAGCGGCAGGTCCGCGGCAGCCGCGGGAGCCCAGCGCATCGCGTATGCGCCTGCCGCAACGGCCGCGCTGCTCTTCAGAAAATCGCGTCGGTTCCACCACGGTCGCACGGCACGAAGCTCGGTCATTGGTCCCTCCCCTATCGCTCTTTCCGGACGAAGCGCGCTGTGTTCGCTTTTTTTGCTTCGCGCAGCATATCACCGAAGCGCCGCGTGTCACTCATCAGCGCTTATCGGCCCACAGGCTGGACCGGTACCCGCTTTACTCCGCCGCCCGCTTTGCGGCGCGCCCATCGGCGCACGCGGGATCGAGCTTCGTGTGACCGAGCAACAACCGCATAGCTCTGACTAACTTCCTCCGAAACCTTCCGGCTCAGCACCAGTCGACATCGACCAGCCCGATAATCTATCACCAGAGCGCTCTTCGCCGTCAGCGGGCGGTTGGGCGGAGGTCGGGAGAGGAGCACATGATCAACGGTCGTACGGAGTTAATCGCCCATCTCGGCTACCCTACCGAGACCTTCACCGCGCCAATGATCTACAACCCATGGTTCGCATCGCGCGGCATCAACGCCGTGGTGGTCCCGATGGGCGCGCGGGCCGGAGATTATGCGGCGTTTTTGCGCCCGCTATTCCGCCTCAGCAACATCCGCGGCGCGCTCGTGACGATGCCCCACAAAGTTGCCACGGTGGGTCTGCTCGATGAGGCCGCCTTGGCGGTGCAGGTGGCCGGCTCCTGCAATGCCATCCTTCGCCGAGCGGACGGCTCGCTCTATGGAGAACTCTTCGACGGCATTGGCTTTGTGCGCGGAGCAAAGCGCAAGGGCTTCGACTTTACCGGCGCGGATTGCCTGATCATCGGGGCCGGCGGTGTCGGCTCGGCAATCGCCGCCGCGATTGCCGCAGAGGGTCCGGGATCGATCGCGCTGTTCGATATCCACGCCGCAGCGGCGCAACGCCTCTCGGCTCGGCTGCGCCGGCATTTTCCAAGCGTGACGGTTGGCCTGCGAGACAATGACCCTGCGGGGTACCGCCTTGTCGTAAACGCGACGCCGCTCGGCATGTCGGCCGGCGATGCGCTGCCGTTCGACCCGGCGCGCCTCGACGGCGACGCTTTCGTCGGAGACGTGGTGCTGGCCGCGGAGCTGTCGCCGCTGCTCAAAGCCGTGGCGAGGCGCGGCTGCCGGTACCAGATCGGGACAGACATGCTGTTCGAACAGATTCCGGCATATCTCGAATTCTTCGGCTATGGCACCGCAACTCCCGACGAGCTGCGCGCGGCCTCCCAAATTTCATACTGAGAGTGCGGCAAAATAGGCCTGCTGCAAATGGCGCTCGGGTCTTATCGGCAGTGGGGTGCCGAAAGTAGTCATGTCCTTGACCGCTCTCGGATCGACCTTAGCGGTCGATCGACTGCACTCGAGCAAGACGAAACCCGGCTCGGTGTGCAAACCCCGTCGAGGTGCCGCTGCAGGAGCAATGCCACTTTCGCGCGCGCCCCGGCGGATCGTATCGTTTACGCCGAGTTCCGGGATGAGGAGCCATCATGTTGACGGACCAGTACGAACTTCCCTTGTCCACAACGTCGTCCGGCGCGCGGGACGCGTACGTCGAGGGTTGTGCGGCGAAGCTGACCATGTACCCCGGCGCGATCGAGGCGTTCGATCTTGCCATCGCCGCAGATCCCGGCTTTGCCCTTGCCCATGCCGCCAGGGCGCATTTGCTGCTGGAACGCGGCGACGCGGCGGCGGCACGCGTGTCAATGGCGGCGGCCAACTCCCTCGCCGCCGGTCTGTCCGCGCGCGAAGCCAGCCATATCGCATTTTTTGACTTGCTTGTGGCGGGGGACGTCGAAGCGGCACTGTCCGCCTTGCGCGCGCACCTGAACGCCTGGCCGCGCGACGCCGTCGCACTCGGCACCACCGCCTTTACCAACGGCCTAATCGGCAGTTCCGGCCGCGCCGGACAGAAGCGCGCATTGTTGAGCCTGCTCGACAGACTGGCCCCGAGCTACGGTGATGATTGGTGGTTCACGGCGCATCACGGCATGGCGCTTTCC
This sequence comes from uncultured Alphaproteobacteria bacterium, assembly GCA_963781215.1. Classification (GTDB taxonomy): domain Bacteria; phylum Pseudomonadota; class Alphaproteobacteria; order ATCC43930; family CGMCC-115725; genus AP-15. The sequence continues at coordinate 50,767 of CAWAFE010000007.1, forward strand.
GAGAATGGGCAGCGGGATGCCGCCCGCCCGAAGATCGATCGGTCCCTCGCGCAAAACCCGAACAATCCTTGGGCGGCGCACGCCCGCGCGCACCTCTCTTATGAGGAGGGCAACACCAACGCGGCCCGCGCCTTTCTGGCGTCGTGGCTCACCATCTATCCGCGCAACGGCTCGCTCTATAGCCACCTGAATTGGCATCTCGCACTCGGCCATCTCGAAGCCGGGGATGCCGCGGCGGCACTCCGGCTTTTCCGGGAAGCCTTCTCACCCGAGGTACACAGCGGGCCGGCGCGCGGGAAGGTGAACGATGCGGTTTCCTTTTTGTGGCGCTGGGAACTCGCCGGGCATCCGCGCAACACCGACGCGTGGCGCGTCATCCACGACTTTGCGAACAGCGCCTTTCCGCGTGCCGGCGCGGCCTTTTCCGACATGCACATCGCGCTCGCACAGGCCGTGGCCGGCGATGATGCGGAGTTGGAGGCGCGCGCACGGCAGATCGACGGCCTCGCGCGCAAGGGTCGCTATCCATCCGGCCCCTGCGTTCCCGCGGTGGCGTATGGCTTCGCCGCTTTCGAACGGCGAGATTTTTCCGCCGCGATCGACGCGCTTGAACCGATTGTCGGCGAACTCGAACGTATCGGCGGTAGCCGCGCACAGCTCGACCTCGTCGAGTTCACGCTGTTGAGGGCCTATCTCGGCGCCGACCGGCCGGATGATGCGCGGAGGATGCTGAGCACGCGTAGCCGAGGCTCCTCGGGCCTTCCCGTCGCCGGGTTGGCGGCGGTGCACTGATCGACGAAACAACTGCGACCCGGCCACCACCCCTTCCCAAGCCCTCCCCCATCAAGGGGAGGGTTTTCCGTGCTCCCTTCCCTTGATGGGGGAGGGCCGGGCTAGGGTGAACTTTGCCCCGCCCTGCCGACATTATTGTCCCGAAGCAGTATAGGGAGCCGCCCGAATGCGCTACGGCTTTTATCTCCCGACCCGCGGTCCGACCGCGACACGCGACGGCATTCTCGCGCTCGCACTCGAAGGCGAGCGGCTGGGCTTGCACTCGGCGATGATCGCCGATCATATCGTCTTGCCGGTCGAGAGCCGGTCGACCTACCCATACACACTGGACGGCAAACACCCGAGCGCGGGCGATGCGCTGGAGACTTTCTCGATCCTCGGGGTAGTGGCCGGTGCAACGGAGCGGCTGCGGCTCGTCACCTCGGTGCTGGTGTTGCCCTACCGCAACCCGGTGCTGACCGCCAAGATGGTGGCCTCACTCGACGTCTTGTCGGGCGGCCGGATTACGCTAGGCGTCGGCGCCGGCTGGCTCAGCGAAGAGTTCGAGGCGCTGAACAGCCCCCCATTCGAGGCGCGCGGTGCCGTGACCGACGAGTGGATCACGATCTTCAAGCAGCTCTGGTCCCAATCGCCCGCCAGCTTCAATGGCCGCTTTTATCGATATTCGGATATCCGCTGCGAACCCTTCCCGGTGCAGAAGCCGCACCCGCCAATCTGGGTCGGCGGGCATTCCCGCGCCGCGCTCCGGCGCACGGCCCGGCATGGCGACGGCTGGCACCCGGTCGGCGCCATCGCCGCCTCGCCGCTGCCGCCGCAAGAGATGCGCGCGCATCTCGACGCATTGAAACAGCTGACCGAGACCGAGGGGCGCGATTTCTCGGCGCTGACGATCTCGTACAAGGCGCCGCTCTACGACACCGGCATTCCCTCGCCGGATGGCTCCCGCCGGCCCTTCTCCGGTGAGCCCGAACGGATCGCCCGCGATATCAGAAATTTTGCGGCGATCGGCGTGCACGAGCTGATCTTCGATTGCCGCGGCCAGTCCGTTGCGGAGAGCATCGAGCGCTTGCAATGGTTCGCCACTGACGTGATCCCGCTCGTCGACGACTGAGGCGCGCCAATATCGCCGCTTACTCCGATGCGGTTCAGTCACTCGGACGAGCGGCTGCAATCAAACGATCGACCTTCCCTAGCGTTCCGTTGAAATCGTGCGATGAGAGCTGCAACGCGCTCTCGAATGGAAAATCGAGCATGCGCACGGTGAGCAGTGCCAGGGTCAAAGAAGACGCGAAAACACCGACCAGGACAGCTTTGGAGAGTGATGCCTCGGCAGCAAATACCAGCATGCAACCGATCAGCGTGGCGGCGAAGACAATCAGCAGAGTCCAGATCAGGGCCGGGACGCCCTGTGTCATCTGAAACAGCCTTGTCTCGCGGCTTTGATGGGCGATGGCGAGTAGGTTCAGCATTTGACCGCGAATCTGGTTGCCCGCCGGGTCTGTCTCGACCGTCTCAACTGTCTGCCAGAGCGCCTGAAAGCTAGCGCTGGCAGCCCAGCTCTCATTGCGCCGCTGCATGTCCGGCCACTCTCGGTCGAGAACGGTCGTCAGGTAGACGTGCAGATCGTTCAGGATTGCATTTCTGGATGGTGACGTCAGACGATCGCTCAGGATTGCGATCCCGTGCAGACTGGCACATTCGTTGTCAATCGCCTGCGACGCAACATTGTATTCGGACCAGACGTTGTTAAAAACGAAGGCCAGCAACACGGCAAAAATTACGCCGAGCTGCAGGAAGACCGCGTATCCAACCTCATGATAGCGGCGAAACGTGTCACGGTGGACGATCCGGTGCAGCAGCGCGCATGTGAAGGCTGCCAGAAGGCCAGCCCCGAGAACCAGCCCGCCAAGTTCAATGTACGACATCGACGTTTCAACGCAGCTGGTTGTGTGAGGGTCGAACCGAGGTCGCTATGGAGTCAATCCGGCGGCCGAACGGTCAGTTGTTTCCGCTGCTAGAGACCCGTTGAGCAACGGGAAGCGGCCAGCCGAGCCAGTTGCACAGGGCTTCCCCCATGACGAGGTCGAGGTCGCGGCCCTTTAGCCACGGCAGTTCCTCGGTGAACAAAGTGACACATTGCCGCCAGGAGCAAGGCATGCGGGTGATGTCGGTGCCCCAGAACATCCGCTCGGGACCGAAGGCGTCGAAACAGCGTCTGAGGTGCGGATGAAGACTGCGGAACGGATATTCGTCTTCGGCGTAGCCGGCCTGCCCGGTCGCCTTGACCGCGACGTTCGGGTATTTGGCCAAAGCCAGCAATTCCGGCTGGAACCGATAGGCCGCCTCGCCCGTGCTGGCGCGCGGCACGCCCATGTGATCGATAATCAGCTTCAAGCCGGGGTGGCGCTCGGCGATCTTGCCGACGGTCGGCAGGAACATCGCCGCGCCGAGCGAGACCGGCACCTGGGCGCGCTCGGCGGCGGGCCACAGCCAGTCGAGCGTGCCGTCGGTGAACCAGGATTGCGGGTGCCGCTCGTTGGTATAAAAGCGCAGGCCGAGCTTGCCCCGCCGCTCCTTCCAGTGCGCAACCAAATCGCGACCGTTCGGGTCATCGAGATAGAACCAGCCCATGATCGCGAAGCGGTCGGGGTATTTGCGCACCGCCTCGGCCGCCAACTCGTTCGAGTCCGGGTCCCACAGCACCGGGTGGATAAGCGCCCGGTCGACACCGGCTTCATCCATGCCTGCGATCGCCTGCTCTGCCGAATAAGGTACCTGACGATGATGTGCGGAGGGCGTGCCCTTTTCCCAGAGATGGATTTGTCCGTCGACGATCAACATTGGGCTTCTCCTTTTCGGGCTCCGTTAACGCGACAGGAACGAGCGCGGGCGGCCGACCAGCGGCAGCAGCATCAGGCCGAAAACGAAGAGGCAGCCAATCAGCAGCAACAGGTCGTTATAGGTCAGCACCAGCGCTTCGCGCTGCACCAGCTTGGCCAGCATCTTCATCGCAGCATGGTTGGGATCACCGGGGATCAGCGACTCGAAATGGTTGATCTGCGAATCGAGGAACTGCTGCACCGCGGAGCGGGCCGGGTTGATGTCCTCAATCAGCCGGTTCCAGTGAAAATGCAGCCGCTGGTTCATCAGCGTCACGATCGTGGCCAGCCCGATCGCGCCGCCGAGATCGCGGGTCAAGTTGTAGAGGCCGGCCGCGTTCTGCATCTTGTCCTGCGGCAAGGTGCCCAGCGCGATCATGTTGGCCGGCAGGTAGCAGCAGATCAGCCCCAGCCCGCGGACCAGCTGCGGCACGAACAGCTCCCAGAAGCCGGTCTGATTGGTCAAGGTGGCGGTCAGATACATCGAGTAGGCGAAGAGCGCGAAGCCGATCGCTAGCATCAAGCGCAGATCAAGCCGGCGTGCGATGACCGTGCTGAGGGGGGACATCGCCATTGTGACGAGACCGGTCACGATGATCGTCAAACCGATCTGAAAAGCGTTGTAGCCGCGCACCTGGGCCAGAAACAGCGGCACGAGAAAGGTCGTGCTGTACATGCCGACGCCGACGACAAAGGTGAAGAACGAGCCGAAGGCAAAATTGCGGTTGCGGTAGGTCCGCAAATCGACGATCGGCTGGCGGTAGATCAGCACTCGCCAGAAAAACAAGCCGCCGCCGACGATCGAGACCGCCACCGCGGCGCGGATCGTATGGTCGTCGAGCCAATCCAGGCGGGGACCTTCCTGGAGCGCGTATTCGAGGCAGCCGAGAAAGGCCGCCATCAGCAGCATGCCCACGAGGTCGAAATTGCGCAGCAGCGAAAAATCGGGCTTGTCGATGTCAATCGTCAGCCACACGACAGCGGCGACCAAGAGGCCGGGCACGATATTGACCAGAAACAGCCAGTGCCAGGAAAACGTGTCGGTCAAAAATCCGCCGAGGGTCGGGCCCAAGGTCGATGACAGGCTGAGGATCACCGAGATGACCGCAATCAGGGTAGCCAGATGCTGGCCGCGGAACTTGGCGTAGACGACCGGCCACACGGTCGGCGTCATGGCGCCGCCGCAAAACCCCTGCATCGCCCGAAAGGTGATCATCTGGCCGAGGCTGGTGGCGGTGGCGCAGAGCACGCTGGTCGCGGTGAAGCCGAGCGTCGCACCCGCAAACAGCACGCGGGTCGACAACAGCCGCGACATGGTCCCGGACATCGGCACCATCACGACATCAGCGACCAGATACGCGGTTTGCACCCAGGCGATCTCGTCACCGCTGGCGGACAGCCCGCCCTGGATCTGGGTCAGCGAGCTGGTGACGATCTGCACGTCCATGATCGCCATGAACAGACCGATGCCCATCGCCAGGACGCCGAGCCAGTCTCGCAGGCTCGGTTCCGGTCCCGCCTCGCCCGCGTGCGGTTGGGCGCGTGCGACCCGCTCGACCGGCGCTTTCTCAGCCGGTTCGCGGACCGCTGCCCGGTAACGGGCGAGTCGGCTGCGCCTGAATGTTTCGGCGAGGGTCATTGCTCGGCGCGACCGGAAGGAGAACCCGCCACCACCGCCATCTAGGCGAGACGGTAGACGCGCTTTGCCGTGCCGCTGAAGAGCTTCGCCTTTTCGTCGGCCGAGTAGCCGGCGGCCAGGCGTTTGAGGGCGTTCCACAGGACGGCGTAGCTTGAACTGACGCCGTCCGGCGGGAAGTTGCTCTCGAACATCCCGCGATCGGGGCCGAACGCCGCGATGCAGGTCTCGATATAGGGCTTGTAGGAGCGCGCCAAATCCTCCGACGAAGGCGGCGTCTCGCGCGTGTGGAAGTCGAACATGCCGAACAGCATCCCGAGCCCGCCGAGCTTGACGACGACGTTTTGGTACTTTCCGAGTTCGGCGATACCGGCCTTCCACACGGCGAAGGTTTCCTCTTTCTTGTCCGCGTACGGGCCGATGCCGAGCGGTCCGCCGACATGGTTCAGGATGATCGTCGTCTGCGGGAAGGCGCGCGCCAGCTCCGCCAGCTCCATCAGCTGAGGGTGGTACAGCCAAGCCTCAAAGGTCAGGTTCAGCGGCGCCAGCCGAGCAAACCCGGCGCGCCAGGTGGCATCGGCCATCTGGCCCTTCGGCGAGTTCGTGCGGCCGCGGGAGAACATCTCGCTCGGCGTCCCAGACCACCGAATGGCGGATGCCGCGGAAGCGGCCGTCGCCGGCAGCGATCTCGGCCTCCAGCACCCGCGCCACGCCGTCGCCGAGGCGCAAATCGGCATGCCCGACAATGCCGGCGCACAGCCGGCTCTTGCCGAATTGTCCGCTCGCGCTCATCGCCGACGTGCCGTTGACGAATTCGATTTCGCCGACCGGCTTCATCTCCGCCGGCCCGTCGGCGCGGTACATCGAGCCGCATTCGACAAAGACGCTTTGCGTGATGTTGTGACCGCTGCCGGTGTCGGCGAGCAGCTGGTCGAGCAGATAGCGGTGCCCGCCGCGGTCCCACAGATGATGGTGCGGATCGACGATCTCGAGCGCCGGCTCCAGGATCTCCTCTTTCCGCTGCGCCCACCATGCCGGATCGCCGTAGCGCGCTCCGGGCGGTGCGCTGCCGGGCACGGCCACCGCAGGTGCGGCGCCGGTTTGAGAGTGTACAAGGGTTGGGTGAAGCACGGCGCCGCCTAGAACGCTCGCCGTTCCGACCAGCATCGTGCGTCGCAGTACCGAATGAGGCCGCACCGTCTTCTCAGTCATCGACTTTCCTCCAAGCTTTTCCTGGTTCGAACCAGCCGGAGCTGCGGCTGATCGGGGCCACTCTACAGGAGCGACCTGGAACCGGCATTCATTTGTCGCCGGGTACAGACCGGTCTCGAAGATGGTCGCGAGCTCCGCTGCGATCTCAACAGCGAGCCGCCAAAGAACCGCCTTTCCGTGCCGGCGCGTGTGATCAAGCCTAGTATGGCCGGCGATCGCGCGGCGCGTGCGGCTGCTCCAGACCGTCCACCGGAATGTTGCGGCTGTTGTGATCCAGTGGGCGCGCGGCGAGGCGATGAACACGATCACATCCGCCACCTGCTCCGCGCTGCCGAGGCGGCTCATCGGAAAGCCATGGTGGACGTAATCGTCGAAATACGTCGGGTTGGCGAGGCCATAGCGATCCCAGCCATTGCCCTCGACCAGGATCGAGCCCGGCGAGAACCGTGTTCACCCGGATGCTGTAAGGCACGAACTCCAGTGCCCGGCCTCGAAAATCAGCGCCGCCTTGGCCGCGCCGTATTGGTCTGACATCGCGAGCTGCGGCGACCGAGCCGGAGCTGCGGCTGATCGGGGCACTCTACAGGAGCGACCTGGACGAAAGTGGGGTCCGGCTAGCGCTGAGGCGCCACCCGGTCGCGTCGCGACGGGAGGATCAACTCGTGCCGGTTCGCAGCGAGACGGTCATTCACCCCCGCCAGCAGTGTCCAACGCGCGTCCAACACCGCGGCTCAAGAGAGGGCTTGGCCGCCCTTCGGGTACTTTCGTGTCCGACCAGAAAAGTAGTCGTCGGCGAGTGTTTGGTCGTCCGCGTATGACCATTCCGGATGCAGCACGAGCGCATGGTATTGGTCGCCAATTCTTTCCCTTGGAGACCCCGCGCGAATGTCCTGCAAATAACCCGGATCAGTACCCCGTAGTGATGTCGATCTCCTGCAAAAGCCGGCCCCCCGCCTCGATGCTTCGGATGTTCGCGGCAATCTCCGTCACCAGTTGAAGAACAGTCGGCCGCCGCGCCACATGCGGCATCACGGTGACTTTGGGGTGCAGCCAGAGCGGGCTTTCCGGCGGCAGCGGCTCGGGCCACAGCGCGTCCAGAGCGGCGTAGGACAACTGCCCCGAATCGAGTGCCTTAATCAGATCCTCATACACCACGTGCCTGCCGCGGCCGATATTCACCAGCATCGCCCCTCTCGGCATCATGGCAAAGGTGCGGGCGCAAAAGATGCCCTCGGTCTCCCGCGTCAGCGGCAATAGGCAGACGGCGATGTCGGTTTGCCTCAGGAAGGGCTCGAGCTGGTCGCGGCCGTGAAAAATCGGCGCCTCCTCGTGTTCCCGCGGCGAGCGGACCCAGGCCGAGACCGGGAACCCGAGCGCCTTCAACACCAGCGCCGGCGGTTTCGCCATCATGCCGTAGCCGAGGAACCCGACGCGCCGTTCCTCGGGCCGCACGATCCGTGTCCGGCGCCACTCGCGATTGGCCTGAGCCATCTGATAGCCCGGCATGTCGCGATGAAAACGCAAGACATGCATGACGACGTATTCCGTCATCATCGGATCGCCGCCGGGCGGTTCGACTTTGCCGAGCGGGACCTTCGGCAGCTTCGGATGATCGATAAAGGCTTCCACACCAGCCGAACGGCTGAACATGGCCTTCAGATTCGGCAAGGCGGGAAGGGTGTCGAAGTCCGGGCGGATAAAGGCGAGGTATTCGATAGCCGCCGGCTCTCCTGCGTCGGGCCAGATGCGGATTTCCAGATCGGGAAGCTGCTTTGCGAACGTCTCGCGCCACGCCGCCGCATTGCCGATCTGTCTGTCGAGATTGACGATCAGCAGCGCCATGTCCGCTACCGCCTTCCGGCCTGTTCGCGGGCCCGGTCGAGATCGGGGACGTTGCTGGCCGAAGCCACGTCGCCGAGGCGCGATCCCCGGGTCACCGAGAGTGCCGCGACGGCGGCCTCGTTTTCGTTGATCTTCGCCATGATCGCCTCCTTGGCGCGATCGAAGACGCCCCGGTTGGTGGCAACGAAGTCTTGCGATTGGCGCAGGCCTTTGAGATACCCATTGATCTCCGGCACGACGTAGCGCGCCACCATGTCCCAGCTGCGCATCGTGTTTTCCGGATTGGCCCAGTCGTGGACAAAGCCGACGACGAGTGCCAAAGCCGCCGCTGATCTCGAGCACCGACTTGATTCGCGCCACGAGGTCGTCCGGGGTGCCGATCGTCGCCGCGGCCTCGGCCGAGAACGCGGTCTTGTCGACCGCCTCGTCGGGGTCGCCGAACGGCTTCGCACCCGGCCGCTGCAAGGTGCCGACGACGTATTGGTTATGATGGCGCAACAGGCCGTGCGCGGGCCTCGGCGCGCGCCTTCTCGCGGGTCTCGGCGATGTGCCAACTCAGCAAGACCGCGCCAGTTCTTGCGGTCGACCGTCTTGCCGTGCTTGGCGGCGGCGGCCTCGGCAAAGCCCCATTGCGTCGGCAGGCTGTTCAGCCCTTCGTTCGACATCGAGCCGATCGAGATCACGCCGATCCCGTGCTTGCCGGCCAAGGTCATGCCCGAGGGGCTAATCTGCGAGGCGACGGCGAAGGGCATCTCCTCCTGCAACGGCAGCAATTGCAACGCCGCATCCCGCATCGTGAACCAGTCGCTCTTGGCGGTCACCCGCTCGCCTTGGAACAGCCGCCGGATGATGCCGATCGCCTCGTCCTGGCGGTCGCGCTGGGTCATCGGGTCGATCCCGAGAGTGTGCGCGTCCGACGCGAGCGCCCCCGGGCCCGAGCCGAAGATCGCTCGCCCGCCGGTCATCCAGTCGAGCTGGACCATGCGCTGGGCAACATTGAACGGGTGGTGGTAGGGCAGCGAGACGACGCCGGTGGCGAGCTTAATGCGCTTCGAGCGCTCGCCCGCCGCGGCCAGGAACATTTCCGGCGAGCCGATCATCTCCCAGCCGCTCGAATGGTGCTCGCCGCACCAGAACTCGTCGTAGCCGAGCCGGTCGAGCTCTTCCACGAGGTCGAGATCGCGGCGGAACTGCAGCATGGGGTGCTCGCCGACCGGATGGTGCGGAGCAAGGAACGCACCGAAATTCAAACGCGGCATGACGGATCTCCTAATGGCGCAATGATGCTGGGGCAAACCCACCCACTCGACGCTCGGCAGAGCCAGCCAACGCTTCCTGGTCTGAAATCGAACGATAAGTCGCAACCCGATACGCCTCAGCCATCATCGTCACCCTTCTCGCTGATCTGCGGCGGCAGGGTAGCCTGCATCGGGCTCTTCGCCAAAGCCCAGTCTATCAGCCCCCATCTTCGACGAGAAATGACAGCCTGCGCGGCCGGCCGGCGAGGGTAGTCGTGCCGTACGAGCAGGCGGCGGGAAGCGCTGGCGGCATCAAGTCACCCGGGGCGCCGCAGAATTGGCACGTCGGTTGCTAGAATGGATTAACCCGCAAAGCAGAGGAGGCACCGATGACCCGTGACGAACTGACCCGAAAGATCATCACAATCAAGCGCGCGAAGGGACTGACCTGGAAGACGATCGTCGCCGAGATCGGGGGTGGCTCGGCGGTCTATCTGACCGCGGCCTTAATGGGGCAAATGAAATTGCGGCCAGAACAGGCCGAGCGTGCCGGGAAATTGCTCGGCCTCGATGCCGAAGAGCAGCGCCTGTTGCAGGAGGTGCCCTATCGCGGCTCGTTGCCGGCCCTGCCGCCGACCGATCCCTTGATCTACCGCTTCTATGAGCTGATGCAGGTCTACGGCACCACCTGGAAGGAGCTGATCCAGGAGGAGTTCGGTGACGGCATCATGAGCGCCATCGATTTCGACATGGCGATAGAGCGCCAACTTGACCCGAAAGGCGACCGGGTCAGGCTGACCCTGAGCGGCAAATTCCTCCCATATAAGGAGTATTGAGACTGCCCCGCCCCCTCCCTTTCCCCGCAAGGCGGGGGGAGGGAGGAACCCGCGCAGCGGGAGGATGAAAGGGGCTTTGCGGAGCAACTCTGATGGATGCGATCGACCTCAATTGCGACATGGGCGAGAGCTGGGGTGCGTGGACCATGGGGAGCGACGCCGAGATGCTCGGGATCGTCTCCTCGGCGAACGTCGCCTGCGGCTTTCACGGCGGCGACCCGCTGGTCATGTTCGAAACCGTGCGCCGGGCCAAGGAGAATGGGGTCGGCATCGGCGCCCATCCGAGCTTTTTCGATGTCTGGGGTTTCGGCCGCCGGATGATCCAGGGGGAGACGCCCGAGGATATCGAAAAGACGGTCGTCTACCAGATCGGCGCATTGCAGGGGGTGGCGCGCGCGATCGGCCACCGGGTCGGCCATGTCAAGGCGCACGGCGCGCTCGCCAACCTCGCCGCCATCGACCACGAGACCGCGCTTGCGATCGGCCGCGCCATCGCCGATATCGATCGCGAGCTCGTCTTTGTGGTGATGGCCGGCACCGAACTGGAACGCGCGGCTGCCGAGCTCGGCCTGCCGATGGCGCGTGAGATCTACGCCGACCGCGCCTATGACGACACCGGCAACCTGGTCTCTCGCAAGCTTCCGGGCGCCGTGCTGCATGACGCCGAGGACGCCGCCGACCGGGTGCTGGCGATGGTGCGCGAGGGGGCGATCATCAGCGGATCCGGCAACCGCATCCCGGTTTCGATCGACACGGTCTGCGTCCACGGCGACAACCCGGCGGCCGTGGCGATGGCCTCGCGCGTGCGTGAAAAGCTCGAAGGCGCCGGCATCGCCATCCGGCCGATGGCGGCGCTGCGACGCTAGCCGGCGGTTCCCGGCAGGTCGCCTCAGACGTTGGCGAGCTTGTCGCCGCCAGGGGTGCCGATCATCGCCAGCACCTCGCGCCGGCTCGACGGGTCGTCGCGGAAGGCGCCGAGCATCCGGCTCGTCACCATCGTCACCCCCGGCTTGTGCACGCCGCGGGTGGTCATGCACTGATGCGCTGCCTCGATCATGACGGCCACCCCCTTGGGCTGTAGCACCTCGTCGAGCGTATTGGCGATCTGCGAGGTCATCTTTTCCTGGATCTGCAGACGCCGGGCATAGACCTCGACGAGCCGCGCCAGCTTGGAGATGCCGACCACCCGGTTGTTCGGGATATAGGCGACATGCACCTTGCCGATGATCGGGGCGATGTGGTGCTCGCAATGCGATTCGAAGCGAATGTCCTTCAAGACGACGATCTCGTCGTAGCCGTCTGTCTCCTCGAAGGTGCGCTGCAGCAGCGCCACCGGGTCTTCGTCATAGCCGCTGAAGAACTCGCGGTAAGCGCGCACGACACGATCGGGCGTGCCGACGAGGCCCTCGCGCTCGGGGTCGTCGCCGGCCCAGCGGAGCAAGGTGCGCACCGCTTCTTCCGCCTCGGCGCGAGTCGGCCGCGGCACCGTGCCGGACCCGTTGGGACGGCTTGCGGGCGCTACCGAGGACGGGGCGAGCATACTCGACATCGTTACTCTCTTTCTATTTTCTGACGTTATGACGGCAAAGACGTCGCGTCCCCGCGCCTTCAGTTGAGCCGCACCGCCTGATGCGGGCTGTCGAGCGAGAAGGCAGGGATGCGCACCGAAAAACTCTCGCCGCCCCGCGTCTCCATCTCGTAGCTGCCTACCATGATACCGGACGGGGTCGGCAGCGGGGTACCGCTGGTATATTCGAAGCTCTCGCCCGGACCCAGCACCGGTTGCTCGCCGACAACGCCGGGGCCCCGCACCTCCTGCAGCTGCCCACGGCCATCGGTGATCTTCCAGTGCCGTCGGCGCAGCTGCACGGTTTCCTCGCCGCGGTTTTCGATGCGGACGTGGTAGGCCCAGACATAATGGTCCTCGGCGGGCGAGGACTGGTCCTCAAGGTAATGGGGCTTGACCGTGATCTTAATCGATCGCGTCGTTTCGGAATACGTCACTGAACGCCCTCGCTTTCCCGGCGCGCCGCCGCGCGACCGCTTTGCTCACAATGTCGGTCGGGCGCCGAAGGCCGTCAAGATCGCCGCGCCGGCGCCAACAATTCGAGGAGCCCCTCGTCGGCGGCCCGGCCCGACCCTTGCGGCGCGATCGACTGGATGCACACATGATCGGCGCCGGCATCCCAATGCTGCCCGATGCGGTCACGGATCGCCCGCTCGTCGCCCCAGGCGACCATCGCATCGAGAAACCGGTTGGACCCGCCGCCGGCGAGATCAGCGTCGCCAAAGCCCTGTCGGCGCCAGCCGTTGACGTAGTTTTCGAGCTGCAGATAGCGTGAGAGCGACTGGCGCGCCGCCGCCCGCGCCGCGGCTGGGTCGGTTTCCAGCAGCACCCAGACCTCAGGGCACAACAGCTTGCCGGGGCCGAGGATCGCGCGCGCCTGCGCGGTATGCTCCGGCCCCGTGTTGTACGGATGGGCACCATCGGCGAGCTCCGAGGACAGCGCCATCATCCTCGGCCCCAGCGCCGCCAGGATGGTCAGCGGACGCTCCGGCGGCTCCGGCGCCTGGTAGGGTGCGGCCCGCATCCCTTGCAGATACGTCCGCATCGTCGCCACCGGCTTGCCGTAGGCGTGGCCGCGCACACCCTGAACCATCGGCGCGTGCGACACGCCGATGCCGAGCAGAAACCGACTGTCCGACTGCTCGGCGAGGCCGCGCTGGCCGTTGGCCATCGCCATCGGGTCGCGGGCGTAGATGTTGGCAATCCCGGTCGCCACGACCAGCCGCTCGGTGTTGGCGAGGAGCCAGGCGGAATGGGTCATCGCATTGCGCCCCCGGCTCTCCGGGATCCAGAGCGCCCCATACCCCCAATCCTCGACCCGCTTCGCGAAGGCCGCGGCGGCGGCCGCCGTCATGCTGTCCATCGAAACCCAAACGCCGAGCTTGCCGAGATTCATCGCCGACCACTCCATCCGGGATGCGCCTAGCGTCAGTCTGAATCGCGAACCGGGCTTCGTCCAGCCCGCTCAACGGCGCTCAGGAAACCGCGAGCTCGTAGACCGCATAGGACGAAAAGAATTCCCGCAGCCCCGGCAGTGTCAGAACCGCCTCAACGATGGGAAGCTTCTTCAGAGCTCTGAAGGTGTGAAATTCCCGTCGGGCGAAATGAAAGCCGTTGGCGGTGCAGAGACGTTCGAACCGCGAGATAGTGAGGCGATTGAGAAATCCTGATGTCGGTTTCTCTGCAAATCGGTCACGCCTGTTACCGTGTTCGTCGAGATCCCAATAGGGCGGCGTGAACTCGGGCAGATTGACCATCTTCGAGCACACCTTGTGGATGACCTCGTCCGATACGAGCACGTGCATCCACGGAATTGGCGCATAACTGTGAACATGGTGGCCGTAAGGATTGAAGTAGGGGCTCCACCAGATCAGGACCTTGCCGTTCGGGCGCAGGACACGCCGCCATTCGGCAATGATGCTTTCGTAGTCCATGACGTGCTCGAGAACGTCGAAGCACAGGATCACGTCGAACCTGTCGTCGGCGAGCTCGATACGATCGGTCTTGTCGGTGAGATGAAATCGCGCGGAAACCGCGCCGCCCGCCTCGGCGGTTTTGTTGGCCCGCGCGATGGCTTTCGCATCGAGATCGATCCCGCAAACGCTATTGGCGCCGAGACGCGCCATGATAAGCGTCAGAGCGCCCGATCCGCAGCCAAAGTCGAGCACGTCCTTGCCCTCGATCGAGCGCCGGTCGAAGAGTTGAGTGAACTGGCCTTCGAGCGCCTGCTGCCGCCACGTGTCGTAACCATCGATGGAGGCCGATTCCCTGGCGCCTTGCTCGGTGCGCCGAAGCACCGCACGTCGCTTGGCGACGCGAAAGAGACACTCCGCGACCACTTCGTCGACTCTGTTCATCACCCTCGCCCGCGCTGCATTCGACCCGTGGTGCATGGTCGCGCCAGAATACACGATTGGTGAGATCAAGCTTCTATTTTAGTCTCGATTTAACCCTTGTGGAGCGCGCCGCACCCCCGGTCGAGGTTCGGCGCAACAGGCGAAGGCCAGTCCTGCGAGGTTTCATCGCGGCGACGAGGCCCCTTGCCCGGCCGCCTCCGGTGCGCGATATCAGGCCGGCGCATGCCGACCCTCTTTCTCATCGTCTTCGTCGACCTCGTCGGGTTCGGCCTGGTCATTCCGCTGCTGCCGTTTTACGCGGTGCGGTTCGCTGCCTCGCCGCAGCAGGTGACCCTGCTGCTCGCGGTCTATTCGCTGATGCAGCTTGTGACGGCCCCGCTGTGGGGGCGGCTTAGCGACCGGGTCGGCCGGCGCCCGGTGCTGATCGCGAGCCTCGCTGCCTTCGCGCTGGCCTATCTGTGGCTCGGGAGTGCCTCGGCCTTGTGGATGGTGTTCGCCGCCCGCGCCTTCGCCGGCGCCTGCGCGGGCAACATCGCCGCCGCGCAGGCCTACATCGCCGACATCACCAAGCCCGAGGACCGGGCAAAGGGCATGGGGCTGATCGGTGCGGCGTTTGGCCTCGGCTTCATCATCGGCCCGGCACTTGGCGGCTTTCTCGCCGGCAACGACCCCGCGACCGCGAACCTCGCGGCGCCGGCATGGGTCGCGGCCGGGCTCTCCACCCTGGCGTTGTGTGGCGTCTTGCTGCTGCTGCCCGAGACCCTCGCCCCCGAACGGCGCGGTCTCGCCCCGTCGCGCAGCCGTTTCGGCACGGTCGCCGAGGCGTTGCGCCGCCCGGTCCTGTCGCGGCTGATCCTCGTTTTCTTTCTCGTCGTCCTCGCCTTCGCCGGCATGGAGAGCACCTTCGCGCTCTGGGCGATGCGGCAATTCGGCTGGGGGCCGGGCCAGGTCGGCTATGTTTTCGCCTATGTGGGCGTGTTGTCGGCGGTGCTGCAAGGGGGCCTGATCGGCCGGTTGACGCAGCGCTTTGGCGAGGAGCGGCTGCTGCTCTTCGGCCTGGCGCTGATCGGGGCCGGGCTCCTTGTTCTGCCATTCTCCCGCGACGTGCCGATCCTCGCCGCCGCGGTTTCCGGGCTGGCGCTCGGCATGGGCCTGACCCAGCCGTCGCTAAACAGCCTGATCTCTCGCCGGGCCGGGCGCGACGAGCAGGGGGCGGTGCTCGGCGTCTCGCAGTCGGTCGGCAGCCTCGCACGCGTCCTCGGCCCCGCCGCCGCCGGGTTCTTCTTCACGGAATTCGGCCGCGACGCCGCCTTCCTGTGGGGTGCGGTGGTGGTCGCCGGCGCCCTCCTGGCGGCGCTCAAGCTGGCGCGCGGAGGCGGTGCGACACAGCTCTTGGGCGGCCCCGTCCGATGAGCCCACGCGGGCGACCGCTCGGCGTCGGCCCGCCGCGGCAGAAGGGCCGGCTCAAGGACGAATTGCGCGCCCTCAAATCGCTAGCCCCCTATCTGTGGCCGCGGGATGCGCCGGGGCTGCGGGCGCGGGTCGTGCTGGCGGTCGCCTTCCTGCTCGCCGGCAAGCTCGTCAACATCACCGTGCCGTTCCTCTACAAGGACGCGGTCAACGCCCTCGCGCCCGGCCACGCCACGGCCGCGGTTCCGGTGGTGTTGCCGGTGGCTCTTATCGTCGCCTACGGCCTCGCGCGGGTCATGTCGCAGGGCTTCAACGAGCTGCGCAACGCCGTCTTTGCCAAGGTCGGCCAGCGTGCCGTACGCCGCATCGCGCTCACCGCTTTCCGCCATGTCCACGCTTTGTCGCTGCGCTTTCACCTCGAGCGCCGTACCGGCGGGCTGTCGCGCGCGATCGAGCGCGGCACAGCGGGGATCGACTTTCTGCTGTCCTTCATGCTGTTCAACGTCGTCCCGACGGTGGTCGAGATCCTGCTGGTCTGCGGCATCCTGTGGCGGCTCTACGATTGGACCTTCGCCGCCGTCACCTTTACCGCCATCGTCCTCTACATCGCCTACACCTTCTCGATCACCGACTGGCGGGTGCGTTTCCGGCGCGAGATGAACGACCGCAATACCGAGGCCAACACCAAGGCGGTCGACGCTCTCCTCAATTTCGAGACGGTCAAGTATTTCGCCAACGAGGAGCATGAAGCGCGGCGCTACGACGCGGCCCTCCAGGCCTATGAGCACGCCGCCGTCAAGAGCGAGACGACGCTCAGCCTCCTCAACCTCGGACAGGGCACGATCATCGCCACCGGGCTTGTCTTGGTCATGGTCCTCGCCGGGCGGGGGGTCGCCGCGGGCCGGATGAATGTTGGCGATTTCGTCCTGGTCAACGCCTATCTGATCCAGCTCTACATGCCGCTCAATTTTCTCGGCATGGTCTACCGCAACATCAAGCAGTCGCTGACCGACCTCGAGCAGCTGACGGCACTTCTCGCGGTGGCGCCCGAGATCGTCGACCGGCCGAACGCCCCGCCGCTCGCCGTCGGCGCCGGCGAGGTCGTCTTTCGCCAGGTCGATTTCCGCTACGACCCGAGGCGGCCGATCCTTGCGGACGTCGATTTCCGGGTGCCGCCGGGCGCCAAGCTCGCGATCGTGGGCCCGAGCGGCGCCGGCAAATCGACGATCGCGCGGCTCCTCTTCCGCTTTTGGGATGTCGATGGCGGGGCGATCGAGATCGACGGCCAGGACATCCGCGAGGTCAGCCAGCACAGCCTGCGCCGTGCGATCGGTGTGGTGCCGCAGGATACGGTCCTCTTCAACGACACGATCTATTACAACATCGCCTATGGCCGGCCGGGTGCGGCCCGCGCCGAGATCGAGGAGGCGGCCCGGCTCGCCCGAATCCACGACTTCGTCGCGGCATTGCCGGACGGCTACGAGACCATGGTCGGCGAGCGCGGCCTCAAGCTTTCCGGCGGCGAGAAGCAGCGTGTGGCGATCGCGCGGGTGATCCTCAAGGCGCCCGACATCCTGGTTTTCGACGAGGCGACCTCGGCGCTCGACACCAAGACCGAGCGCGAGATCCAGGCGAGCCTCGCCGAGGTGTCGGCCGACCGCACCACCCTTGTCATCGCCCATCGCCTCTCGACCGATCGTCGACGCCGACGAGATCCTGGTGCTCGACGGCGGACATATCGTCGAGCGCGGCCACCACGCCGCGCTGCTACGGCGTCAGGGCGTCTATGCCGCGATGTGGGCGCGCCAGCAGGAGGCGGCGCGGCGCGAGGCCGCCCTCGCGGTGGATTGAGCGCCCCGGAATGATATCGGAGCTGGCCGCCGCCATCAGAGGGGACGACCGGCGCGCGCTGG
Organism: uncultured Alphaproteobacteria bacterium; assembly: GCA_963781215.1. GTDB lineage: Bacteria > Pseudomonadota > Alphaproteobacteria > ATCC43930 > CGMCC-115725 > AP-15. Next base: position 68,449 of record CAWAFE010000007.1, read on the forward strand.
CACGGGCCATTACCCTTATCGAATCGACCCGCCACGATCATCGCGCCGAGGCCGAGGCATTGGTCGAAGCGATCCTGCCGCAGACCGGCAAGGGTGTGCGGATCGGCATTTCCGGCCCGCCGGGTGCCGGGAAGTCGACCTTTATCGAGCGCTTCGGCCTCGAGGGCCTGGCGCTCGGGCACAGGATCGCCGTGCTCGCCGTCGATCCCTCGTCGAAGCGCGGCGGCGGCGCCATCCTCGGCGACAAGACGCGCATGACCGAATTGGCGCGGTCGCCGGGCGCCTTCGTTCGGCCCTCCCCGGCCGGGGAAAGCCGGGGAGGGGTCGCGCGCCATACCCGCGAGGCCATTTTGTTGTGCGAGGCGGCCGGGTTCGACACGGTGTTGGTGGAGACCATCGGCGTCGGCCAGGCGGAAACCGCGGTCGCCGAGATGGTCGACATGTTCGTGCTGATCCTGCCGCCGGCCGCCGGCGACGAGCTGCAAGGGTTGAAGCGCGGCGTCGTCGAGCTCGCCGACCTCGTCCTCGTCAACAAGGCCGATGGCGATCTCGCCGAGGCAGCCCGGCGCACGGTCGCCGATTACACGAACGCGCTCCGCCTGATCCGCCCGCCACTCCCCGAATGGCCGGTCCCGGTCCGCCCAATCTCGGCCCTCGAAGGTACCGGCATCCGCGAGACGTGGGACGATATCTTCCATTTGCGCATGGTGCTCCAGCAATCCGGCGCCTGGTCCCGCCGCCGCGCCGAGCAGTCGCGCGCCGCGCTATGGTCCGAGATCGGCGACAGCCTTCTTGACCATTTCCGCGCGTCCGCCGCCGTCGCCCCCCTCCTCGCGCAGGCTGAAGCCGCCGTCACCGCCGGCGCCCGCACCCCCACTGCCACCGCCCGCGAATTGCTGGGGGCGTTTCTGGACGCGGCCAGAAAGGCAACCGATGCGAAGTAGTTTGGCTCTAAACGGACAATCGACACTGCGGCAATCAACTCTACCGGCAGCGCCGGAAGCGGCCGGCCCGAGCTACTCTGGTGGTCCCGGCGAAGTAGCGTTTGCGCCTTGGGAATAGGCTCTGAGCCTGCGGACAGGCGCGGCTAGAAATCGAGATCGGCGTAGTGCTTCGGCGGCGGCACGCCGGGGATGTGGTCGGCGAGGATCGGGCGGAAGCTTGGGCGCGACTTGATCCGCGCGTACCATTCCTTGGCCGGCTCGTGATCGTCCCAGGGCACATCGCCCAGATAGTCGAGACTCGACAGCTGGGCCGCGGCGGTGATGTCGGCGATCGAGAAATGGTCGCCGGCGAGCCAGCGCCGGCGCTCGACCAGATAGCCGATATAGTCGAGGTGATGCGGCAGGTTCGCATGCCCGGCGCGAATCGCCTGTGAGTTCGGCTGCCCCCGGCCAAGATGGCGCTTCATCATCTTCTCGCCGAGCAGGTTCTCGGTCACCTCGATGTTCATCTTGACGTCGAACCACGCGGTCAACCGCCGCACTTCGGCGCGGTCGACCGGGTTGATGCCGATCAGCATCTTCTCGCGGTAGACCTCGTCGAGGTATTCGACGATCGCGGCGGTATCGGCGAGCACGGTGCCGTCGGGCTCGATCAGCACGGGCACCTCGCCGGCTGGGTTCAAGGCAAGGAATTCCTCACGCCGCTCCCACACCTTCTCGGTCTTCAGGGTGAAGTCGAGGTTCTTCTCCTGGAGGACGAGACGCACCTTGCGCGAGCACGGAGAGAGCCACTGGTGATAGAGGACGCGCATGGCCGGATTGTAATCGCCGGAAACGCCGGTGCACATGCCTCACTTGTCTGCGGCGCGACCGCGGAACAACCCGAACGCCGAACACAGCGCGCATCCGCCGTTTCAGAGCGCATTCAAGAACGCGACCAGATCGGCTTTCTGTTGATCGGTGAACCCGATGCCGAATCGCTGGTCATAGAAGTTGACCACGTCGGTCAGGGTGGCCGCCGAGCCGTTGTGGAAGTAGGGCGCCCGCGCCGCGAGCCCGCGCAAGATCGGCCCCTTGACCTTGCCGATATCGCCGCATTTTCCGGTAATCAACGCGCGCCCCGGATCGGTGACCTCGAACAACCGCCCGGCCAACGGTCCCGACGTGCACCAGAGCGTGAAGACCGGCAATCCGGCGATATCGAGAGCGGGCGGGCTGTTCGCACCAGCATCGGCCACGCCGATGTTCAACGGCGCCTTGACGGAATGGTCCCCGACATTTGGGGTGTCGTGGCAAGTGCCGCAGAAACCGGGGATGCTCTGCTGGTTCAGCACATCGTTCAGCCCGGCCACGCCGGCGATATCGATCTTGGTGGTGTTGAACACCAACTCGCCGCGGGCGATGGCGTTACGCGACTTGGGTACCTGGTCTTTCCCGGGGAGGCCCTCCCACGCACCATAAAGCTTAAAGACCTCCGACGTGAACGGCGCCCCTTTTGGGTTGTTGCCAAGAGGATCGTTGACCCCAATAAAGAAATTCTTCGCCTCGCGTGCAAGAGCAACCGGACCACCACCGGCTCGGTCGCCGAGGAACAAAGCCTTGTCGTCAAAGATCTGAGCGGAAAAGACGCCGGCACCGCGAGGAATTTCAACACACAAATCGGGAGTGTTGGCGCGAGTGCACCCCTCGAAAGTCACGACCTGCTGCTGCTGGGCGGTGGTCGGAGGCAATTTCGCTTGCGCATGGCCGAGTGTCGCGTCGACCGCCTGGCTGAAGAGGTCCGGCTCGCGCCCGTCCCACATGATGGTGTTGAGGAAACCGAGATTTGCCGCCGGCAAGGGGCGGCGGTAAACCGATACGATGCCGGCCGTCGGGCCGGTCAAGCCTGTCGTCGGGTCGGTGTTGCAACCGTAGGGGTCCTTCACATCAATTATCTGAAACTGCGCTTCCTGGGTTGGCATCGGCAGCCCGATCCGGATCAAGCCCTTGGCGAGCAGCAGGCTATAGGCCCGCCTCTTGGCCGATGGCGTGGTTACGTCCGCGGATGGACAGGTGGCACCGTCGACCAGCCGAAACAGCGGATCGTTATCGTCTGCGTCGAAGCGGTCCTGCGCATGGTGCGCGCTGATCGTCCAGCCATCCTCCGGCTGGTGGCAAGTAAAGCAGGTGCGTCCGTTGGTCCCCAGATCCCGGAAGAAGGCGTTCTTCGCGGTTATCGTCGGCCCGTTCGGCTGATAGCTTGCAATCGCGCCGCTGGGATCACCGTCTATTTGCAGCTCCGGGATCAGGTACGGGGTTGCTTGAGGCCGGGTGTCGGCATCCGGGAACAGCCTTCGCATCTTCTGGGTGTGGGCAATTTCGCCGGCGCGCGCCGCCGCGGCGATGTCGCCCTTTGTCTGTGCGTGCGCCGGATGGAGAAAGCCCGCCAGCGCGATCACCATCCCGAGCCTCGCGAAGGCAGAGCAAGCCCGGCTCACGAGCGGCCCGTTCTCCGAGTCGGTCTGGCGAGCGGCCCTGCGCTGTGATAGCAATTCCCGAGCCGGTTCCAATCGGCCGAGCGCCTGCGCCAAGTGCGGGGAACTGAAGCATTTGTTGCCCATTTTGTCCTCCGGTGAGCTTATTTGCCCACGGAAAACAGCCTAGCCTCGAAGTGCCGGTGTCCTTCGTGAAGCGGTTCACACTCAAGGAGAGCAATGTCAAAAACGGTACAGCGCGGCGATCCGGCGCGCTTTCACTTGGTGCTGATCAAGCCGACGCATTACGACGATGACGGCTACCCGATCCAATGGGTCAAGGCCGCGATCCCGTCGAATACGCTGGCCGCGCTCAACAGCCTGGCCGAAGACGCCAGGCAGCGGCAGGTGCTGGGCGCCGGGGTCGACATCCGCCTCCACACCTATGACGAGACCAACCAGCGGGTCAGGCCGGAGCGCATTATCCGCACGATCGCCAAGGCCGGGGGCCGCGCCCTGATCGGCCTCGTCGGCGTCCAATCGAACCAGTTTCCCCGTGCGGTCGATCTGTCGCGGCCCTTCCTGGCGGCCGGCCTGCCGGTCTGCATCGGCGGGTTTCATGTCTCGGGCTGCATCGCGATGCTGCCGGAAACGCCGCCGGAGATGCGCGAGGCGCAGGCGATGGGGATCTCCTTCTTCGCCGGCGAAGCCGAGCACGGCCGGCTCGACCAGGTCATGCGCGACGCCTGGAACGGCGCCTTGCAGCCTCTCTACAATTTCATGGACGATCTGCCGTCGATCGAAGGGGAGCCGGCGCCGATCCTGCCGCCGCGGCACATCCGGCGTATTTCCGGCGCGCTGTCGAGCTTCGATCTCGGACGCGGCTGTCCCTATCAGTGCTCGTTCTGCACGATCATCAACGTGCAGGGCCGCAAGAGCCGGTTTCGCACACCGGACGATCTGGAGCGGACAATACGCGCGAACTACGCCCAGGGGATCAGGCGGTTCTTCGTCACCGACGACAATTTCGCCCGCAACCGGTTGTGGGAGCCGCTCTTCGACCGGATGATCCAATTGCGGCTCGGCGAGGGGCTGAAGATCGGCTTCACGATCCAGGTCGACACCTTGTGCCACCGCATCCCGAACTTCATCGAGAAGGCGGCGCAGGCCGGGGTTCGCCGGGTCTTTATCGGACTCGAAAACATCAACCCCGACAATCTCCTTGCCTCGAAGAAGCACCAGAACAAGATCACCGAATATCGCCAGATGCTGCAGAAATGGCGCGAGCACGGCGCCATTACCTGCGCCGGCTATATCCTGGGCTTTCCCGGCGACACCCGGGAATCGATCCTGCGCGACATCGAGATCATCAAGCGCGAATTGCCGCTCGACATTTTGGAATTCTTTTTTCTGACGCCGCTCCCCGGCTCCGAGGACCACAAGGTGCTATGGGAGAAGGGTGTCGAGATGGACGCCGATCTGAACAAATACGATCTCTATCACCGAGTGGCCGGGCACCCCCGGATGTCGGACGCCGATTGGGAGGCGGCCTACCGCGCCGCATGGCAGAGCTTCTACAGCCTCGACCACATCGGCACTGTGCTGCGACGCGTCGCCGCCAACCCGCGGGGTCGGCCGCACACCACCCTGACGACGTTGCTGTGGTTCAAGCTGATGGTGATGTTCGAGGGTGTCCATCCGCTCGAAGGCGGCGCCTTTCGGCGCAAGGCGCGGCGCGACCGCCGGTTCGGCCTGCCGCGCGAAAGCCGCGCCGTCTTCTATCCGCGCCACGCCGTCGGGATCGCGATCAAGGCGTGGCGCTATTGGTCGGTCTACCGCGCAGCGAAGTCGACGTTGAAGCAGGTGCTCGCGGCACCCGACCGCTGGGCCTACACCGATCTTGCCATCGCCCCGCCGGAAGAGGATGAATTCGACAGCCTCGACCTCTATCATGCGACCAGCGGCGGGTCCGCCGCGCTGGCGCGCAAACGCCGCGACGACGCTCTTCGCGCCAAAGCATTTTGACCCTGGGAGAAGCCAATGCCACTCGACGCCCTTCACCACGTCACCGTCCAGACCAACGATCTCGACCGGACGCGCGACTTCTACCGGGATATCCTGGAGCTCGAGGAGGGCTTTCGCCCGGACCTCGATTTTCCGGGCTACTGGATGTATTGCGGGCCCATTCCGGTCGTGCATCTGGTGCCGCGCGGCAATGCGATCGGCGGAGGCGCCTCTGCCGACACCGGCTCCTTCGACCATTTCGCGTTCCTGGCCAAGGATTTCGCCGCGGTCAAGGCGCGCCTTGACGGCAAAGGCGTCAAATACCGCGAGAACCACATCAACAACCCGGCGATCGACCAGCTGTTCTTCCCCGACAACAACAACGTGATGATCGAGCTCAATTTTCCGCGCCGCTGACAGGCGCTGAGCGGCGGGACGCGATGCGGCCGCACAATTTCTACGCCGCACCCGGCTTCGAGCGCGCCGGGCTGCGCCGCCGTGACACCGGCTGGATCCTCGAACGCTTTGCCGATCCCGCGACCTGCTTCGTCCCGGTGTGGCGCAACCAGAGCCTGGTCGTCGAGATCGAGGGCGGCGAGCCCCGCGCCGTGGTGCTGGCTTCGGCGGGTGCGGCGGCGGTCATGGCCGACGGTTTCGCCGTCGAGGAGCGGCTCACCCGGGGCGAGGCGGTCTTTCTCGGTGTGATCGAGGAACGGGCGCATTTCGCGCTCGATCTGTCGCCGGCCGAGGCGCCGCTCGACATGCTGCGCTCGCCGGAACTGGCGGCGAGCGGCATCGAGGGCGGCGCTATGCGCTTTGCCGATTTGCGCCAGATCGGGGCGGTGCTCGACCGGCGCGAGGGGGCGCTGCTGGCGCTCGCCCGCGCCATGCTCTACTGGCACGCGCGCCACCGCTTTTGCGGCCTCTGCGGCAGCCCGACCCGCAGCGAGGAGGCCGGGCACATGCGCCGCTGCACCGCCCCCGAATGCAACACGATGCATTTCCCGCGCACCGACCCCGCCGTCATCATGCTGGTGACCGACGGCGACCGCGCGCTTTTGGGCCGCTCGCGGCACTTTCCGGCGGGCATGTATTCGACCCTCGCCGGCTTTGTCGAGCCGGGAGAAAGCCTCGAGGACGCGGTCGCGCGCGAGGTACTGCGAGGAAAGCGGAATCGCCGTCGGCCCCGTCATCTACCATTCCTCGCAGCCCTGGCCGTTCCCGGCCAACATCATGCTCGGCTTTCACGCCGAGGCGGTGACGAGCGAGATCACCGTCGATTACGGCGAGCTCGAAGACGCCCGCTGGTTCGAGCGCGACTGGCTCACCTCGCACGTCGACGACGACACCTTCCGGCTGCCGCGGCGCGATTCCATCGCCCGCCGGCTGGTCGATGATTGGCTCAAGGGCGAGATCGCGCCGGCCGGGCGCTGACCCGCCGCTACTTCCGCAAGCCCGAACCGAGGATCGCGACGACCGGCACGGCAAAGCCGTCGGCGCCGCCGTAGGCGGCAGCACTCTTGGCAATCGCCGCCTCGATCGCCCGCAACGCCGCAGGCGGCTGAGCGTCGATCAGCGCCGCCGTGCGCACGGTTCCACGGCGAAACCCTTGGATCAGGTCTCCGGCCGCGGCGAAACGCCATTCGGATCGCAGCTGGAGTGCTTCGCTCTGCACGAACCCGGCCGCGCGGAGAACGCGCAGCAGATCCTCGGACTGCCGCAATCCGCCGCCGGAGGGCGGCGTCGTCGCCGCCGCCATGTCGCCGTGGGCGGCAATCGCGTCGAAGAGCAGCCGCCAGGCGATGTTCTCCTCGGGCGCCGCCCAGCTCGTGAACGCCATCCGGCCGCCGGGCCTTAGCACCCTGCGCGCCTCCGATACGGCCCGCGCCGGGTCGGGCACGTGATGAACTCCGAAATTCGAGACGACGGCGTCGAACGAGCCGTCGGCGAACGGCAGCGCCTCCGCGTCCCCCTCCTCGAAGCGGAGCGCAGGATGGGCCCGGCGCGCGAGGGTCAGCATCGCCGCCGAAAAATCGAGCCCTACCGGAGCGGCGCCGCGCCCCGCCGCCGCCCCGGCGACGAAGCCCGGCCCGCAGGCGAGGTCGAGCACCGGCATCCCCGGCCCGATCCGAGCGGCGTCGAGCAAGGCCTCGACAAACCCACTCGTCGCCTGCGCGAAGGTCGCGGCGTAATGCGCCGCCGCCCGCTGCCATCCGGCATGCTCGAACGCACGCACCGCCCCCGGGTCAAACGTCACGGTATCAGCCGAGCGCGGCGGCGGCGCGGGCGACGCGCGCCGCGCGGTCGTGCTGGCGCGGCTCGGCGCGGGCCAGTACACCGGCGAGGACGGCGGGATCGGCCCGCTCCGGCGAGCCTGACGCGAAAGGCGGCGCCGGGTCGTATTCGATGCCGAGCTGGATCGCCTCGGCCGCGGGCCTGCCGGCGATCGCGGCGGCGACGGTCAGGGCCACATCGATGCCGGCGGTGACGCCGCCGCCGGTGACGAGATTGCCGTCGACGACGACGCGCTCGGCGACCGGCTCAGCGCCGAAGGCGCGCAACAGATCGCGCGACATCCAGTGGGTCCCGGCGCGCCGCCCGTGCAGCAGCCCGGCCGCGCCCAGCACCAGCGAGCCGGTGCAGACGCCGACGACATAGCGCGCTTGCGCCGCCATCCGGCGCAGGAACGCCAGCACCTCGGCGTCTTCGAGGAGCGGGTTGATCCCCGCCCCGCCCGGCACCAGCACGAGGTCGAGCGGCGGGCAGGCGGACAATGTCGCCATTGGCAGGATCGCCATTCCGTGCTCGGAGCAGACCGGCTCCAGGCTCTTCCACAACAGCAGGGTCTCGGCGCCGGGCAGCCGGGCGAGCACCTCGTAGGGCCCGGTCAGATCGAGCTGAGTGAGGTTCGGAAACACCAGGAGCCCGCTGCGGAACAGTGTTTCGCTCATCGCCCGTCTCCTTCTGGCCGGCCTGCTCGTAGAAGGCGATGCTGTTTACCGATAGAATGACGCCGGGGCAAATTGGAGCCGAAGATGCCGCTGATGCTGGTGAGCCCGGCCTTCCCGCCCGGCGGCGAAATCCCGCCCGAATACACCTGCGACGGCGCCGACATCTCGCCGCCCCTGAGCTGGTCCGGCCTGCCGGACGGGACAAAAAGCCTCGTTCTCGTGGTCGAAGACCCGGATGCGCCTTCGGGCACCTTCCGCCATTGGGCGGCCTTTGACATCCCGGCCGGCGCCCGCGGCCTCGATCGCGGCTATGGCCCGAGCCGGCCGGGCCAGGGTTTTCGCGAGGCGCGCAACGATTTCGGCAAAGCCGCCTACGGCGGCCCCTGCCCGCCGCGCGGACACGGGGTCCACCACTATCATTTTCGCCTGCTCGCGATCAGTCGGCCGACACTCGATTTGCGGGCGCTCTCCACTGCCGCCGAGGTGCTGAAGGCGGCGCAGCCCTACGCGATCCGCAGCGTCGAGCTCGTTGGCACCTATCATCGCTGAGATGAAACGCCCCAGTGCGGCAAGACGATGCGGGGGCGGATAGCCTCGAACCTCGGTGGATTTGCGAGGTAATCCTCAGCAGGTTATGTCTATCAGGTATGTCTATAAGGCGCCCCCGGTGACCTCGGACGGTCGCGCAGATCGAGCTCGTTGATGCCATCGACCGCGGTTGCCCAAACGCAAGCCCACGCGACGTTCGGCCAGAGCCTCACCGTCGCCGCGCTCGGGGTTGTTTACGGCGATATCGGCACCTCGCCGCTCTACACGGTCAGACAATGCTTCGGTAGCGCCGCGGCGATCAACGAGCCGCGGGTCTTGGGCGTGCTGTCGCTGATCGCCTGGGTGTTGACCGTCGTCGTGACGGTCAAATACGTCATCGTGCTGATGCGCGCGGACAACCGCGGCGAAGGCGGGATCATGGCGCTGACGGTGCTGGCGCTGCGCGCCGCCGGCGCCCGCCGGTCTCGTTGGATCCTCTGGGCCGGGCTGTTCGGCTTGGCGCTGTTCTTCGGCGACGGCGTGCTGACCCCGTCGATCTCGGTGCTGAGCGCGGTCGAGGGCCTCAAGATCGCGACTCCGGCGCTCGAGCCCTATGTATTGCCGCTGGCCCTGCTGCTGCTGATTGTCCTGTTCATGGTTCAGCGGCACGGCACCGGCCACGTCGGCGGCTATTTCGGCCCGGTCATGATCCTTTGGTTCTGCACTATCGGGCTGCTGGGCGCGATCGAGATCGTGCGCAACCCCGCCATTCTGCGGGCGCTCGACCCCCAGTATGCGATCGAATTCATCGCATTCGACCCGTGGCAAGGCTTTGTCCTGCTCGGATCGGTCGTGCTCGCGGTGACCGGCGCCGAAGCCCTCTATGCCGATATGGGGCATTTCGGCCCGACGCCGATCCGGCGGGCCTGGCTGCGTTTTGTCTTCCCTGCTCTGCTCTTGAACTATTTCGGACAGGGCGGCCTGCTGTTGGCGCATCCGGAGGCGATCGAGAACCCGTTCTTTCGCCTGGCCCCGCCCTGGGCGGTCTACCCGCTGGTCGGCCTCGCCTCGACCGCTACCGTGATCGCCTCGCAGGCGGTGATCTCGGGCGCCTTCTCGCTGACCCGCCAGGCCGTGCAGCTCGGCTATCTCCCGCGCATGCAGGTCCGGCACACCTCGGAGCAGGCGATCGGCCAGGTCTATGTGCCGGGGCTGAACGGCATCCTCTTGGTGGCGGTGGTGGTGACCGTGCTCGGCTTCCGCTCGTCAGATGCGCTCGGCGGCGCCTATGGTGTCGCGGTCACCGGCACGATGCTGGTCGATACCATTCTGGCCTTTACCTATTTTTACTTGCGGGGCGGGTTGCGGCTATGGCAGCTGATCCCGCTGTTCCTGCTGTTCCTGGTGGTGGACGTGTCGCTGTTCGGCGCCAACCTCTTAAAGATCGCCGAGGGCGGGTGGTTCCCGCTGGTCATCGGCGCCAGCACCTACATCGTCATGGCGACCTGGCTGTGGGGGCGCGGGCGGCTGGCGGCACAGCGCGCTACCGGCGCCCTGCCGCTTGCGACCCTGATCGAGACCCTGCGTCCGGACCGGCCGGCGCGGGTGCCGGGGACGGCGATCTACATGACCGCACGGATCGACAACACCCCCGCCGCACTCCTGCACAACATGAAGCACAACAAGGTCTTGCACGAACGCAACGTGCTGATGACCGTGCGCACCGAGGACGTGCCGCGCCGGCCCGAGGCCGAGCGGCTCGAAATCGCCCATCTCGGGCAGAATTTCCACACCGTGACGATCCATTACGGCTTTCTCGAGGAGCCCGACATCCCGCGCGCACTGGCGCTGTGCCGGGTCGGCGGGTTCCGCTTCAACCTGATGGAGACCTCGTTCTTTGTCGGCCACGAAAAGATCGTGGCACGGCGCCGCTCCGGCATCATGCTGCCGTTCAAGAAGCTCTTCATCACGCTGTCGAACATGGCACTCGACGCGACCGAGTTCTTCCGCATCCCGGTCAACCGCATCGTCGAGCTCGGCGGCCAGGTCGAGCTTTAGGCCGGTTTTCGGTCAGGTTATCTCCCTGTACCCTTCAGAGCGGCCATCAGATCGGGTCGTGCCGCGGCAGGACGATGACCGCGGTGCCGAAGGTGATCCGTTGGTGCAGCCGGCGAAATGAGCCAACAGCTGCAAGGGCGCCCGTGACGTTGTCCGCGCCCGGCCGCTCCGATGTGGCGGTCGTGTCCAATCACACCGCATAGCCTGTGAAATGATGCATCTGGCGATGGGCCATCTGGCCGAGCCCCTGGGCTTCAACTCCTGTTTGCGCTCGATCAAGCGATCGGGCGCGGCAAGGACATATTTCCCTCATGCCGGACGATTGCCACAATCAGGTTCCGGGCGGAACGCAGATCAGGCCGCGGGGCCCCCGGCTGGGCGGCACCGGACGAACGCCCCGAAGGCAATCAAGGAAACAGCCAGAACTGAAAGCGAGGCCGGTTCGGGGACGGAAGGATCAGCAGTAAAATTCGCCTGGTACCGAGGATCGACGCCGCCATCGGTCGCGAGATAAGTATGCAACACATAGTTGCCGGCAGCCAACAACTCGTTATTAATCAGAGTGTATACGCTGCTCGGACCAGATGTGTATGGGATTTGGATCGACGCCCCGGGGATCAAGGCAGCCGTCGTGCCATTCCAAAATTCCAGCTCGACATCGACCGCATTGCCAATCCCGTTGTTCCCGAGCTTATCCTGAATGGTCAGCAATCCGCCGCCGAAATGGAATTCGTAATTCGACGGATTGGCAGTGCTGTTGACCAGCGCGTTCCCCTGGTTCGTGGCCGTGAGGTCACCGATCTGGCATACTCCGCCCACGCCCCCGACGGTTCCGACGAAGGTTCCGGGAAGGGTCGTTGTGCCGTTCAACGTGTCATAGATATTCGTACAGGTTGCCGAGGATGCCTGTTCGGCGCCGCCGACAATGAGCCCAAGCGCAAGTAGCGCCGCACTGTATCGTTGCATCGCACACCTCTTTGTAGCCGACATTTCGCGGATGGAGCGTCGGGGTCTACTCGATAGAGGGTACCACAAGATTGGCGTAATTGTCGTCTTAAAATAGGCGTTGTTCTATATAAAGATGATTAAAGATAGTATTTTATATTAACCTATGTCACACACGCTGAGGGTATGCTCGCGTCAAGGAGGGACGCTGCATGGCGGATCTCCCAGTGCAAGAACAGCGCACACAGCGGGGAAGGGGCGACCGTTCGAGAATGGGCGGTCGGGCAATCCGGCCCGGTGGCTGATCGGCGCCTCGGATGGGGGTTGACACCGCGCTCGCCCGCCTTATACTCATATCCAGCATAACGGAAGGCCGGGCGGTTTGCCCGGCTTTTCCAGGACGGTAAAATGCTCATGATGAGCATAAGGAGGGACTGTGCTCGACACCGCTTCCGAGACCCCTATGCCCGAGTTGCCGCTGCCAGAGCTCTACCGGCGCGTGGAGCGGCTGATCCCGCCCATCGAGTGGCCGGTTTTCGCCGACGACATCGCCGCCATCCTCGCCCTTAAGCGAGAGCGCAACGCCGTCGTGCTGGCGCACAACTACCAGACCCCGGAGATCTTCCACACGGTTGCCGACATTGTCGGCGACAGCCTGGCATTGGCCCGCGAGGCGGTGCGCACCGACGCCGACGTGATCGTGCTGGCGGGCGTCCATTTCATGGCCGAGACGGCAAAGCTCCTGAACCCGGAAAAGACCGTGCTGATCCCCGACCTCGAGGCCGGCTGCTCGCTCGCCGCCTCGATCACCGCGGCCGACATCCGGCTGATGCGCGAGCGTCATCCGGGGGTGCCGATTGTGACCTATGTCAACACCTCGGCCGCGGTGAAGGCCGAGTCCGATGTCTGCTGCACCTCGGGCAACGCCAAGAAGATCATCGAGGCGCTGGGCGCGCCCAAGGTCATCATGCTCCCCGACGAGTATCTCGCCCGCAACACCGCGACCCAGACCAAGGTCGAGATCATCGCCTGGAAGGGCCATTGCGAGGTGCACGAGCGCTTTACCGCCGAAGACGTGCGGAGCGTGCGCGAGAGCCACCCCGGGGTCGTGGTGCTGGCCCATCCCGAATGCCCGCCCGAGGTCGTCGCCGAATGCGACTTCACCGGCTCGACTGCGGCGATGGCTGACTATGTCGGGAGGGAGCGGCCCTCCCGCGTCGTGCTGCTGACCGAATGCTCGATGAGCGACAATGTCGCGCTCCAATATCCCGATCTCGACTTCGTGCGGCCGTGCAACCTCTGCCCGCACATGAAGCGGATCACCTTGCCCAAGATCCGCCGCGCCCTCGAAACCATGACCCACGAGGTCACGGTCGCCCCCGAGATCGCCGGCCGCGCGCGCCAGGCGGTCGAGCGGATGCTGGTATTGGGTTGAGGCACCGTCATCCCGGCGCAGGCCAGCCGCAGGCCGGAATCCATTTCCACGATGGGCTCCGGCTTTCGCCGGCGTGACGAGGCAGCTGGAGCGTATTCATCAGGGTGTTGCCGGGAGGGGAGGAATGACATTGCGGCTCTTGATCGAACCTCTGGTCCGGGCGGCGCTGGTCGAGGATCTGGGGCGCGCCGGCGACATCACGACGGACGCGATCGTGCCGGCGGAGGCGATCGTCGAGGCGGTCGTCGCCGCACGCCAGCCCGGCGTCGTCGCCGGCCTCGACGCGGCGCTCCTCGCCTTCGAATTGCTCGATCCCGGGCTGCGGATCGAGCCGCTCCAGGCGGACGGCAGCCGGGTCGCGCGCGGCGATATCGTCGCCCGCATCACCGGCCGGGCGCGCGGGGTGCTCGCGGCTGAGCGCACCGCGCTCAACTTATTGTCGCGGATGTCCGGGGTTGCCACCGCGACGCGGCTCCTGTCCGACGCGATCGCGGGCTACAAGGCCAGGATCGTGTGCACCCGCAAGACCACCCCCGGCCTGCGCATCTTGGAAAAAGAGGCGGTGCGGCTCGGCGGCGGCGCCAACCACCGCTTTGGGCTCGACGACGCGATGCTGATCAAGGACAACCACATCGCCATGGCGGGCGGGGTAAAGCCGGCGCTGGAACGGGCGCGGTCGCATGCCGGGCATCTGGTCAAGATCGAGCTCGAGGTCGACACCCTCGACCAGCTAGCCGAGGCGCTCGAGGTCGGGGTCGATGCCGTATTGCTCGACAATATGAGCCCCGAGATGCTGCGGCGGGCGGTGGCGATGGTCGAGGGCCGCGCCGTCACCGAGGCCTCGGGCCGGATCAGCCTTGATACGGCTGCGGCGGTCGCCGCCACCGGGGTCGATCTGATCTCGTCGGGCTGGATCACTCACAGCGCCCCGATCCTCGACCTGGGCCTCGACATCGCCTAGCCATCGGAGCGCAGGAGGGCTTCAGCGCGGGGGCATGCGCGGGTCGGGGATCGGGTCGAGCGGCCAGATCGGGCGGCGGACCTTGGTGAAGAGCTCGGGCTTGTAATCGACCTGGCACAGGGCGCCGGTGTCGACGAGGACAGTGTCGCGCGCGATCGGCGCGAAGGCGGCGCGGAAATGCTGCATCGATTTAACTGCGACCGTCGTGTATCGGGTCGGGTCTATGCCGAGCGAGGTGAGCTGGGCGAGGTCGGTTGCCTGCCCGTTGTTCGTGATGACGATAATGTCGACGCCGCCGACGCGGAACACCATCGAAGGCCCGTAATTGCGCTCGACGCCGCCGCCCATCGGCCCCCAGGCGATGAACTTGCCGTTGGTCAGGCACACGACCTCGCCGTCGAGCGCGAGCGGGCCGCCGCCCATCGCCGGGTCGGTTTTGCCGCCGATGGTGAGGGTGGTCCGCGCGCCAACCCCGGCGCGGATCCCCGCTTGCACCGCCTCCGGATCGCAGATCGCGTGGAAGGCGGCGCGCTCGACGCCGCCGTCGACGAGACCCTTTAGAAAGGCGGTCGCGTCGCCATAGCCGCCGCCTCCCGGGTTGTCGGTAAAGTCGGCGACGACGAGCGGCCTGTCGCCGGGTTTTCCCTCTCGGACGAGAGCAACCGCTTCGGCCACTGTCAGCATGTGGACCGTCGTGAAATCGCGTGTCGCCCAGGCGTAATCCATGAACTCTTCGGCAATTGCCGTGGCCCGCGTCGTATCGCCGTCCACTGTAACCGTCACGGATGGTCCAACGTCGTGGATGTTGGCGAGCGCAAAGCCGGCGCAGATGCTGACTGCCAAGGCCTCGCCACCGGCTTCGAGCGCGTCGCCGCGGGCGATCAGCTCGGCCATCGGCCCGCGCTGAGTGCGGCCCCAGTCGAGGCCGTGCAGCATCGGCCGGCGGGCGATCACGGTCACCGGGCGAACCTCGCCGCGCATCGCCCGTTCCAGCAATTCGGCGCCCTGCCAGGCGCGCTCGTGCTGGTCGATATGCGGGTAGGTGCGGTAGGCAATCAGCGCATTCGCATTGTTGGCCATCCGCTGCGTGACGTTGGCGTGCAGGTCGAGGGTGACGATGATCGGGATATCGGGGCCGACCAGGTGGCGCAGCCGCGCGAGCAGCTCGCCCTCGGCGTCCTCATGGCGGTCGGCGACCATTGCGCCGTGCAAATGCAGCAGTACGCCGTCGATCGGGCCCTTCGTTTCGACCGCGCCGAGGATCATGCCGGCAATCGTCTCAAACGCGTCGTCGGTGACGATGCCCGACGGGTTGGGGTTGGCCGAGACCGGGTGCACCAGGCTCCAGCCGTATCTGTCGGCCGCCTCGAAGGTCGCGCCAAAGGCCGAGCGGGTGCCGCGAAAGACCGCGGGGATTTCGTTCTCCAGGTGAAAGTCACGGCGACGGATCAGCGCCATGTCGGTCGGCACGCGACTGAAAGTGTTGGTCTCGTGCATGAAGCGAGCGGTAAGGACGCGCGGCACAGCTTCCAGCTCCTCAAATGTCGGGCCGGCCGATACCATAAGCGGAATGTCGACGGAAATCGCAGGGAGCGCGATGCGGCCGGTGCGGTGGTGGCGGGCGGCGGCGCCGGTGCTGGTCGACGTCGTGCTGCTGGCGCTTTGGGAAGCGACGGTCCGGATCGAGCATATCCCGCCCTACATCCTGCCCGGCCCGATGCTGATCGCCAAGACGCTCATGGCCGACGGGCAGAGCCTGATGGGCTCGCTCATGGTGACGTTGCGGATCACCCTGGCGGCGCTCGCCGCGGCGGCCATCCTCGGCGGCGCGATCGCTCTGTTGTTCTCGCTGTCGCGCTTGCTCGAGCTGAGCCTCTTTCCGGACGCGGTCATTCTGCAGGTGACGCCGGTCGTCGCGATCGCGCCCTTGATCATCATCTGGGTGCGCCAGCCGTTTTTGGTGCTCCTCGTCTGCGCCTGGATCGTCGCCTTCTTCCCGATCGTCTCGAACATCACGGTCGGGCTGAACAGCGCCGATCGCACCCTGTTGGCAAGTGCAGGTCGTGCGCTATCCAAAATTCCCGACGGCGTTGGCCTATTTTCTCGCCGGGCGGCGGGCTGGCGCTGATCGGCGCCGTCGTCGCCGAGTTCGTCGCCGGCACCGGGGGTGTGGAGACCGGGCTCGCCTTCCGCACTCTCGAAGCCGGCTACCGGCTGGCGATACCCTGCCCGTTCGCCGCGCTATTCCTGCTGTCGGGGCCGGCATCGTCATCTACCTGGTGCTCGACGGCCTGGCGCGCCTGCTGCTGCGGCATCGGCACAAAAGCGCCTTCGAGAGTGACGAGGAATGACCCGGCGAGAGCGACGGGCGGCCTGCCGCCCGGACCCTGTTGCCGCCCGGACCCTTGGCAGGGGGCGGAGGAGAGATTAGAGTTCCTCAATCGCCCCGGTAGCTCAGCGGTAGAGCAACCGCTTCGTAAGCGGTAGGCCGTCAGTTCGAATCCGACCCGGGGCACCATCCCTTCCCGCAACCGCACCTGCACCGAAAGGGCTCTCGATCGATGACCCGAACCGTCGCTCGCCTGCTGGCGGAAAGCCTCGAAGCGCATGACGTCGATCAAGTCTATTGCGTGCCGGGCGAGAGCTATGTCGGGCTGACCAGCGCGCTGATCGAGAAGAACTCGATCCGCGTCGTCGTCTGCCGCCACGAGGGCGGGGCCGGCTATATGGCGGTGGCCGACGGCAGGCTGCGCGACCGCGCCGGGGTGGCGATGGTGTCGCGCGGGCCGGGTCTGTCGAACGCGATGGTCGCGCTGCATTCGGCCTATCACGACGCGACCCCGGTGGTGATGCTGGTCGGGCAGGTCGAGCGCAAGGATTTTGGCCGGCTGGCCTTGCAGGAGCAGAACTACTCGCGCCTACTTGCTGATGTGACCAAACAAGTGATCGAGGTTAACGAGCCGGAGCAGGCGTCCGAGGCGGTTGCGCGCGCCTTTCATCTGGCGCAAAGCGGCACCCCCGGTCCGGTCGCGGTGATTCTGCCGGAAGACATCTTCGACGAGAAGACCGAGGCCGAAATCGACCGGCCTCGGCCGCGCATCGTCTCGGCGCCGCGGCCCAACGACCTCGACCGGCTGGCGCTGATGCTGGCCGCGGCGGAGCGACCCCTGGTCTTGGTCGGCGGCGCGCTGATGGCTGATGCGGTGCACGACAACGCGGTCTTCGCCGACCTCAACCGATTGGCCGAGGAATGGGTATTGCCGATCTGCCCGACCCACCGCCGGCCGCAATTGTTCGACGCGGGCCATCCCAATTTCGGCGGCTATATGGGCATCCGGGTGCCGCCGGCGCTGATCGGCGAGATGAAGCGGGCCGATCTGATGGTGGCGCTGGGCGAGCGCATGACCGACACGGTCAGCCAGTCCTACACCTTCCCGACTGCGCCGCAACCGCAATTGCCGTTTGTCCATGTTTGGCCCGACCCGGACGAAGTCGGCCGGGTGTGGCGTCCTGATCTCGGCTTGCCCTGCAACCCGCATGAGGTCGTCAAGGCGCTATTGCGGCGCGGCGCCCCCGGCGATGGCGAGAAACGGCGCCGCTGGGTCGGCGGGCTCAATGCGATCCACCGCAAATTATTGGCCAAGGAGTGGGAGCCGACCGGCGACGGTGTCAACTTCGCCGCGATCGTCTGCGAGGTCGACAAGCATCTCGCCGCCGACGCCACGGTCACGACCGACGCCGGCAATTTCAGCAGCTTTGTCCACCGCTATATCGGCTTCCGCCAGGGGCAGGTGTTCCTGTCTTCGGTGGTGGGCGCGATGGGCTCCGGCATGCCGATGGCGGTGGCGGCGGCGCTGCGGCGGCCGAACACACAGGTCGTGGCCTTCCTCGGCGACGGCGGCGTCTTGATGACGGGGAACGAGATCGCCACCGCCTGCCAATACGGCGCCGCGCCGATCATGATCATCTCCGATAACGGCATGTATGGCACGATCGGCATGCACTCATATGTGCGCTATCCGGACCGCCCGTTTATGGCCGGAACCCGGCTGACCAATCCTGATTTCGCGCAATGGGGCCGCTCGTTCGGCGCCGAGGGGATCACGATCAGGAGCGAGGCGGAGGTTGAGGACGGCATCGCCCGCGCCTTTGCGGTCAAGACCCGGCCCGTCGTCGTCCACTGCCTGACCTCGGCTGTGCAGATGAGCGCCTGGCGCCGCTACACCGGGTCGGAAACTCTCCCGTAGGGTTCCGCTCCTTTCCTTAGTCCGCGGCCTGCGGGCGGGTGATCTGCACCGTATTCGGGCCGTAGCGGTCGCGGTAGGGGGCGGTGTCGATCTCGTCGAGCTCGATCTCGCCGCGCAGAACCCGCTCCTTCCAAGCCTGCTGCTCGGGCTCGCGGGCATGAAACTCGGGCATCACCTCGCGCGCGAAGAGTTCGAGGCTCTCGCAGATGTGCTCGTGCCGGTTCTTGCCGGCCTGGTTCAGAAAGATCACCTGGTCAATATGGGAGGTCTCGAAGCGGCGCAATTTGCGCCGGATCGTCTCAGGCGAGCCGATCAGCCCACCCGACAGGGCCCGGGCGAGGCCGTCGGGGTTCTCTCGCTTCCACTTCTCGTACTCGTCCCAGAGGTTGACGGTACCGGGCTCAGGCCGCTTGCGGTTCGGGCTCAGGCCGTAGAAGCGCAGCGCAAACTGGAAGAAGGGGATGCCGTCGGCACGGCGGCGCGCCTCCTCGTCGGTCCCGGCGCACATGAAATAGCTGGTCAGCGCGAGGTTCGGGTTGGTCTGGTAATCGGCGAGCTTGTCGAGGCGCTTCGTAAAGGCGTTGTAATAGGCGTGCACCCAGGCATGCGCCGCCTCGGCGCTGAGAAACTGAAACGCGAGGGCACCCAGGCCGCGGCGCCCGGCCATCTCGATCGTCTCCAATTGCGAGCAGGCGCACCACAACGGCGGGTGTGGCTTCTGGATGGGCTTTGGCACGACGTTGCGCAGCGGAAAGTCGAAATAGGGGCCGTGATACTCGCAGCCGCCGTCCTTGAACATCGGGATGACCGCGCGCACCGCGTCCTCCCACACCGCACGTTTCTCGTCGAAGCTGCGGCCGAAGGGTTCGAGCTCGGTGATGCTGGCGCTCTCGCCCATGCCGAACTCGACCCGGCCGCGGCTGAGGAGGTCGAGCGCCGCGATCCGCTCCGCAACTCGCGCGGGCGGCGAGGTGGTCAGCTGCATGATGCCGTGCGCCAGGCGGATCTGTCTGGTGCGCTGGCTCGCCGCACCGAGGAACACCTCGGGCGCCGGCGAGTGCGAATACTCTTCGAGGAAATGGTGCTCAACCTCCCAGGCATAGTCATAGCCGAGATGGTCGGCCAGTTCGAGCTGGTCGAGCGCGTTGTGGTAGAGATTGAGCTCGCCCTCGGGCTCCCATGGGCGCGGCAATTGCAGCTCATAGAATATGCCGAATTTCATCGCTTTCTCCTTGGCGCGCGCCGGGCGGCCATGCCCGAAACGACGCTTCCACAAAATCAGGGAAAAACGGCAATACCGAGCCGCTTCGCCGCGCCGGCGAGCTCGCCGTCTCGAGTCATCAGCGGCAGGCCTCGGCGAAGGGCGAGCTCGAGATAGGCCGCCTCGTAAGTGGTCAGCTTCTCCTCGCGCGCCAGCGACAGGGTCTCGCGCCAGGCTCGTGCGGTGGTTTCCTGGTCGACCGAGATCGGCAAATCGGCGATCAGCCCGAGCCGGGTGGCGGCGTCGGCGCGGCTGATCCGGCCGCGCTTTTCGGCCCGGAGGAGAACGTTGCTCAACTCCAGGTGCCAAAGCGCGGGGACAATCGCGCCATCGTCGCGAACCCGCTCGAACAACCTGTCGGTCTCCGCGGAAGCCTCGTCCTCGAAGCACCAGGTGAGCGCGATCGACGAGTCAACGACAACTGCGCTCACCGACGCCCCTCGTCTCGCAGCTCCTTCCAGGAAAGGCCGCCGAGCGTGGTGCCCTTGCGCAGCGCCTTCAGCTTATCGAAGGCGTCCTTGGCCCGCGCCCGATCGACATGATGCGCTGCGAGGAGCCGAGCGGCCGGCCTACCATGCTTGGTGATGACCACTTCCTCGCCCGCGGCGACCCGGTCGAGCAGCGCCGACAGGTGGGTCTTGGCCTCGAATGCCCCGACGGTGATCATCGCCGCTTCTACCCTATATCCAAGCTGGCCTGAAATTTAAACCAGAACGGGGCGCAGCGACAAGGAAGATAGGTCGGCAATCGTCGAGCTGATGGACCGGACCCGTGCAATCTGGTACCCGGATTGCCATGCCGCTCACTCTTTATAATTCGCTGACGCGCCGCAAGGAGGTGTTCGAGCCGATCGATCGGCAGAACGTGCGCATGTATGTCTGCGGGCCGACGGTCTACGATCGCGCGCATATCGGCAACGCCCGCGCCTTTGTCGTGTTTGACGTGCTCTACCGGGTGCTCCGTGAGACGTATGGCCGCGGGCATGTGCGCTATGTCCGCAACATCACCGACGTCGAGGACAAGATCAATGCCGCCGCTCGTGACAACGGCGAGCCGATCGCGGCCTTGACCGCTCGGACGATCGCGGCCTTTCAGGAGGACATGGCGGCGCTCAATGTGCTGCCGCCTGATGTCGAGCCGCGGGCGACCGGCCACGTCCCGCAGATGATCGCGATGATCGAAAAGCTGATCGCTTCGGGCCACGCCTACGAGGCAGATGGCCATGTCCTGTTCGCGGTCAGCTCCGATCCGGATTACGGCCGGCTTTCGCGGCGCAGCCGCGACGAGATGATCGCCGGCGCCCGCGTTGAAGTGGCGCCCTACAAGCGCGACCCCGCCGATTTCGTGCTGTGGAAGCCGTCCGATGACTGGCACGCCCGGCTGGGACAGCCCCTGGGGGCGCGGCCGGCCGGGCTGGCACATCGAATGTTCGGCGATGAGTGCCGCGCATCTTGGTGAGACCTTCGACATCCATGGCGGCGGCCTCGATTTGATCTTTCCGCATCATGAGAACGAGATCGCGCAGAGCAGGTGCGCGCATGAGGGCCGCCCGTTCGCGATCTATTGGGTGCACAACGGGTTTCTCAGTGTCGACAGCACCAAGATGTCGAAGTCGCTGGGGAACTTCCTGACCGCGCGCGAGCTGCTCGACGAGGCGCCGGGCGAGGCGATCCGGTTGGCACTGCTAGGCAGCCATTACCGCGACCCGCTCGATTGGACCGACGAAAAATTGCGCCAGGCGAGGCAGAGCCTCGACCGTTTTTATCGTGCGTTGACCCTGTCACGCGACCCGATCTTCGAGCGGGCGGGCGAGGCCGCCGAGGCGCTGCGGCCGGTGCAGGGACGCGCTCGAAGACGATCTGAACACGCCACTCGCCTTGACCCGAATGCACGAGCTGACCGGCGCGATCAACCGGACGACCTCGGATGCTGCCCGCTCGGCGATGCAGCGCGCGCTCGAAGAGGGCGGCCGGCTGATGGGCGTCCTCGAGAAGAACCCGCTCGACTGGCTGCAAGGCAGCGAGATGGCCGACGCGCGGCGGATCGAAGCGCTGATCGCGGCGAGGGCGGCGGCGCGGCGGCAGCGTCGCTTTGCGGAGGCCGATCGGGTTCGCGCGAGTCTAGCGGCCGAGGGGATCATCCTCGAAGACCGCCCCGATGGCGCCACGACCTGGTGGCGCAAGGATTGAGGGTGGCCGGGACCGATCACCGGCGGCAGGCGGCGGCGTGCGGGCCGGCGATCATCCTGGTCGAGCCGCAGCTCGGCGAGAACATCGGCACCACGGCGCGGGCGATGATGAATTGCGCGCTCGACGATCTGCGGCTGGTGCGGCCGCGCGACGGCTGGCCGTCAAAAAAGGCGATCGCGGCGGCGAGCGGCGCCAACAGCGTGCTCGACGAAGCCCGGCTCTACCCGAGCATCGCCGCGGCGATCGCCGATCTCATGCATGTCTATGCCGCCACCGCGCGCGACCGAGGCATGGTCCGGCGCGAGGTGACGCCGCGCCAGGCGGCGGGCGAGATGCGCGCCCATCTGGCGGCGGGCGAGCCCTGCGGGGTCCTGTTCGGGCCGGAGCGCACCGGGTTGTTGAACGACGATCTGACGCTGGCCGACACGGTGCTGACGGTGCCGCTCAACCCTGGCTTCTCGTCCTTGAACCTCGCCCAGGCCGTGCTGCTCGTCGGCTACGAATGGTTCACCTTAGATACGACGGCGGTGCCGGAGATGTTGCGCCGCGGCGGCAGCCGGCCGGGGACCAAGGCGGAGCTGTTGAACTTTTTCGAGCACCTCGAGGAGGAGCTCGTCAGGAACGGCTTTCTGCGTAACCGCGACAGCCGCCCGAGCATGGTTCGCAATTTGCGCAGCCTCTTCCAGCGCGCCCAATGCACCGAGCAGGAATTGCGCACCCTGCACGGCGTTGTGACCGCCTTTGCCGGCCCGCGCGAGCGGGTGCCGGGCGAGAGGCCGGCCGAGGACGAGCGCTCGCCGGAGTAGCCCGAGGCGGCGTATAAGGTGCCGGCGCCATGACCGTGCTGCCGACCGCTCTCGATCCTCGCTCCGACGCGTTCCGTGCCAACGCTGCATCAATGCAGGGGCTGGTCGCCGATTTGCGCGAGAAGATGGTGCGGATTCGCGAAGGCGGTGGAGAGGCGGCGCGCCGCCGGCATCTGGGGCGCGGCAAATTGCTGCCGCGCGAGCGGGTGCGGGCACTCCTCGACCCGGGCTCGCCGTTTCTCGAATTGTCGCCTCTCGCCGCCTTCGGCATGTATGACGGCGAGGTGCCAGCGGCCGGGATCATCACCGGGATCGGGCGGATCAAGGGGCGCGAATGCGTCGTCGTCGCCAACGACGCGACGGTCAAGGGCGGCACCTATTTTCCGATCACCGTCAAAAAGCACCTGCGCGCCCAGGAGATCGCCGGCGAGAACCGGCTGCCCTGCTTGTATCTGGTCGATTCCGGTGGCGCCTTTTTGCCGACGCAGGACGAAGTCTTTCCCGACCGCGACCATTTCGGCCGCATCTTTTATAATCAGGCGCGGCTGTCCTCCGCCGGCATCCCGCAGATCGCGATCGTCATGGGCTCGTGCACGGCGGGCGGCGCCTATGTGCCGGCGATGTCGGACGAATCGATCATCGTCAAGGGGCAAGGGACGATCTTTCTCGCCGGCCCGCCTCTGGTGAAGGCCGCCACCGGCGAGGTCGTCACCGCCGAGGAATTGGGCGGGGCGGAGGTGCATAGCCGGGTCTCCGGCGTCACCGACCATTACGCGTTGGACGACCACCACGCGCTGGGCCTCGCGCGCCAGATCGTCGGCAATCTCAATCGGGTGAAGACCGTAGCACTCGATCTCGCGCCGCCGCGCGAGCCGCTCTACCCGGTGGACGAGATCCGGGGCATCATCCCCGCCGACATTCGCCAGCCCTACGACGTGCGCGAGGTGATCGCCCGCCTTGTCGACGGCAGCGAGCTCGACGAGTTCAAGCGGCTCTACGGCCAGACATTGGTCTGCGGCTTTGCCAGGATCTGGGGCTATCCCGTCGGGATCCTCGCCAACAACGGCATCCTCTTCTCCGAAAGCGCCTTGAAGGCGGCCCATTTCATCGAGCTGTGCGCGCAGCGGGGCATCCCGCTCGTCTTCCTGCAGAACATCACCGGGTTCATGGTCGGGCGCAAATACGAGGCGGGCGGCATCGCCAAGGACGGGGCCAAGATGGTGACCGCGGTTGCGACCGCGGCGGTGCCGAAATTCACCCTGATCATCGGCGGCAGCTTTGGCGCCGGCAATTACGGCATGTGCGGCCGCGCCTACGGCCCGCGGTTCTTGTGGATGTGGCCCAATGCGCGGATCTCGGTCATGGGCGGCGAACAGGCGGCCTCGGTGCTGGCGCAGGTGCGCCGCGACGGCATGGCGACGCGCGGAGAGGACTGGCCCGCCGCCGCGGAAGAAGACTTCAAGACGCCGATCCGCGCCCAGTACGAGACCCAGGGCCACCCCTATTACGCGAGCGCCCGGCTGTGGGACGACGGGGTCATCGACCCGGCCGACACGCGCATGACCTTGGCGCTGGCGATTTCCGCCAGCCTCAATGCACCGATAGAGCCGACCCGGTTCGGCGTCTTCCGGATGTAAGCGTTGTTCACCAAGTTGCTGATTGCCAACCGCGGCGAGATCGCCTGCCGGGTGATCCGCACCGCGCGCCGGCTCGGGATCGTAACGGTCGCAGTCTATTCCGAGGCCGACCGTGAGGCGCTCCATGTCGAGCAGGCCCACGAAGCCTGGCCGATCGGCCCGGCCCCGGCGCGGCAGAGCTATCTAAATATCGCGGCGATCATTGGGGCGGCGCGCGCGAGCGGCGCGCAGGCGGTGCATCCGGGCTACGGCTTTTTGTCGGAGAACGCCGAATTTGCCGAGGCTTGCGTAGCGGCCGGCTTCGCCTTCATCGGCCCGCCCGCGGCGGCGATCCGGGCGATGGGGTCGAAAGCCGCGGCCAAGGCGCTGATGGCGCGGCATGGAGTGCCGCTGGTGCCGGGCTATCACGGCGACGACCAGGATCCGGGCCGCCTCGCCGACGAGGCCGGGCGGATCGGCTTTCCGGTGCTGATCAAGGCTTCGGCGGGCGGCGGCGGCCGCGGCATGCGGATCGTGACCGGTGCCGCCGAATTCGCCCCGGCGCTCGAAGGGGCGAAACGGGAATCCGCCGCTGCCTTCGGCGACGACCGGGTGCTGATCGAGAAATACCTGACCCGGCCGCGGCACATCGAAATACAAGTCTTCGCCGACCGGCACGGCACCGCGATCCATCTCGGCGAGCGCGACTGCTCGATCCAGCGCCGCCACCAGAAGGTCGTCGAGGAGGCGCCGGCACCCGGGCTCGACGACGAGCAGCGCCGGGCGATGGGCAAGGCCGCCGTCACCGCCGCCCGCGCGGTCGGTTATGTCGGCGCCGGCACCGTCGAGTTCATTTCCGAGGCCGGCGAATTCTATTTCATCGAAATGAATACGCGTCTCCAGGTCGAGCATCCGGTGACCGAGGCGGTGACCGGGCTCGACCTTGTCGAATGGCAATTGCGGGTGGCCGCCGGCGAGCAGCTGCCGCTGCGCCAGAAGGACGTCGTCCTGTCCGGGCATGCGATCGAGGCGAGGCTCTACGCCGAGGATCCGGACCGCGGGTTTCTGCCGCAGACGGGGACACTGGACGGGCTCAGATTTCCGCCGCCGGACATCGCCCGGGTCGACACCGGGGTGCGGCAAGGCGACCGGGTCACGCCCTTCTACGACCCGATGCTCGCCAAGATCGTCGCCTGGGGCGAGGACCGGCGGGCGGCCCTTACCCGGCTGCGCCGCGCCTTGGCTGGAACGGCGGTGCTCGGGGTTGCTACCAATCTCGGCTTTCTGGCGCGGGTCGCGGCGAGCGCTGAGTTTGCCGCAGCCGAAATCGACACCGGCTTTATCGAGCGCCACCGCGCGGCATTGCTACCGCCGCGGCAGCCGGCGCCCGACGAGGCGATCGCCGCCGCCGCACTCGGCCGGCTGCTGGCGCGCGCGGCGGCGGCCCATGCCGGCGCGGCCGGCTCGGGCGATCCGTTCTCGCCCTGGGCGCGGATCGACGGCTGGTGCCCCGGCGGCCGGAGTCCTCACGAGCTGGTCTTTCGCGACGGCGCCGAGGAACGAACCCTCTCGGCCACCGCCCACACGGATGAGTGGCTGTTGCAGCTCGACGGCCGCGAGCTCGTCGCGAAAGGCGAACGGCAGCCGGACGGGACCCTCGCGGTCACCCTCGACGGTGTCCGAGGCCGTATCATCGTGCTCGACCACGCGGCCGAGACCGCGGTCTTTCTCGACGGCGAGAGCTGGCAGCTCGCCGAGATCGACCCGCTCGCGGCGCGCGCTGGCGAGGATCCCGGCGGCGGGCGGCTGACCGCGCCGATGCCGGGGCGGGTGACCCGGCTCCTGGTCGAGCCCGGCGCCAAGGTGCGACGCGGCGAGCCGTTGATGATCATCGAGGCGATGAAGATGGAGCACACAGTGACTGCCCCGGCCGACGGCACCGTCGAGCAGGTGCGTTATGCCGTCGGCGATCTGGTCGAGGAGGGAGCGGAGCTGATCGCCCTCGCCGCGTCGGAGGGTGGCGGCGCCTGACGCAATGCCGCTGCATCTTTTGAAGCTCGCGGTCGGCATCGACGATCTCGAGCATCTGCGCCGGGTCCGCGCGGCCCGGATCGCCGAGCGCGGCGGCAACTGGGTCTACACCCGAAACCATCC
>CAWAFE010000007.1:97500-113743 GCA_963781215.1 uncultured Alphaproteobacteria bacterium
GGTCTTGGGGGCTAGTAGCTCAGCTGGTTAGAGCGCGCGCTTGATAAGCGTGAGGTCGGAGGTTCAAATCCTCCCTGGCCCACCATCCAGGGATCGGGGATCAGGATGTTCCTGGTTCCTGACGCCTGGTCCTTGAGAGGGGGTGTAGCTCAGTTGGGAGAGCGCCTGCTTTGCAAGCAGGAGGTCATCGGTTCGATCCCGTTCACCTCCACCAGCGCCCTCCACCAGGCACCTCCACCAGCGGCACCTCCACCAGCGGCACCTCCACCACGCGGGCAACGCGGTTGCGGCCACCGGCGAAGCCGCACTTTGCCGGCCGGCGGTGCGCCGCCGGGAGGCGGGCGCTACGAGGCTCGGGGAAGACGGTTTCGTGTCGCGGGCGGCCCAGGGCGAAGGTCGGGGGCCGCTGCGGGGCGGGGGTTGATTGACGGGTGAAGAGAGATTGTGTGTGACCGAGGCGGGCAGCCCCGGCGCAGGCGATGGCCTGTGCGTGGACTGCCCGAGAAGTGTCTTCATGCGAGGTCGCCGCGCGGGCGCAGCCAAGGTTGCGCCCAATGCCGGGGTCTGGCCCTTTGGGGTCTGGCCCCCGGGACCATGTCCCTGGGGATCCCCCTGGGGGGTCTTGGCCCTGTGCGCGGCGGTTTTCCGCGGTCTTGTCCTTGGCGACAAGGGGAAGGCCGGGGTTCAAGCGCGAATCAAGGGCATCTGGTGGATGCCTTGGCACTGAGAGGCGATGAAGGACGTGGCACGCTGCGAAAAGCCCGGGGGAGATGCGAGCGATCGTTGATCCCGGGATCTCCGAATGGGGCAACCCACCCGGCAACGGGTATCCCGTGCTGAATCCATAGGCGCGGGAGGCGAACCCGGCGAACTGAAACATCTCAGTAGCCGGAGGAACAGACATCAACACTGGCGTTGCGCGAGCAACGCCTTGAGATTCCGTCAGTAGTGGCGAGCGAACGCGGAACAGGCCAGTGGCATGGGTCTTTGGTACCGGAAGCGTCTGGAAAGGCGGGCCGCAGCGGGTGACAGCCCCGTACGGGAAACCGGGACCCATGTCCTCGAGTAGGGCGGGACACGAGCCATCCTGTCTGAAGATGGGGGGACCACCCTCCAAGCCTAAATACTCCTCAGTGACCGATAGTGCACCAGTACCGTGAGGGAAAGGTGAAAAGCACCCCGACGAGGGGAGTGAAACAGTTCCTGAAACCGGATGCCTACAAGCAGTCGGAGCTGCAGAGGTCAGAACCAGAGATCAGAGATCGGATGTGAATCCGACATCTGATCTCTGACATCTGATCTCTGAGTGACGGCGTACCTTTTGTATAATGGGTCAGCGAGTTGGTCTTAGTAGCGAGCTTAAGCCGTTAGGCGTAGGCGCAGCGAAAGCGAGTCTGAATAGGGCGCTTTAGTTACTGGGATCAGACCCGAAACCGGGTGATCTAGCCATGGGCAGGTTGAAGGTGCGGTGACACGCACTGGAGGACCGAACCCACTACTGTTGCAAAAGTAGGGGATGACTTGTGGCTAGGGGTGAAAGGCCAATCAAACCCGGAAATAGCTGGTTCTCCGCGAAATCTATTGAGGTAGAGCGTCGGCTATTGCCGCCGGGGGTAGAGCACTGGATGGGCTAGGGGGGCGCGAGCCTTACCAAACCTAACCAAACTCCGAATACCGGCGAGCACAGGTCGGCAGCCAGACGGCGGGTGCTAAGGTCCGTCGTCGAGAGGGGAACAGCCCAGACCGCCAGCTAAGGTCCCCCAGTCGCGGCTAAGTGGGAAAGGATGTTGGAAGGCCAAGACAACCAGGAGGTTGGCTTAGAAGCAGCCATCCTTTAAAGAAAGCGTAATAGCTCACTGGTCTATCAAGCCGTCCGGCGCCGAAAATGTAACGGGGCTCAAGCCGCGCACCGAAGCTGCGGGTGGGCGCGCCGCAAGGCGCGCCCGCGGTAGCGGAGCGTTCCGTAGGCCCTTGAAGCAATCGCGCGAGCGGTTGTGGAGGCATCGGAAGCGAGAATGCTGACATGAGTAGCGATCAACAGCGTGAGAAACGCTGTCGCCGAAAATCCAAGGGTTCCTGCGCAAGGTTAATCCGCGCAGGGTTAGCCGGCCCCTAAGGCGAGGGCGAGAGCCGTAGCCGATGGGAATGGGGTTAATATTCCCCAGCCTGCCGGGGCGCGACGAAGGCCGAAAGCCGTTCTCTCTTACTGGATTGAGGGGGCGGCCTGGGACTTCCGGGAAACAGCGCCGGCGCATAGACCGTACCCCAAACCGACACAGGTGGATTGGTAGAGGATACCCAGGCGCTTGAGAGAACGGTGTTGAAGGAACTCGGCAAAATGCCCCCGTAACTTCGGGAGAAGGGGGCCCCGCCCTTGGGCAACCAGGGGTGGGGGGCACAGAGTTGGGGGTGGCGACTGTTTACTAAAAACACAGGGCTCTGCGAAGTCGCAAGACGACGTATAGGGTCTGACGCCTGCCCGGTGCCGGAAGGTTAAGAGGAGGGGTGCAAGCTCCGAATCGAAGCCCCGGTAAACGGCGGCCGTAACTATAACGGTCCTAAGGTAGCGAAATTCCTTGTCGGGTAAGTTCCGACCTGCACGAATGGCGTAACGACTTCCCCGCTGTCTCCAACACCGGCTCAGCGAAATTGAATTCTCCGTGAAGATGCGGAGTCCCCGCGGTCAGACGGAAAGACCCCGTGCACCTTTACTACAGCTTTGCAGTGGTGTTAGGGATTGTGTGTGTAGGATAGGCGGGAGCCTTGGAAGCCCTGGCGCCAGTTGGGGTGGAGGCAACCTTGAAATACCGCTCTCATGGTCTCTGACATCTAACCGCGGCCGGTGAACCCCGGTCCGGGACCCTGCATGGCGGGTAGTTTGACTGGGGCGGTCGCCTCCCAAAGAGTAACGGAGGCGCGCGATGGTGGGCTCAGGCTGGTCGGAAATCAGCTGTCGAGTGCAATGGCACAAGCCCGCCTGACTGCGAGAGCGACGGCTCGAGCAGAGACGAAAGTCGGCCATAGTGATCCGGTGGTCCCGCGTGGAAGGGCCATCGCTCAACGGATAAAAGGTACGCCGGGGATAACAGGCTGATGACGCCCAAGAGTCCATATCGACGGCGTCGTTTGGCACCTCGATGTCGGCTCATCGCATCCTGGGGCTGGAGCAGGTCCCAAGGGTATGGCTGTTCGCCATTTAAAGCGGTACGTGAGCTGGGTTTAGAACGTCGTGAGACAGTTCGGTCCCTATCTGCCGTGGGTGTTCGAGACTTGCGAGGCGCTCTCCCCAGTACGAGAGGACCGGGAGGGACGCACCTCTGGTGGACCGGTTGTGGCGCCCGCCGCAGCGCCGGGTAGCTAAGTGCGGACGGGATAACCGCTGAACGCATCTAAGCGGGAAACCCTCCTCAAAACCAGGTCTCGTCGAGAGCCGTGGAAGACCACCACGTCGATAGGCCGGAGGTGGAAGCGGGGCAACCCGCGCAGCTGACCGGTACTAATCGCTCGAACGCGCTTGATCCCGGCGGAACCCTCGTTCCGCCGCAAATGGCGGGCTCGTTCCCGCCGGAAAACCGCCCGCGTGCAGCGGCAAGACCCGCCCGCGGCCGCCTCAAAGACGCTTCTTCACCTCGACCCACACACAACCCCCAACGGACAACCGCCCGGGACACCCCCGGGACAACCCCCCGGGACAACCCCAGGGGGCCGGGCCAGCCTGGTGGCCATGGCGAGGGGCCAAGCACCCGATCCCATCCCGAACTCGGCCGTGAAAACCCTCAGCGCCGATGGTACTGCCGCACGAAGCGGCGGAAGAGTAGGTCGCCGCCAGGCTCGCCCGTCCCCCGCATCGCGCTCACCCGCCCAGCAACCCGATCCAGACCCGGCCGCGCCTGGCCACACCGGCCGGGCCGCGCCGCCCGGCGCCACACCAGCCAGCCCGCCGCGGGGTGGAAGAGCCCGGTAGCTCGTCAGGCTCATAACCGTTGCGAGACCCGGCGAACCCAGTGCGGCGTTGAACGCAGTGCGGCGTTGGTCGAGCAACGCCCCCGCGCCGGCCGGGGCCCAGGCCGCCGGAACGACGCGGGGTGGAGCAGCCCGGTAGCTCGTCAGGCTCATAACCTGAAGGTCGTAGGTTCAAATCCTACCCCCGCAACCAGCGTTACTTGCACCGGAACGCCGCTCTCATCGAGCGGCATTTTGCTTTTTCGCTATCGCCAGAATGCCAGCAGGCGGCCGTAGAGGCTTACCGACAGGGTTTTCCTGCCGCTTCGGACAAGTCGACCAGCTTGCGGACGATTTCGGCCGCCTGCCTGTTGGGTCGTAGCCGTTCGGGGAGGACGCCAGGTCAGGCGGCAGGGCGCTCGAGGCCGGCGGGTTGCCAGTTCCAGGGGAGCAGCTGGGCGATCGCCCGAGCGGGGTGGTCGGCGATGCGGGCGAGGACGTCGGCGAGGTAGTGCTGCGGATCGAGGCGGTTGAGCTTGGCGCTCTCGATCAGCGAGTAGAGGGCTGCGGCGCGGTGACCACCGGCGTGCGAGCCGGCGAAGAGATAGTTCTTGCGCGCTCGGCCGGGTTGTTATCGAGCGCCAGGCGGCCGTCGTCGAAGCAGCGGCCGAGCGCGGTGCGGTGGCCGCGCATATAGCGGAAGGCGGCGGCGAGCTCGGATTTGCGCGAGAGTTTGCGCGTGGTCTCGACCGCCCAAGCTGCCAGTGCCTCGGCGACCGGCTTTGATCGCTGTTGGCGTTCTTGCCGCCGGTGCTCGGGCGGCAGGCCTTTGATCGTCTCCTCGACGCCATAGAGCTGGCCGATACGGTCGAGCGCCTCCTTGGCGATCGGCGAGGCCGTGGCGGCATGGACATCGAAGAATTTGCGCCGGACATGGGCCCAACACGCGGCTTCGGTGATCCGGTTGCCGGCGAACAGCTCGTTGAACCCGGCCCACGGGTCCGGCCGACGGCCGGCCCGAGGACAGGCGGCACCGTCGGCATGGATGACGCCGGCGAACTCCTTCAGGTGGGCCCGCGGATGCTCGCCCCCCGCTTTCGCGAGGGCAGGCTTTTGCGGTCCTGCGAATAACGGAACAGCGCCGCCGGCGGCCGCCCACCGGCGAAAGGCCGCTCATCGCGGACATAGACCCACAGCCGCTCGGTCTTGGTCTTGCCGGTGCCCGGCGCCAACACCGGCACCGGCGTGTCGTCGACATGCAGGGTCTCCGAAGCCATCACTTCGGCGGCGAGCGCATCGACAGCGGCTTGAGGTGCGCCGCCGTTGCCCCGACCCAGCCTGACAGGGTCGAGGTTTCCAGGATCACCCCCTCGCGCGCATAAATCTCGGCCTGGCGGTAGAGCGCCAGCTCGAGCAGTTCTGCCTCGCGCGCCAGCTTCTCCGACGAGCGCCCGAACTCGGCCCGCCGGTAGCGGGCCAGCTGGAACTTCAGCTTGGCGATCTCGGCCTGGGCGTTGACCGCGTCCTGGGCCATCGCTGCGATGATGCGCTTCAGTGCGGCGGGTTCGTCGGGCAGGGCTTCGGGCGCGATCGTCACGGGCCCGATTATCGCACATCGCCGAGGCTTGCCGCCGCTCAACCAGGGGGTAAGTCAAACTGCCGCAGTCTCAGCCGGCCAGCTCCGGTTGGCTGGTGCGCACCGGCTGTCGCCAGTCGATCCCCTCCAGCAGCATCGACAATTGCGCCCGGGTCAGCACCGCCACACCCGCTTCGGCGCGCGGCCACACGAACCGTCCCCGCTCCAGCCGCTTGGCGAACAGGCACAGCCCGTCGCCGTCCCACCACAACAGTTTGATCAGATCGCCACGCCCGCCGCCGCGGTTCCGCGCGCTCCGGCGCGATCTCCACCGGCAGCATGGTAACGCCCTCGCTCACCCCAGACGTGGCCTTCGGCGCCATCTCCCGTCTCCACTTGAACAGCTAGTAGGCGTTCACGTCATGGCGCCGCGCCACCATCGAAACCGACGCCTGCGGCTCCTGCGTCTCCGATACGATCTGACGCTTCAACGCCGCAGACCATCGCCGACGCTTGGGTGCGCTCGGGCTTCGCTTGGTGTCCACCAATCCATTGGCGGACACTTCTCTTCCTGTCCTCGCTATGCCCCGATCATCGCGCCAAGCGACGATCAGCGGCAGGCGCTCCTCACCGAGCGATTACGGTGCACCCGCCGCAAGCCGATTTTGTGCCGATCAACTGGCATCGCACCGCCGTTCACGAACTTGGGCAGGCGAGCGGCGCACCCCACCGGCTGAACCGCGATCTTTTCGGCTCCTTCGGCTCGAAGAAAATACGCTTTCGAGGAACTGGTGGCCGAGATGAACGCC
Source organism: uncultured Alphaproteobacteria bacterium (assembly GCA_963781215.1). Taxonomy (GTDB): domain Bacteria; phylum Pseudomonadota; class Alphaproteobacteria; order ATCC43930; family CGMCC-115725; genus AP-15. The sequence continues at coordinate 103,828 of CAWAFE010000007.1, forward strand.
GCCTTCTGCTGCGCGTCGCTCGGCATCGTGCCGACGGTACGTCATGCCTATTACATTGCCTCCTGGCTGAAGGTGCTGCGCGAGGACAACCGCGCCATCGTCCGTGCTGCGTCGCAGGCAGGCAAGGCGGCCGACTTCCTTCTGGGATTTCTCCCGGACGATGAACGCGCATACCCCGACGCCGAACCCGAGGCTGCGGAAGCGCTTCCGTCGCTGGTCCAAGGGTCACGGCCTCCACAGAAACCTTAGACTAGAGCATGATCCTGTTAGGTTGAAGCATAGCCGGCATTGGCGAGGTAATTGGCGCATTGCTTTGGGGTAAAGCGGTCGAGAAGACTGCCGATGCCGTGCCAGGTGGCCTCGATCGTGCGCGGATCGGTTTTGCGCAGCAGGGTCTTGAGCTTGGCGAAGAGCTGCTCGATCGGATTGAGATCGGGCGAGTAGCGCGGCAGGAAGAACAGCGTGGCGCCGGCGCTGCGGACCAGGCGGCGCACCGCCTTGCCCTTGTGGCTGCCGAGATTGTCGATGACGACGATGTCCCCGGGGCTGAGTGTGGGCAGCAGGAACTGCTCGACATAGGCGCGAAAGGTGGCGCCGTTGATCGGCCCGTCGATGACGCAGGGCGCGGTGATCCGGTCATGGCGCAGCGCCGCCAGAAAGGTCAGGGTGCGCCAGCGGCCGCGGCACCTTGGCGACCAGCCGCGCGCCGCGGCTGCAGCGCCCGTGCCGGCGGGTCATGTTGGTCTTGGCCCAGGTCTCGTCGATGAACACCAGGCGCGTGGGGTCAAGCCGGCCCTGATGCCTCTTCCAGCGGGCGCGCCGACGGGCGATGTCGGCGCGGTCCTGCTCGCTGGCGTGCAGGCTTTTTTTTAAAGGTGATGCCCTCGTGCTTGAAGAAGCGCCACACCGCGCCATAGTTCGCCGGCGTGCCGCGTTCGACCAGTTCGGCCATCACCGCCCGCAAGGTCAGATCCGGCTTTTCGGCAATCCGTGCCAACAGCCATTCGCGCGCGGCCATCACCCGCAGCGGCCGCCGTCCCCCCATCGGCATGGCTGCCGCGCTGCCGGTGGCCCGCCACCGTTGCGACCATTTCACCGCGCTGGCGACGCTGACCCCAAACAGCGCCGCCGCCGCCCGACACGTTCGACCGCCCGCCACCGCCGCAACCACTCGATCGCGCAGATCCTGTGAATAGGGTCTTGCCATTCGATGCTGGCCCCCAAACCCCAGCCTGCATCTTCAATCACAAAACCGAGTGCGTAGGAATATAATTTTGATTCAAACTCTTAGGATCATGCTCTAGTCTAATGAGAGGAGCGTCGATCGGAAGTGCAAGCTCAGCCCTTGACCAGCGGGCATTGGTTGGGACCCGGGAGCTTGAAGGCCTCCTCGCCGGGGATCACCGCGATCTGCTTGTAATAATCCCACGGGCCCTTCAATTCCGCGGGCTTCTTGACCTCGAACAGGTACATGTCGCGGACCAGGGTGCCGTCCTCGCGGATCTTGCCGTTCTTGGTCATGAAGTCGTTGACCGGCGTCGCCTTCATCTGTTTGACGACGGTCGGGCCGTCGTCGCTGGCGGTTTTTTTGATCGCGTTCAAATAGTCCGTGATCGCCCCATAGACCCCCGCCTGCACCATCGTCGGTTGACGTTTCATGTTGTCGAAAAAGCGTTTGGACCAGGCGCGGGTCTCGTCGTTCTGGTCCCAATAGAAGGCAGAGGTCAGCTGCAGGCCGTTCGCGGTTTGAAGTCCGAGGCTGTGGATGTCGGAAATGAAGACGAGGAGCCCGGCGAGCTTCTGACCACCGGCGACGATGCCGAACTCGGCCGATTGCTTGATCGAGTTGATCGTGTCGCCGCCGGCATTGGCGAGGCCGATGATCTTTGCCTTCGAGGATTGCGCCTGCAAAAGGAATGACGAGAAATCGGCATTGTTCAGCGGCACGTTGACCGAGCCCAGCACCTTGCCGCCGGCGGCCTCGACGACCCTTGTCGTGTCGCGCTCGAGGGCATGGCCGAAGGCATAGTCGGCGGTGATGAAGAACCAGGTGTCGCCGCCCGCCTTGACCACCGCGCCGCCGGTGCCGTTCGCCAGCGCCACGGTGTCGTAGGTCCAGTGGATCGAGGTCGGCGAGCAGGCCTTGCCGGTCAGGTCCGACGAGGCCGCACCCGAGATCAGGAACACCTTTTTCTTGTTGCGGGCGATCTCCTGGATCGCCAGCGCCACGCTCGAGGTCGGCACGTCGACGATCGCGTCGACGCCGTCGTTGTCAAACCATTGGGTGGCGATCGCCGAGCCGATATCCGGCTTGTTCTGATGGTCGGCGCTGATCAGCTCGATCTTCTTGCCGTCGACGGCGCCGCCGAAATCGGCGATCGCCATCCGCGCCGCCTCGACCGAGCCCGGGCCGGAAAGATCGGCATATAGGCTCGACATGTCGGTGAGGACACCGAGCTTGACGACGTCGCCCGAGATCTGCGCGGGGGCCGGCGCGGCCGCCATCAAGAGGGCGGCGAGCACGGCGAGGGCGGCGATCTTCATCTGATGTCCTTTCGCAAAGTTGCTCACACCCCGAGATATTGCTGCAGCTTGCCGAGGTTCTGCGGCAGCTCCTCGTTGTGGATCATGTCGACGGTGCGGCCGTTCTCGACGACATAGTGGCGGTCGGCGACGGTCGCGGCAAAGTGGAAATTCTGCTCGACCAGAAGGATTGTAAAGCCCTTCTGCTTCAGCGTGCGGATGACCCCGCCGATCTGCTGAACGATGACCGGCGCCAGGCCCTCGGTCGGCTCGTCGAGCAGCAACAGGGTGGCGCCGGTCCGAAGGATGCGGCCGATCGCCAGCATCTGCTGCTCGCCGCCCGAAAGCTTGGTGCCCTGGCTGTGGCGCCGCTCTTCGAGGTTGGGGAAGATCGCGTAGATCTCGCCGACACTCATGCCCCCCGGCAGCAGCACCGGCGGCAGCAGCAGGTTTTCCTCGACATCGAGGCTCGAAAAGATGCCCCGCTCCTCCGGGCAATAGGCGATGCCGCGCCGGGCGATCCGGTTCGACGGCAGGCCGACGAGCTCGCCGCCGCGAAAGGCGACCGAGCCTCGCCGCTGCGGCACGATCCCCATGATCGCCTTCAGGGTTGTCGTCTTGCCGGCGCCGTTGCGGCCCAGCAAGGTCACCACCTCGCCTTCGCCGACGGCAAAGCTGATGCCGTGCAAAATGTGCAATTCGCCGTACCATGCATGCAGATCCTCGACCCGCAGCAATTCGCGCGCCGGCGCCGGCTCAGGCATGGCCGGTGCCCATATAGGCTTCGACCACCTCGGGATTGTTCGAGACGGCGGCGTAATCGCCTTCGGCCAGGATGCGGCCGCGGGTCAAGACCGTGATCCGGTCGGAAAGATCGGCCACCACCGACAAATTGTGCTCCACCATCAGGATGGTGCGGTCGGCCGACACCTTGCGGATCAAGGCCGAGATCCGGCCGATGTCCTCCAGGCCGAGCCCCGCCATCGGCTCGTCGAGCAGCAGCAACTCGGGATCGAGCGCCAGGGTGGTGGCGATTTCGAGCGCGCGCTTTCGCCCATAGGGCAGCTCGACCGCCAAAGCCTCGCCAAATCCGGCGAGGCCGACCGCGTCGAGCAATTCCTCGGTCCGCGCGTCGAGGCGGTCCAAAACCCGACCAGACCGCCAGAAGTGGAAGGAATTGCCGAGCTTTCGCTGCAAGGCCACGCGGACATTCTCGCGCACCCCCAGATGCGCGAACACGGCCGAGATCTGGAACGAGCGGGCGATCCCACGCCGCGCGATCTCGGCCGGCCGCGCGGCGGTGATGTCGCGGCTGTTGAAGAGGATCTGTCCGGCCGAGGGTTCGAGAAACTTTGTCAATAGATTGAAGACGGTCGTCTTGCCGGCGCCGTTCGGGCCGATCAGGGCGTGGATCGTGCCGCGGCGGATTTCGAGGTCCACCCCCTGCACCGCCGTGAAACCGCGGAACTCCTTGGTCAGGCCGCGGGTCTCTAGGATCGTGTCAGCCAAGTGACGAGGCGCCCCGACCTGTTCGCATTGCTTTTCGCGCGGCGCCACCCTAATCCGAGGATTGCGGCGCGGCAATCGGCGGAAGGGCGGCGGCATTGAACGACACGATCGAGCGGGCGCTGGCCCTGATCAAATTCGGCCCTGACGGGCTGGTGCCGGTGATCGCCCAGCAATACGACACCGGCGAAGTCCTGATGCTGGCGTGGATGGACCGCGAGGCGGTGCGCGCCACCCTGACCGAGGGGCGCGCCTGCTACTGGTCGCGCTCGCGGGAAAGGCTGTGGCGCAAGGGCGAGACCTCGGGGCAGGTGCAATTGTTGCGCGAGCTGCATCTCGATTGCGACGGCGACGCGGTGCTGCTGCTGGTCGACCAGCAGGGTGTGGCCTGCCATACCGGGCGGCGCAGCTGCTTTTTCCGGGCCTGGCGCGACGGCGGCTGGGCTGTCATCGCCGAGCCGCTGGTGGCGCCGGAGGCGCTCTATCCGGAGCCTGCCGGCTGACTATCGTTACTGCAGCGGCGGGCAGGAGAGATGCGCCTGGACCTCGGCCATCATTTGTGAATCGAACGGGTGGTTGGCGCACCGGGCATTGTATTCGTTGACCCGCGCGTTGTAGCGGGCGACCGCTTGATCCGCGTCGGTAACGACCGACCCGACCGATTGCCGGTAGACGTCGTCGCGGTGCTCGAGCAGCGCCTTGTAGCGGCCGACCGAATCGGGATTGTTGACCTCGACCCGCGGCCGGTCGCTGACCAGTTGCGCGTCGAGGTTTGCGAGTTCCCTTCGCACCGCGTCGAGCGTCTGAGTTTTACCCGACATGTCCGCCGACAACGTCGCCACCGCCTGCTGCAGGCAGAGGCACGCATTGATCTCGGCGAGGTTGGTCGACCCCTGCGCCCAGGCCGCACCCGGCGCCACCGCTATGAAAAGTGCGATTGCCGCAATCCGTGACATCATTTCTTTCCCCTGGCTTGATCCCACCCGAGCGCCGCCCTCCGCATCGCGCCTGGATAGAACGATTGGCCGCCGCAAGCGGTTCCGGGATTGTAACACGATCGAAATTGTCGAACCGTTGCCACAGTTCGCCGATAATAAACCACAGGGGGATAGGCGGGAACCGGTGGGTGATACAGGGGAGGGGAAAAGTGCCATGTCGATGATCGGTGTCGATGCCTGAGCCGAGGCTACGCGCCGACCCAGCCGAGCGCACCACTCCCGCCCGCCGCCCCGGTCGGCGATCTCTGCGACGCGCCGCCGCGGCACGGGTTCGGCAGGGGCCGGGGCATGCTCTCGGGGCTGGTCAGGCTCGGCGTCCTGTTGGCGTTGTGGATGGCGATCCTCGGCGGCGGGGCGCTCACCTATTTTGCGCTGAGCCTGCCCGACACCGGCCAATTGACCAGGAGCGAGCGCCGCCCGAGCGTCGCCATCCTCGCCGCCGACGGCTCGCTCTTGGCCACCCTCGGCGATTTGTTCGGCCAGCCGCTGACCTTGAAGGAAATGCCGCGCTGTCTGCCGCAGGCGGTGATCGCCACCGAGGACCGCCGCTTCTACAGCCATTTCGGCGTCGATCCCTTCGGCCTCGCCCGCGCCGCCTTCGCCAATTTCTCGGCCGGGCATGTCGTCCAGGGCGGCAGTACGATCACCCAGCAGCTAGCCAAGAATTTGTTCTTGACCCCCGAGCGCAGCTTCGGCCGCAAGATCCGCGAGACTCTGCTGGCGCTGTGGCTCGAGCACCGCTTTACCAAGGACCAGATTCTCGAAATCTATCTGAACCGCGTCTATCTCGGCGCCGGCGCCTATGGCGTCGACGCCGCCGCGCACCGTTATTTCGGCAAGTCGGCGACTGGATTGAACCTCTACGAATGCGCCGTCATCGCCGGGCTCTTGAAGGCCCCGACCCGGTTCAATCCGACCCGCGACCGCGACCGGACGGCGGCGCGGGCGGCCCAGGTCCTCGCCAACATGGTCGAGGCCGGCTTTATCGGCGCGAACGACGCGCGGGCTGCCGGCCAAGGAGAAACCTCGCTCAGCGCCGTCGTGATCGCGAGGCCCGGCGCCCGTTATTTCGCTGATTGGATCGCCGAGCGGCTCTCCGATTTCGCCGGCGGCAGCGGCCGCGACCTGACCGTGCTGACCACGCTCGATACCAGGCTCCAGGCCGAGGCCGAGACCGCCGTCGCCGACACGATTGCCCGCGACGGCGCCAAGGCCATGGCCGGCGAAGGCGCGCTGGTGGCGATGTCGCCCGATGGTGCGGTGCGCGCCATGGTCGGCGGGCTCGATTATGGCGAGAGCCAGTTCAACCGGGCGACGCAGGCGCAACGCCAGCCCGGCTCCGCGTTCAAGCCCTTCGTCTACCTCGCCGGTCTCGAAGCGGGGCTGCGGCCGGAGGACCGTTTTGTCGACGCCCCGGTCCGGGTCGGCAACTGGCAGCCGCGCAACTATACCAAGCGATATCAGGGCGAGATGACCCTGGCCGAAGGGTTGGCCCAGTCGATCAACACGATCTCCGTGCAGGTGGCGCAGCGCGCCGGCATCCGCCGGGTCGTCGCGGTGGCGCACCGGCTCGGCATCGCCTCGCCGCTGGCGCCGGAGCTGAGCCTGGCGCTCGGCACCAACGAGGTAAATCTCTTGGAGCTCGTCTCCGCCTACGCGCCGTTCGCCAATGGCGGGACCGGGGTGTGGCCCTACGGCATCGCCGAGATCCGCGACAGCGCCGGCAAGATCGTGTTCCGCCGCGCCGGCTCCGGCCCGGGAACCGTCGCGAGCGCGGAATTCGTCGGCGAGATGAACGATATGCTGAGCGGGGTTATCTCCCACGGCACCGGAAAGAGCGCAGCGTTGCCGCGCCCGGCCGCCGGCAAGACCGGCACGACGCAGGACTACCGCGACGCCTGGTTCATCGGCTATACCGCCGACCTCGTGGCCGGCGTCTGGTTCGGCAACGACGACAACAAGCCGATGAACAAGGTGACCGGCGGTTCGTTGCCGGCCCAGGCCTGGCGCCGCTTCATGCTGGCGGCGACAAAGTCGATGCCGGTGCGGCCATTGCCGAGCGCGCCCTTGCCCCTGGTTGGGGCCGTGGCCGAAGCGCCGCGCGGCGCCGGCGGGCTCTTCGACAATATTCTGAACCTCTTCGGCAGCGGCTCCGCGCCCCAACCCGCTCCCCGCGAGCGGGGAGCGGGAGGGTGAGGCGGTCTCAGCGCAACGGCAAGTCCGCTCAGCGCAGCGGCGAAAACGATGCCGGCACGACGAGCTGGTTTTCCTGCTTGACGAACATGCCGCGGGTATTGGGCGGCCAAGTGCCGTCCTTGCGCGACTCCTCACGGATATGGGCGCGCTCGTTGGCGTCCTTGTAGGCCCAGATGTGGATCCACTGGTTCAAGGGCCCGAGCTCGGTGTGGCCGGCGGCCGCCAGCGGCGACAGCTTGACCCGCCCCGGTATCCGCTCGGCCCAGCGCTCGACCACCTGCCCGGCGACGCCCGGCAGCATCGTATAGGTCCGGATCTCGTAAAGGTTGCCGTGCTGGCGCGGCGTAAAGGGCGGGCAGAACGGCGCCGCGTTAAAGACCTTGCTTTCCATCTCGACGATGAATTCCTGGATCTTGGGCGGCCAGTTCGGGATCGACTGGGAGCGCACCCGGCTGCGGTGCTGCAAATCGTCATAGGGCCAGATGTGGATGATCTGGTTCAGCGGCCCGACCTCGGTGTGAAAGAAAGCGCCGAGCGGCGACGCCTTGACGCGGTCGGTCAGCGCCTCACCAAACCGCTTCTCGACTTCGGGCACCAATCCCGGCTGCAAGCGGTAGGTTCGCATCTCGAAGATCATCGACCTGCTCCTTTGCTGAAGTTCACCGGCGGCCATTCTAGAGGCGCGGGATGCCGAGTTAAACGCGGCCCCGCTTGACGGGGGCAGTCTCGCGGCGCGAGGCTGCCGGGGACGGAAACGGCCCGGTCACGGTCGAGGGGGTAGGATGTCGGCGATCGAGGTGCGGGCGGTGCCGGACCTGGTCGGCAGCGGGATCGCCTTCGCCGCCGCGGTCAAGGCCGGGCCGTGGATTTTTCTTAACGGGCACGAGGCGTTCGACTTTGCCGCCGGGTTCGGCGAGGAGGTGGCGGGTCCGCCGGGGTTTCCGTCCTTCGGCCGGCCGCGCTGGCGGCGTGAAGGCGATTTCATCCTGCGCCGGATGCAAGGGATGCTGCGCGAATTCGGCTCCGATCTTACAAACGGGGTGCGGCTCGACCAGTACTATCCGACGCCGGCCGCGGTCGACCCGTACCACCTGGCGCGCCGCGCCGAGTTCGGCGATTACATCCCACCCAGCACCTCGGTGGTCATGGAGCGCTGCTTTGCCGCCGCGAGCGGCATCTCGGCGTCGCTGATCGCGGTCGTGCCGGGCGAGGGCCGGGCGATCCGCAGGGTTGCGCCCGAGGGCGTCACCTCGCCGAGCTGGTCGGGCTATGCGCCGGCCGTGGTCTGCGACGAATTCGTCTTTGTCGCCGGGCAGATGGCGAGCGGTGGCGAGCGCGCCCTAGACCCGCGCGCCCACGTCCCGGATCACGCCCGCTGGGGCGGCTCAGAGATCCGCAAGCAGACCGAATTCCTGATCCGCGACCGGCTGACGCCGGCCCTGGCGGCGGCAGGTTCGTCATTGCCGCAGGCGCTCAAGGCCCAGGTCTATATCGAGAAGACCGAGGATTTCCCCGATTTCATCGATGTGTGGAAGGGGCATTTCGCCGAGATCCCTTGCGCGCTGACCGTGGTGCCGACCAAATCCTTCGCCACCGTCGGCGGCATCGTCGAGATCAACCTACTGGCGCTGACCGACGGCGCCAGGCGCCGCAAGCAGATTGTCGAGGCCGGCATCCCCGCGATGGCCGCCTACGGGCCCTGCATTCGGGCCGACGAATTCCTGTTGCCGTCCGGGCTGATGCCGGTCGGCGAGGACGGCCATGTCGTCGGCAACGGGAGGTCGTCGGCCTTCGACGGGCTGTCGCACGCGGGCTATGTGCAGGCGAGGGCAGTCCTGGGCTATGCCGAAGCATTGTGTAAAGCCACCGGAACGGATATGACGCAGACCCTGCGCGCCCAGTATTTCGTCGCCGGCATCGGCGATTTCGCCGGGATCGCGCGGGCCTGGTCGCAGTCTACCGACGGTCGACCACATCCTTTTGTGTGCGTCCAGACGCCGCCCGCGATGCCGGCGCCGGGCGCGCGGCTGATCGCGGATTTCTGGATCTACAACCCCTGAGGGAGACGACGCATGGCCGAGACGGCGATTTGGAACTTCCGCCAGCTGGCGCACCACGAACTCGACGGCTTCGGCGGGATCGGCGAAGGCATGTCGATCCAGATCGCCAAGGACGGCCGCCGCATCCTCTGGCTCGCCCATGAGAGCGCGCCGAAGAACTTCACCGCCATCGACGTGAGCGACCCGCGCGCGCCCAAGATCGTCGCCCGCCGCGACCTGCCGCAATCGCATATGCGCTCGAACTCGCTGGAGACGGTCGGCGACATCATGGCCGTCGCCTACCAGACCACACATCAGGGCCTGCAGCCCGCAGGGTTCGAATTGTTCGACATTTCGGTGCCCGAGAACCCGCGCTCGATCACATTCTTCGACTGCTCGGGGCCGAATTCGCGCGGCGTCCATCAGCTGTGGTTCGCCGACGGCGAATACATCCACATGAGCTCGGGCGCGGCCGACTTCGAGCCGACCCATCCCAAGGATGACCAGTTCTATCGCATCATCGACGTGAAGAACCCGTCGAAGCCGTTCGAGGTGGGCCGCTGGTGGCTGCCCGGCACCCGTCAGGGCGACAGCGCCGCCGCCCGAACGCCACCCTGAGAATGCCGACACCGGGTTTCGCCCGCACAACACCAA
>CAWAFE010000008.1:0-30356 GCA_963781215.1 uncultured Alphaproteobacteria bacterium
AGATTCCCTGCAGAATGCAGCAAAAGCAGCGGCGCCGGCCGGTGGGCCGAAGCCTCGCGGCAGACCCTTTCCAAAAGGGCAATCCGGCAACCCGGTGGGGCGGATCCGCGGCTCGCGGAACAAAAAGACACTGGCCGCCGAATTATTGCTCGAAGGCGAGGCCGAGGCGCTGACCCGAAAGGCGATCGAGATGGCACTCGAAGGCGATCCGACGGCGCTCAAGCTGTGCTTTGAAAGCCTCCATTCGCGGCGCCGCCACCGCAGCTTGCGGCTCGACCTGCCGCCGCTCAAGGGGCCGGCCGATCCCGGCCCGTTCATGGCGGCAATCGCCGCCGCGATCGCCGAGGGCGAAATCACCTCGGGCGAAGCCTCGGAGCTGGCGCAGATCGTCGAGACCGCGATCCGCGCGATCGCGAGCAGCGATCTCGCGGTCCGGCGGGCCGAATTCGAGGAGCGCGTGAAATCGCAGCCGCAGCACCCGCCCGAGCCCTGGGAGCTCGTCAAATTGTGACAGGGCCGGGGTCGGTCGTTCTTCGGCCGCGGCAGTTTCTCGATGATCCCGGTGGATGCGGTTGCTCTGCGGCTGCTGCGGCGGCAGGAATTCCTTGAAGGTGCCGATAAACTCGGCGACCATCGCGTGGCGCGGGCCGATCGCAGCAGCATCGGACCGGCAAACGGGAGGCGGCGACGCCCACGAATACTTTCCTGCCCCTGCTTCTACTCTCCGGGTGTAGGCACAAGGGATGGGAAAAGGTGGTAGTGCCGGCTCGGGTACCGTAAACCCCGCTCGCCGTGCAAAACAGGTATTCGCTAGCCTGCCGTTTGTTCATTCCGGCGCGGGCGGGTGCTTCCTTCCACGTGGCGACAGGTCTGCGGCTTAGCGTCCGTTCCGACATGCCGAGCCGTGTATCAACAAGTTATTCGTCGCGCCCGTGCGCCTTCAGCCCACGGGCTTGTCCCGTGGGGAAAGCGGGGGTCCAGGGCAACCGCCGCAGCCCTGGATCGCTGGATTCCCGCTTTCGCGGGAATGACGATCAAGCTATTGACATCCCTACGCCCATTCCGGGTTGGACACTTGAAACGGGGTTCCCCGCCGCCGCCTTCTTATCTCCGATAACCCAAGCAGGGCGCCGCCCAGCAGCATCAAAGAGGCCGGCTCTGGAACCGGGGCCGGTCCTGGAGCTGCGGCGGTCAGCAGCGACAACGAGTCGATAGCGAACCCATTATTATCGAAGCCCCCTGCATTGACGCCAATGGTAATGCTCGTGATCTCCGCGGCCGAATCGGTGATACCGGCGAACGGCGCAGTCGCATTGTTCTCTCCCGTGTTGTTGCCGACGACGACGATCGCCCCTAGGAACGTCGTGCCATCATAGGTTGAGAGCGTTGCTGTATATGACCCGAAGGAGTCAGCCTGGATCGCTGTACCAAACCCGGCAACCGGCGCGTGGGAGAATTGCATTTCGCCCGTTTCATTCGCGTTCGACAGCAGTTGCTCACCAGGGGCGAAGATGCCGTTCCAGCCGTTGCCTTCGTCTTCGCGCTCGAAAGGTGCATTGCCTGGCTGCGTGACATTAATTGTGAGGCCGCCCAGCGAGGTTGCGGAAAAGGGCGCCGAAATCAGGGAGGACGGGGACCCCAACTGACCCCAGCCCAGCAAATCATTGCCCGGGAAGGTGCTACGGCTCGTGTAGGTTGAGATGGTCCCCGCATTCGCGCCGCCGCCGATCGCCAGCAAGCCGATCGCGGCCCCAAGCATCGCTGCCAATCGTTGTCGCGGGGGGATCATCGTCGTGACCTCCAAAGGTTGGTCGCCCCGTTGCCGGAAGATGCGGCCGCACCTGCCTGACCGACAACATGCCGATTGTACCGGCGGCCTGATCTTGGGTGCGCCCCGCCCCACCCCATTATTGCTTGGCGTATCTGCGCAGCCCCTTGCCGACATTCTCGGCGCCAAAGACGTTGCCTGCGGCGTCGGCCGCGACACCCTCGCCGCCCGATTTGTCGTCATTGGGGTTGGGGCGCGGGATATAGTATTGGACCTTCCCGTCCTTGGCGCTGCCGATGCGGATGCCGCGGCGGCAGCCCGGGTCGGGGGTGCAACCCTCCTTGTCCTCGGTCTGCGAATCGGCGACGTAGAGCACGTCGTTCTTGTCGATGAAGACCGCGCTCGGCCGCCCGAACTGCTTCCATTCGGCGAGAAACTTGCCGTCCTGGTCGAAGATCTGGATGCGGCTGTTGACGCGGTCGGCGACGAACACGCGGCCGGCGGAATCGAGCGCGATCCCGTGCGGCTCGTTGAACTCGCCCGGTCCCGACCCCTTCTTGCCCCAGGTCTTGAGGGTCTTGCCGTCGGGGGCGATCTTGACAATCCGCGCATTGGAATCGCCGCCATGCCCGTCGGCGACGAAGATCGTCCCGTCCGGAGCGACGGCAACCCCGGAAGGCCGGTCGAAATAGCCGGGCGCGTCGCCGGGCATGCCGGGATGGCCCAGGGTCATCAGCACCTTGCCGTCGGGGCTGAACTTGACGACCACATCGCCCTTGCCATTCTTGCCGCTGGCGTCGGCGACGTAGACGTTGTCGTCCTTGTCGACGGCGATGCCGTGCGGGAAGGCGAACATGCCGGCGCCAAAGCTCGCGATCAGCTTGCCCGACGGATCGAAATGCAGCACCGCCGGCAGATCGGAGGCGAGGCAGTTGCCGCCGCACCTCTCGAAGGCCCAGATGCCCTTGCCGTCGCGATCGGGTGCTACGGCGATCACCCCGCCCCAGGGATGCCCCTCGGGCAACTGCCCGAACCGGACCCCGACCGCGTAGGGGTTTGGCAGGTCGATCGAGGGCATGGCAGCGGTCTCGGCCCGCGCCACGAAGACCGCCATCGCGGCGGCGGCTCCGGCGGCGACGGCGAGACCTGCGCGACGTACATGTGTCTTCATTGCTGCTTCCTCCGTGATTTGTCGGCTCGGCTTATCGACCGGTTCGCCGCCTAACCCCAGAGCCGGCCGCTGGCGATGCGCGCCCCTTCGGCGAGTGCAGCGAGCTTGGCCCAGACGATCGACGGGGCCACCGCATTGTTGATGAAGGCGAAGGTGGCAAAGCCGCAATCGGCGCCGGCGATCACCCGCTCCCGGCCGACGACGCCGGCGAAATTGCAGATGCGCTGGGCGATCAGCTGGGGATGCTCGACAAAGTTCGTCGTCGAATCAATGGCACCGGGGATCAGCACCTTGTCGTCGGGGATTTTCCGGCCGCGCAGATCCTCCCACTCGTGGGCATGGCGCGGGTTGGCCGCCTCGAAGCTCAGTCCCGAAGGCCGCGCCCGCAGTGCGGTGTTCAAGATCTTGGCGAGCGGAATGTCATGGGTATGCGGGCCCTCGTAATTCCCCCAGCACAGATGCATGCGCATCGCCTCGGGCGGGATGTTGGCGGTCGCGTGGTTCAAGGCCGCGATATTGCGGTCGGCGACACGCAGGAACTCGTCGTCGGAGAGGTGCTGGTACTGGTTGTGGCGGGCGGAGCCGAGATCCGGCGCGTCGATCTGCAGGATAAAGCCGGCCCGGTGGATCGCCTCGTATTCCTCCTTCAACGCATTCGCCAGCGCCTCGACATAGGCGTCCTCGTCCCGGTAATAGCGGTTGGGGACGAATTTGGTCAGCACCCCCGGCGAGGCCGCGTTCATGAAGGCCTCGACCGGTTTGGCGGCGTCGCAGGCGGCGGCGAGGTTTGCCAGATCGGTTTGCAGCGGGTGGCGATTGTCGTAGGCGACCGGGCCGGTGCAGCATGGCACCGCCTCGCGGCTGAACCACGAGACGCCGCGCGTCTGGTTGAGGCGCTGGTGAAAATCGGGGTGGTCGAGGAGATCGCGGTGCGCGGCAGTCTGCGGCGGATTGTCGGTGGCCGCGCCCTGGAACGCGCCGATCCCGGAGAGCCGGTGGCGGACATAGAAGGTGTACGAGATTTTGCCGAGCTCGCCGTCGCACACACTGTCGATCCCGGCCTCGACCTGCTTCTTGACGACGTCGTGGACGGCAGTCGACAGGCACGCGTCGAACGCCGATTGCTCGAACGGCCGGCCCACTTCGCGCGCTTCGAGAAACTCCAGCAGATCCGGCGGCCGCGGCAGGCTGCCGACATGAGTGGTCAGAATGTGGTCGGTGCTGCGCTTCATCTGACGATTTCCTTTCCCAAAGCAGATGGTCGCACTGCACCGCCGGCGCGCGCAAGCCTGCGGGTTGCGGCGGCAAGGCTGCGGCGATAGGTTCCGGGAGGATTGATCGGACCCGATTTGTGCAATACCTGAGCACCCGCGACCCGAGGACTTTGCCCGGCACCCTGCCGTTCGAGGCGGTGCTGCTGGCGGGCCTCGCCGAGGATGGCGGGCTCTATGTGCCGGATCGGCTGCCGGCGCTCGATGCCGAAACCTTGGGCGGCTATGCCGGCCTTCCCTATGCTGAGATTGCTGCCCGGATCGTCGGGCTCTTCGCCGGCGACGCATTTTCGCCGGCCGGGCTTCGTTCGCTGACGGAAGCTGCGTATCAAGGGTTCCGGCATCGGGCGGTGGCGCCGCTGGTGCAGATCGACGAGCGGCTGTGGCTCCTCGAGCTGTTTCACGGGCCGACCCTCGCCTTCAAGGATTTGGCGTTGCAGCTCGTCGGGCAGATGTTCGACGCGGTGCTGGAGCGGCGGGGCGAGCAGGTGACGATCGTCGGCGCGACCTCGGGCGATACCGGTTCCGCCGCACTCGCCGCCTGCCGCGACCGTGCCGCCGTCGACATCTTCATCTTCTACCCGCACGGCCGCATTTCCGAGGTGCAGCGCCGTCAGATGACGACGGTCGACGCGGCGAACGCACATGCGGTCGCGGTCGAGGGCACCTTCGACGACTGCCAGGACCTGGTGAAGGCGCTGTTCGCCGATCCGGGATTGCGGCGCGAGTTGAACCTGTCGGCGGTCAATTCGATCAATTGGGCGCGGATTGCCGCCCAGAGCGTCTACTACATCGCCGCTGCGGTCGCACTCGGCGCCCCGGCGCGGCCCGTCTCGTTCAGCGTGCCCACCGGCAATTTTGGCAACGTCTATGCCGGGCACGTCGCGCGCGGCATGGGGCTGCCGATCGAGCGGCTGGTCATCGGCACCAACCGCAACGACATCCTCGCCCGCTATTTCGCCGATGGCGAGATGACGATCTCCCCGGTCGAGGCGAGCCTGAGCCCCAGCATGGACATCCAGGTGTCGAGCAATTTCGAACGCCTCCTGTTCGAGCTGAAGGGCTGCAATGGCGGCGCTGTCGATGCGGCGATCCGGGCATTTCGGCAAACCGGCCGCCTGCCCGAGGACGATCAGGCGTGGCGCCGCGCGCGCGGCTTGTTTTCCGCCCACAAGGTCGATGACACTCTGACGATGCAAACCATAGCCGAGACCCATGCCCGATCGGGGACGCTGATCGATCCCCACACCGCGGTCGCCGTCGCCGCCGCGCGCGCCGAGCTCGACGCGCAGCCGGGCGGCGCACCGATGGTGGCCCTCGCCTGCGCGCATCCGGCGAAGTTCCCGGATGCGGTCGAGCGCGCCACCGGTGTCCGACCAGTATTGCCGCCCGCCCTCGGCGACCTCTTCGACCGGCGCGAGCGCAAGACGGTGCTGCCCAACGATCTGGGTGCTGTCACACGGTTCATCCGCGCCCAGGCGCGGCGCGGCGGGAGAGCGGCATGACGACGCAAGTTTCGACCCTGACGAACGGACTCCGTATCGCCACCGATCGGATCGACACGGTCGACACCGTCTCGCTCGGCATCTGGGTCGATGTCGGCACCCGGCACGAGCCGGCCGAGATCAACGGCGTGGCGCATTTTCTCGAGCACATGGCGTTCAAGGGCACCGAGCGGCGCAGTGCGCTCGCCATCGCCGAGGAGATCGAGGCGGTCGGCGGCCATCTCAACGCCTACACCTCGCGCGAGAGCACGGCCTATTACGCCAAGGTCCTCAAGGAGGATGTGCCGCTCGCCCTCGACATTCTCGCCGACATCCTGCAGCACTCGACCTTCGAGCCTGAGGAGATGGAGCGCGAGCGCACCGTGATCCTGCAGGAGATCGGCCAAGCCAACGACACCCCCGACGATATCATCTTCGACCATTTCCAGGAATGCGCCTTTCCCGAGCAAGCGATGGGCCGGCCGGTGCTGGGGCGGCCGGAGATCATCCGCCGGCTCGACCGCGAGGCGGTGACCGCCTATCTGCGCGACCATTACGGTGCGCGCAAGATGGTGCTGGCGGCGGCCGGCAACCTCGAACACGACCACATCGCCGCCCTCGGCGAGGAGCTGCTCTCGGGCCTGCCGGCCGAGCGGCCGGCTACCACCGAGCCGGCGCGATATACGGGCGGCGACCGGCGCGAGGACCGCGACCTCGAGCAGCTCCACATCGTCCTGGGCTTTCCCGGGCTGGTGCTCGGCGACCCCGACTATTACGCCGCGCTGGTGCTGTCGACCGCGTTTGGCGGCGGCATGTCCTCGCGCCTCTTCCAGGAGATCCGCGAGAAGCGCGGGCTCGTCTATGCGATCCATTGCTTTGCGCACAGCTATCGCGACGGCGGGCTGTTCGGCATCTATGCCGGCACCGGCGAAGAAGAGGCGGCCGAGCTGATCCCGGCCTTGTGCGAGGAGGCGATGCGGCTCGACGACGGGCTAAGCCCGGTCGAGCTCGCGCGCGCCAAGGCGCAGATGAAGGCGGGGCTCCTGATGTCGCTCGAGAGCACCTCGGCGCGCTGCGAGCAGCTGGCCCAGCATCTCTTGATCCACGGCACGCCGTTCGATCCGCCCGAGGTGGTGCGCCGGATCGACGCAGTTGACGACGCCGCGATCGGCCGCGTCGTTGCGCGCTGGCGCAGCGGGCCGCCGACCCTGACGGCACTCGGGCCGTTGAGCCGGCTCGAGGATTTTGAGCGCGTGCAGGCGCGGCTCCACGCCTGACCCGTTTCAGCGATGGCGCCGCAACGCAAATCCTTCCCGCGCCTCTTCCTCGCCCGGCCGGAGCCATTCCGCCTGACCGGCGAGCGGGTCTTTCTGCGCGCGCCCGACCGCGGCGATTACGAGGCCTGGGCCAGCCTGCGCGCCCGCTCGCAAAATTTTCTGACGCCGTGGGAGCCGAGCTGGCCGGCCGATGCATTGTCGCGGGCGAGCTTTCGTGCGCGGGTCGCCCGCTACGCCGAGGATTGGCGAACCGACCAGGCCTACAATTTCTTCATCTTCACCCATGACGAGACCTTGGTCGGTGGGATCGGCCTCTCCAATTTGCGCCGCGGCGTCGCCGAAACCGGCAGCCTCGGCTATTGGGTGGGCGAACCCTATGCCCGGCAGGGGTATATGACGGCGGCGTTGCCGCTGGTCCTCGAATTTTGCTTTGGCCGAATGCGGCTCCATCGGGTCGAGGCAGCCTGCCTGCCGACCAACATCCCGAGCCGGGCCCTATTGATGCGCGCCGGCTTTCATCAGGAAGGCTACGCCCGCCAATACCTCTGCATCGAAGGCAAATGGCAGGACCACCTGCTGTTCGCGATGCTGCGCAGCGATTGGCAGCGATGACTCAGGCGGCACCGCGTTTTGCTGCCGCGCCCACATCCTCGCCGCCGACATCAATATCGGCACTAAAACCGCGGCAGCTCGGGGAAGGGCAGGCGGCCGGCATGGACGTGGAGGCGGCCGAGCTCGGCGCAGCGGTGCAATTGCGGAAACACCTTGCCAGGGTTCAATAGCCCGTCCGGGTCGAAGGCGCATTTCAAACGCTGCTGATGCGCAAGATCGGTCTCGTCGAACATCGTCCCCATCAGGTCGCGCTTTTCGACGCCGACCCCGTGCTCGCCGGTCAGGACGCCGCCGACCTCGACGCAGAGCCGCAGAATGTCGGCACCGAAGGCTTCGGCGCGCTCGATCTCGCCGGGCTCATTGGCGTCGTAGAGGATCAGCGGGTGGAGGTTGCCGTCGCCGGCGTGGAAGACATTGGCGACGCCGAGCCCGTGCTTTTCCGACAGCGTGCCGATCCGGGTCAGCACCTCGGCCAGCCGGCGGCGCGGGATCGTCCCGTCCATGCAGAAATAATCGGGCGAGATCCGCCCGACCGCCGGGAACGCGGCCTTGCGCCCGGACCAGAAGGCGAGCCGCTCGGCCTCGTCGCGGCTGCCCCGGAGCGAGGTTGCGCGATGGTCGCGGGCGATCGTCTCGACCCTCGTGATCAGATCGTCGACCTCGGCCGGGGCGCCGTCGAGCTCGACGATCAGCAAGGCCTCGGCGTCGAGCGGATAGCCGACATCGACAAAAGCCTCGGCGGCGTGGATCGCCGGCCGGTCCATCATCTCCATGCCGCCAGGGATGATCCCGGCGGCGATGATCGCGGCAACGCATAGGCCGGCATCCTCGGTCGCGGCAAAGCCGATCAGCAATGCGCGCGCCGTCGAGGGCTTCCGAAGAATGCGCACCGTGACCTCGGTAACCACCCCGAGTAGCCCCTCAGAGCCGGTCATCACCCCCATAAGGTCGTAGCCCCCGGCGTCGAAATGCTTGCCGCCGAGGCGGACCACCTCGCCGTCGATCAGCACCATCTCGAGGCCAAGGATGTTGTTCGTCGTCAGCCCGTATTTGAGGCAGTGCACGCCGCCCGAATTCTCGGCGATGTTGCCGCCGATCGTGCAGGCGATCTGGCTCGACGGGTCTGGCGCATAGTAAAAGCCGGCATGCTCAACCGCCTGGGTCAGCCCGAGATTGGTCACGCCGGGCTGTGCCACGACGCAGCGGTTGTCATAGTCGATGTCGAGGATGCGGTTGAACTTGGCCATGCCGAGGAGCACGCCGTCGGCGAGCGGCAGGGCGCCTCCGGAGAGCGAAGTGCCGGCGCCGCGCGGCACGATTTTGACCCCGTTTTCCTTGCAATAGCGCAGGATGGCCGAGACTTCCTCGACCCGCGACGGCAGCACCACGACCATCGGCAACTGCCGGTAGGCGGTCAGCCCGTCACTCTCATAGGCCCGCCGCTCGCCCTCGGCGGCGATGACGCCCTCGCCCGGCACGATCGTCCGCAACGCGGCGACGATTTCGGCGCGGCGCCGCAGCACCGCCGCATCAGATGCGGGCATCTGCATCGACGCAATCCGCCGGTCGTTGTTACCCCTGACGTGCCTTGTAGCGTGGGTTGGTCTTGTTGATCACGTAGACCCGCCCCTTGCGCCGCACGATGCGACAGTTCTTGTCACGCTTCTTCAACGACTTCAACGAATTGACAATCTTCATACCAGGATCCCTCGGTGGCGGCGGAAGATAGGGACGGTCGACCTCCGAGTCAATGCGGGCCGCCACATGATCGTCATTGACGACCGGGCAAATTCTAGCTAGATGGTAGCTAGATAATCCGAGGGCGAAATGAAGGAAGTTGGCGTTTTCGAAGCGAAGAATACCCTCAGTGCGTTGCTCAGCCTTGTCGAAAGCGGTGAGGAAGTGGTGATCACACGCCACGGCAAGCCGGTTGCTCGGCTCGTTCCGCCAAAAGGCCGCCACAGCCGGGAAGAGGCGCGAGCCGCCATCCGCCGCATCCGCGAGCGAGCCGAAGCGGCCAAGCTCGGCCCCTTCGATTGGGAGGAGTGGAAGGCGTATCGCGACGAAGGCAGACCGTGAGCCTGGTGCTCGACAGCTCGGTCGCGCTGGCGTGGATATACCCGGACGAAACAACCGATGCGATCCGCCAGGTGTTCGAGCAGATCGGGGATCACGGCGCTCTCGTTCCTGCCCTCTGGCGTCTCGAGGTGGCCAACGCTCTTACCATAGCCGTGCGGCGTGGGCGGATAACCACCGCGCTTCGAGTCACCGGGTTGGCAGATCTTGCAGTGCTCGACATCGTGGTAGACCTCGCCACTGACGAATACGCTTGGAGCAGCACATTGCAGCTGGCGGACCGCTTCCACCTAACAGTTTACGATGCCGCCTATCTTGAGTTGGCGCAGCGTCGCTCGCTGCCGCTCGCTTCTCTCGATCGCGCGCTGCGTGGCGCGGCTCGAGGGCTCGGTGTCGGATTGGCCTGGTAATCCTACTTCGCCGCGGCGAGCCGACGCAGCTCGGCCGACTCGTTGCGGCCGGCGAGGAAGGCCTTGATATTTCGCGCCGCCTGGCGCAGGCGCTGGCGATTTTCGACCAGCGCGATGCGGACAAAACCCTCGCCGTATTCGCCAAAGCCGACCCCCGGCGACACCGCGACATTGGCGCGCTCGAGCAGCAATTTGGAGAAGGCGAGGCTGCCGATCGCCTCGAACTCCGGCGGAATGGGCGCCCAGGCGAACATCGTCGCCCCGGGCCGCGGCACCTCCCAGCCGGCCTGGCGCAGGCCGTCGAGCATCACGTCGCGCCGCGCTTGATAGCGTTGACGGATCTCGTCGATGCATTCCTGCGGCCCGTTCAAGGCCGCAGTCGCCGCCACCTGGATCGGGGTGAAGGCGCCGTAGTCGAGATAGGATTTGACCCGCGTCAGCGCGCCGATCAGCCGCTCGTTGCCAACCGCGAAGCCGATCCGCCAGCCGGCCATCGAATAGGTCTTACTGAGCGAGGTGAACTCGACCGCGATCTCGCGCGCCCCCGGCACTTCGAGGATCGAGGGCGGCGGCTTGCCGTCGAAATAGATCTCGGCATAGGCGAGGTCGGACAGCACGACGATATTGTGATGCCGGCAGAATTCGACGATCTCGCCGTAGAAGTCGAGGTCCACGGTCTGCGCCGTCGGGTTGGCGGGGAAATTGAGCACGATCGCCAGCGGCGGCGGCACGCTGTGCCGCACCGCCTTCTTCAGCTCGGCGAGAAAGTCAAACTCGGGGCCGACCGGCACATGGCGCACCGAGGCGCCGGCCATGATGAAGCCGAAGGAGTGGATCGGATAGCACGGGTTCGGCGCCAGCACGATGTCGCCGGGCGCCGTAATCGCCTGCGCCAGATTGGCGAGGCCCTCCTTCGAACCCAGGGTGACGATGACCTCGCGCTCGGGATCGAGCTCGACGCCGAAGCGGCGGACATAATAGGCGGCGCAGGCGCGGCGCAGCCCGGCGATGCCGCGCGACACCGAATAGCCGTGCGCCCTGGGGTTCTGCACCGCCTCCACCAGCTTGGCGACGATGTGCGGCGGGGTCGGGCCGTCAGGGTTGCCCATGCCGAGGTCGATCACGTCGCGCCCGGCGGCCCGCGCCTTGGCCTTCAGCGCGTTGACCTCGCTGAAGACATAGGGCGGCAGGCGCTTGATGCGGTAGAAATCCTCGGGCATGGCGGCTCGACTATGATGGGTTCTGCTTTTTAGCCGCGCAGAAGGGACTTGGCGAGGGCTTTGGCGATGGCGCTGACCGAGTACAAGCGAAAGCGCAACTTCCGGCAGACGCCGGAGCCGGAAGGTGCCGCGCCACGCGACCACGGCGGGGAGACCTTGTCGTTCGTCATCCAAAAGCACGCGGCGCGCCGGCTGCACTACGATTTCCGGCTGGAGCTCGACGGCGTGCTAAAGAGCTGGGCCTTGCCGAAAGGGCCGAGTCTCGACCCCGGCGAAAAGCGCCTCGCAGTCCATGTCGAGGACCACCCGCTCGAATATGGCGGCTTCGAGGGGATCATTCCCAAGGGACAGTACGGTGGCGGGACGGTTCTGCTGTGGGACCGCGGCATTTGGCGCCCGGCCGATCCCGACCCGATGCGGGCCTACGAGAAGGGCACCCTCAAATTCGCTCTCGATGGGGAAAAGCTCCACGGCAATTGGGCGTTGGTGCGGATGGGCGGGAAGGCGGCTCAGGAGCGCCACGAGAATTGGCTGTTGATCAAGGAGCGCGACGAAGAGGCGCGGCCGCAGAGCGGAAGGGCCGTCGTCGAGGACAATCCCTTGAGCGTCGCCTCGCGCCGCTCGATCGCCGAGATCGCCGCCGACCGCGACCGCGTTTGGGAGACGAAGGCCGACGCCGGCGTACATCCCGAACGCATCGCCGGCGCACGGCAGGGCCCGATCCCCGACCATCCCAAGGCGCAATTGGCGACCCAGGTGGAGCACGCGCCCGACGGACCCGAGTGGCTGCACGAGATCAAATACGACGGTTATCGCCTGCTCGCCCGCATCGACCACGGAAGGGTGCGGCTCTTCACCCGCAGCGCCCTCGATTGGACCGAGAAATTCCCGGCCCTGGCCGATGCCTTCGCCGCGCTGCCGGTCGCCTCGGCGGTGATCGACGGCGAGATCGTAGCCCTTGAAAAGGACGGCAGGACGAGCTTCGACCACCTCCAGGACAAGATCGCCAAAGGCGGCACCGAGACGCTGTTCTTCTATGCCTTCGACCTCCTCTACCTCGACGGCTGGGATCTCGATGGGGCGGCGCTCGAAGACCGCAAGGCCGCTCTGGCGCAGCTGATCCCGCCGGACGCCGAGGGCATGCTTCGCTACAGCGAGCACGAAATCGGCCGCGGCCCCGATTTCTTTCGGCTCGCCTGCCGCTTCGGCCTCGAAGGGATCGTCTCCAAGCGCCGCGACAAGCCCTACCGGCCGGGCCGCAGCAGCAGCTGGGTCAAGGCGAAATGCGTCAACCGCGAAGAGCTCGTCGTGATCGGCTTCACCGACCCCACCGGGCGGCGGCAGGGTTTCGGCAGCCTGCTGCTCGGCTATTACGACCGCGGCGGCGGGCTGCATTACGCTGGGCGGGTCGGGACCGGGTTCGACGACCAGCAGCTGGCGGAGCTGCGGGCGCGGCTCGGCCCGCTGGAACGCCCCGACGCACCCGCCCCGCTGCCGGATGGAATTTCGTGGAAGGGCGTTCACTGGACAGCGCCTGCCCTGGTCGCCGAGATCCGCTTTGCCGGCTGGACCACGGACGGCATCCTGCGTCAGTCGTCGTTCCTGGGGCTGCGCGAGGACAAGAGCCCGGAGGAGGTCGTGCGCGAAACCATCGCGGCAAGCCCAGGCGACACCCCGCCCGTCGAGCAGCGCGCCCGCGACGGCAGCGCCCTGATCGAAGGCGTGCGGCTGACCAATCCCGACCGCGTGCTCTACCCAGACTGCGGCGTCACCAAGCTCGACCTTGCGCATTACTACGCGGCGATCGCCGACTGGGTATTGCCGCACCTCGTGCATCGGCCGCTGAGCCTGCTGCGTTGCCCGGACGGGCTGGAAAGCCCGTGCTTCTTCCAAAAGCACATCGGCACCGGCCTGCCCGAGGCGGTGAAGCGAGTCGAGCTCGCCAATAAATCGGGTCGCGAAACCTCTCTGGTGATCGAGGATTCGGCGGGCCTCCTATCGCTGGTGCAGATGAGCGTCTTGGAATTCCATCCCTGGGGCTCGACGGTCGACAAGATCGAGGCTCCCGACCGGACCACCTTCGATCTCGACCCGGACACCGAGCTGCCGTGGGAACGGGTCGCCGAGGCGGCGCTGGAAATGCGCGATCTGCTGGCGGGGTTCGGGCTCGAAAGCTTTGTCAAGACTACCGGCGGCAAGGGGCTGCACGTCGTCGTGCCGTTGACGCCGCGGCTCGGCTGGAGCGAGGTCAAGGCCTTCACCCGGGCGGTGGCGATGCTGCTCGCGTCCCGCTACCCGCAGCGCTACACCGCGGTCCAATCGAAGCGCGCGCGGGAAGGGCGCATCTATATCGACTATCTGCGCAATTCGCGCGGGGCAACAGCAGTTGCCGCTTATTCCGCGCGCGCCCGGCCGGGGGCTCCGGTCTCGACGCCGCTCTTTTGGGAAGAAGCCGAGCGGGCGGTTCGGCCGGAGGGTTTCACGGTGGCGATGGTGCCGGGCCGGCTCGCCGCGCTGAAGTCTGACCCTTGGGCGCAAATCGCCGAAATCCGCCAATCGATCACCGCGGCGACGCGGCGCAAGCTCGGCCTCTGACCCTCCGATGGGGCTGGTCGAGACGAGTGCGGCTCTTGCCCTCTGCGTGCTCGTGCTCGCCGTCCTGGTCGTGCTCGACCGCCGGCCCTACCGCCCGGGCAAGCGCAACTACATCCCGCTGATGATCCTATCGCTCGCCGCCGGCCTGGTGCTGGGCCGCCACCTCTTGAACCTGATCCTGTGACAATCCGATCCCTGGAGAGCAGTTTTCGACCAGATTGGCGCGGTCTTTAAGGTTGTCATTGCGACTTGCGCATTGCGCGACAAAGCAATCTCGACACCGCGAGTGGCCCAGTCAGGCTAGACCACATGTCCGCCTGAAGGCCGGGCGACCCGTCTCACGGTATGCCGGTAACGAGGGTTGCGCCGGATAGGCCGGTGCCGAGCCTCATGCCTGGGAGACGGGTCATGGCGGATCGTATCCCGTTCGTTGGGCTCGATGTTCACAAGGAAAGCATCGTCGTCGCGGTGGCGGAGGGCGATCTGCGCGGCGAAGTGCGGGAATACGGCCGGGTTGCGAACACCCGGTGGCGCTGGAGCGTTTGCTGCGCAAGCTTGGCGGCGACGGCATGACCCTGCGGTCTTGCTATGAAGCGGGGCCTCGATACCGCGGCGATTTTTTCCCGCAATCCCCTTGCGTTCCCGGCGGATAAGCGTATCTATCGGGCTCTCGACGCACTCGCACGTGCCTATGGCCCATGGTGGTTATGCAACGACGTAACGCGTCCTTTTTGGTAGCCCGGCCCGAGCGCCGGTCCCGAGAGGGAGGACGGTATGGTTGCTATCCGACTGAGGGGTGTCGTGCCCTGCCCTGACGCCAACCTTCGCGGGACGCGTCTGCGCGGACGGGGCAGCCGGGCCATCGATCCGAGCAGTTTGAGCTGAGCCACAGAAGACGGCTGCTTCTTTTAGGGAGCCAGCCGGCCCTTTACTTGGTTTGACTTTCGCCCAACCGAGGCCGTACGCCCCGGCCGGTGCGAAATCGACACCATGCATGCTCAGCCGCCTTGCCGGAAGGATGACCACCATTATGAACGAGCGGATCGCCCGCTTTCTTGCCGAGCGCTCGCCGGAAACCCCGTGCCTCGTCGTCGACCTCGACGTTATCGGCGAAGCCTACGATGCGTTGCGCCGGTATCTGCCGCTCGCCCGCATCTATTACGCGGTCAAGGCGAACCCCGCCACCGAGATCGTCGCCATGCTGGAGCGCAGAGGCGCCAATTTCGACGTGGCGAGCCGTGGCGAGATCGAGCTCTGTCTGGCCAACAAAATCGCCGCCGACCGGCTGTCCTTCGGCAACACGATCAAGAAGGAAAGGGACATCGCCTTCGCCTACGAGGCGGGGCTGCGCATGTTCGCCTTCGACAGCGAGCACGAGCTCGGCAAACTGGCCCGCGCGGCACCCGGTGCCCGCGTCTTCTGCCGCATCCTCGTCGCCTGCGAGGGTGCAGAGTGGCCGCTCTCGCGCAAGTTCGGCTGCGCCCCCGAGATGGCGGCGGCATTGCTGCGCCGGGCCCGCGATTTCGGCCTCGACCCTTATGGGGTCTCCTTCCATGTCGGCTCGCAGCAGACCGATCTCGGCCAGTGGGACAGCGCGGTGGGTGCCGCCGCGCGCATGTTCTCGCTGCTCGCCGAGGCCGACATCAACCTGCGCATGGTCAATATCGGCGGCGGGTTTCCGGCGCGCTACCTCAAGGAGGTGCCGGCGATCGACGGCTATGCCCAGGCGGTGATGGCGGCGATCACCCGGCACTTCGGCAACGATCTGCCCGAGATCGTCATCGAGCCCGGCCGCTCGCTGGTCGGCGACGCCGGCGTCATCCAGAGCGAGGTCGTGCTGATCGCGCAAAAAGGCTGCGGCGACGACCGGCGTTGGGTCTATCTCGACGTCGGCAAGTTTAACGGGCTCGCCGAGACGATGGACGAGAGCATCAAATACCGGATCGCCACGCCCGGCCGCGGCGGCGATTGCGGCCCGGTGATCCTCGCCGGCCCGACCTGCGACAGTGCCGACATCCTCTACGAGAAGACCGAATACCGGCTGCCGCTTGGCCTTCAGGTCGGCGACAAGGTCGAGATCCTGTCGGCTGGCGCCTATACCGCGAGCTATGCCTCGGTCGGGTTCAACGGCTTCCCGCCGATCCGCACCTACTGCATCTGAAGGCCGCCACGGGCGCGCTCGCAATGACGATGCCCGGTCCCATATCAGATCGAGGCAAGGCCGATCGGAGGCGTCATGTCGGCGGCACGGCACGACCTGTGGGACAACCCGATGGGGACGGACGGGTTCGAGTTCGTCGAATATACCGGCCCCGATCCGCAGGCGCTCGCCGCCCTGTTCGAGCGCATGGGCTTTACCGCCGCGGCGCGCCACCGGTCGAAGAACGTCACCCTCTACAAGCAGGGCGACGTCAATTTCATCCTTAATGCCGAGCCGGAGAGCTTCGCGCAGGCCTTCGCCCGGCTGCACGGCCCCTCGGTCTGCGCGATCGCCTTTCGCGTCGCCGACGCGGCCAAGGCCCATGCGCGGGCGATCGGACTCGGCGCGAAGCCGGTGCAGGGCAAGGTCGGGCCGATGGAGCTCAACATCCCGGCGATCGAGGGGATCGGCGGCAGCCTCATTTATCTCGTCGACCGCTATGGCGAACACACGATCTACGATGTCGACTTCGTCCCGCTCGCCGGCAGCCGGCCGGCCGGAGCCGGGTCTGACCGGGATCGATCACCTGACCCACAACGTCCATCGCGGCCGGATGGAATTGTGGGCTCAATTCTACGAACGTCTCTTCAATTTCCGCGAGATCCGCTATTTCGACATCGAAGGCAAATTGACCGGGCTGCGCTCGAAGGCGATGACCAGCCCGGACGGGAAGATCCGCATCCCGATCAACGAGAGCGCCGACGACAAGTCGCAGATCGCCGAGTATCTCGCCGCCTATCACGGCGAGGGCATCCAGCACATAGCACTGGCCACCGCCGACATCTATAGGACGGTCGAGGCGCTTTCGGCTCGTGCGATTACGTTCATGTCGGTGCCCGACACCTATTACGAGGCGGTCGACGGCCGGGTGCCGGGCCATGGCGAAGACCTTGCCCGGTTGCAGCGGGACCGCATCCTGATCGACGGCGCGCCTTCTGCCGGCCAAGGGCTGCTGCTGCAGATCTTCACCGAAACGGTGATCGGCCCGATCTTCTTCGAGATCATCGAGCGCAAAGGGAACGACGGGTTCGGCGAGGGCAATTTTCGTGCCCTCTTCGAATCGATCGAGCGCGACCAGATCCGCCGCGGCGTGCTGACACCCGGCGCGCCGGCTTGATCAGGGACTGTTTTCGATACCTTCAAGCTGGCGCGGTCGCTGCGCGACGCCGGCAGGTCGGAGCGCTGGCCGAGGCCTTTACCGGCGAAATCGCCGAAAAGCGCGACATCGAGGCGATCTCGGCTACGGCAAAGTGCAGATCTCGACAGCGCCGTCGACAAGCTCAGCGCGCGGCTGACTTTCTTGCAATCGCAGCTCGGCCTGATCGCCGCCCTGCTATTGGGCATGCTGCTCAAGCTGTTCTTGCAGTGATCGCCCTCTCCCGGATGGACCGACCCTCTCCCCGAGAGCGGGGAGAGGAAGAGGAAGAGCCGTGCGCCTATTCGGCGGGGACGGCTTCCTTGCGGCCGAAGCTCGGGGTGTCGGTGCGGTCGACCAAGGCTTCGGGCCCCTCGGTCGGCAGGTTTTCAAGCCAGTTGATACCGGCGTCGATGTCGTTTTCCCACATCTCGCGCGGCATCTCGTAGAGGAACTCGACGCCGTAGCCGTTCGGGTCGTTGATGTAGACGCTGTGCGTAACCCCGTGGTTGACGCGCCAGTTGAACTTGACCCCGCGGCTCTGCAAGTACGCGAGCTGTTGGAGCCACGCCTCGCGGCTCGGCATGGTCAGCGCCACATGGTTGATCGCAACCTGGCTGTTGACCAGCGCCCATTCGGCCGGCGGCGGCAGGTTCGCGCTCTCGACCAGGGCGACGGTGTGGTGGGTAAGCTGGCCGTCGTTGACCGCGCTGTAGAAGCGCATCTTGGGCGGCGTCTCGCGACCCTCGCGCGGGCGCAATTCGCCGACCTGCTTGAAGCCGACGATCTCGGTCCAGAATTTGTGCGACTCATCGATGTCGCGGACGTTCAGCACCAGGTGGTTGATGCCCGAGGGGCTCACCGCCGCGGTCGGAGCATCGGAAATTCTGTCTGTCATCGAGGGTCTCCAAGATTGGCTTGCGTATCAGGTACTGCCGCCGGGTGCGCCTTGCAAGGGCCGCCTCAATCGCCGGTCTCGAGGCGCTCGACCAGCTCCCTTACGCTCGGCACATAGCCGTTGGCGTAGAACGGGTCGGAGGCAAAGCGATAGGCGTTGTGCCCGGCGAACATCAGCTGAAACTCGACATCGTCCGAATGACGGATCGCCTGCAGCGTCTTCTGGATGCAAAAGCTGCGCGGGTCGGCTTTTCGGCCGGTCGTGCGCGCGTCGTTTTGCGCCCAGTTCGAGAACTGGCAGGCGCTGAGGCAGCCCATGCAGCCGATCTGGTCGGTGCGGATCTCGGCCGACTTTTCCGGCGTGACGAAGATCAGCGTCGAATTGGGGGTGCGCAAAGCCTCGCTGAACCCCGCGGCGACCCAGCCCTCCGCCGATGTCCTGTCATGCGCGGTCAAAAAGACCGTGCGGCCGCGGGCGCCGACGTTGAAGGGGGCGATGTGCTCGCCGACCGGCTCGATGGTGTAGGCGACCTGGTGATCCGAGCGCTGCTGCAGCTCGTTCAGGAAGCCGTTGCGCACCGCCGAGGAGTAGAACCCGGTCGGGCTGAAGCGATTGAGGAACACGTCGCCCTCGGCGAGGGTCAGGAGCTTCTGCTTCCACGCGCCGGAAATCGGGCTTTCCCGGGTAACGAGGGGCCGGGTGCCGAATTGAAACGCCACCGGGCCGAGCTCCGGGTTGTCGATCCAATCGGTCCATTCGCGCAGATACCACAAGCCGCCCGCCATGAAGATCGGCGTTCCGGCCAGCCCATAATCGGCCATCAGGCTGCGCAGCTCGCGAACCCTGGGGTATGGCGGCTCGGGGCACAGCGGATCCTCGCTGTTGGACAGCCCATTATGCCCGCCGGCGAGCCAGGGGTCCTCGTAGACGACCCCGCCGAGCCAGTCGCAGAATTTGTGATAGGCGCGCTTCCATAAAGCCCGGAACGCGCGGGCCGAAGATACGATCGGATAATAATGCACGCCGTAGCTGGCGCAGATCTCGGCGATCTTGTAGGGCATGCCGGCGCCGCAGGTGACGCCGTGAATGAGGCCCTTGGCCCCTTCCAATACCCCGTGCAGGACACGCTCGGCGGCCGCCATCTCCCACAGCACGTTCATGTGGATGCGGCCCTGGCCGTCGCAGCGCTCGTGCGCGACGCGCGCCTGGTGGATGCCGCCGGCGATCGCGTAGGCGACGAGCTCCTCGTGACGCTCGCGCCGGGTTCGCCCGTAATAGAGCTGCGGGATCGACTGTCCGGCTTCGTTGTAGCTGTCGGCATTGACCCCGGAGAAGGTGCCGACCCCGCCGGTGGCGGCCCAGGCGCCGGAGCTCTCGCCGTTCGACACCGAAATGCCCTTGCCGCCTTCAACCAGCGGCAGCACCTCGCGCCCCGAGATCATGAGCGGATTGAGCGGTTTCACCCCAGGCCCCCCCGGCACATCATGCGGCCGAGCTCGGCTCGGCCGAGTCGCCCGCGGCGGCAAGGATGATATGGGGGACATCCGAGAAGACGGAAGCGACCCCCCAGCCAAAAAGCTGCTGCGCCCGCGCGGCATCGTTTACGGTATAGACAAGGCAATCGTAGCCCGAATCGCGAATGTCGGCTACGATGGCGGGGCGCAGGCCGAGCTCGGCCACATTGACCGTGGCGCAGCCGTACCTCTCGGCAACCGCGCGCCAGCCTTTGGGGACGGTGCGGAACAGCGCGCCTCGGGGGAATCGGGGTGCGAGGTCGCGGGCGACCGCCAAGGCCTCGTGGCGAAAGCTCGAAATCAAGGGTGGCGGCAGCCGCGGCGGCCACAGCCGGTCGAGGATATCGACGGCAACCCTCGCGGTTTCGATCTCGCGGCCGCGGGCCGCCTTCAGCTCGACATTGGCGCCGAGGCCGAGCTCGGCGAGAACCGCCACCGCCTCCTCCAAAGTCGGCACCTTCTCCCCGGCAAAAGACGGGCCGAACCGGATGCCCGCGTCACAGCGGCGGATCGCCGCGAGCGGCAGCGCGCTGGCCCTGCCGCGGCCGTCGGTCGTGGTGGACAGCCGATCGTCGTGGCTCAGAATCAGCCTGCTGTCGGCGGTGAGGCGGACATCGAACTCGACCCAGCGGCAGCCGAGCGCCTTGGCCTTGCGCAGCCCGGCGAGGGTGTTTTCGGGGGCGCAGCTCTTGGCGCCGCGATGCCCGATCACCGGCGGGACGGCAACGGCGGCGGGAAGAGCTGGGCCGTCCCGCTCGGCGCCGGGAGGCCTCAGAGCGCCGCCTTCGCCGGCTCCGGACGCCGTGCGCCGAGGTCTTCACCGGTCTGCTGATCGACTTGGCGCATGCTGAGCTTGACCTTGCCGCGATCGTCGAAGCCGAGCACCTTGACCTTGACCGTGTCGCCGAGCTTGACCACGTCGGCGACCTTGCCGACCCGCTGCGGCGCTAGCTCGCTGATGTGAACGAGCCCGTCGCGCGACCCGAGAAAGTTGACAAAGGCGCCGAAATCGACGGTTTTGACGACCTTGCCATTGTAGATCGCGCCGAGTTCCGGCTCGGCGACGATGCCGCGAATCCACTCGATCGCCGCCCGTGCGGCCTCGCCGTCGACCGCCGCGACTTTGACCGTGCCGTCGTCGTCGATGTCGATCTTGGCGTGCGTCGTCTCAGTGATCTCGCGGATGACCTTGCCGCCCGAGCCGATGACCTCGCGGATCTTGTCGCGAGGGATCGAGAAGGTGGTAATGCGCGGCGCGTTGTCGCTGACCTCGTCGCGCGCGCCGGTCAGCGCCTTCGCCATTTCGCCCAGGATGTGGATGCGGCCCTCGCGCGCCTGGTCCAGCGCGATCCGCATGATCTCCTCGGTGATCGAGGTGATCTTGATGTCCATCTGCAGCGCCGTCACACCCCGTTCTGTGCCGGCGACCTTGAAGTCCATGTCGCCCAGATGATCCTCGTCGCCCAGGATATCTGACAGCACGGCAAAGCCGTCGGGTTCCTTGATCAGCCCCATCGCGATCCCGGCGATCGGGCGCCGCAGTGGCACTCCTGCATCCATCAGTGCGAGCGAGGCGCCGCAGACCGAGGCCATCGACGACGAGCCGTTCGATTCGGTGATCTCGGAGACGACTCGGATCGTGTAGGGAAAGCTCTCCTTGCTCGGCAGCAGCGGCCGGACAGCGCGCCAGGCGAGCTTGCCATGGCCGATCTCACGCCGCCCAGGCGAGCCCATTCGTCCTGCTTCGCCCGTAGAATAGGGCGGGAAGTTGTAGTGCAGCATGAAGTTTTCCCGGTACTCCCCTTCGAGCGCATCGATAATCTGCTCGTCCTGGCCGGTGCCGAGCGTCGCCACCGCCAGCGACTGCGTCTCGCCGCGGGTAAAGAGCGCCGAGCCGTGTGCGCGCGGCAAGACCCCGACCTCGCATGCGATCGGCCGGATCGTGCGGGTGTCGCGGCCGTCGATCCGAGGCTGGCCGCGCAGAACCGCACCGCGGACGATCTCCTTCTCGACGTCCTTGAAGAGCTTCAACGCGGCCGAGCGCTGGCTTTCGTCGGAGAACAGCTCGGCGGTCTGCGCCTTCGCCGCGTCGAGCCGGTTGCTGCGGTCCTGCTTGCCTTGCTCGCGATAGGCAGCCTCGACCGACGGCCCGATCGTTTCGCGCAGCCGCGCCTCGATCTCAGCTAGCTCGGGCGAGGGCGGCGGCACCGCCCAGGGGTCGCGCGCGCAGGTCTCGGCCAGCTCGATGATCGCCTGGATCACCGGCTGAAACCCGCGATGGCCAAAGACCACGGCGCCCAGCATCACATCTTCGGGCAACTCCTTGGCCTCGGATTCGACCATCAGCACGCCCTCGCTGGTGCCCGCTACGACGAGGTCGAGCGCACTGCCGGGCAATTCACCGAGCATCGGGTTCAAGACATAATTGCCGTCGACATAGCCGACTCTCGCCCCGCCAATCGGCCCGAGAAACGGAATCCCCGAGATCGTAAGCGCCGCCGACGCGCCGATCATCGCGACGATGTCGGGGTCGTTTTCGAGATCGTGGCTCAAGACGGTGCAGATGATTTGCGTCTCGTTCTGAAAACCGTGCGCGAACAACGGCCGGATCGGCCGATCGATCAGCCGAGAGACCAGCGTCTCTTTCTCAGAAGGCCGACCTTCGCGTTTGAAGAACCCGCCCGGGATCTTGCCGGCGGCAAAGGTCTTTTCCTGATAGTTGACGGTCAGCGGGAAGAAGTCCTGACCGGGCTTGGCGGCCTTCGTCGCGACCGCGGTGCACAGCACCGTGGTCTCGCCATAGGAGGCGAGCACCGCGCCATCGGCCTGCCGGGCAATTCTGCCGGTCTCGAGGACGAGGCGGCGACCGCCCCAATTCAGCTCTTTACGGTAAACCTGGAACATTCGGTATCATCCTTTACGGAAAAAACAGGGCGACGGCGCGTCTCAGCGGTCCGAAACACGGGACATGCCGCCCGCAAACGTGAATGGACGCCGACCATCCGGCGTCGCCAAAAGGCCCGCGGCACCGGGACCGAGGGCAGGTGCGGGTCGGTTCGAGGAATCGTCAACGGCGCAGCCCGAGACGCCCGATCAGCGTCTCGTAGCGCGGCTGACTCGACCGCTTGAGATAGTCCAAGAGGCGCCGTCGCTGACCGACCATGACCAGCAGCCCCCGCCGCGAATGGAAGTCTTTCTTGTGGGTCGACAGATGGTCGGTGAGGTTGCGAATGCGCTCGCTCAGGATCGCCACCTGAACCTCCGGCGAACCGGTGTCGCCCTGATTGACCGCGTACTCGGTGATGAGCACCTGCTTGCGCTCGGCGGTGATCGACATCGTCTTGTTCCTTCAAGGATTGATGACCCGCACCGGCTGAAGACCGCCATTTTCGATCTTTGCCAGAGCGACCAGATTGCGTTCGTGCCAGGCGCTGACGATCTTGCCCTCGTCACCCGGCTCGAATTGATCCCGGCCGCCGGCATCGCGCCTCGACACCCGCTGTCCGAGACGCATCCGAGCGGCTTCCGCTGCCGTCAGGGCCAGAGCCGGGATGTCGTCCAGCGCGGTCTCTATCGGCAGCAAGTACCCACAAGAAGCAAGATCATGCCGATGTTCGGCAACGCAATCCAGCGAAATCGCCTGTGCTTCGGTAAAGCGCCCGACCGAAAGGCGGCGCAGCTCGGCGACATGGGCGAATGTTCCAAGTGCTGCGCCGAGATCTCGGGCCAGAGCGCGGATATAGGTTCCCTTGCCGACGACCGCCTCGTAATCGGCATGGTCGCGATCGGGCACCGCTATCAACCGCAGCGCGGCGATCTCGACCGGCCGCGCCGGCAGCGCTGGGGGCGCGTCGGCGCGGGCCAGCGCGTAGGCGCGGCGGCCCCCGACTTTGATCGCCGAATAGGCGGGCGGACACTGCGAAATCGCGCCGATGAAGCGGGGAAGGATCGCGTCGATCGCCTGCCGGCTCGGCCGCACCGCCGATTCACCGACGATCTCACCCTCCCGGTCGTCGGTTGAGCGCGCCACGCCCCAGCGGATGCGGAAACGGTAGCATTTGCGGCCGTTCATCGCATAAGCGGCGGTCTTTGTCGCCTCGCCAAGGGCAATCGGCAGCACCCCGGTCGCTAGCGGGTCGAGGGTGCCGGCATGGCCGACCTTGACCCCGGCGATGCGGCGGATGCGTTCGACGACCCGAGCCGAGCCGAGCCCGAGCGGCTTGTCGATGACGAGCCAGCCATGCGGGCCACCCTCACCCGGCATCTTGGACATCGGTTTCCGAATGGAGGTCGCGATCGACCTCCGGCCGGGTGAGCAAGGACGAGATCCGCTCGGCGTGCTCGAAGGCGCCGTCGAGCGAGAAGTCGAGGCTGGGCGCGCGACGCAACGGCACCTCGCGCGCGACCAGACCTTTCAGAAAGGGGGCGCCACGTTTGAGCGCGGCAACGATCTCGCCGGCATTGACGCCGCCGAGCGGCATCACGAATGCAGTGGCGTTGCGCAGGTCGGGGCTGATCCGCACCTCGGTGACGGTAATGTTGGCGTCGTGGAGCATCGGGTCGCGGCATTCGCC
Organism: uncultured Alphaproteobacteria bacterium; assembly: GCA_963781215.1. GTDB lineage: Bacteria > Pseudomonadota > Alphaproteobacteria > ATCC43930 > CGMCC-115725 > AP-15. The sequence goes on from CAWAFE010000008.1 coordinate 24,206, forward strand.
CTGCCGCAGGATCTTCGACAATGCATGGCGCAGCTCTTCACCGACCCGCAGTTGGCGCTGGCTCCGGCGGCGCTCCGGCTCGGCATCGCCGGCAAACGAAGTCAGCTCGCGTCGTCGCCTGCCCATGATGCGCTTCTCTTCAGCGGGCTGCCTCACAAACTCCGCGCCACCTCTTCGATCTCGAAGCACTCGATCACGTCGCCGGTCTGAACGTCCTGATAGTTCTCGAACGCCATGCCGCATTCGTAGCCCTGATTGACCTCGCGGACCTCGTCCTTGAAGCGCTTCAAGGTCTTCAGCGAGCCCTCGTGGATCACGACGTTATCGCGCAACAGGCGCACCTTGGCGCCGCGCCGGACCGATCCTTCGGTGACCATGCAGCCGGCGACCTTGCCGACTTTGGTGATATTGAAGACGTCGCGGATCGAGGCGTTGCCGAGGAACCGCTCGCGCAACGTCGGCGCAAGCAGGCCCGACAGCGCGTTCCGCATATCTTCGAGCAGATTGTAGATGATCGAGTAGTACCGGATCTCCACTCCGTCGCGCCGGGCGAGGTCGCGCGCCTGCGGATTGGCGCGAACGTTGAAGCCGACGATCACCGCGTCCGAGGCCTTGGCCAGGATCACGTCGCTTTCGTTGATCCCGCCGACGGCCGAGTGCAGCACACGGATCGACACCTCGCTCGTCGAGAGCTTTTCAAGCGAGCCGACGATTGCTTCGAGCGAGCCCTGCACGTCCGACTTGACGACGATCGGCAGCTCCTGGGCGACGCCGGCGGCGATCTGCGAGAACATCTGCTCGAGCGTGCCGCGGGTCCCCGCCGCGGCCGCCGCGTCGCGCCGGCGGCGCTGCCGGAAATCGGCGATGTCGCGGGCGCGGCCTTCGTTCTCGGCGACGACGAAATCGTCGCCGGCGAGCGGCGCACCGTTGAGCCCCAGCACCTCGATCGGCGTCGACGGGCCGGCCTCGGTCTGACTTTGGCCTCGGTCGTCGACCAATGCCCGCACCCGGCCCCACTCGCTGCCGGCGACAAAGATGTCGCCGACGCGCAACGTGCCGCGCTGGATCAGGACGGTGGCGACCGCACCCCGGCCACGTTCGAGCTTTGCTTCGAGCACGACACCCTCGGCCGGGCGGTTCGGGTTCGCCTTGAGATCGAGCAGCTCCGCCTGCAGCAGGATCGCTTCCTCGAGCCTGTCGAGGTTGGTCTTTTTCAGCGCCGAGACTTCGACGTCGAGCACCTCGCCGCCGAGCTCCTCGACCACGAGCTCGTGCTGCAAAAGCTCCTGCCGCACCCGCTCGGGCCGGGCATCGGGCCGGTCGATCTTGTTGATGGCGACGATGATCGGCGCCTCGGCCGCCTTGGCATGGCGGATCGCCTCGACCGTCTGCTCCATGATGCCGTCATCGGCGGCCACGACCAGCACCACGATGTCTGTTGCGTTGGCGCCGCGCGCCCGCATGGCGGTAAATGCCTGATGGCCGGGCGTGTCGATGAAGGTGATCTGCCGGCCGCCCTTCAGGCTGACGCGATAGGCGCCGATATGCTGCGTGATGCCGCCGGCTTCGCCGCCCGCGACATCGGTCTGCCGCAATGCGTCGAGCAGCGAGGTCTTGCCGTGGTCGACATGGCCCATGACGGTGACGACCGGCGCGCGCGGCTGCAAATCGTCGGGCACGTCCTCCTCGCCGCGCAGCCCGACCTCGACATCGGCCTCCGAGACGCGCCGCAGGCGGTGGCCGAACTCGGTGACGACGAGCTCGGCGGTGTCGGCGTCGACGATTTGGTTGATCGTCGCCATTACCCCCATGCGCATCAGCGCCTTGACCACGTCGGCCCCGCGCTCTGCCATCCGGTTCGCCAGCTCCTGGACCGTGATGGTCTCGGGGATGACGACCTCGCGGACGACCTTGATCTGCTCCTGTTCGCCTTGATGAAGCCGCAGGCGCTCCCGCTCGCGCGCCCGGCGAACCGAAGCCAGGCTGCGCATGCGCTCGCCTTCGTCGTCGGAGAGCGCGCGCGTGACCGTGATCTTGCCGGTGCGACGGCGCACTTCGTCGCGACGGGCCGGCGTCACCGGCTTCTTCGCCTCGGGCCGAGCGCCTCGGCGCGGCCCCGTCGCCTCCTCTTCCTCCTCGATCGGGAGGCTGACCTTGCCGGCGGCTGCGAGAGCCGCGACCTTTGCCGCCGCCGCCTTTCCGGCGCGCTCGGCGACCTCGCGTCGCGACTCCTCCTCCTTGCGGCGCTGTGTCTCCTCCTCGGAGCGGTGGCGCGCGTCCTCGATGGCGCGGCGGCGTCCTTCCTCTTCGTCGGCCTTGCGGCGTGCCTCTTCCTCGGCCTGCCGGCGAGATTCCTCCGCGGTGCGCTCTTCCTCCTGGCGCCGCCGGTCCGCCTCGGCCAGCGCTGCCTGCCGCCGCGCTTCCTCGTCGGCCTTGCGGGCGTCCTGCAACGCGCGGACGCGTCCGGCCTTCTCCTCCGCGGTCAGCGCGCGCGGAAGCACGACCGGACGACGGGCCGGCTCCGCCGATGGCGGCCGCGGCGCCGCCAGCGGATCGCGCGCGAGCGCCGGCGCGGCCTCGGCGCGGGTCGGCTCGGCCGAGCCTGGGCCGACCGTGCGCTTCTTGCGCACCTCGACGGTGACTGTCTTCGAGCGCCCGTGCGAGAAACTCTGGCGCACCTGACCCGTTTCCACGCTCTTGCGCAGCTCCAGCCGGCCGCCGGTGCGGGCGAGGGTGAGGGGCCGTTTATGCTCTTGCTCTGTCGTGTCGCTCATCTCGGTCCAATATCATCGTGCCGCCGCTTTGGCCGGGCCGCAGCGGGTTCACCCTCGATCGACCATCGCCTGCGCGCGAAAGCCGGCGATCTTCTCGGCATCGGCCATGATGCGCAAGCGCAGCGGGCCGATGCCGACCGCTGCATTTACCACATGATCGCGGCCGAATGCCGCGCCAATTTCCGCCGCGGTCAAGACGCTGACAAATGCCAGGCCGGGAGCGAGCCCGCGAAGCTTGCGGCGGCTGCCCTCGGCGCCGTCGATCGCGGCGAGCAGCACGCCCGCCTTTCCGGCGCGGATCGCCTCGTGCACCTTCTCGAAGCCGGCAACCGCGCGGCCGGCGCGGCGCGCCAGACCGATCGCATCGCAGCAATGCCGCACCAGCAGGGCCTCGATCCGATCGGCGAGCCCCGCCGGGGCCGCTACCGATTGTCGCGCCGCCCGCGCAAAGACCCGCTTCGCCACCGCCCGTTCGACGATATCGCGGCGCGGCGTCAGCCATAGACCCCGGCCGGGAAGCCTGGCCGACACGTCCGGAACCAACTCGCCCGTCGGACCGACGACAAAGCGAAGCAGCGCGGAGCGGTCGCCAATCTCGCCGGTGACGATGCAGCGGCGTTGCGGCCCGATCGCCTCCTCGCGCCGGATCGTCGCGGGTTTGTCGCGCGTCGCCGTCGCGCCTACTCCGCCTTCGACGGTGCGGGAGCGGCGTCCTCATCCGCGAACCAATGCGCGCGGGCGCGCATGATCAACGCATTCGCCTCTTCGAGGTCGAGGGTCGCGCCACCCTTATCCGACTCGGCGAGCAGCTCGAGCAGCTCGTCGCCGGCGAGGCCGGCGAAATCGTCGAGCGTCCTAATCTCTTTCTCGCCAAGCGCCACCAGCATGCCGGGGGTCAGCCCTTCGAGTGCGGCGAGGTCCTCCTCGACCCCGAGCTCGCGCCGCCGCTCCTCGTATTCGCGGTCGCGCCGCTCGAGTGCGGCGCGCGCCCGCTCCTGCAGCTCCGCCGCCACGTCCGCGTCGAAACCCTCGATATCGGCCAGGTCCTCCGGCGCCACAAAGGCGACCTCCTCGAGCGAGCCGAAGCCCTCGGTCACCAGCAGGTGCGCGATCACGTCGTCGATGTCGAGCGCCTCGATGAACATCCGGCTGCGGCTACGGAACTCCTCGGTCCGCCGCTCCGACTCCTCGGCTTCGGTTAGGATGTCGATGTCCCACCCGGTGAGCTGCGAGGCGAGCCGCACATTCTGGCCGCGGCGGCCGATCGCCAGGCTCAGCTGGTCGTCCGGCACGACGACCTCGATGCGCCGCTGCTCCTCGTCCATCACCACTTTGGCAACCTCGGCCGGGGCGAGCGCGTTGACGACAAAGGTCGCCGGGTCGGAGGACCACGGAATGATGTCGATCTTTTCGCCCTGCAATTCGCCGACCACCGCCTGGACGCGGCTGCCGCGCATGCCGACGCAGGCGCCGACCGGATCGATACCGCTGTCGCGCGAAATCACCGCGATCTTGGCGCGGCTGCCGGGATCCCGCGCCACCGCTTTGATCTCGATGATGCCGTCATAGATCTCCGGCACCTCCTGCGCGAACAGTTTGGCCATGAACTGCGGATGGGTGCGCGAGACAAATATCTGCGGCCCGCGCGGCTCCTGGCGTACGTCGTAGATGTAGCCGCGCACCCGTTCGCCCTGGCGAAAGCTCTCGCGCGGCAGCAGCTCGTCGCGCCGCATCATCGCCTCGGCGCGCCCGAGATCGACGACGACATTGCCGAACTCGACCCGCTTGACGAGACCGTTGACGATCTCGCCGACCCGGTCCTTGAACTCGTGGAACTGCCGCTGCCGCTCGGCGTCGCGCACTTTCTGGACAATGACCTGCTTTGCCGTCTGCGCCGCGATGCGGCCGAAATCGATCGGCGGCAGCGGGTCGGTGATGAAATCGCCGACTTCGGCCTCGGGGTTCAGGCGCTGCGCCTCCCCGAGCGGGATCTGGGTCGCCTCGTTTTCGACCGGCTCGGCCACCTCGCGAAAGCGCAATAGCCGGATCTCGCCGTTGCGGCGGTCGATCTCGGCGCGGATGTCGTATTCCAGGCCGTATTTGGAGCGGCCCGCCTTCTGGATAGCCTGCTCCATCGCCTCGAGCACCTCGTCGCGGTCGATGCCCTTGTCGCGGGCGACGGTGTCGGCGACTTGCAGCAATTCGGGCCGGGCATAGGTGGCGGTGGTTTCCATGGGCGTTTTCTCGAACGATGTGCGTCAGTGGTCGCGCCGGGCGGCGGCGAGGAGGTCGTCGGTCAGTACCAGCTTGGCGCGGGCCACGGCGTCGAGCGGCAGGAGCATCTCGCCCGCCTCGGTGGCGAGCCGGACCTCTCCCTGCGAGGTGCCGATGAGGCGGCCGCGAAAGCGCTTGCGCCCGCCGACCGGCCGGGCGAGCTCGATCCTCGCCTCGAAGCCGCTGAAGCGGTCGTAATCTTCTGCCCGAACGAGCGGACGATCGATGCCGGGCGAGCTGACCTCGAGCATGTAGGCGCCGGCGATCGGGTCGGCGACATCGAGGATGGCGGAGATGGAGCGGCTGATCCCGGCACAGTCGTCAACAGTCATCGGCGCGTCGTCCAGATGCTCGGCCATGATTTGCAAGACCGCCGCCGGCCGCTGGTGACGGCGACGCGTACCAGCCGATAGCCCATCGCCGCCAGCGACGGCTCGATCAGCCGCGCGATGCCGTTGGTGTCGACCAAGAACTCCGACCTCTCCTGACAGCCGCTGCAAATCTGTGGATAGAAAAAGGGAACCGCCGGCCAACCCAGGACAGGAGCCGCAATCGGCCCATCGATTTCCTTGCCAATATAGTGGAAACCGAATGCGCCGCAAGGGCATCGCCGGACAAGGCATCCGGGCTATGCAGCGAAAAATCTGGTAGGGGGAGAGGGATTTGAACCCCCGACCTTGGGCGTGGGAGATCAACCGCCGGCAGCGAGGACGGCTGCGGCGTCGTAGCAAGAGCGCGAGCCGGCGTCGAGCCGGCGTCTCGCCCCGAGCAGTGATGATCCGCCGCTTCGGGTGACATGCGGCGGTGCAAGCGCTCGGCGATCTTGGCTACAAGGCGCGCGGAGACGCTGATTTCGTCACCGCTATCGGTCGTCAACGTGGGCATTTCGATCCTCCGTTTGGCCGGGCGCTGTATGCACGGCACAGCCGCGCGAGATGGTGCAGCGGATTTATCGCACAGGCTGGCGCGGCGCGCGATGCCCCGGCGCCTGGCGCCGCCGGCCTTGGTCTGACCCACCGGGGCGGCCCCCGCCGTCGCAGTCAGTCGGAACCATTCCCTGCCGAACAGGGTTTGATCCCTTGCTTGGTCGAGGACGCACCTCA
>CAWAFE010000009.1:0-28669 GCA_963781215.1 uncultured Alphaproteobacteria bacterium
ACGCTGTAGATTCCCTGCAGACAGCAGCGAAAGCAGCGGCGGAGCGGGAGTAGGGGCGCTCGCCTGCTCTCGGGGATGCCTGCCCTATTAGGCTTCCGGCACCGCGGCCTCGCCGAAGGCGCTCTTTGGCCAGGAGAGGCCGTAATGCTCGCGCAAGGTCTTACCCTCGTATTCCGTGCGGAAGAGGCCACGGCGCTGCAAGAGCGGAATCACCTCGGCGGCGAAGACGTCGAGCTGCGCCGGCAACAGGGGCGGCATGATGTTGAAGCCGTCGGCCGCACCCTCGGCGAACCAGTCCTCGATCAGATCGGCGATCTGCTCGGGTGTGCCGGCGGTCACGTAATGGCCGCGGGCGCCGGCGAGGTAGCCGAGCAATTGCCGCAAGCTCGGCCTGTCGCGCCGCACCAGGTTCAGGATCACCTCGGTCCGGCTGCGCGCCGCCTCAACCGTGTCGGGGTCGGGGAAATCCTCGGGCGAGAGCGGGCGGTCCAGCGGCAGGTGCGAGAAATCGTGCCCGCCGAACCGGCCGGAGAGCCGCTTGCGCCCGACCTCGGGATCGGTGAGGTCGTCGACCTCGCGCGCCAGCCGCCGCGCCTCGGCCTCGGTCGAGCCGATCATCGGGCTGAGCCCCGGAAGGACCAGCACTTGGTCGGACGCCCGCCCCTCGGCTGCCGCCCGCGCCTTCAGGTCGGCGTAGAATTCCTGCGCCGTCCGTTTCTCGACATGGGCGGTGAAAACCGCTTCGGCATGCCGGGCGGCAAACCGGCGACCGGTGTCCGACGATCCCGCCTGCACCAGCACCGGGCGTCCTTGCGGGCAGCGTGGTATGTTCAGCGGCCCCGCTACCTGATAGAAGTCGCCGCGGTGGTTGATCGGGCGGATACGCTCCGGCCGAGCATACTGCCCACCTACCCGATCGTCGGCGACCGCGTCCTCGGCCCAGCTGTCCCACAGCGCCTTGACCACGCTCATGAATTCCTCGCCGCGGGCATAACGGTCGGCGTGGCTGACCTGGCCAGAGCCGCCGAAATTGCGCGCCGCCGCGGCGAGCCACGAGGTGACTATGTTCCAGGCGACGCGCCCGTCGCTGATGTGGTCGAGGGAGGCGAACTGGCGCGCCAGATTGAAGGGCTCGGTGTAGGTGGTCGAGGCCGTGGCGATCATACCGATGTGGCTGGTCGACACCGCCACCGCCGCCAGCACGGTAACCGGTTCGAGCCAGGTGCGCGCCGCCTGCGCGACGTCCTCGCCGAGCGCCAGCTGGTCGGCCAGGAACACCGAGTCGAAATGTGCCGCCTCCGCCCGCTGCGCCAGATCCTGGTAATAGCGGATGTCGGTCAGCGCCAACGGCGACGAGGCCGGATGCCGCCAGGACGCCTCGTGGTGCCCGCGGCTGTGAAAGAACAGGTTCAGGTGCAATTGCCGCTTCATGGCGTCGTTCTCGGTTGGCCCCCGCTCTGCACCCGCCCGCCGCTGCCGCCGGGGTGGAACTTGTCGGCTCAGCGTTGGCTGGCGCCGATATGGGCGACCGCGTCGATTTCGACCTTGAGCGAGGGGTCGGCCAGCGCGGCCACCTGGACCAGGGTCGAGACCGGGAAATTGCCGGTGAAGGCCTCGCGCCGGGCCCGCCACACTTCCTCGCGCCGGCTGATGTCGGTGACGAAGATCATCACCTTGACCACATCGGCCATATTGCCGCCGGCGGCCTCGAGCAGATGGCGGATCTTGGCGAAGATCGCCTTCGCCTGCACGTATTCGTCACCCTCGACGCCGATCTGACCCGCGGCGCGGGCGGTCATCCCGGCGACATAGGCGATGCCGCCCTCCACCAGGCAATTCGACCAGGTGCCGGCCGGCGGCTCGGGCACTACGGGGCTGGTGGCGCGGACGATGCTGCTCATGAGCTCGGCTCCTGCTGCGAAGACGCCGAGCTTAGCCTCCGGCCGAGCCAGCGCAACCCGGTTTCGCCGTCGTCAGCCGAGCTTCTTGCGCAGCAGTGGCAGCACCTTTTCGGCGTAGAGCCGCAAGAAACGGGCCTGGTCGGGACCGGGGGCATGGAAGACCAGGTGATGGAAGCCGAGCTCGACATAGGGGCGGATCTGCTCGACCTGCTCCTCGGGGTCGGCCGAGACGATCCAGCGGCTGGCGGCGCGGTCGAGCGACAGGGCGGCGGCGAGCCTCTCCATCTCGACCGGGTCCTCGACCCCGACCTTTTCCTCGGGCGACAAGGCGAGCGCCGCCCAGTGCCTTGTATCCTCCCTGGCGCGCACCGCGTCGGTGTCGAACGACACCTTTACCTCGATCATCTTCTCAAGGCTCGCGCTCTCGCGGCGAGCCCGGGCGAGACCCTCACCGACCTTGCCGACCAAGTCGGTGTAAAGCTGGGGGTTCTTCCCGCTGGTGCAAATGAAGCCCTCGGCCACCTGGCCCGCCATTGCCGCGGCAAGCGGGCCGGAGGCGGCGACCCAGATCGGCACCTTCTCCTTGGGCTTGTCGTAGATCGTCGCGTTTTCGGTGCGATAGAACTGGCCGGCGAAGCTGACCCGGTCCTCGCTCCACAATCTGTTTATGAGCGCAATCGCCTCGCGCAGCCGGTCGCGTCGCTCCTTAGGGCCCGGCCATTTGACGCCGCTCGATGGTACCTCGTTCAGCAACTCGCCGGTGCCGACGCCGAGCACCACCCGGCCGGGAAACATGACGCCCAGGGTGCCGAAGGCCTGCGCCACGACCGAGGGATGATAGCGAAAGGTCGGGGTGGCGACGCTGGTGCCGATCTCGACGCGGCTGGTCTTGGCGCCGAGCGCGCCGAGCCAGGCAATGGACGAGGGCGCGTGCCCGCCAGTGTGCTTCCACGGCTGGAAGTGGTCGCTGACGAAGACCGAGTCAAACCCGACCTGTTCGGCCAGGCAGGAAAACTCCAGCAGCTCGCGCGGCCCAAATTGCTCGGCCGACGCCTTGTATCCGAGCTTCAGCACGGATTGCTCCTTCTTAATGGGTTGGTCGCAAGTACCCTAAACCTTGGCGAGCGCGTCCTCGCGGAAGCGGCGCATGTTGGCGATCACCGCCGCAGCGGTGTCGCCGGCGAAGCCGAAATCGACATGGGCGACGCCGAAATCGCGGAACGCCCGCAGATCGCCGACGATGTCACCGGTTTCGCCCGAGAACAGCCGCCGCTCGCCGTCGCTCGCCTGCGCCGGCAGTGCCCTGCCCGAGGAGGAGACGCGGTAGGCCAGCGCGACCTGCGCGGGGTCGCGGCCGGCCTCGCGGGTCAGCCGGCGCAGCCGCTCGACCCCGGCGGCGAAGCGCTTCATCGAATCGAGCCGGTGCTGCGGGTTGGTGCCGATCGGATACCAGGCGTCGCCGAGGCGCGCGGTGCGGCGCAAGGCCGGCCCGCTTTCGCCGCCGACCCAGATCGGCGGGTGCGGCTTCTGCACCGGCTTGGGGGCGAAGAGGATGTTGGCAAAATTGACGTATTTGCCGGAGAAGCGCGGCTCGTCCCTGGTCCACAGCTCACGGCAGGCCAAAAGGTACTCGTCGGTGACCGCACCACGCTCCGCGAAAGGCGGCAGTCCCAGCGCCTCGAACTCCTCCTTCATCCAGCCGGCGCCGATGCCGAAAGTGAACCGGCCTTTCGACAAGACGTCAATCGTGGCCAGCATCTTGGCCAGCAGCACCGCCGGGCGATGCGGCACCACGGTGACCGAGGTGACAAGCCGCAGCCGCGAGGTCTTGCCGGCGACAAACGCCACCGCCGTCAGCTGCTCGTGCCGGTCAACTCGCGAGCCGCTGGGAAATTCGCCTGTATCGCTGTAAGGGTATTTCGCCTCGATGTCGCGGGGGATCACGACGTGGTCGCTGAACGAGGCGAAATCGTATCCGATCGCCTCGCCTTCGACTGCGATGCGCGCGACGTTGTCCGGCGACGACAGCGGTCCGGCGACCGGCAGGCTGAACCCGAACTGCATCTCTGGCTCCCGGCATGATTCGTCCGATCCGCGACGATAGCAGGGCGAGGGGAATTTGGCTCGGAGGGAATTTCGTGGCGGCGGGCTTCGGATCGACCCTTGCGCACCGCCGACATCGTCCGCCGAGTGAGGCAATTTTGTGATCGGCCCGGGCCCGGCAGCGAGCAGATACACGATATGAGAGATCTATGGATTATATGAACACGTTGAATGATATATGTTTATCCCAATTATGAGACTCGTATGGCTAAAATAGATGGATAATCGTATTGGCTCGCTCTGTCGCGCTGCCGGATTGACGAACCGTTACCTCGATTTACAAAAATTTACGCCGCGTCCGCGCCGGAAGGCTCATGCTCCACTCGCGATATATCGGCAAATCGGGAGATCGGGTTGGACAGCATCGAGCGTGCTGCGTGGGCGGGGGAAGCCGCGCCCGAATTTTCGGAGATTGTCGCCGCCGGGTCGCTCGATCCGGCGCGGCGCCATCTCGCGATTGTCGACCAAAGTCGGTTGCGCCGCGACTGTCTCAAGCTCGCGCTCGCAATGCAACCCAGGCGCTGGCGGGTAACCGATGTCGCCGGGGTTGCGGAGCTGGCGCGCCTGGTGCGACAGGGGGAGGGGTTCGCCGTCATCCTCCTAGGCGCCGCGACATGCCAGCAGATCGATCTCGCCGATTTGGAATTGCTAAGCGACGCGAGCCCGCAAACTCCGATCCTCGTCGCCGCCGATTGCGACGATCCGGAGCGGGCGCACGCGATCCTGCGTGCCGGCGCCCGCGGCTTCCTGCCGACGAGCCTCAGTCTAAAGGTTCTGGTCGCGGCGCTCGAGCGGGTGCGCGCCGGCGGCACCTATGTGCCATTGGTGCTGAGCGAGCCGGTCGTTGCCGTGCGGTCGGCGCCGGCGCCCGATCCCTCGTGGCCGGAGCTGACCCGGCGGCAGCGTGATGTGCTGTCGCTGATCTCGGAAGGCAAGTCGAACAAGCTGATCGCCGACGCGCTGACTATGTCGGAAAGCACGGTCAAGGCGCATGTCAAGCAGATCATCAAGCGGCTGCGGGTGGCGAACCGCACTCAGGCCGCGCTGCTCGCGACGGCTGGCATCCGGCGCGAGCGCACGTCGCCATCGCGAGCCTGCGAGGCAAGGGCTATTGTAGCGGCCTAGCCGGGCGGCATACTCTTCGGCAGAACGCGCGGCGTGTTGGGAGGCGCCGCTGGTCGAGGAGATACCAGCGCCATGTCCGACCGGACCGTCATTCCCGTATCGGCTCATCCGCAGATCGGAAAGATCAACGAATCCGATTATTTCCGGCTCTACCGGCGATCGCTCGACGATCCGGACGGGTTTTGGGGCGAGCACGGCAAGCGGCTCGACTGGATTAAGCCCTACACCAAGATCCGCAGCGGCTCGTTCGAGGGCGACGCGCATATCGCCTGGTATGAGGATGGGACGCTCAACGCCTCCTATAATTGCGTGGACCGCCACTTGGCTCGCCGCGCAGAGCAGACCGCGATCCTGTGGGAAGGCGACGACCCGGGTGAGTCGCGCCGCGTCAGCTACCGAGATCTGCACGAGGCGGTGTGCCGGTTCGCCAACGTCTTAAAGTCGCGGGGGGTCAAGAAGGGCGACCGGGTCACGATCTATCTGCCGATGATGCCGGAGATCGCGGTCGCGATGCTGGCTTGCGCCCGCATCGGCGCCATTCATTCCGTCGTGTTTGGCGGGTTCTCGCCCGACAGCCTCTCCGGGCGCATCCTAGATTGCCGCTCGACGGTGCTGATCACCGCCGACGAAGGCCGGCGCGGCGGCCGCCCCGTGCCGCTCAAGCGCAATGCCGACAATGCCCTGAGAAACTGCCCGGACGTGCGCGACGTGATCGTCGTGCGCAACACCGGTGGTGCGATCGACTGGGCCGAGGGGCGCGACATCTGGTACCACGAGGCTTGCGCCGCGGCCTCACCAGACTGCGCGCCGACCGAGATGTCGGCTGAGGACCCGCTGTTCATCCTCTATACTTCGGGCTCGACCGGACAACCGAAGGGTGTATTGCACACGACGGGCGGCTATCTCGTCTACACCTCGCTGACCCATGAATACGTCTTCGACTATCGCGACGGCGAGGTTTACTGGTGCACCGCGGATGTCGGCTGGGTGACCGGGCACAGCTACATAGTCTATGGCCCGCTCGCCAACGGCGCCACGACCCTGATGTTCGAGGGTGTCCCTAACTATCCGGACCCGTCGCGCTTCTGGCAGGTCGTCGACAAGCACGACGTGCGCATCTTCTACACCGCGCCGACCGCGATCCGGGCGCTGATGCGCGAGGGCGAGGACTATGTCCGGCGCACCGACCGGCGCTCGCTGCGCCTCCTCGGTACGGTCGGCGAGCCGATCAACCCCGAGGCTTGGCTGTGGTACTACGATCATGTCGGCGAGCAGCGCTGCCCGATCGTGGACACCTGGTGGCAGACCGAGACCGGCGGCATCCTGATCACCCCGCTCCCCGGCGCCACTCCGTTGAAGCCCGGATCGGCGACGCGGCCATTCTTTGGCGTCGAGCCGGTCATCATCGACAATGACGGCGAGCGGGTCGTGGGTCCGGGCGAGGGCAATCTTTGCCTCGCTCGCCCCTGGCCGGGGATCATGCGCACCGTCTTCGGCGACCACGCGCGTTTCATCGCGACCTATCTGTCGACCTTTCCCGGGCTCTATTTCACCGGAGACGGGGTGCGCCGCGACGCCGATGGGTTCTATTGGCTGACCGGACGGGTCGACGATGTGATCAACGTCGCCGGCCACCGTCTCGGCACCGCTGAGATCGAGAGCGCGCTCGTCGCCCATCCCAAGGTTGCCGAGGCCGCCGTCGTCGGCTATCCGCACGACCTCAAGGGTCAGGGCATCTACGCCTATGTGACCTTGCGGGTTAGCGAAGATCCGAGCGACGAGTTGCGCAAGGAGCTCGTGTCCTGGGTGCGGCAGGAGATCAGCCCGATCGCCGCCCCCGACCTGTTGCAATGGGCGCCTGGTCTGCCCAAGACCCGCTCCGGCAAGATCATGCGGCGCATCTTGCGCAAGATCGCGGCGAACGAGCACGACGCGCTCGGCGACGTCTCGACCCTTGCCGACCCCACCGTCGTCGAGGAGCTCGTCGACAACCGAATGAACCGCGCTCCCTAGCCACGCCGCGCTTGTTTCCGAGCCGCGCGCCCGCGAAGCGCCGCCCTCGCCGCTTCGGTTATCGGCTCCCCGCCCTCGGCCGGCGTAGACGATGGTTGAGCCGGCTTCGGCACATAGCTTGACCTTGATGCACCGGAAGGGCGAGAGTTGCGGCCGAACCCAGCCGTTGCGCTGTTCGCGGGCTGTGCCCGGTCCATGTCGGCAAGGCGGCCCGCGGATGTCTCGTACCAGGAAAGGCCTGCACTCGTGAGCATCGGAACCCTGCCGCTGTCCCGCTTTACCGTCCTCGATCTCACTCATGCCCGCGCCGGACCGACTGCGGTGCGCCAGCTCGCCGATTGGGGCGCCAATGTCATCAAGATCGAGCAGCGCGGCGATGACGGCCGCGACGTGACCGGCTCGCGGCGCGAAGGGTTCGATTTCCAGAATCTCCATCGCAACAAGCGCAGCCTCACTCTCAATCTGAAAACCGAGGACGGGCTCGCGATCTTCATGAAGCTGGCCGAGAAGGCCGATGTCGTCGTCGAGAATTTCCGCTCGACAGTCAAGCACCGGCTCGGCGTCGACTACGAATCGGTCAAGAAGGTAAACCCGCGCATCGTCTATGGCAGCATCTCCGGCTTCGGCCAGACCGGCCCTTACGCCAAGCGGCCCGGGGTCGACCAGATCGCCCAGGGCATGGGCGGGCTGATGTCGATCACCGGATTGCCAGGGCAAGGGCCGGTGCGTGTCGGCATCCCGATCGACGATCTGTGCGCCGGCATTCTGTTGGCGCAGGGGATACTGATGGCGCTGCTCGACCGTGACGTGACCGGCGAGGGGCAATGGGTGCACACCTCATTGCTCGAAGCGCAGATCTTCATGCTCGATTTCCAGGCCTCGCGCTGGCTGATGGCCGGCGAGGTCGCGAAGCAGGCCGGCAACGACCATCCGACCGGCATCCCGACGGGGCTGTTCCCGACCGCAGACGGGCAGATCAACATCGCCGCTTCGGGCGATCAGATGTTCCGCCGCTTCTGCGAGGCGGCCGATGCGCTGCAGTTGCTGCATGACCCCGATTACGCCACCGGCCCGCAGCGCTCGAAAAACCGCAAGGTGCTCAACGAACGGATCGCGGAGATTACCCGAAAGCGCCCGAGCGCCTATTGGGTCGAATTGATGAACGAGGTCGGGGTGCCGTGCGGCCCGCTCTACACGATCGACCAGACCTTTGCCGATCCGCAGGTGCAGCACCTCGAAATGGCGCGGCCTATCGACCATCCCAAGCTCGGGCCGCTCAAGGCCGTCGGCCAGGCGATCAACATGACCCGCACGCCCGAACCCGAAAAGCTGCGCCCGACCCCCGGCCTCGGCGAGCATACAGACGCGGTATTGCACGAGATCGGCTACAGCGACGCCAAGATCGCCGATCTGCGCGCCCGCGAAGTGGTGTAACGCCGCCGTGCGCAACCGCCCGGATCCCTGCCGTCCGGCGTCACGCCGGGCGGCGGCGTGTCGTGCGGCGGCTTAGCGCCGATTGCGGACATTCGCCGCGATGCCGCCGAACCAGAAGACCACTGAGGCGCTGGCTAACGCCGGGCTAGACCAGCCGTAACAAGCCCCCGATAAAATCGCTCACGCTCCGTCAGGAATTTGGGATGCTTTGATCGCTCGCGCGCTTTCAAGGTCGCGACCGTATGGCCGGGATGGAGTCGGTTGAATTCTGCGAGTTCGGCTCGGGCATCGGAAACGCTGCCCGCCAGCGCGTAAATGGCTGCAAGCCAAGCATGAGGTAGGCCGTATCGAGAATCGGTGGCGATTGCTTTGAGGAACCATTCCGTGGCTTCGTCATCGCGTTCGAGATGAAAGGCAGCGATGCCGAGATACAGATAACAGAGGCTCGTCCGGTACTCCCGCGGGCTGAGCCGCAGGGCTTTCAGCACTGGTTCGAACGCAGCGGCCGGTTCGCCGAGCTCCAGCTTGGCGAGGCCGATGCGCGAATAGGCGTGCGAGAAACTCGGATTGAGATCAATTGCTAATCTATATTCGTCGATTGCTGGCGCGTGCTCGCCATGCAACATCAGCAAGTTTCCCTTGGTGTACCGAACCTCGGCGCGTTGCGGATCAATTTCCAGCGCGCGGGCGATCGCCGCATCGGCTGCGTGTATCTGCCCGACCGGATCGTCGGCCCACAAGAGCGTCAAGTCGAGTACATGGGTACCGGCGAAGCCAACCAATGCCTGGACTGATAATGGGTCGAGCCGCAGCGCACTCTCGAACAGAGCGCGGGCCTTGAGGACATCGGCCCGGCCGGCAAATCGGCTGAACAACACCAGTCCTCGCATAGTGAGGTCGATCGCGTCCGGATCCTGCG
Source organism: uncultured Alphaproteobacteria bacterium (assembly GCA_963781215.1). Taxonomy (GTDB): domain Bacteria; phylum Pseudomonadota; class Alphaproteobacteria; order ATCC43930; family CGMCC-115725; genus AP-15. The sequence continues at coordinate 9,496 of CAWAFE010000009.1, forward strand.
GTCTTTCGAGGAGCCCCTTGCGGCTGGCGAGCTCGACCAAGCCGAGTTTCAGCGTCCCGGCAATGCGGCGCGTCACCTGATCCTGCCAAGACCAGATATCCGGTCCCTCGCAATCAAAGCGCTCGGCCCAGAGGTTTGCCCCGGTCTCCGCTTCGGCGAGTTGCACGCTGACCCGGAACTGCGGCCTGAAGCCCTGCAAGCTGCCCGTTAGGACATACTGCACGCCCAAATCTCCAGCGACCTGGCTCATCGGAACCGATTTGCCTTTGTAACCAAAGACCGAATTCGGGGTGATCACCATGCTGTCGCGGATGCGAGACAGATCGGTAATCAGATTCTCCGTCAGCGCGTCGGCCACATATTCATATTCTGCGTCGCCAGTGAGATTGGCGAGCGGCAACACGGCGATCGCTAGACGACGCGCGAATTCCTCGTCTAGCGCGGGCGAGCAACGGGTCAACGGAGCCGGCCGCGAGCGATCGGGGGTTTGCGGGTATTGCATCGGTGTCGCGCGCGGCATCGACCTCGGCGCCTCCCCGCGGTTCCTGGCGCAAAATTGCGGCGTCGAATAGATATCCGCGGCGCGGCACGGTCTTGATCAGCTGTTGGGTGTCATCGTGCAGCGCGCGACGGATGTCGCAGATGCATTGAACCAGGCCGTCGTCGGTTACAGCCGATCCAGACCACAGAGTGGCAAAAAACTCGCTCTTGGGGATCAGCCGGCCGGGATTTCTCGCCAGAAGACAGAGGACGGCAAAGCTTTTTGGCCTCAACAGTGCTTCCTCTGCCCCGCAACGCAGGCATTCGCGCCGCAGATCGATCGTAAACTGTTCAAAACAGATTGTTTCCGGAAACGCGCCGACCATCGCGCCCTCCGAGGTCAGCTGAGGCATTGGAACCCTCTCGCCGATTTCGCCGCTTTTTCGTTCTTCGTTCGTGATCCCTTCGTTACGCGAAGGCTCATCATAGGGAAACATGCACAGCCGTCAATTCGGCGACCCGCAGCCAGTGGCCGGCCGTTAACGCCGCGCCAGCCGGCCTGTCGGACCGTGTAATGGAGGAGATGAAGATGCGTGCGCTTATCCTCTCTTGTCTGTTGGCCTTCGGCATCGTCCCTGTTTCAATCGCGGATACTGAAGAAAATGCCGAAGACTTTATGGCAATGCACAATATCGAGATCGCATTCCACGAAGCCGGAACCACAAAAAACTTGAACCTAATGCTGTCTCTCTTCAGCGACGATGCTACAATCACGGCGGGTGGGAAGACTTATACGGGGAAAGAACAGGTCAGGGCATTTTGGCAGGCAGCGGGGCCCTTTCAACCGCAACACCAATGGGTCGCTTACACCCCTGCGTTCCGTATCAAATACGATGTGCGGGGCGACACCGCTCACCTGTATTTCGAATGCCTGTGGGTCGATAAAACAGCCGGGAAGATTGCCGCGCATACGAATGCCGACGATACTTTGATCCACGTCAAAGGTCGCTGGCTTATCAAGGACATGAAGGCCGCTGTCGTGCCGGAGCTCTAAATCGCCACGACCGCGCCGAACTGAACCCTGTACAGCAGCCCACCAAGTTTGGCTTCATCGTCACCAGAAAACTGCCACCGGCCCATGGTCGAGCGTCGGGCAAGGTCGGGTATGGGTCCAGCCCGTGTGAAAACGGCCTGAGATTTTGCTGCTGTCGGATTCCGCCTGGATCGAATCTGCTTTAGAATCCCGAAGCTTGGGGCTTCGAGGGTGTGGCGATGCATCGGTTCATCAAGGGCGAAGATCGGATGCAACAGACGTTGCTGCCGAACAGCCTGGAAGATTATGTCAACCAGGAGAACCCGGTTCGGGTGATCGAGGTCTTCATCGACGAACTGGACCTTGCCGGCTTGGGATTTTCGGGGATGACGCGAGCGGCGACGGGCCGGCCAGCCTACCATCCCGCGACGCTGCTGAAGATTTACCTCTACGGCTACCTCAACCGCCTCGAGTCGAGCCGGCGGCTGGAACGGGAAGCGCAACGCAACATCGAGTTGATGTGGCTGGTCGGGCGGCTCGCCCCTGACTTCAAGACGATTGCCGACTTCCGCAAGGACAATGGCGCGGCGATCCGGGCGGTGTGTCGTCAGCTTGTCGAGCTCTGCCGCCAGCTGGGCCTCTTCACCCGAACGGTGTTTGCCATCGACGGCAGCAAGTTCAAAGCAGTTAACAATCGCGACAAGAACTACACGGTCGCCAAGGTCACCGGGCGAATGGAACAGGTCAACGCCAGCATTGCGCGTTACCTGAGAGCACTGGACCGGGCCGACCGCGAAGAGAGCGATATCGCCGAGGCAAAGTCGGTCCGGCTGAAGGAGAAGATTGCCCGCCTGCGCCAACAGATGCAGGCCTTGAAGGTGATGGAGCAGACGGTTCAGGACGCACCTGACCAGCAGGTCTCGCTGACCGATCCCGACGCCCGTTCGATGGCGACCAGCGGCAAAGGGACGGCCACTGTCGGCTACAATGTGCAGATCGCGGTCGACGCCGCGCACCATCTGATCGTGACCCACGAGGTGATCAACCAGGGATACGATCGCCACCAGCTCGCACCCATGGCGCTGAAGGCGCAGCAGGCCACGGGCTGCGAGCAGGTCACCGCCCTGGCCGACCGCGGCTACTTCAGCGGCGACCAAGTCCTGTCCTGCGAAGGCACTGGGGTCGCGCCGATCGTGCCCAAGGTCCTGACGTCAAGCGGGACCAAACGCGGCCTCTTTGCCCGGCAGGACTTCATCTACGACGCCGGGCACGACCACTACATCTGCCCGGCGGGCGCAAAACTCACCAAAATCCATCGCCGCGCCGATCACACCGAAGACTTCGACCGCTACCGCCATCTGAGCGCCTGCTTCACCTGTCCGCTCAGACCCCGGTGCACGCCGACCCAGCGGCGGATCATCAAGCGCTGGGAGAATGAGGACGTGCTCGACAGGATGCAGGACCGCCTCGACCGCATGCCCGAGGCCATGGGCGTGCGGCGACAGACCGTCGAACACCCGTTCGGGACCCTCAAAGCCTGGATGGGCGGCACCCATTTCCTGACCAGGACCCTCGACAAGGTCCGAACCGAGATGAGCCTCCACGTTCTGGCCTATAACCTGAAGCGAATGATCGCGATCTTCGGTGCGGGACCGCTGATAGCGGCGATCAAAGCCTGATCGCCTCGCTCACGCCGCACGCGCCAGCCGATCTACGGTGTCTCGACCGTATGGCCGAAAAACACAGCGCCCCGCTCACCTCCTACGCCGCGTCTTCCCACAGCCTCGGGCATCAGTAGTCGTTTACGGTCGGTAGGCGGGCGATTGGGCGGGTGCGCTCGGCGGCGTGATCTGCCAAACTCGGCACGAAGCAACGAGGAGCTAACGCCGCCATGCTCGACCAGCCTTTGACCAGCAAGATGATCGCCGAGAAGGATGGAGCGATCGGCCGTCTGATCTTCAACAATCCCGCGCGGCACAACGCGGTCTCGCTCGAAATGTGGCAGGCCGTGGCCCAGATCATGGACGATTTCGAGGCCAGGACGACGCGATCCGGGTCATCGTCCTCAGCGGCGCCGGCGGGCGAGCATTCGTTTCCGGCGCCGACATCTCCGAATTCAAGGAGAGGCGCGCGTCGGAGGAAGCGGCCGCCGCCTACAGCAAGATTTCCGAAGGCGCGCGGATGCGCCTGCAGGAGACGCTGAAGCCGACGATCGCGATGATCCGCGGCTATTGCATCGGCGGCGGGGTAGGGACGGCGCTCGCCTGCGACATGCGGATCGCCGCCGAGGGCTCGAAATTCGGCGTTCCAGCGGCAAAGCTCGGGCTCGGCTACGCCTATGACGGCATCAAGAAGCTGGTCGATCTGGTCGGCCCGGCCTATGCCCGCGAGATCTTCTTCACCGCGCGCCAGTTCACCGCGGAGGAGGCGTTGCGCATGGGCCTCGTCAACCAGGTGGTGCCGGACGGGGAGTTGGAGTCTTACGTCAAGAACTATTGCGCCATGATCGCGGCGAATGCGCCGTTGACGGTGCGCTCGGCGAAGGTGAATATTCGCGAGGCGCTAAAGGACGAGTCGGCGCGCGACCTGGCACTGTGCAAGCGTCTGGTCGACGAATGCTTCGCCAGCGCCGATTACGCCGAAGGGCCGCACCGCCTTCATGGAAAAGCGCAAGCCGATGTTCCACGGGCGGTGATCGCGTAGATTCTGCCGGCTCATCTCGCTCCGGGATAAGCGGTCTGCAATTAGGGGAGTCATGGACGCGCCGTCGGGAAATGCTGCCTCCTACGTTGAAGCGGCGCAAAATCTCGCTCCTCGCGTGCGGGAGGTTCGCCGGCAGATCGAGCAGGAGCGAACGCTACCAGCCCCTCTAGTCGATGCGATGACCGAGGCGGGTTTTTTCCGGCTATGGCTTTGCCGCGCCTTCGGGGGGCCGGAGCTTACCTTCGCCGAACTTCTGCCCGTTATCGAGGAACTGTCGCGCGCCGACGGATCGGTCGGCTGGTGCGCTATGATCGCAGCGGGCTGGGGTCGGCTGTCCGGCAGCGTCACCGAAGACGTCGGCCGGAAGATTTTCGCTACTAACGCGCGACTGGCCGGCAGCGTCAACCCGACCGGCAAGGCGGTCGCGGTGCCCGGAGGCTTTCGCGTCAGCGGGCGCTGGAGCTACGGGAGCTTCATCCAGCACAGTCACTGGACCGTCGCCAACTCAATCGTGCATGAGGGCGATACCCCACGCCGCGGCGATAACGGCGCGCCGGACATCCGGTTCATGATTTTCCCGACCTCCGATGTCCAAATCATCGACAATTGGTACGTCTCAGGCTTACGCGGCACTGGCAGCAGCGATTTTCAGGTCAGCGACCTCTTCGTGCCCGAGGAATACTCATTGTCCGCGTTCGCGGCCAAGCCTCTGCAGCCGGGCACGCTCTTTCGGACGCCATTGATCACGACCTTCGCGGCCACGCTGCCCTTTGTCAGTATCGGAATTGCGCGAGCAGCGATCGACGCGTTCATCGAATTGGCCGAAGGCAAGACCCCGATGGGCTCGGCGACGCGTTTGCGCGACAAGCCGATGGCGCATGTCGATCTCGGCCGCGCCGAGGCGCAATTGCGGTCCGGCCGCGCCTTCCTGCTTGAGGCGCTCGAAGAGATTTGGGAGGAAGCTGCGGCTGAGAGAGCCCCGACATTGCGTCAGCGTGCCATCGCCCGGCTCGCCGCGGCGAAGGCCGCGGAGACGTCGGCACAAGCCGTCGACCTGCTGTACAACGCAGCGGGCGGCACCGCGCTGTTCGAGAGCAACCCACTGGAGCGCTGCTTTCGCGACGTGCATGCGACAACCCAGCATATCGGCACGCAGGCGGCCAACTTCGAGATCGCCGGCCGGGTGCTGCTCGGGCTCGAGCCCGGGACGCCCCGATTCTGACGAGCGGTCGGGTAACCCGCAATGAAACTTCCCGCCCACAGCCGTTACGATTACGTCCCGATCACCAAGCGGCCACAATACGAATGGCCCGAGGGGAAGCGGCTCGCCGTCTGCTTCTGCAACAACATCGAGCATTTCGCCTTCGGCGCCGGCCTCGGCAGCGATTCGACCGGGGCGGCGGCGGCGCAGTCGCAGCGCAACTACGCCTGGCGCGACTACGGCAACCGCGTCGGGCTGTGGCACTACCTCGACCTTCTCGACGAGTTCGGGCTGCCCGGCGCGCACAACGTCAACTCGGCCGTCCTCGAATATTGCCCCGACATTGTCGAGCGGCTGAACGGGCGCGGTGACGAATATGTCGGGCATGGCAGGACCAATTCCGAGCGCCAGGACGTGCTTTGGGAGGCGGACGAGGCACGGCTGATCGCCGAATGCACCGAAGTTCTGACACGACTGTCCGGCCGGCCCCCCGAGGGCTGGCTCGGCCCCTATATCGCGCAGAGTGGGGTGACCCTCGATCTCCTCAAGGAGGCCGGCTACCGCTATGTCATGGATTGGCCGATCGACGACCAGCCGGTGTGGATGCGCACCCGGTCCGGGCCGATCCTATCGGTGCCCTACCCGATCGAGGTCAACGACTCACCTGCGCTCGTTTTCCGCCGCCACACCGGGCGCCAATTTGCCGAGATGATCACCGACCAGTTCGACGAGATGCTGGAGCAGTCGCGGAAATACCCGCTGGTGTGCTCGATCTCGGCGCATCCCTTCATCGTCGGGCAGCCCTTCCGCCTGCGCCCGTTCCGCGATGCAATCCGCCACATCCTCGAACATCGCGAGGAATTGTGGATTACGACGCCCGGCGAGATCGCCCGCTACTGCGAGACCCTGCCGCAGGGGACGATCCCGGGCTCGTGAGTGGGCCCTCCTCTATTTGACTGCGACTATGATCTCGATCTCGACCGGGATGCCCCCGGGCAGCGAGCTCATGCCGACCGCCGAGCGGGCGTGCCGGCCACGTTCGCCGAAGATTTCGACGAAGAGGTCGGAGCAGCCGTTGACGACCTTTGGGTGATCCTCGAAATCGGGTGTTGCGTTGACCATGCCCAGCACTTTGACGATGTCCTCGACGCGGTCGAGATCGCCGCTGAGCGCATCCCGAAGCGCGGCGATCAGCACCAGCCCGACGCCGCGAGCGTGACGGTAGCCTTCCTCGATCGACATGCCTGCGCCGAGCCTGCCCTTGGGCATCCTGCCGTCGACATCGGGCGGGCCCTTGCCCGAGAGGTAGAAGAGATTGCCGGCCCGCTTGGCATGGACATAATTGCCGATCGGGCCGCCGACCTCGGGCAGTTTGATGTTCAATTCCTTCAACCGTTGCTCGACGCTCATCCGATCATCTCCGAAACTCGTTGCGGCCCATCAAAGGTAAGTGGCCTTTCTCGTCGCGGGCTAATCCTCCGACAGCCCGGCGCGGCGCAAACCCGGGAAATAGGTGGCTTCGGCAAAGGCGCGGATCTTCGGATTATCGTACCAGGTCGATTTTTTGACACCCGACAGGCTAGCGTAATTCTCGCTGAGCTTCTGCGCTTCGCCGAGCTCGGTGCGGGCGCGTTCAAGGTCGCCCTTGATGGCATAAGCGGCCGCGAGATAGGCATGGACAAAGGGCAGGCGCGGGTTGACGCTGCGCGCCTTTTCGAGCCAGGCGAGCGCCTCGTCGGTGTGCGATTGCAGCAGATCGACGACGCCGAGCCGGCCGTACCAGGCGGCGATGCCGGGGTCGTGTGGGCTCAGGCGGATCGCCTGGTGGAAATAGGGGACCGCCTCCTCGACCGACCCGGTCAGGAATTTGCACCAGCCGACATGGGCATAGCTCGGGGCGCGGCTGCGATCGAGCATGATCGCGGTCTCGTATTCGGGGATGGCTTCCTTGCAGCGCGACTGGGCGCGCAGCACCTGGCCCATGACGTGATGGGCCAGGCTGCTGTTGGGAGCCGCCGCCAAGGCACGTCCCACCAATTCCTGGGCGCGGGCGAGGTCAACGTTCGGGAAGTCGCTGAGTTCATCAAGTACCCGCACCACCAGCACGGCCGCGAGCCAGGCCTGCGCATCGGCCGAGCCGGGATCGAGCGCCAAAGCAGTCTCGAAATCCGTTACCGCCTGGTCGTAGGTCTCCCGGGAGATCGGCTTTGTCAGCTCGGCGCGCCCGCGCAGGATGTAGTCGAGCGCGTCGAGCTGCTTGATCGGACGGGCCGCCTCGGCGATCGCCAGCTGCGATTGCAGGGCCCGCGCGATTCGCGCCGTGATCTCGCTCTGCAGCGCAAAAAGGTCGCCGACATCGCGATCGAAACGTTCGGCCCAGAGATGCGCGTCGGTCTCGGCATCGACCAATTGCACGTTGACGCGAACCCGGTTGCCCGACCGCTGGACGCTGCCTTCGAGCAGATAACGCACGCCGAGTTCGCGTCCGATCCGTCGCGCGTCGATCGGTTTACCCTTATAGGAAAAGGCGGTATTGCGGGCGATCACGAGGCTACCCTCGATGCGCGAGAGATCGGTCGTCAGATCCTCGGTGATGCCGTCGGCGAAATACTCCTGCTGCGGGTCGTTGCTGTAGTTGGCGAAGGGCAGAACGACGATCGACAGTCGGGGCGCCGGGCTGACCTGCGCCGTCGGCGTTGCCCCGCCCGATGCATCGGGATGCGAGCCGGGACGGTGGCCGGCCCACCACCAAGCCGCCCCGCCGACGAGAATGACGAAGGCGGCGACGGCGCTGGTCGAACGGGCGCGGGCCGATCGCCATCCGCCGCTCCGGGCGAGTGCTGCGGGCTTCCGATCGACACTGCCGCCGATCCTGAATGCGCGAACGGGCTCGGCGATGTTCTTGACCTGCTGCTCGCCCAACGCTGCGAATTCCACCGGCAATTTCGTTCCGATCTGATCGCGCACCGCCCCGGAGACGCAGATGCCGCCGGGCTCGGCGAGAGTTTGCAACCGTGCTGCGATATTCACGCCGTCGCCGAACAAATCGGTACCCTCGACGATGACGTCGCCGAGATGGACGCCGATGCGCAACAGCATCGGCTCGTCCTCCGGGCGGCTCGCATTTTCTTGTGCGACTGCCTCCTGGACTGCGACGGCGCATTCGACCGCATCGACGGCGCTGGCGAAATCGGCTACCACGCTGTCGCCGGCGGTATTGAAGATTCGCCCGTGATGCGCCTCGATCAGCCCGTCGAGGATGGCCCGGCAAGCATGCAGGCGGCGTAGCGTGCCGATCTCGTCCAGCCCCATCAGCCGGCTGTATTCGGCGACATCGGCCGCAAAGATCACGGCGAGCTTGCGCTCGACCACCGGGCCTTCGACCACTGGGCGTCCCTTCCTTGCCACGCATAATATAGGATCTTGTGGGGATCGGCCTACCGCCTGCTGCGGTTGTGCCGCACAATGGCGTGATTTACGCGCCAATCGACCGCCGGTCCGGCAACTGCCGAAAATGCCTGGTTTTTCCGCGCAAGGCGTGGACAGCGTTCCAAATTTTTCTTAAAGTGCCGATGGGGAATTGCGCTGGATCTTCGATCCTTTGCAGTCGAGTTGGGGAAGTAGGGGGATAATAGTGAGATTTCCGGAGAACGAGCGACAGAGGCCGTCCCGCCCGGTTACGGCACGCATATCGCGAATTCTTGCGGCCGGCATCGCCGCCGCGGTTTTCGCGCTCCTGATGCTCGATCCAGGCCCGGCGGAGGCCGGCCGGCGGGTGGCGCATGTCCGGCACGCGGCTTCCCAAGCGAGTTCGAGCCGCGGTCGCCGCTTCGATCTTGATCGATGCCGATACCGGACGGGTGCTGAGCGAAGACAGTGCCGACGCGATCACCTATCCGGCGTCGCTGACCAAGATGATGACCCTGTACCTGACCTTTGAGTCGCTGCATGCGGGCAAGCTGCGGCTCGACCAGTATCTCCCCGTGTCCGCAGATGCGGCGAGCCATGCGCCGACCAAGCTCGGCTTGCGGCCGGGCGATTCGGTCCAGGTGCAGGATCTGATCCTTGGCCTCGTCACGCGCTCGGCTAACGACGCTGCGGCGGTGCTCGCCGAAGGCGTGGCCGGCAGCGAGTGGGCGTTTGCCGGACGCATGACCAACAAGGCCCGGCAGCTCGGCATGACCCGGACGGTCTACCGCAACGCCTCGGGCCTGCCCGATCCTGGGCAGTTCACGACGGCGCGCGACATGGCCCAAATGGCGCTGTCCCTCTACCGCGATTTCCCCCAGGAATACCGCTACTTCTCGACTCGGGAATTCACCTTTCGCGGCAGCGTCATTCCCAACCACAACCACCTGCTGCAAACCTATGAGGGTGCCGACGGGATCAAAACCGGCTATATCCGCGCCTCGGGCTTCAATCTCGCGGCGTCGGCGGTGCGCGGCGGGCATCGCCTGATCGGCGTGGTCATGGGCGGGCCGTCGGGCGGCACGCGCGACCGCGAGATGGCGGCGCTGCTCGACCGCGGCTTCGAGGAGGTTGGCGTTCCCCCGGCCACCATGGTCGCTCGCCGCGAAGCCCCGCCGCAGCGCACCACCGTCGCCGAAGTGGCGCCAGCTGCGCGTGAGAAACCCGGCCTGCTGACCAAGGCGGCGGCGAGGCTGTCATCGCATCTGTCGCCGGTGGCCAAGGCGGAGGCCGCGGTGCTACCGCGCGAGGCGCTGGCTGGAGACCGCTGGAGCATTCAGCTCGGCGCCTTCAGCACCCAGGGGTCGGCGGAAAAGGCCGCCCGCGCCGCCGCCGCCGTGCCAGCCGCCAAGGGCAAGCCGGTGCAGATCGTGCAGGCGGCCAAATCCGACAAGCCCAAATCCGACAAACATCGTCTCTATCGCGCGCGGGTTCTGAACTTCACCCCGCAGGAGGCGCGGGACGCCTGCGCCGCGTTGCACAAGAAAAAAATCGAGTGCTCGATCGTCCCGTCGAACGGCGACCGGGTCGCCGCCCGGTAAGCTTCAACGATTTCAGGCGTCCGGCAGCGCGATGCCGCTCGCGGCGAGCTGCCCAGCGAGCTCACCCTTCAGGCGGTCGAGACCACCCTCCGTCGCCGAATTCGGCGCGGGCGACCAGCACGTCCTGGGTGTTGGAGGCGCGCAGCAGCCACCAGCCGTCCCCGGTGCGCACGCGCACGCCGTCGATGTCGGTCATCTGGGCGCCCGCTTTCCGCAGCCGTTCCCGGACCTCCTCGACGACCACGAATTTGCGGCTCTCCGAGCACGGGAAGCGCAGCTCCGGGGTATTGACGACGGCGGGCAGCCGGTCACGCATCTCGGCGAGGCTCTCCGTCGTCCGCGCGAGAATGGCGAGCAACCGCACCGCGACATAGACCGCATCGTCGTAGCCGTAATAGCCGTCGGCAAAAAAGATGTGCCCGCTCATCTCGCCGGCGAGCGGCGCACCGGTCTCGGCGAGCTTGGCCTTGATCAAGGAGTGACCGGTCGGCGCCATCACCGGCCGGCCGCCCATCCTTGCGATCTCGTCGAACAGCACCTGGCTCGCCTTGACGTCGGCGATGATCGGCGCTCCCGGATGCCGCGCCAGCACCTCTCGGGCCAACACCACCATCAGCTGATCGCCCCATAGGATGCATCCATGCGCATCGACGACGCCGATACGGTCGCCGTCGCCGTCGAAGGCAATGCCGAGGTCACAGCCCTCGCGCGCCACCGCCTGCTGCAGTTGAACGAGGTTCTCGGGGATCGTCGGATCCGGGTGATGGGCCGGAAAGGTGCCATCGATCGCCTCGTTCAGCAGAATGTGCCGTCCGGGCAGGCGGGCGACCAGCTGCTGCACCACCTCGCCGGTAGCGCCGTTGCCGACATCCCAGGCGACGGTCAGCGGCCGGTCGCCGCGGTAGTCGCGCGCCAGCCGGGCGACATATTCGTCGCGGATCGCCTTTTGCGTGACCCGGCCGCGCGGACCCTGGGGAGCGCCCATCCCGAGCGCGATCTCGCCGAGCCGGTGGATCTGGGCGCCGTAGAAGGGCTTGCCTTGCAGGACAAATTTGAACCCGTTGTAGTCGGGCGGGTTGTGCGAGCCGGTTACCATGACCCCGCCGTCGACGCCGGTAATCGCCGCCGCGTAATAGAGCATCGGCGTCGGCCCGCGCCCGACGCGCACGACATCAATGCCCCCGCTGGCGAGGCCGTCGACCAGGGCCGCTTCGAGCTCGGGCGAGGTCAGCCTCCCGTCATACCCGACGGCGGCGCGGCTTCCGCCGGCCTCGGCAAGGGTCACGGCATAGGCCTGTCCGATCGCCCATGCGTCGGCGGTGGACAGGGTCTGCCCGACGATGCCCCGGATGTCGTATTCGCGCAGGATCGTCGGATCGAAGCGATGTGCCATGGAAGACCCCGATCAGAGGTAGGAGGCCAGGATTCGCCGCAACCCCGGCCCGAGCTCCGAGTGTCGGAGCCCGAGTGCGATGTTCGCTTCGAGATAACCGAGCTTGTCGCCGCAGTCGAACCGCCTGCCCGCGAAGCGGAACCCGTGGAAAGGCTGCCCGCCTTCGATCAGTTTTTCGAGCGCGTCGGTCAGCTGAATCTCGCCGCCGCTGCCGCGCTCGCCGCGGGCGAGGTGCGCGAAGACCTCCGGCTGGACGATGTAGCGGCCGATGATGGTCAGGGTCGACGGCGCCACTGCGGGGTCGGGCTTCTCGACGACCGCCCTCGCCCGCACCAGCCGGCCGTCATCGGCGACGACGTCGAGCACTCCATAGCGGCCCGTATGCGCGCGCGGCACCTCGATGACCGCGGCGAAATTGCCGCCGGTCTCGCCATACGCCTCGACCATCTGCGACAGGCACGGCGTGTCGCAGACCATCAGATCGTCGGCGAGCAATACCGCGAACGGCTCGTCGCCGACCAGCGAGCGGGCGCACCACACGGCGTGTCCGAGGCCAAGCGGGGTCTGCTGTCGCGTATAGGCGATCTGCCCCGGCTCGGGCAGCCCCGCTTCGAGCTCATCAAGCAACTCGGTCTTGCCGCGCTCGCGCAAGGTTGCTTCGAGCTCGAAGGCGCGGTCGAAATGATCGTCGATAGCGCTCTTCGCCCGGCCGGTGACAAAGAAGAATTGTTCGATTCCGGCAGCCTTCGCCTCCTCGACCGCGTAATGAATTAGGGGCTTGTCGACGATCGGCAGCATTTCCTTCGGCATCGCCTTCGTCGCCGGCAGAAAGCGGGTCCCCAGCCCGGCGACTGGGAAAACGGCCTTGCGGACAGGCTTGTGCATGTGCTCCTCGGATTGCGTGCCCTTGCGGCCGTCTGCCTGAGGGCTTCTATATCAAGATTCCGGTGCTAACGGGTAAACGCGCGCGATAAATCCACGTGCAGGCGGGCAACCGGGCGGAAAGGATGCTGTTTGCGTGTCGGGATCGAGTGACACTCCATCGACCGAAGCAATCGACAATCGGCTCTTTGTCTTGATCCTGCAGCATCCGCAGGAGAAGCGGGAGGCGCTGGCGACAGCGGCACCGACGGTCGCTCTGCTGCGGCGCGCGGCACTCGTGGTCGGGCTGTCCTGGCCCAATCTGTCGCGGCCAATGGGACGGCCGGCCAATCCCCGGCGCTGGGCCGTGCTCTATCTCGGCTCCGCGCGCCCCACCGCTTTGGTGGAGCAGCGCGAAATCGTCGCGCTCGACCGTCGCGGCAAACCTGCGGCGGACCAGGAAGCGGCATTGCGCGCCCTCGACGGGGTGGTCTTGCTCGACGGCAGCTGGAGCGAGGCCAAGGCGTTGTGGTGGCGAAACCCGTGGCTGTTGAAGCTTCGCCGGATCGTTTTGAACCCTCAGCGCCGGTCAATCTATGGCCGGATCCGCCGTGAGCCGCGCCGCGAAGCGCTATCGACCCTTGAAGCCGCGGCATTGCTGCTGAAGCATCTCGACCGCCCCGAAATCGAGGCTCCGCTGCTCGGCACTCTCGACAGGCTGATCGCTGATGCCCGCCTCACCGACCCTCATCTACGCGTAAGCTCGTAAATAAGGATCGCTGCGGCGACTGCGACATTGAGCGACTGCACCCGGCCGCCGCCGCGGATCGTCACGAGGTTGTCGCACGCGGCGAGCGTGGCGGCGTCGAGGCCCGCCTCCTCGTTGCCAAGAACCAGCGCCGTAGCGCGCCCGCCCTTGCGGAATGGCCCAACCCGGTGGTCGAGAGCGGCGCCGACGATGCGATAGGCCTGCCGCAGCTCGTCGAGGGCGGCCGGCAGGCGAGCCCGATACAGCATCACATGCTCGAACCCGCCTTCGGCCACCCGATAGCTCGCATCCGACGGCAATGCCTGGCCGGGACGGTCGGCCAGCACGATCCGCCCGACCCCGAAAAAGGCGGCAGTACGGACGATCGCGCCCAAATTGTGCGGGTTGCCGACGCCGTCGAGGATCAGCAGAGGCCCGCCATTCTCCGCCCACGCCGATGCCGCTTTCGGGTCGAGGACGAGCAACGGCCGCGGGTGGGCCACGGCAACGACGTCGCCATGCAATACGGTCCCGGCGATCCGCGCGAGCTCCGCCGCATCGACCTCTCGGTAGGGTTTTCGCGCACGGGCGAGCCTCTCGCAGAACGACCCGACCTCGTTCCTCAGCCCCGGCGCGAAGAACAGCCGCTCGACCCGGCCGGGATCGCGCTCGAACAAGGCGCGCACGGCGGCAAGCCCGCAAATTCGCAACAGCTTGCGCTCATGCGGCGGCCGAGGCGATTTCGCCCCCGCCCTATTGCGAAGGTGCGGCGCCGCCGGGCGGGCCATAGAGCTCGGCGGCGTCGCGGGCGAGGGCGGCACGCGAGTCCGGCCGCATGTACATCATGTGGCCGCCCTCATAGACGCGCAGACGGATCGCCGCCCGCACCGGCGTCGGCACCTCGAGCTGATCGACCAGCCAGCGCGAGGCGAAATAAGGCGTCACCAGATCGTAGCGCCCGTTGGCGATCAGCACCCTGGTACCGGGGTGATCAATGAGGGCCGCTTCCAACGACGACATGGCCAGGCCTGGACCGCCCTCCTGGCGCTCGCCCTGCCAGTTCCACTGCTGCGACACGTCCTGCGCGAGCACGCGATAGGGCCAGTCGGTGTGAAAGCCGAGCGCTTCGCCCGCATAGGCATTGAACGCGGCGCCAAAGGCCGCGGCCGCCGGCTGCAGCACCGGGTCGGCGCCGTGGCCGCCGGCGCCGGCGGGACGCGTGACGGTACCGTCATAGAGGCTCACCGCCTCGCCCTCGGCGCGGCGGATCTCGCGAGCAAACACGTGGTTTGGGACGCGACCCCGGTATCGGCGAACGATATCTTCGGAAAGCCCGGACATACCCGCGACCTTCTCGATGAACGGGTCGCCGGCGGGCGGACGGCCCTTGAGCGCGGCGAGCCCGACAAGGTAGTCGGAGAGGGCAAAACGCTCGACCTCCGATTGATCCGGGCTGCGGGCGGTGTCGAAGGCGGCAGCGGTGGCGGCGTAAGACGGCAGAACGAAGGCGGCGGCGAGCAAGTCTCGCTCGCCCGGATGTAGCGCCGACAGGTCGAGCGCCGGCGAAACCAGGACGAGGCCGCTCACCGTTACGTTGACGTCGTGCGGCAACGACCGCGCCATCGCCGCGGCACGGAACCCGCCATAGCTCTCGCCGACGAGAAAGACCGGCGAACCCCAGCGCTCGTGCCGGGTCAGCCACAGCCGGACGACGGCGCCGAGCGAGGCGATGTCGGCATGCACGTCCCAGAACTGCTTGTCCGGGTTCTCCTCCTTGCCGACGCCGCGGCTGAAGCCGGTGCCGACCGGGTCGACAAAGACGAGGTCGGTGAATGGGAGCCAGGTCGAGGGATTGTCGACGAGGCGCACCGGCGGGCTCGGCGCCGACCCGTTGCCCGGCGTCTCTATGATCCGCGGGCCGAGCGCCCCCAGATGCAGAAAGACCGAGGCAGCACCAGGGCCGCCGTTGAAGACAAAGCTGACCGGCCGTCGATCCCCGACCGCCGCGTCGGTGAGATAGGCGATTGTGTAGACCGAGGCGGTCACCGCCCCCTTCGCGTCGGTCACCGCCAGGGTCTCGACGACCGCGTCGTAATCGAGACGGTGGTCGCCCAGAACGATGTCGTGATGGGTCGCCACGCGCGCTGGGGGACCGCTCTCCGCCTTCTCGTCGGCCCGGCCGCCGACGCTGCCCGAGGCGATCAGCAGGAAGCAGACAGCGGCGGCGACTTTTTGGATCACGTATGTTCCTCGCACGACGACGCCTGGCAACCCGGCTGGCTTGACCCGAGCCTTCGCGGCACCGCAGACTGAAGCGCCCTATGGACGGCCGGGTCAGACTCGGCAATGCGATCGACAACGGGAGGATGGAATGCCGAGCTCTGCACGAGTGGCGCTGATCACGGGGTGCGGTAAGCCGGTCGGCATCGGCAACTCGACGGCGCGGGCGCTCGCCGCGGCCGGGGTCGCTGTCGTCGTGTCCGACGTCGTCTCGACCGGGGTCGCCAACGAGCATAATGTCGAGGGCGACCTCGATGCCTCCTGGGGCGGCGTCGACAGCCTGGTCGAGGACATCGTCAGGCGAGGCGGCACCGCGTCCTCGACGCTCGGCGATGTCAGCGTCGAGGCCGACGCCGGACGGATGGTCGAAGAGGTGCTGGGGCGCTACGGGCGGCTCGACATCCTCGTCAACAATGCCGGTGCGCCGCAGGGTGCCGACCGCAACGAAATCGAGGACGTGCCGGTCGAGGCCTGGGACCGCACCTTCGCAGTTAATGCCCGCGGCTGTTTTCTAATGTCGCGCGCCGCCGCCGCGCCGATGCGCAGAGCGCAGTGGGGCCGGATCGTCAGCGTCTCGTCGAAGGCCGCCTTCCGTCCCGGCCACCGCCGCGCGGCCTATGCCGCCTCGAAGGCCGCGATCGTCGGCTTCACCCGATCGCTGGCGCTCGACCTGGCGCCCCATGGCATCACCGTCAACGCGGTCTGCCCCGGCCCGATCCGCACTTCTCGGGCGATCAGCACCAACCGGCGCGAATATGGTGACGACCTCGAAATTGGCTTCAAGGAGCGCGCTAAGGCAATCCCGGTCGGCCGTTTCGGCAGCCCCGACGAGGTCGCCGCGATGATCGCTTTCCTCGCCTCCGACCAGGCCGCCTTCGTCACCGGCCAGGCAATCGGCATCGACGGGGGGTGGTGAGATGAAGCGGATCGACATTACCGCATACGGAGCGCCCGAAGCCGTCGCGAGCTGCGTCGAGGTACCCGATGTCGGCGCGCCCGGCGCGGACGAGGTCGTGTTCGACGTGCTCGCGTTTCCGATCAATCCGGCGGATATCTCGTTCTGCCGCGGCAATTACCGGCTGCGCCCGCCGCTGCCGGCCACACCCGGGGCGGAATGCGTCGGCCGGATTGCCGCTGTCGGCGCCGGGGTTGGCCATCTCAAGCCCGGCGACCTCGTCGTCAACATGCAGCGCGAGAACTGGGTGCAGCGCCGGCGGGTGCGCGGTGACGACGCGGTGCCGATACCGGCGGGCCTCGATCCGGCGCAGGCGGCGATGCTGCGCATCAACCCGCCGACGGCGCTCCTCTTGCTGGAGGACCATGGCGCGCTGAAGCCCGGCGACTGGGTTATCCAGGACGTGGCCAATTCCGCGGTCGGAAGGCATCTGATCGTGCTGGCAAAGGGCAAGGGGTTACGCACGGTCAACGTCGTGCGGCGCGACGATGTGGCCGCAGAACTGACGGCGCTGGGTGCGGATGTGGTACTAAAGGACGGCCCGGATCTGGCCGAGCGGGCGCAGGCGGCCGTCGCCGCCGCGCCGATCCGGCTCGGCATCGACGCGATCTCGGGCGAGGCCTGCAAGCGCCTCGGCGACTGCCTCGCCGAGGGTGCCGTATTGGTGAACTACGGCTCGATGTCGGGCGAGGACGCGGCGATCTCGCGCCCCGCCCTCAACATGCGCGGAGTCGGCTTGACCGGTTTCAATCTCGGCCGTGGCCTCGCCAAGCGCACACCGGAGCAGGTGCGGGCGGTCTATGCCGACTTGGCAGCGAAAATCCGCGACGGCGTGCTGAAGGCGCCGATCGATTCCCTCTACCCGATCGAGAACATCAAGGCGGCGCTGACCCATGCGCAGCAGGGCGGCCGGCACGGCAAGGTGCTGGTGCTGCCGAACGGGCCGCTGTGAGGGGATAGGTCGGCCGAAGCGGCCGGCGCAACGGCGATATGAATTCGTTGGCTCTGGATTTGGGCCTGACTAGCGCAGAACGCGCTGCTCCGCAAACTGCCGTGCGAGTGCGGTCCAGGCGACCCGCCCGAGGACGGTAATCGGCCATGGCGGTCCGCTTGGCAACGGCGATCGGCGTGCTCGCTTTGGTGGGCGGCTGCGCTTCCCCGGAGGAGCTGCGCCTTCGGGACGAAGCCGTCTGCACCGGCTATGGCTTTCACCCCGGCACAGACGATTTTGCGGCGTGTCTTCAACGCGAGAGCCTCGCGCGGCGCTACGCGGCGTCGCCCTCGGCACCTTATTGGCCCTATTGGGACCCGCCCTGGCGGCCGTGGCTCTAGATCACCCCGTCACCACTTGTTCCTGAGCTCGCGCAGCTTGAGGAACACGGTCTTCGGGTCGGGATTGTCGGGTAAGTCGGGAAAGGCCTCGCGCAACCGGCTGATCACCGATGGATTGGTCAGCCGAAAGAAAGTGTTGATCTCCCGTTCGAGCGCCAAGGTGGTAACGAGCGCCTTCGATGTATCCTGCTGTTCCATCTGCGGCAGTATCGCCTTGGCCTTGGCGTTGTCCGGCTCGCGGTCGAGGGTGAAGGCAAGGTTGCGGGCGATATAGTCGTGGCCCGGATAGATCAGCGTATTTTCCGGGAGTTTGGCGAGCTGACCGACAAAGGTGTTGTAGAGCTCGTTCGGATGGCCGCCATTGTGGCAGTTGCCAGCGCCCGCGTTGAACAAGGTGTCGCCGCAGAAGAGCGCCGGCGCATCGCCGTGAGAGCGCACGCAGATGTGCGACATCGTGTGCCCCGGCGTGTCGAGGCATTCGAGCTCGACCGTCCGGCCGACTTTGATCACGTCGCCGGCGCGCAGGCCCTGGGTCATCTCGGCGATCTTGTCCCTGGCGTTGACGTGAGCCAGCACTTTGGCGCCGGTCGCCGCGACCATCTGTGGGTTGCCGCCGGTGTGGTCGCGGTGCTCGTGGGTGTTGAGGATCTGCGTGATGGCCCAGCCCTTCGCCTTGGCAGCGGCGAGGCACTTCTGGTGGTCGAGCGGGTCGACCGCCAAAGCCTCGCCGGTTTCCCCACAGGCGATCAAGTAGTTGAAGTTGCGACCGGCATTCGCGGTCCAGATCTGCTCGACGATCATCGCTCGGCCCTCCGCGGTCCCATCAGGCCGAACTGTAGCGCTCCACCATCCGGCTCGCCATCCCCAACCTCGGCCGCATGCCGCTGGCGGAGGGCGCGTCCGCCTCTCCACGACTATGCCATGATTAAGTCAGCAAGATAACCTAAAAATATCAAAACATTCCCTAATCTCGTCCCCCACCAGCGGGTGCTTGACCGATACGGCCTGGCGCGGTGAGATGCGAGACCATCAGGGCAGGGGGAAGCGGCCTTATTTCCGAGGTGACGCTGTCATGGCCCAGCCCGAGATCTACGGGTTCCTCAAAGTCGAGGGCTACGATCATGCGCTCCGGCCACCCGCCATCCGGGTTCTCCCGGACAAGATCGAATACTTGCTCTA
>CAWAFE010000010.1:0-85369 GCA_963781215.1 uncultured Alphaproteobacteria bacterium
ATAAGGCGTCGTCGTCTCGGCGAAAGCGCAGGGCCGTCCGAGACAATTTTGTCGGCAAGAAATCGGTCATCGGCTGGATCGCCGCCGCGCGGGTTCCCCCTCGCCCCGCCAGCGGGGAGAGGGTCGGGCTGAGGGGCCTCTTCACGACTGCACGATCAGCCGCCGAAAGGTGGAGAGCCTTGGCCCCCACCCGATACCCCTTTGCCTGGCAAGCCCGCGATTCCTCGTGCCCGGGAGCGGGTACCCGGGGATTTCAGTCGCTTGCCCCCTGTTCATGCCAGGGAAGGCTATGGACCCCCCGCTTTCGCCGGGGGCGGCGGACACTTGTGATACGTGCTCGGCATTTCGGGCATCTCGGCCCCGAGGGCGGCGAGGACGCCGCTGAGGGGCAACGATACAGCCGAAGGCCCGGTCTTGCGTGCGCCGCGGCCCACCGGGAGAGACCGGCATTGCCTCCCGAGCGACCGAAATCGCCACGGCGCTCCGGGCGAAGACGGCAAAATGTAAGGAATTCCGACACGCCGTCAGGCCTCGGCTTGAACTTAAGTTATTGATATGTTTTGCTCGCCTGATCGGCATCGGGATGTGCCGCAAAAATCGCCGTCGGAAATCCTTACACATCGCGACCCTTGCGATCCGCGGGCCGCCTCGTTAACTATCATGACCAAGCCCGACCCAGCGATGGCCCGAAAGTTGCTTGATCTTTACTGTTGATACGGCGGCGTTCGGCCGAATTCGGGGAACGTGTCGCATGTTGAAGGAACCGAGGAGAGGGAGTATGAAAATTGAACGGCTCGGCGGCATCGCCGCGGTCGCATTCGTCGCGATGATCGGGAGCGCCTCTGCGGGCGTCGATACAGGCGTTGGCGCCAGTTGCGGCGGTTGCAGCATCACAGTATATACTTCGGGCACCGACTACGTCTTACCTGCGGTACCGTTTGTTCCGCTGAACCTGGGAAGCTCGGTGACTACAGGACAGGTGACGGTTTCGCCGTCTGGCACGATCAACAACGCGTCGAGCCCTGGCCTCCCCGCTGGCACTGATATAAACTCGATTTCCTTCGCGAGTGGTAACCCCACCAGTGGCCTATACGCCGGTAGCACCGAAAGTCAGTACTTATCGCCGTTCGGCGGCAGTACCACCACCACCAATGGGGGCCAAAACTATCTGGTGGCCGGTGGGACCTCCGGTGGCTCACCTGGAAGTGTTACGATCGATTACTCAACCGCGCAAACCAGTTTACTTCTATTTTGGGGTACTGTAGACATAACCCCTGCCTCCTATAATATGCTCACGTTCCAGGCGGGCGGCCAGACAATTACGGGCGCCGACCTCAATACTATTGTCACGGGAGGCCTAACTTCTGGCAAGGAGGATGTGGGTGTGGTGATCACTGGCCTCCCGTCATTCAACCAGCTTGTTGTAACCGACAATGCTAGTCCCGCGTTCGAGTTTACCGTTGGGGTCGTACCAGCTCCCGCAATTGGACATGGCCTCCCGGTCGTTCTGGCCGTCGGCGGTGTGCTGTTCGGCGCCGGACTGTTGCAGCGTGGCAGGAAGGGCTCTTCGCTCGCGGCTGTTTAGTGTAACGCTCAGTAGTGGCTCGGGTGGCGGCTCCGACGTGCACAGCCAACCCGGCCACGGCATACGCAAACTCAGCCGATCGGCGCCCGCCCCGCCGATCGGCTGACGGCTTGTGGGGCAGGGTAGAAGCGACAGCCCTCTCGAGCCGCGCGCCGTCCGGTCCCCGGGGATCGGGGGGGCAAGCTTCCGTTTCCTTCCCGTTTGGGCTATGCGCGCCGCCGCCGTGAACCCCGGCGCGATTATGTGTAAAAAGCTCCGACACATGATCGATGCCACAATGGCCGCGCGATCGCCACAATCGCATCGTACAGTCCTCGCTTTGAAGCTGGCGAGCGGCTGCGGAAGCGTCGTTTGAGGGAGTTCCGGATACCTGATCTCGGCCTGCAAAAAACAGGTGGAACAGGGGTATGCCGCCGCGAGTTGGTCTTGCCGGGAACCACGTCCGCACGAGGATCGTCGCCGGCAAAGCGGTGCGGATCAGGCCGGCGGATCGCATGCCTTGGTGCAATTGCCGGATCTATGTGCACCCGCCTAGGCGCGCCGACCGGCTGTCAGTCTCGCGCCATGGAAACACTTTGTAAGCGTGTGTAAAAGAATCCGACACATGGCCGTGCGCGAGCGGAATTCTGCGGCCTGCTGGGGGCCGGCGCCCTTCAGAGCGTGCCAGCTCCGTCAGTCGGCGGTGGCCTCCCTGTCCTTCTCGCCTTTGGCGGCAATGCGGCAGGAAGCGTCGTTCTGCCCGGAACCGTCCTGGCACACGGACAGTCTGACACTCAGCGGTCACCCTGATCGTGCAACTCTCTATCTGGTTTTAGCCGCGTCTGCTAGGTAGTCGCGGTTCCAGACCTCCCGCCAGTCGATCGCGTCGACAGCCTGGCACCCCGGCGGCGAGTCGACCACGAGCATGTACGCGGACGGCACGTATCGGGTCAGGCCCAAGGTCGCGAGCGCGGCATATTTCATCCGCTGTACAAAGACCCCGAGACGGTCGGGCTTGTCCCAGCTGCGATCGAGATAGACATAGCGCAGATCGTCGCCCCGTTCGCGGAGCGGCTCGAAGGCCGGCTCATAGTCGAGGGTGATGCGCAAAATGACGAGCACCGGCCGGGGGCAGCCGGGGGCGGCGAACGTCAAGCCGCGAATATTCCCGGAGACATTTACCTCCTCCAGGAAAGTCAAGTCGTGCGAGCGGGCAACGCGGGTGACGGCCGCTTCGAAATTGGGGTTGTCGATTTCGACGAGCACGTCGGCGGCGCGCTCCTTGGCGGCGAGGGAGCCGACCAGCAACGTCGCGAAGACGACGTGCAGCGGCCACGCCCTCATGCCGGCCGCCCGGCCCGCCTGGCACCATAGAGGCTGAGCAACAGGACCGTCAGCGACGCGCCGACCGCATAAATCTCGCCGCCGACGCCGTCATGCCAATAGTGATAAAGATCAATGTTCCACCCCATCAAGCAGAGTCTCGCGATATTGAACAGGATCATCGTGACGCCGACCACGCCGGCGAAAAGGAAATCGCGACCCCGCCAGTCCTGATGCCGCAGCCGGCTCACGCTCACCCAACAGAGCAGAGCCAGGGACAGATTGTGGAACGACGAGCAGCTGTTGATGATCATGATGCCGAAGCCGCTCGGTGCGGTGACGACATTGTCCTGCCACACCGTTCCGGGCCGAACCGTGTCGAGCAAGGTGCCGACGACGGCCGCCTCGACGCGGAGCAGCGGAAACTCGACGAGATGGAAGAAAATATGGCCCCAGAGCTCCTGCACCGATAGTGCTGCGAGAACGGTTCCGGCTGCGCGCAGCTTTGCCTCGCCGGCGCTGAATAGCCACAGATAGACCGCGATGCCGGTAGCGGCGACCCAGATCATGCGGTCCGTCGGCAGAAAGACGAGAAGGCACAATACCGCGACGACCAGGAAATCCCGCGGTCGCGCCGCCGGCACGCGGTCGCTCGAGCCGAGGAGACGGAAGACGACGTACCAGGCCAGATATTGAAAGATGCCGACGGTGCCGAGCTCGGTCAGCGCCGCCTCGAGCGAAACCGGCGGCACCTCCTTGATAACCCCAAATACATGGTTAATAAAAAGGATCGCCGCCGCCCATATGAACATGTCTCGACGCGATAAAACGCGTCCGGCCCGCCGCTCTCGCCCGCCGATTTTCTCGGTTGCCGTATCGATGGAGCTCAACCGGTTGATCCCCGGATTAAGGTGCGCCCAGCAGCGGACTACGCTGCTCACCACGCTATATGATATCAGAGTTCGCGAATCGGGGCCAGCCTGGAGCCGGATGGCCGATATTCTCAGAGGGCCTTGCATCGCTGCCGCATCCTTGTCCGAGACGGCCTTGTCGTACCGACCAAAGCAGCTTTCGACTTATCTGGCTCCTATTTCTTCACAGTCACCGCGACCATCGCCGTAGCAGAGCCGCCGGCGCCGGTGCAGGTGATCGAGTAGGACGTCGTCACTTTCGGAAACACCAAGGCCCAGGCAAAAGGCCCGGCTACATATTTCGCGCGATTACCAGCGGAGAAGCCATTTTCCGCGCAGGTCGTGGCGTTCGTAGAAGTCCAGGTCAGCTTCGAAGCCTGCCCGGGGGTCACTGTCGTCGGGCTCGCCGTCAACGTCACGGAAACAGTATTTGCCGGCGGAGGAGGCGGAGGAGGCGGAGGCGGCGGCGGAGGAGGCGGCGGCGGAGGCGGCGGAGGCGGCGGCGGAGGCGGAGGAGGCGGCGGCGACGCAGAAGCCGCTTTCAGATGGACGGCGGTGGCCGCCGAATCCACAAACACGCGGTAGAGGCGCGCGTCGGTCACGCCGCTTTGAAGCGGTGCCAGCAGGGTCGGCTGCTCGGTACGCAGCTGGTTCAAGGTCGCGGCCAAAAACGAGGCATCGGCCGCGCCCTGCTCGGGGAGCTCGGTGCTGCCGGTGCCCGCCGGCAGGTTGCCGGTCGTCTGGCCGTTGAGAAACCTGGTGGCGGCCGCGGGGCTCGAGCTGTTGGCAAAGAACGGAGCGGCCGGGCCAACCAGGCCGAGACCCAGCACCTGGGCGGCCCCGCCATTGCCGGTGATGGCGATGTCGCCGTTGGTGTTCAGGTTGACGAGGGCGGCGTTGCCCTGGAAATTGTCGAGGGAGATGGCGAGCGGGGAGCTGCCGGGCAGAAACAACACCGAGCCGGCATAGGTGAAGGTGCTCGTCCCGGTGACATCGGCGATTTGGCTGCCGCCGGCGCCGGCGTCGTACCAAATATCCCGCACACCAACATGCGCGCCGTTCGACACTCCATAGCTAAGGTAGTTTCCCGCCGAGGCGCCAGCGAAGATGTTGGTCGCGCCGCCTCGCCAAAGACCTTGCACGGCAGACGGCCCCCCCGTGACGTTGACACTTGTCATGCCGGTTGTTGACGTCGTAGATCGTGATAGAAGTCATGCAATTCGACATTCGTATAGTCCAGTCCGTCAACGAAAAGGTTCGTGTGCGACCATGAGAGGGTCGCCTGCTCCATGAAGACGCGGCTGCCGGCCTGATCGGCATTGTCGACCTCGATGCCGTCGGCGGAGTTGCCGTTGCCGCTGACCGAAAAATCACGCAAGGTCGCCTTGCTCGGGCCTTGAAGCCGGATGACCGGGCCGGCCGTCGACCCGCTCCAGGTCAGCCGCGAATAGTAGCCGTCGCCGATGATCTGGATGTCGCTGCCGGCGGGGACGACGAGCGTCGCGTTGATGCTGTAGGAGCCCGCCTGGAGATGCAGGACCGGTTTGGTGCCGCCACTGGCCGCCGCGTTGTTGATGATTTGTTGGATTTGGGCGGCGGTCGAGCCGGGCGTCACTTCGAACACCTGGCGATGGTTGTTCGGCGGCGTGCCGGGCAGGGTGGGCGGGCTCGGATTGACCGTGGTTCGGGCGACGACCTGATCTTGAACCGAGTGGTAATGTCCGTTGGCGTAGGTCGGCGTCGAGAACGGTAAAGGTGTTGCCCATCGAGAAGAGATCGCTGGGGTTCCAATTCGCCACCTGGACAACGGGGCCGCTGGTCACGCTCGCCAGGCTCCGCACTGTGTTGTCGACCAGAACAACCGGCCCCAAATTGCCAAGGGCAATCGATGCCGGGCTCGTCGTATCGAGGATCGTGTTGCCTTCTACGGTGATGTTGGCGGGATTGCTCGTTCCGATGCTGGGGCCGATGAAATGATTTGAGCCTATCGAATAATTGTTGCGGAAATTGAAAACCCCCGTGTTGCCGATAGTGATATCCGCCGTGGTTGAATCTTCAAAGATGCTGTTGTAGACGTGGAAATTGCCGGCGCCTGGCTGATTGGTCACACCCTCGGCATTGTTCTGGAACAACGAATACCAGATGAACATGTCGAGGGCGTTGAAATTCTTCATCGCCACGCCGGCCACGCTGTTGTTCACGAACTGGTCGCGCAGCATCGAGGTTTCGGCGCAGCCATAGCCGAGATTGCCGCAGCGAAGCCCGATGCCGGCATTCTCGAAGACGTCGTCGGCGTACTCGTTGCCGGTGTCGAAATAATTGACCGCCCCTACCCAGGACTGGTCGACGGCGACGGCGGCGCCGCCCTGGCCGTCGAAGGTCAGCCGGTCGAAGCGGGAATACATGATCCCGTTGAGATAAAGCATCGTGCCGCCGGAGGGCCCGGTCCAGAGGATGGCCGTGTCGGCGGGATCGTGGCCGATGATGTTTACATACCCCTGCCCGGCCAAGCTCAGCGTGCCGGTGATGCGATAAGTGCCGGCCGGGAAGTACAGCGTCGGATGAGCAGGGCCAAGGGCGTCGAGGGCCCTCTGGAGGGCTGCCGTGTCGTCGGTGACGCCGTCCCCGACGGCGCCGTAAGTCGCCTTCACATCGGTCCAGCTGGGAAATGGTCCGGCGAACTCCTCATCGCCGATCGCATGCGCGGTGACGGGCAGCGTCGCCGCGGCGGCGGCAAACACGGCGGCGCACAAGCGCTGCGGCGAACGTGGTTTCATGCTTCTTGCTCCAATCTATTTAAAGTAGAGGACGCGCGCGCAGCACGGGAGGCCGTGCCCATAGCCCGGAAACCGGCGATCGCCAAGGTAGATCTCTGTGGCAATCTTGGGACAGGCACGCACCTCTCCGTCCTCGTTGGCCTGGACTGTGCACGACCACTGTTACCGCCGACTTAATTCGGCTGAGTGGCCGAGGGCTCGGGGACGACAGATTGCCAGCCGTGCCCCGACCCGGCTCGACCGGGTGGTCGACCGGCATTCCCCGCGCGGCCTTGCTTTTCTGTTCTCGACGGCCCGCCCCCGGCGCGAACGAGAATGCTTCTGTCTATCTCGAAAAATTCATCTGTGAATTACGGCGAATGACCGAACGATCGAAGCGTGGTAGATTTGAAGTCATGGCAAAGCGTGCGCTGATCACTGGCGTCACCGGGCAGGACGGCTCCTACCTTACGGAATTCCTGCTGGCGAAAGGCTACGAAGTGCACGGCCTGATGAGGCGCGCGAGCCTCTTCAACACCGATCGCATCGACCATCTTTACCACGACCCTCATCTCGCGGGCACCGGGCTGACCTTGCACTATGGCGACCTGACCGACGGTACCGGATTGCGGCGCGTGCTTGAAACGGTCGACCCGGACGAGGTTTACAACCTAGCCGCCCAAAGTCACGTCAAGGTTTCGTTCGACATTCCGGAATATACCGCCGAGGTCGTCGCCATCGGGACCCTGCGGCTGATCGAAGCGGTGCGCGACCATGTTCTGCACGGCGGCCGTCCGGTGCGCTGTTACCAGGCCGGCTCATCCGAGATGTTTGGCGCGGCGCCGCCGCCGCAAAGCGAAAGGACCCCGTTTTATCCGCGAAGCCCCTATGGCGTCAGCAAGGTGGCGGCGCATTGGTTCGTCGTCAACTATCGGGAAGCCTATGGGCTGTTCGTCTGCAATGGTATTCTATTCAATCACGAGAGTCCTCGTCGCGGCGAAACTTTCGTGACCCGAAAAGTGACCCGCGCAGTCGGCCGAATCAGCCAGGGTCTTCAAGACAAGCTTTATCTGGGAAACCTGGAAGCACAGCGCGATTGGGGCTACGCTGGCGATTATGTAGAGGCGATGTGGCTGATGCTGCAGCAGGAGAAGCCGGACGACTACATCATCGCCACCGGGGAATCGCACAGCGTGCGCGATCTCGTCGAGATCGCCTTTGCGGCGGCCAGCCTGGACTGGCGGCGTCACGTCGAGGTCGATCGCCGCTATTTCCGGCCGACCGAGGTCGATGCCCTGCGCGGCGACTCGACAAAGGCACACTCAATTCTCCGCTGGAAACCTCGAATTACCTTCGCAGAGCTGGTTGGGATGATGGTCAAGCACGACATCGACTTGGCGCAGCGCGAGCGCACCGTCGCCCGCGCCGGGTTTGCCGATCCGGCCCGAGGCGCCGCGGTGGCCGGAAGCGATTGAGCATGGGAAGGCCGATACTCTTTCCGCTTAGTGGACGGCGCATATTCGTGGCCGGCCATCGCGGCATGGTCGGTTCGGCGCTGGTCCGCCGGCTGGCGCGGGAGGAATGCCGGATTCTGACGGTCGGCCGCGATGTCGTGGATCTGCGCGATCAGCCTGCGGTCGATCGGTGGTTCGATGAGCATCGGCCGGAGGGGGTGCTGCTTGCCGCCGCGCGGGTCGGAGGGATCCATGCGAACGACACCCATCCCGGCGATTTCCTTTACGACAACCTGGCGATCGCGACCAATGTGATCGAGGCGTCGCGGCGCACCGGGGTCGCAAAACTGCTGTTTCTCGGCTCCTCCTGCATCTATCCGCGCCTCGCGCCGCAGCCGATGCCGGAAAGCTGCCTGCTCACCGGCCCACTCGAGCCGACCAACGAGTGGTACGCCATTGCCAAGATCGCCGGCCTCAAGCTATGCCAGGCTTATCGCCGCCAGCATGGCTGCGATTTCGTGTCGGTGATGCCGACAAACCTTTACGGCCCCAACGACAATTTCGACCTTTTCTCCAGCCACGTCCTGGCAGCCTTGCTCGCCAAGTTCGATCGAGCCGCCCGGGAGGGCCGGGACACGGTGGAGGTTTGGGGCAGCGGCCGCCCCCGCCGCGAGTTCCTGCATGTCGACGACCTGGCTGACGCGGTGGTCTTCCTGATGAAAACCTGGTCGGGCGAGGCGCCGATCAACATCGGGACCGGTGCGGATGTGACCATCGCCGAGCTCGCCCGACTGATCGCCGAGGTCGTCGGCTTTGCCGGGCGGTTCATCTTCGATCCGTCAAAGCCCGACGGAACCCCGCGCAAGCTGCTCGACGTCGCCAAGCTGACGGCACTCGGCTGGAGCGCACGCATCGACCTCGAAGAAGGACTACAGCAAACCTACCAGTGGTATCGAGCCTCCCGCGCCGTGCAGACGGCCTGAGAGCGGATGGCGAGCCTCCCCGGGCTTTCCGCCGCCCTCCCGTCGGGCCCGGTGCTGGGTGATCGGCACCGGCCTACCCTTCGTCGCTGCGAGCGGCAATCGGTGGCGCTCGACCAGCGCTGCTCTCGCCTTCAGCTCAACGCGACCTCAAAGCCGCGGGTGACGCCGGGGCGCGCCATGATCGCTTCGTACCAGCGTTTGACATTGGGGAAGTCGGCGAGGTCGACCTGGTGGCGCTCGTGCCGCCACGCCCAGCCGAGAATGGCGAAATCGGCGATCGAGATGTCGCCGCCGGCGTACTCCGCCTCGCCGAGCCGGCGATCGAGCACGCCATAGAGGCGGCGGGTTTCCTTCGAATAGCGTTCGAGGCCGTAGCGCCGGTCCTGCTCGTTGGCGACCTGCAGGAAATGGTGCACCTGGCCTGGCATCGGGCCAAAGCCGCCCATCTGCCACATCAGCCACTCCAGCACCGGCACCTGCCGGCGCAGATCGGTGGGCCAGAACTTACCGGTCTTCTCGCCGAGATAGATCAATATGGCGCCTGACTCGAAGATGCTGATCGACTGGCCGCCGGGGCCGTCCGGGTCGACGATCGCCGGGATCTTGCTGTTAGGGCTGATCTTGACGAAGGCCGGCTGAAACTGCTCGCCCTTGCCGATGTTGACCGGCTTCACGGCGTAGGGCAGCCCCATCTCCTCGAGTGCAACGCTGATCTTGCGGCCGTTCGGGGTGTTCCAGGTGTGCAGTTCGATGGTCATCGCATTCACCTTCCTTCATGCGCTGCCGAACGGTAGGGCAGGATTACCGTGATCGCGCGTGGCGCATCAAGATGATATCTGGAGCAATTCTCCCAAATCCGGGCTAGCCACCCTTCGCAGCGCCGGAGAGGCGGACGGTCAAAGCGGCGCCGAGGGATTAGCGGCAAAACCGGCGGCACCGCGAGCACGGTCAGGCGCAAATTGGCGCCCGTCAACCAAAGCATGGCGAAGTTAGGCCAGGTCCGCCTTCGCATGGTTGCGCACCCGGCCGCGAGTCTGCGGCTACGGCTTGACGCAGTCGAAGTAGGCGACGTTCTCCTGCGCCTGCAGGAAGTGCGGCACACGCTCGTATCGCGCGCAATGCTGCTTGGCGACATCGGTGGTGCCTGCCAGACTGAGGCTGTAGCCGACCTCGGCGGAGCTGGCGTCACCCTCGAGGAGGAACGGCTTGGGACCCTCGCAGCCAGCGATGACGCTGCCGGCAAGGATCACGCAGAAGAGCCGGGTCGCGTTTTTCGGGATCATTGGCTCGCTAAGCCGGCTTTGGCGGCGAAATCGTGCCCGCGCTCGGTGAAATCGCGGTAGTGGCCGTAGCTGGGGGCGGCCGGCGACAGCAGCACCGCGCCTCCGGGCGGCGTCACCTGTCTCGCGCAGGTGACCGCTTCCGCCATCGACCGCACCCGATAGAGAGTGCAGGCGGGCTGGAGAAGCCCGGCCAATGCCGATCGGGCCTGATCGTGAATTCGATCGCCGCTGGCGCCCATACAGATCACCGCCTTTGCCGCGCCCGCGGCAATCCGCTCGACAAGTGCGCCGTAATCGACGCCGCGGTCGTAGCCGCCGACAATCAGGGTGATGTCGCGGCCGGCATAGACTGCCAGCGCCGCGATCGTCGATTCCGGCACCGTCGAGATGCTGTCGTTGACGTACGAGACCCCGCCGATCGTGCCGAGCTCCTGCTGGCGGTGCGGCAAGGCCTGAAAATCGCTTGCGGCATCTAGCGCCGCGGCGGCGCCGATGCCGAGCCGCTTCGCCACGGTCAGCGCCGCGCACAAATTGGAAAGATTATGCGGCCTGGCAAGGTAGCGATTGCGGACCGTTCCGACCTCATTGCCGCCGTCGAAAACGATTTCGCCGCGCGCGTGCAGCGTGTTTTCGGCATTGAAGAGGCAAACCGGCACGCGCTGTTTCCCGATGATCGCGCTCATTCTCTCGGCGGCCTCGTGATTGACGATGGCGCAACGGCTGTGGGCCATGAGATTGAGCTTGTCGCGATAGTATTTTGCGACCGAGCGGTGCCAGTCGATGTGCTCGGGATAGAGCGATGTCAGCACGGCGAAGTCGCAGACTCCGTCGAAATCGGCGACCTGGTAGCTCGACAGCTCGATGACCGCGTAGTCGGCCGAGGTGCTGTCGATCTCGGTGATCGGCACGCCGATATTGCCGGCGAGCGCCGCGTTGCGGCCGAGCTTCCCCAGGATGTGCGCGATCAACGCCGCCGTCGTGCTTTTGCCCTTGGTGCCGGTGACGCAGATCGTCGCGATGTCGTGCTGCTCGGCGAACCAAAGGTTCAGCAGCGAGGTGATCTTGATGCCTCTGTCGCGGGCGCCTCGGATTTCGTCGCGGTAGAGGCTGACGCCCGGCGACTTGACGACCGCGTCGACTTCGTGGAGCGCATGGGGGATTTGATCGGCGCCGAACGCGCAGACGATGTTGCCGCCGAGCCCATTCGGCACCTGGGCTTCGTTGTTGTCGTCGAGCAGCACCAGCGGCATCGCCGGATGATGTTCCCGCAACAGCCGGATCGTGGCGCGGCCTTCGCGGCCGAGACCCCAGACCGCGACGCGCTTCCCCCCGAGGTCAGCGGCACGCATCGAGGATCGCCAGATATGGAGTTGGGACCCGGTGCGGATGCTTCGCCTCGAACAACGCCCGATAAGCCGACGGGTCGCCTTCGCGCAACGAGGGGTGAGCCGCGAGCAGCTGCCGCACCACTGCCTCGTTCCGCCAATCCGGATGCCCCGCGAGATATGACGCCACCGCCGCACTTTCGGAGGTCTCCCCGACGCATTCGAACGGCTTGTGCCGGCCCAGCCCGCACAGCGCGGCAAACCCCTCCACTTGGCCCGAATCGTCCAGAAGGTTGTGGCTGAAGATCCCGACTAGCTCCGCCTTTGCGATGAACGGAGCCAGCGCCAGGAACACGAACCGGCATTTCGGGCAGTCGCAGCACCATTGCCGTCGGCGCTCGCCCGGTGATTGCCTGAAGGCCGTATTGCAGCTACGGAATACTCCGAAATAGGCGGGATGGCGGGCAAATCTTCGCGCGATCTCGATTTCCGACAACGGCCGGAGAAACGAAAAATAGGCGATATCAGGCGAGATGTGGCGGGACACGTAGTCGGAGAAATCCTCTTCGAATTCCAGCGATTTGCTGTATTGATGGTTGACTGCCACGCCGTCGATTTCGAGGTTCGGGGCGCTGGCGGAATGCTCGTTCGACATGGCGATCGCATCGAAGCCGAAGAGCACGGCGCAGGCGAGCGCGATAGCGCTCAAGATCCCGGTGATCGGCACATGGCCGTTGAGCGCACCATTGGCGTTCAGCTCGAAGAGGCGGCTGTCGAGTTGGCGGTGGACCCGGATGAACGGCAACCCGGCAGCCGCGATGCAGGCGCCGATCGGCTCGGCGTCGCCCAGTGAAAAGAGGACAACCTCGTCGCCGGCGCGTTTCAGGCATTCGAGGGTGACGACCGAATCCTTTCCGCCGCCTACCGGCACGCAGGTGCGCCGGGGTAGGTCGAGCGCGAGCGGCGCCGCGGACGGGGCCGGGTCGGCAACAAACCGGCAATGGCCGCGCAGCGAGATGCGGTTCCTGAAGGCGAATTCGGCGAGGCCCTGCTCGTAAAATTTCTGCAGAAAGGCCGCAGTGTCCAGGTCGAGCGGAAAAGCCTCGCAGACCAATGTTTCGGGAATGAACGCCTTGTAATAGCTGACCCCGGCGAACAGGAAGATCAGGCGAAAGATGCGGTCGAGCGCCTCGGCCGCAACACCCGAAGGCGGACACGGCGCGCAATGGAACGCCAGCTCCTCGATGAATTTCGGGCCACCGACGAAGCGGTAATGAAGCGATAGGACCGCGCGTTCCGGATCGTATTCGTAGCGCTCGAAGACGAAGGCGCTATAGGCCATTCCCACCCTCGACCAGCGCGCGGATCATGCGCAGCCTTTCGTGATGCGTCGCGAGCGGAAGGTTGTCGACGGTCGGCGCCTGCACCCGCGACACGCCGTCGACCGCCGGCCCATCGGCGAGCATCGCCTCAAGGATGGTGCGGTCGAGGGTTTCGTCGAGCCCGGCGAGCATCGCCGCACGCCAATCCGCGCAGAGCGCTGCCAATGCCCCGATCAGCGCATAGGCACCCCAGTTCGACACCCCAGCGACGATCAGATGCCGCGCGGGGGTGACGCAGGCGATCCTCGCGCCATGCTCGATGTGGCGCGCGATCAGCGAGCGGGGCAGCGCGCCCATGCCGATCTCGTTGCCGCCGTCGCCGACGGCGATCGTATCCCACGGCCCCGCCGCGAAGAGATCGTCGAGGGGGGCGGTGTATGCGCTGATGTCCTGGCCGCGCATATTGTGCGGCGCGCCGTCGGCGCTGCGGCCGCAGCGCTCGATCGAAACCGCGTGCGTGATCCCCGCTCGGCGCCAGGCCGCGATCGTCCCGACGAGCGGGGCGCCGATCGCGACGGCATCGACCGGCACCGCCGCGGCGCCGGCGGCCGCCAAGGCGGCGGCGCAAGCGTTTCGGCACGGCTCGTCGGTCGCGAGCCGGCAGGCGACCCCGGCCTCGGCCAATGCCCGCGCCAGCAATGCCGTCCCGACCGGCCCGTCGGTCTCCGCCGCCGGCGGCGAGCCGGTCGGCACATAGAAGCCGGTGATCAGCCCGACCCGGCAGGGCCGCGCCGCCGCCAGGGCCGAGGCAGCGCTCCACAAACCGCCGCGCGCCGCCTCGAACAAGGCAGTGATGTTGCGGCCGACATCGACCTGGACCACCTTCTCGATGCGGTCGACGAGTGCCTGCGAATCCGGCATCGCCGACAACCGCTAGAGGCTCGCGAGGCTGGTGTTGCGCAGATCGGTGATCAGCATCGAGCCCGGCGCGTGGGTAATGCAGAACTCGGGCCGGACCTCGGCGATCACCGCCTGCGGCGTGACGCCGCAGGCCCAGAACACCGGCAGTTCGTCATTTCCAACCGGCACCGCGTCACCGTAATCGGGCTTGGCTAGATCGGCGATGCCGATCGCCGCCGGCAGACCGAGATGCACTGGGGCGCCGTGCACCGAGGGAAAACGCGAGGTGATCTGAACCGCGCGGATCGCGTCGGCGGGCTTCAACGGCCGCATCGAGACGACGAGCGGCCCCCGAAACCGGCCGGCCGGTGCGCAGGCGATATTGGTGCGGTACATCGAGACGTTCGAGCCGCAGCTGATGTGGCGCAGCTCGATCCCGGCTTCGAGCAGCGCCTCTTCGAACGAGAACGAGCAGCCGAGGGCGAAGCTCACGAGATCGTCGCGCCAGACATGTCGCACGTCCGGCGGCTCCTCGACCAGCTCGCCGTGCCGCCACACGCGGTAGAGCGGCAGGTCGGTAGAGATGTCGAGATCCTCGCCTAGGCCCGGAAAGCGCGGATCGCCCGGCTCCGAAACGGCGAGCACCGGGCAGGGCTTCGGGTTCGCCTGGGCGAAGCGTAGGAAGTCGTGGGCCAGCGCCTTCGGCAGGATCACCAGATTCGCCTGGACGTTGCCGCCGGCCAGCCCTGCCGTTGGGCCGGTGAAGTTGCCCGCGCGAACGCGCCGC
This sequence comes from uncultured Alphaproteobacteria bacterium, assembly GCA_963781215.1. Lineage (GTDB taxonomy): Bacteria > Pseudomonadota > Alphaproteobacteria > ATCC43930 > CGMCC-115725 > AP-15. The sequence continues at coordinate 14,609 of CAWAFE010000010.1, forward strand.
CGTTCTCGGGCCCCGGCCTCGATTCCTCGGTCGATTGCCGCATTCATGACGCAACCCCGCTCTGCCGCCGCTAATTTTACCGCCGATCCCCGAGGCCCGTCAAAGCGGCCCTCGCCTGCTTCGATTGGGAGATGCCTATGAGCGGCCTCTGTCTCGCCGCGGCGATCGTGCTGGAAATCTGCGGCACGACCGCACTCAAGCTTTCCGACGGGTTTACCCGAATCGGGCCCGCGGGCGCTGTCGTCGTCTGCTACATCGCGAGCTTCGCGCTGTTGTCGCTGGCGTTGCGCGGGATCGAGCTGTCGATCGCCTATGCCGCATGGTCCGGCGTCGGCACCGCGGTCGTAGCGGCGATCGGCATCATCTGGTTCGGCGAAAGCGCCAGCGCCGGCAGGCTTCTGTCCTTGGCGCTGATCGTCGTCGGCGTCGCCGGGCTACATCTTGCAAACCGTGCGTCGTGATAGCGGATCGCGGGCCGGGGCGTTGCCGCCGCGACGACCTCGGCTGGCTATGTTATGGCCAGCCCTATGCGGGCAGCGGCCTGCGGCAGGCAACGAGCCGATTGTCGACCTTTGGCTGTTGGCGTCGTATGTTGCAGCGCGGAACAGCCTTTGCGGGCGAGAAAGCAGATTGAGATTTGAGCAGACGCGTCAACTGGGCGCCGCCGCGGGCCGCGCTTCGAGAACCTTCGGTTGTGGCTGCTGACGCGATGTTGCTCCAGCAGCGTATTCCGCATGCCGACGATCTGATCGGACGAGCGCAGCGCCGAGCGGCCTTGACCGATTTCGGCCAGACGCCATTCAAAGACGCGCTGGAAGTTTTCCTACGCGCTTGCCGCGAGGAAGCGAGCCTCGGCCTCTTCGGCCGGATAACGGTGCGTTGGGATACCCTGCGCTTTCTGTCCAATCTGCTGCGGCTGCGCGAGGAGGAGGTGCGGGCGCCCGAGATTCTCGATGAGGCGATCGAGCGGCCGATCTTCATTACCGGATTGCCCCGCTCGGGCACGACATTTTTGCATAGTCTTCTCGCAGAGGATCAGGGCAACCTCGTCCCCCGCGTCTGGCAGCCGATCCACCCATATCCACCGAAGGACGGGCGTGCGGACCGTCGACGGCGGAAGGTCGCCCGCCAGCTGCGCCTCTTCGGGATGCTGGCCCCGGAATTCCGGCGACTCCATCCGATCGACGCCGATTCGCCGCAGGAATGCTCCGAGATCACCGCGCATGTGTTTGCGAGCCTGCGCTTTGACACAACCTACCGGGTGCCGAGCTATCGCCACTGGCTCGACGAAACCGGCCATCTCGACGCCTATAGCTTTCACAAGCGCTTTTTGCAGCACCTCCAGCATCAGGCCGGCGTGGCCGGGCGCTGGGTGCTCAAATGCCCGGACCACATCTTTGCCCTCGCCGCGATCCGCAGCGTCTATCCCGACGCGCGCCTCGTTTTCGTGCACCGTGACCCGCTCGCCGTGCTGCGGTCGGTGGCGCGGCTGACCGAGGTGCTGAGGCGACCCTTCACCCGTCGCATCGACAAGGTCGAGATCGGCCGCCAGGACAGCGAGCGCTGGCTGGCCGCGGCCGAGCTGATGATCGCCGCCGCCAACGACGAGCCCTTCGCCGAGCCGATCTTTCATGTCCGCTATCCGGAGTTGACCGGCAACCCGCTGGGCACGGTCGGCGCCCTCTACCGGCATTTCGGGATGGTGCTGATGCCCGAGGCCGCCGCCCGTATCGGCCAACTCGTCGCGGCAAAGCCCAATGGCGGCTACCGCACGCGCTCCTATCGGTTCGAGGAACATGGCCTCGAAGCCACGCGCGAGCGGGAGCGCTACGCGCGCTACACCGCGCGATTCGAGATCCGCCCCGAAGTGGAGGCCGGGACCGCGCCGGCGACGAGCCGGCCCGCAAAGCTCGCCCCACGCGCATCAGCCGCGCCCGGCGATTAGCTCGGCTACGGCCGCTTCGGGGCGGTGCAGCGTGGCTCGGCCGTCGGGGCGGGGATCGCCGCCAGCAGAGCCGGGATGAAAGCGAGGCTCGCGAAGAGCGTGCAGCCGAGGCTGATCAGCAACAGCTCGCCCATGCTCGCGGTGCCGGGATGCGCCGACAGCGCGAGCGAGCCGAACGCCGTCCCGGTGGTCAGCGCAGAGAACAGGATTGCCCTGGCCGTGGCCGAGCCGAGAACGACCGTTTGGCCCGCCCGCCAGTTCATCACAAAATAGATGTTGAACGACACGCCGACACCCAGCAGCAGGGGCAGCGCGATGATGTTGGCGTAATTGAGCGGCAACCCCAGCAGGACGACCGCGGCCACGGTCATCAGCGCGGACAGCAGCAGCGGCGCCAGGACCAGCGACACGTCGAGCGGACGCCTCAGCGCCACGAACAGGATCACGGTGATCGCGACGAGCGCCGAAATCGCCGCCGCGCGGAACGCACCGACGATGGTGCGGCTGGTCGCCTCGATCGTCACCGCCGGGCCGCCGGCGTCCGGGGCGACCGCCGTCACCGCGGCGACGAACTCGCCGAGCCCCTTGCTGTTGCGCGCCTGCGGCTTTGGCAGCACCTGCACCCTCGCTCGCCCGTCCGGCAAGACCCAGTCGCGAGCCAATTCTGCCGGAACCGACTGCAAGGTCGCGGGCGCCGCTTCGAGCGCGACGGCGCAGCTCATCGAGCTCGGTCGGCAGAAAGCGGGTCAACGACCGGTCGGCGGCGAGCACCGTCGCATCGGGCGCGCCGGCGAGCCGGCGCAGATCGTCGGCGATCGCGGCGAGCATGCGGTCGGCGGGCCTTTTCACCAGCGCCGGCGTGATCTGGTCGAGCGCGGTTTTGGCCGCCGCCCGGATCTCTGCCGCATTTGCCGCAGCAACGGGCCCGTGCGGCGCAAGCGTGGGACCCAGGATCATTGCGGCGTCCGCTATTTGGGCCAGCTTCGCCTCCTGGTCCTTCGGCACGAAGCTGTCGATCGAGACGACTTCCGACACCAGCGGCAGGGGCCGGAGACGTTCCGCCAAACCGGTCGCCGCCGTCGCGTTCGGGGCCAGAACGTCGATCGTGAACGGGTTGGTCAGCTGCGAGTCCATCAGGTCGTAGAGGGTCCGCATCGCTTCGGTGCCGGGGTCCTTGGTGTGCAGCGGGTCGGCGTCGAAGCTCAGCCGCGGCAGCAGGACGACGCCGAGCCCGGCGAGCCCGGCGAAGACGATCAGCATCGGCCGGCGTCGGCGGACCATCACCGCATCGAGCGGTGCCGCCCAGCGCAAGCCCACCTCCGCCCGCTCGCCGTGCGGCCGAAGCAGGCTGACCATGGCCGGCAGAAACGTCACAGTGCACACGAAGGCGATCAGCATCCCCGCGCCGGCGATCAGCCCCAGCTCGGCCACGCCCTGGAAATTCGTCGGCACGAAAGCGAGAAACCCGGCCGCCGTCGCCGCGGCCGCGACCAGGATTTGCCCCCCGACCCGACGCCCGGTCTCGCTCATCGCGGCGGCTGGATCGGCGAAGAGCCGGCGCATCTCGCGATAGCGCACGCAGAACTGGATCGCGAAGTCGACGGCGATGCCGACAAAGAGGATGCCGAACCCCACCGAAACAAGGTTGAGCGTGCCGACCGCCGCCGCGGCGAACCACAGGGTCAGCATCAATCCGAGCCCGAGGGTCAAGAGGATCGGGACGATCAGCCGCCACGAACGAACCGCGAGAAACAGCCACAGCGAGATCAGCGCGATGCTGCCGATCAAGCCCGCCACCGCCCCCTTCGCCACGGTACCGAATTCCTCGTCGGCGAGCGCCACATTGCCGGTGATGCGCACCCGCGCGTCGCCGGATTTGACGAATTCGAGCGGCGCCGCGGCCTCGCGGATCGCCTGGGTGGCAGCGCTGCCAGGCTCGAGCCGGCTGTGGTCGAGCTTTGCCTGCGCCAGCACGAACTTGTACTTGCCGCCGAGATCGGCGAGCTCGCCACCGAGCAGTCGCTGCCAGGACAAGGGCTGCGGCCGGCCGGCGAGCGCATCGGCCATCGCCTGGTGAAACCCGGCCAGCGCAGCCTGGTAGGGGCCGAGGTCGACCTGTCCCTCCTCGACCCCTTTGCCCAGCAGGCCCAGCGCTCCGAACAACCCGCGCGCGCTGGGGTCCTTGGCGAGCTGGCCGAGAAAAGGCTGGGCGTCGATCATGCGCTCGAGCAATGCCTCGAGCTGCTTCGTATCGAGAAACAGCAGCCCCTCCTTTCTCAGAAAGGGCAGGGCGTCGGGGCGGCGCACTGCCGTAAAGTGCGCCTTGTCGGCGCTCAGCGCCTCGGCCAGCGCGGCCGCGGTCGCATCGGCCTGCTCCGGCGCCTTGGCGTCGATCACCACGACGAGGAGGTTTGTGAACTGCGGGAATTCGGCCTCGAACGCCAGCTCGCGCTGGCGCCAGGGCAGGCTTTCGGCGAACATCTTGTCGGTCTCGGTAGTGATGCCGAGACGGGTCGCGGCATAGGTACCGGCGGCGGCGGCCAGAACCGCTCCGGCCAGGGCGACGAGCAGGGCGTTTCGGCGGCAGCAATCGACAAGGCCGACGAGGAAGCGCTGAAATATCATCGGGTACCGAGCCGGTGTCTTGGTTTGGCGATCTATGTTGGCCGTCGCGGCCAACCCATGGATTCAGCCGGCGGCGAGGTGATATCCGGTTCGCGGCAGCAGCGCTACCGCAAAACCCCGCATGGCGGACGAAGCGGCGGCCCGCGGCACTCCCAGCTCCAAAACCTTGCATTTCACTGAACGTCCGCTCTGGAACGCGATTTCGGGCAAGGTCAACGCAGCGGCCGTGACAAAGAAAAATCAGCGTGATCGCCCATGGAATAAACACCGTCCCAAGAGCGTCGTAAAACAGTCGGGAGGGTTGTGTCGATCTCCGTTGACCGAGATGGGCGATACGGGATCGGACAGTGGCTACCGTGAGTGGCGGCCCGACGAGGTTTTAACAACTCGATACGTAGCCAGATGATGACCAGCACGTTTGATTCTCCTCTACCGTCGCCGGAAACGGAAAGATGGTCCCCCCGCCGCAAGGCCGCCGTGGTTACCGCTACGCGCACCGGCCTCATCAGCCGCAAGGAGGCGTGCGAGCGGTACATGCTCTCGCCCGAGGAGCTCGCTGCCTGGGAAGCGAAGTTCGACCAGAACGGCATCCCCGGCCTGCGCATAACGCGCCACCAGATCTACCGCGACACCCAGCCCGGCGCAGGGCGGGAGCGCGTGCCGCACTTCTAGCCGCGAGTGCTGAGGCGGCGGGGCCGGCCCCCTTGGCGCTGTTCTCGTTTCCCGACGATGCGCGCTGGAACCCGGCGCTCGACAGTGTCGAGTTCGGGATCGGGATCGGCGAATATCAGGGTATCGTCCGTGTCCGCCGCGAGGTGTTCCGGCGCCTGCTCGAGCAGCGGCCGACGCCGGAGAAGTGCATCGAGGCCTACCATCTTCGCCGCACCGAGTTCGAGCGCGCGGCCGAGGCCAAGCTGCGCAACCGCGAATTGACGGAAGACGGCAATCTCGAGCTGACTGGGCGCGACCTCAGGCGCGCCGGCGAGGAGAACCGGTTCGAGTAGCGGGTCACCTGCCGACGCCGGCGAGAGTGACGACGCCGATGACCGCAAATACGATCGCCGCGGTGATCCGGATCGCCTTCGTCGGTAATTTCCCCGCCAGCCGGTCGCCCAGCAGCACCACCGGGACGTTGGCCATCATCATGCCTAGCGTCGTTCCCAGCACCACCGGATAAACCTCGCCGAAACGGGCAGCGAGCCCCAGCGTGGCGATTTGGGTCTTGTCGCCGATCTCGGCGAGAAAGAATGCCGCCAGGGTCGACACGAAGGCGCCGGACCAGCGAAGCGCCTGATCACTCTCCTCGTATCTGTCGGGAAACAACGCCCAGACGGCGACGCCGAGGAACGAGACCCCGAGCGCCCACCGCATCCAGTCGCCGGCGAGAAACCGGGCGAAGAGGGTTCCCGCGATCGCGGCGGCGGCATGGTTGGCGAGCGTGGCGACCAGTATCCCGAGGATGACGGGCAACGGACGCCGGAAACGCGCGGCCAGGATCAGCGATAGGATCTGCGTCTTGTCCCCGATTTCGGCCAATCCCACGACCATGGCTGAAACGAGAAAGGCGTTCATCGAGATGCCTGCGGGAGTCGGGCGGAGATGCGCTTCGGCAACGGCTCGCCTCGCCCGACCCAGGTGCGGGAGCCGATGCCAAAGGTCTCGCCAATGCCTTCGGATGCCGGCGCCATGGCCGAAGCCAAGCATGTTGACGCAGGCCCCCGACCGATCAGCTAGGACCGATCGGTCGAGGCGGCTACTCCCCAATGACGCCCCGTGATTAGCAAAGAGCCGGCCAGAGCGCAAGCTGCTCGGCCGAAGAACCGGGATAGAGGATCGTCCCGTCCGCGAGCGGCCGCGCGCCCGGCGTCAGCGTCGCCGGCTCGATCTTGCCCGGCCCCATGATGTGCGCCACCGGGACGCCTTGCGCCAACAGGTAGTCGGCGACGATGCGGCGGTGGCAGCGCCACCAAACGGCTTCGGCGCACATGATCGCGCAGCGTCGGTCACGGGCGAGCGCCGTCAATTCGTCGAGCCCGGCGCGAAAGGTGTCGGTCAGGGCGTAGTCGGCGTAGTTGCGAAAGGCGTCGTTCCGCCACAGCGTGTTGGGCGATGGTCCCGCCTCCTTCCGCCGGCCGCGCAACCCGCCCAACGCCGGCAAATGGCGGTAGGCGATGCCCATCGCGACGAGCGGCGCCGGCAGTGCGTCGGCGTTGAATTGCGGGTTCGTCCGCGAGCGCGGCACCGAGCGCACATCGACCAGCAACTCGACTCCGGCCTCTCGTAGCAGATCGGCCAGCTCGCCGAGGCTGCGCGTCGAATGGCCGATCGTGAAGATTGGCGGCGGTTGCGGCATCCGGTCCCCTCGTCTAGTTGGTCAGGGATCGCCGCGGCCGCAATGTCGGAATATGGCCGGATGGAGTTCGAGGGGTCAGCGCCGCGATGCCGCGCATCGTCTATGTCTATCTGGCGGTCATCGTCGTGACTTGGGCCGGCAATTGGCCGCTGATGCGGCTGGCGCTCGATCAGGCGCCGCCGATGTCGTTTGTGCTGCTGCGGCTGGTCGGCACCCTCGCGCTCCTCGCCCCGGCCCTTCTCCTGCGCCGTTCGCCGCTGCTGCCGGTGCGTGGCGAACGGCTCGGCCTGATGTGGGTCGGCGAGTTGCAGGTCGCCGCCTTTCTGATCTGCAGCATCATCGGCCTCGCGATCGTGCCGCCGGGCCGAGCCATTGTGCTCGCTTACACGATGCCGCTCTGGGCGGTGCCGATCGGGCTGTGGCTTTGGCCGGAACCGCTCGGGCGCTTCCAGCTCGCCGGGGCCGCGGTCGGCTTTGCCGGCCTCCTCCTGTTCATGAACCCGCGCCTCGTTGATTGGGGCGACTGGCATGCGCTCGCCGGCAACGGGCTGTTGCTGCTCGCCGCGATCTCCTGGGCGCTCGGCTCCTGCCTCTATCGCCGCCGGGCGTGGCGCTCGTCGTTCTGGGTGCAGACCTTCTGGCAGCTCGCGGTCAGCACCATCTTGGTCGCGGCGATTGCCTCGCCGAATGCCGTCTTGCAGCCGATCCGCTGGTCGCCCGGACTGATCGCGATCCTCGCCTACAATTGGGTGGTGACGACCGCACTCGGCTATTTCCTGTGGAGCAAGGTGCTGGCGATGATGCCGGCCGCGGTCGCCGGCCAGGTGCTGGCGCTGACCCCGATCGGCGGCTTCCTGCTGTCGACCTCGATCTTCGGCGGCGCCGTCACCAGCGACATCGTGCTCAGCATCGTGCTGATCGTCGCCGGGATCGTCCTGACCTTGCGCGGGCGGGCGTGACGATCTCGGGCGTCGAGGCATATCATCGCACCCGACCATCGCCCCCGAGGGAGGACGCATCATGAAGCTCGTCAGCTTTGCCGCATCGGGACGCAATTCCTACGGCGCCGTCGTCGGCGACGGCATCGTCGATCTCGGCAGGCGGCTCGGCGAACGCTATCCGACCTTGCGCGCCGCGATCGCGGGCGACGCGCTCGGCCGGCTCGCCGGCGATGTCGCTACCGCCAGCCCCGATCTGACGCTCGCGCAGGCGAGGCTGCTGCCGCCGATCACCGACCCCGACAAGATCATCTGCGCCGGCCGCAACTATCGCGCCCATGCCGCGGAGGCGGGCGGCGCGCCGCCGGAGAATCCGCAGGTCTTTCTGCGCCTCGTCAACACCTTCGTGGCGCACGATCAGCCGATGGTGTGCCCGAAAATCTCTGGCGATTTCGACTATGAGGGCGAGTTGGCACTGATTATCGGCAAGCCCGGCCGGCATATCGCCAAGGCGGACGCGCTGTCATATGTCTTCGGCTACACGCTGTTCAACGACGGCTCGATCCGCGACATCCAGTTCAAGCACTCGATTGCCGCCGGCAAGAACTTCCACGCCACCGGAGGCTTTGGCCCGTGGATCGTCACCGCCGACGAGATCCCAGACCCGACCCGACTGCAGCTGTCGACGCGGCTCAACGGCCGGGAAGTGCAGCACACCGGGATCGACGATTTGATCTTCGATATCCCGACCCTGATCTCGTACTGCTCGGATTGGACGCCGCTGGTGGCCGGCGACGTGATCTCTACCGGGACCCCCGAGGGGGTCGGCTTTGCCCGCAAGCCGCCCTTATGGATGAAGCCCGGCGATGTCGTCGAGGTCGAAATCGGTGGCATCGGCGTCTTGCGCAATCCGATCGTCGCCGAACCATGAAAGCGATCCTGCTGCGCCGCCCGGGCGGCCCCCAGGCACTCGAATATGCCGAGGTGCCGACGCCCGTTCCCGGGGACGGCGAGGTGCTGGTCGAGGCCGACACGATCGGCGTCAGCATGCCCGAGGTGTTGGTGCGCCGCGGCACTTATGCCTGGATGCCGCCGCTGCCGGCGATCCCCGGCATCGAGCTCAGCGGTACCGTCGTCGCGCATGGCCGCAACACAGCCGCGCCGCCGGTGGGGCAGCCGGTCTTTGTCAGCGCCCGCGATCTGCCGGTGCGGGCCGGCTGCTATGCCGAATATATCGCCGTGCCGACGCGCGCGGCGCATCCGTTGCCGCCGGGCTGCTCATTGGAGGCCGCAGCCTGTCTCTCCAACTATCAGGTCGCCTATCACGTGCTGCATACCGCGGCGCGCGGGGTCGAGGCGGGCCCGGTTCTGGTCCACACCGCGGCCGGCGGCGTCGGCAGCGCCGCGGTGCAGCTGGCCCTGATCGCCGGGATGCGGGTGATCGGGGTCGCCGGTTCCGACGCAAAGACCCGAGCGGTCCTCGGGCTCGGCGCGCAGCATGCGATCAACTACCGCACAGAGGATGTCGTCGCCCGCGTGCGCGAGGTTACCGAGGGCCGGGGCGCCGGCCTGATCCTCGACCCGATCGGCGGCAAGGGCTTCGGCCGCAACTTCGACATGCTGGCGCCATTGGGGCTGGTGGTGTCTTACGGCCGCCTCGACGGCCCGCCCGATGCCGATCTGCTGGCGGCGATGCGCGCCAATTCGGCCAAGAGCCCGGCGGTGCGCTTTTTCACGATCCACAGCTTCGACGACCGCCCCGACATCCGTGCCGCAACGATGCGTACCTTGCTCGATCAACTCGCGGCCGGCCGCATCCGCCCGCTGATCCACGACCGCCTTCCCCTCGCCGAAGCCGGTCGCGCCCAAGCCCTCCTCGAAAGCGGCGAGGTCATCGGCAAGCTGCTGCTGAAACCGTGAGCGCCAACGACGCTTCTGCCGCCGCTTCCGGGCGCCATTGTTTGATCCAAGTCAATGATCGCGCGGCGTCCCGCGATTACGTCGCTCGGAAAGCCGCCCTCAGCAGGCGGCGGATATATCAGGAGTGGCCATGCTTGAGACCGTTACCGGCATGCCCGACAACGTCATCGCCTTTTCTGCTAAGGGCCGCGTCACCAAAGAAGATTACGACGCGGTCCTGACGCCGGCTGTCGAGGCCGCATTCAAACGCCACCCGAAGGTTCGATGCTATTATGAGCTTGGCGCTGAGTTTTCCGGCATGGATGCCGGGGCGGTATGGGAAGACTTCAAGGTCGGCATCGGCCATTTGACGCGCTGGGAAAAGGTGGCGGTCGTCACCGATGTCGACTGGATACGCCATTCGATAGGCGCCTTCCGGTTTCTGATGCCCGGCGAGATCAAGGTCTTCTCGACAAATCAGGCAGCCGAGGCGCGGGCCTGGGTGACTGCCGCTTAGCGACGCGCGGCTCTATCGCTTACGGCCGATCATGATGAAGAGGCCGCCATCGCTGCCGCCGGCGAGCAGCATTTTGAGCTGAACGGCAAGGTGCACGGCCGTCCCGCGGCTCGGTTGCAGCTCAAACAATCGGGTGGCGGGAGTGAAGGCGCTGCCGTTGGCGGGCGGGAGGCTCGACAGGAATTCGACCGAGTTCGCGGCAAACCAGCGCAGCACCTCGTCGATCGAATGCCGGGTTTCATGGGGGTGCTGGTACTGGTCGCGGAACCAGGCCTGCCACCGCGCCTCGTTCAAATGGCCGGGGGTCAGGCGGCGATCGAGAAAGTGAAGCGTCGGTCCAAAACGGGCGAAGGCTCGGCGTCGCGCCAAGGTCACCAGCCGCGCATAGCGGTTGTAGAGGCCGATCACAATCAGCCCACCCGGCTTGATCACGTGCAGCAATGCCTCAAAGCCGGCGCGGGCATTGTCGGTGTGATGCAATACGCCGTTCGAGATCACCACATCGACGCTGCCGGCGCGAAACGGCGGCCGGAACAAATTCATTTGCAGGAAGGCGGCGTTGGCGATGCCCTGGTGTTGGCGAAAATCGTTCGCCAGCCGCAACGAATTGAGGCAGATATCGCCGCCGAAGACATGCCGCCGCGGCGACATGCCGAGAAAATTCGCCAGCTGGCCGGTGCCGCATCCGGCTTCAAGCACGACCGCGCCGTCGGGCAATTCCGCATCGAGCGTGCGGACAAACATGCTCCGCTGCGCTTTCGCCGTCAGGCTGGCGCGCGATTCATCTTCGGCATAATTCGGAAACGGCGTCTCTTCGTAGAACGCCTTGACCATTTCGGTGACATCGCGCGGCGAGGCGACCGGATCGGTCGGGACGAACAGCTCGGCGATGCCGTCATTGACGGGATATCGGCGGGTGCCGCTCGAATTGACGAGGGCGCCCCCGCTCGCGATCAGCGGGTCGCCGGTGACCGGACAGATGAGGAGCGAAGCGCAGTCGCGAAACGGCGCCGGCAGTGGCGGCGCTGGCGCTGCTACTTCCGGGCCGCGGGCATTTCCAGCCGCCGCCAAGCTCACCACAGGGTGTAGATGTTTTTGGTCTCTTCGGTCTCGACCCGGCGGGATCGGAGCAAGCGGGTGAAAGCGGCGAACGCGATCCCGTCACCGATTATGCCGGCAACCATCCAAAGCTCCATCGGCATCCGCCTCACCGATCCGATACGAATTGCCGCCGGGTGCCAACCGCCACCGCGAGTTGTGGCAGCATCACCTCGGCGACGGCCAGATTACCGGCTTCCGACAAGTGGTAGGCGTCAATGTAGACGGGGTCTTTGACGTCGTCAAAAATTGTCGACAGGTCGAACACGTCCTCGGCACCCGAGATCAGCGGATGATTGCCGCGCGCGATGTTGATCTTGGCGTAAAGCTCCCGACGCCCGACGACATCGCCGATGTAATCGGCCTCGAAACGCTGCTCGTCGGCGGATTTATGCTTTTTGGCCGTAATCGCCGGCTGCCAGAAGAACAATGTCGCGAACCCGTATTCCCGTCCCATCAGACGAATCAGCCGCAAATTGGTGGCATAGGATGCGGCCACGCCGGCGGCGAGGGAGGGCAGGTCGATTTGCGACAGATCGGCGTCTGGCTCGGGCAGCGGACCGCGCAATTCGAGGCCGGTCAGCCGGCGCAATCGGCGCAGAGTGCGGGGGATTGCCGTCATCACCGCGGCAAGGATCAAGTCGCCGCGCCGGTGCGGATGCAACAGGTTGAACTCGGCGATGCGGCGGCTTTCGTTGAACAGCGCGTCAGCCCGGCCGCTCTGCTCGGCGGAGGCCATCTCGTTGATGCCGTCGTAAAACAGTGCGATGTCGGGCCGCACCCCCTGCTTCAGAAGCTGATGCAGGGTGATCGTTTCCTGGGTGCTGTTATGGCCGAGCTGGCCGAAATTGGTGACGGCGACGCAATGGCCGAGTTCGCCGAGGCGGTGGGCGAGCACCGCGGGGATCGTCGCCTGATCGCGTGCTCCCATCCCCATCATCGTCGAACCGCCAAAGCAGAAGATCCGCACCACATCGTCACGGCGCGCATCCTCGCCCGGCGTCGGCCGCAGGCCTCGGGAGTCGAGGGTCACATAGGCGCCGTGGACCGGCCGCTGCCACCACTCGACATAGGGCTTCCAATCGACCCGGACCGAGCGGTTGAATTCGTCGAAATAAGCAACCGCCCAATCGGCGCCGGCATAGGCATCCGCGGTCCCCGCCCTGTCGGGCCGCATCGGCCGGCCATAGCGCAGCCGCCGGCTCAGCCGACGCAGGCCATCGACACCGAATTCATTGATCAGGACAACGACGAGGACAATTCCTGCGACGTGCCACAACGCAAGGACGAACCGACCGATCTCCCCAAACATCGGCCGATCAATCGCACAACCTCGCCACCGCCGCCAGCCCGTCCCTCTGCGGCTGGTTGGTCCGCCAAAAGATGGCGGTCAGACGGCGGCAAGTCTCGCCGACGCGTCGGAGAACAGCGGCATCACCTCGCGGGCGAAGCGGCGCAGGCTTTGCCGGCCGCGGGCGCCGCCGCCCGAGCCGCCGCCGTTGACGAGCACATAGCCGGCTCCGGCCTGGCGCAGCTCGGCGAGCTTCTTGGCGATATCGTCCGGGTTGCCATACATGGCGCTCTTCTCGTTGACGACGCGCGGATCGCCGTCGGCGCGGTCCGGCCCGCCGTGAACCGTGCCGTCGGGCCGGGTCGCGAGCTTCAATTGGCGCACCCGGTTCGCGAGCCGCCGCTCCATCGCCGCCTCCCGTTCTGCCGCGTTCTCGGCAACGAAAAAGGCGCGGGTCACGCCGACCTGCATCGGGTCGAAACGGCGGCCCTGGGCCTCGACCTCGGATTTGTAGACGGCGATGTTCGCGGCGACATCTTCGGGCGAGGCGTATTGCCCGAGCAGCAGATTATATCCTTGCGCCGCAACCCGGCGGATCGAGCGTTCGCTGCCGGCCCCCATCCAGATCGGCGGATGCGGCCTTTGCGCGGTCGGCGGCTCGACCACGACATTGTCGAACGCCCAATATTTGCCACGGTGGGAGAAGGGCTCGTCGGCAGTCCACGCCTCGAGGATCACGTGGAGGCATTCGTCGAAGCGCGCGTCGGCCTCCTCCATCGGCACGCAGAAGCCGGCGAACTCGTTGTAGCGGTAGCCCTTGCCGATGCCGAAATCGAGCCGGCCGCCCGAGAGCAGATCGAGTGTCGCCGCCTGCTCGGCCAGCAATACCGGGTTGTGCCACGGCAATACGATCACCGCCGTGCCGAGCCGCAGCCGCCGGGTGCGTGCCCCGAGCCAGGTCAACAGGTTCAGCGTCGCCGAAACCTGGCCGTAGCCGGTGAAATGGTGCTCGACGACAAAAGTGCCGTGAAAGCCCAGCGCCTCGGCCTCGATGTTGTATTCGATGAAGTCGCGGAACCCCTCGCTGCTGTCGAATTCCGCGCCGCCGCGCCGCGCCGCGGCGCTGCCGAAGAGGCCGAATTGCATTGCCGCCATTTCCTTCCAAGAATCAACTCGACGGCAACACTACGTCCTGTTGCGCGATGTTCAAAATGCCGTCGTTTGATCGCTGGCATACCAGTGCGGCATGACTAATGGTCGCGTAGTAGCGAGCCGAAGCCGTCGATCGGGTCGGCAATGCCGTTGCGGCGCAAGGCCCACCAATAGGTCGCGGTGTTGATCGCCAGCACTGGCTTGCCGAGCCAGAACTCGGCGATCGCGGCGAGCCGCGCCATCGCGAGATTGGTGCCGACCTGGATCACGGCTTCGACATCGGGGCCGTCGACCGCGAGGATCGCGTCGCGCAGCTCCTGTTCGGAGACATGCGCGATCAGCACCGGGCTCGCGCATTTGAGGCCGACCAGCCGCACCACCTCAAAGCCGCAATCGGCGAAGAAGCGGCGCACCTGCAGGTCGGCGACCGGCATGTACGGGGTCACGACCCCGATCCGCCTGATCGCGCCATAGCGCCGCAAGGCCTGCCGCGACGCGTCCGAGCCCATCGTGACCCCGACCCCCGACCTGGCCTCTACCCGCTCCCGCAGCCTCTCGCTGCCGTCGAGTCCATCCCAGAAGGTCTCGGACGACATCCCCATGACCAGATGGTCGGGCTCGCAGGTCATCACCCGGTCGACCGCCGCCATCAGCTCGCCGCGCACGGTCGCGATCAGCTTCTCAAAATCGGCGTCGCCCTCGATCGGGTCATTGGGGATGTGGATGCGGGCAAAATGATTGGTCACGCCGCGCGGCCGCATCGCGTCGAATTCCGGCTGCACTACGGTGTTGGTGCTGGGTGCGACGACCCCGAGCTTTAGACGCCAGCCGAGCGCGTCGACCATCATACGATCCTGGCGCGGCACTCGCCAAAGCCGATCGGCGCATAGCCGTCGCGCCGGCAATGGGCGCGGAAGATCACCTCGTCGCCGTTCTCGGTGAAGGTGCGGGTCTCGCCCGACGAAAGCGTGATCCGGCGCTGGCCGTCCTGACTCAATTCCATCAGGCTGCCGTACCCCTCGATCGTCGGGCCGGAGATCGTGCCGGTGCCGAAGAGATCGCCGGGCCGCAGGTCGCAGCCGCCGCAGCTGTGATGGGCGACGAGCTGGGCCAGGGTCCAATAGAGGTCAGTCGTATTGCTGGCCGACATCCGGTGCGGCTCAAGCCCTCTCGTGCGCATGGTTTCGGTTAGCATCAGCGCTTCGAGGGCGATGTCGAAAGCGCCCTCGCGCTGGTCCGTATCGTCCCACAGATAGGAAAGCGGCCGCGGGTCGCCGCCGGGCCGGGCCGGCTGCGCCGTGCGGAAGGGCGCCAGAGCCTCGGTGGTGACGATCCAGGGCGACACGGTCGAGCCGAAATTTTTGCCGAGAAACGGCCCCAAAGGCTGCGACTCCCAGGCCTGCACGTCGCGCGCCGACCAGTCGTTGACGAGGCCGAGGCCAAAGATGTGCTCGCCGGCCCGCGCAATCGGGATCGGCTCGCCGATTTCGTTGCCGGGCCCGATCCAGACCGCCAGCTCGAGCTCGTAATCGAGCTTTTGCGACGGGCCGTAGCTCGGCGCCTCCTCGTTCGGGGCCTTGCGCTGGCCGTTGGGCCGCCGGATCGGCACCCCCGATGGCCGCACCGAGGACGCCCGGCTGTGATACGCGACCGGCACGTATTTATAGTTCGGGCTCAACGGGTTGTTGGGGTCGCGCCGCATCCCGCCGTTGCGTGCGTGGTGAATGCCGGCAAAAAAATCGGTAAAGCTGCCGATCGCCGCCGGCAGGTGCATCGTGCATTGGGCGGCGGCGTGCAACAGCCGTGGCGCCAACGCCTCGGCCCTCGACCGGTCTGCACCGTCAGAGGCGAGCAGCTCCGACAGCCGCCGGCGCAACGCGCGCCGAGGCGCGGCACCCAGCGCCATCAGCGGATTCAAGGCCGGCCCGGACGCCGCCTCGGCCGCGGACGCCGCCTCTCCGGAAAACAGCCCCGCGTCGCGCCCGGCGCGCAGGTCGAATATCATGTCGCCGATCGCAACCCCGCCGCGCGGATCCCCGCCCGGCGGGCTGAACACCCCAAACGGCAGGTTCTGGATCGGGAATTCGGCATGGCCCCCCGCCGATGCGACCCAGCTCTCGCGGCGCGGATCATGGGTTTCGTCGATCACGCTCATCGCTCTTGCCCTTGTTCGCGAACCCAACGGGAGGCGATCATCTGCGTTTCCGTGGTGGATGGCGAGACGAAATGGCCGGGTTGACGGGAAGCGGGGCCCGACGCTGCGGATTGTCGCCTCGCTGTGGCGCGTGGATCGGTCTCCCAGCGCTCCGCGATGATTGCCCTGACCCCATCTACATCGACCTTTATCATCTTTCGGAAACCGGCAACGCGGCCGGCGCCGAGGCATCTACTCGACGCTGCTCCGATGCGCCGGAGATGGCCGGCCGCGGCGGAAAGCCTCGTGGCGCAGCAGGTAGAGGCCGGTCAAGGTGACGATCGCAGCACCGATGACGATCGGCGCGGTCGGCACCTCGCCCCATACGACAAAGCCCAGGATCGCCCCCCAGATCAGCGCCATGTAGTTGAACGGCGACACCGCTGCCGCCGGCGCATAATAGAGCGCCTGCGTCGTCCAGTATTGCGAGATGCCGCCGATCAGGCCGATCGAGCAGAACAATGCAAGGTCGAACGCGCTCGGTGTCACCCAGAAGAACGGCAGGACCGGTAACGCCATCAAGGTCATGAAGAGCGCCGTATAGAAGACGATCGCGGCAGTCGACTCGGTGCGGGTCAGCCCGCGCACGGCGAGGGTGCCGACGGCGTTGCAGAGGGCGCACAAGACGGCGTTGGCGATGCCGACCCAGCTGCCGGCCCCGCTCGGCCGCGCCATGATCAGGACGCCGACGAGACCGGTCGTAACCGCGATCCAGCGCTCGCGGCCGACCCGCTCTCTGAGCATCGGCCAGGAGAGCGCGGTCAGGAACAGCGGTGCCGCGAAGGTCAACGCCACTGCGTCGGCCAATGGCAGCAGGTGATAGGCGAAGAACGAGGCGACGTTCGAGCCGCCCCAGATAACCGCGCGGCCGAATTGGGCGCCGAGCCGGTTGGTGCGCAATACCCGCAGCCCGCCGGCGCGAAGCACCAGCGCCAGCGACGGCAGCAGCGCCACCGCGCTGCGGAAGAACACCAGCATCGGGATCGGGTAGGTCTGCGCCAGCCATTTCCCGATCGCGTTCTGGATCGAGAACAAAAACACCGATGCGACCATGTAAAGGATGCCGAGGCGGACATCGTCGGCCCGCGCCGAGGATCCTGCCGTGGAATGCACCGCGGGTCAGAACTGGTCCGGGTCGAAACCGAGCACGGTGGCGCCGCCGATCGCCCCCGCGAGAACGCCGGGCGCGCGCGCCAGGAAGTGCTCGGCATAGAACCTGGCGGTCCGCAGCTTGGCGGCCAGAAACGCGTTGTCGCCATCGCCTGCTGCGAGATGGCGATCCGCGGCGAGCGCCTGGCGCGCCATCAGCCAGCCCGCGCAGACGATGCCGAGCATTTCGAGATAGGGTGCGGACCCCACCGCCGCATCGGCCGCGTCGGCCTCGACGAGATGAGACGTCGCGCTCTCGACCGCCGCGATCCCGGCCTCCAGCGCCCGGCCGAACAACCTGTGATCGCCGGCGCCTGCCCCGGCCAGCGCCGGTAGCATGGCCCGCATCTCGACGATCAGCGCCGCTGCCGCCTCGCCGTGGTCGCGGGCGAGCTTGCGGCCGACGAGGTCGTTCGCCTGGATACCGTTCGTCCCCTCGTAGATCGGCGCGATCCGGGCGTCGCGCAGATGCTGTGCGGCACCGGTCTCCTCGATATAGCCCATGCCGCCGTGCACCTGGATGCCGGTCGAGGCAACCGCGACCCCGAGATCGGTGCACCACGCCTTGACCACCGGGATCAGCAGATCCGCCCGGCGCTGCGCGGCGGCGCGCTCTTTGGCGTCGGGCAGGCGGCGGCCGCGGTCGATCATCGCGGCGGCGTAATAGGCGAGCGCGCGCATCGCCTCGGTCGCGGCGCGCATCCACAACAGCATCCGCCGCACATCGGGATGGTAAATGATCGGCAGCTCGCCGGCCTCGGGCGGCGCGCCGAGCGGCCGGCCCTGGACCCGGATGCGGGCAAAGTCGCGGGCCTGCTGATAGGCGCGCTCGGCGATCGCCACACCTTGCACGCCGACATTGAGGCGGGCGAAGTTCATCATCGTGAACATGCATTCGAGGCCGCGATTTTCCCCGCCGATCCGCCAGCCGACGGCGTCTTCGTAGTCGAGGACGCAGGTCGGCGAGGCGTGAATGCCGAGCTTGTGCTCGAGGCTCGAGGTGCGAACGCCGTTGCGCGGCCCCGGCGCGCCATCGGCGCCCGGCAGGAATTTCGGTACCAGGAACAGCGAGATGCCGCGGCTGCCGGGCGGCGCGTCCGGGGTGCGGGCCAGCACTGCGTGGACGATATTGGGCGCCAGATCGTGATCCCCGTAAGTGATGAAGATCTTCTGACCCGTGATCCGATAATGATCCCCGGTGGGGACCGCGCGGGTGTGCAAGGCGCCTAGGTCGGACCCGGCCTGCGGCTCGGTCAGGTTCATCGTCCCAGTCCATTCCCCCGAAATGAGCGGACCGAGATAGAGCCGCTTCTGCTCGTCCGAGCCGTGCGTCTGCAACAGCTCGATCGCGGCGGCATTGAGCAGCGGGCAAAGGGCAAAGCTCATGCAGGCCGAATTCCACATCTCCGCCACCGGCGTGGCCAGCGCCAGCGGCAGCCCCTGCCCGCCATATTCAGGATCGAAGGGGAGCCCGTTCCAGCCACCCTCGACATATTTCGCATAGGCCTCGCGAAACCCCGGCGGAGTGCGCACGACGCCGTTTTCGAGCACGCTGCCGATGCGGTCTCCCGACTGGTTGAGCGGCGCTACGACCTCCGAGGCGAGCTTACCTGCCTCGCCGAGTATCGCCTCGACAAGGTCGGGCGAGGCATCGCAGCCGGACAGCGCCGTCACCTCATCGAGACCAGCCACCTCGTCGAGGACAAAGCGCATATCGGCGATCGGAACGGCGTAAGACATTCGGGCCTCCGCTTGCATGCTCTCGCATCATACCCGATCGAAACGCCACCCGGTCCTGGCTCCATCCCCCGCGGGCGTCATGACCAGCTTTGGGGAACCATCTGCACGTTTTCACCACGAACATGCACCCGTTCCACCCGCAGACGGGTAGTATCGTCGAGGGCATGACCGGGGAGCGGCGGAGATGACGGGGTCGCGACAATTGCGTCTGGGCGCCTTCATGCGCCCGGTAGGCATTCACACCGCATGGTGGCGCTATCCCGGCGCCTATCCCGACGCTAATTTCAACCTCAAGCACCTGATACGTTTTGCCCAGACCCTGGAGCGCGGCCGGTTCGACGCCTGGTTCATGGCCGACCATCTCGGGGTCCTGAACATGCCTATGGCGGCATTGAAGCGCAGCGCCACGGTCACCTCGTTCGACCCGCTGACCCTGCTGCCGGCCTTGGCGATGGTGACCGAGCATCTCGGGCTGATCGCCACCGCCTCGACCACCTTCGAGCCACCCTATCTGATTGCCCGCCGGTTTGCCTCGCTCGACCACATCAGCGGCGGGCGCGCAGCTTGGAATCTGGTCACGACCTCGAACCCCGATTCAGCGCTCAATTTCGGCATGACCGAGCACATGGAGCATGGTGAGCGCTATCGGCGCGCCCGCGAATTCTTCGATGTCGTGACCGGCCTGTGGGACAGCTGGGCAGAGGACGCCTTTATCCGCGATGTCGAAAACGGCGTCTATTTCGATCCCGAGCGGCTGCACGTCCTCGACCACAAAGGCGAATTCCTGTCGGTGCGGGGTCCGCTCAATATCGCGCGGCCGATCCAGGGTTGGCCGGTCATCGTCCAGGCCGGCGCCTCGGATGCCGGGCGCCAGCTCGCCGCCGAAACCGCCGAGGTGATCTTTGCCAGCGGCGGGCGTCTGGCCGACGCGCAGGCTTTTTATGCCGATGTCAGAGGCCGCATGGAGCAGTTCGGGCGCGATCCCGAGCATATGAAGATCATGCCCGGCGCGCTGGTCGTGGTCGGCGACACCGCGGCCGAAGCGCGCCAAAAGCGGGCCTTGCTCGACAGCCTCGTACACCCCGACAGCGGCCTTGCCTCGCTGTCGATTGCGCTCGGCCATGACGCCTCGAAATTCGATCTCGACGGGCCATTGCCCGACATCCCGGAATCGAACGCCAGCAAGAGCGGCCGCCAGCGTGTCATCGACCGCGCCCGCCGCGACAATCTGACCGTGCGCGACTTGGCGCGCATCGCCGGCAGCTATGGCGGGCTGGCCTTGTCGGCACGCCCTCGATGATCGCCGACCAGATGGAGGAATGGCTCTACGGCAACGCCTGCGACGGGTTCAACATCATGTTCCCGTACGTGCCGGGCGGGCTCGACGAGTTCGTCGACCGGGTGGTGCCGGAACTGCAGCGCCGCGGCCTTTTCCGCCGCGAATACGAAGGCAGAACCTTGCGCGAGAACCTCGGCCTGCCCCGCCCCGAAAACCGCTTTTTCCACAAGCCCGGTTTCTGACCGGCGCCGCTCCGGCTCATTTGCTGCAGAAGCGCAGATCGTCGCGCTCCTGCTCGTAATCGTCCATCGCCTGGTGCAGGACATTGTCGGCCGGCAGCGCTTTCAACGCCTCGGTGATCTTTTTCAGGGTCGGGTCGTCGTAGGCGACGATGCTGGGACATTTGCATGTCGTCTCGCGGGTGCTGCCGCAGCCCGCCACGATCAACACCGCGGCAATCGCCGCGGCCGCGATCCCGGCCCTCGACACCATCGCCACTCCCCCGTTCCCCCGCGGCGCAACATGGCGGCAGCGACGCCGGCAATCAAGCCGTCTTGCCTGATCCAGCCGGCTGATGCGCAGGGCCTGACCTTGGGGCTTTGGTCGAAGCCAGCCTGATACTGGCGACAGGTCCGGGGTTAGACTAACCGCCTTCGGCGGGGAGCGCGACGAAGCGGGCGCTGCCTTCGCGCTCGACGCGGACGAGGAGGTTCTTGCGCCCGCCCTTCTTGGCGGCGGCGGCTTTCTGCTGCACCTCCTCGGGCGTGTGGACCGGCTCGTGGCCAATGGCAGCGACGAGGTCGCCGGCGCGCAGGCCCTGCGCAGCACCCGGGCTGTTCTGCGGCACCTCGGTGATGACCACGCCCTTTGCCGTATCGGGCAGCGAAAACTGCTTGCGCAGCTCGGGGCCGAGCTTCGAGAGCTTGAGGCCGAGCGCGTCGATGCTGGGCGGCGGCTTGGGCTTTTCCGGCTCGGGTGGCGGCGGCGCCGGACGGTTCGGGTTCAGCGCCGCGGCGGTGAGCTCGACCTCCTGCTCCTTGCCGTCGCGCCACAAGGTCAGCTTGACCGATTTGTCGGGCGGCGTATCGGCGACCAGCCGCGGCAATTGCCGGCTGCGGTCGATCGGCTTGCCGTCATAGACGAGGATCACGTCCCCCGGCTGCAGCTTTGCCTGCGCCGCGGGGCTCGCCGCATCGATCGCCGCGATCATCGCCCCACGGCCCTTGTCGAGCCCGATGGCCTCGGCAATCTCGTCGGTGACCGGCTGGATGCGCGCGCCGATCCAGCCGCGCTCGACCTTCCCCGTTGCCTTCAGCTGATCGATGATCGGCCGGGCGAATGCCGCCGGGATCGCAAAGCCGATGCCGATCGAGCCGCCGGAAGGAGAAAAGATCGCGGTGTTGATGCCGATCACCTCACCGGCCAGGTTGAACATCGGCCCGCCCGAATTGCCGCGGTTGATCGAGGCGTCGGTCTGCAGAAAATCGTCATAGGGCCCGGCATGAATGTCACGCGCGGTGGCCGAGATGATGCCGGCGGTCACGGTGCCGCCGAGGCCGAACGGGTTGCCGATCGCCAGCACCCAGTCCCCGACCGCGGCCTTGGTCGAATCGCCCCAGTTGGCGGCCGTCAGCGGGGCCTTCGGCTCGACCTTGACGAGCGCAAGATCGGTCACCGAGTCGCGCCCGACGACCTTGGCCTGCAAGGTCGTGTCGTCGGACAGGGTCACGGTGATCTGCTCGGCGTTGGCAATTACATGGTTGTTGGTGACGATCAGCCCGGACGGGTCGATGATGAACCCCGAGCCCAGCGAGGTGGTCCGCGGCGAGGGCGCGTTGGGTCCGCCGGGCGCCCCTTTTTCGCCGAAGAAGTCGCGAAAGAACTCATCGAGCGGCGATCCCGGAGCGGGCTGCTGCTGCCCCTCCGGCGCATTCTTGGACGGCGGTGCCGGCGTCACCTGGGTCGTCGAAATGTTTACCACCACGCCGACGAGCTTCGCCGCCAGCTGCGCGAAGACCTCCGAGAACGGTGTTGCGTCCGGCATATCGGCCCGGCTCGGCGTCGCCGCTGTCAGCATGAGCATCAGCATCGCTGCGAGCACGGCGCACCGGCGGCCGGATAACCTCACCAGAACACTCCTTCACCTGCCCGCATGGGAATCCGGCGCTGGCCTTTCCGCCTCGCTCGATATGAAATGCCGGCAGGGTTGGCAAGACGGAATAGCGGCGGGACGAATGCAGGATCAAACCATGGCCGGCGAGTTTTTGCGGGCATTGCTCGCTGCAGCCCTCGCCGCAGCCGACCCCTCCCTGGTGCTTCGCCACCGTCTTCCGGAGCCGGTCAGCGGGCGCACTGTCGTCGTCGGCGCCGGCAAGGCGGCGGCCGCCATGGCGCGCGCCTTCGAGGCGTCCTGGCCGGGGCCGCTCGATGGCCTGGTCTTGACCCGCTACGGCCACGCGGTCCCCTGCCGGCGCATCGAGGTCGTCGAGGCGAGCCACCCGGTGCCCGATGCCGCCGGCATGCGGGCGGCCGAGCGCATCCTCGACCTCGCCCGCGGCCTCGGGCCCGATGACCAGCTGGTCTTTCTTGCCTCGGGCGGCGGCTCGGCCCTGCTCACCCTTCCCGCACCCGGCCTCGCCCTCGCTGACAAACAGGCGGTGACCCGTGCGCTGTTGCGCTCGGGCGCGACGATTTCCGAGATCAACACCGTGCGCAAGCACCTCTCGGCGATCAAGGGCGGCCGGCTCGCCGCTGCCGCCGCTCCGGCGCGGATCGTCACCCTGGCGATTTCCGACGTTCCCGGCGACGACCCCGCGGTGATCGCCTCCGGGCCGACGGTGCCCGACCCGACCACCTTCGCCGATGCCCGCGCAGTGCTCGCAAGATACCAGATCCAACCGCCGGCGGCGGTGGCGGCGCGGCTTTCTGGGGATGCCGAAGAGACGCCGAAGCCCGGCGATCCGGTGTTCGCGCGATCGAGGTTCGAGCTCGTCGCCAGCCCGCAGGATTCGCTGCAGGCCGCCGCCGCGCTGGCTCTGCGGCGCAATGTCACCCCGATCGTGCTCAGCGATCGCATCGAGGGCGAGGCGAGCACGGTTGGGCTCGTCCATGCCGGGATCGCCTTGCAACTCCGCACCGGGCGGTTCCGCGTCGGCGACCGGGCGATCGCTCCGCCCTCCGTCTTGCTCTCCGGCGGCGAAACCACCGTCACCGTCCGGGGAAATGGCCGCGGCGGGCGCAATGTCGAGTTCCTGCTGGCCCTTGCGGTGGCGCTCGACGGCGCCGAGGGGATCTCCGCACTCGCCTGCGACACCGACGGCATCGACGGAACCGAAGACAATGCCGGGGCGATCCTCTATCCCGACAGCATCGCGCGCGCCGCTGCTCGCGGCATCTCGGCCAAGGCGGCGCTTGCCGATAATGACGGGTATGGATTTTTCGCCGCCCTCGATGATCTGGTCGTGACCGGCCCCACCCTGACTAACGTCAACGATTTCCGTGCCGTACTGGTCCGCGGGTAACAGGAGGAGGTCAGGAGACAAAGATGCGGCGCCAGCGCAGTGCCAAGATCGTCGCCACCCTCGGCCCGGCAAGCTCGACCCCCGCGCTGATCCGCGCCCTGTTCGAGGCCGGCGTCGACATGTTCCGGCTGAACTTCAGCCACGGCACGCAGGACGAGCATCGCGCCCGCTTCGAGGCGATCCGGCGGATCGAAAGTGCTTCCGGGCGGCCGATCGGCATCCTCGCCGATCTGCAGGGGCCAAAGCTGCGGCTCGGCACCTTCGCCGCCGGCCCGGTCGATCTCTGCGCTGGCGAGCGCTTCCGGCTCGACCTCGCGCAGCGGCCGGGCGACCGGACCCGTGCGCTTTTGCCGCATCCGGAAATTTTCGAGATCCTGGAGCCGGGGACCGAGTTGCTGCTCGACGACGGCAAGGTGCGCCTCGAGGTCGAGGCCTGCGGCGCTGATTTCGCCGAGACGCGGTGCACGGTCGGTGGCGCGCTCTCCGACCGCAAGGGGGTCAACGTCCCGAATGCGGTGCTGCCATTGTCGGCGATCACTGAAAAGGACCGTGCCGACCTCGCCTTCGCACTCGATCACGGCGCCGATTGGATCGCCTTTTCGTTCGTCCAGCGGCCCGATGACGTGGCCGAAGCGCGCAAGCTCGTCGCCGGCCGGGCCGCGGTCATGGTCAAGCTTGAAAAGCCCTCGGCGATCGCCCGCCTCGACGAAATCATCGAGCTTGCCGACGGGCTGATGGTGGCGCGCGGCGACCTCGGCGTCGAGATGCCGCCCGAGGATGTGCCGAGCGTGCAAAAACAGATCGTTCACGCCTGCCGGATCGCCGGCAAGCCGGTCATCGTCGCGACCCAGATGCTCGAATCGATGGTCGCCTCGCCGACCCCGACGCGCGCCGAAGCCTCGGACGTGGCCACCGCGGTCTATGAAGGGGCCGACGCGGTGATGCTGTCGTCGGAGACGGCGGTCGGGCAGTACCCGGTCGAAGCGGTGGCGATCATGGACCGCATCGCCTGCCGGGTGCAGGCCGACCCACTCTACTATTCGGCGCTGGCCGGCTCCGGGCTGGGGCACGAGCATACCGCACCCGATGCGATCAGCACGGCCGCCTGCCAGGTCGCCGCCATGGTCGACGCCGCGGCGATCGTCTCCTACACGACCTCGGGTGCGACCGCCTTGCGCGCCGCGCGCGAGCGGCCGAAGGCGCCGATCCTGGTCTTGACTTCGAGCCTCGGCACGGCGCGGCGCCTCTCTGTCCTATGGGGCGCCCACTGCGTCCACACCAGCGACGTCAAAAGCTTCTCCGACATGGTGCAGAAGGCGGTCCGCATCGCCCATCAGGAAGAGTTCGCCCAGCCCGGCCAACGGGTCGTCGTCACCGCCGGCGTCCCGTTCGGCACCCCCGGCGCCACCAACGTCCTGCGCATCGCCTGGGTCGACCGCTGAGAAGCGACCGGCGCAATCACCCAGGTAATTTCCAGCCGATCCAGTCGCACAACGCGCGGCCCATGACGAGATCGAGGTCGTGGCCCTTCAGAAACGGCATCTCCTCGGTGAACATCGTCACGCATTCCTTCCACGAGCACGGCATGCGGGTGATGTCGGTGCCCCAAAAGGCTGCGCTGCGGGCCGAAGGCGTCGACAATTTGCTGCGTATATTTGTGGATGTTGCGGTAGGGATAGGGCTGCGATGAGTTGCCCGGCGCCCCGGTGCATTTGACCGCGACGTTGGGAAGCCTGGCGAGCGCCAAGAGCGCCGGCTGGTTGCCGTGCGCCGTGTCGTCCTTGCCGTCGCGGACGCGGGCATAATGGTCGATCAGCAATTTGAGGCCCGGATGCCGCTCGGCGATCCGGCCGACCTGCGGCAGATAGTTCGACGCCATCAGCGCGATCGGGATTTGGGCCTTCTCGGCCGCCGGCCACAGCCAATCCATCGTGCCGTCGGTCATCCAATTCGCCTGATGCGGCTGGGTAAAGGCATACCGCAGTCCGAGCATCCCCGGCCGCTTCTTCCAGCCGTCGATCAATGACCGGTTCTCCGGCTTGTCGAGCGGGAAGTTGCCGAGGATCGCAAAGCGGTTCGGATATTTCGCCGCAGCCTCCTCGGAAATCTTGCCTGAATTCGGGTCCCACCCCGGCGGGTGCAGCAGACAGGCATTGACGCCGGCCGCATCCATGTCGCGAATGCATTCCTCGGCCGTGTACGAATTAACTTGCCGGTGCGACGGGTTGGTCGGCGGCCCGGCCGACCAGATATGAACCTGTGCGTCGACAATCAGCATGGCACTTCCCTCCACAAAATTCCGACCGCCGATGCTACGCGATTACGGGTAGTGGTGGTAGCGATCGCGCCGGATCTCGGCGCCGCTTCCGCGCCATTCGATCCATTGCGGCACAATCTGCACCGTTCGGCAGGCCGATGCCCTTAAAATTTCCATACACCGAGCAAACCCGCTGATAGGATAGGCATGGTCTCGTGGGGTCGGGGAATAACAAAAAATGGATGACATCATCGAGAAATCGGCGATGCGGAAAATCTATCTCCGCCTGCTGCCGTTCGCGATCTTGGCCTACTTTCTGGCCTATATCGACAGGATCAATGTCAGCTTCGCCGCGCTGACAATGCGCGACGACCTCGGGATATCTGCAGGGGCCTACGGGTTTGCCCTGGGCACGTTCTATTGGGGCTATTTCATCTTCGAGGTACCCAGCAACGTGATCATGGAAAAGGTGGGTGCGCGGATATGGATCGCCCGCATTATGATCACTTGGGGCATCCTTGCCGGGTTGACTGCTCTCGTCACCGGATCGACAAGCTTTGCCATCGTCCGCTTCCTGCTCGGCGTCGCCGAGGCGGGCTTCTTCCCCGGCCTCCTGCTCTATTTCACCTACTGGTTCCCCTCCTACCACCATGCGCGCATCGTCTCCGGCTTTCTGATCGGCTTGCCGATCGCGGTCGCCGGCGGGGCGCCGATTTCCACCGCGCTATTAGGCTTGAATGGCCTGTTCGGGCTGCGTGGCTGGCAGATCATGTACATCGCCGAGGGGGTTCCGACGGTGCTGATCGGGATAGTCGCCCTATTCGTGCTGACCGATCGGCCAGCACAGGCGAAATTCCTCACAGTGGAGGAAAAAACCTGGCTCAGCACCAAACTTGATTCGGAACGGAAGGCGAAGGAGGCGGTGCGTACGTTCAGCATGCTGCAAGGGATGTTCGATCCGAAGGTACTGCTGCTGGCGCTCAACTATTTCGGAATCGTCGTCGCCAGCCTGGGGATATTGTTCTTCGTTCCGCAGATCATCAAGTCGATCGGCGTGACCAACAACATGACCGTCGGCTGGCTGACGATGATACCCTATCTTTCTGGTGGGGTCGGCCTGGTGGCGTGGGGCCTTGTCTCCGATCGTATGAACGAGCGGCGCTGGAATCTGCTGGCGGCCTGCGCGGTCTCCGCGATTGGGCTGATCATCGCCGGTCTGACTATCGGCTCGTGGTGGGCGATGGTAGGCCTATCGATCGCCGCGTTCGGGTTTTATGGCTCGAAGGGGCCCTTCTGGTCGATGCCGCCGATGTTCCTCACGGGCACCGCGGCGGCGGCTTCTATTGCGTGGATCAATTCCCTCGGCAATCTCGGCGGCTTCTTCGGCCCCTGGTATGTCGGTGTGGTCAAGGACTGGACTGACAGCTATGCGGGCGGGCTCTATGGACTGGCCTTCCTATGTGTAATGTCCGCGGTCGTTTGCGCGTTGTTCCTTGATATCCCAAGCCCCACCCTTACCCGTGGACGGGTTGAGGCGCTCGCCGCCAAGTGAACCGTTTTTGCTTAAATCACTATGCGCTCGACTTTATCGGGGCTCACATCGTCGTGCCGGCGATCGTAAAGTTGTGTCGTGCGCGTCGAGGCGTGGTCCGCTATCGCCGCGGCCTTTCAATCATGCCGCCGTTCTTCAGATGGGCGGTGATCCCGGTCCCCCGGAAGCTGTGGTTGCCGAGCTTGGTTGCGATGGCGTTTACGCCAGCGCGCCGGCGGATCATCGCGGCAGCACGGTGTGGGTGAGCCTGGCCGTGCCGCGCCCGATCGTGCGGAACAGCGCCCTCTGGGACCGTTGCGTAGGCAGGTATCGGCGAAGCCAAGAATTCCCCGCAGTCCACGCGGCGCGTGTCCGGGTTGCGGATGTTGACGGCGAAGAATTCGAGGAAACGCATCGACGCGCGCTGGCCGGCAGCGGTAACGGGCGCCGGAACGGTTGCACCACTCGACGCGACGTTTGTCGCCATCGAGCCGACCTAGGCAAGTTTGTCATCGCCCCGGCCCTCCGAGTGATCGGCCCGGCCGTATGCCGCAATTTTCGGGGACCTGCCCGCCTCGGCGGCTTGCTTCTGAGCCGGGAACATCGTCCATTCTTGCGGAATCTCGGTTCCTAACCATTCCCGGTTTCGGCTCAACAAACCCCACATTTCGTTGCCGCCCGTGGTTTTGAATCGGATTCCGCCGGCTCTGACGAGAATTCTGCGAAGCTCATTTTCCTCAAAGCCTCCAAGATGCTCTTTGATAATTTCAAAAGAGCGCATAGAGCGGCTGGGATCTGCCATCAGTTGACGCGCGAAATACTCGGATGCGAATTCAAGCTGGTACTGCCGGTGCAGTTGCCGCCCAGCCACACGCGTAGTGACCAAAGCGGTAATGATCGCCGTGATAAGCGCGACAACACCGGCGATCACCGCCGCTGACATCTGTGCCGAAGTCCAGTCCATCGCTGTCCTCCCCGTCGGGCCGCGCTGTTGCCGGCTTTGGTGGGCCGCCGCGTCTGATGCTGGCACCGCGCGAATGCTCCGACGGCACCAGCCCAAAGTAGTCCATCGGCTGGCGCGGTTTGGCAAAGCGCGAGAGATCGCCCAACTCGGCGATCAAGGTTGCCGCATTGACCAGAGCCATGCCGCGCCTCGTCTGCAGCGCCGCCGCCACCGGGGCCAGCGTCCAGTCCGGCGGGGTTGTTTTGATCTGTCCCGTCAGCCGATCGCACCGCGCCGCGGCGGCTTCGGGATCAGCGACGGCGCGACCACGACGCATTCGTACCCACGTGCCGACAACTGGCGTTGGATGCCATCGCCGCTCGGCCCCGCCTCGTCGCAGAACCGAAGCCTCACCCGGTCACGGCCGAGCTTGCGCGCCAGCCGATCCAAGGCCGCCGGCGGGTTCGCTATCGGACCGTACTCCCGGACCTCGCCGCGGATGCCGCCCTCGGCGACCCCACCACAGGCCCCGCCTTGTGAACATCAAGCCCGACATACGTGATACGATCGCCCACGACCCGTCTCCTAGGCATGAGGCTCGGCACCGGCCAATCCGGCGTAACCCTCGCCACCGGCATACGGCAAGACGGGTCGCCCCGCCTTCAGGCGGACATGTGGTCTAGAAAAAGATGCTGACATTCTTAGCCAGCAGCACGTTCTGATCGAGGGTCAGCTTGCGGCGGGCGATCTTCAGCCCGCCTTCGACCCGGCGCAGCAAGTCCCGCCGGGCGCCGACATAGAAATCCTGCTCGGTCTCGGCGCGGCTCTTGTAGACAATGTAGTTCGAATGGACGACAAGCTCGGCCGCGGTGCCGCCCGAGTTCGACCTCGATATTGGCGATGATATGGCGGGTGCGCGAGGGCGGATCCTCGGCCCAGGCCATGCCGGTTTCGAGCCGCGCGACGCGGCCGGCGAGCGTCGCCTTGCTCTCGTCGAGGATGGCGAGTGCGTCGTCGTTTTCCGGTTCCGCGGCGGCCCAGCCGGGATCGAGGGCGGCGACGGCCTTGCTCGATTTCGGATAGCGGTCGGCGCGCGTCACCATCCAATAGCGGACATCCTCGGTGAAGAGCTCCAGCCATTCGTGAAACCGCCGCTCGTCGAGCAGCCGCGCCTCGCGGTAGAGAAACCGCTCGACCTCGCGGACGACGCGGTCATCCATGACGTTGCGTTCCGGCCGCCGAGTGCCGCCCAGCTGTCGGCCGCCATCAGCTCGGCCCAGCGGTTGTAGAACTGCCGCTGGTTGCTTTCGCTGATCCGGTGCTCGCTGGTCCAGGCGCCGAGCGCCTCGTCCCAGCGCTCGTGACCCATCCCCATCTGATTGTTCAGCGCCATCCGGCGCGAGACGACGCCGCGGCAGGTGCGGGTGCATTCCTGCCAATTGTCCATGTCGTCCTGCTCGAAGGTGCCGATGGGCTGAAGCCGCGCACCCCGGCGAGCCGCACCTGCTCCTTGACCTCGGCGGGTGCCGCCTTGTCGCAGAACACCCACGACCACACCTCGGTCTTGTCCGGGCCGCGCGGCTGCCAAACGCGGAAGGTGCGCGAGGTGCTGCGCAATATCGAGAAATGCGGAAAGACGGTGCCGACGATCGGGTTGATCAGCCGGGCGCGCGGCCCCAGGCGCTTTTCGACCTCGGGACGGATCTGGCGCTCGTATTCCTGAATTGCCGGCACCGGCGGATCGCCGCGATCGTCGGGGCCGACGCAAATGAGGACATGGCCGTTGCCGGGCGACACCATGCTGCCGCTCGATCGCGGGTTGGCCGTTACCCCGGTGGCAAAGGCGGTGGTGATTGCCGACAGATGCGTCCAAGCCACGTGATAGGCGTCGCCGCCGAAATTCTCGGCTGGAAACTTCCAGTTGCACGGCATGATCCATTTGTGCGTGGCGACGACCTCGACCCCACCCTCGCGCCGATCGAAAAACGCATCGAGATACCATGCCGTTTCGCCCAGATATTCCGGCAGCGGCGGCGCCTCGGGGTCGAAGGTGGCGAAGATCAGCCCCCGGTGGCTGTCGAGCTGCGCCACCGGCACCAGGCCCCATTGCGTCCGGTCGAGCGCGTCGTAATAGAAGTCCCTAAGGTGCGGGACGCCGCTCAGCGTGCCGTCGTTATGGTAGGTCCAGCCGTGATAGGCGCAAGTAAAGCTCGCCGCATTGCCACTGTCGGCGCGGCAGAGCCGGTTGCCGCGATGGCGGCAGACATTGAGAAAGGCGTTGACCTTGCCGTGGCTGTCGCGCACCACCAGCACCGGGTCCTCGCCCATATAGGCCGTATAGAAATCGCCGGGCTGCGGGATTTGGCTCTCATGGCACAGGAACAGCCAGCAGCGGGCGAAGATCTGCTTCAACTCCGCTTCGTAGATCTCCGGCTCAATGAAGATGCGGCGGCTCAACAGCCCGTTGCCGCTGTCGACCAGCCCGCCGGTGCCCTCTATCATATCCGTCCTCCGTGATCGCCTCTCTGGCGGACCGCGCGGCAGTCTTCAGCTCCGCCGCGGCATGCGCAGGGTCGAGCCAGCGTCGACCGAGACGATGCTGCCGGTGATGCCGCGGGCATTTTCCCGCGAGGCCAGAAACACATAGGCGCCGGCGAGGTCGGCGGGCTCCAAGGCCAGTTGCAGCGGGTTGCCGGCGGCTATCCGTTCGCGCGCGCCGGGTGCCGCGAAGTGCGAGCTTCCCTCCAGCGACAATGCCGCGACGCTCCGCAAATCGGTCATTGTGCCGCCGGGTGCCACGCCGTTGACCCGGACCGCGGGCCCGAGCTCGACCGCGAGTTGGCGGATCATTCCGACGACCGCATGCTTCGAGGCGGTGTAGATCACGCCGCCGCCGGCCGAGGTGAAACCAGCGCCGGACGCGGTGAAAACCATGCAGCCCGATGTCTTCGTCAGCTCCGGCAGCGCCGCCTTGGCGCCGAGGATGCAGCCCTTGACGTTGACCGCGAACAGCTCGTCGCAGGCGACGGCGAGCTTTTCCTCCGGCATCTCGGCGAGCGGGATAAAGCCGTCGAGCACCCCGGCATTGCCGACAAAGATATCGAGCCGGCCGAACGCCGCGACGGTTTCGGCGACCGACCGCTGGTTGTCGTCGAGCCGGGCCACGTCGCCGGCGACGGCGGCGATCTTGTCGCCGAGCCGCGCCCGCAATTCCTCGCCGCGGCCGGCGACGCGGTCCATGACGCCGACCCTGGCACCCTCCTCGACATAGCGCTCGACGACCGCCCGGCCGATCCCCGAGCCGCCGCCCGTCACCAGCGCCACCTGACCGTCGAGCCAGCCCATGGCTTATCCTCCCCGGACCCGCGCCCGGACCTTAGCACGGACGCGAAATCAGCGCGACGCGAGGATCGCGTCGGCGGCCTTCTCGGCGATCATGTAGACGGCGCTAACGATGAAGAAGCCGGGGATGCGCGGGAAGACCGAGGCGTCGACGACCCGCAGCCCTTGCGCGCCGTGCACGCGAAAATCACCGTCGACGACGCCGCCATCCTCGCGCCGGCCGATCGCGCAGGTGCAGGACGCGTGGTGGCCCCAGGCCCGCGTCCGCACGAAATCCTTCAATTCGTCGTCGCTCTGCAACGCCTCGCCCGGCTGCTCCTCGGCAGCGATCAGGCCGCGATCCTTCAGCTCTTTGGTCAGCGAGCGGACAAAGCGGATGCCGGCGACGACCGAGTCGAGGTCCTCGCCGGTGGTGTCGCTGCCCTCCTCGAAGTAGTGAAAGTCGATCAGCGGCGTGTCGCGTGGGTCGGCCGAGCGCAAGGCGACCTCGCCAGCGCGGTTTTGCGTATGCGCCTTCAGGATCGCCCAGGTCAGATAGTTGGGCTTGGTCACCTCGAGCGAGGAATAGCCGGGGAAATAGCCGCCGAAAAGGCCCAGGAGCGCAAAGCAGAACAGATCGGGCAACGGCCGCTCGGGCTTCGATTTCAATATCGCCGCCAGCACCGCGCCATTGCTGGCGTAGACGCCGTCCTCGCCCTTCGCCCACTCGCGGTATTGCGGATCGCCGCGGCTGAAGGTGGCGCCTTCGAGGACTTCCCAGCGGTCGAAGGCCATGCGGTTGACGACGCCGATCTCGTAGCGGTCCTGCAAGTTCCTGCCGACCCCGGGGAGCTCGATCCTGACCCTAATGCCGAGCGGCTCCAGCACTGCGCGCGGCCCGATCCCCGACAGCATCAGCAATTGCGGCGTGTTGAAGGCGCCGCCGCTGAGGATCACCTCGCGCGCCGCCTGCGCCCGATAGGGCACGCCATTGCCGGCGCCGGGCTGGCCATGTGCGCGGTAGAGCCGCTCGCCCTTCAAATATTCGACGCCGGTGGCGCGGTTCTCATCGTCCAGCACCACGCGGGTGACGAGCGCGTCGAGCTCGACCGTCAGCCGGTCCGGATATCGCTGCGCCGTCTCCAGCACCCGCTCACGCGCGGCGGCGCGCCGGTGTCCGCGCGTCGTCAACGGCGTATAGCGCACGCCGATGCTGTTCTCTTTCACCAGCCGCCAATCGTTGGGGTCGGCCTTGGCTTCGACGAGATCCAGCAAGCGCTCGATCGGCTGCCCGACCTCCTCGAACGCCTCGCCGGCGGAATGGAGCAAGGTCTGAACCAGCCCAAAATCGCCGATCGCCGCCGGCGGCACCGACTTCTCGGCGTGCAGCCAGCCATGCCAGCCGTGGCGCGACGGGTTCCAACCGACATGCGACAACAGCCGTTCGAGTGGCCGGTGGCGGCAATCTTCGAGCCGCTCAAAATAGCCCCGCATCGCCTCGGCGTTCCAGGACGGGTCGCCGGTCAACCGCGCGATCCCATCCCAATCGGCATTGTGCGGGTAAACGAGGATCATCGCATTGTGCGCGGTGCAGCCGCCCAACGTCCCGGCCCGCGGATAGAGGACGCCGTTGACCGGGACGCCGCGATAGTCGCGGACGTATTTCGGGTCGCGCGCCTGCATCGCCTCGTCGGCATAGTGGCGGACGAAAAAATCCCACCGCAGCGCGTCGTTCTCCGAGGCGAAGCCATGAAACGCCGGCACGTCGTAATCGTCGGGAAGGCGGTTTATTCCGGGCTGGTAGTCGTTGGTCCCCGACAGTAGGTGGGGATCGCCGCCCGCTTCGAGCAGCAGCACCCGGGGCCCGGCTTCGGCGAGCCGTGCGGCGAGCGTCCCGCCGCCGGCGCCGGAGCCCACGACGATGTAATCGAACGTCCCCCGGTCGTTCATTCGATGCTCCCCGGCGGCGCGCTAAAATGTCTTGAGAAAAGCAATCAGCGCTTGCTTGTCGGCATCGCTGAGCCGGGTTCCGAAATAGTGGCCGCGGTTGACGACATAGTCCGGGCATTTGCTCAGCGCGAAAAGCTGCTCGCCGAGATTTGCGAAGACCCGCCGCGCGTCGTCGTCGCTGGCGCCGCGCGGCAGCGCCTTCAGGTCGTGGACAAGCTGCAGCGCGACTTTGACCACCGCCTTGTCGTGCTTCAGCCGATCGACGAGCTTCGGCTGCTCGGCCAGCGGCTGGAAATTCGACAGCAGATCGACCGGCGTGCCGGCCGGGATCGGGCCGATCTCGATCCCGACCTGATCGAAGATCGGAACCAGGAGGTCGAGCAACCCGTCCGCCTTCCTGATCACATCAGGCAGATAGCCGGATGGGATGCGGAGCCAGCTCGTCATCGTCGTCCGGTCGATCTTGCCGGGGAGCTTGTCGCCGAGGAGCTTGTCCTTCTCGCGCTTCTCCGGCCACAGCATCTCGGTGATCGACTCCTGGAACGAGGCCATGCGGGCCTCGACCGAGGGGCTCGGGTTGAAATGGCCGACGCTGTTGTTCAACAGGAAGGGTGCGGTCGACCACAGGCTGATCAGCGACGGCACGCGGGTGTAGCCGAGGCCGCCGCCCGGCATCTGAAACTGCTGCGGCTTGCCGGTGAACGGGTCGTAGACGGTGATGGCGCCGACCGGCGGCAGCTCCTTATAGGATTCCGAAGAAAAATTATCCCAGATGTTGTTGCGGATAGCGTTGGTGGCCAATGGGCTGCAGGCGTTCGTCTGCAGCAGGGTCACCGGCACGCGGCCGTCATTCGAGAGGAAATTGCCGTCGAGGAAATCGTCGGCGAGGACGATCGGCCGCATTTGCTGCCGGTAGCCGTCGGTCTGCGTCCATGCCCAATATTTGTTGAAGCAGTTGAGGTAGTTGGGGCCGATGCAGGCGGACGGGTCGGCGCCGGCTGGCCGGGGCGGCGCCTTGCTCGAATGGCAGGCAGCGCAATTGTCGGCAAAGACGAGCTTACCCTGCTGCATCGTTGCCGGCGGGTCGTTCAGGAAGCCCGTGCCGCCGGGCGCGTTCTTGAGCTTGTGCGGATAGGACGCCTTGACCAGGAACAGCGCCATGTCCGGGGTTTGCAGCTCGGTCGCCTGCCAATACGACGAGTTCTTGCGGGCGGTGGTGATCTCGAACGGCGTGATCGGCTTGCCGCCCAGCACGGGGTTGAAATGGCGCAACCACTCTTCGCTGAAAAGCCCGATATTCACATAAACCCGGTTCAATGCGCCGAGCGCGCCGACCGAGTCCGAGCCATCCTTCAGGACGTGCGGGGTCCACACCGTCTTCGGCGGCTGAAAGAACTGCGTCAGCGGCCCCGAGGCGATGAAGTCGTTGAACTGCTTGTTCGCGAGGTTGTCGGCGCCCAATGTCTCCCGGCCCCAGCGCTTGGCCGCCTCCAGGCGCGGCCAGAGATTGTAGACGGCGTTCATCGTGCGCGGGTTGTTGATGTTGTCGCTGGAGACGAGCGAGGTGTCGAGCGAGCCCGGCCGCGCGGTATGGAGCTGCTGAAAGAGGAAGTTCGACTCGTCGGCGTTCCACGCCAGAATCCGGTCGACCCAGAAATACTGTGCTCCGACGGTGCCGCTCAGGTTCTCCCACTGCGGCGCTTCGGGGTTCGCCGGTGGTTTTTCCGGGTTCGGCCCGACATGGCAAAAGCCGCAGGACATGCCGACCCGGTACGGCCGCACCAAATCCTTCGATAGGTAATAGTTTGGGTCGTTGTAGAACTTCTCCGGATCCCAGCGTTTTGCTGCGGCCTCGTCGAAAGCGGGGTTCGGGAAGAGGCGCAGCCCGACGATTCCGGTCGAATATCCGTAATAGGATCCGGCGGGGATGTTCTTGCCGCGGGCGCCGACCGTCACCCCCGGATATTTCTGCCCGTTCTCGAACGGGTCGGGCGGGCAATCCGCACTGCGCGTGTCGAGCCACAGCCCGTAGCGATCGGGGTTCGGGCCCGGTGGCCTTGGTGAAGCACGGCTCGTTGACGAGGCCCAGATAATTCCAGCGGTTGTCTCGGCTGTATTTGAGGCCCGGGGAGGAGGACAGGATCTTCAGGAGGTCGAAGGCGCCGAAGGTCAGGTTCGTCAGCTTGTCCCACAGCCGGTCGTTGCCGCCCGTCCACACGATCCACATGTTGCGGCCCTTGACCTCGTCCGGGGTCAGGGCGATGCCGCCGTCCATCGCACGGAAATAATCCTCGTCGGCCGCCGGAAAGCTTTGCGCAGCGCGCCCCGCCTGCCGCGCCTCGTCGACCACCGCCTGCGCGCGGGCGGGCGCTGCGGTGGAGGTGATCGTCACGACCGCGCCAATCGTCAGCAGCAGGCGGAACGCCGCGGCAGGCCATCTTGTCATTCTTCCCCCCGTCGTTTTGGGCGCGTTGCCCCGTCCTCACCGCTTAACCATAACTGACGAGCCCGGATTTTCCAAGGCGCGGGCATCTGCTGCCCCGCCGCATGCGCTACAATCGCCCAGCTATATTCGCATCGGATCGGGTGACAAATGACGGATGCACCGCTCAGCATCGCCGTGATCGGGGGTGGCATCGGCGGTCTCAGCGCCGCGCTGTCGCTGCGCCGGGCGGGCTTCGAGGTCGATGTCTACGAGCAGGCGCCCGAGCTCACCGAAATCGGCGGCGGCATCAACATGGGGCCGAACGCAATCCGTGTTCTGCGCCGGCTCGGCCTCGCCGAGGGGCTCGATCGCGAGGGCGTGCGCCCGATCGGGACCCATCAGCGGCGCTGGCAGGACGGCCGCACCTTGCAGCGCGCACCGCTCAACCCGCTGTGCGAGGAACTCTACGGCGCGCCGCACATGACAATCCACCGCGCCGATCTCCTCGCGGTCATCGCCACGGGCTTTCCCGCGGTGCATCTCCATCTCGGCCACCGCCTCGTCGGCCTCGCCGATCGCGGCAGCAGCGCCGAAGCGTGGTTCGCGAATGGCGCGCGCATCCGCGCCGATGTGCTGATTGGCGCCGACGGCCTCCATTCGGCGGTGCGCGAGGCACTCTTCGGCGCGGAGGCGCCGCGTTTTGCCGGCTGCGTCGCCTATCGAGGGCTGGTTCCGGTCGAGCGCCTCGTCGACCTTGGCCTCGAGCTCGGCTCGCAATCCTGGGTCGGCCCGGGCGCGCATCTGGTGCATTACTTTGTCTCGCGCGGCCGCCTCCTCAATTTCGTCGGCTGGACCGAGCACGACGAATGGAACCGCGAGGACTGGACTGACCGCGCCACGATCGCCCGCGCGCTCGCCGCCTTCGAGGGCTGGCATCCGCAGGTTCGCCGGATCATCGCGGCGGCCGACACCTGCTTCATCTGGGCGCTCTTCGACCGCGAGCCGCTGCAGCAATGGTCGGTCGGGCGCACGACACTGCTCGGCGACGCCTGCCATCCGATGTATCCGTTCATGGGCCAGGGTGCGGCCCAGGCGATCGAGGACGGGGCGACCTTAGCCGCCTGCCTTGCCGCCGGCGGCGTCGACCCGGCCGAGGCGTTGCGTCGTTACGAGCGGCTGCGATTGCCGCGCGTCACCCGCCTGCAGGAGATGTCGCGGGCCAACAAGACCCGCTTTCACATGCGCGACGGGCCCGAGCAGCAGGCGCGCGACGCCGCCTGGGCGGCGGCCGGCGACCGCTCCCCCGACGCCCTGCGCTGGCTCTACGAATTCGACGCGGCCACCGCCGAGATGCCGCCGGCGTGAGCCTTGACAGGTTTTGGAGCCCCCTCCTAAATGCTTCGGGCCGGGCGCGTAGCTCAGCGGGAGAGCACACCCTTCACACGGGTGGGGTCACAGGTTCAATCCCTGTCGCGCCCACCACACGCAGTGCACCGGCAGGCGCGTAGCTCAGTGGCAGAGCGCTCCTACGACATGGGAGAGGTCAGGGGTTCGATTCCCTTTCGCGCCTACCGCCTGATGCTCAATAGGCTGCTTTTTACCTGAACTCCGGCGCGACCTGCCGCATGAATAATGTTAGACTGCTCGTTGCCGCTTCGTGCGGCAATGGCCCCAGGCGGAAGGTGGCGATGACGCCGCCGACCCCGGTTTCGGCGATTTCCGCGATCGCTTCGGCGATCGTCGCCGGCGAGCCGCAGATAAAGCCGTGCTCGACGCTGGCGCGGGCGGATGGCAGGTCGCTCGGCGGCACCTCAATCCGCAGCCCGGTGTCGCGATAGATGCGGTTGCGCATCTCCGCCCGCGCCTCGACCATCGCCCGAAAGGCCGGGATGCCCATGCGCTCGGCCTCGGCATCGGTCTCGGCGACGACGATGTTGCGCCAGACCCAGCAGTCTTCGAGGTTGCCGGTGATCCTCTGCTCGTCATAGCCGGCGTCGCGCATCGCCCGACGATAGGCCTCCATGCGCTGCCGAGTCACCGCCATCGGCTGCACGTTCATCAGAAACGGCCGGCCCTGGCGCGCCAGCTCGAGCATCGAAGCTTCGCCCGAGGCGGCGCGGACCACCGGCGGGTGCGGCTTTGTATAAGGCCGCGGCCGCAATATCGGCACGGTCAGATCCCAGAACTGGCCGTGATGCTCGAAGCCCTCGCTGGTCCATGCCTTCAGAATGATTGCCTCGGCTTCCTCCAGACGGGCCTGGGCCTCGTGGTGGTCGATGCCGAAGCCCTGGTAGTCGTAAATGTTGTAGGAGCTGCCGCGGCCGAGTCCGACGACGAGCCGCCCCTTCGAAATGTTGTCTAGCACGGCGAGCTGCTCGGCGAGCCGGATCGGGTGATGCAATGCCGTCTGCACCACCGCAAAGCCGATCTTTGCATTCCGGGTCGAGGTGGCGAGCGCGCCGGCAAAGACGATCGGGTCGGCATAGGCGCAGATCCCGTCGAAATGGTGCTCGGCGAGCCAGATCACGTCGACCCCGAGCTCGTCCGAGAGCCACGCCTCGCGCAAGGTCTCGTCGATCACGACACCGTCCCGCTCGGAATCGCGGCTGTCAGGAAACAGGAAATTGCTGAATTTCACGGCACCCTCTGCCCTTCCTCGCCAGCATCACGGACGCCTCGGCGGCGGCGTGTCAAGCCGCCGGCGCAGCGCCGTCGACGACAGCGTCGTCGAGCGCCGCCGCCTTCGCCGATCACGATTTTGTTAACCGTGATGTGCGGAATAGCTCCGCTTGCGCCGAGTCTAATTGTCGCCCGAGGAGTGCGGCGTCGTTGATGTAAATACTGCGGCGAGGGAGCTCGACAAATGACGTTTTCCAATCTTCTCAGCAAGTTTTCGCGGATCCCGGTAATTGCCGCCGGCGGATTTTTCCTGGGCATTTCGGGAGCCGCGGCCGGCCCCTACATCCAAACGAACCTCGTCTCCGACATTGTGGGGCTGGCCGCGTTGCAGGACGATGCCCTGAAGAATTCCTGGGGCGTCTCGCACGGCCCGGCGACGCCCTTTTGGATCTCGGACCAGAGCGCGAATGTCACCACGCTCTATGCGGTGACGGCCGCCGGCGTCAGCAAAAACGCCCTGACCGTGTCGATCCCGACCACCGGTGGTGGGCCGCAAGGGCCGACCGGCCAGGTCACCAACATCGGCGGCTCGCTCTTTCCGGTCAACGGCACGCCCGCCCGGTTCATCTTCGCCAGTCTGAACGGCACCATCTCTGGGTGGAGCAACACACCCTTGGGCACCACAACCTCGCAGATTGAAGTGACGACGCCCGGAGCCGTCTATACCGGCCTCGCTATCAACGACGCCAAAGACACGCTGTACGCGGCGAATACCGCGGGCGGCACCATTGACGTGTTCGACGGCGCCTTTGCTCCAAAAACTCTCGGCACCGGCGCCTTCGCCAACCCATTTCCGGGGCTCGTCCCGTTCAACGTGCAGAATCTCAGCGGCAAGATCTACGTCACCTACGCGCTCCCCGGCCGTGCCGCCATGATCGCAGCCACGGAGGGCAACGGCGCGGTCGCGGTGTTTGACGAAAACGGCGTGCTGCTGCAAAAGCTGATCGACGGCAGCAAGCTCGCCTCGCCCTGGGGCCTCGCCTTGGCCCCGGCAGGCTTTGGCAGTTTCAGCGGCGACCTGCTGGTCGGCAACTTCAGCTTCGCCGCGAGCGAGATCAACGCCTTCGACCCGACGACCGGTGCGTTCGACGGCGCTATCCCGGTCGACGCAGGCCCCGGCAACACGTCAGGCGGGCTGTGGGCGCTGATCTTCGGCGGTGGCGGCAACGACGGCGACCCGGCCAAGCTCTACTTCAGCGATGGCATCAACGGCGAGATGGACGGGCTCTTCGCCTCGATCGCGGTGCCGGAGCCGTCGACTCTGGCGCTGCTCGCCGGTGCGCTCGCCTTGGTCGCCATCCGGCGCCGGGGGGGCGCGGGCCGCCGCCCGTTACCCCGTCACAGCGCCGATCTTCGGCTGGAGCCGCCGCCGTCGATGGTAATGATCGAGCCCGTCGTGTAAGCGGATTTGTCCGACGCGAGGAAGGCCGCCATCCAGGCGATCTCCTCGGGCTTGGCGGCGCGGCCGAAGGCGTGGCCCTGCATCAGCTCGGGCCAGCGCTCCGGATCGCCGAGCCGCAGCTCCGCCCGCTGCCGGGTCAGGGTGATCAGCCGCTCGGTCAAGACCGGGCCGGGGTTAATGCCGATGACCCTGAGCCCGTCGCGCGGCGAAGTGCCGCCCATCGCCCGAGTGAAGGCCATCAGCGAGGCGTTGCCCGAGGAGCCGGCGATATAGTCGAAATCGGGGTTCTCGCCGGCCGCCCCCAGGATGTTGACGATGACCCCCTTCCGGCGCTCCCGCATCAACGCGTAGAAGCGCCGCGTCATGTTGATGTAGCCGAACACCTTCAGATCCCACGCCTCGCGCCAGCGCGCCTCGTCGACCGTGTCGATATTGCCGCCCGGGATGGCGCCGGCGTTGTTGACCAGTATCTCGGTGTCGGCGCACTCGGCGGCGAGCCTGTCGACATTGCCGCTGTCGGAGAGGTCGAACGGATAAACGCGGACGCCGACATTGTATTTGGCGGCGATCGCCGCCCGCGCGGCTTCCAGATCGGCTGCGGTGCGCGACACCAGCACGACGTCGCAGCCCTCCTCGGCCAGCGCCTCGGCGCAGGCCCGGCCGATCCCCTTCGAAGCACCGGTCACCAGCGCCTTCTTTCCGCGCAAGCCCAGATCCATGTCCTTCTCCCCACTTTGTCCCAAAGTTCGGCGACGGCCCCCAGGATTGTCGAACCTAGTCGACCTTCACCAGCTTTTGCAGGCTCCTAAGGCCCGCTGGGATTTGCTCGCCCTTGGCACGGACGCGGCGGCCCCAATTGGTGAACGAGACCTCGCCGACATAAATGTCGCCGTGCCGGTCCACCGCGAGCCCGTGCGGCGAGATGAACTGACCGGTGGCGAGCCCGGCATGCTCGTGGCCGAGCCGCGCCAGGAGCTCGCCCTTACTGGTGTAGATGCTGACCCGCGGGCCGCAGCCCGGGATATCGATATTGACCGCCATGTCGGGGCCGATCTCGCCGACGAAGAAGCGCGGCGTCTGGGTGCCGGTTTCCATGTAGAGGCCGGAAGGGCGGTGCATGTTATTCCACTGCGCCTCGTATTTGCCGTTGCCGTCGAACACCTGGACGCGGTGGTTCTCGCGGTCGGCGACATAGACCCAGCCGTCCGGATCGCAGCAGATGTTGTGGGCGATGTTAAACTGGCCTGGATCGGTGCCGGGCTCGCCCCACGACATCACCCGCTTGCCGTCCGGGGTGTATTTATGGACGCGGGAATTGCCATAGCCGTCGGAGATGTAGAGGTAGTCGGCTTGCGGCGAGAGTGCCGTGTGGGTGCAGCGATGAAACGGCTCGCCGCTCATATAAGGTGCGGGCTTGCCGGGGATGCCGATGGTCAGCAAGACCTTCCCGTCGAGCGTGCATTGCCGGACCGTGTGGTCGCCGTCATCGGTCAGCCAGATCGTGCCGTCGGGCGCCATGTGGACGCCGTGTGGGCGCAGAAAGACGCCCTCGCCCCAGGTCCGCAGCAGGTTGCCGGCACGGTCGAAGACGCACATCGGGTGCTTGCCGCGGTTGAAGGCGAAGACATTGTCCTGTCCGTCGACGCCGACCGCGGCGACATCGGCGTTGAACTCCATGCCCGGCGGCAGCTTCGCCCAATTATCGGCGACCTCGTAGCGGTAGCTGTCCGTCCCAAGTACGACAGGCATAACGGTTCCTCTCTTTTCTCGCGGTGCAGATTTGTGTCGGGCCAATTATAGAAGCACGGATGCGCGCCTCAACGCGCTTCCTTCGGGGGACGCCATGACCGATTTGCCCGGCACCAATCCGTCGCCGACGCTCGCCGCGATCCGGGCGAGGGGCGTGCTGCGGGTCGGCACCACCGGGGACTACCGGCCATTCAGCTTTCTGCGCCCCAACGGGACCTATGAGGGCGCCGACAT
This sequence comes from uncultured Alphaproteobacteria bacterium, assembly GCA_963781215.1. Taxonomy (GTDB): domain Bacteria; phylum Pseudomonadota; class Alphaproteobacteria; order ATCC43930; family CGMCC-115725; genus AP-15. The sequence goes on from CAWAFE010000010.1 coordinate 56,801, forward strand.
CGACATGGCGCACGACCTCGCCGGAAGGCTCGGGATCCGGATCGATTTTGTGCCGACGGTATGGGTGCGGCTGCTCGACGATTTTCTCGCCGGCAGGTTCGACATCGCCATGGGCGGGGTCACGGTAACCGCGGCGCGGGCCGAGAAGGGGTTCTTCTCGCTGCCGAATTTTGTCGACGGCAAGCGGCCGGTGGCCCGCCTCTCCGACCGCGACCGCTTCACCAGCATCGAGGCGATCGACCGGCCCGGGGTGCGGGTCATCTCCAATCCGGGCTCCGCCAACGAGGCCTTTGCGCGCGCCAATTTCCGGCACGCCACGGTCACTATCCACCACGACAACGCCACCGTGTTCGACGAGATCGTCGCCGGCCGGGCCGACGTCATGGTCACCGACGGGCTCGAAGCCGACCATCAGGCGCAGCTCCATCCGGAGCTGGCGGCGATCCCGGTCCCGGCCCCGTTCACCCGCCTCGAAAAGGCCTATTTCTTTGCCCGCGATCCGGCGATGAAGGAATTCGTCGACGCCTGGCTCGGTACGGCGATGGCGAGCGGCGCCTGGCAATCCGCGCTCGGCCGCGCGATGGCCGCCTCGGGCTAAGCCAGCTCGCGCCGATCGGATGACGACCGCCGGCGAAACCGTCGAGACCTCGGCGGCAAACGCGCCGCGGCTGCAGGCCTGGCCGGCGGCGCTGGCGGCGATCGCCGGCAGCGTCATGGTCGGGTTTCTGCCGATCACCGCCCTGCGCCTCTACGGCGAAGGGATGAGCACCTTTTCGCTGTTGTTCTGGCGCTACTGCATCGCGCTGGCCGCCCTGGTGCTCGCTGCCAAGGCCGCCCGGCTCGATTTCCGCGGCGCCGGCCGCCGCGGCGCGCTGCGCATCACGCTCGTCGGCGCCACCCTCGGGTCGGCCCAGACCTTGTGTTTCTTCGAGAGCCTGCATTGGCTCGAGACCAGCATCGCGGTGCTGCTGTTTTACACCTACCCGGCTGTGACCTTGGCGCTCGAGCGGATTTTGTTCAAGCGGCGGGTGCAGCCGATCGCGGTGCTTTGCGTGGCGATGATCCTCGGCGGCGCCGGGCTGATCGCCGGACCTGGCCTCGACGGCGGCACGATCGATCCGCGCGGCCTCCTGTGGGCGATCCCGGGTCCGCTGATCTACGCGCTCTATCTGGCGGCCAACGCCCGGCTGATGCGGCGGCACCCGCCGCTGGTCGGCGCCGGCTATCTTTATCTCGGGTTTACCGCGAGCTTTTTCGTCGTGATCCTGGTATCGGGGCTGGAGATCCCGGCGAGCCCGGGCGGGTGGCTTACTTTGCTGTTTGTAGCGCTCGGCACCGGCGCGCTGACGATCACGCTCTTCTCCTACAGCGTGCCGCGGCTCGGGCCGTCGAGCTACGCGATCATCGCCAATGCTGAACTCGTCACCGTCGTGCTCGTCGGCGTGCTGGCCTTGGGCGAACGGCTGAGCCCAGGCCGGGCGATCGGCGGCGGGCTGATCATCTCCGGGATCCTATTGCACGGCTTCTTCCGCAGGCCCAACCGGGTCTGAGTGTCGGCATATCAAAAAATTAAGTGGTCTTTACCAATCATTAATCTAAAAAGCGATATTTCCCCTTTTTGAGGGCAACAACCGTGGTTGCCCTCGCATTAGGGGAGAATGCCATGGCCTATTGTCTGCGATTGCCGGTTCTCGTCGCACTGGCCGTCTTCGGCCTCTCGCTGCCGTGTGTGGGCGCGATGCTGCCGCCGATCGCCAACGTTGCCGCCTGCGCTGACGACAGCTGGATCGACGTGCGCTGCCATGGTGCCGTCGGCAACGGCGGCAGCGACGACACCGCCGCCTTCGCCAAGGCGGTGCGGGCGGCGGTCGCATCGGACCTCCCGCTATATCTCCCGCACGGCCGGTATCGGCTCAGCCGCACCCTGGTCATCGATTATGCACAGCACTCTGACACCGGCTTCCGCCTGATCTCGATGGGCGCGATCATCGACGGCACCGCGATCCATTCCGGCCCGGTCCTCGATATCCGTTGCTCGGGCGGGACCCGTGCGGCGCCGAAGGGCTGCTTCTATTTCAAGGAAGAAGGGACGCTGTTCGTCAACGCCGACACCAACGATTACGCGGTGGTGATCGGCGACCGTGATTTCTCGGACGCGCAGAATTCGATCAAGATCGACCACCTGATCGTCAACAACGCCAATCCCGGCGCCAGGGCCGGGGGGCTCCAGCTCAATTACGTCTTGAGCTCGGACATCTTCACGGTCGCCGACTCAGCCGGCGGCGCTGCCGGCATCGCCCTGGAGCAGACCCAAATCTCCCGGATCAGCGGCGCCGGGTCGGCCAGCGCCAAGGGCGGCACCGCGCTGTTGATCGAGAACGGCTACAGCTTTGCCAACACGATCTCGGCGATGGATCTCGAAGTGGCGCCGACCTGCCTCGCGATCGCCTCGCACAAGGCGGTCCACAACACCTTCATCTCGCCCTATATGGCGTGTGCAACCGCGGTCGACGCGACCGCCGGCAATACCACCCAGCTGGTCAACCCGCTGTTCGGCGGCAACGTCAAGACCCGGTTCGCCTCGTCGACCGGCGTCACGACGACGCCGTAAGCCGGCGGTGGCCTCGACCCGGGCTTTGACAGATCGTCCAAGAGCGCCCAAATCTGCTCTTGCCAGACGGCCGGATGGCCGCTCTCCGCTCGCGGGGAGAGGAAAGTCCGGGCTCCACGGAGGTGCGGTGCCGGGTAACGCCCGGCGGGGGCGACCCCAGGGACAGTGCCACAGAAAGGACACCGCCGCCCCGTCTCCGGCATGCCGGGCGGGCGGCAAGGGTGAAACGGTGCGGTAAGAGCGCACCGCGCCGCCGGCAACGGCGGCGGCAGGGAAAACCCCACCGGGAGCAAGACCAAGTAGGAGCGGCAGGCGCTCCGGAGCGATCCGGGGTGCCGGGCGTGCCTCCGCGCCGCCGCTCGGGTCGGTCGCACGAGGCGCTCGGCAACGGGCGTCCCAGAGGAATGGCCATCACCGCCCGCCGGGGCTCTTCGGAGGGCGGGACAGAACCCGGCTTACACGCCGTCTGGCGCCTTCCTCGGCACCACCAAGCTGGATCCTGTGGATAATTCGGCGGATCGGATCGGGATAAGACCACTTTCCGGAGGATAACCCTGTGGACGGCGGATTCGACGGTTGTCCGTCGCGCTGTTCCGGTCGAGGCTGCGTGCGGTGTGGTCGGCATGGCCGAGGTTCGCGGCCGTGACCCGGTGATCGACGGGACCGATACGGGGGGTATGCGAGCCCCCGTGCCGGCCATACAGGGGGAGACGGGCAGCCTTCGCGGGCTGCCCGTTTCCGATTCCATCATGACCGAAAAATTGAAACCCCTGCTCCGCCATCGAATTTTGGCGAAAAAGAGCGTGTTTTGATTCGCCGATGCACGATTCTTATGCCAATCTAACGGCATTCTTTTTGGGATCGGTCCGATGGCGAGAGACACCAACCCCTTCAAATCCGAACTGATCACGCTGTCGTTGAATGTTCAGACCGTCTGGTACCTCGACCGCCTGGTCGAGACCGGCCTCTACGGCAACAATCGAAGCGAGGCGGCACGGGCGGCACTCTACGATCAATGCAAGCTGCTCGTCGCCCAGGACAAGCTCGGCTTGGCGCCGCCGCCCAGGGACATCACCGAAGCGTGGCCCGGCGTCCCGCTCGGCCGACCCGGGACTGGAGCGGGGGGCAGGCCGTGATGATTCGCATCGGATTTTAGGGGCATTTGATGAGCTCCATTGCTTCAGATTCCGCCGTAGCAAAGCAACGGCTCCATGGCTTGTGTTCGAAAGTGCCAGGTTGGCTACATCGTGTGGTCGAACCAAATCCCCGCGTCACCTTGGAAATCTGCGGTTTTACTAAGATAGCCCATTGACACCCATATGAACCCATGTTAGACCATCTTCACCCATGGACGGGTACCGCCGATGGGGGGAACTTCGGTGGTATCCTTCGGGCGCCCCTTGCCGAGCGTCCACGGGTGAGCGTTGGGGGAACGAGTGGCGCTGTTCATGTCCACATACGTGAACAAGGTCGACCGCAAGGGGCGAGTTTCTGTGCCGGCGACCTTTCGCGCCACCCTCTCGGGCCAGAGCTTCAACGGCATCGTCGTCTTTCCCTCCTTTGAGCACCAGGCATTGGAGGGGGCCGGCATGGACCGCATGGATGCGATCGCCGCCGGGCTCGACCGATTGGGCCAACCGAAACGGCAGCAGCAGCTGGCGAATTTGATCCTCGCCCGCTCGCAGCCCCTGCCCTTCGATCCCGAAGGCCGGATCATCCTCCCCGAGCGTTTCATCGCACATGCGCACATCGCCGACAGCGCGGCCTTTGTCGGGCTCGGCTCGACATTCCAGATCTGGGAGCCCGATCGCTTTGCCGAACGCGAAGCGACACTGCTCGATCTCGCTCTGCAGGATGGGACCGAGCTGCCGACGCTCGGCAGTCTCTCCGCCGGAAGCGGCGTGTGACCGGGCAGCGGCGAAGCCGGGCTCGCCCCGGCGCGGGAAAAGCCGCCGCCCAATCGGCCGGCCCAGCCGAACCGCCGCGCTTGGCCGGGCACGTCCCAGTCCTGGCCGAGGCCGTCCTCGCCGCCCTGGCACCCCGCGACGACGCGATCTATGTCGACGGGACCTTCGGCGGCGGCGGCTACAGCAAGGCCTTGCTCGCCGCGGCGCAGTGCCGTGTCGTCGGCATCGACCGCGATCCTGAGGCGGTGCGGCGCGGGCGCGAGCTGGCGCGGAGCCTCGACGGCCGGCTGACCCTCGTCGAAGGCAATTTCGGCGACATGGTGCGGCTCGTCGCTCCGGTGGCCGGCGGGCCGATCGCCGGCATCGCTCTCGATCTCGGCGTCTCCTCGGACCAGCTCGATAGGCCCGAGCGCGGGTTCTCGTTTCGCCTCGACGGCCCGCTCGACATGCGCATGAGCGGCGCCGGAGAGAGCGCCGCCGACCTCGTCGCCACCCATTCCGAAGAAGAACTCGCCCGGCTGATCCGCACCTTCGGCGAGGAGCGGTTCGCCGGCCGCATTGCCCGCGCGATCGCAGCCGCGCGGCAGGACCGGCCGATCCGGCGCACCGCAGAGCTCGCCGCCATCGTCCGCGCCGCCATGCCCCGAGCCGAGCCGGGGCTGGACCCGGCGACCCGGACCTTTCAGGCGTTGCGCATCGCGGTCAACGACGAGCTCGGCGAGCTCGATCGCGGCCTCACCGCGGCCGAAACGCTGCTGATGCCGGGCGGGAGGCTGGCCGTGGTCTCGTTTCATTCGCTGGAGGACCGCCGCGTCAAGGCGTTTTTGCGACGGCGCAGTGGCACCGCCCCGCGCGGCTCGCGCCACGCCCCCGCGCCGGTCGGCGGGCCGGCGCCGAGCTTCGATCTTCTGGGACGCCGCGCAGCCCGGCCCGATGCCGCGGAAATCGCGCGCAACCCGCGCGCCCGCTCGGCCCGGCTGCGAGCGGCGGTGCGCACCGCCGCCCCGTCTTGGCCGGCTGATTGCCAAGGGCAGGCGGCATGATCCGGCTCGCCACCCTATTCTGGCTGGTCCTCGTCTCGGCCACCGGCTTTGTCATGTTCGGCGTCAAATACCAGGTCCAAGCACTCGACGACGAGCTGACCCGGACGAGGAGGGCGGCCGCAGCGGAAGAGCACGAGACGCGGGTGCTCGACGCGGAGTGGGCTTATCTGACGCGGCCCGAGATCCTCGAAGACATGAACCGGCGTTTCCTGTCGCTCGGGCCGATCGCCACCAGGCAACTGCGGACCACGGCCACCGACATCCCGATGCGTCCGGCACCGCCGCCCCCGGTCGAAGTTGCCGCCGCACCCGAAGCCTCGCCGCCGGAGGATCGGGCGCCGGTGGTGCCGGTATCGCTGGAGAAGGCGGCGGCGCCGGCCGAGACCCCATCTCCGGCTGCCGAGCCGGCGGCACCGGCACAACCGGCGCAAGCTCAGGCGCCAGCCAAGCCGGCGCTGGCAAAAGTTGCGGCAAAACGAGAGGCGCCGCAGCACCGCCCGAAATCCCTCGACGATTTGTTCACCCAGGTCTCGGCGGCGCGATGACGATCGCGAACCAGTCTTTTGACGACAATCCGTGCCGGCCCCGGCATTTCAAGCCGCCGCCTTGCGCGCCCGTCATCCCCGAGGGGCCGGCCAGGCAGGCGATCGACACCTGCCGCACCCGGCTCCTCGTCACCGGAGCCTTGTTCGCCTTCATCTTTGCCGTGGTCGCCTTGCGGGTCGTCGATGTGGTGCTGCTCGGCGGCGCCGCCGCCGAATCCAGCATCGGCCGGGTTCACCGCATCAAGCCGCCGGCGCCGAGCCGCGCCGACATCGTCGACCGCAACGGCCGGCTCCTGGCCACCACGCTCGACAGCCCGTCGCTCTACGCCAATCCGAAGCAAATCCTAGACGCAGCCGACGCGGCCCAAAAGCTCGTTAAGGCGTTGCCAAGCCTCAGCGGCCCGCAAATCTATGCCAAGCTGACCTCGGACAAGAGCTTTGTGTGGATCAAGCGGCACTTGACGCCCCGCGAGCAGTACGCCGTCAATCAGCTCGGCATACCGGGACTGGAGTTCGAGCACGAGGATCGCCGCGTCTATCCTGACGGCGATCTGACCGCGCATGTCGTCGGTTATACCGGCATCGACAATGCAGGCTTTGCCGGGATCGAACGCGGCCTCGACGACGTGCTGAAGGAGCGTCGCGATCCGTTGCAGCTGTCGATCGACCTGCGTCTGCAATACGTCCTCCATGAGGAGCTGCAGCGCGTCATCGACGATTTCACGGCAAAAGCCAGCGCCGGGCTGATCATGGACGTCAACACCGGCGAGATATTGGCGATGGTGTCGTTGCCGGATTTCGACCCGAACCATCCCGGCGCGACCGATCCCGATCGTCCGGACATTCCGGTGGCCGACCGGATGTTCAACCGGATCACGCTCGGAGACTACGAGCTCGGCTCGGTGTTCAAGGTGCTCACCCTGGCGATGGCGCTCGATTACGGCACCGCCTCGATGACCAGCGGCTACGACGCCTCGCGCCCACTCCATATCGGGCGGTTCACGATCAGCGATTACCACGGCAAGCACCGCTGGCTCAGCCTGCCCGAGATTTTGATGTATTCCTCGAATATCGGGGCCGCCCGGATGGCGATGGACGTCGGCGCCCAGCGTCAGCGCGACTTCCTCGCGCGGATGGGCCTGCTGAAGCCGCCGACGATCGAGATCTCGGAGCTGGCAACGCCGCACTATCCTGCCAAATGGCGTGAGGTCAATGTCATGACCATCGCCTTCGGCCACGGCATTTCGGTAACGCCGATCGGCTTTGCCACCGCCGGCGCGGCGCTCGTCAATGGCGGGGTGCTGCATCAGGCGACCTTGCTCAAATTGCCGCCGGGCTACGCCCCGCAAGGCAAGCAGGTGATTTCAGCGAAAACCTCGGAGCGGATGCGCAAGCTGTTGCGGCTGGTTGTCGAGCACGGGACCGGTACCATGGCCGCCGCCCCCGGGTACGTCGTCGGCGGCAAGACCGGCACGGCCGACAAGGTCCAGGGCAAGCACTATGCCGAGCGCAAGCTGCTTTCGAGCTTTCTCGGCGTTTTCCCGATGAACGATCCGAAGTATCTGATATTCACGATGGTCGACGAGCCGCACCCGAACAAGCAGACGCACGGCTATGCCACCGCGGGTTGGACCGTGGCGCCGGCGACGAGCCGCATCGTCCAGCGGATTGCCCCCCTGCTCGGCGTGCAGCCGATCGACGAAAATTCGCCCGATGTGCAGCGGGCGCTGGTGGTGGAAAGCCTGCAAGGGAAGCGGATTGAAGCTTACTGAGCTGATCGGCCCCGCTGCTGCGCCGCTCGGCGCCGATCCCGAGATCGTCGGCCTCAGCGCCGACTCGCGGGTCGTTCGCCCAGGTTTCCTGTTCGCCGCCCTGCCCGGCACCCGATTGCACGGCGGCTCCTTTGCCGCCGATGCGGCGGCCCGCGGCGCAGTTGCGATCCTGACCGACAGCGCCGCTTCATTGGCGCTTCCAGCCCCTTTCCTCGAGCGCATCACGATCCTCGCCGACCCCAGCCCGAGCCGCCGGCTGGCGCTGCTGGCGGCGCGGTTTTACGGCCGGCCGCCGCGCACGATCGCGGCCGTCACCGGCACCAACGGCAAAACCTCGGTCGTCCATTTTGCCCGCGAGATTTGGACCGCACTCGGCCATCCGGCGGCGAGCCTCGGCACCTTGGGGCTGGTCACCGTTGCCGGGCGCCGGTCGGGCGCGCTGACCACACCCGACCCTGTGGCGCTCCATCGCGACCTCGCAGCCCTCGCCGTGCAGGGGATCCAGCACGTGGCGATCGAGGCGTCGAGTCATGGCCTCGACCAATGCCGGCTCGATGGGATCGTGGCCTCGGCCGCCGCCTTCACCAACCTGACGCGCGACCATCTCGACTATCACGGTGACATGGATCGGTATCGGTCGGCAAAGGACCGCCTGTTCACGGCGCTGCTGGCGCCAGCGGCGCCGACGGTGCTCAATCGAGACAGCGGCGAGTTTCCCCGTCTGGAGGCTCTCTGCCGCCGGCTTGGCCATCCGGTCCTGAGCTACGGCGCCGATCCGGCAGCCGATCTGCGGCTGGTCGGGCGCGAGCCCGCCGGCACGAGCCAGAGGCTCGTCCTCGACATTCTGGGGCACCGCCGCGAGCTGCTGCTGCCGCTCGCCGGCGCGTTCCAGGCGTCGAATGCGCTGGCCGCGCTCGGCCTGGCGATCGCGACCCATGCTCCGGCGGAGGCGGCGACCGAGGCTCTGGCGCATTTGACCGGCGTGCCCGGCCGAATGCAATTCGTCGCCGAGTGCGGCGGCGGCGCAATCGTCGTCGATTACGCGCATACCCCGGACGCGCTGGCGACGGTGCTCGCGGCGCTGCGCCCGCACGCGCGCGGCCGGCTCGTGGCACTCTTCGGCTGCGGCGGCGACCGCGATGCCGGCAAGCGCCCGATGATGGGCGGTGCCGCGGCGCGCCTTGCCGACCGGGTCTATGTTACCGACGACAACCCGCGCGGCGAGGAGCCGTGGGAGATCCGGCGCGCGATCCTCGCTGCCGCCCCCGAGGCGATCGAGATCGGCGACCGGCGGCAGGCGATCGCCGCCGCCATCGCCGAGCTCGGGCCGGGCGACGTGCTGCTGATCGCCGGGAAGGGGCACGAGACCGGCCAGATCGTCGGCAGCGAGACCCATCCCTTCGACGACGCCGAAATCGCCCGCGACATCGCCCGGGGCGGCCGGTGACGCCGCTGTGGACGGCCGCGGCCGCGGCCGCCGCGACCGGCGGGGCGAATGCCGCCGATTGGGCCGCGGCGGGGGTGTCGATCGATACCCGCACCTTGGCCGCGGGCGACCTCTTCGTCGCCCTGCGCGGTCCCACCTTCGACGGCCACGATTTCGCCGCCGCTGCCCTGGAGCGGGGCGCCGCCGCCGCGATGGTCCACCGCCACGTCGCGGGGCTTCCCGCGGCAGCCCCGTTGCTGCAGGTCGGTGACACGCTCGCCGGGCTGAGCAGGCTCGGCGCCGCGGCGCGCGACCGCAGCCGCGCCCGGATCATTGCCGTCACCGGCAGCGTCGGCAAGACCGGCACCAAGGAGGCGCTGCGCCTGGCGCTGGCCGTGAGCGGCTCGACCTTCGCCTCGGCGGGCGGCCTCAACAACCATTGGGGCGCGCCGTTGTCTTTGGCCCGAATGCCCCCCGATTCGGTCTATGGCGTCTTCGAGCTCGGGATGAACCATGCCGGCGAGATCGCCGCCCTGACGAGGCTGGTCCGGCCGCACATCGCCGTGGTGACCACGGTCGAGCCGGCGCATCTCGGCTTTTTCCCGTCGGTCGAGGCGATCGCCGATGCCAAGGCCGAAATCTTTCTCGGCCTGGAACCGGGCGGTGCCGCCGTGCTCAACCGTGACAACCCCCATTACCCGCGCCTGAAGGCGGCGGCGGAGCGGGCGGGCGCGGCCGAGATAATCGGCTTTGGCGCCCATCCCGATGCCGAGGTCCGGCTCGTCGAATGCACTCTCGAACCGTATGGCAGCACGTTCTCGTCCGCTCTCTCTGGCCGGGTACTACGCTGCCGTCTGCCGCTCCCCGGCCGGCATTGGGTCCTCAACGCGCTCGCCGTGCTCGCCGCAGTCCGGGCGGCCGGCGCGGACCTGGAACGGGCGATCGACGCACTCGGCGCGCTCGAAGCGTTGCCCGGGCGCGGCCGCCGCTGCGAGCTTCCCTGGCGCGGCGGAAGATTGACGTTGATCGACGAAAGCTACAATGCAAGCCCGGCCTCGGTGCGGGCGGCGCTAGCGGTGCTCGCGGCACTCGCCCCCGGCGCCGGGGGCAGGCGGGTGGCGATGCTCGGCGACATGCTCGAGCTCGGCGAGGACGCCCCTCGTCTCCACCGCGAGCTCGCCGAGCCGATCGCCGCGGCGAGGATCGATCGGGTGTTCCTGGTGGGCGACGCGATGACGGCGCTTCATGCCGCACTGCCCCACTCGGTGCGCGGCGGCTTGTGGCCCTCCGCCGACGAGGCTATCCCTGCGCTCTCGAGCTTCCTCGAACCCGGCGACGTGGTGACTGTCAAAGGCTCCCGCGGCGTCGGCACCGGCCGCATCGTGGAGCGGTTGTGCGCCCGATCGATGCTGCCCGAGGCATGATCCTATGCTCTACCCACTGCTTTTCCCTCTCGCGGATCAGTTTCAGGGCTTCAACCTCTTCCGCTACATCACCTTCCGCTCGGGAGGCGCGGTCGTCACCGCGCTCTTGATCAGCTTCTTGTGTGGCCCGCGCATCATCGCCTGGCTGCGCTCAAAGCAGGCGAACGGCCAGCCGATTCGCCTCGACGGCCCGGCCGGCCACCTGGTCAGCAAGAAGGGGACGCCGACGATGGGCGGCTTCCTGATCCTGCTGGCGCTTACCGTCGCCACCCTGCTCTGGGCCGATTTGGCGAACCCCTATGTCTGGATCGTCCTGTTGGTCACCGTCGGGTTCGGGTTGATCGGCTTTTTCGACGACTACCGCAAGCTGACCCGCAACTCGCATCGCGGGCTTTCCGGCCGCACCAAGCTCGGCCTCGAGATCGCCCTCGGCGCCGCCGCCTGCGTGGCGCTCGCCTATGTTAACCCGGCCCCGCTCGCCAACACGCTGGCCGTGCCGTTCTTCAAGACCGTGCTGCTCGAGCTCGGCTGGGCTTACATCCCGTTTGGCGTGCTGGTCATCGTCGGCGCCTCGAACGCGGTCAACCTGACCGACGGGCTCGACGGACTCGCCATCGTGCCCTCGATGATCGCGGCAGGCTGCTTTGCCCTGATCGCCTATCTCGCCGGTAACGCGATCTTCGCCAACTATCTGCAGATCCACCATATCCCCGGCGCCGGCGAGCTGACGGTGTTTTGCGGCGCGATGGTCGGGGCGAGCCTCGGCTTCCTGTGGTTCAACGCGCCACCGGCGATGGTCTTCATGGGCGACACCGGCTCGTTGTCGATCGGCGCCGCACTTGGCGTGATCAGCGTCGTCACCAAGCACGAATTCGTCCTGGTCATCATCGGCGGGCTCTTCGTGCTCGAAGCGGTGTCGGTCATCGTCCAGGTGGCGAGCTTCAAGATGACCGGGCGCCGCGTCTTCCGGATGGCGCCACTGCACCATCACTTCGAGCAGAAGGGATGGGCCGAGCCGACCATCGTGATCCGCTTCTGGATCATCGCCTGGATCCTGGCGATCGCCGGGCTTGCCACCTTGAAGCTGCGGTAGGGACGCACAATTGGTAGCCACTCCCTCGGCAGAACGCTATATCTGCGCATCTGAAAACTTCAGGCGGCTGCGGGCCGGTCGCGAGCAGGGGGAGTGTGCGGCAACGCCCGATTTTGAGGACGCCTCCCAGCGCGAAGGCCGATCGGGATGAGGTTCGCCCGCATCGATCGCAGCCCCGTAGCGCGCTGGTGGTGGACGGTCGACCGCTGGAGCCTCGCGGCACTCGGCGTGCTGATCGGGTTCGGCGTGGTCATGAGCCTGGCGGCGAGCCCGGCCGTCGCCGAGCGAATCGGCTACGACGGCTTGCACTTCGTGCGCCGCGAGCTGGCGATGCTGCCGTTTGCCGTCGGCCTGATGTTCGTCATTTCGCTGCAGTCGCCGCGGACGATTCGCCGGATCGCATTCATCGGCTTCGTGATCGCGCTGGCGCTGCTGGCGCTAACCTTTCTCGTCGGCGCCGAGATCAAGGGCGCGCGGCGCTGGATCAACCTTCCCGGGGTCTCGGTCCAGCCCTCGGAATTCGTCAAGCCGACTTTCGCCGTCGTTGCCGCCTGGCTGTTCTCGGAGCAGAAGCTGCGCCAGCACTTCCCGGGCAATCTGATCTGCGTCGCCCTCTTTCTCCTGATCGTCCTGATGCTGATCAAGCAGCCCGATCTCGGCATGGCGGTGGTCGTGGCGGCCTGCTGGTTCGCCCAGTTTTTCATGGCGGGGTTGCGGCTCTACTGGGTCGTCGTCGGGATCCTCGCCGGAGCAGGGGGGCTGGTCGGCGCTTATTTCTCGCTCGCGCATGTGCGGATTCGGATCGACCGGTTTCTCGATCCCTCGGTCGGCGACAGCTATCAGGTGAACCGCTCGCTCGAGGCCTTTGCCAATGGCGGGCTGTGGGGCCGCGGTCCGGGCGAAGGTACGGTGAAGGACAACCTGCCCGACGCGCACGCCGATTTCGTCTTCGCCGTCGTCGGCGAGGAGTTCGGGTTGATCGTCTGCGTCGCCGTCGTTGCTCTGTTCGCCTTTATCGTGCTGCGCGGGCTGTCGCGGCTGTTGCAGGAAAGCAGCCTTTTCGTGCTGCTGGCCGCCACCGGCCTGTTGATGCAGTTCGGCCTGCAGGCGGTGATCAACATGGCCTCGACCCTGCATTTGATCCCGACCAAGGGCATGACCTTGCCGTTCCTCTCCTATGGCGGCTCGTCGCTGCTGGCGCTCGGCATCGCAATGGGCATGGTGCTGGCGCTGACCCGGCGCCGGCTCGGCGGCGGCGAGCTGTGAGCGCACCCTTTGTGCTCGCCGCCGGCGGCACCGGCGGCCACCTGTTCCCGGCCGAGGCGGTCGCGGGCGAGCTGATCGGCCGCGGGCATAGCGTGCATCTCCTGACCGATGCGCGCGCCGACGCGTTTGCCGGCGGGGTCGCCGGGATCGAGGTGCATCGGGTGCGCGCCGGAAGGCTCGCCGGCGGGCCGGTCGATACCGCGCACGGGCTGGCCGAGCTGGCGATCGGCGCGGTGCAGGCGCGGCGCCTGCTGCGCCGGCTGTCGCCGGCGGCCGTCGTCGGCTTCGGCGGCTACCCGTCGGTCCCGACGATGCTGGCGGCGGTGCTTCTCGGATTGCCGACCCTGATCCACGAGCAGAATGCCGTCCTGGGCCGGGCCAATCGGCTGTTGGCGCCGCGGGCCCGGCGCATCGCCACGAGCTTTCCGGCGACGGCAAATCTGCGCCCGGCCGACCGCGCGCGCGCTCTCCATGTCGGCAACCCGGTGCGTCCGGCGATCCTGGACGTCGACGCGGCCGGTTATCGCGCCCCGGAGCCCGGCGGCGCGATCGAGCTGCTGGTGCTGGGCGGCAGCCAGGGGGCGCGGGTGTTCAGCGAGATCGTCCCCGCCGCGTTGACGGCGTTGCCGCTGTGGCTGCGCATGATGCTGCGGGTGAGCCAGCAGGCGCGCCCGGAGGATCTCGCGATGGCGACGCACGCCTATGCCGAAAGCGGCATCGCCGTGGAGCTGCGCAGCTTCTTCGCCGATGTGCCCGAGCGCCTGGCGCGCGCGCATCTTGCAATTTGCCGGGCCGGCGCCTCGACCGTGGCCGAGCTCGCGGCACTCGGCCGGCCGGCCCTGCTGGTCCCCTACCCGCACGCCGCCGACGACCATCAGACCGCCAACGCCCGCGCCTTTGCCGCGGCAGGCGGCGGCTGGGTCATGCCGCAGAGCGACCTGACGCCCGATGCGCTGGCCGACCGGCTGCGAAGCTTGTTCCAGGACCCGGAGGCGCTGACGGCGGCGGCTCGCCAGGCTGCCAAATTTGGACGGCGCGATGCGGCGCGCGATCTGGCGCGCCTCGTCCTCGATCTCGAAACCGGCGCCGCCTCGATGGGGTGCGCCGCATGAGGGCGCTGCCGCGGTCGATCGGGCCGCTCCATTTCGTCGGCATCGGCGGCATCGGCATGAGCGGCATCGCCGAGGTGCTGCACAATCTCGGCTACCGGGTGCAAGGGAGCGACCTCGCCGACAGCGCCAATGTCCGCCGGCTGGTCGACCTCGGGATCCCGGTCGCGATCGGGCACAACGCGACGAATTTGGGCGCGGCGGAAGTGGTGGTGATCTCCTCGGCGGTCAAGCCCGACAATCCGGAGGTGGCCGCCGCCCGCGCCCGCCGCCTCGCAGTCGTGCGCCGCGCCGAGATGCTGGGCGAGCTGATGCGGCTCAAATGGTCGCTGGCGGTCGCCGGGACCCACGGCAAGACGACGACGACCTCGATGATCGGGACCCTGCTGGAAACGGCACAGCTCGACCCGACCGTGATCAACGGCGGGATCATCAACGCCTATGGCACCAACACGCGGCTCGGGGCCGGCGATTGGATGGTGGTCGAGGCCGACGAAAGCGACGGCACGTTCACCCGACTGCCGGCGACGGTTGCGATCGTCACCAACATCGACCCCGAGCACCTTGATTTTTACGGCAGCTTCGACGCGCTGCGGCAGGCCTTCGAGACCTTTGTCGGCAACATCCCGTTCTATGGCTTTGCCGCGCTGTGCATCGACCACCCGGTCGTGCAGGGCATGATCCCCAAGCTGTCGGACCGCCGTGTGCTGACCTACGGGCTCAGCCCGCAGGCCGATATCCGCGCCGTCGACATCCGCCTCGGGCGCGAGGGCGCGCGCTACGACATCGTCGTCTCTGACGCGCTGACCGAGCGCGGCAGGACGATCTCCGATCTGTTTCTGCCGATGTTCGGCCGGCACAATGTGCAGAACTCGCTGGCCGCGGCGGCGGTCTCCGAAGCGCTGGGGCTCGGCGACGACGCATTGCGCGCAGCGCTGCGCAACTTCGCCGGGGTCAAGCGGCGCTTCACCAAGACCGGCGAGTGGAACGGGGTCGCCGTGATCGACGATTACGGCCACCACCCGGTCGAGATCGCCGCTGTGCTGAAGGCGGCGCGCGCGATCGTCGAGGGCAAGGTGATCGCGGTGGTTCAGCCGCACCGCTACACCCGCGTCCTGCACCTCTTCGACGGGTTTTGCACCTGCTTCAACGACGCCGACGCGGTGCTGGTCGCCGACATCTACGCGGCGGGCGAGGCGCCGATCGACGGGGTGAGCCGCGATGCGCTGGTGGCCGGGCTGATTGAGCACGGGCATCGCAACGTTCGCGCGCTGGCGGACCCGACGGAGCTCGCCCAGCTCGTCGGCGAGATTGCCGCACCCGGCGATATGGTGGTGTGCCTCGGCGCCGGCTCGGTCACCCTTTGGGCCAACAGCCTGCCGGCCGAGCTGGCGCAGCTGGGGCGTTTTGGATGAGCGCACAAGCGGCGGAGAAGGACGTGGGGCTGCTCGCCCGTCTCCCCAAGGTTCGCGGGCGGCTGACCCCGAACGCGCCGCTCGGCAAACAGACTTGGTTTGGCGCCGGCGGCCCGGCGGAAGTGCTGTTCCGTCCCGCCGACGCCGCCGACCTCGCCGCTTTTCTCGCCGCGGCGCCCGTGAAGATACCGGTGACGGTGATCGGGGTCGGCTCCAACCTCTTGGTGCGCGACGGCGGCGTCCCAGGGGTGACAGTGCGGCTGGGCCGAGGCTTTGCCGAGATCACGGTGGAGCACGGCGAGGTCCGCGCCGGGGCCGGGGCGCTCGATCGCATAGTCGCGCTGGCCGCCGCCGAGGCGGGGCTCGGCGGGTTCGAATTCCTGTCCGGCGTGCCCGGCACTATCGGCGGGGCTTTACGGATGAACGCCGGCGCCTACGGCCGCGAGATCAAAGACGTGCTGGTTTCGGCCACGGCGCTCGACCGCTTCGGCGCGAGCCATACGATCGAGCACGATGCGATGGGGCTCTCCTACCGCCATTGCACGGTCGATCCCGACTGGATCTTCGTCGCGGCGCGATTGCGCGGCTTCAACAACGACCGTGACGCAATCGCCATTCGGATGACCGAGATCCGCCATGCCCGCGAGGCGGCGCAGCCGGTGAGGGCGCGGACCGGCGGCTCGACCTTCGCCAACCCGCCGGGGGATGCCGCCTGGCGCCTGATCGACGCGGCCGGTTGCCGCGGCCTCGTCCGCGGCGGCGCCATGGTCTCGCCGCAGCATGCCAATTTCCTGATCAACAACGGCAACGCCACGGCGGCCGACCTCGAGGGCCTCGGCGAGGAGGTGCGGCGGCGGGTCTACCAAAATTCGGGCGTCGCGCTCGAATGGGAAATTCGCCGGATCGGCCGCCCGCTTCCATTGTTGGGCGAACGGAGGCTGGCATCATGAGCAGAAATGTGGCGCTGCTGATGGGCGGCTGGTCGCCCGAGCGCGAGGTGTCGCTGTCGAGCGGTCGGGAATGCGCCAAGGCGCTCGTCGACCACGGCTACCGGGTCCGCGCGATCGATGTCGGCCGCGACCTACCGGCGTTGCTGCACGCGCTCGACCCGCGGCCCGACGTCGTCTTCAACGCCTTGCACGGAGTGGGCGGCGAGGACGGCACGATCCAGGCCGTGCTCGACATGCTGGCCCTCCCCTACACCCATTCGGGCGTGCTCGCCTCGGCGCTGGCGATGCACAAGCCCACCGCCAAGGAGATTTTTCGTGCCGCCGGATTGCCGGTGGCCGAGGGCCTCGTCGCCGGCCAGGCCGAGCTCGCCGAACGCGATCCGATGCCGGCCCCGTTCGTCGTCAAGCCGACCAATCAGGGGTCGAGCGTCGGCGTCCGCATCGTAAGGATCAATGACAATTCCTGGCGCGAGGAGGTGTTGGATTGGGGCTTCGGCAGCGAGCTGCTGGTCGAGCGATTTATTCCCGGACGCGAGCTGACCGTCGCGGTCCTTGGCGACCGGGCGCTGGGCGTGTGCGAGATCGTCCCGCGTGGCAGCTTTTACGACTACACGGCGAAATATGCGGCGGGCGGCTCCGATCATCTGGTGCCGGCGCCGATCCCGGCCGAGGCCTATGAGGAGGCGCTCGACATCGCACTCCGCGCCCATCGGGCGCTCGGCTGCCGCGGGGTCAGCCGCGCCGATCTGCGCTACGACGATACCGCGGCTGGAAACGGCCGGCTCTATCTCTTGGAAGTGAACACGCAGCCCGGGATGACGCCGACCTCGCTCGTGCCGGATATCGCCCGCCATGTCGGCATCGGCTTTGACGAGCTCGTCGTGTGGATGGTCGAGAACGCGGCATGCGGCGGGTGAAGGGTGCAACGCCGCCGCGGGCGCGGCGCGGCGAACCCACGAGCCGCCTCCTCCGATTCGCGTGCTGGACCGGCATCCCGATCCTTGTCTTTGCCGGGATTTACGGCGGCGTCCAGGCGGTCCGCGCGCCGCTCGGGCAATCGACGCTGCAGAAGGCCGGCGACGGGCTCCTCGAAGCGAGCGCCTTCCTCGGCCTGACCGTCGCCGACATCCGGGTCGAGGGGCGCGAGACCACCGACCGGCAGACGATCATCGACGCGCTCGGTGCCGGGCCCGGCACCGCGATCCTCGCGGTCAGCCCGCGGCGCGCCAAGGAACGGCTCGAATCGCTTCCCTGGGTCCGCTCCGCCGTCATCGAGCGCCATCTTCCCGACACGATCTATGTCCGCCTTGTCGAACGAAAGCCGCTGGCGTTGTGGCAGCACAACGGCAAGATCGAGCTGATCGACCGGGAGGGCGGCGTGATCCCGGTTCCCCGGCTCGACCGTTTCGCCAAGCTGCCGATGGTCGTCGGGCCGGACGCCGCAACCCATGCCGCCGAGCTCCTGGCGATGCTGGGGAGCGAGCCCGATCTCGCCACCCGCGTCACCGCCGCGGTCCGCGTCGGCGGCCGCCGCTGGAACCTGCGCATCGACAATGCGGTCGACGTGCTGCTGCCGACCGACGCGCCGGCGGCGGCGTGGGCCGAGCTCGCCGGGCTGGAGCGGTCGAGCGCCGTCCTCAAACGCAACGTGCAGGCCGTCGATCTGCGGCTGCCCGACCGGCTCGTGCTGCGGGTCAACCCCGAGGCGCCGAAGGAGGCGCCGGCAACGAAGAAAGGACGCCCCCCGGCGAAGAGCACATGAGTGCGATCGAAGAAGCGCCGGTGCGCGCAAAAGACCGGGCGCCGCCCCGCAAGCCCGCGAGCCGGGGCAAGGGCAAGCCACGCAAGCCGGCGATCCGGCCACGCCACGGCCTGGTCGCGGCACTCGACATCGGCACCACCAAGGTCTGCTGCTTCATCGCGCGGGCCGAGGCCGACAAGCCGCAGGTCCTCGGCATCGGACACCAAATCTCGCGCGGTGTGCGCAACGGCGCGATCATCGACCTCGAGGCTGCGGCGACCTCGATCCTGGGGGCGGTGCATGCCGCCGAGGAGATGGCCGGCGAGACGATCCAGCAGGTGGTCGCGAACCTTTCGGGCTTTTCCGCCTCGCGGATCGTCAAGGCCGAGATCGGCATCGCCGGCCGCGAGGTCGGCGACTCCGATCTGCGCCGCGTGCTCGACCACGGTTATCTGATGCGCGAGCCGGGCGACCGCCAAGTCATCCATTCGGTGCCGGTTGGCTTCTCGATCGACGACAGCCGGGGCATCCGCGACCCGCGCGGCATGTTCGGCGAACGGCTCGGCGTCAACATGCACATGGTGACCGCCGGGGCCGCCAATGTGCGCAACCACAGCGCCGCCGTCGGGCGATCGCATCTGGAGGTCGACGCCCTTGTCGCCAGCCCCTATGCCGCCGGCCTCTCCTGCCTCGTCGAGGACGAGATCGGCCTCGGTGTCACCGTGATCGACATGGGCGGCGGGACGACGACGATTGGGGTGTTCTTTGACGGCAACCTGATTTTTGCCGATTCGGTGCCGGTCGGCGGCTGCCATGTGACCAACGACATCGCCCGCGGTCTGTCGACCCCGCTCGCCCATGCCGAGCGGATGAAGACCTTGTTCGGCAGCGCGATCTCGGCCAGCACCGACGAGCGCGAGATGATCGCGGTGCCGCAAATCGGCGAGGAGGAGGAGGGGCACGTCAATCATGTGCCGAAATCGCTGCTCGTCGGCATCGTCGCACCCCGCCTGGAGGAAACTTTCGAGCTGGTGCGCAACCGGCTCGAGGCGAGCGGCTTCGACAAGATCGCAGGCCGGCGGGTGGTGCTGACCGGCGGCGCCTGCCAGCTGCACGGGGCCCGCGAGTTCGCCGCGCTGATCCTCGACAAGCAGGTCCGGATCGGCCGGCCGCTGCGGGTTGCCGGGCTTGCCGAGGCGACCGGCGGCCCAGCCTTCTCGACCACCGTCGGGCTGTTGCATTTCGCTCTCTCGGAGCGGGCCGAGCCGGCCCAGGCCGGGTATGGGCCGGCCGGTCCGCCGAGTGGGTTCTTCGGCCGATTGGGTCATTGGCTGCGGGAGAACATGTGAGGGAAATTCCGGCGGCGATGCTGCTCCGCCTATCGGCGTAGGGCAAAACCGGCTAAATCGGTGGTGGGGCAGCGGAGGGGGAAGTCCGGGCCTGACCGGGCATGATCGAGGCTGCACAGCAGTGGAGGGACAACCGTATGATCAATCTCAGCATCCCGAAGGACGAGCAGGAGATGAAGCCCCGCATCACGGTTGTCGGGGTCGGCGGCGCCGGGGGGAACGCCGTCAACAACATGATTCGCTCGAATTTGGTCGGATGTGAGTTTGTCGTCTGCAACACCGATGCGCAGTCGCTGCAACAGTCGACCGCGCACCGCAAGATCCAGCTCGGGATCGGCGTCACCCGGGGGCTCGGCGCCGGGTCGCGACCCGATGTCGGCCGCGCCGCCGCCGAAGAGGCGCTCGACGAGATCCTGGAGGCGATGCAGGGCTCGAACATGGTCTTCATCACCGCCGGGATGGGCGGCGGCACCGGCACCGGCGGCGCCCCGGTGATCGCCCGCATCGCCCGCGAATTGGGGATTCTGACCGTCGGGGTGGTGACCAAGCCCTTTCACTTCGAGGGCACGCACCGGATGCGGATCGCCGAGGCCGGCATCGAGGAGCTGCAGAAGTTCGTCGACACGCTGATCATCATCCCCAACCAGAACCTGTTTCGCGTCGCCAACGACCGCACCACCTTCGCCGACGCCTTCAATATGGCCGACGACGTGCTGCATTCCGGGGTGCGCGGGGTCACCGACCTGATGGTCATGCCGGGCCTGATCAATCTCGATTTCGCCGACATCCGCACGGTGATGGGCGAGATGGGCAAGGCGATGATGGGCACCGGCGAGGCCGAAGGCGATCGCCGGGCGACTGACGCCGCCGAGGCCGCGATCTCGAACCCATTGCTCGAAGACGTGTCGATGAAGGGCGCCAGGGGCGTCCTGATCAACATCACCGGCGGCCTCGACATGACGTTGTTCGAGGTCGACGAGGCGGCCAACCGCATCCGCGAGGAGGTCGATCCGGAGGCCAACATCATCTTCGGCTCGACCTTTGACGAGACGCTGTCGGGCAAGATGCGGATCTCGGTCGTCGCTACCGGCATCGACGCCGAAGCCGTCTCCCAGGGGCGCCCGGCGATCAGCCTCGTCAGCAACCGGGACGTGGCGGCACCGCTGATGCGCGAAGCGGCTGCGGGCGCCTATACCCAGCCGATGCTGACCCAGAATGCGGCGCAACCGCCGGCCGACGCCGCGCGCGCCGAGGCCGAAGGCGAGCCGGTGCCGCAGGCGGCCGAGACGGCCGAGAGCGCGGCGATGCGGGGCGGCGCCTTCATTGCACCGAGGCCGGTCGATGCCGGGTCCGCGCGGCCGATCGCGCTGACCCAGCCGGCGGTCCCGCCGCCCGCGACAGTTCGCGAGCCGGCGCCGCGGCCGAAGGGGCGGGTGCCAAGCCTGATCGAGCGGGTGACCGGGGTCGGCCGCGCCCGTCAGGCCCCAGTGGAGCCGCAGCGCGCGGCACCGCCGCCGGTCGCTTCGGCCGGCAAGCAGGCAGCGACGCAGCCCCGGCTGGCGCCGCTCGAGCCGGAGGACCGCCCCGGCCTGAGCAAGGAAGAGGATCTGCTCGACATTCCCGCCTTCCTGCGCCGCCAGGCGAATTAGGGCACGATCCAATCAGATCGACCCACCGCTCGTCACCCCCGCGAAAGCGGGGGTCCGCGGGGGCTAAGCAACGAAGCAGTCTCGATCGTAGCGGCTTGACTAGCGAGATTGCTTCGCGCTGCTCGCAATGACGGCGCTGTGTAGGGCCGTCCGGACGGCGCCGCGGGTGCCCGGCCCAGCTGCCGGCTCGTGCATGACCTCATCATGTGCCTGGAAGCATTTGATGCATATCATATTCCGGCCGGCTTCGGCGCAACACTCTGAAATAAAGAGTGATTTGAGGCGACGCCGAGACCCCGATAAATTTCCCTTGGTTGGGGGACCGTAGACGAGAAGCTTGCCCGATGTTGGGGGATTTTACAGTCGCGTCGCAGCAGACGCTGAAGACAGCCATCGGCTGTCGGGGTGTGGGCCTTCACACCGGCCGGAAGGTCGCGATGACTCTGCGGCCGGCGGCGGTTGGAACAGGGATCGTGTTTCGCCGCACCGACGCCGGGGCCGAGATCGAGGCCAGCTGGGCGAACACGATCGAAGCGCCGTTGTGCACCGTGCTATCGAACGGCGAGGGGATCGGCATCAGCACGGTCGAGCACCTGATGGCTGCGCTGGCCGGCGCCGAAATCGACAATGCGATCGTCGAGCTCGACGGGCCCGAAGTGCCGGTCATGGACGGCAGCGCGGCACAATTTCTGTTTCTGATCGAATGCGCCGGCATGGTCGAGCAGGACGCGGCGCGGCGCGCGGTCAAGGTATTGAAGCCGGTCGGCATCATCGAAGAGGGCGCCTCGGCGGCGCTTGTTCCCGACCACGGCTTTTCGATGAGCTTTGAGATCGACTACGACAACCCGCTGATCCGCCGCCAGGACATCTCGGTGGCCTTCGACCGCGGCACCTTCAAAACGGAGCTGAGCCGGGCGCGCACCTTCGGACTTCTCGACGAGGTCGATCGGCTGCGCGCGGCGGGCTTCGCGCGCGGCGGCTCGCTCGACAACGCCGTCGTCGTCAGCGGCGATCATGTGCTGAACACCGGAGGCCTGCGCTGGCCCGACGAGTTTGTGCGCCACAAATTGCTCGACGCCTTTGGCGATCTCTATCTCGCCGGCGGCCCGATCATCGGCCATTTCAGCGGTGTGCGCTCGGGCCATGCGCAGACGAGGCGTCTGCTCGCCACCCTGTTCGCCGATACTGAGGCCTGGTGCTGGACGACGCTGGTTCGAGGGATCGAGCCCGGTGCGCCCGAATGGCACGGGGGCCCTCATCCCGCCCGGGCGTGACCGCGGCTTTCCTTCCGCACAATCCGTGCTATAGGCATGTCGTCATTGGCCTGATGGGGGGTCGCCGATGCGTCCCTTGCCCTTTTTCCGGTGGTTGGGACTCGTTGCGTTGATCTCTTCGCTCGCCGCCTGCGGCGGCGCGAAGAAGGAAGCCTATATCGAAAAGCCGGTCGACGATCTCTACAACCAGGCGATGGACGAGATGGTCGAGGAGCGCTACGGGCAGGCGTCCAAGACCTTCGATCAGGTTGAGAGCCAGCACCCCTATTCGGTCTGGGCGACCAAGAGCCAGCTGATGGCGGCCTATGCCCTCTACGAGAACGGCAGCTATGGCGAGGCGATCGTCGCCGCGGACCGCTTCATCCAGCTCCATCCCGGTCACCGCGACATCGCGTACGCCTATTATTTGAAGGCGATCTCCTACTACGTGCAGATCGTCGATGTCGGCCGCGACCAGAAGATCACCGAGCAGGCCTTGAAGGCCCTGGACGACGTGGTCCGCCGCTTCCCCGACAGCAAATATGCCCGCGATGCAAAGTTGAAGCTCGATTTTACCCGCGATCATCTGGCCGGCAAGGAGATGGAAATCGGCAGATATTATCTCAAGCGAGACCAATACCTGGCGGCGATGAACCGTTTTAAGCGTGTGATCGATAATTATCAGACGACGACGCATGTCCCCGAGGCGCTGGAGCGCCTGATCGAGTGCGATCTGGCCCTGGGCTTGACCAAAGAGGCACAGGCCAATGCGGCGGTACTCGGCTACAATTATCCCGGCAGCGAATGGTACGCCGACAGCTATGAGCTCATGACCGGCACCGGGAATCCCGGCGAATCGAAGGAAGGTTGGCTCGGCCGTACGGTCGGCAGCCTGCTTTGAACCAATCGGCGCCGAACAACATTAAAAATTGTTAATTTCGCCTCGCCGGCTGGCGGGCCTATTTCACCGGGCGGCACGCCCGCACTGGTGCGGCCGGGGCATGTGCCGATAACGAGCAATGGAGGGTTTGCGGATGCTGCGGCGGGTTCTCGCGGTCTGGGTCTGCCTGTTGGCTGCGGCGGCGGCGCACGCCGCCGACAAGCCGTCCGCCGTCACCGGGGTCTACCTGACGACGCGGTACCCCGCCCTGACGGTGCGCGCCGGCGAAACCACGACGATCGATCTGTCGCTGCGCAATTTCGGCTCGCCGCCGCAATCGTTTGCGCTCTCGGTGCCGCAGGCGGCCGACGGCTGGAAGGCGACGGTCCTCGGCGGCGGCCAGCCGATCGAGCAGGCGACCGTCGCCCCGGACAGCGAGGAGAAATTGCAGCTGCGCCTCGAGCCGCCGGCCGGTGCCGGCCCTGGCGACTACCAGTTCCTCGTCGCGGCGCGCGCCCCGGGCAGCGAATTGAAATTGCCGATCACCCTCACCATCGGCAAGGAGCTTCCGGCCAAGCTCAAGCTCACTACCAACTTTCCGGCATTGCGCGGCACGGCGACGACCTCGTTCAAGTTCAAGGTCACCGTCGCCAACGACAGCGGCCGCGAGGCGACGATCAATTTCAGCGCCACCGCGCCTAAGAATTTCCAGGTCACCTTTACCGAGGCCTACGGGAGCCAGCAGCTGACCAGCATCCCGATCGAGGCTGGCAAGTCGAAGGACATCGAGGCCTCGCTGGCACTGCCGCGCGATACGCCGGCCGGCGACTACAAGCTGGTCTTGCACGCCAAGAGCGAGGCCGCCTCGGCCGACCTCGACCTCGCCATAACCATCCTCGGCCAGGCGCGCCTGGCCCTCGCCGGGGAAGGCGGCCGCCTCAGCGGTGAGGCCTATGCCGGGAAGCCGAGCCCCCTGACCGTCGTCGTGCGCAACGACGGCAGCGAAGCCGCGCACGACGTCGAGCTCAGCGCCACCGCGCCCGAGGGCTGGAAGACGAGCTTCGAGCCCAAGCAGCTGCCCGAGCTCGCCGCCGGCAAGTCGCAATCGGTCCAGGTCACGATGACCCCGTCCGAACGGGCCATCGCCGGCGACTATCAGACGACGATCCGCGCCAGCTCGACCGGCGGCCAGTCGGAATCGGCGAATTTCCGCATCACCGTCTTGACCTCGACCTTGTGGGGCGCGGTCGGGATCGGCGTCATCGCCGTGGCACTCCTCGTCGTCGTCTTCGCCGTCGCCCGCTTCGGCCGGCGCTAGGCCAGCGAGCCCGCCATGGCCGACGAAATCGTGATCCGCGCCGAGGGCCTGACCAAGCGCTACGGCGCGACACTCGCCGTCGACCAGATTGATTTCGATGTCGGCGCCGGCGAGATCGTCGGCATCCTCGGACCCAACGGGTCGGGCAAAACGACGACGATCCTGATGCTGCTGGGGCTGACCGAGCCGAGCGAGGGCCGGGCCGAGGTCGCCGGCTTCGACCCGCTGCGCGACCCGCTCGAAGTCAAGCGCCGGGTCGGCTATCTCCCGGATTCGGTCGGCTTCTACGATGGGCTGTCGGCACGCGACAACCTCGCCTATACCGGGCGATTGGCGGGGCTGTCGCGGCGCGAGATCGACGAGCGGTTCGACGAGGCCATGACCCGGGTCGGGCTGCCCGATGCCGGCCGCGAGCGGGTCGGCACCTTCTCGCGCGGCATGCGCCAGCGCCTCGGCCTTGCCGAGGTGCTGATGAAGCGTCCGTCGATCGCCATCCTCGACGAGCCGACCGCGACCCTCGACCCGCATTCGACGCAGGAATTTCTCGGCATGATCCGCGGGCTCAGGGCCGACGGCACCGCCGTGCTCTTGTCCTCGCACCATCTCGACCAGGTGCAGAGCGTGTGCGACAGGGTGGCGCTCTTCAACCGCGGCCGGATCGCGCTCTGCGGCAGTGTGACCGACCTTGCCCGGCAGGTGCTGGGGGGCGGCCATGTCATCGATGTCGAGGTCCGCGGCGCGGGCGCCGGCGGCCGGCTCGCCGCGATGCCGGGCATGGTGCGGGTGCAGACCCTCGGCCCCGATCTCTACCGCGTCGATTGCGAGCGCGACATGCGCCCCGAGATCGCCCGGACCCTGGCGCCGGCCTTCGATTTGGTCGGCATCCGGGTCGCCGAGCCCAGCCTCAACGAGGTCTATACCCGCTATTTCGACGAGGTCCGCGATGCGGCGTAAGGGCTCGCCCCTGAAGGGGGTTGGGGTCGTTCTCGCCAAGGAGGCGGCAGACTACCTCTCGGGCGCCCGGATGTGGCTGTTGGAGGCGCTCGTTTTTCTGACCGCGATCGCCGCCGCCTATGCCGCGATCCTGTCGATCCGCACGACGATCGGCGAGAGCCCGTTCCTGTTCCTGCGGCTCCTGACGATGTCGCAGGATCCGCTGCCCTCGTTCATCGCCTTGCTCGGTTTTCTGATCCCGCTCGTCGCGATCGCGATCGGCTTCGATGCGATCAACGGCGAGTTCGCCCGCCGCACCTTGAGCCGGGTATTGGCGCAGCCGATCTACCGCGACGCGCTACTGCTGGGAAAGTTCCTGGCCGGGTTGCTGGCGCTGACGATCGGCATCCTCTCCCTGTGGCTCCTGACGATCGGTCTCGGCCTCCTCCTCCTCGGATTGCCGCCCAATACCGAGGAAATGATCCGGATGCTGGGATTTCTGATCGCGACGATCGCCTATGGCGGGGTCTGGCTGGCGGTGGCGATGCTGTTTTCGGTGGTCTTTCGCGCGCCGGCCACCGCCGCCCTCGCCGCCCTCGGCGTATGGCTCCTCTTCGCGCTGTTCTGGTCGGTGCTGACGCCGCTGATCGCGACCCTGATCGCCGGCCCGCCCGACACCGTCTTCGGCCCAAACCTCGCCTATCTTCAAGCCTCGCAGGCGATCGACCGGATCTCGCCGAACACGCTCTATGCCGAAATCGCGCTGGCCCTGCTGCAGCCGGCGACCCGCGCCCTCGGCCCGGTGCTTTACAGCCAAATCCAGGGGGCACTCCTTGGCGCGCCGCTGCCGGCCGGGCAGAGCTTCCTGTTGATCTGGCCGCAGCTGACCGGTCTCGTCGCCACGATGATCCTGATCTTCGCAATCGCCTACGTCGTCTTCCAGCGCCAGGAAATCCGCGCTTAATTCCCCACTCGTCGCCGGTGATCGATACGCTGTTCGCCCGGATCGAGCCCTTAGCTAGGTTGGGATGGGTCAGGGTGCTGAGAAAGAACGGCTTTCGTTTTTCGCCGCGAGCTTACGTTCGACCGCAGGCTCCTGATGGCCCGCGCGCGTTACGGCCACAACTCGCTGGTCGCGAGTTTGGCGCCGGCAACCAGCGCTTCGAGCTTGGCCCAGACGAGTTGCGGATGAATCCGGCCGCCGAGGCCGCAATCGGTGCCGGCGATGACGTTCTCGCGCCCGGCGACCCCGGCGAAATTGAGGATGCGGTCGGCGACGACCTCGGGATGCTCGACGACGTTGGTGGCGTGGCTGACGACGCCCGGGATCAGGATCTTGCCGTCGGGCAGCTTGACGTCCCGCCACACCTTCCACTCGTGCTCGTGACGGACATTGCCGGCCTCGATCGAGAACGCCCCGGCCCGAACCTTCAGCAGCACATCGACGATATGCTTCAGCGGCAGGTCGGTGGTATGCGGCCCGTGCCAGCTGCCCCAGCAGATGTGATAGCGGATCCGCTCCTCGGGGAGGCCGCGCAGCGCGTGGTTCAGCGCCTCGACCCGCAATTCGGCAAATTTGCGGTAGTCCGCGACGCTCGGCTCCGGGCTGGCCATGTCCCAGGTGTCCGGCAGTCCGGGGTCGTCGAGCTGCAACACGAACCCCGCCTCGACGATGGCCTGGTATTCCTCGCGCAATGCCTCGGCGAGGGCGTACAGGAACGCCTCGTCCGAGTCTGTAATACCGGTTCTGCCGCCGCGCGAAGCTGCCGGGCGCGACCGAGGTGATGAACCCCTCCTCCGCCGTCACCTTGGCCAATGCCGCCTTGAAGTTCGCAAGATCGGCGCGCACCGCCTGCTGGCCGATATAGGCGATCGGGCCGGTGAACACCGGAGGCCGCCCGCCGAGCGAACTCGACGAGCGAAAACTCGTGGCGTCGAGCTCGGCGTAGAACTCGGCAAATTTCTGCCGGTCGCGCCGGCCGGCGAGCGCCGGCAGCCGGCCCGGCTCGCCCGGCTCCCAGCCGCTGAGGCGCGCCCAGGCATAGCTCGACCACGCGCCGTAATCGATGGCGCCGAGGCTCGCCTTGCCGAACTCGCCATCGTTGATCACATCGACGCCGAGTTCGGCCTGCTTGCGGCAGATCTCCTCGACCGCGGCCGACAGCCGTTCGGCGTAAAGCTTCTCGTCATAGGCCTCGCCGGTAAGTTTCGGGCGGTTGACTTCGAGCAGCGCCTCCGGCCGCGGCAGGCTCCCGGCATGCGACGTCAGAATGCGTCGATCGCTTCGCTTCATGGTTTCCGGCCTTCCCAGATGGCAAATCCTGTTCTTCGTCTCGCGGTTCGACGGCGGGTCTGGCTCACGTCATCTCTCCCGCCGCGAGGCACAGGCCCGACAGCAAAAGCTCGCGGTGCTCGGGGTTCCGCAAGTAGCTGGCGTCCGGGATCACGAGAGAGGTAATGGCCCGGAGCCGCTCAACAATCTCTCGCGCGTCGTCGAGCCGATCCATCTGCGCGTAGCAGGCGGCGAGAACGCGATACGGCTGCGGGAACCCCGGATATTCTTCGATCGCGAGGCGCAGTTTCGACACCGCCTCACCGAAGCGCCGGGCGTAGAAATGTGCGGCGCCTATTAGAGTAAGCGACGCGCCGATTCCGGCGCGGGGGCTGAGCCGCAGCGAAGCGTTGGCGTGCTCGATCGCGATATCGGGCAGGCCCGCCCATAGCCTGAGGATGCCGCTGATGTTCCACCCACGGGCGTAGTTCGGGTTGAGCGCCAAGGCACGATCGATCAATGCCATCATAGCGCCGATGTCCTCGCCGAAATAAGCGAGCGCTTGGGCGGCATTCGCCAGGACGCCCGGGTCGTCGCCGGCCACTTCCAGGGC
>CAWAFE010000011.1:0-34920 GCA_963781215.1 uncultured Alphaproteobacteria bacterium
GGTTGAGATGGGTGCCGTCTGGTAGAGCCGGGCCTCGCGCCATTTGCGCTCGATGTCGTATTCCTTGGCAAAGGCGAAGCCGCCAAAGGTCGCGAAGGTCGCCTCGGCGGCGTGCCAGGTCGCCTCTGACGCCAGCAATTTCGCCATGTTGGCGTCGGCACCGCATTCCTTGCCGTCGTCGAAGAGCGCGGCGGCGCGGCGGCAGATCATGTCGGCCGCCTCCAATTCCGCATAAGCGCGGGCCAGCGGGAACTGCACCCCCTGGTTCTGGCCGATCGGCCGGTCGAAGACGATCCGCTCGTTGGCGTAGGCGATGCCCTTCTTGAGGAGCCAGCGGCCGTCGCCGATGCATTCCTGCGCGACCAGGATGCGCTCGGCGTTCATGCCGTCGAGGATGTAGCGGAAGCCCTTACCCTCTTCGCCGATCAACGCGTCGGGGGGCACCTCGAGATTGTCGAAAAACACCTCGGTGGTGTTGTGGTTGATCATCGCCTCGATCGGCCGGATCTCGACGCCGTGGCCGAGGCTCTCGCGCAGATCGATCAGAAACACCGAGAGCCCGTCGGTGCGCCGCTTGACCTCGCCGACCGGGGTGGTGCGGGCCAGGAGCAGCATCAGATCGGAGTGGCGGGCACGCGAGGTCCACACCTTCTGCCCGTTGACGACATAGTGGTTGCCTTCGCGCACCGCGCGGGTCTTGAGCTTCGTCGTGTCGGAGCCGGTGGTCGGCTCGGTCACGCCAAAGGCCTGCAGGCGCAGCTCGCCCGACGCGATCTTGGGCAGATAGCGGCGCTTCTGCTCTTCGCTGCCGTGCCGCAGCAGGGTGCCCATGATGTACATCTGGGCGTGGCCCTGGCTCGCGGTGCAGCCCGAGGCGTTGACCTCTTCGAGGATCACCGCGGCGGCGCGCAGCGGCAGCCCTGAGCCGCCATACTCCTCGGGGATCAGCGAGGCGAGAAAGCCGCCCTCGGTCAATTCGGCGATGAAGGCGGTCGGGTAGGCCTGCTCGGCTTCGAGCCTGCGCCAATATTCGCCCGGATAGCCCTCGCAGATCCTGCGCACCGACTCGCGCAATTCGGGGTAATCCTCGCCGAGGGCCACCATCGTCGCCGTGTCACCCACCTCGCCCTCCTCACGTCGCGCGCTCTTCTCTGCCGTTTTATCACCACACAGACGCGGAGAGCACAGAGTAAAACAAAGGAGGCGCTTCGCCGTGTCCGCTGTGCGTCGGTGGGATAAACGCTGTCAACGCGACGATATAATTGCCATAATCACATCGCATTGTGAGTTCGTCGAGCCGGCTTTCGAACGGCGGGGGCTTGCCGAATGGGAGTGCCGATAGCTGTAGATTCCTTGCAGATAGCAGCGGGAACAGCGCCGCTCGAAGAATCTCGCGATAGTGGGTCTACGAACCTTGCGCCGGTTGACGATCCGAGATGGCGGTGTCCCCTGCGCCGATCGACCTGGCGCCGCAGCTGTAGAACGGACCGGCCGGTGGGATGCTGTAAATCGCTCCGCGGCCCGCGGCAAGCTCTGTTCCGATCGCCTCGGCGCTTCTCCGTGTCCTCTGTGTCTCTGCGGTGATACACGCTGTCTGCCACCACGAGATGTCGTTTGCCGAGGAGTTTCGATGCCCAGCACCCGACCGCTTGCCGGCCTCGTCGTCATTGAGATCGGCCACAGCATCGCCGCCCCCTATGCCGGGATGATCCTCGGTGAATTGGGCGCCGAGGTGATCAAGGTCGAGAACCCGAACGGGGGTGATGCCGCGCGCGGCTGGGGGCCACCCTTTGCCGAGGGGGCGGCGACCTGCTTTCACGCGGTCAACCGGGCCAAGCGCGGCATCACCATCGACCTCGCCGACCCGGCCGAGGCCGGGAAGCTGCGGTCATTGATCCGAGAGCGGGCGGACGTCTTGATCCACAACCTCAAATTCGGTGCGCTCGACCGCTACGGCCTCTCCGCCGAGGCGCTGCTGGCTGAGAAGCCGGCCCTCGTCTACTGCAACCTCGGCGCGTTCGGCTCGGCGGGCCCGTTGCGCGACCGGCCGGGCTACGACCCGCTGATGCAGGCCTATGGCGGGCTGATGAGCCTCTTGGGCGAGGCCGGGCGGCCGCCGGTGCGGGTCTCGGTCTCGATCATCGATCTCGCGACCGGCATGTGGGCGGCGATCGGCGTCCTTGCGGCATTGCAGGAGCGCCGGCGCACCGGCCGCGGCGGGGTCGTCGACACCTCGCTCTACGAGACTGCCCTCGGCTGGATGACGATCCCGATCGCGGCCTATCTCGTCAACGGCGAGATCCCGGAGCGGCACGGCTCCGGGGTTGACATGATCGTGCCCTACCAGGCCTTTGCCGCGGCCGATGGGCACATCATGGTGGCGGCGGGCAACGACAACCTCTTCCGCCGGCTCGCCGCCGCGATCGGCCGGCCGAGCCTCGCCGAGGACCCGCGCTTTGCCGCCAACAAGGACCGCGTCGTCAACCGGCACATGCTGGTGCCGATTCTCGAAGATTTGTTCCGGGGCGAGCCGATCGCGGCCTGGGCGGCGCGGCTCGACGCCGCCGGCATTCCCAACGGCCCGATCCAGACCGTCGACCAGGTGGTGTGCGACGCCCAGACGGCAGCTCTCGGCATGATCCAGCGAGCGCCGGAGAGCCTGCTGTCGCTGGTTGGGTTGCCGCTCTCCTTCGATGGTGTTCGGCCGGCCTTCGCCAAGCTCGCGCCGGGGCTCGGCGAGGACAATCCCGAGATCGCCGACAACGCCGAATGAATACCTATCGGCGAGGCTTCGCCGCCGCCGCGTTCGGCCTCCTGCTCGCCGCCTGCGCGCATCTCCCGCCGCTGAGCCAGGCGACCCCGGGCGTGGCGGTGCGCGAGGACCTGACGCGACGATTTGTGATTTTCGTCGGCGAGAAGACCCAGCACTCGCCGGCGTTTCTCGACACGCCGGGAACCAATTTCTACTGCCTGCGCAGCTTTCTCGACCGCAAGACCGGGGCGGTGTCGTATCAGGTCTATGTCCAGGACAGCTATCTCGGCGCCGAGCGGGGCTGGGAGTCAGCCCGTGACGGGATCGGGGCGCCGTTGCGCTTTGTCCACATCAGCACCGACCAGATTGCCTGCGACGGCGGTTGCTCTTATGCGGAGGAGTTTGCCGCCGACATCCCGGAGAGCGAGCTGCGGGCAAATCCCAAGGGTCTGGCCGTGACCTTCGTCGCCCATGCGGGCGACGAGAAAACGCTCGCGGTCTCGGGCGGCCAAATTGCGGCCCAGCTCGCCGCAGTGGATACCGGGCGGCGCGACATGCAGGCCGCCGCCGCGGCGCCTCACCAGGGGAAATCGCCCCTGTCCTCCTCTTCGAGCGCCGTCCCGTAGGCGGGGCAGCCCGAAGCCGTGGGGCCCGCGGGGAGGCCGGGCCGGGCGCAAGCGGGGTCGTGCCGGGGGAGCACGGCGCCGGCAAGGCTTGCCCGGTGCGGCGAATGCGCACGCCATGACGCCAGCGCCTCGGCCCCGGCAAAAAGCAAGACCAGGAGCAGCGCCACTACCGCCCATGCCGAAACAACGGCGCGGCAACTGCCAAAACGGCGCGCGCTCTTCTCTGGGTCGTTCCGGCGGTCGACCATCTCTACCATGTGGTTACCACGATTGTTGCGGTGCAACATGTAGGATGTCTAGTGTTTCATCCGCAAGTCGTCTTGGCCTCACTTTGATGTGATTGCATCCGCCTCGACCAGGGAGGGAACGGTTGACGGCGGTGGGCGCATCGGCTACCGCCGCGGTCCCGAGAGAGGAAGGTTCCGATGACCGACGACCCGCACAGCAGCCTGATCCGCGATCAGTTCACCCGTCAGGCGACACCGTTCAGCACCGCGGCCCCGATCGCCGATCGGGCTGCGCTCGAGATGATCCTCGCGGCGGCCTCGCCAGGGCCCAACGACACCGTGCTCGATGTCGCCTGCGGCGGCGGCATCGTGGTGTGCGCCTTTGCCCCGCATGTGCGCCAGGCGACCGGGATCGACATGACCCCGGCGATGCTCGACCAGGCGCGCCGATTGGCCGCCGAGAAGGGGGTCGCCAACGTCGCGTGGCGCGAGGCCGACGTTGCCTCGCTACCGTGGCCCGACGGGGCGTTCTC
Source organism: uncultured Alphaproteobacteria bacterium (assembly GCA_963781215.1). GTDB lineage: Bacteria > Pseudomonadota > Alphaproteobacteria > ATCC43930 > CGMCC-115725 > AP-15. The sequence continues at coordinate 4,139 of CAWAFE010000011.1, forward strand.
GATCGTCGTCACCCGCTTTGCCGTGCACCACTTTCCCGACCCGGCCAAGGTCTTGAAAGAGATGGTGCGAGTCTGCGCGCCGGGCGGCCGGGTCGTCGTGATCGACACCTGCGCCTCGGCCGATCCCCCAAAAGCGGCGCTCTTCAACCGGCTCGAAAAGCTGCGCGACCCCTCGCATGTCCGCGCCCTGCCACTCGCCGAATTACGCGGCCTCTTCCGCGACGCCGGCCTGCCGGACCCCGCGGTCAGCCGTTACGAGCTGCGCGATGAGGTGAAGAACCTGCTTGCCCGCTCGTTCCCGAACCCGGGCGACGAGATCGAGATCACCCGGATGTTCGCCGCCTCTGCCGAGGACGACAGCCTCGGCATCCCTATTTGCCGCGACGGAGACCGGCTCGAATACGCCTATCCGGTGGCGATCCTCGCCGCGGAGCGGGGCTAGTGCGATGTTTCCGCATTGGCTTTCTTTTCCGGCGTCCCGGCGAGGAGCGCTTCTCGATCGGCGTTGATTTGCGACAGCGGACGCGGAGCCGGCGGGCTCTAGCCGCCGCTGATCCGGTACGCCCGAACCGCCGTACCGTGGAGCAGCGCCGCGCGCTCGGAGGCCGAATAGCTCTTTGAGAATCGTTTGCAGGCGTTGAAAAACATGTGATGGGAGAAAGACACCTTATCCACCGGGAAGTTGCTTTCGAACATGCACCGGTCCGCGCCGAGCTGCTCGATGCAGTAGCCCATCAGCGGCGCCATCGCCGCGGCCAGCTCCTCCGAGCCGATGGGCTTGGCGCGATTGTGCCAGTCGAAGCCCAGCCGTGGCATGCCGATGCCGCCGAGCTTGAGGTTGACATTGGGACATTGCGCCACGGCGGCGATACCGCTCTTCCAGGCGGGCAGCACCTCCTCGTCCCGGTTGCCGTAGGGGCCGATCCGGGTCAGGCCGCCAAGATGGTTCAGGACGATGGTCAGATCTGGCATGGCCTTGGCAAAGGCTGCCAGCTCGGGCAATTGCGGGAAGCAGACCCCGGTATCGAGGGAGAGGCCCATCCGCGCCAGCACCCTGGCCCCGGCGCGGTATTCCGTGCTGGCCAGCACCCCCTCCTTCTCGCGGTTGTCGATCTCCGGATGCGGGTCCCAGGTAACCGTGTGGCGGATGCCGCGAAATCGGTTGGGGCTGGCGGCCTGAAGCGCCTGCAGCACCGGCTCGACCCGATCGCCCAGCTTCAAATCGGCATGGCCGATGATTGCCGAGGCTGCCCGACACGGGCCGTAGAGCCCGGTGGCGCTGGCAGCAGCGAGGCCTTGGACGAACTCGACCTCGCCGACGGGGCGCATCTCCGCCGGTCCATCCGGCCGGTACATCGCTCTCGCCTCGATAAACACGGTGGAGCGCACATCGTGGCCGCAATTCACGTCGGCGGCCAGCTCGTGCAGCAGATAGCGCTGGTAGGGGATGCGCTCGGACCGGAAATCCCAGAAGTGGTGATGCGGGTCGCAGATCGGGATGTCGGGCTCCAGGGTCGGCTCCTGGGTCAGGGCCAGCCAGTCGTTTCCTCCATAAGGCATGACGGCTTCTCCGTTGCAGTGTCGTCGCATCGCAGCACATCGAGAAGACGTCCGCCAACCATTTCCCGCCGCGCCGGCTCTTGCCTTCGTCGCCGGGATCGCGATCCTTAGATTCCGAATGGCACACGCGTGCGAAGGGATCCCGCGATGATCGTCGGAAGCGGCGAGTACAAGTACCGCGTCAATGCCGACTGGGCGAAATTGCCCGCCGGCTGGACCTTCAAGGAAGTCGGCGGGGTCGGCGTCGACAGCAGCGACAACGTCTATGTGTTCAACCGCGGCGAGCATCCGATGGTGGTGTTCGACCGCGCCGGCAACTTTCTGCGGTCCTGGGGCGAAGGACAGTACCCGCGCCCCCACGGCGTCCACATGGCGCCCGACGACACGATGTTCTTGACCGACGACGGCGGCCACTTCGTGCGCAAGGTCGGGCTCGACGGCAAGGTATTGCTCGAGTTGGGCGTCCCCGGCAAACCCGCGCCTTATATGAGTGGCGAGCCGTTCCACCGCTGCACCCATACCGCCCTATCGCCGAAGGGCGAAATCTACGTCTCGGACGGCTACGGAAACTCACGTGTCCACAAATACTCGGCGGACGGCAAATTGCTAATGTCGTGGGGCGGACCTGGCACCGGCGAGGGCGAATTCAATATCGTCCACAATATCTGCTGCGACGCCGATGGCTGGGTCTATGTCGCCGACCGCGAGAACCATCGGGTGCAGGTCTTCGACGGCAATGGTAGGTACGAGGCGCAGTGGCAGAACCTGCACCGCCCGTGCGGGCTGTGCATGCCCTACGGCCATCAGCCGATCTTCTACGTCGGCGAGGTCGGCCCGGCCGCCGCCGTCAGCCGCGACATTCCCAATCTCGGACCGCGGGTCAGCATCGTCGACCATCAGGGCCGGCTGATCGGCCGCTTTGGCGACACCCCGGGCGGGACCGAGCTCGGCAAATTTCTGGCGCCGCACGGCCTGGCGGTCGATTCCCTTGGCGACGTCTATGTCGGCGAGGTTTCTTGGACCGCCTGGCCGCAAATCTACCCCGGAAAGCCGCACCCCGCCGATCTGCGCTCGTTGCAGAAGTTCGAAAAGGTGGAATGAGCTCAGGCCAATGCGGTGGGCCGCCAGCGTAGCAAGACTTGACACGACTTTGTCGTGAGGTACCAAATACGGGGGTTGATTGCGCGTCGGGGGGCGTGCAGGGGGAAGGATGCAAAGTGGCGGTAGCAGACGATGCGGCCTCCGCGCGGCGGCGTTGGCCGTCGTGCTCGTTTCGATATTGGCGGGCTGCGGTGCCCGAATCGGTGGGCCGGCGCCCCTCGTCAGCGGCGAGGCTGCCTCGGGGCCGACATCGCCGCCGGGGCGAATCGTCGTCCAGCACGGTCAGACCCTGTCGGGGATCGCCCAGGCTTATCACCTGCCTTTGCAGTCGATCGCCGAAGCGAACCACCTGTCGCCGCCTTATCGCATCGTCGCCGGCAGCGCGCTGATCATTCCGGGCGGCGGCGAGCCTGCCGTCGCTTCGCCGCCGGTTTCTGTCGCGGCGCTACCCCCGGCGGGCCCCGAGGCGATCCCTCCTGCGGCCGCGGTATCGGTGCCCGCCGCGACGGTAAAGCCGCCGCCGATCGCCGCCGCTCCGCTGCCCACCCCCGCCAAGCCACCGCCAGCGGCGGCTTCCTCGGCGCCGTCCGAGGCCGAGACATCAGCCCCGCCCGCCGCGGCGCCTGCTCCGGCCCTCGCAACCCAGGCGACGGTGGCGCCCCCGCCCGCCGCGTCGGCGGCGCTGACCCCACCGCCACCCGTTTCCGCCCCGCCGCAGCACGGCGGCAGCGGCGCCTTCCTGTGGCCGGTCCGCGGCCGCGTCCTCGAAGGCTATGGGTCGGGTGCGAACGGCACGCATAATGACGGGATCAACATCGCCGCCCCGCGGGGTGCTGCCGTGCAGGCCGCCGATGCCGGCATCGTCGCCTATGCCGGCAACGAATTGCGCGGCTACGGCAATCTGGTCCTCGTCAAGCACCAGAACGGCTGGATCTCGGCCTACGCCCATTGCGACCTGATCCTGGTCAAGAAGGGCGAGAAGGTCGCCCGCGGCCAGGTCATCGCCCGCGTCGGCGCGACCGGCAACGTCAGCGAGCCGCAGCTGCACTTCGAGCTGCGCCGCGGCAACAAGCCGGTCGACCCGCAGGAGTTTCTGGCGCAGCCGCCGACCGCCGACCGCAACAAGGGTCCTCACGCCAGCTAGCTAAGACGCTCATTGGGAATAGAGCAACAATTGAGGCGAGCGGCGGTCCGCCGCACAAGCGGGGGTCCAGAGGCTGCCCCGGACCCGATCCGGGGGCAGCCGTTCGAGCCCCGAGTTCCCTGGATAACCGCTTTCGCGGGAACGACGAATGAGCCGCCAATGAGTGGAAGGCCCTCCCGCTCGGCTCTTCTACGCGACCCATGCTTTCTTCGCAGGGAAAACCCGCGACGGCGGAGTTTGACAAGCGGCGCCGATCGGACAGAGTGGCTGCCCCAGTCGCGTCGCCGAGCACGGAACTTGACCGGATCATGATTTCACGCGGCAGCGGCGGCCAGACCCGGATAATCCTAATCGGCGCCGCGGTGCTCTTGAGCCTCGGCATGGGCATCCGCCAGAGCCTCGGCCTGTTCCTGACGCCGGTGACCCGAGACCTCGCGGTCACCGCGGCGGATTTCACGCTTGCCGTCGCGGTCCAGAACATCGTCTGGGGCTTGTCGCAGGCTCCGGTTGGTGCCCTTGCCGATCGCTTCGGCCTGCGCTTTACGATGATGGCCGGGGCCGCGATCTACGTCGTCGGGCTCGCCGTCATGGCCGCTGCCGGAGGAGCGACCGCACTCGTCCTCTCCGGCGTGTTCATCGGCGTGGCACTGTCCTGCACCGCCTCGTCGCTCGCTCTGACCGCCTGCGCCCGCGCGGTCTCCGAAGAGCGCCGCAGCAAGATGCTGGGCGTGGTCTCGGCCGCCGGATCGCTAGGCACATTGCTAGTGCCGCTGACCACGCAGGCGATCCTCGCGCATCACGCCTGGCAGATCGGCGCGCTGTTCTTTTTGGCCCTCGCTGTCGCGATGCTGCCGGCGGCCTTCTGGGCCGGCGGCGCCGACCGGCTGCCCTCGCACACCGGCAGCAGGACGACGATGCGCGAGATGATCGGCCAGGCGGCGCGCCACCGCCCTTTTCTGGTGATGTCGGGCGCGTATTTCGTCTGCGGCCTGAACCTCGTCTTTCTGACCACGCATTTGCCGACCTATCTGGCGATCTGCGGCCAGGACCCGATGCTGAGCGCCGAGGCGCTCGCGGTGATCGGCGGGATGAATTGTGTCGGCTCGCTGGCCGCCGGCTGGCTCGGCGGTCGATACCCCAAGCACATCCTGTTGGGACTCCTCTACATCCTGCGGGCATTCGTCTTTACCGCGTATTTTATCATGCCGCCGAGCCCGGCGAGCACGCTCGTCTTCGCGGCGGCGATGGGCATGCTGTGGCTCAGCGTGGCGCCGCTCGTCAGCGGCCTCGTCGCCGAGATGTTCGGCACCCGCTACATGGCGACCCTGCTCGGGATATCCTTTGTCATGCACCAGGTCGGCTCGTCGCTGGGCGCCTGGGGCGGCGGGCTGATTTTCGACATGACCGGGTCCTATGACCACGCCTGGCAAATCGGGGTGCTGGTCGGCTTTGGCGCCGGCGTGGTGCAAATCCTGGCGGGCGGTCCGACCCGGCGCCGCGGCCGCGCCATCGAAGCGAGCCTGGCCGCGACCTAGCGGTACGCATGGGCGCTTGGCCTTGACGCGCCGCACAATGTGCGCTTGATCGTCGCCTTTACACCCCAGAGGACCGGGATGACGACACGCATCGCGTTGATCCACGCCGTCGCCGTCGCGATTGAGCCGGTACAGCAGGCGTTTGCCCAGTCATGGCCGCAGGCCGAGTGCTGCAATATCCTTGATGATTCCCTGAGCGTAGACCGCGAGCGCGACGGCGCCCTGACCGAGGCGATGACGCGGCGCATCATTGCGCTGGCGGAATATGGCGTTGGCCTCGGGGCCGCCGGCATCCTGTTCACCTGCTCGGCCTTCGGCGCGGCGATCGAGGCCGCCGGCGCACGGGCGCCGATCCCGGTGCTCAAGCCCAACGAAGCGATGTTCGAGGCGGCATTGGCGATTGGTTGCCGCATCGGCATGCTGGCGACCTTTGCGCCGAGTGTGGCGTCTATGGAGGAGGAGTTTCGCGAGATGGCCGAGGTTCGGCGGACGCCGGCGGCGATCGAGACCTATTGCGTGCCGGGAGCGATGGCCGCGCTGAGATCCGGCGACGCCGATCAGCACAATCGCCTCGTTGCCGAGGCCGCGCCGCGCTTTGCTCGGTGCGACGCAGTGGTGCTCGCCCATTTCTCGACCTCGCGCGCCGCATCGGCGGTGTCGGCGGCGCTCGACCGGCCGGTGCTGACCAGCCCCGGCAGCGCCGTCGCCAAGCTCAAGGCGATGATCGCCGCGGTTTAGGCGGCGTAAATCTTTACCAGTTCGGCATGCGCCGATTTGACCGACTCCTCGGGCGACATGCCCTGGACGGCCTTGGTGTACATGTCGACGATGATGAATTTGGAGATGACCTCGGCGGCGGCGCGGCCGGCGGGCCCGGCATAGCCGGCGAAGCGCCCGCTGAGCGCGGCGGTGCGGAACGGCGCCATGACCGGGTCGACCTTCCACAGCGGATCGTCTTGCCACATTTTGGTGGCGCCGACCGAAAAGCCCTGCTGCGAGGTGAACCATTGCTCGTAGATGTCTTTCGACTGGAACCAGCGCAGGAAGTCCATCGCCGCCTTCTGGTTCTTCGTGTAGGCCGGGACGATGTTCGAGAACGGCACGTGATAGCTGAACTGGCCGCCGGGACCCTTGGGCAATGGCGCGTGGAAGATGTCGTCCTTTAGCGGCTTTCCGGCTTCGCTGAGATAGCTTTCGGCCTTGGCCTTAGCCAGGAGATAAATCGACGCGCCGTTGCTGGTCGAGCTGATCGTGTTGGACAGAAAGGCGCGGTTGTTGCCGGCGTCGTCCCAGGACAGGCCGCCCTCGTCAAAGCATTCCTTCCAGAACGAGACGGCGAATTTGACCGACTCGATCGTCTCCTTGCTGTTCAACGCCACGGTCTTGCCGTCGGCCTCGACCTCCTTGCCGCCGAACGACCACAGATAGGGATACCAGAAGGCGGGGCCGTCGCCGAACGCGTGGGCCAGGGTCTGGCCATAGGGCCGCTGCTTGGCCTTCAGCTGCTTGCCGACGGTGCGATATTCGTCCCAGGTCGCCGGGAATTTCTCGGGTCCGTAGCCGACATCGGCGAACCAGGAGGTGCGATTGGCGAACAAGACGCCCAAAATCGTCTGCGGCACCGCGAGCCATTTCTTGCCGTCGTTGGCGACCGCATGCGCGGTCTCGTAATAGCCGCCCTGCGCCTTGCCGATCTCCTCGGCGACATCGCTCACGTCGACGACGCTGCCGGCATAGAGCTGGGCCCAGTTGTTGACTGCCATCAGGATGTCGGGGCCGGTCGCGGACTGGATCGCCGAGGTGATGCGCGCCTGCACCGCGTCGCCGTTGATCGTCTCGAGCTCGAGCTTGATGCCGAGCGCCTTCTGGCACTGCTCGGCGATCTTGCCGCGCAGCAGCTGATCGGAGACCGGCACGAAATCGACGAATTTGAGCCAGTGCAAGGTCGTGCCCTGCGCATAAGCGGGTGCGCGTCCGGAGGCGAGGATCGCGGCTAAGCCACCGGTGCTTGCCGCCATCGCACCCGCACCGGACACCTGTAGGAAACGGCGGCGACTGGTGAATTGCATCGTCATTCCTCGCTATCGCTACGTTTACCTGGATACTTTTTGCCACGTCAAATCATAACCACAATTGCGTTAGCCGGTGGCGTTTGGCCAATCGCAGCTACTGAAAGACCAAAAATTCCGACAAGCCACATCCATCCAGCCCTCTTTTGCACGTGCCTGCCCTCCGATTTTGGGCTCTTCACTCCCCTGGTTTGCGGACGAATTTATCTCCTGCTTTAGTTAGTGTCCGACCCGGAGTATGTGTCTAAAATGTCAATAGATTGATAGTCATTCCCGCGAAAGCGGGAATCCAGTGATTCAGGGCGGCGGTGGCTTTGGACCCCCGCTTTCGCGGAGGCGACGGATAACTGGTTGATACGTAACTCGGCATTCCGCGTCGGACACTGAGATCATTTTTGCCATACGAAATCATAACTACAGGAATTACTCAGTTGGCGTGCGCGCACAGTGCCGGTTCCGTCTATCATGCCGTTGACGACCAGCTCGATCGGCCGGTAGCCGCCGCCGCTGTTGGGCGGCGCCATCAACCGCATCGTCAGCTCGCCCTGCGGCCCCACCGTGCCTTGGAGCTGGCGGCCGGTGGCGCTGGTATATCCCGCCTGACCGTTCACGATGGTGAGCGGCCCCGCCGCCCGGTCCGGACATCGGCCCATCTGCCCTCCCCTCGTCACGTAATTTGCATTGACTTTCGCCGAAGAGACAAGCCGATAGGTGCCGTCAAACGCCCCTCCGGCGGTCGAGGACGACGGCGCTTGCGCATTCGCGGCAGCAAGCAAGCCGAAAAATCCGACGATCGACAGTAATCCGATGTTCCTTCGCATGAGACTACCTCCCTCCCGCGCCGAAACAGCGCGAATGAGCGCCACAAGCCCGCCGTGGATCCTCAGCCGTCCCGACGAGCCCTTTCAGATCGCCGCTTCGGATTGATTGTCGAAAAAATGCAGCCGGTCGGGGTTCAGCGCGAGGCGCAGCCGGTCGCGGACCTTGACGCGGATATTGGGCTCGATCGAAGCGACCATCATCGCCGGGCCGACCGCGAAATCGAGCAGGATTTCGGAGCCCAGCTGCTCGACGACTTCGACCACGGCGTCGAAGCCGAGATCGGCGGGATCGGCGTCGGTGGCGATGTGCAGATCCTCCGGGCGGATGCCGAGATCGGCTTCCTGGCCGATATGGCGGCCGAGCCGACCGGCGAGCTCTTCCGGCACCTTGATGCGGATGCCCTCGTTTTCCGCCCACACCGCACCGTTGCTCTGGCTGAGCCGAACCGTCGCGAAATTCATCGCCGGCGAGCCGATGAAGCCGGCGACGAAGCGGTTGGCCGGCTCGTTGTAGAGCTCGAGCGGCTCGCCGACCTGCTGCACCCTTCCATCGTGCATGACGACGACGCGGTCGCCGAGGGTCATCGCCTCGACCTGGTCGTGGGTCACATAGACCGCGGTGGTGCCGAGCCGGTCGTGGAGTTTCTTCAGCTCGACCCGCATCTGCACGCGCAATTTCGCGTCGAGGTTGGACAACGGCTCGTCGAACAGAAAAACCTGCGGATGGCGCACGATGGCGCGGCCAAGCGCCACCCGCTGGCGCTGGCCGCCCGACAACTGCCGCGGCTTGCGCTTGAGCAATTCCTGGATGCCGAGGATCTCGGAGGCGTCCTGCACCCGTCGGGCGATGTCGGCGCGGTCGAATTTCCGCATCTTGAGACCGAAGGCCATGTTGTCGTAGACGCTCATATGCGGGTAGAGCGCGTAGTTCTGGAACACCATCGCGATGTCGCGGTCCATCGGCGGCAACTCGTTGATGACCTTGTCGTCGATCAGGATGCGGCCCGACGTGATCGATTCGAGCCCCGCCACCATCCGCAACGTCGTCGTCTTGCCGCAGCCCGAGGGGCCGACGAGGACCATAAATTCCTTGTCGCGGATCGAAAGGTTGACGTCCTTGACGGCGTGAACCTCGTCGAACTTCTTGTTCAGGTTCTGGATTGCGACTTGGGCCATTGTCCTCTCACTTGCCGCAGTACTCGTCAAACCGGCGCAGAGCCGCGGGCCGCGTCCGCCATGGATACCGGCCTTCGCCGGAGAGACGCAAGGAGGCGGCCTGACATCAGGTGCTATCCCTTGACCGAGCCGGTGACGCTGGCGACGTAGTGCTCGACAAAGAAGGAATAGACGAACGCCACCGGGATCGAGCCGAGGAGCGCCCCGGCCATCAGCTCGCCCCAATAGAACACGTCGCCGCGGATCAATTCGGAGGTGACGCCGACCGGCACCGTCTTCTGCTCGGGCGAGGACAGAAATACGAGGGCGTAGATGAACTCGTTCCACGACAGGGTAAAGGCGAAGATGCCGGCCGAGAGGATGCCGGGGACCGCGATCGGGAATATAATGTAGAGCATCGCCTTCCAGCGCGTGGCACCGTCGATGCGGGCGCATTCCTCAAGCTCCTTCGGGATCGCTTTGAAATACCCCATCAAGAGCCAGGTGCAGAACGGGATCAGAAAGGTCGGGTAGGTCAGGATCAAGGCCCACGGCGTGTCGCCGAGGCGGAAATTGCGGATGATGTCGGCGAGCGGAATGAACAGTAGCGTCTGCGGCACCAGATAGGTGATGAAGATCGCAGTGCCGAGCGTGCCGGCGAATGGGAACTTCAGCCGCGACAGCGCATAGCCGGCGAGGAGCCCGCAGAACAGCGAGATCACCGTCGCCGCCAGCGAGATGATCATCGTGTTCAGCATCCAGGTGCTGAACAAAGTCTCGGTCAGCAGATCCTTGACGTGAATTAGGGTCGGGTTGGTGGTCCAGAACGGCTGGTAGTTGGGCGCGTTCCAGGGGCGGTAGAGCTCGCTGTCCGGCCGGATCGTGGTGATGACCATCCAGTAGAACGGGAACAGCAGCAGGACGATAAAGCTCGTCAACGGGACGTAGAAGAAGACCCAGCGCCGCCAGATTGCCCCTTCAATCATGGCGGCACCTGCCTGCGGGCACGTCATAGCCGGGCTCAACCCGGCATTCCACATAGCGGATCGGCATGGGTAGCAGGATGCCCGGGTCAAGTCTGGGCATGGCGAAGAAGCTGCCGGCCATCGGTCAGTGGACCTCGACCTTGCGGATATAGAGGAGCTGGACGATGACGACGAGCAGCAGGACGGGGAAGACGGCGAGCGAGATCGTGGCGCCTTCGCTGAGGAGACCTGTGCCGATGCCGATCTGATAGGCGTAGGTGGCGAAGAGCTGGGTGGCATTGGCCGGGCCGCCGCCGGTCAGCACGTAGACGAGCTGAAAGTCGGCGAAGGTCTGAATCACCGAGAACAGTGTCACGACCAGGGTCACCGGCAGCAGCAAGGGCCAAGTCACATGGCGGAAGCGCTGCCAGGCGCGGGCGCCGTCGATCGCCGCCGCCTCGTGCAGTTCCGGGCTGATCGTCTGCAAGCCGGCGAGGAGCGTGATCGCGTAGAACGGCACGCCGCGCCAGACGTTGACGATGATCACGGAGATCAGCGCCAGGTGCGGGTCGCCGAGCCAGTTGATTCGACTCTGGATAACCCCCATCCGGAACAGCAGCCAGTTGATCACGCTGAAGGTCGGGTCGAACATCCACTTCCAGGCCAGGGTCGACAACACGGTCGGGATGATGAACGGCAACAGGATAAAGGCGCGGGTGAAGGCCTTGCCCTTGAAATGGCGATTGAGAAGTATCGCCAGCCACAGGCCGAGCACGAGCTTGAAGATCGTGGCAACCGCCGTGTAGACGCAGGTGTTCCACACGGCGACGTGGAAGATGCTGTCCTGCCAGATGGCCTTGAAATTATCGAGCCCGACGAAATGACCCGGCACCCCGACCTTGGCGTCGGTCACCGACAGCATCACCCCCTTGACGAACGGATAGGCGATAAAGAGACCGAGCAATACCACTGTCGGCAAGAGCAGGGTCAGCGCCAGCCAGCGCTCGTCTTCGAGCAGCCGGGTCACAGGCCCGCGCTTTGGAGAGCCGGCATAGGCTCTCGGGGCGGCGACGGTGGTAAAGGTCATGGCGCGGTCTCCGGTGCGGGCGAACCCGGGGTCAGCTGTAGATCTTCACCAGTTCGGCATGGGCCGATTTTACGGCGTCCTCGGGGGCCATGCCCTGCACCGCTTTGGCGTACATGTCGACAATGATGTACTTGGTCTGGGCCTCGGCCGAAGCACGGCCGGGCGGCCCGGCATAACCCATCAACCGTCCCTTGTTCGGAATGTCGCGGAACGGCAGCAGCACCGGGTCCTTGCCCCACAGCGGATCCTCCTCCCAATACTTCGTGGCGCCGTCCGTGTAGCCCTGCTGCGAAGTGAACCACTGTTCGAAGATCGGCTTGGAATTGATCCAGAGGATGAATTCCTTGGCCGCCTTCTGGTTCTTCGAATAGCCCATCAGCATGTTGGTGAATGGACCCGGCAGGTTGAACTGGCCGCCGGCACCCTTTGGAATGGGCGCATGCAGGATGTCCTGCCACATCGGCGCCCCCTTCTCGGTCTGGTAAGTGTCGGGCTTGCGCTTGGCTTCGAGATAGATCGAGGCGCCGTTGTTGGTGGCGCTGATGCTGCCCGACAGAAACGCGCGATTGTTGCTTGAATCATCCCAGGCGAGCCCGCCCTCGTCGACGCAATCCTTCCAAAACGGGACAGCGTACTTGACCGAATCGACCGTCTCCTTGCTGTTCAATGCCACGGTCTTGCCGTCGGCCTCGACCTCCTTGCCGCCGAATGACCACATGAACGGATACCAGAACCCCGGGGCGTCGCCGAAGGTGTGCCCGAGCGTCTGGCCCAACGGGCGGCCCTTGCCCTTCAACGTTTTGGCCGCGGCATGCAGCGCGTCCCAGGTCTCCGGGAATTTATCCAAGCCGATTTCCTGAAACCAGGATTTGCGATAGGCGACCAGCCCGCCGCCGGTGCACCACGGTACCCCGATCCATTTGTTGCCGACGGTCGCCGACCTTCTTCGATATGTCGTAGAAGCCGCCTTGCTCCGCGCCCAATTTCTCGGCCGTGTCGGTGACGTCGGCGAGGCTTTCGATGTAGAGCTGCGGCCAGTTGTTGAGCGCCAGGATGATGTCCGGCCCCGACCCCGATTGCACCGAGGAGGTGACGCGGGCCTGAATGTCGTTGGCGTTGACCATCTCGAAATTGAGCTTGACGCCGAGCGCCTTCTCGCCTTCGGGGAGGATCTTGGTCTTGAGCAGCTGATCGGAGGCGGGCACGAAATCGGACCAGCGCAGCCAATGCACGGTGGTCCCCTGGGCAAAGGCCGGCGCCCGCCCCGAAGCGAGGATGCCGGCGAGGCCGCCGGTCCCGGCTGCGACCGCGCCGGCGCCGGACAGTTTCAGAAGCCTTCGCCGATCGATTCCAGCCATGACACTTCCTCCCGAGCGCGCGGACGCACCGTCCCCGCCGGGATGGTTTAAATCCAACGACGTTGAGGCACAAGCCGGATCGGAAAGCCGGCCAGTCGAGAACAGCATATGAAGGGCTCGGTCAGGATACCGATGTCGGTGCACCTTGCCTGCGCCATGCGGGTGCGATAACGGGTGGCTAGGGTCAAACGGCGTCACCAGGGGGGATGAATGAGCGGCGCAAAAGGGACCAATGTCCTGGCGATTTGCGGCAGCCTGCGCGCGGGCTCGTATAACCGCGCGGCGCTGCGCACCGCGATCGAACTGAAGCCGCCGGGGATGACGATCGAGACCGCCGAGATCGGCTCGATCCCTCTCTACAACGAGGACGTGCGTGCCCAGGGCTTCCCGGCACCGGTCGATACCCTGCGCCGGCAGATCAAGGCGGCCGACGCGCTGCTTTTTGTCACCCCGGAATACAATTACTCGATCCCCGGCGTGCTGAAGAATGCGATCGACTGGGCCTCTCGGCCACCCGATCAGCCCTTTGCCGGCAAGCCGGTGGCGATCATGGGGGCCGGCGCCGGCATGGCCGGCACGGCGCGCGCGCAATATGATTTGCGCCGGTGCTGCGTCTTTCTCGACATGCATCCCATAAACAAGCCCGAGGTGCTGATCGGCCAGGCGCAGACCAAGTTCGACGCCAATGGCCGCTTCACCGACGAGGCCGGCCGCGGTTTCATCCGCGATCTCCTGGTGGCGCTCGAAGCATGGACGCGGCAGCTCGGCCGGAAGGGCTGAGATGATCTGGAGAGATGGGTCAGGCCTGGCTCGGTCCGGCCGCCCAGACTATTGTCGCCCCCGCGAAAGCGGGGGGCCAGGATAGCGCTGGAGCCCCGAAATGCCAGGGTTCCCCCTTACGCGGGAACGACGAAGAGGCTGGAGGGACGCAATGGAACTCGATTTCACGGGCAAGGTCGCGCTGATCACCGGCGCGGGGAACGGCATCGGCCGCGCGACGGCGCTGGGCTTTGCCAAGAGTGGCGCCAAGGTTGTGGTCGTCGACCGCGACACGGCCGCAGGCGAGGCAACCGCCGGGATCATCCGGCAGCAGGGCGGCGAAGCGCGGTTCGCCGCGGCCGACGTGACCAAATCCGCCGAGGTGCAGAACTATGTCAAGGCGGCGCTCGACGCTTATGGCGCGATCGACTGCTTTTTCAACAATGCCGGCATCGAGGGCAAATGGGCGCACACCGCCGAACATGACGAAGAGGCGTTCGACCAGGTGATCGCGGTCAACGTCAAAGGCGTCTTTCTCGGCCTGCGCCACGTGCTCCCGGTCATGCTGCGGCAAAAGCGGGGTGCGATCGTCAACACCGCCTCGGTCGCCGGGCTCGTCGCGACACCGGGGATGCCGGCCTATGTCGCCTCGAAGCACGCGGTGATCGGGCTGACCAAGACCGCGGCCGGCGAGGTCGCCCGCCAGGGGATCCGGGTCAACGCGGTCTGTCCCGGCCCGGTCGACACGCGGATGATCCATTCGCTCGAAGCTCAGCTCAACCCCGCCGACCCGGCGAGCGTCGGCCGCCGCTATCAATCGGCGATCCCGCTGGGCCGCTATGTCACGACCGACGAGATCGCCAACACCGTCTTGTACCTATGCTCGGACCTCGCCTCGGCAATCACTGGCGCGCAATACGTCGTCGATGGCGGCCGCACCGCCACGGGCGGTGCGGTGACTCAGACGATGCAGAGCTGAGGGTCCGCTCGCCAAAGCCCAACTGAGCGATGGCGGAGCGCCTACGGGTGGGCTATCGTCGCGGCGTTTGACGCGGGACTCAATCCACGGTAGATCGGGCGACGCATGACCGCAGTTCATACCCTCGCGATCGACATCGGCGGCACCGGTATCAAGGCCGCTTTGCTCGACGAGTCCGGTCGGCTGATCGGCGATCGGCAGCGCGTGCCGACCCCGTCGAAGCCGGTCACCCCGCAGGCGCTGATGCACGCCATCGACGAGGTGGCCGCACCGCTCGGCGCCTTTGAGCGGGTGTCGGTCGGCTTTCCGGGATATGTTCGCGACGGGCGGGTGCTGACCGCACCCAATCTCGGCAACGAGGTGCTGGCGGGGTTCGATCTGCAGGGGGCGCTCAGCAAGCATCTGGGCAAGCCGGTGCGTGTGCTCAACGATGCCGATGTCCAGGGCTTTGGCGCGGTCGAGGGCCACGGGGTGGAGATGGCGCTGACCCTCGGCACCGGCGCCGGCACCGCGATCTTCCGCGACGGCGAACTGATGCCGCATCTCGAGCTCGCCCATCACCCGGTCAGCGGCAACAAGACCTATGACGAGTACATCGGCAACGCCGCCCGCAAGAAGAAAGGCAACAAGGCGTGGAACAAGCGGGTCGAGAAGGTGATCGGCATTCTCCGCGAGGTCGTCCGCTTCGACCATCTCTATCTCGGCGGCGGCAACGCCAAGGCTTTGACGTTTTCGCTGCCGAAGGATGTGACGGTGGTCTCCAACACCGACGGGTTGACGGGCGGCATCCGGCTGTGGCGCGACGATCCGGCACCGCACACCGCCGTCGGGACCACGGCCTCCGGCCATCAAGCAGGAGCGGGTTCCGACGCCGAGGCCCCGCGGCACGACCCGGACCAAGAGTCGGCGCCGCCGGTCTAGCGGCCCTGCCCGACCCAAGCACATTCTCGTGACCTCCGTGCCGTTTGCCGCGCTCGGCCGCGCTGCCCTCTCCGGTCGTGTCGGGTCCTGGCGCCGCGAGTGGATGCGGTCGCTTGCCTGGACGACATTCCTGGCCGGGCTGGCGCTGGCGAGCTGTGCCCCCCCGGAAGCGCCGCCGCCCGAGCTGCACCGGATCCCGACGGCGACGGCGCTCGACGCCCATATCCCCCCCTTCGCGCGCTGGCCCTACGAGCCGTTCTCGCGCGAGGCGGCAGTGGCGATCGCGCAAGGCGAATGGCGCGCCTTCCGCCAGCCGGTGGTCTATCCTAATACCGAATTGCCCGAAGACGAGGAGCGTGAGGAAGGGCTGTGGCAGCGGGTCGGCCTTTATTGGTGGATCGGGCTCGATCCGAGCTGGCAGCAGCAAGGCTGGACCGGTAAGCATGACGAGAATGGCCGCGTCTTCCCCGACACGCGGGACGGGTTCTATGCCTGGTCCGCCGCGTTCGTCTCCTACGTGATGCGGATGGCCGGCGCCGGTCACGGGTTTCCGTATTCGGAGACCCATGCCGATTACATCAACGCGGCGAAGCGGAACGGGCTAGGCCAGGAGGCCGGCCTCGTGATCACCGCCGAGCGGATGGAAGCCTATGCCCCCAGGCGCGGCGATTTGATCTGCTATTGGCGGGGCGGGCGGGCGATTACCTTTGACGATCTGCCGGCCGGTCATTTCGCCGGGCATTGCGACATCGTTGTCGGCATCAAGCCCGGGCAGCTCGAGGTAATCGGCGGCAATGTCGACAATGCCGTCGCGATGAAGCTAATCCCCGCCACCGCCGACGGCCACCTCGCCGGTCCGGACGGCGTGGTCCTCGACCCCGACCACCACTATTTCGTCGTCATCCGGGTCGACTACAAGCGGTGACGGTGCCCGGCGCCGGGCGCCTCAGAGCCGGTTTGCTTGCGCCACCTCGCGGCCGCGGCCGCCGTCGATCATCGCCTCGGCGAGCCACGGCTCGCGATCGAGGGCGCGCCGGTAATGTGCGCCGGCGGCGGTGACGATCTCGCCGCCGCGGCCCAACAGCACATCGCCGAGCTCGAGAATGCGCAGATTGGGCCAAGCGCGCGGGCGCACCCGGGCGACGGCCAGAAGCACTTCGTCAGCCCGCCGGTCGGGCCGCGCCTGCGCCAGGATCAGTGCCGCAGCTGCGGTCGAGCGCGATACGCCAGCGTGGCAATGCACGAGAAGATGCGCATCGGGCGTTGCGGCGAGGTCGCGCCCGAAAGCCAGCAGCAGCTCGATGTCCCAGGGTTGCGGCGCGATCCACTCGGGATGCGGCTCGATCACGTCGTGAAAGCGCAATTTGAGGCGCCGGTGAACCTCGAACGCGCGGAGCGCCTCGGGCTCGGGCCACCCCGGATCGAGGATCGACAGCACGTGGGTCACATCGCCCGCGACGTGGCCGGCGAGCTCTTCGATCCCGCAGACCGTGACCCGAAACGGCACCAGCTCGCACTTGGCCAACCCCGTTCTCCCTACCCGGCTTCGACTGTACGGGAAGACTGGCACACAGATGTGGCAAATCTGTGCGCAACCGTGATTCTCGTGCACGCCTTCCGGAAATTTTTTGCAGCGGCCGCCTCGGAGAATTTCTTGAAATGTGAGCCAGTTCACAAGACGGCAGCCACCCTATGGCATATCATGGTCGAATTAAGGCGCGTGGGAGGATGCCGTGGATGGAAATCTGACCTATGTCGCGTGCGGGCTCTTGATCGTCGTTTATGCCTGGGGGCAATTCAACACGCCGCTCTCCAACCGTTCCTCGACCCGCCAGACGCTGTACTGGTCGAGCGCGGCGGGATACGTGCTCAGCGCGCTCGCCTTGTTCGCGGCGCTCGTCATTCTGCTGAAGGCGGGCCCGTGGCGCAAATTTCTGATCGGCGCGGCCGACGACCCGTCGCTGCCGGTGCCGCTGGTCGCCACTCTGGCGATGACCACGCTGCTCCCTTCTATCCCTTATCTCAAACGGCTCGACGAGGGGTTGCTCTCGCTCTTTCTTGACTGGGCGGAGATCCCCGACGAGGTCAAGCGCCGCGCCGCGGCGCTGACGCCGGAGAGCTTCAGCGTAAGCAAGGACGATTTGGCGGCGCTGCGAAACGCCTATGGCGATGGCAGCTGGGGCGAAACCTTGACCGAGCACCTGCGCCGCAACGGCTCGGAAAAGCTGGAGCTGTCGCAATATCGCTTCACTTGTGTGGTCAAGCTGCACCACGCCATCGGCAAGCTCGCCGGCGTGCCCCGCTACGGGCGCTTCTTCGACGAGGCGGACAAGGAATGGGCCGAACTCGATAAAAAAGCCGACGAGTTTCTTCGCCGCGCCGCGGGCTCGCTGAGCCTTGCTGCACGTCTGCGCGCCGTCGAGAACGAGGAAGCCTACGAAGAACTGGCGAAAGAGCGGCGCGAGCAATTCGCCCGAGACTGCCGCGACATCTTCGGCGCGCTGGCCTTGTTCCTCGCCCACGCGGTGCTGCGCTCTGAGGTAAGCGAAAAGGATATCCTCCGCCGCTTGCGCGAGATCGGCTTTGCCTCGGCGGAGCCGATGAACCTGCCGGGCTTTCCGGTCAACAGCCTGACCGGGCTCGCCCTCGGGGTATTCCTGTATTTGGTGCTGGCGATCCCGTTCCTTGCTCTGGTCATGGGCATGCCGCGCGAGCTTCAGCAGTCGGGCGGGCTGATGGTGGCTGCCAAGGTGACCATGGTGCGGCTCTTGACCGTCGCGTTGACGGTGTGGCTGCTGCAGCGCTACGCCTTCTTTCGCCGCGAGCCTGGCGAGCCGCCACGCTTTTTCGCTTATGCCGTCAACGGCGCGGTTTGCGCGGTAGCGGCGACCGGGATTTGCCTCGTCTTCCATTTGACCGACAACGACCCGCTGGCCGGAGCGCGCGAAGACCTGCCGCTGATCCTCTTGAGCTTTCTGTTGTGCACGACCGTCGCCGCGTGCTGCGACGACCGGGTCGGGGACAAGCCGCCGCCAGTCTGGTGGCGCCCGGCCGAGGCGGCCGGCTGCGCGTTGGTGATGGCGGCCGGGATGGGCGTCGTCCTGATCTATCTCGGCGATCTGCTGCCGTTCTCGGTCGCGGCCCTGTCGGCCCGGACACTGGCGCTGCTGATAGCGATGCCTTCGACCCTGGCGCTGATCATCGGCGCCTTCGTACCGCACATCTACCGCTCCGCTCGCCGCGCCGCGACGGCGCGCCGCCACGAGGCCCGCGCTGCCCAATCGGGTGATGCTCCGCCCGATTCCGGGCCACGTCTTCCGGATATACCCAACGTCGTGGACGCGCCGCGGCGGGCCGGCGTCATTCGGCTGGCGCGAGCGCGGCCGAGGGCCGGGTGACGCGCAGCACCAGCAGTGCGGCCATCAGGCAGGCGATGCCGCTGGTCAGGAAGGCGAGCAGATAGTCGCCGGTCATGCCGCGGACCGCACCCGCGCCGAACGCGGCGAGCGCGCCGCCGACCTGGTGGCCGGCGAAGATCCACGAGACGATGATCGGGGTGTCGCGACGGCCGAACACCTGATTGGTCAGCGCGAAGGTCGCGGGGCCGGTGGCGACCCAGTCGAGGCCGTAGAAGACCGCGAAAATCGTCAGACTTACCGGGTCGAAACGGGTGAACGGCAGCAGCATCAACGACAGCCCACGCAACCCGTAATACCAGAACAGCAACAGGCGCGGGTTGTAGCGGTCGCACAGCCAGCCCGACGCCGTGGCGCCGATCAGGCTGAAGACGCCGAGCGAGGCAAGGATGCCGGCGCCGCTGACCTCGGAGATGCCGCGATCCGCGCAATAAGCAATCAGATGCGTGTTGATCAGCCCGTTGGTCGAAAAGCCGCAGACCGCGAAGCTCAGCGTCAACAGCCAGAAATCGGTCGAATGCGACGCCCGCAACAGTGCACCCGCCGCGACCGCGAAAGGGTTGCCGGCGCGCATGGGCGGGCGCGCCGAGGCTGATGCACCATAGGGGCCGAGGCCGATATCGGCGGGCCATTCCGGCAGCAGAAACGCCACCACCGGCACCATCGCGGCGACCGCCACGGTGACCGCCACCGACACTCCCTGCCAGCCATAGCGCACCGCGAGCAGCGCCAAAAGTGGTAGAAAGATCAGCTGCCCGGCGGCGTTGGCCGCGGTCAAGAGCCCCATCGCCAGCCCATTGCGTTCGGCGAACCAGCGGTTGGCGATCGCCGCGGCCATGCCGACGGCACCGGCGCCGGCGCCAATTCCGACCATCAGCCCCCAGGTCAAGAACAGCTGCCAGGGCGTGGTCATGAAATATGACAGCCCGGTGCCGGCGATCAGCACGAGCATGCAGCCGATGACCGTGCGCTTCAGACCGACAATGTCGATCAGCCCGGTCAGGAACGGCCCGGTGACGCCGAGCAGGATGATGTTGAGGGAGATCGCACCCGAGATCGTGCCCACACCCCAGCCGAAGGCGCGCTCCAGCGGGACGATCATGACGCCCGGCGCCGCGCGCACCCCGACCCCGGCAAGAGTCGCCGAGAACATGACGGCGAGCACGACCCAGGCATAATGCACCCGCCCGCGGCACAGTCTCGCCGCCGCTCCTGCCGTCATGCCCCTCGCCTCGCAGCCATTTGGGAGGATTTGGGAACGCCGCCCGGAATGTCAGGGAAAATCTGCCCGCTGCCAACGGCATGGCAGCGTCCTGATGGCTCGGCGGAGCGGCGCTTCAGCCGGGCCAGGCGGTTCCCCAATGGTCGGCGTGGACGACTTCGGCGACGGGCCGGCGGGTCAGCGGCCCGAATGCGTCGATCGGCCAGCCGATCGGCATCAGCGCATAGGTCTGAACGTCCTCGGGGATGCCGAGCAGCGATTTGACTTCGCCCTCGCAGCGGATGTGGTTGGTAGTGATGAGGGTGGCGAGGCCGAGCCCGCGGCAGGCGAGGATGATGTTCTGCACCGCCGGGTAGATGCTGGCGCCGCGGATGCGCTCGGCATAGGCGAGCTCGTCGTCGTAATGGGCGGCAATGTCGGGCGGCAGCGCCTCGCGTGGCGGCTCGACCGGACGGTGCTGGCACGGGATCAGCAGCACGGGCGCCTCGCCCATATGCCGCCACAAATGGCCGCCGGCCCGCAGCATCCGGGCGAATTGCTCTTCGCTCAGATGCGGCGGCCGGCCGCGGGCGGCATAGAAGGCCGCCGCAATGTCGGAAGCCCTGCGGTAGATCAGGCCGAGCCGGCGCCGCTGCTCGGGATCGCGAACCACGACAAAGGCCCAGTTCTGGGCATTGCCGGCCGACGGCGCCCGGATCGCCGCGTCGAGGATCTGGGCGATCAGCGCCTCGGGGACCGGGTCGGGCTTCAGGCGCCGCAGCGAGCGCGCCGTGTAGATCGCCTCGAACAGGCCGATGTCGGGCATGGCCTAACCCGGCAGCACCGGCCCCGCCTCGATCGGCCTACCCGCGGGCGAGGGCGTAGACCTGGGTGCCGCCGGGCGGTGGCGGGTGGGCGCTCCAGCTGTCGCCGCCGTCTTCGCTGCTGTAGACCTCGCCGCCATTGGTGGCGCAGGACATCCGGGCCGGCCGGCGCTCGTCGAAGGCGAGCACGAACATCGTGTGCTGCGGCCGCGTCCCCATATCGACCCGGGTCCAGCTGTCGCCGCCGTCCGAGCTCTTCAGCAGCACGCCGACCTCGCTCTGGAAGCTGCCCCCGGCCGCCACCCACAGCTTGCGCGGCGTGCCCGGCACCTCGCGGATGTCGCGGCAATAGATTTGCCCCTTGGGGTTTAGCGGCTCCAACGGCACATGCCGCCAGTGGTCGCCGCCGTCGGCGCTGTGGAACATGCCGGCCCGGCCGATGCCGTAAACCGTCCCCGGCCGCCAGCGGCTGACCAGCACGCCGTGCATGTCGACGGCGTCGTCGTTCAGGTACTGGCCGTGGCTCAAATTCTCCCAGTGCTCGCCGCCATCGGTGGAGCGGATCGTGCCGCCGACCTCGACCGCGCCGTAAAGGAGATTGGGGTCGCTGGCGCTGGCGTCCATCATCAGCACCCGCTTTGCCGGGTTGGCGCCGGGGGCGGTGGTGATCTCGGGGAAGCGCACACTGACCGGCAGGCGCGTCCAGCGCTCGCCGGCATCGTCGCTGCGGTAGATCTCGCAATTCTCGTAGCCGGCCAGGACCACGTTGGGATCGTGCGGGTGGAACAGCACCGACCAGACCGGCAGACCATGGTCTGGAACATTGGCCCTCTCCCAGTGCTCGCCGCGGTCGGCGCTGCGATAGAGGCCGGATTGCGTGCCGGCATAGACGATCTCGGGTTTCTGCGGATGCACCGCCAGAGCGCGCACCGCCGGCGCCTCGGGCAGGCCCTCCCGCAACGCCTCCCAATCGCCGCCGCCGTCCGCGAGGCGGAAGAGCCCGGAGTGCACGACCCGGCCGCTCCCGGTTTCGCCCGCCAAGCCCAAATAAACGTAGGTTTGCTGGTTGCTCATGCCGTCGGTCGTCATCGGACCACCTCCCATCTGCAGCGTTGTCGAACCTTGTCTCTCGCAAGATCATAGGCGCTGCGGGGCCTTTGCCACAAGACACCCCACGGCCGGCGAGTTCTGTTCTGCCAGCCGGCTCATTTGGCCGGCGGCGCGGGCCGCGGATCGATCTGCACCGTGGCCGTCATGCCGGCCACCAGGCGCACGCCATCGGGCAAGGGGTCGAGACGGATGCGCACGGGCACGCGTTGTGCCAGCCGCACCCAGGTAAAGATCGGGTTGACGAGGGCGAGCCCCGACGGGTCCGACTGAGTGTTCGGGACGACCGATCCGCGGCGTCGGGGCCAAGATAACGCTGCGTGCTGGTAACGAGCCGGTAGCCATGGGTGACGAGGTCGGTCTCGGGCCCAGGCGGCAACCTCGCGAGGTCGCGAGCCGCATACCAGTCAGGTTGCCGGCCCCAGCCTACATAGCCGGCCGCCACCCGCTGTCATTCCTCCTCCCCAGGCTACCGCCGGGCATGGCGCATCTTACGCCAGGGCCGCAGTTCCGGCGAAGGCGACCGAAACGGCAGGAAGAACGTTTCGGCTACATGCGCAATTTTTCCTTCCGCTTCTGCCGCCGTTGCTGCTGCGCGTCATGGGGGCCAACCGCCATCGCCCGAGTACGGGAGGCCAATCGTTCGTTATTGCAACAGAAATACCGGTCAATACCCGCGATAGCAGGAATTCGAGGAATGAACAGATATTTCGTCAAAGAGATTAGGCCAGATGATCAACTCAACAATGACGACGACGGTGCCGGCCGAAGGAAAGCGCCCTCAGGGGAGCGCCGACAGCGATTGCACGGCCGCGATTGCAGAGTTCATCCGCAAGAAAGGCGTGACGCGCTGTCCGACCGCCTGCGTGCTGCCGACGCAGGGCTCGGTCGCCGACACCGATCGGGCGGCGCTCGCGGCCTATGCGGCGGCGCGCGAGCAGCTCCGCCGGGTCCGGGCCGCGGCGCGCTCGCAGGGCTTTTCAACCGGCCAATCGGCGCCGCCGCTGGGCGGGTGACCGCGTGCGGACCTACGGGCTGGCGTTCGGAAACGAGATGTCGACCTGCCCCTTGAGCTCGTCCGGCTTCTTGGCGGCGGCGATCTCGGCATCCCGGTGCTGGCGGTAGACGCTGCGCAAGGTGGCGTAGTAGTCGAGCGAATTGCGCTCCAATTCGTCGAGGTCCTTGAGATGCTGCGCGCGGGTGTCGACAAGGTTGGCGCCGGAGGTCGCGGCGGTGGCATATGTCGCCGGCGGGCCGCCGACAAAAGTCAGCGGGTTGAGCGCCATGTCGACAACTGCGCCCATCGCGTCGCGCGAGTTTGACGGGCCGAGCAGCGGCAGCTCGACAAAGGGGCCCTCGCCGACCCCCCAGACGGCGAGCGTCTGGCCGAAATCTGCCTTGTGCGGCGGCAGCCCCCATTTGGCGGCCATGTCGACGACGCCGACCCCGCCGACCGTCGTGTTCACCGCCAGCCGCTGCACCAATTCCCAGGCACGCTTGACATTTCCTTGCAAGAGGTCGTTGACCGCGACCGCCGGCTCCTTGAGATTTTGCACGACATTGTGAACGCCGGTGCGCACGCCTTCCGGAACATACTCGGAATAGGCCTTGGCGACCGGCCGCATCACGGCATGATCGGCAGCGAGATTGGCCTTGAAGATCGCACGGTTGACCGGCTCCGCCGGGTCGTTGTCGGTATCGACGTCCTCGGCGGCGGCTGCACCGCCGTGTGGCGCCGACGCGCAGCCGCCGCAAGCCAACAGCGAGGCAAAGACGATCGCCGGCGCGGCGTGGCCCCGCCATCTTTTGCGCTGCGCACGATCCATGCCGCCGCCGCACCAGAGCACAGCCGTCTTCTCCGTCCGCCGTGGGTTCGCCGCCAACCCGCGGGATACCGCAGCGCGGCATTCTTGGCAACGCCTTCGTCGCGCCGACCGGTCGGGCTCGCGGCTTAAAGCCGGAATCTGCCGAGTCCTTGTGAGCCGCGGCCCGGCGGCGATAACGTTGTGCAAGAGGGGACGAAAATACGTCCTTCTTATCGCCGATTGAACGAGCGGTCGGACGGCGATGAGGGCGGCGAGCCGATCGACTACGCGAGTTCTGCGCCGCCTCCCGGCTGCAAGGCGGACAGCGGTATTGTGCGTGCTCGGCGCGCTCTTTGCCGCCAGCGCCGATGGCGCACAGGATGTCGGGGTCGATGCACAGCCCCAGGGCGGCGCGCTCTCAATCAGCGCGCATGCGACGATCCGCGCGCCGCTGGCGGTCATCTGGCGCACCCTCACGGATTACGACCATCTCGCCGACTTCATTCCCGGCATGAAGGAGAGCCACGTGCTCTCCCGGCACGGCGGCACCGCGATCGTCGAGCAGATCGGCGAGGCGAGCTTTCTTTTGTTTCGTTATCCGATCTCCGTGATCGTCGAATCCGATGAGCACTATCCGACGGCGATCGGGGTTCGGGTGCTCTCCGGAAACCTCAAACGGCTCGTCGGCGGCTACCGGATCGACAGCGTCGCCGGCGCCCGCGACGAATTCCGAGTGCAGTGGCAGGGGATCATCGAGCCCGACATCCGGCTGCCGCTGTTCATCACCGCCCACGGGCTGCGCGAGGCGGTGGCCGACCAGTTCCTCGGCATGGTCAACGAGATCGAACGGCGGCGGCAGGCAGCAGGCCGCGACTAGGGCGTGTCGTCAATTGAGCCAGATGATAGCGGCGGCGAGGTGGATGGCGGCGAGAAAATTTCTGGCGGTTTTGTCATAGCGCGTGGCAATGGCTCGGAACTGTTTGAGCTTGCAGAAGAAATTCTCGATCAGGTGGCGCGCCTTGTAGAGTTCTCGGTCAAATTCGGGCGGGACCAGGCGGTTTAGCCGGGGCGGGATTACGGCCGATTTGCCGGCGGCGGCCAGGATCTCGCGGACCCGCTTGTCGGCATCAAAGGCCCGGTCAGCGATCAGCAGGTCGGCGGCCATTTGCGGCAGCAGCGCATCGGCGCCAACCAGATCATGCGCCTGTCCCGGGCTCAGAACGAATGCCAAAGGATTGCCGAGGGCGTCCACGAGGGTGTGGATTTTTGTGCTCAACCCGCCACGGCTGAGGCCAATGGCTTGATCTTCATCTTTTTTGGGCGCGCCGGCGCTGTGCTGGTGAGCCCGCACGATGGTGCTGTCGATCATCGCGTATTCGTTGTCGGCATCGGCGGCCAGGTGTTGAAACACTCTGTGCCACACCCCGGTTTTGGCCCAGCGGCTGAACCGCCGGTGTGTGTTCTTCCAGCCGCCAAAGCGTTCCGGCAGATCGCGCCATGGAATCCCGGCGCGGTAGCGATAGAGAACCGCTTCGACGAATCGGCGATTGTCTTGGGCGGTGACGCCGACATCCCCGACTTTCCCAGGAAGCAGGCCTTTTATTCGCTCCCATTCATCATCGCGCAGTCCATACCGGGTCATGAGTCAGCCTTGTGCGCAGCCGACCCTCCATGAATCACATCAATCGCCGCCGCGGTAGACTCTTTTTACTAATCATGATCTACATCTTGACTCGCGTTACGTGCAAACCCACAATAATTGACGACATGCCCTAGTCTCCGCGTTCGTGTGCTGGTGTTGATCCTGCTGATCGCTTTCCTCGCGGCGGGGTGCGCGGGGGTTGATCAGCCGCTCGGGACCGATCTCGAATCGCCGGACGCGGCCACCCGGGACTGCGCCCAATGGTTTGCGGCCCTCGACGGCGTGGTCGATCGGGCCGGGGTTCGCGACGGCGGGGCGTATCGCATCCCGGGCTTTCCTTATCTTCGGGTCGACCGGTTCTCGGCCTCGTTTGGCGCCGCGGCGACGACCAATTCTGAGGCTTTCGCCGTCTGGGCCGCGCGTTTGCGACAGCTCGACGCGACGGCCCGCGCCTACGAGCTGAAGAAACCTGTCGGCGGCGCAGCTCGAATATCTGGGCGTCCCCGACGCTGCATCGGCCGCGGCGCGAAGCGACCGGTGCGCCGAGGAGCTCGGCCGAAGGGATTTGGCGTCGCCGGCGCAGGCCGCCGAATTGGTCGGGCGCGCGCATGTACCCGACGATTATCTCGAATGGAACCGGGTCCTGGGGCTCTACCCGATCGCCGGCATACCGTTCTCGATCGGTGTAGCGCGCTGGCACATCGAAACGATTGACGCCTTTCGCCGCGAAGCCGCGAGCGACGATCCCGCAGCGGAGGCAATCCGCTACGCGCCCGCCGGGCGTCCGCTGGGGGCGGCGAGGGTGCGGGCGATTCTGGCACACGGCCGGGCGGACCGGCTCGGGATCCCGCATTTCAGCCCTGCTGACCGCACGGCGCTGTTGCAAAGCTTCGCCCCGGTCTTCGAGATCGAGACCGCCGGCAGTGACGACCGCTTCGGGCCGCTCTTCTGGGGGAAGGGGCCGTCGCCGCAGGTCGATGCCGCGCGTCCGATCGCCTACCGGCGCCTGGCGCTGACCCGTTGGGGCAGCCATGCGCTGGTCCAACTCGTTTACACGATCTGGTTTCCCGAGCGGCCCGCGACCGGACCCTTCGACCTTTTGGCGGGAAGGCTCGACGGCCTCGTCTTCCGCGTCACCCTCGACCCTGAAGGGAGCCCGCTGGTCTATGATTCAATCCACCCCTGCGGTTGCTACCACATGTTCTTCCCGACCGCGCGGGTGGCCAAACGGCCCTCGCCCGAGCCCGGTATAGAATGGGCCTTCGTGCCGCTGATATTGCCGGCGGTCGACGCCTCGCAGCGGCTGGTGGTGCGGGTCGCGAGCGGCTCGCACTATATCGTGGGTCTCGGCTTCGACCGCGGCGGCCCCGGCGTCCCGTATCGATTTGCCGAGGACGACGATCTGCGCGCCTTGCCGAGCGCCGCCGGCGGCAGCCACAGCGCCTTTGGCCCGGACGGGATCGTGCCCGGCACCGAGCGCGCCGAGCGGCTCATCTATTGGCCGATGGGGATCGACGAGGCTGGCGCGATGCGGCAATGGGGACGCCACGCCACCGCCTTTATCGGGCGCCGCCACTTCGACGACCCGGACCTGATCGACCGCCGCTTCGAACTCGTTCGAGCGCGCTAGGCGAGGGCGGCGGTCAACTCCCTCGCGCCGGGATTTCGAGGTTGAGGAGCCGTGCGGCGTTGCGGCCGAGGATGGCGCGGCGCTCGGTGTCGTCGAGACCACGGGCGCCCTCGACAAAGCCGATCGGGTCGATCTCGCCCATGTCTGCCGGGTAATCGGTGCCCATCAGCACATGATCGGCGCCGTACTGGTCGACGAGATATTCGAGCTGATGGTGGGTGTAGACGATGGTATCGAAATAGAGCCGTTTCAGATAGGCCGTCGGCATCCGGTGGATCTGTTCGCAGGTATCCGGCCGGGCCGAGGCGGCATGATCGATGCGCCCTGAATAGGCCGGCAGATAACCGCCGCCGTGCGACAGCACGAGCTTCAAATTGGGGTGGTCGTTCAGCACCCCGCCAAAGATCAGGTGGTGCACCGCGACCGTGGTATCGAGCGGGTTGCCGATCACGTTGACGAGGTAGTGGTCGGCGAAGCGGCGCGCCTCGGGGAAGCCAGTGGGATGCATGAAGACGAGGAGGCCTAGCTCCTCGATGCGGGCGAAGATCTTGCGGAAACGAGCGGCCGACAAATCCTCGCCGCCGACATTGGTGGCGATCTCGATGCCGCGGAAGCCCAATGATTTGTTCAGCCGGTCGAGCTCGGCGACGGCCAAGTCCGGCGCCTGGAACGGCACCGTGCCGAGCGCGGTGAAGCGGTCGGGATGCCGGCCGACGATATCGGCGAGGTTGTCGTTGACGACCCGCGCGGTGGCGATCCCCAGATCGGGGTCGGCGCCGTAATAGGTCTGGTTCGGCGACGGCGAGATCGCTTGGATGTCGATCCCCATCCGGTCCATGTCCTCGAGCCGCTTTTCGACCGAGCTGAACTGGACGCGGTTGCGCTCGGCCTGCTGCCGGTTGACCTCGCGGGTGCGCTCGTTGGCATAGACCTCGCGCGGATGGGTGGTGGCGGCGGCATTGCCGGCGACCATCTCGGCCGCCTTCGGGGTCAGCACATGGCAGTGGATGTCGACGGTGAACCATTTGCCGCGGGCATGGGCCGGCCCCGGAAAACGCCCGGGAATCTGCGCGCCGGGGGCCAAGCATTTGAACAGCATTGCGGGCTTCCTCCTGGTGTCGCGGAGATATTACCGCCCTTGCGCTGTCGGCGGCGAGGGCCGTGTCACCGGTCGCGGCGGCGGCGCCTGGCGCCGATCGGCCAGAGCTTCTCGATCATCGCGAACAGAAAGGCGGTGGTCAGCCCGAACAGCAGCATGCCGTTCAACGCCTCCAGCGCTCCCATCAGTCGCCAGTGGTCTTTCAGCTCGAAGCCCGAGTTGCCGTAGGTCGTCATCGCGCCGAGCGAATAGAGGACGGCCGATCGGGTGTCAGGCAACGCACCCAGGAGCCAGTAGGCGAGCGCCCAGATAATGGCCTCCGTCGCGTGCAGCAAGGTGATCAGCAGGACCACACCCCCCATGACGAACGCAAAGACCGCCGTCAGATGGCGGCGCTGCATGGTCTCGCTCCACACCTGGGCGACCCTCTCGTTGATCAAACCGAGGCCGAGGACATGGATCACTACCGTCAGCACGATCAGCGGCAGGCTCCAGGCCCAATCGGCGCGCCAGCCCGAGGCGTCCATCGTCTCCCGTTCAGCCGTGCCGGCGCACTCGCCGGCCTATTGCACGGTTTCGTCGGGATAGACCCCCCAGACATCGGCCCGCTGCACCCAGCCGGCGATGTCGGCCGCCTCGATCCGGCACCAGCCGCCCTGGCATTCGGCGAGCCGGGCGACGACCCCGGCCTCGGCGCGGGCAACGACCGGCGAGGCCGGGTCGGGGCGGCGATGCAATGCCCGGATCCCGCCCTGGACGACGACGCCGCGCTTGCCGGTCAGCATGCGCTCGTGCACCCAGCCCTCGGTGCCCTGCCAGTCGCGGATCATCCGCCAGTGCTCGAAGACCTTGAGGATTTCGACCGGCATCTCCTTGCGCGTCAGCACCCATTGGATCGGGTAGTTGCCGCCGGGGCCGACGCGGAGGTTGACCTGATCCGAGCGCAGGCTGACAAAGCGCGGCAATTTCTCGTCCGGCGTGGTTTCCGCCGCCGAGGCGGGCAGCGCCAGCGCGATGGCAGCAGCCAGCAGCGCCGCCGCGACGCCGGCGCGCAGGGCATGATCGCTGTGCCGCCTGGACATCCCGCCCCGCCTGTTGCTAATGCCGGGGTGCACCCTCTGCGGACGATGCCGCCATGCGGTCGAAACGGCCACTTGTGATTGTCACCCGCAAGCTCCCGGATCCGGTCGAGACCCGGATGATGGAACTTTTCGCATGCCGGCTCAATCTTGAACGATAAGCCATTGAGCAAGGCCGAGCTGATCGCCGCGACTGGCGCCGCCGACGTGCTGGTGCCGACGGTCACCGATCGAATCGACGCCGAGGTGCTGGCCGCGGCCGGGCCGGGGCTGAGGCTGATCGCCTCCTTCGGAACCGGCGTCGACCACGTCGATCTGGCGGCGGCGCAGCAGCGCGGCATCGTCGTGACCAACACGCCGGGTGTGTTGACCGAGGACACCGCCGACATGACGATGGCGCTGATCCTCGCGGTCTCGCGCCGGCTTGCCGAGGGAGAAAGACTGATCCGCGGCGGCGGCTGGGCCGGCTGGGGCCCGACCTCGATGCTCGGCCAGCGGATCTGGGGCAAGCGGCTGGGGATCGTCGGCATGGGCCGGATCGGCATGGCACTCGCCCGCCGCGCCAAGGGCTTCGGGCTTTCGGTCCACTACCACAACCGCCGCCCGGTGGCGGAGGATGTCGAGGCCGCGCTCGAGGCGACGTGGTGGGAGAGCCTCGACCAAATGCTCGCCCATATGGACATCGTCTCGGTCAACTGCCCGCACACACCGGCGACCTATCACCTCTTGTCGGCGCGCCGGCTGCGGCTGTTGCGGCCGCAGGCGATCCTGGTCAACACCGCACGCGGCGAGCTCGTCGACGAGGAGACATTGATCGGATTGCTCGAAGCCCGCGCGATCGCCGGCGCCGGGCTCGACGTGTTCGAGCACGAGCCGGCGATCGACCCGCGGCTGCGCGCGCTCGATAATGTCGTGCTGCTGCCGCATATGGGCTCGGCGACGATCGAGGGCCGGATCGCGATGGGCGAGCGGGTCATCGTCAACATCAAGACCTTCGCCGACGGCCACCGCCCGCCCGACCGCGTCCTCGGCTCGATGCTGTAATCGAGCGGGCAAGCTAGGCGTGATCTCCCGATAGCTTGCGGATTACGACATAGGTGCTCAAGGCAGTGTTCGTTACTCGTATCGGCGCCTTTAGCAGGGTCTGAGTTTGGTCTTCTGGCGACTGGCCGAAATCGAAGCGGCATCGGTCCGCAGGCTGCCAGGGCCCCACCCCCTGATCGAGAGTCTAGCTCAAGAGTGGCCCCTTCCCATTTGAAAACTAGGATGCGCCGATGCGGCGTGTCGTCATCTAGATTGACACGCGGCTCGTCGGAAATGCGCAACAACAGCTTCCGCAGCACCGCCTCGCGGTCGGACTGCGTGGTCCAATCGTGCTGAACCTGCCAGGGCGGGGTGGCATGGATGGATTTGGAGGTGGCCCGTGTGCGGAGCACAAGCTTTGCATCGGAGCGCTCGCTAAAGGCCCCGACAAGTTCGGTCACTAATAACGCGGAGAGGGTGAGAACACATAGCGATCGGAGTA
>CAWAFE010000012.1:0-38807 GCA_963781215.1 uncultured Alphaproteobacteria bacterium
CCAGCGTTACTTGCACCGGAACGCCGCTCTCATCGAGCGGCATTTTGCTTTTTCGCTATCGCCAGAACGCCAGCAGGCGGCCGTAGAGGCTTACCGACAGGGTTTTCCTGCCGCTTCGGACGAGTCGACCAGCCTGCGGACGATTTCGGCCGCCTGCCTGTTGGGTCGTAGCCGTTCGGGGAGGACGCCAGGTCAGGCGGCAGGGCGCTCGAGGCCGGCGGGTTGCCAGTTCCAGGGGAGCAGCTGGGCGATCGCCCGAGCGGGGTGGTCGGCGATGCGGGCGAGGACGTCGGCGAGGTAGTGCTGCGGATCGAGGCGGTTGAGCTTGGCGCTCTCGATCAGCGAGTAGAGGGCTGCGGCGCGGTGACCACCGGCGTGCGAGCCGGCGAAGAGATAATTCTTGCGGCGCTCGGCCGGGTTGTTATCGAGCGCCAGGCGGCCGTCGTCGAAGCAGCGGCCGAGCGCGGTGCGGTGGCCGCGCATATAGCGGAAGGCGGCGGCGAGCTCGGATTTGCGCGAGAGTTTGCGCGTGGTCTCGACCGCCCAAGCTGCCAGTGCCTCGGCGACCGGCTTTGATCGCTGTTGGCGTTCTTGCCGCCGGTGCTCGGCGGCAGGCCTTTGATCGTCTCCTCGACGCCATAGAGCTGGCCGATACGGTCGAGCGCCTCCTTGGCGATCGGCGAGGCCGTGGCGGCATGGACATCGAAGAATTTGCGCCGGACATGGGCCCAACACGCGGCTTCGGTGATCCGGTCGCCGGCGAACAGCTCGTTGAACCCGGCCCACGGGTCCGGCCGACGGCCGGCCCGAGGACAGGCGGCACCGCCGGCATGGATGACGCCGGCGAACTCCTTCAGGTGGGCCCGCGGATGCTCGCCCCCCGCTTTCGCGAGGGCAGGCTTTTGCGGTCCTGCGAATAACGGAACAGCGCCGCCGGCGGCCGCCCACCGGCGAAAGGCCGCTCATCGCGGACATAGACCCACAGCCGCTCGGTCTCGGTCTTGCCGGTGCCCGGCGCCAACACCGGCACCGGCGTGTCGTCGACATGCAGGGTCTCCGAAGCCATCACTTCGGCGGCGAGCGCATCGACAGCGGCTTGAGGTGCGCCGCCGTTGCCCCGACCCAGCCTGACAGGGTCGAGGTTTCCAGGATCACCCCCTCGCGCGCATAAATCTAGGCCTGGCGGTAGAGCGCCAGCTCGAGCAGTTCGGCCTCGCGCGCCAGCTTCTCCGACGAGCGCCCGAACTCGGCCCGCCGGTAGCGGGCCAGCTGGAACTTCAGCTGGCGATCTCGGCCTGGGCGTTGACCGCGTCCTGGGCCATCGCTGCGATGATGCGCTTCAGTGCGGCGGGTTCGTCGGGCAGGGCTTCGGGCGCGATCGTCACGGGCCCGATTATCGCACATCGCCGAGGCTTGCCGCCGCTCAACCAGGGGGTGAGTTAAACTGCCGCAGTCTCAGCCGGCCAGCTCCGGTTGGCTGGTGCGCACCGGCTGTCGCCAGTCGATCCCCTCCAGCAGCATCGACAATTGCGCCCGGGTCAGCACCGCCACACTCGCTTCGGCGCGCGGCCACACGAACCGTCCCCGCTCCAGCCGCTTGGCGAACAGGCACAGCCCGTCGCCGTCCCACCACAACAGTTTGATCAGATCGCCACGCCCGCCGCCGCGGTTCCGCGCGCTCCGGCGCGATCTCCACCGGCAGCATGGTAACGCCCTCGCTCACCCCAGACGTGGCCTTCGGCGCCATCTCCCGCCGCCACTTGAACAGCTAGTAGGCGTTCACGTCATGGCGCCGCGCCACCATCGAAACCGACGCCTGCGGCTCCTGCGTCTCCGATACGATCTGACGCTTCAACGCCGCAGACCATCGCCGACGCTTGGGTGCGCTCGGGCTTCGCTTGGTGTCCACCAATCCATTGGCGGACACTTCTCTTCCTGTCCTCGCCATGCCCCGATCATCGCGCCAAGCGACGATCAGCGGCAGGCGCTCCTCACCGAGCGATTACGGTGCACCCGCCGCAAGCCGATTTTGTGCCGATCAACTGGCATCGCACCGCCGTTCACGATCTTGGGCAGGCGAGCGGCGCACCCCACCGGCTGAACCGCGATTTTTTCGGCTCCTTCGGCTCGAAGAAATACGCTTTCGAGGAACTGGTGGCCGAGATGAACGCCGCCTTCTGCTGCGCGTCGCTCGGCATCGTGCCGACGGTACGTCATGCCTATTACATTGCCTCCTGGCTGAAGGTGCTGCGCGAGGACAACCGCGCCATCGTCCGTGCTGCGTCGCAGGCAGGCAAGGCGGCCGACTTCCTTCTGGGATTTCTCCCGGACGATGAACGCGCATACCCCGACGCCGAACCCGAGGCTGCGGAAGCGCTTCCGTCGCTGGTCCAAGGGTTACGGCCTCCACAGAAACCTTAGACTAGAGCATGATCCTGTTAGGCTGAAGCATAGCCGGCATTGGCGAGGTAATTGGCGCATTGCTTTGGGGTAAAGCGGTCGAGAAGACTGCCGATGCCGTGCCAGGTGGCCTCGATCGTGCGCGGATCGGTTTTGCGCAGCAGGGTCTTGAGCTTGGCGAAGAGCTGCTCGATCGGATTGAGATCGGCGAGTAGCGCGGCAGGAAGAACAGCTTGGCGCCGGCGCTGCGGACCAGGCGGCGCACCGCCTTGCCCTTGTGGCTGCCGAGATTGTCGATGACGACGATGTCCCCGGGGCTGAGTGTGGGCAGCAGGAACTGCTCGACATAGGCGCGAAAGCTGGCGCCGTTGATCGGCCCGTCGATGACGCAGGGCGCGGTGATCCGGTCATGGCGCAGCGCCGCCAGAAAGGTCAGCGTGCGCCAGCGGCCGTGCGGCACCTTGGCGACCAGCCGCGCGCCGCGGCTGCAGCGCCCGTGCCGGCGGGTCATGTTGGTCTTGGCCCAGGTCTCGTCGATGAACACCAGGCGCGTGGGGTCAAGCCGGCCCTGATGCCTCTTCCAGCGGGCGCGCCGACGGGCGATGTCGGCGCGGTCCTGCTCGCTGGCGTGCAGGCTTTTTTTTAAAGGTGATGCCCTCGTGCTTGAAGAAGCGCCACACCGCGCCATAGCTCGCCGGCGTGCCGCGTTCGACCAGTTCGGCCATCACCGCCCGCAAGGTCAGATCCGGCTTTTCGGCAATCCGTGCCAACAGCCATTCGCGCGCGGCCATCACCCGCAGCGGCCGCCGTCCCCCCATCGGCATGGCTGCCGCGCTGCCGGTGGCCCGCCACCGTTGCGACCATTTCACCGCGCTGGCGACGCTGACCCCAAACAGCGCCGCCGCCGCCCGACAAGTTCGACCGCCCGCCACCGCCGCAACCACTCGATCGCGCAGATCCTGTGAATAGGGTCTTGCCATTCGATGCTGGCCCCCAAACCCCAGCCAGCATCTTAAATCACAAAACCGAGTGCGTAGGAATATCTTTTTGATTCAGACTCTTAGGATCATGCTCTAGTCTAATGACAGGAGCGTCGGTCGGAAGTGCAAGCTCAGCCCTTGACCAGCGGGCATTGGTTGGGGCCGGGGAGCTTGAAGGCCTCCTCGCCGGGGATCACCGCGATCTGCTTGTAATAATCCCACGGGCCCTTCGATTCCGAGGGCTTCTTGACCTCGAACAGGTACATGTCGCGGACCAGGGTGCCGTCCTCGCGGATCTTGCCGTTCTTGGTCATGAAGTCGTTGACCGGCGTCGCCTTCATCTGTTTGACGACGGTCGGGCCGTCGTCGCTGGCGGTTTTTTTGATCGCGTTCAGGTAGTCCGTGATCGCCCCATAGACCCCCGCCTGCACCATCGTCGGTTGACGTTTCATCTTGTCGAAAAAGCGTTTGGACCAGGCGCGGGTCTGGTCGTTCTGGTCCCAATAGAAGGCAGAGGTCAGCTGCAGGCCGTTCGCGGTTTGAAGTCCGAGGCTGTGGATGTCGGAAATGAAGACGAGGAGCCCGGCGAGCTTCTGACCGCCGGCGACGATGCCGAACTCGGCCGATTGCTTGATCGAGTTGATCGTGTCGCCGCCGGCATTGGCGAGGCCGATGATCTTTGCCTTCGAGGATTGCGCCTGCAAAAGGAATGACGAGAAATCGGCATTGTTCAGCGGCACGTTGACCGAGCCCAGCACCTTGCCGCCGGCGGCCTCGACGACCTTCGTCGTGTCGCGCTCGAGGGCATGGCCGAAGGCATAGTCGGCGGTGATGAAGAACCAGGTGTCGCCGCCCGCCTTGACCACCGCGCCGCCGGTGCCGTTCGCCAGCGCCACGGTGTCGTAGGTCCAGTGGATCGAGGTCGGCGAGCAGGCCTTGCCGGTCAGGTCCGACGAGGCCGCACCCGAGATCAGGAACACCTTTTTCTTGTTGCGGGCGATCTCCTGGATCGCCAGCGCCACGCTCGAGGTCGGCACGTCGACGATCGCGTCGACGCCGTCGTTGTCGAACCATTGGGTGGCGATCGCCGAGCCGATATCCGGCTTGTTCTGATGGTCGGCGCTGATCAGCTCGATCTTCTTGCCGTCGACGGCGCCGCCGAAATCGGCGATCGCCATCCGCGCCGCCTCGACCGAGCCCGGGCCGGAAAGATCGGCATATAGGCTCGACATGTCGGTGAGGACACCGAGCTTGACGACATCGCCCGAGATCTGGGCGGAGGCCGGCGCGGCCGCCATCAAGAGGGCGGCGAGCACGGCGAGGGCGGTGATCTTCATCTGATATCCTTTCGCAAAGTTGCTCACACCCCGAGATATTGCTGCAGCTTGCCGAGGTTCTGCGGCAGCTCCTCGTTGTGGATCATGTCGACAGTGCGGCCGTTCTCGACGACATAGTGGCGGTCGGCGACGGTCGCGGCAAAGCGGAAATTCTGCTCGACCAGAAGGATCGTAAAGCCCTTCTGCTTCAGCGTGCGGATGACCGCGCCGATCTGCTGAACGATGACCGGCGCCAGGCCCTCGGTCGGCTCGTCGAGCAGCAACAGGGTGGCGCCAGTCCGAAGGATGCGGCCGATCGCCAGCATCTGCTGCTCGCCGCCCGAAAGCTTGGTGCCCTGG
Organism: uncultured Alphaproteobacteria bacterium; assembly: GCA_963781215.1. Classification (GTDB taxonomy): domain Bacteria; phylum Pseudomonadota; class Alphaproteobacteria; order ATCC43930; family CGMCC-115725; genus AP-15. The sequence goes on from CAWAFE010000012.1 coordinate 5,057, forward strand.
CTGTGGCGCCGCTCTTCGAGGTTGGGGAAGATCGCGTAGATCTCGCCGACACTCATGCCCCCCGGCAGCAGCACCGGCGGCAGCAGCAGGTTTTCCTCGACATCGAGGCTCGAAAAGATGCCCCGCTCCTCCGGGCAATAGGCGATGCCGCGCCGGGCGATCCGGTTCGACGGCAGGCCGACGAGCTCGCCGCCGCGAAAGGCGACCGAGCCTCGCCGCTGCGGCACGATCCCCATGATCGCCTTCAGGGTTGTCGTCTTGCCGGCGCCGTTGCGGCCCAGCAAGGTCACCACCTCGCCTTCGCCGACGGCAAAGCTGATGCCGTGCAAAATGTGCAATTCGCCGTACCAGGCGTGCAGATCCTCGACCCGCAGCAATTCGCGCGCCGGCGCCGGCTCAGGCATGGCCGGTGCCCATATAGGCTTCGACCACCTCGGGATTGTTCGAGACGGCGGCGTAATCGCCTTCGGCCAGGATGCGGCCGCGGGTCAAGACCGTGATCCGGTCGGAAAGATCGGCTACCACCGACAAATTGTGCTCCACCATCAGGATGGTGCGGTCGGCCGACACCTTGCGGATCAAGGCCGAGATCCGGCCGATGTCCTCCAGGCCGAGCCCCGCCATCGGCTCGTCGAGCAGCAGCAACTCGGGATCGAGCGCCAGGGTGGTGGCGATTTCGAGCGCGCGCTTTCGCCCATAGGGCAGCTCGACCGCCAAAGCCTCGCCAAATCCGGCGAGGCCGACCGCGTCGAGCAATTCCTCGGTCCGCGCGTCGAGGCGGTCCAAAACCCGACCAGACCGCCAGAAGTGGAAGGAATTGCCGAGCTTTCGCTGCAAGGCCACGCGGACATTCTCGCGCACCCCCAGATGCGCGAACACGGCCGAGATCTGGAACGAGCGGGCGATCCCACGCCGCGCGATCTCGGCCGGCCGCGCGGCGGTGATGTCGCGGCTGTTGAAGAGGATCTGTCCGGCCGAGGGTTCGAGAAACTTTGTCAATAGATTGAAGACGGTCGTCTTGCCGGCTCCGTTCGGGCCGATCAGGGCGTGGATCGTGCCGCGGCGGATTTCGAGGTCCACCCCCTGCACCGCCGTGAAACCGCGGAACTCCTTGGTCAGGCCGCGGGTCTCTAGGATCGTGTCAGCCAAGTGACGAGGCGCCCCGACCTGTTCGCATTGCTTTTCGCGCGGCGCCACCCTAATCCGAGGATTGCGGCGCGGCAATCGGCGGAAGGGCGGCGGCAGTGAACGACACGATCGAGCGGGCGCTGGCCCTGATCAAATTCGGCCCTGACGGGCTGGTGCCGGTGATCGCCCAGCAATACGACACCGGCGAAGTCCTGATGCTGGCGTGGATGAGCCGCGAGGCGGTGCGCGCCACCCTGACCGAGGGGCGCGCCTGCTACTGGTCGCGCTCGCGGGAAAGGCTGTGGCGCAAGGGCGAGACCTCGGGGCAGGTGCAATTGTTGCGCGAGCTGCATCTCGATTGCGACGGCGACGCGGTGCTGCTGCTGGTCGACCAGCAGGGTGTGGCCTGCCATACCGGGCGGCGCAGCTGCTTTTTCCGGGCCTGGCGCGACGGCGGCTGGGCTGTCATCGCCGAGCCGCTGGTGGCGCCGGAGGCGCTCTATCCGGAGCCTGCCGGCTGACTATCGTTACTGCAGCGGCGGGCAGGAGAGATGCGCCTGGACCTCGGCCATCATTTGTGAATCGAACGGGTGGTTGGCGCACCGGGCATTGTATTCGTTGACCCGCGCGTTGTAGCGGGCGACCGCTTGATCCGCGTCGGTAACGACCGACCCGACCGATTGCCGGTAGACGTCGTCGCGGTGCTCGAGCAGCGCCTTGTAGCGGCCGACCGAATCGGGATTGTTGACCTCGACCCGCGGCCGGTCGCTGACCAGTTGCGCGTCGAGGTTTGCGAGTTCCCTTCGCACCGCGTCGAGCGTCTGAGTTTTACCCGACATGTCCGCCGACAACGTCGCCACCGCCTGCTGCAGGCAGAGGCACGCATTGATCTCGGCGAGGTTGGTCGACCCCTGCGCCCAGGCCGCACCCGGCGCCACCGCTATGAAAAGTGCGATTGCCGCAATCCGAGACATCATTTCTTTCCCCTGGCTTGATCCCACCCGAGCGGCGCCCTCCGCATCGCGCCTGGATAGAACGATTGGCCGCCGCAAGCGGTTCCGGGATTGTAACACGATCGAAATTGTCGAACCGTTGCCACAGTTCGCCGATAATAAACCACAGGGGGATAGGCGGGAACCGGTGGGTGATACAGGGGAGGGGAAAAGTGCCATGGCGATGATCGGTGTCGATGCCTGAGCCGAGGCTGCGCGCCGACCCAGCCGAGCGCACCACTCCCGCCCGCCGCCCCGGTCGGCGATCTCTGCGTCGGCCGCCGCGGCGAGGGTTCGGCAGGGGCCGGGGCATGCTCTCGGGGCTGGTCAAGCTCGGCGTCCTGTTGGCGTTGTGGATGGCGATCCTCGGCGGCGGGGCGCTCACCTATTTTGCGCTGAGCCTGCCCGACACCGGCCAATTGACCAGGAGCGAGCGCCGCCCGAGCGTCGCCATCCTCGCCGCCGACGGCTCGCTCTTGACCACCCTTGGTGATTTGTTCGGCCAGCCGCTGACCTTGAAGGAAATGCCGCACTGCCTGCCGCAGGCGGTGATCGCCACCGAGGACCGCCGCTTCTACAGCCATTTCGGCGTCGATCCCTTCGGGCTCGCCCGCGCCGCCTTCGCCAATTTCTCGGCCGGGCATGTCGTCCAGGGCGGCAGTACGATCACCCAGCAGCTAGCCAAGAATTTGTTCTTGACCCCCGAGCGCAGCTTCGGCCGCAAGATCCGCGAGACCCTGCTGGCGCTGTGGCTCGAGCACCGCTTTACCAAGGACCAGATTCTCGAAATCTATCTGAACCGCGTCTATCTCGGCGCCGGCGCCTATGGCGTCGACGCCGCCGCGCACCGTTATTTCGGCAAGTCGGCGACTGGATTGAACCTCTACGAATGCGCCGTCATCGCCGGGCTCTTGAAGGCCCCGACCCGGTTCAATCCGACCCGCGACCGCGACCGGACGGCGGCGCGGGCGGCCCAGGTCCTCGCCAACATGGTCGAGGCCGGCTTTATCGGCGCGAACGATGCGCGGGCTGCCGGCCAAGGAGAAACCTCGCTCAGCGCCGTCGTGATCGCGAGGCCCGGCGCCCGTTATTTCGCTGATTGGATCGCCGAGCGGCTCTCCGATTTCGCCGGCGGCAGCGGCCGCGACCTGACCGTGCTGACCACGCTCGATACCAGGCTCCAGGCCGAGGCCGAGACCGCCGTCGCCGACACGATTGCCCGCGACGGCGCCAAGGCCATGGCCGGCGAAGGCGCGCTGGTGGCGATGTCGCCCGATGGTGCGGTGCGCGCCATGGTCGGCGGGCTCGATTATGGCGAGAGCCAGTTTAACCGGGCGACGCAGGCGCAACGCCAGCCCGGCTCCGCGTTCAAGCCCTTCGTCTACCTCGCCGGTCTCGAAGCGGGGCTGCGGCCGGAGGACCGTTTTGTCGACGCCCCGGTCCGGGTCGGCAACTGGCAGCCGCGCGACTATACCAAGCGATATCAGGGCGAGATGACCCTGGCCGAAGGGTTGGCCCAGTCGATCAACACGATCTCCGTGCAGGTGGCGCAGCGCGCCGGCATCCGCCGGGTCGTCGCGGTGGCGCACCGGCTCGGCATCGCCTCGCCGCTGGCGCCGGAGCTGAGCCTGGCGCTCGGCACCAACGAGGTAAATCTCTTGGAGCTCGTCTCCGCCTACGCGCCGTTCGCCAATGGCGGGACCGGGGTGTGGCCCTACGGCATCGCCGAGATCCGCGACAGCGCCGGCAAGATCGTGTTCCGCCGCGCCGGCTCCGGCCCGGGAACCGTCGCGAGCGCGGAATTCGTCGGCGAGATGAACGATATGCTGAGCGGGGTTATCTCCCACGGCACCGGAAAGAGCGCAGCGTTGCCGCGCCCGGCCGCCGGCAAGACCGGCACGACGCAGGACTACCGCGACGCCTGGTTCATCGGCTATACCGCCGACCTCGTGGCCGGCGTCTGGTTCGGCAACGACGACAACAAGCCGATGAACAAGGTGACCGGCGGTTCGTTGCCGGCCCAGGCCTGGCGCCGCTTCATGCTGGCGGCGACAAAGTCGATGCCGGTGCGGCCATTGCCGAGCGCGCCCTTGCCCCCGGTTGGGGCCGTGGCCGAAGCGCCGCGCGCCGCGGGCGGGCTCTTCGACAATATTCTGAACCTCTTCGGCGGCGGCTCCGCGCCCCAACCCGCCCCCCGCGAGCGGGGGGCGGGAGGGTGAGGGTCTCAGCGCAACGGCGAGCCCGCTCAGCGCAGCGGCGAAAACGATGCCGGCACGACGAGCTGGTTTTCCTGCTTGACGAACATGCCGCGGGTATTGGGCGGCCAAGTGCCGTCCTTGCGCGACTCCTCACGGATATGGGCGCGCTCGTTGGCGTCCTTGTAGGCCCAGATGTGGATCCACTGGTTCAAGGGCCCGAGCTCGGTGTGGCCGGCGGCCGCCAGCGGCGACAGCTTGACCCGCCCCGGTATCCGCTCGGCCCAGCGCTCGACCACCTGCCCGGCGACGCCCGGCAGCATCGTATAGGTCCGGATCTCGTAAAGGTTGCCGTGCTGGCGCGGTGTAAAGGGCGGGCAGAACGGCGCCGCGTTAAAGACCTTGCTTTCCATCTCGACGATGAATTCCTGGATCTTGGGCGGCCAGTTCGGGATCGACTGGGAGCGCACCCGGCTGCGGTGCTGCAAATCGTCATAGGGCCAGATGTGGATGATCTGGTTCAGCGGCCCGACCTCGGTGTGAAAGAAAGCGCCGAGCGGCGACGCCTTGACGCGGTCGGTCAGCGCCTCACCAAACCGCTTCTCGACTTCGGGCACCGATCCCGGCTGCAAGCGGTAGGTTCGCATCTCGAAGATCATCGACCTGCTCCTTTGCTGAAGTTCACCGGCGGCCATTCTAGAGGCGCGGGATGCCGAGTTCAAACGCGGCCCCGCTTGACGGGGGCAGTCTCGCGGCGCGAGGCTGCCGGGGACGGAAACGGCCCGGTCACGGTCGAGGGGGTAGGATGTCGGCGATCGAGGTGCGGGCGGTGCCGGACCTGGTCGGCAGCGGGATCGCCTTCGCCGCCGCGGTCAAGGCCGGGCCGTGGATTTTTCTTAACGGGCACGAGGCGTTCGACTTTGCCGCCGGGTTCGGCGAGGAGGTGGCGGGTCCGCCGGGGTTTCCGTCCTTCGGCCGGCCGCGCTGGCGGCGTGAAGGCGATTTCATCCTGCGCCGGATGCAAGGGATGCTGCGCGAATTCGGCTCCGATCTTACAAACGGGGTGCGGCTCGACCAGTACTATCCGACGCCGGCCGCGGTCGACCCGTACCACCTGGCGCGCCGCGCCGAGTTCGGCGATTACATTCCACCCAGCACCTCGGTGGTCATGGAGCGCTGCTTTGCCGCCGTGAGCGGCATCTCCGCCTCGCTGATCGCGGTCGTTCCGGGCGAGGGCCGGGCGATCCGCCGGGTTGCGCCCGAGGGGGTCACCTCGCCGAGCTGGTCGGGCTATGCGCCGGCCGTGGTCTGCGACGAATTCGTCTTTGTCGCCGGGCAGATGGCGAGTGGCGGCGACCGCGCGCTCGACCCGCGCGCCCACGTCCCGGACCACGCCCGCTGGGGCGGCTCAGAGATCCGCAAGCAGACCGAATTCCTGATCCGCGACCGGCTGACGCCGGCCCTGGCGGCGGCAGGTTCGTCATTGCCGCAGGCGCTCAAGGCCCAGGTCTATATCGAGAAGACCGAGGATTTCCCCGATTTCATCGATGTGTGGAAGGGGCATTTCGCCGAGATCCCTTGCGCGCTGACCGTGGTGCCGACCAAATCCTTCGCCACCGTCGGTGGCATCGTCGAGATCAATCTACTGGCGCTGACCGACGGCGCCAGGCGCCGCAAGCAGATTGTCGAGGCCGGCATCCCGGCGATGGCCGCCTACGGGCCCTGCATTCGGGCCGGGGAATTCCTGTTGCCGTCCGGGCTGATGCCGGTCGGCGAGGACAGCCATGTCGTCGGCAACGGGAGGTCGCCGGCCTTCGACGGGCTGTCGCACGCGGGCTATGTGCAGGCGAGGGCGGTCCTGGGCTATGCCGAAGCATTGTGCAAAGCCACCGGAACGGATATGACGCAGACCCTGCGCGCCCAGTATTTCGTCGCCGGCATCGGCGATTTCGCCGGGATCGCGCGGGCCTGGTCGCAGTCTACCGACGGTCGACCACATCCTTTTGTGTGCGTCCAGACGCCACCCGCGATGCCGGCGCCGGGCGCGCGGCTGATCGCGGATTTCTGGATCTACAACCCCTGAGGGAGACGACGCATGGCCGAGACGGCGATTTGGAACTTCCGCCAGCTGGCGCACCACGAGCTCGACGGCTTCGGCGGGATCGGCGAAGGCATGTCGATCCAGATCGCCAAGGACGGCCGCCGCATCCTCTGGCTCGCCCATGAGAGCGCGCCGAAGAACTTCACCGCCATCGACGTGAGCGACCCGCGCGCGCCCAAGATCGTCGCCCGCCGCGACCTGCCGCAATCGCATATGCGCTCGAACTCGCTGGAGACGGTCGGCGACATCATGGCCGTCGCCTACCAGACCACGCATCAGGGCCTGCAGCCCGCAGGGTTCGAATTGTTCGACATTTCGGTGCCCGAGAACCCGCGCTCGATCACATTCTTCGACTGCTCGGGGCCGAATTCGCGCGGCGTCCATCAGCTGTGGTTCGCCGACGGCGAATACATCCACATGAGCTCGGGCGCGGCCGACTTCGAGCCGACCCATCCCAAGGACGACCAGTTCTATCGCATCATCGACGTGAAGAACCCGTCGAAGCCGTTCGAGGTGGGCCGCTGGTGGCTGCCCGGCACCCGTCAGGGCGACAGCGCGCCGCCGCCCGAACGCCACCCTGAGAATGCCGACACCGGGTTTCGCCCGCACAACACCAACGTCTATCCCGAGCGCCCGGACCGCGCCTATCTCGGCTATATCGATGGCGGCCTCGTTATCCTCGACATCGCCGACAAGGCGCATCCCAAGATGGTCTCGCGCTGGGACTACCACCCGCCCTATTTCGGCTTCACCCACACGGTGGTGCCGTTCTTTGACCGCAATCTCCTGATCGTCAGCGACGAGTGCACCCGCACCGAGGGTGCCGACTGGCCAAAGCTCGTCTGGGTCGTCGACGGGCGGAGCGAAACCAACCCGGTGCCGATCTCGACCTGCCCGTTGCCGCCGCTAGAGAATTTCATGCGCCGCGGCGCCCGCTACGGCGCCCACAATCTTTACGAGAACCTGCCCAAGCCCAACGCGTGGAAATCCGACCGCATCGTGCTCGCGACCTATTTCAACGGCGGGCTGCGCGCCTACGACACCTCAAACCCGTATCAGCCGGCCGAGGTGGGCTATTTCGTGCCGGAGCCTCCGGCGGGGGCGCCGAGCGGGGCGATCCAGATCAACGACGTCTTCGTCGACGAGCGCCAGATCGTCTACACCGTCGACCGCCATGTCGGCGGGCTCTACACGCTCGAAATGGATTTTTGAGACAAGGGCAGTTTCGGTAAAAGGAACGCGCCATTCCGCAGACTCGGGCCGCGCCGCCCGTGATGGCGTACTCAAATGATTGCCGTCAATGTTCGTCCTTAAGGGCGATGTTCCGGCGTGACCATACGCATTTTTGACGCGCGCGCAGAGTTTCCTTTGAAATAGATTAAGAGAGTTGGTGCGATGAGGCTGACTTGGCTATGCCCGCGGTTCTGGAGCGGCTCGATCGGCAGAAGGCATTTACCGGCGTGGCGGTCGTCCACGATGCCGCCGAGCACAGCCGGCGAGCCGATCGTGCAGCCCCGCGGATATGCCCACCTGAATCCGAGGTATCGGCACCAAGACTTGCGTCCGCGCGGATCAAGCTCCTGTCGTGGGCGGGTGCGCTGCTGTTGTCTTCGCTCCTGTGGGCGGCGATCCTCTGGGCCATGCTCTCCGGCACCCCATAAAATGCGTCGTCCCAAGAGGTAAGATCGTACGGCTGATCACCCGCAAATCGGCCGCTGAACCGCGCATCCCCGATTGCCGTTCCGGTCTTCGATTGCGACGTCGTATGATCCCTGGCTGCGAGCAGTCGCGGCTCGGAAGGATTTGCGCCTTTGAAATCGACCGTTGCGAGTGGAGCGGCCTCGCTGTTTGGCGGCAGGGACGCGCCGCTTTTTGGCCGGCGTCAGCGGCGCGCGCGCGGGCCGCGGCTGCCGGTCGTCGCGGTGACAGGGTTTCTCGGCTCGGGAAAAACAACCCTGATCCGGGCTTTTCTCGGTAAGCCCGAGGGCGCCAACACTGCGATCGTCGTCAACGAATTTGGCGAGATCGGTATCGACCAGGCGCTCTTACGGTCGAGCAGCGACGTGACGGTGCTGCTCGGCAACGGCTGCCTTTGCTGCAATGTGCGCACCGATTTGCAGGAGACTTTGCGTACCCTGTTCGCCGACCGCGCTCGGGGTGTGGTGCCGAGCTTTGAGCGCGTCGTGATCGAGACCTCGGGCCTCGCCGACCCGGGTCCCGTGCTGCAGACCTTCGCCACCGACCGGGCGCTCGGTCGTGAGTTTCATCTGCAGGCGCTGGTCACCGTGGTCGACGCCGTCGCCGGCGCCGGCAACATCGAGCGCATGCCCGAGGCGCGGCACCAGGTGGCGCTCGCCGACCGCATCGTCGTCACCAAGAGCGACCTCGCTGGCGCCGCCGCGACCGGGCGGCTGATCGAAGGGCTGGCCTTGCTCAGCGCCGCCCCGGTCGAGATCGCCGTCAACGGCGACATCGCGCCGTCCTTTCTGCTCGACGAGCCGGCAGCGCCGCGGCAGCGCTTCGACCTCGGCGGCGTCGCGCACACGCATGGGCTCGAAAGCTTTTCGCTGATCTTCGACGAGCCGTTGTCCTGGGCCGCCTTCGAGCAGGCGATGGCGGTGCTGACCGCGCTGCGCGGCCCCGACCTGCTGCGGGTCAAAGGGTTGCTCGCGGTCGCGGAATGCCGCGGGCCAGTCGTCGTGCATTTTGTCCAGCACGTCGCCCACCCGCCGGTCGAGCTTGAGGCGTGGCCCGACGAGGACCACCGATCGCGCCTCGTCTTCGTCACCCGCGGCCTCCAGCGCGAGGCGGTGACGCAGCTGCTCGCCGGCGTCGCCGCAGTGGCGACCGTGTAAGCGCGGCCCGGCTGGCGGCAACCGCGCTGCCGGCAAAAACAAAGCGGCGCCGTCGGCGCCGCTTCTGTCGGAAGCGAGATGGGCGTTGCTATGTCTTGTTGCGGCGCCGGCGAAGCACACCGAAGCCGATCAGCGCAGAGCCGAGCACTGCCAGGGAAGCGGGCTCGGGATCGGGAATGACAGCTGCCGGGGTGGCGATCGACATCCCGCAACCGATGGCTGCCGTCGTGTTTGTTTGAGTGCAGGTGATCGACAGAGAGGCTGATTGTCCGTTCACGAGGTAAACGCCGGCTGTGTCGCTCGCAAAGACCCCCTCGAGGACCAGCTGGAAAGATCCGGCTGTCGACGGCCCGGACGCAACGATACCCGGTGGCGTCTGGGTGAAAATCGACGTGAAGTCGAACCCGACCGTGTTTCCCCCGTCGGTGATCGTTACCGTCTCCGTGGGTATCGCAACCGGTGCCGCATTGCCGACTGGGAAGCTCGGGCTGGCTCCGGTGCTGAAAGTTACCGCGTCACCCAGATGAAGGTATCCAGGAGCGTGCGGCGCCGAACATCCGGTTGGTGTTGGCCCCGAGCCGCAGAAATTGTTTGGATTGGGCGAGCCGCCCGCGGGTGTGTAAGGATCGGCGAACACGCCGACGGCGAAAGGTCCGACGAGGGTGACCTGGTTGGTTCCGGCGTTGATCGAGCTGCCGCCGCCACTTACGGTCGCCCCAGACGAGCTTATCGCCATTGATCCGTTGGGAGCCACGGCCGCGGCATTCGCGGGTCCCGTTCCAAACGCCGCGACCAGCACGGCGGCGCTCAAAAGGGACAATCCCAACGTTCTCATTTCCATCTCCTCGCAGGTACGCCAAAAGGGCGCCGACAGTCAATCAGGGAATCCGTATGCAATGGTCGTGCCGTTTCCAAGATATTAAGATTTTCAACATGTTAGAGGACGATCGAAAACTTGCCGTGTTTGACGTGTCAAATTTTCCGACACCTGTTTTACGAGCATGGTTAACTTTCTTCTAAAACGCTGATGGTTTTCAATGGATTAACGATCAGCACGGCCACCACGCTCCTGTAAAATCCACCGACAGGCGCCGCGCTCGCGATCCCGTAGCGGTCGTCTCGACAGCCGAGCCCATTCCCCGATCCGCCCGTGAGGACAACCCCCATCATCGCCGCTACCCGACTGGTTTGCGTACTCGATGCAGGTTGACTATGGTTGACGGCCGTTAGCGATCGGATGTCGTCAGATGATTGATCTCGCCAAAGCGGCCAGGACCATCGATCTGTGCTGGGACGGCGAGATCGTCCCCACCTTGGTCGAGTACATCAAAATCCCGAACAAATCCCCGGCCTTCGACCCGGCTTGGGTGACGCACGGCTATATGGATGATGCCGTCGCCATGTTCGAGCGCTGGGCGCGGGCGAAGCTGTCCGCCCTGCCAGGGTCCACGATCGAGGTCGTGCGGCTGCCGGGGCGCACGCCTGTCATCATCATCGAGGTGCCGGGCGAGGGCCGGGAGACCGTGCTGCTCTATGGCCACCTCGACAAGCAGCCCGAGATGGTCGGCTGGACCGAAGGGTACGGACCGTGGATCCCGCGTCTCGACGGCGACAAGCTCTACGGCCGCGGCGGCGCGGATGACGGCTATGCGATGTTCGGCGCGCTCGCGGCGTTGACGGCGCTGCGCGAGCAGGGGGTGCCGCATGCGCGCTGCGTCGTCTTGATCGAGGCGTGCGAGGAGTCCGGCAGCTACGACCTGCCCTACTACGTCGACCATCTCGCCGCACGGCTTGGCAATCCGTCGCTGGTGGTCTGCCTCGATTCCGGCTGCGGCAATTACGACCAGCTGTGGGTGACCACCTCGCTGCGCGGCATGGCCGCCGGCACCTTGGCCGTGCAGGTGCTCGACGAGGGCGTGCATTCGGGCGATGCCTCGGGTGTGGTGCCGTCGAGCTTCCGCATCCTGCGGCAGCTCCTTTCCCGGCTCGAGGATGAGGAGACCGGCGAAATTCGCCCGGCCGAGCTTTATGCGCAGGTGCCGCCGGAGCGGGTAGCCCAGGCCCGGCAAGCGGCCGCGGCACTCGGCGACGAAGTGCACCGTAAATTCCCGTTCATGGCGGGTATGTCGCCGATGAGCGACGATCTGACCGAGCTGGTGCTCAACCGCACCTGGCGGCCGCAGCTGGCGGTAATCGGCATCGACGGGCTGCCAAACCCGGAAAACGCCGGGAACGTGCTATTGCCGGCGACGGTCGCCAAGCTCAGCCTGCGCCTGCCGCCGGTATTGGATGCGGAGAAGGCGAGCGCTGTCCTGCGCGAGGTGCTGGAGAAGGACCCGCCCTACGGCGCGCACATCGCTTTTGAACCCGGATCGAGTGCGGTTGGCTGGAACGCGCCGGCCCTCGCTCCGTGGCTCGAAAAGTCGTTGGCGCGCGCCTCCGAGACCGCCTTTGGCGCGCCGCCCGCCTATATGGGCGAAGGCGGCACGATCCCGTTCATGGCCATGCTCGGCGAAAAGTTCCCGCAGGCCCAGTTCGTCGTCACCGGCGTCCTCGGCCCGCACTCGAACGCGCACGGGCCCAACGAGTTCCTGCACATCCCGACCGGCAAGCGCGTCACCCTGGTGATCGCCCAGGTGCTGGCCGACCACTACGCGCAGGCCCGCGGGGACGGAGGGGGCGGCGATGGTTGAAACCTTCGAGGGCGGCTGTCATTGCGGCGCGGTGCGGTTCCGGGTGCGCGCGGACTTGACGCGGGTCTCCGACTGCAACTGCTCGATCTGCACCAAGAAGGGCGTGCTGCACCTGCCGGTGGCACTCGAAGATTTCGAATTGTTGCGTGGCGAGGAAGCGCTCTCCACCTACCGGTTCAACACCAACACGGCCAGGCACATCTTCTGCCGGCATTGCGGCATTCATGCCTTCAACGTACCGCGGCTGCACCCCGAAAGGTACAGCGTCAATGCCCGCTGCCTCGACGGCATCGACGTCTCGGCACTGCGGCCGCGAACCTTCGACGGCCGCAACTGGGAGGAGGCCGCCCGCGCCCGTCGCACCGAGCAAGCGGGCAACTGATGATGCTCAGCCGAGGCCGAGGGTCGGCACGCCATACGGCCCGATCTTGCGGTCGAGGGTGGCGAGCAGCAGCCGTTCGACGCTGGCCTGCGCTACCAATAGCCGGTCGAACGGGTCCGCATGATGACGCGGCAATCCCGCCGCATGCTCGGCATGCTCGCCGGTAATCGCGAGGAGCTGAAATTGGTGGGCGCGGATTGCGTCGACGATCCCCCGCGAGAACTCGAGCTTCCCGATCGCGCGCTTGATGCCGATCTCCCAGACCGAGGCGGCGCTGACAAAGATGTCATTGACCGGATCGGCGATCGCCTCGCGCAGCGCGCCGGCGATCATCTCCGCTCGACCGTTCCACCACAGGAAGACGTGCGTGTCGAGCAGCAGCCTCACCGATCGGGCTCGAACCCGGCCTGGATGTCCGGCGGCAGCGGTTCGTCGAAATCCTCGGCGATAAAGGTGATCCCGAGGCGGTCCAAGGGCTCGCGCTGTCCCGCGGCTTCGCGGTACGGCACCAGCTTGGCCTTCGGTCTGCCCGCTTTGGCGATGACGATCTCCTCTCCCTGCGCTGCGCGTTCGACGAGCCGCGACAGCTGCGTCTTTGCCTCGTACAGGTTTACGGTATCGCTCATCGGCACTCGCAGCCAGGGTTGGTCAACTTGACCAATGAGATAGGGTCCGACAGGGCTGCGCGCAAGACCGGGATTGACCGCAGGCGCTGAACGGTATCCCATTCGCCGCTTTTTCCCGCATCCGCCGCGCAAGGGGAGGACCGCCGCGATGAGCATCAAAGGAAAGGCCTATATCGTCGGGATCTTCGAGCACCCGACGCGCAAGGCCGACGACAAATCGCTGTTTCAGCTGCACGCCGAATGTGCCCAGGGCGCGCTCGCCGATGCCGGGCTCGGCAAGAACGATATCGACGGCTATTTCTGCGCTTCCGGCGACACCCCCGGCCTCGGCGCCTTGTCGATGATCGATTATCTCGGGCTCAAATTGCGCCACTGGGATTCGACCGACACCGGCGGGTCGTCCTACCTGCTGCAGGTCGGCCACGCGGCCGAGGCGATCGCCGCCGGCAAATGCTCGATCGCGCTGATCACTCTGGCCGGAAGGCCGCGCACCGAGGGGCAGGCGACCGGCACCGCGCCGCGCCCAGCGACGGTGCAGTCGGCCGAGACCGCGTTCGAGAACCCCTACGCACCGGCCACCGCCAACATGTACGCGATGTGCGCGATGCGCCACATGCACCAGTACGGCACGACCAGCGAACAGCTCGCCTGGGTCAAGGTCGCGGCTTCGCACCACGCGCAGTACAATCCGCATGCGATGCTGCGCGACGTGGTCACGGTCGAGGACGTGGTCCACTCGCCGATGATCGCCGACCCACTGCACCGGCTCGATTGCTGCGTGATCAGCGACGGCGGCGGCGCCATCATCGTCGCCAAGCCCGAGGTGGCGCGAAGCCTGAAGCGGCCGCTGGTCAAGATCATCGGCGCCGGCGAGGCGCCCAAGCACCAGATGGGCGGGCAGCAGCTCGACCTGACCTATTCGGGTGCCGTGTGGTCGGGGCCGGCGGCCTTTGCCGAGGCCGGGGTCAAGCCCGCCGACATCAAATACGCCTCGATCTACGACAGCTTTACGATCACCGTATTGATGCAGATCGAGGATCTCGGGTTTTTGCGAGAAGGGTCAGGGCGGCCGGTTCGTTTCGGACGGCAATCTGATCTCGGGCACCGGCAAATTGCCGTTCAATACCGACGGTGGCGGGCTGTGCAACAATCATCCCTCGAACCGCGGCGGATTGACCAAGGTGGTCGAAGCGGTCCGGCAATTGCGCGGCGAGGCGCATCCCAAGGTGCAGGTGGCGAATTGCGATCTGGCGTTGGCGCACGGCACCGGCGGCTCGCTCGGCACCAGGCACGGGGCCGCGACCGTGATCATGGAACGGGAGTAGCGATATGCAGAGCCAGGAGCGCAAGATTCAGGCGCCGCAACCCAATCTCGAGACCCAGGCGTTCTGGGATGCCGCGGCCGCGGGCAAGCTGATGATCGGCAAATGCAACGCCTGCGGCGCTGTGCATTACTATCCTCGCGCGCATTGCCCGTTCTGCTTCAGCGACAAGACCGAATTGCAGCAGGCCTCGGGCAACGGCACGGTCTATACCTACAGCGTGATGCGCCGCGCGCCGATCCCCTACGCGATCGCCTATGTGACCCTCGCCGAAGGGCCGACGATGATGACCAACATCGTCGATTGCGACCTCGACCAGATCAAGATCGGCCAGGCCGTGAAGCTGGTGTTCAAGCCGAGCGAAGGCGGCCCGCCGGTGCCGATGTTTACCCCGGTTTAACCGGTGCAGGCTCTCGGCCGCACGCGCGCCTGAAACCGCATAACTACTCGGGTTGAAAGCCCTTTGAGGAAGGCGACGCACATGAATTTGAGAGCGGGATTTCGGCTAGTCGCGACCATCCTGGGTGGAATTGCGCTGGGGGCCTTCGGGATCGGATGGTCGGCGAGCGAAGCCGTAGCCGGACCGGCTTGCGCGAGCTTGGCAACCAACCCGCAATATGGACTGAAAGGCAATCCCTCGATCAAGTCTGTGACCAGCGCGAAAACGTTGACAGCGGCTCCCGCGAGCGTCCAATACTGCCGGGTAACAGTGGTTTATGGCACCAACCCAAAACAAAATATCACGATTGCGGTGGGCCTGCCGCTGAGCCTGGTTGATGGCGGAACCGGCGGAATTCTGGGGGCATGGAATGGCCGTACCGAGGGACTGGGCGGCAGCGGGTGCACAGGGAATCTCAGCGTGGATGCCGCAGTAAACGCCGGCTATGTCGGGTCGGGGACCGATGGCGGCCACAGCGGCGGTGATTGCACCCCGGGAGTGAATTCTGACGGCACCTATAACTTTGGGTTCATCGAAGACTTTTTCCGCGTCGGCATCAAGCAGCAGATTCTCTGGTCGAAGCGGGTAACGACGAGCTATTACGGCTGGCATCCTGCCTATAATTATTGGAACGGGTGCTCGACTGGCGGTCGGCAGGGCTATCTTCTTGCGCAGGAGCTGGGCGACGAGCTCGACGGGATTCTCGCGAATTCGCCGGCGGTGTATTGGACGCGATTTCAGACCGCGCAAATGTGGGGCGAGATCGCCATGTACGAGCTTGCCGGTGAAACGCCGCCCGGCGCGATCCCTCCGGCCAAGCTTCTGGCGGTCCAGCAGGCAGCGATCGCCGCGTGCGATGCGAACGACGGCGTCAAGGACGGCATGATCGACGATCCCCGAACTTGTCAGTTCGATGCAAAAGCGAATATCTGCGGCCGGCCCAACGCGCCGGGCGCGCCAGCCTGCCTAACAACAGCCGAAGCCGAAGCGGTTGATAAAATTTGGGATGGACCGCGCAACGAAAAGGAGAACCGGATTTGGTTTCCGCTCGATCGCGGTACCGACTTCGCCATCCTCGACGGGCCAGCGCCTTCCAGTTGGGGGTGATCCAGTTTGAGTGGAACGAGAAGGATCCCAGTTATGCGGCGGGGATCGTCCCGGGACTTTTCGGCCCTCCGCCGCCTTCGAAGTGGGACACCGTCGCGCTGTCTGGTCCCGGTTTGGCCTATCCCCAAGTAGCCCAGGATGGGTCGCGCAACATCGCGGATATCACAGATACGTTTGGCCCGCTCGATACGTTCAAGGAGCATGGTGGGAAGATGCTCACCTTTGTTGGCGGGAATGATCAGTTCATCTATCCGCGCGGCGTGATGAATTACTATCGAGAGATGGCTGCGCGCTATAGCACGCATCACGATCAAACCGGTTTCGAAGGAGTGCAGAAATTCTACCGCTTGTTCCACGCCCCGGGCGTTGGCCATTGCGGTATCCCCGCAGGTGTTCTTGGCCCCGACGCTAGTCTCGGTGACGTCGGACCTTGGCCGCAGAACGGCGCTGACTTCAACGCGCTGGTCGATTGGGTCGAGAAGGGCTCGGTGCCGAGCCAGGTCATTGGACAGAGCGCGGGGCCGGCGGCGACTCCCCTCTCGCGCCCGCTGTGCCCCTATCCGCAGACAGCACAATACGCCGGCACCGGCGACTTCCACGAGGCTGCCAATTGGGTCTGCGGGGGCAATCTCGAGACGCGCGAGAGTGTCTGCCCCGACGTGCTCGTTCGCTACAAACACGAAGTGCATGGAAATCTCGACTTCAGCGGGAGCGGTGTCCGCGCAGAAGATTGCGACGCACGCGACCACGATCGCGACAATGACCACTCCGATGACCGTTGAGAGCGATGGCGGACCAGGGCCGATGCTTCGTTATCGCGTTCGCACCGAGGCTTCGGTCCGCAATTGCGGCCGCCAAAAACGTAAATTCGCCAAATTCCACTGAAAGGAAAACTCAATGGATACGCTCGAAACCCAATTGGCGGCCCGGCCGCGCCATATCAGCGCCGAGGAATGGGCGGTGCGGGTCGATCTCGCCGCCTGCTACCGCTTGATCGCGCATTTCGGCTGGGACGATCTGGTCCTGACGCACAACTCGGCGCGGGTGCCGGGCCATCCCGACCAGATGCTGATCAACCCATCGGGGCTGATGTTCGACGAGATCACTGCCTCGAACCTCTTAAAGGTCGATATCACGGACGGCCATTTGATCGAGCCCTCGGAATACGAGCCGATCAATGCCGGCGTCGTCATTCATGGCGCCATCTATCTGGGCCGGTCCGATGTGGAATGCGTCGTCCACACCCACACCGAGGCCGACATCGCGGTCGGCGCGCTTGAAGAGGGCCTGTTGCCGCTGTCGCAATGGGCGATGCGGTTCTACAACCGGCTCGGCTATCACGATTACGAGGGCGTCTCGCTCGACATGGACGAGCGCGAGCGGCTGCAGCAGTCGATCGGCAACCATCCGGTGCTGGTGTTGCGCAACCACGGTCTGCTGGCGACCGGGCGCAACGTCGCCGAGGCGTTTTCGTTGACCTACCATTTCGAGCGCTCGGCCGAGGCCCAGCTGAAGATTCAGGCCGCGGTCGCTGCCGGCGCCAGGATGGTGGTCCCGTCGCCCGACACCTGCGAGCGCCAGGCCGCCCAATTCGCCGGCAACATGCCGCGGCTGCAGGGCCAGCGCGAATGGCCGGCGCTGTTGCGGATGTGCGACCGCCTCGACCCGAGCTACCGCAACTAGGGTTGATATGCCTAGGACAACACCCTCTTCCGTCATTCCCGCGAAAGCGGGAACCCAGAGCCTGCCCCTGGCTCGAACGGGGGGCGAGCGACGTGCGGTCGCTCCTGGACCCCCGCTTTCGCGGGGGCGACGGCGGCTTATTTGGCTGGCTCGTCTTATTATGGGCCCGTCGCTGGACGAAGGCATGATCCGATGAAAATCTCCCGCGTCCGATCCAACATGGTGGCGCTTCCAGCGGACGAGCCGCTCGCCGGCGCCGCCGAGAACCCGAGCGGCACCCGCCCGATCGTCACCGTCGAGGTCGAGACCGACGACGGCCTCGCCGGGCTCGGCGTCACCTATTTCGGCGGCAGCCTGACCGGCACCTTGAAGAGTGCCGTCGACGAGCTCGGCGCGCTCATGGTCGGCGAGGACCCGGTCCGCGTCGAAGCGGTCGCGGCGAAATTGCGCGCGGCGGCGGGCTCGGCCGGCCCCGGCGGCATCTTCAACCTGGCGATCTCGGCGCTCGATACGGCACTCTGGGACATCCGCGGCAAGGCGCTCGGCCTGCCCTTGTGGAAGCTCCTCGGCGGTGCGCGAGACAGTGTGCCGAGCTATGCCAGCGGGGCGCTGATGCGCGGCCTGTCGCTCGACCGGGTGGTCCAGGCCGCCGCCACCCTCAAGGAAAAGGGCTGGCGCGAGATGAAGACCCAGCTGGCGCTTCCCGGCGAGACGACCCCGGCGATCGAGGTCGAGCGCATGCGCCGGGTGCGCGAGGCGATCGGCCCCGACATCAAACTGATGTGCGATATCAACCAGCGCTGGCGGCCGGAGCAGGCGATCGACATCGGCCGCCGGGTCGAGGATGCCGGGGTCGGGCTCTTCTGGCTCGAAGACGTGACGACGGCCGACGACTTTGCCGGCCTGGCCCGGATCACCGCCGCGCTCTCGACGCCCGTCGCCGGCGGCGAATACGTCTGGGGCATCGTCCCGTTCCGCCACATGATCGAGGCGCGATCGGTCGATGTCGTGATGATCGACCTGGTGCGGGTCGGCGGGATCACGCAATGGATGAAGGTCGCCGGCATGGCCGAGGCCTTCAACCTGCCGGTCGTCAGCCACCTGATCCCGGAGGTGCATGTCCACCTGATCGGCGCGATCCCGAACGGGCTCACCGTCGAATACATGCCGTGGCTGATGCATCTCTTCGAGGAGGTGCCGCAGTTGCAGAACGGCGAGCTGGCGATGCCGACCGCCCCCGGTCTCGGGCTCAAATTCGACCAGGCCGCGATCGGCCGCTATCGGGTCGCGTGATGAAGATCTCGAGCATCCGCTCGCAGATCCTGGTCCTGCCCGAGGCGGACCCGCTCGCCGACACGCCGGAGAACCCGAATGCGGCGCGGCCGATCGTGATCGTCGAAATCGGCACCGACGACGGCATCGAGGGGATCGCGCCGACCTTCTACGGCGGCGCGATGACGAAAAGCCTGAAGCGCGCCGTCGACGATCTCGGCGCCTTGACCATCGGCGAGGACCCCCACCGGGTGGAGGCGATCGCCGCCAAGCTGCGCGCCGCGGCGGGCGGTGCCGGGCCGGCGGGAGTGTTCACCCTGGCCCTGGCGGCGATCGACACAGCACTCTGGGACATCCGCGGCAAGGCGCTGGGCGAGCCGCTGTGGAAATTGCTCGGCGGCGCGCGCCGGCGGGTCCCGACCTATGCCAGCGGCGCCTTGCGGCGCAACCTGACCCTCGACCAGGCCGTGGCCGCGGCCGGCCGGCTGAAGGAAAAAGGCTTCCGCGAGGCGAAGATGCAACTGGCCCTGCCCGGCGACACCACACCGGCCAAGGAAGTCGAGCGGGCGGTCAAGATCCGCGAGGCGTTGGGGCCCGACATCAAGCTGATGTGCGACATCAACCAGCGCTGGCGGCCGGAGCAGGCGATCGACATCGGCCGCCGGGTCGAGGATGCCGGGGTCGGGCTCTTCTGGCTCGAAGACGTGACGACCCATGACGATTACGCCGGGATCGCCCGCGTCAACGCTGCGTTGGCGACACCGATCTGCGGCGGCGAGCTGGTCTATGGCATTGTCCCGTTCCGCCACATGATCGAGGCGCGTTCGGTCGACTACGTGATGATCGACCTGATCCGCGTCGGCGGGATCACGCAATGGCTGAAGGTCGCCGGCATGGCCGAGGCTTTCAACCTGCCGGTCGTCAGCCACGTGGTCCCCGAGATCCACGGCCATCTCGTCGCCGCGGTGCCGAACGGGCTGACCGTCGAATACATGGGCTGGATGCTGAAATTGTTCGACGGCGTCGCCGACCTGGAACAGGGCGAGCTCGCATTGTCCGACCGACCCGGCCTCGGCCTCGAATTCAACCGGGCGACGATTGACCGTTATCGGGTAGCCGCATGAAAATCGCCTCGATCGAGACCGGCATCGTCCAATTGCCGAATGACGAGCCGCTCGCCGGCTTCTCGGAAAACCCGAACGCGAAGAACCCGATCGTCACCTTGCGGGTGCGCACCGACGATGGCATCGAGGGGCTCGGCGTCACCTATTTCGGCGGCGCCTTGACCGGCACCCTGAGGCGGGCGGTCGACGAACTGGGCGCGCTCGCGGTAGGGGAAGACCCGATGCGGGTCGAGGCGGTCGCGGCGAAATTGCGCGCCGCGGCGGTCAGCGCCGGCCCCGCCGGCCTCTTCTTGATGGCGTCGTCGGCGATCGATGTCGCGCTGTGGGACATCAAGGGGAAGGCGCTCGGCCTGCCGTTGTGGAAATTGTTGGGCGGCGGGCGCGACCATATCGCGACTTACGCAAGCGGCGCATTGCGACGCGGCTTGAAGCTCGAAGAGGCGGTGACCGCGGCGCAACGGCTGCGTGAAAAAGGCCACCGCCAGACCAAGATGCAGCTCGGCTTGCCCGGCGTCACCTCACCGGCGCGCGAGGTCGAGCAGGCGCGGCTGATCCGGCAGGCGGTCGGACCCGACATGGATCTGATGTGCGACATCAACCAGCGCTGGCGGCCGGAGCAGGCGATCGACATCGGCCGCCGGGTCGAGGACGCCGGGGTCGGGCTCTACTGGCTCGAAGACGTGACCCAGCATGACGACTACGCCGGGCTGGCGCGGGTCACCGCGGCTCTCTCAACCCCGGTCGCCGGCGGCGAATACCTCTGGGGCATCGAGCCGTTCCGCCACATGCTCGAAGCCCGCTCGGTCGACATCGTCATGATCGACCAGGTGCGCTCGGGCGGCATCACGCCGTGGCTCAAGATCGCCGGCATGGCCGAGGCCTTCAACCTGCCAGTCGTTAGCCATGGCGTCCCCGAGATCCACGTGCACCTCGTCGGCGCGGTCCCGAACGGGCTCACCGTCGAATACATGCCGCGCCTCTTTCATCTGTGGGAAGAGGTCCCCGTCCCAGAGAACGGCTTGCTGGCGATGCCCGCCGCCCCCGGCCTCGGCCTCAAGTTCAGCGAGGACGCGATCAAGCGGTTTGGGGCCGCCTGACCGGCGCAAAGCACCGAGCCACGGGCGCAGGCCGCGGTCAATCCGTTGCCTGGGCCGCAGATCTGCTTCCGCTGAAAGTCTACCGGTAAGCCGGCCCTTGCCGCCGCCGTGCCACCACTCTTCGGTCAATGCAGCCCGGCCAGCTTTTCCACCAATAAGGAGTAGAAGCCCTCGGCATCGACCGAGGTCATGAAACGGGCATTGATTGGCCGGCCGGTGACGCCCCACCAGTCGACGACCGTCATCCCCAGGGTTAGCGGGCTTTCGGTCTCGACCGCGACATTGACTTCGCGTCCCTGGAACAGCGCCGGGCGCAGCAGATAGGCAATAACGCACGGGTCGTGCAATGCCATGCCGCGCGCCTCGAAGGCATCGGCGCGCGCCGCCGAAAAGGCCGTGAGCATGGCCGCCGCCGCCTCGCCGCAGCGATTGCCCAGCGCGCGCAAGGCTGCGATGCGCGGCGGGGTGCTCAGCACCTGATGGGTGACGTCGAGCGGGATCATCGTGATCGGGATACCGCTTTCGAGGACCAGCGAAGCCGCGTGCGGATCGACATGGATGTTGAACTCGGCGGCCGGCGTTACGTTGCCAAGCTCGAGGCCAGCGCCGCCCATGACGACCAGCTCTTTGACGCGGCTCGCGATCTGCGGCGATTTGACAAGCGCCATCGCGATGTTGGTCAAGGGTCCGAGGGCACACAAGGTGACACTGCCCGGCTCTCTTTGGAGCAGCGTGTCGATCAGGAAATCGACGCCGTGCTGCGGCTGCAGCGCGATTTTCGGCTCGGGCAGATCGAGCCCGCCGAGCCCGCCTTCGGGGTGGAACTCGCCCGCGCCCGACTGGGGGCGGAACATCGGCCGGGCGCAGCCGGCAAAAACCGGCACGTCGGCGCGCCCCGCCAATTCGCATACCCGGCGGGCATTGCGCTCGGCTTGGGTCAGCGGCAGGTTGCCGGCGACCGCGACGATGCCGACAACCGCCAATTCCTCCGGCGCCGCCAGTGCCAGCAGCAGTGCCACGGCGTCGTCTATGCCGGGGTCGGTGTCGATGATGATCGGGCGGGTCATTCAGCGATCGGCTGCATTGGGCCGGCGGCGGCGAGGGCGCGGGCCAGGCGCACGATGCGACGCCCGGCCTCTTCCAGGCGGGGCTCGGGCGCGGTCAGCGCGATGCGAAGATATCCGACCGCGCTCGGCCCGAACCCGTCGCAGGGGACGACAGCCACCCGCTCGCGCTCAAGCAGGGTGAGCGCGAACTCCTCCGAGGCGAGCCCGGTGCCGCGGACGTCCAGCAGCACGAACATGCCGCCCTCGGGCGGCGTCACCCGGCAGTTGGGGGCCTCCGCAAGAATTTCGGACAACATCAGCGCGCGGCGGCGATAAGCCTCGCGCAACGCCGCGGCCTCCGGCAGGTCGTGCTCCAGAGCTGCCAGCGCGCCGTCCTGGATGAAGGGCGGGGCGCCGAAGAACGCGCAGAGCAGCAGGTCGAAGAGGTGCCGAGACAACGCCGGCGGTCCGATCACCCAGCCAAAGCGAAAGCCCGGCATCGCATGCGACTTTGAGAGGCTCGAGACGACCACCGTGCGCTCCGCCATCCCCGGCAGCGACCATGGGCTGACATGCGGCCGGGCAAAGGCGAGATCCTCGTAGACCTCGTCGGAGAGCAGCCACAAATCGCGGCGGCGGCAGAGATCGGCGATCGCGGCGACCTCGTCAGCGGCGAGCACCGCGCCGGTCGGGTTGTGCGGGCTGTTGATCCAGACGATCCGAGTACG
Source organism: uncultured Alphaproteobacteria bacterium (assembly GCA_963781215.1). Classification (GTDB taxonomy): domain Bacteria; phylum Pseudomonadota; class Alphaproteobacteria; order ATCC43930; family CGMCC-115725; genus AP-15. The sequence goes on from CAWAFE010000012.1 coordinate 27,847, forward strand.
CGGCGTCACCGCACGGGCGATAGTGTCGATATCCGGGTGAAAGCCGCGGTCGGCACGCAGCGGCACGGTCACCATCCGCGCACCGCTGGCGCCCACGGCCGCCTCGTAGGTGGCGTAGGCCGGCTCGGGGACGACGACCTCGTCACCGGGCCCGGCGAGGCACTGCAAGGTGCAGAAGAGGCCACCCTGCGCACCCGGCACGACGACCACGTTGTCGGCGCCGCAGGGCTGGCCGGTGCGCCGTCGAACGCGCGCCGCGATCGCCTCGCGCACCCTTGGATAGCCGATGGTCGGGGCATAGCCAGTGCGGTGGCGGCGCAGCGCATCGACCGTCGCCTCGACGACCGGTGCCGGCGGCGCCTGGTCCGGGTCGCCGACACTCAGAAAGATCACGTCGTGCCCGGCGTCGCGCAGCCCGGCGGCGGCGATGTGGACACCCCATGCGCCGGCGCCCTTGCCTTTGATGCGGTCGACCAGCGGCGAGAAATGCATCGTCCTCTCCGATCGGTGAAACCATTCGCCCGGAGGTCAGACCAGCCCGGCGGATAGTCTGGTCAAAACGAGGGGTGGGCGAGAACGACCGGCTTGACGAGATCGGTAAGATCATCGACCGGTCGGCGATCGGCTGTGTCCTTTCCGGTGTCTACCGCAGTGGCCGAGGACCTTTCCCGCATCCTGCGGACGTTGGCGAACCCCTCAAATATCGTGCACGTCGATAATGCCGGGGAGGGATTTGACGGCGGCGCGGACGCGGGGGTCGACCTTGTAGCCGCCGGGGATGGCGATCTCGACTTCGCGGTCGGGGAGGTCGAGGACGACGGTGATACGGCCGCGGCCGGTGGATTCGCGAGTGATGACGCTTTTCAGATGGCCGAGGGCGGCGGTCTCCCCGACGAACACCCGCAGGCCCGCCGCGGCGTGGGCAACAACGGTGTCGAGCGGCTCGATCTTCTGCGCGGTCAGCCGCAGGCTCTCCTCCTCGCTGCGCACATCGACGGTGGCGACCAGGGGCTCGCCCGACTCGAACAATGCCCGCGACTGGCTCAGCATCTCCGAGAACAGGGTTACCTCGAAGACGCCGCTCGGATCGGACATCTGGACAAAGGCGAAACGGTTGCCGCGCGCCGAGGTCCGCTCCTTCCTGCCGACGACGATGCCGGCGAGCCGAAACCGGGTCGCCCCGCCCGCCGCCAGCGCCGACGGCAGATCGGCAAAGCGGATGATGCCGGCGCGTTCCAGGCTCTTTCCGTAAGGGTCGAGCGGGTGGCTCGACAGGTAGAAGCCGATCGCGGCGAACTCGTGCTGTAGTTTATCGACCGGCGGCCAATCGGCCACCAGCGGCAGTGACGGGCGCGGCGCGAAGGCCGGGTCGATCGCGGCGAAGAGGCTCTCCTGGCGGCTGTCGCGCTCCTCGGCGGCGAGGCTCGCCTGGCGCAGCAGCAGTTCGGCCGCGGCAAAGGTCTGCGCCCGGTTCGGGTTCAGGCAGTCGAAGGCGCCGGCCTTGGCCAGGCTCTCGAACTGGCGGCGGTTGAAGCTCTTGGCGTCGAGCCGGCGGGCGAAATCGGCGAGGTCCTTGAACCGGCCGCCGCGGGCGCGCTCGGCGACCAGCTCGGCCATCGCCTGGGCGCCCACCCCCTTGACCGCGGCCAGCGCATAGCGGATCGCCGGCCTGCCCGTCTTCGCATCGACTTCGACCGCGAAGGCCGCGTCCGAGCGGTTGATGTCCGGCGGCAGCAGCCCGATGCCGAGCCGGTCCAGTTCCTGCCGGAAGAGGTTGAGTTTGTCGGTGTTGCCGAGGTCGACGGTCATCAGCGCGGCGATGAACTCGACCGGGTGGTTCGCCTTCAGATAGGCCGTCTGATAGGCGACCAGCGCATAGGCCGCGGCATGCGACTTGTTGAAGCCGTAGCCGGCGAATTTCGCCATCTGGTCGAAGATATGGTCGGCGAGTGCCGCCCCGACCCCGCGCGCGACCGCGCCGTCGACGAACAGCTGGCGCTGCGCCTCCATCTCCGACGGGATCTTCTTGCCCATCGCGCGGCGCAAGAGGTCGGCGCTGCCGAGGCTGTAGCCGGCCAGTACCTGGGCGATCTGCATGACCTGCTCCTGGTAGATCATGATCCCGTGGGTTTCCTTCAGGATGTCCTCGAGCGCCGGGTGCAGGTAGTCGGCCTTCTCCTCGCCGTGCTTGACCGCGATGTAGCGCGGGATGTTCTCCATCGGCCCCGGCCGGTAGAGCGAGACGACGGCGATGATGTCCTCGAAGCGGTCGGGGCGCAGCTTCTTGAGCATGTCGCGCACGCCGGCCCCTTCGAGCTGGAACACGCCGACCGTTTCGCCGCGCGCCAGCAGCTCGTAGGCGCCGCGGTCGTCGAGCGGCAGATTCGCCAGGTCGAGCTCGATGCCGCGGGCGGCCAGCAAATCGCGGGTGCGGGCGAGCACGGTCAGGGTCTTGAGGCCAAGAAAGTCGAACTTTACCAGCCCGGCCAGCTCGACCCATTTCATGTTGAACTGGGTCACCGGCATGTCCGAGCGCGGGTCGCGGTAGAGCGGCACCAGCTCGGCCAAGGGCCGGTCGCCGATCACCACCCCCGCGGCATGGGTCGAGGCGTGGCGGTAGAGGCCTTCGAGCTTCAGCGCGATTGTCATCAGCCGCGCCACGGTCTCGTCATTGTCGCGCTGCTGCTGCAAGGCCGGCTCGCCGGCGATCGCCTGTTCGAGGCCGACCGGATGCGCCGGATTATTCGGGACCAACTTGCACAGCCGATCGACTTGGCCGTAGGGCATCGCCAGCACCCGACCGACATCGCGCAATACCGCGCGGGCCTGCAACTTGCCGAAGGTGATGATCTGGGCGACCCGGTCGCGGCCGTATTTCTGCTGGACGTAGCGGATCACCTCGTCGCGCCGGTCCTGGCAGAAATCGATGTCGAAATCGGGCATCGACACCCGCTCCGGGTTGAGGAACCGCTCGAACAACAGGCCGAAGCGCAGCGGGTCGAGGTCGGTGATCGTCAAGGCCCAGGCGACGACCGAGCCGGCGCCCGAGCCGCGGCCGGGACCGACCGGGATGCCCTGGCGCTTCGCCCATTGGATGAAGTCGGCGACGATCAGGAAATAGCCGGCAAAGCCCATGCTGATGATCGATGTCGAGCTCGAATTCGAGCCGCTCGCGATAGGGCCGGGCGCTCCGCGTCGGCGATCTCGTGCGCGGCGAGGCGCGCCGTCCAGCCCGGCCCGCGCCGCGCGGCGCAGTGCGGTCGCCTCGTCGACGCCGTCCTCGGTCGGGAAAGCCGGCAGGATCGGCTGGCGCGGCTGCGGGATGAAGGCGCAGCGCCGGGCGATGACGAGAGTGTTGTCGCAGGCCTCGGGCAGATCGGCGAACAATGCCCGCATCTCCGCCGCCGGCCGGAAGTAATGCGACGGCGTCAGCCGCTTGCGGTCGTTGTCGGCGACGACCGTGCCCTGGGCGATGCACAGCAGCGCGTCATGCGCCTCGTGGAAATCGCGGTCCGGGAAATAGGCGTCGTTGGTCGCGACGAGCGGCAAGTCGTGGCGATAGGCGAGGTCGATGAGGCCCGGCTCGGTGCGCGCCTCCTCGTTGCCGCCGTGCCGCATCAGCTCGATATAGAGCCGGCCCGGAAAAGCCGCGGTCAGCTGCCGCAGCACCGCCTCGGCGGCTTCTGCCTGGCCCTCCGCGAGCAGCCGGCCGACCGGCCCCTCGGGCCCACCGGCCAGGCAGATCAGCCCCTCGCCCGCCGCCTCAGGTCGGCGAGTGCGATCGCCGGCTCCGCCGCCGCCTCGCCGGCGAGATAGGAGCGGCTGACCAGCGCCAGCAGGTTGCGATACCCGGCCTCGTTCTGCACCAACAGCACGATCCGGTCCGGTTCCGCCGGGCGCCCCGGCGACCCGTTGCCGCGCGCGGCCTCCTCTCGGCCGGCCAGCGCCATCTCGCAACCGATGATCGGCTGAACGCCCGCCTCCGCGCAGGCGGTGGCGAACTCCAGCGCGCCGAACAAATTGCCGGTATCGGTGATCGCCACAGCCGGCATCCGCTCGGCCTGGCACAGCCGCGCCAGTTCCTTGATCGGGATCGCCCCGGCCGACAGCGAATAGGCGGTGTGGACGCGCAGATGGACAAAATCGGCGAGCGGCATGGCGCAGCATCGCATGAGTCACGCCGAAAAGCATCTCAGCGCGCAAGCCCGCGGAAACCCGAGGGCATGTGGCTCGAATACCGGGGTGGCGTAAATCGATGCGCCGGCGTATCGTCCGCTCAATCGATCGGCCGAAGCCTTCCGTCCTCCAGCGCGACGATGCGGTCGAGGCGGCGGGCGAGATCGAGATTGTGGGTGGCGATCAGCGCCGCGAGGCCGGTGTGGCGGACGAGGTCGAGGAGGGTCTCCAGCACGCTGTCGCCGGTGGCGTGGTCGAGATTGCCGGTCGGCTCGTCGCCGAGCAGGATCTTGGGGTCGTTGGCGAGCGCGCGGACGATCGCGACGCGCTGCTGCTCGCCGCCCGAGAGCCGCGCCGGGCGATGCGATGCGCGCGGCGCGAGGCCGACCCGGTCGAGCAAGGCCGCCGCCTTTTCCCGCGCCCGGCCGCGCGGCACCCCGGCGATCATCTGCGGCAGCATGACGTTTTCGAGCGCCGAGAATTCCGGCAGCAGATGATGGAACTGGTAGACGAAGCCGAGCTCCGAGCGCCGCAACAGGGTCCGCCGCTCGTCTGACAGGCCGCCGCAATCCTCGCCGCCGATCAGCACCGCACCGCCATCGGGCCGCTCCAACAAGCCGGCGACGTGCAGCAGGGTCGATTTGCCGGCGCCCGACGGCCCGACCAGGGCGACGATCTCGCCCGGCCGCAGCACCAGATCGACCCCGTTCAGCACGACGAGCTCGGTCCCGGCCTGGCGAAAGATGCGGCGCACCCCGCGCAACTCGAGCGCCGGCAAAGCCGGGGTCATTCGTAGCGCAGCGCCTCGACCGGGTCGAGCCGGGCGGCGCGCCAGGACGGGTAGAGCGTGGCGAGAAACGAAAGGCCAAGGCCATCGAGACGACGGCGGCGACTTCGCCCGAATCGATCCGCGCCGGGATGCGGGTGAAGAAATAGATCTCGGCCGCGAACAGATCGACGTGCAATATGCTTTGCAGGACCTGCCGGATCGCCTCGATGTTGCGGGTGAAGGCGACACCGAGGGCAACCCGGCGACCGTGCCGACGATCCCGATGCTGGCGCCCCTCAGCATGAAGATGCGCAGGACCATGCCGCGCGAGGCGCCCATCGTGCGCAGGATCGCGATGTCGCGGCCCTTGTCCTTCACCATCATGATCATGCTCGAAATGATGTTGAAGGCGGCGACGACGATGATCAGGGTCAGGATCAGGAACATAACGTTGCGCTCGATCTCGACGGCGTTGAAGAGGCTCGAATTCGCCTGCTGCCAGTCGACGATGCGCACATTGCCGCCGAGCGCCGCGGTGATCTGCGCGCCGATTTCGCGCACCCGGTCGGGGTCGGCGGTGAAGACTTCGAGGTTGGTGACCGCGTCCGGCAGGCGGAAAAACAGCTGCGCGGCGTCGAGCGGCGCGTAGATGAAGCTGTTGTCGTATTCGTACATGCCGACATCGAACAGCGCGACGACACGATAGGTCTTGACGCGCGGCATCGTGCCGAAGGCGGTGGCGGTGCCCTGCGGCGAAATCACCGTGATCTTGCCGCCGACGGCGACCCCGAGCCGGCGCGCCAGCCTGTCGCCGACGGCGACGCCGTCGTCGCCGAAATCGGCGAGCGAGCCCTGCACGATATGGTCGGCGACGAGATGCAGCGCGCGCAGATCCTCCGGCCGGATGCCGCGCACCAGCGCGCCGGCGGCGCCGGCTTCGGTGGTCGCCATGACCTGGCCCTCGACGACCGGGAAGGCCGCGGTGACGCCGGGCACCTGCCGGACCTTTTCCGCGCCTCGTCGAAATCGGCGAGCCCGCCTGAGTGGGCATAGACCCCGAGATCGCCATTGAGACCGAGGATGCGGCCGAGGAGATCGGCGCGAAAGCCGTTCATCACCGACATGACGATGATCAGGGTGGCGACGCCGAGCGCGATCCCGAGCAGCGAAAAGATCGCGATGACCGAAACGAACCCCTCCTGCCGCCGCGCCCGCAGATAGCGGAACGCGACCATCCGCTCGAATGCATCGAAGATCACGCGACAGCCCGGTTCGGTTTCTCCAGTCCCGCCGCGCGCCGGTCACGGCGGGCGACCAAAGGCGGTCGTCCGCGTTTCAGGCGTGCGACCGCGGCGTCGATCGGGCGGTCCTGCCGGGCGCCGGAGCGGCGGTTCTTGCATTCGACGGTGCCGGCGGCAACGCCGCGCGGGCCGACGATCAGCTGGTCCGGAAGGCCGATCAGATCCATCGTCGCGAATTTGGCGCCGGGAGACTCGTCGCGGTCGTCATAGAGCACCTCGACCCCGGCGTTGAGCAATTTGCCGTAGAGGTCGTCGGCAGCCGCGCGGCAGCGCGCGTCGCCGGCGCGCAGATTGATCAGCCCGACGCGGAACGGCGCCACGCTTTCGGGCCAGACGATGCCGGCATCGTCATGGTTGGCCTCGATCAGCGCGCCGACAAGACGCGACACGCCGATGCCATAGGAGCCCATTTCGAGCGCCATCGGCTCGCCGTCCGGGCCGGCGACGACGGCCCCCATCGGCCGCGAATATTTGTCGCCGAAATAGAAGATGTGGCCGACCTCGATGCCCCGCGGCTGACGATCTTGTCGCCATAGCTGGCCGCTGCCACGGGATCGTGCATGTCGTCGGTCGCGGCATAGAGCGCGGTCCAGTGGTCGACCACCCGCTGCAGCGCCGGCGCCTCCCAACGTCGACGGCAAAGCGCCGCCAGTCGAATTCGAGGAAATCGCTGTGGACGTAAACGCCGCTTTCGCCGGTGTCGGCGAGGATGATGAATTCATGGCTGAGGTCGCCGCCGATCGGCCCGGTATCGGCGCGCATCGGGATCGCCTTCAGCCCCATGCGGGCGAAGGTGCGCAGATAGGCGACGAACATCTTGTTGTAGGAATGCCGCGCGCTGGCGGCGTCGAGATCGAAGCTGTAGGCGTCCTTCATCAGGAACTCGCGCCCGCGCATGACGCCAAAGCGCGGCCGGACCTCGTCGCGGAACTTCCACTGGATGTGGTAGAGCATCTTCGGCAGGTCGCGGTAGCTCTTGATCGCGGCGCGGACGATCTCGGTCACCTGCTCTTCGTTGGTCGGCCCGTACAGCATCTCGCGGTCGTGGCGGTCGCGGATGCGCAGCATCTCCTTGCCGTAATCGTCGTAGCGGCCGCTCTCGCGCCACAGCTCGGCCGGCTGGATCGTCGGCATCAGGATTTCCTGCGCGCCGCAGCGGTCCTGCTCCTCGCGCACGATCGCCTCGACCTTTTTCAGCACGCGCAGTCCCAGCGGCAGCCAGGAATAGATGCCGGCGCTCGACTGGCGGATCATCCCGGCGCGCAGCATCAGCCGGTGCGAGACGATCTGCGCCTCGCTCGGGTTCTCGCGCAACAGCGGCAGGAAATACTCGGAAAGACGCATCGAACCTCGCCCGGGGAGCGGCCGGCGCACTCTAGGCAACCCACCCCCGCCTGTCCACCGATCGCCCCGGCTCGGGAAAAGTTGCGCGGCGGTAAAATTTCGCGTGACGAAACGTCGCAGGCGGCGCATCATGATTTCACGATCGCGCAGCCAAGCGCGCCGGCCCAGGTTTAGGGAGGGATCGCCGCAGACCGGAGAGCGGCCTCCCCGGCTGCGATAGTGCCGACACGCCAACACGGAGGCAGGGCAGTTGCCCTGCCTCGTTGCGTTTCGGGCTCGCGAAGACATCTATTCGTAACCCGATTATGGTCGGATGGACGGGTTGCCTCCCGGCGAACAATGGAGCGGAGAAGGTCGATGGCGGTCAGTCGTGGGTACCATTTCTTTCAGAATCCCGGGCCGACCAACATCCCGGACCGCGTCCTGCGGGCCATGGACCGCGGTACGATCGACTTCACCGGGGCGCAATTTAAGGCGATCGCCGCGGAATGCTTCGCTGGGCTCAAGCGGGTGTTCAAAACCAACGAGACCATCCTCGCCTACGCCGCTTCCGGACACGGCGCCTGGGAGGCGGCACTGGTCAATTTGTTCTCGCCCGGCGACAAGGTGCTGGTGGTCGAGAGCGGCTATTTCTCGCTCAACTGGGGCATGCGCGCCGAATCCTTCGGGCTCGAGGTCGAGACCCTGTCGAACGACTGGCGCGGCGCCGCCGACCCGGCCAAGCTCGAAACCCGGCTGCGCGAGGACCCAGAGCATCGGATCAAGGCGGTGCTGGTCGTGCACAACGAGACCTCGACCGGCGTGGTCCACAACGTCGCCGCATTGCGCCGCGCGATCGATGCCGCCCGGCATCCCGCACTGTTTCTCGTCGACGTGATCTCGTCCCTGGCGTCGATGGATTTCCGCATGGACGAATGGGGGGTCGACGTCGTCGTCGCCGGCTCGCAGAAGGGGCTGATGCTGCCGACCGGCATGGCCTTTACCGGGGTCAGCGCGAAGGCGATCGCGGCTACCGCCGAAGCAAAATTGCCGCGGGTCTATTGGGACTGGCGCCGGCTCGTCGAAGGCGCCTCGCAGGCGGTGTGGAACGGCACCGCGCCAGTGCACTTCTTCTACGGGCTGCAGGAGGCGCTGCGCATGCTCGAGGAGGAAGGCCTCGACACGGTCTTCGCCCGCCATCATCGCCTGGCCGAGGCGACGCGGCGGGCGGTGCGCGCCTGGCGGCAGAACGACGGGCCGGAGATCTTCGCCGTCGACCCCCGTGCGCAATCCGATTCGGTGACCGCCGTGCTGACGCCCGAAGGCCACGACGCCAACCGGGTGCGCGCCGTCGCTCTCGACAAGTTCAACGTGTCGCTCGGCGGCGGGCTCGGCCCGTTGCGGGGCCGGGTCTTCCGCATCGGCCATATGGGCGATTTGAACGAGCCGATGATCCTGGGCGCGATCGCCGCGGTCGAAATGGCGCTCGAGCTCGTCGGCGTGCCGCACGGCAAGGGCGGCGTCGCGGCGGCGATGGATTATCTCGTCGCCGAGGGGTGAGGCGGCGCGGACCCGTCGCTGCCTCGCGCGATCGATCATAATCACGCAATTGCCATATTCGCACGTTATTTTCGAACCTTGCCGCTCCTAGCGGGGCGGGATTCTCGCGGAGGCAGGGCCATGCCGCTTTTGGGGACAGTTGCCGGCGCCACGTCGGGCGCACAGGGGTTCGATACCGATACGATCGTCACCGCCGCGGCGGCGCAGCAGCTGCGCAGCGCCGGCTTTTCGTTCTGTCTGCGCTATCTGTCGCGGGCGCTGGGGCAGAGCAGCGGCGACCTGACCCAGGCCGAGGCGACGCGCATCCTCGATGCCGGGCTGGCGCTGATGGCGGTGCAGCACGTCTCCCGCCGGGGCTGGGTCCCGACCGCCGAGCTCGGCGCCACCTACGGCCAAAACGCGGCGTCGAACGCGGCCGAGGTCGGCTTTCCGCCGGGGGTCAACATCTGGCTCGACCTCGAAGGCGTGCTATCCTCGGTCTCGTCGGAGGACGTGATCGGCTATTGCAACGCCTGGTCGGGCGAGGTCGAGGCGGCCGGCTACGTGTCGGGGGTCTATGTCGGGCCGGAAGCCGTGTTGAGCGGCAACGACCTCTATTGGCGCCTGCGGACAAAGCATTACTGGCGCTCTGCCGCGGAGGTGCCGGAAATCCCGCATCGCGGCTATCAGATGTTCCAGGCGCTGGCGCCGAGCCCGATCGCCGGCATCGCCATCGACCGCAACGTCAGCAAGGACGACAATTTCGGCGACGCCGCCCTCTGGCTCGCGCCGGGGTGAATTCTCACGGCCGACCTCGTTGCGCCGGCAAGGCGGGCACCGAGAACCTCGATCGGGCCTCGGACAATCAGATGAGACCCTAACCGGGTCCTGCGCAGTAGCTCCAAGGCTCGACCGGGTCGGGTGGCGTGCGGAACTTGCCGTGCGGCGTGTCCGCTGACGCCTTCCCCGCCGAGAGCGGCCTTTTCTGAAAGGCTTTGGGGCTATCGGCGGATTTCAGCGATCAGCGTATTCTACGGCAGCTGAATATCCTCGGATCAAAAGGATACGCCGGATGCTGATCGTCGATGGCCAGATTCATCTCTGGGAAAAGGGTACGCCGTCCCCGCCGCATCGTCAGGAGCCGTACTCCGCGGAGGAGGCGATCGCCGCCATGGACAAGCCGGTGTGGACCGGGCGCTGATCCACCCGGTGCTGTGGGATCCCGACTCGAACGAATTGGCCATCGAAGCGGTGCGGAAATACCCCAACCGCTTCGCCATCATGGGGTGGTTCTATCTCGACGACCCGAATGGTCGCGACCTCGTCGCGCATTGGAAAGAGCGGCCGGGCATGCTCGGCCTGCGCTTCTATTTCAACGACCGGCACAAGCGGGAGTGGATGACCGACGGGAGCCTCGACTGGCTATGGCCCGCGGCCGAGCGGGCCGGCGTGCCGGTGGCGCTCGCCGCCGCGTTGTTCCTGCCGACCGTCGGCCAGATCGCCGAGCGTCACCCGGGGCTCAAACTGATCGTCGACCACATGGCCGTGCCGCCGGGGAGCAGCGGCGAATCCGCCTATCGCTTCCAGCCCGAGCTGCTGGCGCTCGCCAAATACCCCAACGTCGCGGTCAAGGCGACCGGTCAGCCCGGCTACGCCGAAGACGCGTATCCGTTCCGCAGCTTCCATGAGCACCTGCACCGCTGCTTCGACGCGTTCGGGCCGAACGGATGTTCTGGGGCACCGACATCACCCGGATGCCCTGTTCCTGGCGGCAATGCGTGACCGTGTTCACCGAGGAACTGCCCTGGCTGAAGGGCCGCGATCTCGAGCTGGTCATGGGCGAAGCCCTGTGC
>CAWAFE010000013.1:0-92230 GCA_963781215.1 uncultured Alphaproteobacteria bacterium
AAAATACGACCTGAATGCGATCTTCATCAGCGGCCCCGGGCACGGGGCGCCCGCCGTATTGTCCCAGGCGTATCTTGAAGGCACCTATGCCGAAATCTATCCGGAAAAGAGCGAAGACACCGCGGGAATGCAGCGTTTCTTCAAACAATTCTCGTTTCCGGGCGGCATCGGCAGCCACGCCACCCCGGAAACGCCCGGCAGTATCCACGAGGGCGGGGAGCTGGGCTACAGCATCTCGCACGCTTATGGGACGGTCTTTGACCACCCAGACTTGATTACTCTGGTCATGGTGGGCGACGGCAAGTCCGAGACCGGTCCTCTGGCAACCAGCTGGCACAGCAACAAATTCCTCAGCCCGATAACCGACGGGGCGGTGCTGCCGGTCCTTCATCTGAATGGTTACAAGATCAACAACCCGGCCATCCTCGCCCGCATCACTCACGACGAGCTGGAAGCGCTGTTCGTCGGTTACGGATACACCCCATATTTCGTGGAAGGCAGCGATCCCGAAAGCATGCACCAGGCGATGGCCGCCACGCTGGAGCATTGTGTCCTGGAGATCCGCGAGATCCAGGAAAAGGCGCGGCAGACCGGCAAGGCCTTTCGGCCGCGCTGGCCTGTCGTCATCCTGCGCAGCCCCAAGGGCTGGACCGCGCCGCGAGAGGTGGACGGGCACTTCCTCGAAGGCTTCTGGCGCGCACATCAGATCCCGATCGCCGACGTCGCCACCAACCCCGGCCATCTGAAGCTGCTGGAAAGCTGGCTGCGAGGGTACCGACCGGAAGAGCTATTCGACGAGAAGGGGCGCCTGATTCCCGAGCTGAAGGCCCTGGCTCCCACCGGCGACCGACGGATGAGCGCAAACCCGATCGCCAATGGCGGTCTGTTGCGCCGGCCGCTCGATATGCCCGACTTCCGCGACTATGCCGTCAGGGTCGAAAAACCCGGCGCGACGCTGGCCGGCAACGTTCCCACGCTAGGCAACTTCCTGCGTGAAGTCACGCGATTGAACATGCGGAACTTCCGTGTCTTCGGGCCCGACGAGACGCAGTCCAACAGGCTGGAGGCGCTCTACGACGTCACCCAGAAGGTCTGGCTCGCAGAGTATTTTCCGGAGGACGCCGACGGCGGCAATCTCGCTCCCGAAGGTCGCGTCATGGAGATGCTGAGCGAGCACACCGTCGAAGGATGGCTGGAAGGCTACCTGCTGACCGGCCGGCACGGTCTGATCAACAGCTATGAGCCGTTCATCCACGTCATCGAACTCGATGTTCAACCAGCACGTCAAGTGGCTGGAAAAATGCAACGAACTGCCTTGGCGCGCCAAGGTGGCGTCGCTCAACCTCTTGATCACGGCGCTGGTCTGGCGTCAGGACCACAACGGCTTCACGCACCAGGACCCCGGCTTCCTCGACGTGGTCGCCAACAAGAGCCCGAGCGTGGTCCGCATCTACCTGCCGCCCGACGCCAATTGCCTGCTGTCGGTCGCAGACCATTGCCTGCGGAGCGTCAATTACGCCAACGTCATCATTGCGGACAAGCAGGTGCATCTCCAGTACCTGGACATCGAGGCAGCGATCGAGCACTGTACGAAGGGCCTGGGCATCTGGGCCTGGGCGAGCAACGACCAGGGCGCCGAGCCCGACGTGGTGATGGCGAGTTGCGGCGATTGCCCGACGATGGAGTCGCTCGCGGCCACTGCCCTACTCCGCCAATACCTGCCCGACGTCAAGGTCCGGTTCGTGAATGTGGTGGACTTGTTCAAACTGGTCCCGCACACCGAGCATCCGCACGGGCTCACCGATCGCGAGTTCGAGGCCCTCTTCACCCCGGACAAGCCGGTGGTCTTCAATTTCCACGCCTACCCCTGGCTGATCCACCGGCTCACCTACCACCGGCCGCATCAGCACCACATTCACGTGCGCGGCTATAAGGAGCAGGGCAACATCAACACCCCATTGGAACTGGCCATTCGCAACCAAGCTGACCGCTTCAGTTTGGCGATTGACGCGATCGACCGCATGCCGCGTTTCCGCGTCACCGGGTCGAGCGCTCGCGAGGCCCTGCTCAACCGGCAGATCGCATGTAAAAATCACGCTTACGAGTTCGGCGTCAATTCATCGGATATCGCGAATTGGCAGTGGCCGTTCTAAAGGCGGACCGTCGCGTTGATCGGCAATGCCAAAGGACCGGTGGCCCGTTAGGACCGATAGAATGCTTCGAAGGCGGATACAGGAGGGATCTTCAGAATGAGCCTCGATCTCGAAGGCGTCGCAGCGACACTGGTCGCCGACGGGAAGGGGATTCTCGCAGCCGACGAGACCGTTCCCACCTTGACGAAGCGGTTCGATATGCTCGGCATCAAGTCGACCGAGCAGAGCCGACGCACCTACCGCGAAATGCTCTTCACCGCACCGGGTGCGGTGGGGTTCATTAGCGGCGTCATCATGCAGGACGAGACGATCCGTCAGAAGAGCTCCCACGGCACGCCACTCATCCAAGTTCTTTCGCAGCAGGGCATCCTTCCCGGCATCAAGGTCGACACCGGCGCGAAGCCGCTCGCCCGCTCTCCCGGCGAGACAGTTACCGAGGGGTTCGACGGGCTCCGGGATCGTCTCAGGGACTACCATGGCATGGGCGCCCGCTTCGCTAAGTGGCGGGCGGTTATCCATATCCGCGACGCTCTGCCGAGCCGGGCCTGCATAAGCGCGAACGCGCACGCGCTGGCGCGGTATGCGGCACTTTGTCATGAACAGGACCTCGTTCCGATCGTCGAGCCGGAAGTGCTGATGGACGGATCGCATTCGATTGAACGCTGCAAGGAGGGCACGGGAACCGTCCATCATGCCGTGTTCCGTGCGCTCTTCGAACAGGGGGTCTGGCTGGAGAGCATGCTGCTCAAGCCCAACATGGTCATTGCCGGCAAGGAGTGTCCCCACCAAGCCCAGGTCCAGGACGTCGCAGCCGCTACGCTGCGCTGCTTGCGTCGGCACGTGCCCGCTGCGTTGCCAGGCAGGCGGCCAGGAGGATCGGGTAGCCACCGCTCACCTGAATGCAATCAACCGCCTGCCCGGGCCCAAACCGTGGAAGATCAGTTTTTCCTATGGGCGCACGCTTCAGGATCACGCGCTGGAGGCGTGGCATGGCCGAGACGAGAACGTGGAGGCCGGGCGGCAAGCCTTGTACCAAAGGGCCCGCTGCAACGGCGCGGCCAGTCTCGGGACCTACACGGATCAGATGGAGGGGACGCCCATGGGTGCCGGCAGTCCGCCGCATCGCCGCGAGTGGCGCGGGGACTGATTATGCGAACGCCCCCCTTGGTTGGTTCGACAGAGGCCGACCAGGTCCGAGCAGGGAGTAAGGGCACGTGAACGTGTTCGTAATCAGACATGGCGAGACCGCATGGAGCCTGAGCGGCCAGCACACGGGCACAACCGATATCCCTTTGACCGATAACGGGCGTCGACTCGCCGAACGGCTGCGTCCCGTGCTCGCCAGGAAGGTGTTCGCATCCGTTCTCGTCAGCCCAATGCAGCGGGCGCGTGAGACCTGCGAATTGGCGGGTCTCGGCAACGCAGCGGTCGTCGACCCCGACCTGGCCGAATGGAACTACGGCGAGTACGAGGGGCTGACGACCAAGCAGATCCAAGAGCGGGCGCCGGGTTGGTTGATTTTCCGGGATGGATGTCCGGGCGGCGAGTCGCCGCAGCAAATAAGTGTGCGAGTGGATCGGGTCATCGCCCGGGCGCGCGCCGTCGAAGGCGATGCCGCACTGTTTGCTCACGGACATGTGCTTCGCGTCCTCGTGGCGCGCTGGGTCGGGTTTCCCGCGGGCGCCGGACAGCACTTCCTGCTCGATACCGGCACTTTGTGCGTGCTCGGCTATTACCGCGAAATTCCCGCCGTGAGGGTTTGGAACGGACCCCTCCCCGGCTAGCGCCAATCGGCGGCCGAATGTCTTGCCTGCGGGAAAACCCGATCGGGGTTTATGGGAGGATAAGTAGCAATGAACGAAGCAATGGATATCGTCGCTGGTCGGCAACGACATCGATTGGCCCGGATTACACGAGCCGGGACGAGCCTGAGCGCGCTGGGCCAGGAGAAGAACCTGGCCGAGCCGGTAATCCGGCTGTGGGACGAAACGCGATATGTCGAGACGTGACCTGATCGGGCTTTCGGCAAGGAGGATAACTCGTCATGAGCGAAGTGAATGAAACGGCTTCAAAGCGTTCAAAACAGCGTTCAAAGAAATCGGACGCCGACCAGGACCTTCTTAAATCGGACCTCGGGCAGGTCCTTCTTGCGCAATATGGCTGCGGTCCGATCCGGTTTTCCGGGACTGACGACGCCTTGTACGAGCGGCACCTGCTTTTCGACGACATCGTCGCTCCGAGCGCTGCCGGACCGCGCGAACAGTTTGAGGCGGCCGCCCGCTCGGCGCGGGATGTCCTCTCACAACGCTGGGTGCGGACAGAAAGCACCTACGACCGCGAGGACCCGAAGCGAATCTACTACCTGTCTATGGAGTTTCTGATCGGGCGCGCGCTGACCAACAATATCACCAACCTTCTGCTCGATCCCTTCGCAAAGCGCATTGCGGAGCAGAAGAACGTCGATTGGGTCGGCCTCATCGAAGAAGAGCCCGACGCCGGGCTCGGAAACGGCGGTCTTGGCCGCCTCGCGGCTTGCTTTCTCGAACTCGATGGCGACGATGCAGCTGCCGGCGATGGGCTATGGGCTGCGTTACGAATATGGCATCTTCAAACAGACTATCCAAGATGGCTGGCAGCATGAACTGCCGGACAACTGGCTGCGTCGGCAGGATCCCTGGGAGGTTGCTCGTCCCGACGAGACGGTCGAGGTCAAGCTCAACTGCTCTTTCGAGATGGTCGGTGGACAATTGCGCCCCGTACTCGGCCGGCCCTCCGCGCTGATCGGCATCCCGTTTGATCGGCCCGTAATTGGCTACGGCGGCAAGACCATCAATACATTGCGGCTGTGGGCGGCAGCTGCGCCCGACTATTTCGACTTTCAGGCATTCAGCCGCGGCGATTTCGTCGGGGCGTTGGCCGGCACTCTCGCAGCCGAATCCCTGACGCGGGTGCTGTATCCCGACAACTCCACGAGCATGGGAGAGGCGCTGCGCTTCGTTCAAGAATATTTTCTGGTCGCCTGCTCGCTGACCGATCTCGTACGGCGCTTCGGGCGCAGCAACGCCGATTGGAACACGCTGCCGGAGAAGGTCGCCATCCAGCTGAACGATACACACCCGACGATGGCGGTGCCGGAATTGATGCGGATCCTTCTCGACAACGCCCATCTCGGCTGGGATCAAGCCTGGGACCTTACGCAAAGCACTCTGGCCTACACCAACCACACGCTTCTGCCAGAAGCTCTGGAAAAATGGCCGCTTGCGTGGTTCGAGGGCATGCTGCCACGCCACCTGGAGATCATCTTCGAGATCAATCGGCGACTTGTTGGCGCCGTCCGAACCCGTTTTCCAGGAGACGAGGGACGCGTCCAACGCATGAGCCTGCTCGAGGAGGGGGCCGAACGGAAGATCCGCATGGCCAACCTCGCCATCGTCGGCTCGCACAGCACCAACGGCGTGGCGGCGATACATTCCGGGCTATTGCGCACGATGACGGTCAAAGACCTGGCCGAGATGTTTCCCGAGCGGTTCAACAACAAGACCAACGGCGTCACCCCGCGCCGTTGGCTGCTGTTGGCGAACCCGGCGCTCGCCGGCACGATCACAGATGCGATCGGCGACGGTTGGGTAACCGATCTCGGCCAACTGAGCACGCTCGAGCCGCTTGCCGATGACAAAGCTTTTCGCGGCGCGTTCCGCAAGGCCAACCACGATGCCAAGTCCGCATTTGCCGATTGGCTTAAATCCACGTCCGGCCAGATCGTCGACCCGGAAAGCATTTTCGATTGCCAAATCAAGCGCATCCATGAATACAAGCGGCAGTTGCTCAACGCGCTGCGCATTGTGGTGCTATACAATCGGCTGCGCGACAACCCCGGCATCGAGATCGCGCCGCGAACCTTCTTCTTCGCCGGCAAGGCGGCGCCGGCCTATCAGCTGGCCAAGCTGATCATCAAATTCATCAACAACCTGGCCGGCACGATCGACGGCGATCCAGTGACGCGCGGCCGCCTCAAGGTCGTGTTTCTGCCCGATTACTGTGTTTCGCTCGCCGAGCGGCTGATCCCCGCCGCCGACGTCTCCAACCAGATCTCGACCGCCGGCTACGAAGCCAGCGGCACGAGTAACATGAAGTTCATGATGAACGGGGCATTGACGATCGGCACGCGCGACGGTGCGACGATCGAGATGGCCGAAGAAGCTGGCGAGGAGAACTTCTTCCTGTTCGGCCTGACCGCGGATCAGGTGGCGAGCAGCCGCAGTTGGTACGACCCTCACTGGCATTACGATCACGAGCCAGAAACCCGTGCCGCGTTGGACATGATCTCGTCCAACTATTTCAGCCGACATGAGCCGGGGATTTTTACTCCCATTCACGACGCGTTGCTCGCCCACGGCGACCACTACATGCACCTGGCGGACCTAAAATCCTATCTCGATGCGGATCAGAAACTCTGCGAACTCTATGCGGACGGCGATGGGTGGGCGCGGAAGGCCATCCTAAATGTAGCCGGTTCTGGGAAATTCTCGAGCGATCGCACAATCGCCCAGTACGCGTCCGAGATCTGGAATGCGAAGCCCTGTCCGGTGCCATAGGAGAAGCCATGACCATTTCGCCCCTTGCCGGCAAGCCGGCGCCAAAGGAAATGCTGATCGATCCGGCCCAGCTTGAACGCGAATATTTTGAGCGCAAGCCTGATCTCGATGATCCCGGCCAGCTGGTCAGCTTTGGCACCAGCGGGCATCGCGGCTCGCCACTGCGCGGGTCGTTCACTGAAGCCCACATCCTGGCCATCACCCAGGCGATCTGCGACTACCGGCGCACCCAGGGCACCGACGGCCCGCTCTACATGGGCAAAGACACCCATGCGGTTTCCGGGCCGGCGCAGCGCACCGCTCTCGAAATCCTGGCGGCCAATGCGGTGCAGACGATCATCCAGCGAGACGACGGATTCACACCGACTCCGGTCATCTCGCGCGCGATCCTGGTCTACAACCGCTCTCGCACCGAGCATCTCGCCGACGGCATTGTCATCACCCCCTCCCACAACCCGCCGGAGGACGGCGGGTTCAAGTACAACCCGACAAACGGGGGTCCGGCCGACACCGACGTGACCGATTGGGTCGAGAACCGGGCCAACGAGCTTCTGCGGAACGGCAACACCGGGGTGAAGCGAGTGGGCTTCACCACTGCCTTCAACGCTGACACGACGCACCAGGAAGATTTCGTCCTGCCATACGTCAACGACCTGCGCAATGTCGTCGATATGGAGGCAATCCGCGCCGCCGATCTCGAGCTCGCCGTCGACCCGCTCGGCGGCGCCGCCGTGCATTACTGGGAGCCGATCAACGCGGTCTATAAACTGCACATCGCTGTGGTGAATCCGCAGGTGGATCCGACCTTCTCGTTCATGACCGTCGACCACGACGGCGAGATCCGCATGGATTGCTCGAGCCCGTACGCGATGGCTAGGCTCGTCGGGCTCAAGGATCGCTACCACGTCGCTTTCGCCAACGATACCGACGCCGATCGGCACGGCATCGTTACGCCGTCGGCCGGGCTGATGAATCCCAATCATTATTTGTCAGTGGCGATCCTTTACCTGCTGGCGCATCGACCGCACTGGCCGGCGCAGGCGGTGATCGGAAAAACTGTAGTCAGCAGCAGCATGATCGACCGCGTCGTCCACAAGCTTGGCCGTCGCTTGTCCGAGGTGCCGGTTGGCTTCAAATGGTTTGTGCCGGGCCTGTTCGACCGGTCGTGCTGCTTTGGCGGCGAGGAGAGCGCCGGCGCTAGTTTTTTGCGGCACGACGGCAGCGTCTGGACGACCGACAAGGATGGCCCGATCATGAATCTGCTGGCGGCCGAGATACTAGCCCGCACCGGCAAGGACCCGGGCGAGCACTATCGCGCGCTGACGGCAGAGTTCGGGACCGCGCACTACACGCGCATCGATGCGCCCGCGACACCGGAGCAGAAGTCGAAGCTGGAAAGGCTGTCGCTTGAGGCGGTCAGGGAGCCGAGCCTCGGCGGCGAGCCGATTGTGACCAAGCTTACCCATGCCCCAGGAAACGGCGCCCCGATCGGCGGCCTCAAGGTCGTCGCCCGCAACGGTTGGTTTGCAGCTCGGCCATCGGGCACCGAGGCCGTCTACAAGATCTACGCGGAGAGCTTCAAAGACCAGGCGCATCTCGACGCCATCGTGAGCGAGGCGCAGCAGATGGTGAACAACGCGCTGAGCTCCTCCCCAAGAGCTGCCCGAGCCTATTCGCAGTAATCCAAACGCAGTGAGGTTCCGATGCCGAATGAAAAGAATGCCGCGCCCGAAGCCAGCAGC
Source organism: uncultured Alphaproteobacteria bacterium (assembly GCA_963781215.1). Lineage (GTDB taxonomy): Bacteria > Pseudomonadota > Alphaproteobacteria > ATCC43930 > CGMCC-115725 > AP-15. The sequence goes on from CAWAFE010000013.1 coordinate 8,491, forward strand.
AAGCTGAAGTTGAAAGATTACGAACGAGAGCTAGCTCGCTTGCACGTAGAGCTGGTGAAGCTGCAGCAGTGGGTCGTGCACAAAGGCTTAAAGGTCTGCATTATCTTTGAAGGCCGCGATGGGGCAGGCAAGGGCGGCACGATCAAGGCCATCACGGAACGGGTGAGCCCGCGCATCTTTCGGGTCGTCGCGCTTCCAGCGCCGACAGAGCGAGAGAAATCCCAGATGTATGCCCAGCGCTATATCCCACACCTGCCTGCGGCCGGGGAGATCATGATCTTTGACCGCAGCTGGTACAACCGGGCCGGTGTCGAGCGCGTGCTGGGGTTCTGCACCGAGGAGGAGGTCACACACTTCCTGGAAATGACGCCGCTGGTCGAGAGAACCATCGTCGGTTCCGGCGTGATCCTGCTGAAATATTGGCTTGAGGTAGGTCCCAAAGAGCAGACAAGACGGCTGGAGGCGCGCATCGACGACGGGCGCAAGATCTGGAAACTTTCCGACATGGATCTCAAATCGTACTCACGGTGGTACGAGTACTCGAAAGCCCGCGACGACATGTTCCTGGCCACCGACACCTCATGGGCGCCGTGGTATGTCGCCCACTCCGACAACAAGCGGCGGGCGCGGTTGAACATCATCACCCACCTTCTCAGCAAGATCCCATACGAGGATCTGCCGCGACCGGAGGTCGAGCTGCCGAAACGGCAGGATCGCGGCAACTACAAGGAAGCCGACTACACCTTCAGAGTCATTCCTGAGGTTTTCTGAGCCGTTGCGGAATGGGAGACGTGCCGGCCGGCAGCGCAAGGAGGTGGATCGAAAATGAGCGACGACGGCCGGCGTGTGAGTATTTCCCCATTTCCGTCGGGATACCGCGCCTCTGGCGTGCTGCTGCACGTCTCCTCCCTACCCTCGCCCTACGGCATTGGCGATGTGGGGCCTGCTGCGGTGGCGTGGGTCGACCGCCTCCACGAGGCAGGGCAAAGCTGGTGGCAGGCGCTGCCGCTGGGTCCTACGGGATACGGCAACTCGCCGTATCAGTCCCTGTCGTCCTTCGCCGGCAACGAGCTTCTGGTCAGCCCGGACGGCCTGATCGAGGACGGATTGCTTCGGACCCGCGACCGCGAGGGCAAATCATTCTCGACAGCGTCGGTCGATTACGACGCCGTCATCCCGTTCAAAAACCGGCTGCTCGAAACGGCCTGGGCAAACTTCAGCGGCGGGGCGCGTCGGGATCTGCAGCCCGATTTTGATCGGTTCTGCCACGACCAGGCGCACTGGCTTGAGGACTATGCCCTGTTCCGAGCACTCAAGGCGAAATACAAGGGTGCCTATTATCTCGAATGGCCGGCAGAGTTGGCGCGCCGCGTTCCAGCGGCGTTGGCGCGTGCACGACAGGAGTTGGCGGGCCACATCGATCAGGTTCGGTTTGCGCAATTCCTGCTGTTCCGGCAGGCGGAGCGGCTCAAGGAGCTTGCCCACGCCAAAGGCTTGCGCCTGATTGGCGATCTACCCTTTTTTGTCTCCCCCGACTCGAGCGATGTGTGGGCCAACCCGGAGCTGTTCCTGTTGGACGAACAGCACAGACCCCGCTTCGTAGCCGGAGTCCCTCCCGATTACTTCAGCGCCAAGGGGCAGCTCTGGGGCAATCCCGTCTATGACTGGGACGCTGTTCGTCGTACTGGCTACCGCTGGTGTATCGATCGTCTGCGCGCGCTTGTGACCTATGTGGATGCCGTGCGCCTGGACCATTTCCGCGGTTTTGCTGCCGCCTGGCATGTACCGGCCGGCGCACCGACGGCGCAATCCGGGCAATGGGTGCCGGGGCCGGGCGCCGAGTTCTTCAATGTGGTGCAGAGAGAACTGGGCGGTCTGCCTTTCATCGCCGAGGATCTGGGGCTGATCACGCCTGACGTATCCGCCCTGCGCGAGCAGTTCCATTTGCCCGGGACGCGGGTGCTGCAGTTCGCTTTTGATGGCCATTCGGATAACCCGCATCTGCCGGACAACTATGCCTGCAACACGGTCGTATACACCGGCACCCACGACAATCCGACGACGCGCGAGTGGCACGAAGAACTGCCGGCCGGCCAGCGGCAAATCTTCTGGCGCTATCTGAAGCGACCAGAAGGTCCCAGTAACAAGGCGGCGCCGGCGTTGATGGAACTGGCGTGGTCCTCGCGCGCCGCGCTCGCGATCGTTCCGCTACAGGATGTGCTCAACCTCGGGACAGAGGCTCGGATGAACGTGCCGGGCCGGGCCGAAGGCAACTGGCGCTGGCGCTGCCCCGAAGCCATGCTATCCACCCCAGCGTTTCAATGGCTGCGCGACTTGACGAAGGCGTCCGATCGCGCTGCCGTTTCCTGGAGCCCACAGACTGCCGAATAACCAACTTGCTTGATGATGACACCCAGCCCAACCGACCGTCGCGCCTCATTCGAAAGGGCTGTTCGACTTCTCCCGCCGCCTAGCAGACGGCGAGGGTCGCTGGCTGTCAATCAGCGCGGAAGTGGGACCCAACCCGCGGATAAGAGCCTGATCAACCGTCGTCTCAAGCGCTCCATTCCCGGCTCTGTGCAGCCACGTTCGACGCCCACGCCGACCGCCTTCCCGCGGCCGATCCCCACCTTATTGTCCGCCGCCTTGACTGGGGTCATAAGAGACTAGCCGCTCATCAGCGCAATTCGCGAGGTGTCGAGCTGCTGCGCAGCGGTGGGCTCGTCGACGACGAGCGACCATTTGACGGGGGGAAGCCCCCGCAAGAAACTCGGCACTGGTATGAGGGTGAACTGGTGCGCCGGCGGTCCGCTTCCCAACCCGCAGGCGGTCACGGCCGGGGCGGAAGATCCCGCGACCAGGCCGGCAAAAATGCGCCGCCGGCTGACCAGCCGGGCACCCGCCATCGCCGCAGCGGTCATTTGAGTGGCACCCCCTCTTTCATCTTATCTCCAAAAATAAAGCGCACGGGGTTGTGTTGCAGATCATCGAGGACCGCCGTCGCTTTGTTGACGGTGAACCTTGCGTCGATGATCAGCGCTGACAAATCCGGCAGCGAACCCTCTGTAAACTGTCGAATGGGACGACGGTTCTCGGCGGCGATTTGGTCCAGATGGTCGAGCAGTTTGTTGGCATTCAGCATTGCTTGGCGAAAATTGCGCAGCGCGGCCCTGATGTCCTCACGGTTGTCTTCAACGACGCTATCGAGATGCTTGGCCAATAGTCCGGCGCTGGCAACGGTATTTTCGGCCCCGACGAGCAGCGGATCGAGATTTGTGGCGGCTGCATCGATCTTCCTCATCGCCGATGCCGCGCTCTCCAGAAGCGAATGAACGGCGGTCTCGTTCTTGGGCGAGAGGAAACTCTGAACCCGGTCGATTAGCGCAGTAGCCTTTCTGATCAGGGTGGGCAGATCCTGGGCGGCGGTGTCGATCGACGACATCAGCTGCTGCGTCGGCGACGGTAATGTCGGCAGCTGGTAATAGGGCAGATCCGTCTGTTGGAGTTTGACCAGGGTGCCGGGGAAAAAATTGAGCTGGACCACCTGCTGACCCGTGACAAGGCTGGAGGTCTCGAGCCTTGCGCGCAGGCCCTCGTCGATCAGGCGCTTCACTCCTTCGGCGCTCAGCGTGGCGGCGGGTGGGGAGTATTTCGCAATCACCCCCGGTCGGACTTCGATGATGACCGGGATTGCGAAACTGCTGTCCCTAGGGTCGTAGCGGATCCCGATGTCCACGACCGTGCCGACCGGAACCCCGCGGAACAAGAACTCGTGAGCCTTGCGCAAGGCCGTCGACGGTTCCCTGAAAAAAGACGACGAATTTACGCGTCCGCTCGAATACCGTGAAGCTGCCAAAAACCAGCGCGGCCGCAACTGCTAAGCCAATCGCGGCGAGGACGAAGCCGCCGACGAGTTTCGGGTTGGCGCGGCGGCTCATGGTGGAGCTCCCTCGTTCACTCCGGTGCTTTCCGCGGCGACGGCTCGCCTCGTCTGAGAAATTGTTGCACTCTCGGGTCTAGACATTCGGCGCGGAGCCGCTTGGGGTCACCCAAGGCGATCTGAGTCTTGGTCTCGGCATCGAGGAAGACGCTGTTGTTGCCGACGGCGAAGATGCTCGCCAGCTCATGGGTGACCATGACGGTCGCGGCGCCGAGGTTGTCGCGCGGCTCGAGGATGAGATCATCTAGCAGTCGAGAGCTGATCGGGTCGAGACCGGCTGAAGGCTCGTCGAACAGCAACCCTCCGGTGACAGCGCCATAGCTCGGGCTAGACCGGGGCGTTTTGGCATCCCGCCGCTGATCTCCGAGGGAAGGTAGTCCTCGAAGCCGGCGAGACCCACCAGGGCCAAGTTCAGAGAGGCCAGGTCAGCGATCTCGGCGGGCGTCAATTCGGTATACTGTTCCAGCGGGAGCGCCCACGTTTTCGGCCAAGGTCATCGAGCTCCACAACCTCCGGCCTGATAAGTCACCCCGGTCCTTCTGAGGATCGCGTCGCGCCCCTCTTCTTCGGCGTCCCAGAGGCTTTCGCCCGAGTATAGCACCCGTCCTCGGGCCGGTGCCAGGAGCCCGACACGGCCATGCACCAAGGTACTTTTGCCACAGCCGCCCGCCCATGATGATGAAGATGTCGCCCTTGTTGATAGTGAAGTTCAGGTCGTGCTGAATGACGAAATCGCCATAGGCCATCGTCAGGTCCTCGACTACAATGTGCGCCTCTGGCGCCGCATTGGTTCTTGGATCGCTCTAAAGCTTTACCAGCAGCTCAGATCTTCAGGATCGTGCAGATGACGGTGGCGGTTGCATCGATCCCGATGATCAGACGATGCACAATACCACGGCCGAGGTGCGGCGGCAACGACAGCCGCGGCGCTACGCCGGCACCGCATCCCCCGCCAGCAACCGACGATCGCCACAACTGCCCCGAATAAGAATGCCTTGACGAGGCCGACTGCCCAGTCGTTCATCTCGACGGCGCCGATTGTTTGGTTGTAGTAGGCGAGCGGCGTGATATCGAGCATCAGTGCGGCAATCAGCATTCCGCCCGACATACCGACGATGTTGGCGAAAACCATCAGCAACTGCATCATCAAGGAGAGGGCGACGATCCGCGGCAACACCAGGAATTCCATCGGCGGGATGCCGAGCGTCAGCGATGCCGATACCTCGTCGTCGACCTGCATGGTGCCGAGGTTTGCAGCGAAGGCGGCGCCGGTCCGCCCCGACATCAGGATCGCGGTCATCATCGCCCCCAGCTCACGCACCAAGTCGGCGACCCGACCTACGCCGACGCCATCCTCGACCGCATCGTCCACAACGCCCATCGCATCGATCTCGCTGGTGACAGCCTGCGTCGCACCCGCCCCCGAGCAGCCGCAAAAGATTGACCGCCGCCACGATACCCGCCAAAAATCCACAGTCAGCAGGACGCCTCAAGCGGGCGACATCATGTCGGGACAGCGAGCGACATGATCTCGGAATGACCGAGCGACATCGTCGGAATCCGCAAACTGCCGGCCGGTCAGCGGCAAATCCTCTGGCGCTATCTGAAGCAACCAGAAGGCCCCAGTAACAAGGCGGCGCCGGCGTTGATGGAACTGGCGTGGTCCTCGCGCGCCGCGCTCGCGATCGTTCCGCTACAGGATGTGCTCAACCTCGGGACAGAGGCTCGGATGAACGTGCCGGGCCGGGCCGAAGGCAACTGGCGCTGGCGCTGCCCCGAAGCCATGCTATCCACCCCAGCGTTTCAATGGCTGCGCGACTTGACGAAGGCGTCCGATCGCGCTGCCGTTTCCTGGAGCCCACAGACTGCCGAATAACCAACTTGCTTGATGATGACACCCAGCCCAACCGCCGTCGCACCTCATTCGAAAAGGGCTGTTCGACTTCTCCGCGTCGCCGGGCAGACGGCGAGGGTCGCTGGCAGCAGGCAGGTCGTCTACGCCATTGAAGGACGGTGTCCGGCATCAGCGCTTATGAGACCGCCGGTTCCTTTCACCGGCTCGGATTTCTGTCTCATCTTCGCTCCCGACCGCGCTTTGTGAGAGATTTGTGAGACGTTCGGCTACTCAAGGTCCTATATTATTGATGAATTTGGCGTCCCCTACCGGATTCGAACCGGTGTTGCCGCCGTGAGAGGGCGGTGTCCTGGGCCTCTAGACGAAGGGGACGAGGCCGCACCCGGTAATAGCGTGTCGCGCCGGCCGACTCAAGCGCCGGGGAGGATTGGGCCGCTACTCGCGAAAATTAAGGTACTGCAAGGGCTGATCGATCTTCAGCCCGCGCACGACGGCGATCGCCTGTTGCAGGTCGTCGCGCTTTTTGCCGGTGATGCGCAGCTCGTCGCCCTGGATCGAAACCTGGACCTTTAGCTTGCTGTCCTTGATCTCGCGGATCAGCTGGCGTGACAGATTGGCGTCGACCCCTTGGCGTAGCGCGATGGTCTGACGCAGCATGTTGCCCGAGGCCTTCTCCGGCGGTTTGTAATCGAGCGACCCCGGCTCGACCTTGCGCCGCGTCAGGTGCACCTTGAGGAGTTCGTGCATCTGCTTCAGTTTCAATTCATCGTCGGCGACGATGGCGAGGGCGCCCTCGTTGCGCTCGATCGTGCATTTGCTGCCCTTGAAATCGAACCGCGTGCCGATCTCGCGCGTCATTCCGGCAAGCGCGTTGTCGACCTCGGCGAGGTCGATCCGTGAAACGATGTCGAAGCTGGGCACGAGAACCTCTTCCGCAAAATCATCGACCTGATGGCGATCCGATATAGCGCGACGCGGCCCCCGGCACAGGGGCGCGCACCTGGATTTCGGGAAAAATCGCTCCGTCTGGGTTCAGCAAGAGCGTTGGCGATAGGCGCGCGCCGTCTTGGCCAGCCCTTCCTCGGGCGGAACCGTCGGCACCCAGCCGAGCACGGCTCGGCTCTCGCTGTCGTCGATTTGCAGCGACAGGGTCAGGCGCGACAGCGCTGGGCCGAGCGCCGGCAGGCCCCGCAGCAAGCCGATGGCAGCCTGTGGCACAGCGAAGAGGCGGGCGCGGTGGCCGAACCCGGCGGCGAGAGCGCGGATCAGCTCGGGCGTCGACAGATCGACCGCGTCGCGGACCAGCAGGACATGTCCGGCCGCGGCGGGATGAACGCAGGCGCGCGCCGCGGCATCGACGAGGTTGTCGAGAAAGATCAGGCTGCGCCGGTTCTCGACGCCGGCAAAGGGTAACGGCAGCCCGGATCCGACGAGCCGGAGCAACGCGCGGAAATTCGCCTTGACCCCGGGCCCGTAGACGAGTGGCGGGCGCAGGATGACGAGATCGAGGCCGCTCGCCGCTGCAGCGGCCGACAGCGCACGCTCGATAGCGAGCTTGGCGCGGCCGTAGGGGTCGGTGGGGAGCGGCCGGTCGGCCGGGCGAAACGGCGCTCCCGGCCGGGTCGCCGCCCCCATTGCCCGCACCGAGCTCATATGGACGAGCCGCTGCACCCCGGCCTCGGCCGCCGCCCGCGCCAATGCCGCGGCGGCTTCGGGCTCCTCGTCGGAAGCGGGGTCGAACCCTGCCCGGTGCGCCCGGTTGGCGAGATGAACCACGATGTCGACACCATCGAGGTGCCGCCGCCAATCGGTTCGTGGGCCGATATCGCCGATCGACCGAAGCGTGGCGCCGGCGATCGGCGCGGAGGGCCGGCGCGTCGCGCCGATGACTTCATGCCCGCGATCGATGAACCCGCGGCACAATGCCCGGCCGATGAAGCCGGCCGCTCCGGTCACCAGGATGCGGGCCAGGCCCTTCCTCCACCATCGGATCGAGCCTCCCAACTTGTCATTGCGAGTGAAGCGAAGCAATCTCGGGCCGACACACGCTCGTCGTCCGACCGGGATTGCTTGGTCGCGCGATGCGCTCCTCGCGATGACGCCACTGTTCTTCCGAGAAAGCCGAGTGAAATCGCCGCTCTCGCCTCCACTGGTGGCCACGGCGGCTCGAGCTCGGCCGAAGCTTCTCTTTCTGGTGACGGAGGACTGGTATTTCTGCTCGCACCGTTTGCCGGTCGCGCGGGCGGCACGCGATGCCGGCTTCGACATCGTCGTCGCGACCCGCGTGCGTGCGCATGGCGAGCAGATCCGCGACGAGGGGTTAACCTTGCGCCCACTCTCCTGGCGCCGCAGCGGCGACGGTTTCCTCGGCGCCGGGCGGGCGATCATCGAGATTGGGCGACTCTATCGCGCCGAGCGGCCCGATATCGTGCACCACGTCGCACTCAAGCCGGTGCTGTTCGGCGGCCTCGCCCGGCATTTGGCGTTCCGGCGTTCGTTGAACATGCCGGCACAAGTCAATTCCGTGATGGGGCTCGGCTCCGGGTTTTCCGCACCGAACCCGGCGGCGCGGCTGCGGCGGCCGGTCCTCGGCGCAGCCCTTCGCCTCGCGACGCGCGGGGAGAGCGGCTGGGTCATTGCCCAGAACCCGGAAGACGCCGCCGCCCTCGCCGCACTCGGCGCGGCACCGCGACGGATCGCGCTGATCCGAGGCTCGGGGGTCGACACCGAGCATTTTTCTCCGCTTCCCGATCCGGGCGGCGACACGGTTTATGTGGCGCTGGTCTCGCGAATGCTGCGCGACAAGGGCGTGCTCGATGCGACCGCCGCGATCCGCCGGCTGCGCGCCCGCGGCCTGCAGGTCGAGCTGCTGCTGGCCGGACCGACCGACCCCGACAATCCGGGCTCGTTGACGGCGGAAATGCTGATCTCGCTCGCCGCCGAGCCGGGGATTTCGTGGCTCGGCCCGATCGCCGATGTGCGCGAAGTGTGGCGACGCGCGGCGATCGCGGTGCTGCCTTCGACTTATGGCGAAGGGGTGCCGAAGGCGCTCCTCGAGGCGGCTTCCTGCGCTCGGCCGATAATTGCCACCGATGTCCCCGGGCTGCCGGGAGGTGGTACGGCCGGGCGAGACCGGGCTGCTCGTCGAGCCGTGCGATATCGAGGCACTGGCCGCGGCGATCACCGCGCTCGCCGGCGATCCCGAGCGGCGCCAGGCGATGGGCCAGGCCGGCCGAGCTCTGGTCGAGCGCGACTTCGCGGAGGCGATCGTCGCCCGCCAGACCCTGGCCCTCTACCTTGCGGCTATCGAGGAACGAGAGGCTCGGCGATGACCCGCGCCTGGCTCGTCGTCGCCGCGGTCGGCGGGTTTCTCTCGGTGGCGGCGGGAGCGGTCGCTGCGCATCTCGCCGGCGGCGACGCAAGGGCGGCGGAGTTGCTGCGCACCGGCGCGCTCTACGGCATGGTCCATTCCGCCGCGCTCGTCGGCCTGTCGGCGCTCGGCCGGCCGCCGTCGCCATTCCTGGCAGTCGCCGGCTGGGGCTTCGCCGCCGGCATTCTTCTGTTCAGTCTCAGCCTCTTCGCGGTGGCTCTGACCGGCATCGCCGGCTTCGGCCTCGTCACCCCCTTCGGCGGTGTCGGCTTTCTGATCGGCTGGGCCGCGCTTGGGTTGTGGGCGCTGCGCCGGGATTAGACTTTAGCCAAGGATGCTCAGGAAGCGAGCGAGACCGGCTCGCTGCGGCCAAGGCTCGGGTGGCCGTTGGCGTTGAAGAGGTGGCAGGCGACGAGGCGGCCTTCGACCTCGGCGAGCGCGGGCGCCTCTATCGCGCACACCGCCATCGCATGCGGGCAGCGCGGGTGAAAGCGGCAGCCCGACGGCGGGTTGAGCGGGCTCGGCACCTCGCCGGTCAGGATGATCTCTTCGCGCCGCTCGTCGGGATGGCTCGGCAATGCCGCGGAGAACAGCGCCTCGGTGTAGGGGTGCTTCGGGGTTTGCGCCAGAGTCCGGGCGTCGCCGCTCTCGACGATCTGGCCCAGATACATGACCACGATCATGTGGCTCATATGCGCGACCGCGGCGAGGTCGTGGGCGATGAACAGATAGGAGAGCCCGAGCTCGGCCTGGAGGTCGCGCAGCAGGTTCAGGATCTGCGCCCGGATCGACACGTCGAGGGCGGAGACCGGCTCGTCGAGAACGACGAGCTTCGGCGACAGCGCCAGGGAGCGGGCGATGGCGATGCGCTGACGCTGGCCGCCCGAGAATTCGTGCGGGAAGAGGTCGGCCGCCCGCTCCGGCAGCCCAACGAGGTCGAGCAGCCGCAGCACGCGGTGGCGCACTTCCACCGCCGGCAGCTTCTCGTTGGTGACCAGCGGCTCGGCGATGATGGTACTGACCCGCATGCGCGGATTGAGCGAGGCGTACGGATCCTGAAAGACGGCCTGGACCGATTTGCGGTAATGTCGCCGCCCGGCCGTGTCCAGCTCCTGCAGGTCGCGGCCCTCAAAGCGCATCGTGCCGCCGGTCGGCTCTTCGAGGCCGAGGACGAGCTTGGCCGTCGTGGTCTTGCCGCAGCCGGATTCGCCGACGACCCCGAGTGTGCGCCCGCTCTCGATCGTGAACGAGATGCCGTCAACCGCGCGCACCACGCGCCGCTGGCCGCCGAAGATCCCGCGCTTGCCCTCGAAATGCTTGCTGAGCCCCGACGCCTCGATCACGATCATCAGGCGGTCCCGGTCTGGAGGGCGTGGTCGGCGGCAGCGATGCCGGGGCCGGCGAGCCAGCAGCGCGCGGTGTGGCCGCCCTCGACAACGAAAGCCGGCGGCGTTTTGTCGAAGCAGTGCGGCATCGCGCGCGGGCAGCGCGGCGCAAACGAGCAGCCGGGCGGCAATGCGGCGAGGTCGGGCGGCTGCCCGTCGATCGCGGTCAGGCGCTGCCTCGTGTCGCTCATCCGCGGGATCGAGGTCAACAGCGCCTCGGTATAGGGGTGCGCGGGAGCGTTGAAGACGCGCGAGACCGGCCCCTGCTCGACGACGCGCCCGGCATACATCACCGCCAGCTGGTCGCACATCTTGGCGACGATGCCGAGATTGTGGGTGATGAAGATCAACGCGAGGTGGTGCTCGCGCTGCAGATCGCCCAGCAGCTTCAAGTATTGCGCCTGGATCGTCAGGTCGAGGCTGGTAGTCGGCTCGTCGGCGATCAAGAGCCGCGGCTCGCACGAGATGCCGATGGCGCCGACGATGCGCTGGCGCATGCCGCCCGACATTTCGTGCGGGTATTGCGTCACCCGCGTCTCCGGCGACGGGATGCGCACCGACTTCAAAAGGTTGCGCGCCCGGCTCCAGGCGTCGGAGCGGCTGGCGCCCTCATGGACCCGGATCGGTTCGGCCACCTGGTCGCCGATCGTGAACAGCGGGTTGAGCGAGGCCATCGGGTCTTGCAGGATCATCGCGATCCGCTTGCCGCGGATGTGCCGCATCTCGGCGTCGGATTTCTGGACGAGGTCCTGGCCCTCAAACAGCATCTCGCCGCCGACGATGCGCGCCGCCGGCGGCAGGATGCGCAGGATGGTCAGCGCCAGCGTGCTCTTGCCGGAGCCCGACTCGCCGACGATGCCAAGCGTCTCCCCGGCATCGATGCGCAGCGACACCTCGTCGACGGCGCGGACGACGCGAGTCCCCAGCGCCGAGACGTAATGGGTCGACAGGTTGCGCAGATCGAGCAGCGGACCGGCCTTCGCCGGCAGCCGCCGCTCGGTCGGCTCATAATTGGCGGAGCTGGGGGTCGAGCTTGACACGGAGCCAGTCGCCGAGAAGGTTGGCGGAGAGGACCATCAGCATGATGCAGCAGCCTGGCAGCACGGTCAGCCACCAATAGCCGACCATCAGACCCTGCTTGCCGTCGGACAGCATCAGGCCCCAGGCGGGCTCGGGCGGTGGCACGCCGACGCCGAGGAAGCTCAGCGACGCCTCGGCGATGATCACCACGCCCAGCATCAGGGTGCCGAGCACGATCGCCGAATTGACGACGTTGGGCAGGATGTGCCGGAACATGATCGTCGGCTTGGAGCAGCCGGCGACGATCGCTAGCCGCACGAACTCCCGTTCCTTCAGCGAGAGCACCTCGCCGCGGATCACCCGCGCGTACCGCGTCCAGTAGACGGCCCCCAGAATGATGACGATGTTCCACATGCTGGGGCCGACGATCGCGGCGAGAAAGATCGCGAAAGTCAACGCCGGCAGGGCGAGCCAAGTGTCGGTGAGCCGCATGATGACCTGGTCGACCCAGCCGCCGAGATAGCCCGAGATGATGCCGAGCGCGGTGCCGACGACGCCGGCAAAGATCACCGCGGTGATGCCGACCACCATCGAGACCCTGGCGCCGAAGATCAGCCGGGAGAGGACGTCGCGGCCGAGCTGGTCGGTGCCGAGCAGAAACTTGGTGCTGCCGCCGGCCTGCCAGAAGGGTGGCTTGAAGCGCGCGGCGAGGCTGCCGACCTCGGGATTGTGGGGTGCGAGTACATTGGCAAATATCGCCACGAAGGTGATCGCGGCGAAGATCAGAACCGGGACCAGCGGGAAGTCCCTGCCGAGTCGGATCGCGCTCGGACGCCAGCGAGGGCGCGACGGGAGGACAATGGTGTCGGCTTGCGAGCTCATGGCGGCTACTTCTCCAATCGAATGCGAGGGTCGATCACCGCGTAGAGGATGTCGATCAGCAAATTCACCATGACGATCATCGCGCCGCCCATCAGCACGACGCCCTGGACGATCGGAAAGTCGCGGAACGTGATGCCCTCGTAGAGGAGCCGGCCGATCCCGGGCCAGGCGAACACGGTCTCCACGACGACGGCCACGTTGACCATGATCACGAGATTGATCCCGGCCAGGGTCAGCACCGGGATCAGCGCGTTCTTGAACGCATGCTTAGCGATGACCAGGGATTCGGGCAGGCCTTTGATGCGGGCGAGCTTGACGTATTCCGAGCCCAACACTTCGAGCATCGAGGATCGGGTCAGGCGCATGTGCGAGGCGGCGAAGTACCAGCCCAGGGCAAAGGCCGGCATGACCAGGTGCAGCGGTCCTCCGGCGCCCGAAGACGGCAGCCAGCCGAGATAGACCGAGAACAACAGGATCATCACCAGCCCGACCCAGAAGGAGGGCAGCGACAGGCCGAGCAGCGCAAACACCTTGCCGGCGCTGTCCCAGAAGCGGCCGACCCGCACCGAGGCGAGGATGCCGCTCGGAATGCCGATCAGCAGCGACAGGCCCATCGCCACCACCGCCAGCATGACCGAGTTCGGCAGGCGCGAGAGGTAGAGCTCCATGACCGGCACGCGGTAGTAGAACGACTGGCCGAGATCGCCATGGAGCAGGCTCGACATGAAGATGCCGTATTGCACCCAGAGCGGCCGGTCGAGGCCGAACTGATGGTGGATGGCGGCAATGTCGGCCTCGCTGGCGCCGGGCTCGACCAGGAGCGACGCCGGATCGCCCGTCACCCGGACGAAAAAGAAGATCGTCAGGGACAGGAGAAACAGCGAAAGCAGCGAATAGCTGACTCGCCTCCCGATAAATCGTTTCATGACCTCCTCGCCAGTGCCGGTGAAGCAAGGAATTGCAGCGTTGTCGTTTTGCCCCGCTAGGCGCTCTTGATCGTGATGTCCTCGAAGGGCGCGGTGTAGGGAAAGCCGGGGATCGAGTCCGAACGAAGATTCCCCGACCCGCGGGCCGACGCCGTTGAGAAAGCCGAGCTGCCAGATCGGTGCGTAGATCGCCTTGTCATAGACGAGCTGCTGCATCTTTTCGAGGATCGCCGCGCGCTTCTTGGGGTCGAGCTCGTCGGCCTGCTGCGGATAGAGCGCGTCGATGTCGGGGTAGCTGCCATAGGCGTAGGCGCCGCCCTTGACGACAAACGAGGCAAGCCGCGTCGCGGCGTTGCCGAAGGCGCCGCTCGCCCCTTGGATGACGCCGCGCGTGTATTTCTGGCTGCCGTAGCCGGCAAAGAAGCCGGCGCGCTCGATCGGCTGCAGCTTGAGCCGGATGCCGAGCTGCGCCAAATTGTCGACCGACACCTCGGCCATGTTCGCATACGAGCTGTCGCAATACATCAAGCCGGCGTCGAAGCCGTTGGGATAGCCCGCCTCGGCCAGCAATTTCTTGGCCTTGACCGGATCGTATACAGCGACCGGCGGCTGCCAATAGAAATCGAAGGTGTAGGGAACGATGCTGTTGGTCACCTTGCAGTAGCCGAGGAACAATGCCTGGCTCATCCCGTCGCGGTCGATCGCGAAATTGGCGGCCTGCCGCACCCGCAAATCGTGCCAGGGTGATTTCGGATCCCATTGCTCGGGAAAATAGAGCCAATTCGGCGCCTGCAAGACGACCGGCTTCAGCGTCAGACCGGGGGTGCGCCGCAGCTCCTCGGCCAGCTCGCCGCGGATCGAATAGGCGATGTCGACCTCGCCGCGCTTCAGCGCCGCCAGCCGCGTCGCCTCGTCCGGGATCACCTTCATCACCAGCCGCTTGACGCTCGGCGTCTTGCGCCAATAGCCCTCGAACGCCTCGAGCACCAGCTCGACCCCGGGGGTGAAGGAGACGAATTTATAGGGCCCGGCGCCAATCGGCGCCTGTTTGAAGCCATCGTCACCGACTTTTTCGACATACTTCTTGGGCACGACCCACCCGGAGCCGCTGGCGGTGGAATAAAAGGTCAAAAAGTCCGGCCACGGCTCTTTGAGCTTGAACCGGACATGCTGCGGATCGGGCGCCTCGACCGCCGCCACGTTATCCTTCATCAACTGGTGCGCGGCGCCGCGGTATCGTTCGAACGAGAATTTGACGTCCTCGGCCGTCACCGGCTCGCCGTTGTGGAACGTCGCACCCTTGCGCAGGACGAATTCGTGGGTCAGGCCGTCCTCGGAGGTGGACCACGACTCGGCGAGGCACGGCGCCATCGGCTGGCCCGGCATCGGTTTCACCATCGCGTCGTGCAATGCATAAAGCACCATGAAGGGGGTGATGATGCCCTGCGTGTCGGCCGGGTCGAACCAGGTCGGCGCCAGCGAGACGTGAATGGCCCAGGTCAGCTGCCCGGCGGGGGCCGCGGCCAAGGCCACACCAGGAGCCCCCGCGACCAGCCCGAGAGCGGTCAGCGCGAGGACGTCCCGGCGCGTCATGCCAGTTTCGTTTGAGCCGCTGTTTCCCGATCCGCGGCTGTTGGCCAACACACTCACAAACCCCTCCTTCACACGGTTCCCTGAACGGAGCCTTGCACCGAACGTAGACCAGCCTTGCGCAAATGTCTCCACGATTTTGGGTCAGAGGCCGATCACAAGCAGGCGACGAGCGCCTCCGAGGTGGCCGCGGCCGAGGCGCGTTCTAGGCGCCCTTGATCGTGATGTCCTCGTAAGGCGAAGTGTAAGGAAACCCCGCGATCAGGCCGAAGCCCGACTCGCCGACCCGCGCGCCGACGCCGTTGATGAAGGCCAGCTGCCAGATCGGTGCGTAGATCGTCCGCTCGTAGACGAGCTGCTTGCATCTTGTCCAAGATCGCCTGGCGCTTGCCGCGGTCGAGCTCCACCGTTTGCTGCTGATAGAGCGCGTCGATGTCGGGGTAGCTGCCATAGGCAAAGGTGCCGCCCTTGACGACAAGGGATTCGAGCCGGGTCGCGGCGTTGCCGAAGGCGCCGGGGCCTGCCTGGATGATGTTCTTGAACTTTTTTTCGGCGAACCCCTTGATAAACGCCGCGCGCTCGATCGGCCGCAACCTTGCCCTGATGCCGACCGCCTGAAGGTTGTCGAGCACCGCTTCGCCGAGGTTGGCATAGGACGAGTCGCAATAGTAGTCGCCGGCGTCGAAACCCTTGGGATAGCCGGCCTCGGCGAGAACGTGCCCGGCCTTGTCCGGGTCGAAGACCGGGGCGGGCGGCTTCCAGAAGAAGTCGTAATGGTCCGGGACGAGCGGATTGCCGGTGACGCGGGAGTAGCCGAGGGTCAGCGCCTGGTTCAGCGCGTCGCGGTCGATCGCGAGGTTGGCGGCCTGCCGTACCCGCTCGTCATGCCACGGCGATTTCGGGTCCCACTGATCCGGGAACGACAGGCAAAAGACGCCCTGGACGACCGCCGGCTTTAGGGTGAGCCCCGGCGTGCGCCGCAACTCCTCGGCAAGCTCGCCACGGATCGAATAGGCGATGTCGATCTCGCCGCGCTTCAGCGCCGCCAATCGGGTGGTCTCGTCCGGGATCACCTTCAGCACCAGGCGTTTGACCATCGGCGGCTTGCGCCAATACTGGTCGAAGGCTTCGAGCACCAGCTCGACCCCCGGTGTGAACGAGACGAACTTATAGGGCCCGGCGCCGATCGGCGCCTTCTTGAAGCCCTCGTCGCCGACCTGCTCGACGTATTTTTTCGGCACAATCCAGCCGGCGCCGGTGACCGTCGCATAAAAGGTCAGAAAATCGGGCCACGGCTCCTTGAAGGTGAAGCGGACGTGGCCGGGGTCGGGGGTCTCGATCCTGGCCACCCGCTCCTTCATCAGATCGCGCGAGGTGCCGCGATAGCGCTCGAACGAGAATTTGACGTCGTCGGCCGTCACCGGCTCGCCGTTGTGGAACCTGGCACCCTGGCGCAGCACGAAATCATAGGTCAGCCCGTCCTCGGAAGCCGCCCACGATTGGGCGAGGCTCGGTGCCAATGCCTTGCCCGGCATCGGCTTCACCATGCCGTCGTGCAACGCGTAGAGCACCATGAACGGGGTGATGATCCCGGAATTGTCGGCCGGATCGAACCACACTGGGGCGAGCGAGATGTGCACGCCCCAAGTCAGCTGCGCCGGCGCCTCGGCGGCAAGGACGGCGCCGGGAGCGCCGGCGGCGAGGCCGAGCGCGGCGAGCGCCAAAAGGTCTCTGCGGGTCGGACGGGTATCGCCGGCATCGGCGCTCATGCTCTCAACTCCCGGGCGGCCCCGCGGCAGGGGGCCTTGTCCCGAATGTAGACGAGCACCTCGCCGCTGTCGCCGCGATTTTGGTGGTTTTGCGCTTCCCGCAATGATCGGCTACGCGCCCTTGATCGTGATGTCTTCAAAAGGTGCCGTATAGGCGAAACCAGGGATCAGCCCAAACCCGGACTGCCCGACCCGCGGCCCGACCCCATTGAGAAATCCGAGCAGCCAGACCGGCGCAAAGATCGCCTTGTCGTGGACGAGCTGCTGGACCTTTTCGAGAATGGCGGTGCGCTTTTCGCGATCGAGCTCGTTGGCCTGCGCCGCGAACAGCTCGTCGATGTCAGGATAGCTGCCATAGGCATAGGCGCCGTCCTTGACGGCAAAAGCGGCGAGCCGGGTCGCCGCGTCGCCAAAGGCGCCGCTCGCCCCGCGCAGAATGCCGCGGGTGAACTTCTTGCCGGCGTAACCGGCGAGGAAGGCGACGCGCTCGAGCGGCTGCAGCTTGGTCCGGATGCCAATTTGCTGCAGGCTGTCGGCGATGGCTTCGCACATGTTCGCGTAGGAGCTGTCGCAATAAAACAGCCCGGCGTCGAAGCCGTTGGGGTAACCGGCCGCCGCCAGCAGCTTCTTCGCTTCGGCCGGGTCGTAGACGGCGGCCGGCGGCTGCCAATAGTAGTCGAAGCTGTCGGGAACGATGCTGTTGGTGATCTTGCAGTGGCCGAGGAACAGCGCCTGGTTCATGCCGTCGCGGTCGAGCGCCAGATTGGCGGCCTGGCGGACGCGCAAATCGTGCCACGGCGATTTCGGATCCCATTGCTCGGGGAAATAGACCCAGTTCGACGCCTGCAGGACGATCGGCTTGAGGGTCAGCCCGGGCGAGCGCTTCAGCTCCTCGGCGAGCTCGCCGCGGATCGAGTAGGCGATATCGACCTCGCCGCGCTTCAACGCCGCCAGCCGCGTCGATTCGTCCGGAATCACCCTCATCACCAATCGTTTGACGCTGGGCGGCTTGCGCCAATACTGGTCAAAGGCTTCGAGCACCAGCTCGACGCCGGGGTTGAACGACACGAACTTGTACGGGCCCGCGCCGATCGGGGCCTTTTTGAAACCGTCGTCGCCGACCTGCTCGACATATTTCTTCGGCACGATCCAGCCGGCGCCGCTGGCCGTCGCATAGAAGGTCAGAAAGTCGGGCCACGGCTTTTTCAGCCTGAACCGGACATGCCGCGGATCGGCGATGTCGACCGCGGCCACCCGGTCCTTGATCAGCTCGTGCGAGGTACCCCGGTAGCGCTCGAACGAAAACTTCACGTCCTCGGCCGTTACCGGCGCGCCGTTGTGGAACTTGCTCCCTTCGCGCAGGACGAAGTCGTAGGTGAGCGCGTCCTCCGACACCGACCAGGATTGCGCGAGGCAAGGCGCCATCGCCTGCCCCGGCATCGGCTTCAGCATCGCGTCGTGCAGCGCATAGAGCACCATGAACGGGGTGATGACCCCTTGCGTCTCGGCCGGGTCGAACCAGCTCGGGGCGAGCGAGACGTGCACCCCCCAGGTCAGCTGCCCGGCCGGAGCGGCGGCGGAAGCCGGGCCGGGCGCGCCGACGGCCAAGCCCAACGCAGCGAGCGCCAAGAGATCGCGGCGCGTCGGGCCGCTGCTGTCGCGAGCCGGCTTGGGGGTTCGGCCGTCATCCATAATCTTGTTCCTCGGTTGTTAGCCCGGAGATGCCGCCCCGGCCCCGGCCGGCGCCGGCGGCTAGGCGCCCTTGATCGTGATGTCCTCGAAGGGGTCGGTATAGGCGAACCCCGGGATCAGCCCGAAACCCGACTGGCCGACCCGCGGGCCGACGCCGTTGATAAAGGCCAGCTGCATGAGCGGCGCGTAGATCACCCGCTCCGAGACGAGCTGCTGCATCTTGTCGAGGATCGCCGCGCGCTTCTTGTAGTCGAGCTCAGCCGCCTGCTGCTGATAGAGCGCATCGATCTCGGAATCGTTGCCGTAGGCATAGGGGCCGCCGTTGACGACAAAGGCGGCGAGCCGGGTGGCGGCATTGCCGAAGGCGGCGCTCGCCGCTTGGACGATGCCGTTCTTGAACTTCTTGTTGGAATAACCCTCGAAAAACGCCGCCCGTTCCAGCGGCCGCAGCCTGGCGCGGATGCCTATCGCCAAGAGGTTGTCGAGCACCGCCTCGCCGAAGTTCGAATAGGAGGAGTCGACATAATGCTCGCCGGCGTCGAAGCCGCGTGGATGGCCGGCCTCGGCCAGCAATGCCTTGGCCTTGGTCGGGTCATGGACCGGTGCCGGCGGCTGCCAGAAATACTCGAAGGTGTAGGGGATGATGCTGCCGGTGATCTTGGAATAGCCAAGCGTGATCGCGTCGTTGATGCCCTTGCGGTCGATCGCCAGGCTGGCGGCTTGCCGCACCCGCGCATCGTGCCACGGCGATTTCGGATCCCACTGGTCGGGGAAGTAGATCCACCACGGCCCCTGCGGAACGACGGGCTTCAAGGTCAGCCCGGGCGTGTGGCGCAGGTCCTCGGCGAGCTCGCCGCGGACCGAATAGACGATGTCGGCCTCGCCGCGCTTCAGGGCGGCGAGCCGCGTCGTCTCGTCGGGGATCACCTTGAAGACGAGCCGCTTGACGCTCGGCACCTTGCGCCAATACTGGTCGAAGGCCTCGAACACCAGCTCCACGCCCGGCGTGAACGAGACGAACTTGTAGGGGCCGGCGCCAACCGGCGCCTTCTTGAAGCCCTCGTCACCGACCTTCTCGACGTATTTTTTCGGCACGATCCAGCCGGCGCCGCTGGCCGAGGCATAAAAGGTCAGAAAATCGGGCCAGGGCGATTTGAGCTTGAAGCGCACATGCTGCGGGTCGGGCGTCTCGACCGCGGAGACCCGGCCCTTGATCAAATCGTGCGAGTCGCCGCGGTAGCGGTCGAACGAGAATTTGACGTCCTCGGCCGTGACCGGGTCGCCGTTGTGGAATTTGCTGCCCTGGCGCAGCACGAACTCATACGTCAGGCCGTCTTCCGAGGCCGTCCACGATTGGGCGAGACAGGGAGCCATCGGCTGCCCCGGCAGCGCCTTGACCATCGCATCGTGCAATGCGTAGAGCACCATGAACGGGGTGATGATCTCCTGCGTGTCGGCCGGGTCGAACCAGCTCGGCGCCAGCGAGACGTGGATGCCCCAGACCAGCTGCCCCTGCGGCCCCGCCGCGCGCGCCAAGCCGGGGGCGCCGGCGACCAGGCCCAGCGCCGCCAGAGCAAAAACATCGCGGCGGCTGACCCGCGCCTGGTCAGTTTCGCAGCTGTACAAAGACGTGCCCATAACCCACCTCCATTTTAACGCGCCCTTGTTCCGAGCCTTGCGCCCAATCTAGGCCAGCCGTCCGGGGATGTCTCTGCGATTCTCCGGGCCATTGAGGGAAGCGGGCCGCGTCTTGGCGCCCAGCTGGCGGAATATAGCATATTCGCTCTATTTTGAGTAAAATTTGAACTAAACATTTGAGGCAAGGCCTTTATTCGGATTGACGGCGGCATTTAGACAGAATAAACCTAAAACGTTAAAGGGAATTGAGCGACTTACGGTTTATCGGTGATGGAACGCGTGCTGCTGGGTCTGTTCCGGTTGAGCATCGTCATTGGAATTTTCGCGTGGGCGATCGCGACCGCTGATCTCACGCATTCGCTGCGCGTCTTCGTAGACGGCGCGATGGCGGGTTGGGGCCAATAGACCGCGCGCGCAGGCGGCTCAACCCATGACGATCCGGCGGAGCGGCAACAGCGTGTCGTGGTGAAAGAGCGGCCTGGGCGCTTTGGGCGGCGGCGCCATTGCGATCCTGTCGTGCCAATACACGGGCATCCCGATCGCACCGGCGCCGACGAGATCGTAGGCCGACCCGGCGACGAAGAGCACGTCGTCCGGTGCCGCACCGAGGGCTTCCAGGGCCAGCCGGTAGGGGCGCGGGTGCGGCTTGTAGAACCCCGCCCGCTCGGCGGTGACGACGGTGTCGAAGGCGATGCCGGCTCGGGCCAGCCGCGATTCGTCCCAAATCCTCGGAGCAGTTGGTCACGACGGCGAGCGGGACATGCCCGGCTAAGGCGCCGAGCACATCGGCGACCTCGGGCCAGGGCTCGAGCTCGCCGTAGCGCTCGATCAGCCGATCGGCCACGGCGGACGGCAGCCCGACCTCGACCGCCGCTTCGCGCACCAATGCCTCATACGGCCGATATGCTGCGGTGGCGTAGGTGTTGCGCAGGTAGGCCGCACGCCAACGATAGCCCTCGCCCTCCCCGGCCACTCTGTCCCACAAGCTCCAGGAATTGATCAGTGCCGTCAACAGATCGAAGAGGACGGCGCGCGGCCGGGTCACAGCATGCCGAGTTCGAGCCTCGCCGCCTCGCTCATCAGCTCCGGCCCCCAGGGCGGCGTCCATACCAAATTGACCCGGACCTCCGAAACGCCGGGGACGGTGCGGATCGCCGCCTCGACCTCGCCCGGCATGCTGGCGGCGACCGGACAGGCGGGTGTGGTCAAGGTCATCTCGACATAGACAACGCCGCCCTTCTTGACGATCAGCTCGTAGATCAGCCCGAGCTCGACCAGATCCATCGGGATCTCCGGATCGCGGACGGTCTTGAGCGCGTCGAGCACCGGGGCCATCAGTGCCGCGTCGTCCTCGCCGTCCTCCGGGCGCTCGACCTCTTCGGTGGCGGGCGGATGCGGTGAGAAATCGAACGGGTCTTGGTCCATGCTGCTACTCCGTCTTGACCGTCTCGTCGACGCCGTCGCCTTTCAGCGCCGCTTCGAGCGCATGCCAGGAGAGGGTCGCGCATTTGACCCGGGCCGGAAACTGCCTGACGCCGGTCAAGGGCTCCAGCCGGTCCATCTCCTCCGCCAAGGGCGCCGCGAGCGGCACATCCTCGCCGCCGGTGACCCGCGCATGGAAATGCGCGAACAACTCGCGCGCCTCCTCGACCGTCTTCCCTTTCAGCACCTCGGTCATCAGCGAGGCCGCCGCGGTCGAGATCGCGCAGCCGCGGCCCTGAAAGGCGACATCGGCGATATGGTCGCCGTCGAGCGTCAGATAGACCGTGACCCGGTCGCCGCAAAGCGGGTTGTAACCCTGTGCGGAATGCGTCGGATGCTCGATCGCGCGAAAGTTGCGCGGGTGGCGGCCGTGGTCGAGGATGATGTCCTGATAGAGCTCGCGCAGATCGATCATCGTGCGAACATCTCCCGGCCGGCTTCGATCGCCGCCGCCAGCGCATCGATGTCGCGCTCGTCGTTGTAGACGCCGAGCGAGGCGCGGGTCGTTGCCGGGTGGCCGAGCCTTTCGAGCAGCGGTTGGGCGCAGTGGTGCCCGGCGCGCACGGCCACATGGTGGCGGTCGAGCACGGTCGCCAAATCGTGCGGGTGCACGCCGTCGAGATCGAACGACAAAATGCCGAGCCGACGCTGGCCGGCGCCGAGCAGCTGCAAGCCCGGAATGCGCGACAACCGGTCGACGCCGTAGCCGGTCAGCGCCTCCTCGTGCTCGAGGATGTTGGCACGCCCCAACCCCTCGATGAAATCGATCGCGGCGCCGAGCCCGATGGCACCCGAAATGTCCGGGGTGCCGGCCTCGAAGCGGTGCGGCGGCTCCTGATACTCGGTCTTCTCGAAGGTGACGTTGAGGATCATCTCGCCGCCGCCTTGCCAGGGCGGCATCGCCGACAGCAGGGCATAGCGGCCGTAGAGCACGCCGATCCCGGTCGGGCCATAGGTCTTGTGGCCGGAGAACGCATAGAAATCGCAGCCCAGCGCCTGCACGTCGACCGGCAGCCGCGGTGCGGCCTGGCAGCCGTCGACCAGCACCTTGGCACCCCGGCGATGGGCCAGGCGGATCACCGTCTCGATCGCCACCAGCGCGCCGGTGGCGTTGGCGAGGTGGGTGATCGCGACGAGACGGGTGCGCGGGGTCAGGCACTGCTCGAAGGCGCCCATGTCGAGCCCGCCGGTCGCATCGAGCGGCGCCACCACCAGCTCGACGCCGAGGCGATCGCGCAGCATCTGCCACGGCACGATGTTCGAATGGTGCTCGAGCGTGCTGATCAGCACCTCATCGCCGGCTTCGAGAAAGGTCGCGCCCCAGCTCTGCGCGACGAGGTTGATCGCCTCGGTGGCGCCGCGCACGAAGACGATCTCGCGCGGGTCGGCGGCATTCAAGAACCGCCGCACCTTCTCGCGCGCCTCCTCGAACAATTCGGTCGAGCGCGCGCTGAGGCGATAGACCCCGCGATGCACATTGGCATAGTCGGTGCGGTAGTAGTCGGCGACGCCGTCGATGACCGATTCCGGCTTTTGCGCGCTGGCGCCAGAATCGAGAAAAACGAGCCCCGGGTTGTTCGCGAAGATCGGGAACTCGCGCCTGATCTCGCGCGGGTCGAACCCGCCCGGCCCGGGGTAGACGCTCCGCAAACGTGCCGTCGTCATCCTCACTCCTCCAATCGCGCCAGGCGGCGGCCGAGCCGGGCCAGCAAATGCCGGCGCAGCCCCGCCGGGTCGACGATCTCGACCGCCTCGCGCAGAAACGCCTCGACCAGCATCCGCCGCGCCGCCTCGCGCGGGATGCCGCGGGCCAAGAGATAGAAGAGTGCTGCCTCGTCGAGGTCGCCGACCGCGGCACCGTGGCTGCACTTCACGTCGTCGGCATAGATTTCGAGCTCGGGCTTGGTGTCGATCGCGGCGCGCGAGCCCAGGAGCAGATTGCGGCTCAGCATGTGCGCGTCGGTCTTCTGCGCCCCCGGCCGAACCGTGATCCGGCCCTGGAAAGCGCCGTGCGACCGCCCGACGGCCACGCCCTTGAAGACTTCGCGGGTCTCGCCGCCCGGTGCCGCATGATCGACCGTGGTGACGATGTTCGCCTCCTCGCGGCCGGACAGCAGGAAGGCGCCATGGAGCCCGCAATGCGTCCCTTCGCCTTCGCCCAATACCGTCGCCTCGTGCCGCACCGTGCGGCCGCCCAGCATCAGGACGAACTCCACGAACCGGGCATCCCGGCCGAGCGTCACCTGAAGCTCGCCCAAATGCAGCGCCGCCGCCCCCTCCTCGACCAGGGCCGCCCGCGACAGCTCGGCCGCTTCGCCGAGCCGCAGCGAGATCACGTCGTTGCGCCAATAGCTGCCCGCTCCGGCAAAGCTTTCGAGCAATGTCGCGCGGCTGCCGTCGCCAAGCCTGACCAGGCTTCGCGTGTGGAATGAACCGCCGCCGCCCGACGCGAGATGCACGATCTCGACCGGCCGATCGAGGGTCGCGCCCGGCGCGAGGTCGAGGACAAAGCCGTCGGCGAAGAGTGCCCCGTTGAGCGCGGCAAAGGGCCGGGCGTCGTCAAAGGACGCGGCTTCGAATTCAGCTCGCACCAGTTCGGGCCGCTCGGCGATCGCCGCCGCCATCGAACCGAACCACACCCCCGGCGGCAGCCGGCCGAGCGCGGAAAGCTCGGGCGCGAAATGCCCGTCGACGAGAACGAGGCGATGGCCGGCTTCGGGGAGCGCGATGTCGGCGAGCCGCTCGGCAGCGGAACCGCCGGGGTTTGCCGCGGGCGCGGGAAGCATCGGCGTCTCGTTCAGCGCTCGCAGGTCAAGGTACCGCCAGGCTTCGCCGCGGCGGCTCGGAAAACCGAGCTCGGCAAAGCGGGCGAGGCTGCGCCGGCGGTGCCGCAGCAGCCATTCCGGCTCGCCCGGCCGCGGGCGAAACGCGTCGAGATACGGGCGCGCCTCGGGCCTGACCGGAAAATCGACGACGGCGCTCATGATCAGGGGTCCGATCTGGTCATGCGGCGTCGCCGAAGACGCCGTAGCCATGCCTTTCCAATTCGACCGCGAGGCTCTTGTCGCCCGACTGGACGATTCTTCCGTCCTGCAGCACGTGCACCCGGTCCGGCTCGACATAATCGAGAAGCCGCTGGTAGTGGGTGATCATGACGATCGCGCGATCGGGTGCCCGCTGCCGGTTGACGCCATTGGCGACGACGCGCAGCGCGTCGATGTCGAGGCCGCTGTCGGTCTCGTCGAGGATCGCCAGCCGCGGCTCGAGCATTGCCATCTGAAAGATCTCGTTGCGCTTCTTCTCGCCGCCCGAGAAGCCGACATTGACGGCGCGCTGCAAGAGGTCCTCGCCGATGTCGAGCTCTTTGAGTTTGGCCCGCACGGCGCGTAGAAACTGGCCGGCGTCGAGCTCGGGCTCGCCGCGGTGGCGGTGCTGCGCGTTGAGCGCGGTGCGCAGGAAGTACATGTTGTTCACGCCCGGGATCTCGACCGGGTATTGAAAGGCGAGGAACACGCCCTCGCGCGCCCGTTCGTCGGCCGGCATCGCCAGGAGGTCGCGGCCGAGATAGGTCACGGTGCCGGCGGTGACATCGTAGCCGTCGCGGCCCGCCAGCACGCCGGCGAGCGTGCTCTTGCCCGACCCGTTCGGCCCCATGATCGCGTGCACCTCGCCGGCCGCCACGGTGAGGTCGATCCCCTTCAGGATCTCGCGGCCGTCATTGGTGAGGCGCGCGTGCAGATTGGTGATTTCGAGCATCATTCCTCTGTATTCGTCATGCCCGAGCCTGTCCCGGGCATCCACGAAGACTCCGATCGATCGCGACTAGTTCTTGCCATAGTTTTTGAGCGTAATACGTCAGATCGAGGGCCTCCTCGGCAGCATCTCGGCGGTGAGCATTTTCGATGTCGCGGCTCAAATTTTGCCTTTCCCATTCGATCCAATTACGACGGCGTTCTAGATCCGGGAATTCCTGCCTTAGCGCTTTGACACTTTGGTCGGTCCGTTCAATCCAGGTCAGCCAGCGCGCGAATGCGGGTGTCATCACATGCCCTCCGCTCGGGGTGAGGTTCTGCGCCGGGCTATATACGGTCGTGATCTGTGCAATACAAGTCATCTGACGTTGCCTTCGAGGCTGACGGTCACTCTCGGACGCCCTGCCGTTCGGCTATGCGCACGACCAGCGACAGCAGCCGCCCCATCCGGTCCTCCAGCCGGCCCATCCGTTCTTCGATGGCATCCATGCGCGCCTCAAGTCCCGAAAAGCGGTTCTCCAACGCGCTGAACCGTCGTTCGAGCGCGGAGAACCGTGTCTCCAGAGTGCCGGCGCGTTGCTGCAGATCGCGCACATCAGCGGTTAGACCCATCAGACGGGCGCCGAGCAGCTCCAGGGTGATGGTTTCGTCACTCATCCGACACTGCCTTCGAGGCTGACGGCGAGGAGCTTCTGCGCCTCGACCGCGAACTCCATCGGCAATTCCTTCAAGACTTCCTTGCAGAAGCCGTTGACGATCAGCGACACCGCGTCCTCGGCAGAGAGGCCCCGCTGGCGGCAATAGAAGAGCTGGTCGTCGCTGATCTTGGAGGCGGTGGCCTCGTGCTCGACCCGGGCCGACGGGTTGCGCACCTCGATATAGGGCACGGTGTGGGCGCCACAGCGGTCGCCGATCAACAACGAGTCGCATTGCGTGTAGTTGCGCGCGCCCAGCGCCCGCGGCTGCACCCTTACCAGCCCGCGATAGGTGTTCTGGCCGCGCCCGGCTGAGATCCCTTTCGAGATGATCGTCGAGCTGGTGCGTCGGCCGATATGGATCATCTTGGTCCCGGTATCGGCCTGCTGCCGGTTGTTGGTGATCGCCACCGAATAGAACTCGCCGACCGAATCGTCGCCTTCGAGCACGCAGCTCGGGTATTTCCAGGTGATCGCCGAGCCGGTCTCGACCTGGGTCCACGAGATTTTGGCCCGGTCGCCGCGGCAGGCGCCGCGCTTGGTCACGAAATTGTAGATGCCGCCCCGGCCCTCGGCGTCGCCCGGATACCAGTTCTGCACGGTCGAGTATTTGATCTGCGCGTCCTCGTGCGCGATCAGCTCGACGACCGCGGCATGGAGCTGGTTCTCGTCGCGCTGTGGTGCCGTGCAGCCTTCGAGATAGCTGACATAGGCGCCCTTGTCGGCGATCAGGAGGGTGCGCTCGAACTGCCCGGTCTTGGCCGCGTTGATGCGGAAATAGGTGGAGAGCTCCATCGGGCAGCGCACGCCCGGCGGGATATAGGCAAAGGAGCCGTCGCTGAAGACGGCCGAGTTCAACGCCGCGAAGAAATTGTCGTTCTGCGGCACCACCGTGCCGAGGTATTTGCGCACGAGCTCGGGGTGCTCGCGCACCGCCTCGCCCATCGAGCAAAAGACGATGCCGAGCTTGCCCAATTCGCCCTTGAAGGTCGTCGCCACCGAGATGCTGTCGAAGACCGCGTCGACCGCGACTCCGGCCAAAGCCTCGCGTTCCTTTAGCGGGATACCGAGCTTTTCATAGGTGCGCAACAGCTCGGGATCGACCTCGTCGAGGGATTTCGGCCCGGCATTCTGCTTTGGCGCCGAATAATAGGTCGCCGCCTGGTAGTCGATCGGCGCGAGGTTGAGCTTGGCCCAGTTGGGCGGCGTCATCTTCTGCCAGGCGCGGAACGCGGCGAGACGCCATTCGAGGAGCCATTCCGGCTCCTCCTTCTTGGCCGAAATGAAGCGGACCGTGTCCTCGTTGAGGCCGGGGGGCGCCTCGTCGGTCTCGATATCGGTGACAAAGCCGTATTTGTAGCCCTCTTGCGACAGCGTGCGGACGGTGTCGAGGGTCTCGGTCGAAGCGCTCATGCGGTTATCTGATCTCGTCGGGTTGCGGCCGCCGGAATCCGATGCACAAAGGCGGCCGGGGTCACCATCGCGTCGAGCGAGACCGCCGACAGCGCCTCCGCGACCGCGCGGTTGATTGCCGCCCAATGCGGCCGGGTCGGGCAATAATTGGTGCGCGCGCACTCGGCGACATGGACCGAGCACTGGGTGAGGCCAATGTCGCCGTCGATCGCGGCGACGACCTCGGCGACCGAGATCGCATTCGCCCGCCGCGCCAGCCGGTAGCCGCCGGCCGACCCCCGTGTCGCCGCCACCAAACCGGCATGCGCCAGCGCTTTAAGAACCTTGGCGGCGGTCGCGCGCGGCAGCCGGGTCTCCTCGGCGACGACTGCGGCCGTCAATTGCCGAGCCGGGTCGGCGGCGAGATGGGTGGCGACGATGACGCCGTAATCGGCGAGCTTGCTGAGGATGATCATCGCTCCGTACCAATTCGGACCGGATTAGTACGCGATAGATCGTCCCCTTGGCCATCCGGGTCAAGCCCAAAAGCTTGCTCGGGCGAAATCCACCCTCACCGCGCCTGCTGTTGTAGGGCGAGCTCAATCGCGTCGAACACCTGGCTCGGGCGGAAGGGCTTGGCGAGAAAGCCCGCAGGCCGGGCGCGTTCGGCCCGCTCGACGGTTGCCGGGTCGGCAACGCCGGAAAGAAAGATCGCCGGTACCGCAAAACGCTCGCGCAGCGCGCAGGCGACCTCGATGCCGTCCGTCGGCCCCGAAAGGCGGATGTCGACGAGGGCGAGGCTTGGCCGGCTGCGGCTGGCGAGCGCCAGGGCCTCCGCGCCCGAGGAGGCGGCGCCGACGACCCGATAGCCCAGTTCGGCCAGCACGGCGCCGATCAGGCTGGCGATCAGCGGCTCGTCCTCGACGATCAGGATGCCGGCCCGCTTGCCCGGTTCGCCTTCGGATACCATGTGATCGTCGGTCCTCTGGCTCAAGTCGCGGCAACGGGGCCGTGGGTCCGGCGAGGATCGCGTCAGACGGGTTAGCATCCGGCTAAGCGTAGGGAGCGCGCTCTTACCCTAAAGGGTGATATGAAGATCCTTGTCGTCGAGGATGATCGCGAGACCGCCTCCTATCTGATCAAGGGCTTGAGCGAAAGCGGCTACATCGTGGACCGTGCCGGCGACGGTCGCGAGGGACTTTTTCTTGCAAGCTCGGGCGGCTACGACGCGATCATCCTCGACCGTATGCTGCCGGGGATGGACGGGCTGGCGCTGCTGGGCGCGTTGCGCGCAGCGGTCATCGGCACCCCGGCCCTGATCTTGAGCGCGCTCGGCAGCGTCGACGACCGGGTCAAGGGGCTGCGCGCGGGCGGCGACGATTATCTCGTCAAGCCGTTCGCGTTCAGCGAGCTTTTGGCCCGCGTCGAGGCGCTGCTGCGCCGGGGTGTCGCGGCGGCGGCGACGACCAGGCTTGGGGTGGCCGACCTCGAGCTCGACCTCCTGACGCGAACCGTCAAGCGCTGCGGCAAGGCGATCGATCTGTTGCCGCGCGAATTCCGCCTGCTCGAATATTTGATGCGCAACGCCGGCCATGTGGTGACCCGCACGATGCTGCTCGAGCACGTCTGGGACTATCACTTCGACCCGCAGACTAATGTCGTCGACGTGCATGTGAGCCGGCTGCGGCAGAAGATCGACAAGAGCTTCGACCGCCCGCTGCTGCACACCGTGCGCGGCGCCGGCTACTGCCTGCGCGCTCCGGATTAGCCCAGCCACTCGGCCGGAGCGCGCAATGGTCGCCGACAAGCTGCTGCTTCCGGCCCGGCGGTCCTGGGGCATGCCGGGGCGGCTCTTCGTCGGTGCCCGGCGGCTCGTGCGTACCCATGCCTTTCGCCTGGCCGCCCTCTATTTCCTGGTCTTCGCGGCATCTGTGCTCGGGGTGCTGCTGTTCGTCTATTGGACCAGCGCGGGTTTTGTCGAGCGCCAGACCGAGGCGACGCTCGACGCCGAGATTACCGGGCTCGCCGAGCAATATGCCCAGCGCGGCTTGAGCGGGCTCGTTCAGATCGTGGCGGCGCGCAGCGCCGGCGAGCGCGGCGACGCCATGCTCTATCTGGTGACCGATCCCGACGGCCGGCCGCTCGTCGGCAACATCGCCGCCTGGCCGGCGGGGGTGCCGGCGCGCTCGGGCTGGCTGTCCTTCACGGTCGAGGCGAAGGACAAAGGCCGGATCGTCACCCATCCGGCGCGCGGCCGGCTGATCATCATCCCTGACGGCTACCGCCTGCTGGTCGGCCGCGACATCAGCGATGCGGCGGCGTTTCGCGACCGGGTCAAGGAGACCCTGCTGTGGGCGGGGCTGGTGGCGCTCGGCATCGGGGTGCTCGGCGGCACGATGATGAGCCGCAACCTCTTACGCCGGGTCGAGCTGGTCAACCGCACCAGCGAGCGGGTCATGGCCGGCAACCTCTCTGACCGCGTTCCGCTCGACGGCACCGGCGACGAGTTCGACCAGCTCGCCGGTAACCTCAACCGCATGCTCGATCAGATCGAGCGGCTGATGACAGCGATGCGCGAGGTCACCGACGATGTCGCGCACGATTTGAAGACGCCGCTCGCCCGGCTGCGCGCCCGGCTCGAGCTGGCGCTGATCGGGCCCGCCGACGATGCCGGCGGGCGCGAGGCCATCCGTGCTGCGATCGACGAGGCCGACCGGCTGCTCGCGACCTTCAACGCTCTCCTCGGGATCGCCGAGGCCGAATCCGGTGCGGGCCGCGAGCGGGCCGAGCGGCTCGATCTCTCCGAGGTGGCCCGCGCGGCGGCCGAGCTCTACGAGCCGGTTGCCGAGGAGAAGGGGTTCGCATTGTCGATCGCGGCCGAGCCCGCCGTCGCGATCCGCGGTGACCGGCATCTCCTGTCGCAGGCGCTCGCCAACCTCCTCGACAATTCGCTCAAATATGCCGGAGGCGGCGAAATCCGGGTGCGGGTGCTGCGCCGCGACGGCCGCGCCGTCCTCGAAGTCGCCGACCGCGGCCCCGGCATCCCGGCAGCCGACCGCGAGGCGGTGCTCGACCGCTTCGTCCGCCTGGAGCCCAGCCGCAGCACGCCGGGCAACGGCCTCGGCCTCAGCCTGGTGCGGGCCGTAGCGCGCCGCCACGACGGCACGGTCGAACTCTTCGACAACGAGCCGGGGTTGCGGGTCCGCCTCGAATTTCCGGCGCTCGCGGCTTGATCAGCCGATATCGGGCTCTGCCGCCTCGTCGTCGCGCCGCTCGCGATCCTCGAGGCGGCGCGCGGTTTCCTCTATCATGTCGCGCACGTCTTGCCGATCGAGCCCGGCGCTGCGCAGCACGGAAACCATGATCTCATCGGCCAGCAGCTCTTCGAGGCTCGGCTGGTAACGCCAGCATTTGGACCGCCCGCTCATGATTTCCCCTCCGTCACTTGCGAATTCTACGCAGCATCGACGGCAAGCATGACCGGAATGTGACGTTGGCTCGGAAATTTCGCGGCAATTTATGTATTTATCGGGCGATATTGTCGCGCCGGTAGAGCGGGCGCCGGGTCAATTCCGGCTAAGATCACCGTAGCTGACGAGGCTGATGCCGCACGCGTCGATGCGGCGGGCGAGCGCCGGGCTCAGCAGCGCCGCCAACTCCTCGCAGTGCCGGTAGCCCGGCATCGCCGCCACCAGCGGCGGTGTGCGTTCCACGGCAGGGTGAAAATAGATTTCGCTGACCCCGTCCGGCAGATGCGGGAGGAGCCGCAGCAGACGATCCTCGACCATAGCACCACTCCAGGCGAGGCCGAAGACATGGTCGTTGACGGCAAGCCCGGCTTCGAGCAGGCGCCGCCGCAGCCGCTCGATCCAGAATTGGTAGAATGGCGCGCGATAGCGCTCGTCCGGAAAGGCCCGGCGCAGCACCGCGGCCGGCTCGGCCGGGACACGCACGGCCTTCATGCCGTAATCGCGGCCGATCGCGACGATCAGTGCGGCGACGGTCGGATGCAGGTGCATATGCTTGTGCGCATTGACATGGTCGAGCACGAGGCCGGTCGCGCGAAAGGCCTCGAACTGCGCCCGGATCTCGCGCGCCAGCTGGCGGCGGACCTGCGGCAGAAAGAAGAACCGCACGCCGGCGCGGGCCATGTTCGGATCGAACCGGCCGTCGCGGCCGACCAGCCCCGGCACCTCTTCGGCGGGCAGCAACGGTCGGCCCGTCGACGAGGGTCAGATGCAGGCCGACGCGAAGCTCCGGCAGCCGCCGCGCGCGCTCGACCGCATCCGCCGCCGCCGGCGCGCCGACCATCAGGCTCGCGGTCGACAGGATCCCGTGGCGATGCGCCCGCTCGACCGCCTCGTTGACCGACGGGGTCGAGACCGAAATCGTCGGCGCAGACGATCAGCCGCTTCAACCCGGTAACCTCGGACACCGCTCTCGCTTGCTCGGATGCCGGGCGCAAAGCCGGGCATGACGATTGCCGCGAGAAGACATTATCCAAATCTTGCCCGAGCAATTGACCAAGCAGAGCCCGGCATGCCCGATGGGCGACGCGCTTCATGCCGGGTCGCGTGACTGATGATCCCGGTTTCCGTCGCCTCGTCCTGCGCGTCCGGAGCGAGGGCGCACAACGCTGCAAGCGCTCGATCGAGAAGCTCGGTCACAAAAACTCTCCGCAGCCGGTCGGCACACCATCACGCGACGAGCCTGCCGCAAGGCTAATGCTTTCACCGATCCACGCAAGATCGCACCATCGCATCGACCGCCCGAACAATGGCACAGCTGACCAGCGCATCAACCGGGTAAAGTCGGATGCAACCTTCGGCGCTGAGTCGAATTGCCGCGAAGGCGCCCGCGGACGTGCCGACCTGACGCCATTCTGGATGGCGGGACGAAGGAGTTTCGGTCATATGTCACGGCACCCGTAACCCCTTGATCGGCCGAGGGCCGGTGAAGTTGCCGAAAATCTTGATTGCGGCAACAGTCCAAGCGAGCACGATTCCCCAAAGGCCGCCCCAGAAGCATTGAGAGACGATCTGAGGCACTCCGAATGGAGGTATCGGCTGGGTCTTGTACTGCGGGGGGTAAAGCCCCGCGAGGTGCAACAACCACCCCGAGACTTGGTGAAATATGACAATGCCGACGAAGCCGGCGACGAAGGCCCCGGCTATCGACCCCATCACCAACACACTATGGCCAGGCATTCGATTCGTGTCGTCCACGGTCATTTCTCCCTTTCAATGTCCGTCCGCTTATCGCTTGGGCTAGCTAGCTTGTAGGTTGAAGTCTCAATACCAAAATCGGGATGGACTTTAGCGCACTGGCGGAACGTGAATTATTGGCTGCTCGCGTTTGCATTTGGTCTGGTCGTTCCAACGCTGGTAGGATGGTTCGTCGTGCCGCTCATCAAAGGCACACCGATCATGGGCGGCCCGCCGTGGATGATTCAGGTACCAGATGAAATTCGCCGGAAAATATGTGAGTAGCCATGCCGTGCCGGCACCCCACACGGCGTTTGGCAGCGGACGCACTCCTCAGCCGCGGCTGAGGGCTCGCGTCGTCTCCTAAAGGAGCACCTTGCGGGCTTCATCATCACCTGCCAGAAAAAAATTCATGCCCGGAAGGCGGATGGCTTCTATCGACCCCGACGTGTATCGTCGCGCGATGGACGCTGACATCGATCTTCCCGCATATTTCACCCGCATCGGCTACACGGGGCCAAACGAGCCGAGTTTCGCCGTCTTGCGCGAGCTTAATGCGCGTCATGTGGCTCACATCGCCTTCGAGACTCTCGATCCTTTCCTTGGCCGTCCCGTGGATCTCGATCCTGCGGCGCTTCAGGCGAAACTGGTTCGTTCTCGGCGCGGCGGTTACTGCCAGGAACACAACGCGCTTTTTCATGATGTACTGAACGCCGTGGGATTTTCGGTCGTTGCTCTTGGGGGGCGGGTCGTTTGGGCCTTCAAGGGACAACCGGCGCCGCTGAACTCATCGGCTGACGCTCGTCAAGCTCGCCGAGGGGAATTTCGTTGCTGACGTCGGCTTCGGCGGGCAGAGTCCGACCGTGCCGCTCCGTCTTGAGCCGGACCT
The DNA here is from genome assembly GCA_963781215.1 of uncultured Alphaproteobacteria bacterium. GTDB lineage: Bacteria > Pseudomonadota > Alphaproteobacteria > ATCC43930 > CGMCC-115725 > AP-15. The sequence continues at coordinate 41,972 of CAWAFE010000013.1, forward strand.
CGAACAAATCACCCCGCACGGCACCTATCGCATGGCCCGCGAAGGCGAGGTCTTCGGGTTGCAGCTACGGCTCGATGACCGCTGGGAGACGATGTACCAATTTACCCTAGCCGCCCAGACGCGGGTCGACTTTGAAGTCGCTAACTGGTTTACGTCAACTCACCCGCGCTCACTCTTCACCCAAAACCTCGTTGTCTGCCGGGTCGTGGGCGAGAACTCGGGTCAATCTGCGCAACTCAAACCTTTCGGTTCGGCACCCGGACGGTCATGTAGAGCAACGCGCCCTCACAAACTCTCCCGAATTGGGGGAACTGCTGGAGGATGTTATGGACTTGGATTTGCCGACGTCGGCCGAGGCGATTTGGGCAAAACTGCCGAAGCAACCGCCCCCATCATAATCCTTGTCGGACATCCTGCCGGGAGTCGGATTGACCGGCCATATGGGAAAAAGGGAAAAAGGCGTGGTTGCCGATCCCGTCAATGTTTGGACAGAATCACCAAACCGACACGACGGGAAATTTTACATATGTACGAACTCCGACGAGCCCAACGCTCGAGCTCCCAGGATCATGTTGACCGACTTCGCCCACTTGATCGACATCTCGAACTTCTATCGCATGAAGCCGTCAATGTAAAACTCGTACACAGGATCGCGACGAGCTATAATCCCCTTCATCTCCGCATCCGGGGAGCCAAAAACTACTATTTTTCCAGGTTTCCTGACTTGCGCCACTTCTTGACCGAATTGGGCCCTCATATGTTTAACATGCGCCACGAAGGCTTCGGCATTTTGATACATTTCTAAAAGATCGACGGTCTTCCCGTCTGGCTGCACGCTGAACTCGAAGACGAGCGTCCCTGGTTCTTCGGCCACAGCCTCAGCCACCCTTTTTGCGAGTTTCTTGAAATTGTCCATTTGTTCAGGGAGGACTTCGCCACTAGAGATCGTGGCAACATAGCCTGCCTTGAATCCATGCTGCGGACCAGGTGTCTGCGCGTCAGCCGGGAAAACCGCGAGGGCAAGAGCAATTAGTGAGAAAAGCAATCTCCGCATCATCACAGTGCCTCCGACAAAAGTGCGGCCACCTGTTGGCCGACTACTCGCCAAACTCCTGGCTATTGAACGGCCAAGATCACCCCTTCGGCTGGCGTGAGCAACCGAAAATCGCGCTCCGCGAGGGCAAGAAGCGGTTGAAGCCGGTCTATATGTTGTGTTTCTTGCGCATCCGGGAATGACCATTAAAGCCGATCGCGGTAGGGACGCCCATTACTGGGCGCCCCCCGCACAGAACCGTACGAGCGGCTTTCCCGCATACGGCTCCCACCTTGGATGTTTGACGGCAAACCGTTCTGCCGGCCACGGGTGCAGGATTTTCGGTTTGGGCAGCCAGTGATCGGCGATTTCCCTTGCCCGCTTCCATGTGGTCTTGTCTCTCTGGCTGCGTCGTTTAAGCGTGCGCCACCAGATTTCAGTCACACGGCGTCTGAATGCCACGAGCGCCGGCAGATTTGTCGGCACGGCGTGATAGGCGAAGAAACCCCTGACCACTTTCTGAAGCCATTGCCCCTGTTGGGGTATGGGATAGTGTCGTCGCCGGCGCAGCTCCTCCTTGATTTCCTGGAGCTTCGCACGGCTACGGTCGCGCCGGGTTTTCCGCTTTAGCTGGAAAATCCCCCGGCGGGTTCGGCCGCAGATCAGCGTAAAACCCAGGAAGTCGAAGGTCTCCGGCTTACCGAGACCGCTTTGCTCGCGGTTGTGCGCCGCGTAGCGACCGAACTCGATCAGCCGGGTCTTCTCAGGGTGGAGCGACAGCGCGAACTCCTCAAACCTCTTCCGCATCATCTGGAGAAACCGATGCGCGTCGGCCTGGCGCTCGAACCCGATCACCAGATCATCCGCATAGCGCGTGATGATCATGGTGCCGGTGGCCTCCCGCCGTCGCCAGCGGTCGGCCCAGAGATCGAAGACGTAGTGCAGGTAAACGTTGGCAAGCAGCGGTGAGATCACCGAGCCCTGCCCCGTTCCCGCCTCACTGACCGTAACCGACCCGCCTTCGAGCACCCCCGCCCCGAGCCATTTCTGGATCAGGCGGATGATGCGTCGATCACCGACCCGGTGTTCCAGGAGACGGATCAGCCATTCGTGGCTAACCGTGTCGAAGAAGCTTTGAATGTCGGCGTCGATGATCCAGCTCACCCCCTTTGTTTCGCGTATCCCGACCATCAGAGCATCCAGCGCATCGTGCTGGCTGCGCCCGGGTCGGAAACCGTACGAGAACCCGAGGAAGTCTTCCTCATAGATCTGGTTCAGTACGGCGGCGGTGGCTCTTTGGACGATCTTGTCCTCAAGCGCCGCCACGGCGAGCGGTCGCTGCCGTCCGTCGGCCTTCGGTATATACCGACGCCGGGATGGCTGCGGCCGGTACGCTCCCCGATGGACCCTGGCATGTAAATCCCCGAGCTTGCGCTCAAGGTCTGCCTCGTAGTCCTGCCACGTCACGCCGTCCGCACCGGGCGCCGCGTCTCGCTTGAGGGCGAAAAACGACAGCCGCAGCAGGTCAACCGTGATGTGGTGGAAGAGCGCGGTGAACCGTTCCTTCTTCCGTTGCCTTGCGGCCTCCCGTACGCGCTCCAGCGCCTGTGACACGCTTTCCCGGTTCTGCGCCCGGCGCGTGCGTTGCTGGATCGCGTTCTCCTCGGCCTCCGTCCTTCGCTCCATCGCCTCCGCTACCGGTCGCCCGGTTTTGTTCGGCGACTTCCCCGCTACTACGACGGAGTCTGACTTCTCACGCCCGTGCATCATCGGCTTCGGCTCCTCGCCTTCCCGATGCGGGCCAGTCGGCTTATAGCCTGTGGCCGGAGGTGAGATCTCTCAGGTTCCGACGCCTTCCCTTCCGACGTGATGTGGCCTTCGACCCCGGCAGAGCGACGGCCCCTCGCATGACGGTGCCGCACATGTTGCCTTCGACGCTTATGACCGCCTCGGCCTCTGCGATTTTATGGATTTCGAGGCTCAATCCCACACCCCATCGGATCGCTGTGTACGCTTCGCACCCGCCGTCGCCGACGACTACGCAACACTCGCTACCGGGCCGCCCGCTACGGCCTTACCCGGGCCGGACTTTCACCGGCTGGAACGCGCCAGCTTCTCCTGACGCACCATAAGGCGCACTATGATAAATTTCTGGAAGTCATCGGAAAGGAGAAACCTTAACCTTCGAGTGACAGAAGCGCGACGGCGGTTTATGCATGGTTTGAAGGGGCCTTCATCGGAGCTGCCAATACTGTTCTTCTCCTGCTTATACTTGAAGCACCCCGGCAAAAGATATTGATCGGTGTTATCCCCAAAATCCGAGGATCCCTTAATTGAAAAAGCGGCGGGCGGTCGGCCTGCCGTGGGGCTTCGGCGAGCAACGCCGTATGCGAGCAACGGAGTGCTGTCGAACTTCGCAAGAGCCTTCGGCAGGGCGGCGATCGGCGGGTATAAGGGAACTGGTCATTCCGGCGGTGCCCCCGCGCGCTGACGCAGCTTGTCCCAGTAGTCGAGGCGCTTTTTGATCTCGCGCTCGAAGCCGCGCTCGCCCGGCCGATAGAAATTGCGGCGGGCGACGCCGTCGGGGAAATAGTTCTGACCGGAAAAGCCCTCCTCGGTGGCGTGGTCGTAGACATAGCCCCTGCCGTAGCCGAGGTCGCGCATCAGCCGCGTCGGTGCGTTCAGGATGTGCATCGGCGGCATCAGCGAGCCGGTCTCGCGCGCCATCCGTCGGGCCTCGCCAAAAGCCTGGTATGCGGCGTTCGATTTCGGCGCGGTGGCGAGATAGATCACGCATTGGGCGATCGCCAGCTCGCCTTCGGGCGAGCCGAGCCGGTCGTAAGTGTCCCACGCCGCGAGCGCCTGGAAGACGGCCTGCGGATCGGCGAGGCCGACATCCTCGACCGCCGCCCGGGTCAGGCGCCGCAGGATGTAGATCGGGTCCTCGCCGCCCGCCAGCATGCGCGCCAGCCAATAGAGTGCCGCATCGGTGTCCGAGCCGCGCAGCGATTTGTGCAATGCGCTGATCAGATTGTAATGGCCCTCCTGCGCCTTGTCGTAGAGCGGAGCGCGCTGCTGCACGAGCCGGGCCAATTCGCGCGGGTCGAGCGCATTGCGCTGCGGCAGGCGCGCGATTTCCTCGACCATGTTCAGCAGAAATCGGCCGTCGCCGTCGGCCATCGCCCGCAATGCGGCGCGGGCCTCGCCGGTCAACGGCAACTCGTGGCCGAGATGCTGCTCGGCGCGCCGCAGCAGGGTTTCGAGGGCGTCGTCGTCGAGGCGGCGCAGCACCAGGACGTGGGCGCGCGACAGCAAGGCGCCGATCAGCTCGAACGACGGGTTCTCGGTCGTGGCGCCGACCAAGATCACGGTGCCGTCCTCGACGACCGGCAGAAAGGCGTCCTGCTGGGCGCGGTTGAAGCGGTGGATCTCGTCGACAAAGAGAAGCGTGCCGCCGCCCATTTCGCGGCGCTTCCTGGCGGCGTCGAACACCTTGCGCAGATCGGCGACGCCGGAGAACACCGCCGACAGCGGCTCGAAAGCGAGGTCGGTCCCTTGCGCCAGCAACCGCGCGATCGTCGTCTTGCCGCAGCCCGGCGGTCCCCACAGGACCATCGAGGACAACCGGCGGCTCGCCATCATCCGCCCGATCGGCCCGTCGGGGCCGAGCAGGTGATCCTGGCCTACGATCTCAGCGAGGTTCCGTGGCCGCAGTCGGTCGGCCAGCGGCTGCGGCGCCTCTTTCTCGAACAGGGTGCTCATCGGCAGGCGGATGCCCCGGTGAAGACCTCGTCGAACGTCGCGCGCAACACCCGGTCGACATCAGCCGTCGTCGCCCTAACCCCGAGCGCCTCGAGCGAGGTCACACCGTGCTCGGCGATCCCGCAGGGGACAATGCCGCGGTAATGGCCGAGGTCGGGGTCGATGTTGAGCGCCATGCCGTGATAGGTGACCCAGCGCCGCACCCGCACCCCGATCGCGGCGATCTTTTCTTCGTTGCCCGTCGCGCACGACCCAGATGCCGACCCGGCCCTGGCGGCGCTCGCCCGTGATGCCGAACTCGGCCAGCGTCCGGATCACCCATTCCTCGAGGTGGTGGACATAGCAGTGCACATCCTCATGGCGGCGGGAAAGGTCGAGCATGACATAGGCGATGCGCTGCCCCGGCCCGTGATAGGTCCAGCGGCCGCCGCGGCCGGTGCGGTGGACCGGCAGACGGCGCGGGTCGAGCAATTCCTCGTCGCGCGCGCTGGTGCCGGCGGTATAGAGCGGCGGGTGCTCGAGGAGCCAGACGAGCTCGGGTGCCGCACCGGCGCGGATCGCCGCGACGCGCGCCTCCATCTCTGCGACCGCCGCCGCGTAACCAACGGGGGCGGTGCTCGTCCGCCACTCGATCCCGGCCGCTTCGGTGCCTATCTCTAGGTCCATCTGCCTTGATATGGGGGGCCGGATTTGCTAATCACCCCGGCCCTGCCGTGCGGTCGTGGCGGAATTGGTAGACGCGCAGCGTTGAGGTCGCTGTGGGGGAAACTCCGTGGAAGTTCGAGTCTTCTCGACCGCACCACCCAAAGCCGCAGGCGCTTGACCCATGCAGAACACGCGGCTTCCGACCCTCGATTTCGATCTCGGCCCCGAGATCGACATGTTGCGGACGACGGTGCGCGATTTTGTCGAGGACAAGATCGCACCGCTCGCCGCCGAGATAGACCGCACCGACCGCTTTCCGATCGAGTTGTGGCCGCAGATGGGGGCGCTCGGCCTGCACGGCATCACCGTCGAGGAAGAATATGGCGGCGCCGGCATGGGCTATCTCGCCCATTGCGTCGCGATGGAGGAGGTGAGCCGCGGCTCGGCCTCGGTCGGGCTTTCCTACGGCGCGCATTCGAACCTCTGCGTCAACCAGATCCGGCGCAACGGCAGCGAGGCGCAAAAGAGAAAATACCTGCCGAGGCTGATTTCGGGCGAGCATGTCGGCGCCTTGGCGATGAGCGAGCCGGGTGCGGGTTCGGATGTCGTCTCGATGCGGCTGCGCGCCGACAGAAAAGGCGAGCGATATGTGCTGAACGGCACCAAGCTGTGGATCACCAACGGCCATGTCGCCGATACCCTCGTCGTTTACGCCAAGACCCGCCTCGATGCCGGTTCGCGCGGCATTACCGCCTTTCTGATCGAGAAGGGGTTCCAGGGGTTTCGGCCGGCGCAAAAGCTCGACAAATTGGGGATGCGCGGCTCGCCGACCTCGGAGCTCGTGTTTGAGGATTGCGAGGTGCCGGCCGAGAACGTTCTCGGCGCGGTCGACGAAGGCGTGCACGTGCTGATGAGCGGCCTCGACTACGAGCGCGCGGTCCTCGCCGCGGGACCGCTCGGCATCATGCAGGCCTGCCTCGACACGGTGATCCCCTACATCCACGACCGCCGGCAGTTCGGCCAGGCGATCGGCGAGTTCCAGCTGATCCAGGGCAAGATCGCCGACATGTACACCGCGATGAACGCCAGCCGCGCCTATGTCTACGCCGTGGCGCGGGCCTGCGACCGCGGCCGAACAACGCGCAAGGACGCCGCCGGCGCCATTCTCTACGCCGCCGAGAAGGCGACGGCGGTGGCGCTCGACGCCATTCAGATCCTAGGCGGCAACGGCTACATCAACGACTTCCCGACCGGGCGTCTGCTGCGCGACGCCAAGCTCTACGAGATCGGCGCCGGCACCTCGGAAATCCGCCGCATGCTGATCGGCCGCGAAATCTTCGAGGAAACTGCCTGATGCGCCGATTGGTTTCCTCCGGTTCGCCTTTCGAGGCAGAAGCCGGGTACAGCCGCGCCGTCGTCGATGGCGAATGGATCTTTGTTGCCGGGACCACCGGCTTCGACTACGTGCAAATGACGATCGCCGAAGATCCGGTCGAGCAGGCGCGGCAGGCGTTTCGCAACATCGAGCAGGCGCTTGGCGAGGCGGGCGCCACTCTCGTCGATGTCGTTCGGGTCCGCTACTATGTGCCGAACCCCGCCGACTGGCCGGCGATCGTGCCGGTGTTGGGCCACGCCTTCGGTGCGATCCGCCCGGCCGCGACGGCGCTCTTCTGTGGTCTCGTCGATCCGCGCATGAAGATCGAGATCGAGGTGACCGCGCGACGGAGCAGCCCGGGCAAGTCCTGACAGGAGCGACGCGACCAGACTCACCCGGCTCGCAGGTGACCGTGATGTCGGTCTCGAAATGGTTACGACCGAGAAGCCCCTGCGGCGCGATGCCGGCCTGGCTGCGCACCGTGCAATTCGGCCGGTTGGCACGCAAGGCGGCGCCGAGTTCAAAAGTCAGATTCCCGGCGATGATCTGGTGCGGGATGGCCGGCGGCGCCATCGCGACAATGACCCCATCGATCAGCTGGTAGTGCCGCTGGTCGTTCGGGCAGCCGTCGAGGAATTCCTCGACGGTCAGTAGTTTGTAAGTAAGCGCCATCGGCTGACGATGCTCGCCTCCCCGGCGCTATTCCAGATCCGCTTCGGACAATACCTGGGCGAACAGTGCGCGGTCGATGTTGCCTCCCGACTGGATGACCGCGATCCGCTTGCCGGCGAGGCGATGGCGCTCCTGCAGCGCCGCGGCCAGCGCCGCGGCGCCAGCGCCCTCGGCGAGATTGTGGGTGTCGGTGAACAGGATCCGCATCGCCCGGCGCATCTCCGCCTCGGACACCGTCAGGATGCGCGCCGCGCCGCGGCGGATAATGTCGAACGCTTCCGGGTCGGGGACCCGCACGGCGAGTCCGCCGGCCATCGTGTCGGCCGAATTGGTGCTGACCGGCGCGCCCGCGGCGAATGACAGCGCGTAGGTCGGTGCGTTGGCGGCGACGACGCCGACGATCTGCGTGGTCAAGCCGAGCGCGGCGCGGGCCGCGATCACGCCCGAGATGCCGCTGCCGAGCCCGATCGGGACATAGACCGTGTCGAGGTCGGGGACTGCGGCGAAAAGTTCGAGCGCATAGCTGGCGACGCCGCGCACCAGCAACGGATGATAAGACGGGATTAAGTGCAGCCGATTTTGCCGAGCCAGATCGACCGCGTGCTCGTAGGCCGCTTGAAAATCGTGCCCGGCTTCGACCAGCCGGGCGCCGAATCCCGCCATCGCCCGGTTTTTCTCGACGCTGTTCCCGTGCGGCACGACGATTGTCGCGGCGAGGCCGAGGCGCTGAGCGGCAAGCGCGATGCTCTGTCCGTGATTGCCCGTCGTCGCCGTAACAATGCCCGGGATATCCGGCTGCGATCGCCTGATCTCGTCGAGATAGACGAGCCCGCCGCGGATCTTGAAAGCGCCGATCGGGGTGTGGTTCTCGTGCTTGACCCACAATTCGGCGCCGACCCGACGCGACAATAGCGGCCAGCAATATTGCGGCGTCGGCGGCACCACCCGATGCACCAGCTCAGCCGCGGCTTCCAGGGTTTCGAGATCGCTCATGGGCGCGATTCCTGCTGGTTTTACCCGTCGGGTCAAGCCGTGCCGGATCGATGTCACGATGCCGCCGGTCAAGTGCACCGATATGGAGTCAGATCATCGGCGGCCGGGCGGAGAGGCGGCACGGGGCGAGACGAAGGGCGCCAATGAACCGCGACAACAAAGCGTCCGGCCGGTAAATTTCTTTGCCGCGCCGAGTGAAGAGGTCGGCTGTGGGTTTTCCGCGCGCGGTCGGCGCCCCGAAAGGAGTGGGTGAGTGAGATGGAAGCTGCCCCGTCGCTGACGCCGTGGTGGGCGGACCCGAATCGGGTCAATGATCCCTGGCTGCAGCCGCGGATCGGATGGGTCGAAATGACGCCCGATGGCGCCTTTGAGGCGGGGAGCTGGGCGGCGCTGACGATCACCTACACGGCGGGCTATTTCGGCATCGATGATACCGGCGCGGTGCGGGTCGTGACCCGCTTTGCGACCGATATGGGTCGGCCGCAATTCACCGATCCAGGCGCTGCCAACTATGTCTCCGTCGAGGCCTCGAACAGCGCGCAGCTCGAATTGCGCTTCGATCCGAAGGGCCATGTCCGGCCTTGGGACCGGACGATCAATATTCGGGTCTTGCAAGGCTTTCTGCGCGAGGGCGACACCTTGACGATCCGCCTCGGCGACCGGCGGCAAGGCTCGCCCGGGATGCGGATGCAGACCTTCGTCGAAAAGGACTTTCAGCTTAAAGTCTTTGTCGACCCGATCGCGACCGGCATCTTCACCGAGGTGCCGAGCTCGCCACGCGTCGATATCGTGCCGGGCGAGCCGGCGGTCTGGAAGGTGATCCTGCCGACCGGGCTGCGGCTCGGCACGCCTTTCCGCCTCTGCCTCAAAGCCGAGGACCGCTGGGGCAACCCGGCGCCGACGAATCACCGCACATTGAGGCTCATCCCGTCAATGCCGGTGGCGGGGCTGCCACAGGTAGTCGTTTTCGGCCGCGGCAGTCCCACCCTGGTCCTCGAGGGTCTGACGGCCATGGCGCCGGGCGACCTGACCATGTCACTCGCGGGCGAAGACGGCGATATCCTCGCCCAGTCGAACCCGATGTGCATCGTCGAGACAGCGCCGCTCTTGCCTTATTGGGGCGACCTGCATGGGCAGAGCGAAGAGACGATCGGCACCGCCTCGGCCCTCCATTATTTCCATTTCGCGCGGGACCGCGCCTTTCTCGACGTGGTAGGCCATCAGGGCAACGACTTTCAGATCACTCGCGGCTTTTATGAGACGTTGAATGCGCTGACCCGCGAATTCCACGTGCCACGGTGTTTCATCACATTGCCCGGCTACGAGTGGTCCGGCAATACCGGGCTCGGCGGCGACCGGAACGTCTATTTTGCCGACGAAAACGATGCGATCCACCGCTCCTCGCACGCCCTCGTCTCCGACCAGAACGACCTCGACACCGACTGCACCTCGGCGGCCGAATTGTTTCGCCGCCTCGAAGGCTACGACGCTGTGGTCAACGCACATGTCGGCGGCCGATACGCCGATGTCCGCATCGCCCATGACGGCAGGGTCGAGCGCTCGATGGAAATTCATTCCGCCTGGGGCACCTTCGAATGGCTGCTCTATGACGCGCTCGACATGGGCTATCGCGTCGGTGTCGTCGCAAACAGCGATGACCACAAAGGGCGGCCGGGCGCGAGCTATCCGGGCGCCTCGACCTTTGGCTCCTATGGCGGCCTGACCTGCCTGCTGCTGCCCGAGCTGACGCGCGCGGCGGTCATCGACTGCCTGCGCCGGCGCCATCATTACGGCACCACCGGCAACCGCATGGTGCTCGACGTCCGCGCCCATTTCGACCAGCCGGCGGAACTGTTCGACGAGGACCCGGCGCTCGGCGCGACCCGCTCCCACCCGGTGCGCGAGGCGATGATGGGCGACATCCTGCGATCTCTCGATCGAGAGGTGACGCTCGCGGTGCGCGTCGTTGGGTCGGCGCCGATCGAGCGCATCGAGCTGCGCCGCGGGCGCGAGGTGATCGAGACCTTCCGTCCCTACCATACGTCCGCCGACAGCCGGCGGCTGCGGGTAATATGGGAGGGTGCCGAATACCGCGGCCGCGGCCGGCAGACGATCTGGGACGGCAGGGCGACGGTCTATGGCAATGCGATCGCCGAAATCAGGCCGATCAATTTTTGGAACCCCGATAAGCGCATCAATCGGGACGGCAGCCATCTCGAATGGGAGGCGCTGACCACCGGTAATTTCGGCGGCTTCGACCTTTATCTGGGCGAGCCAGATGCCGGCCGGATCGAGGTCCATACGGCGCATGCGACCATAAGTCTGCCGGTAGCCGAGATCGGTGACGAGCCCGTGCTCCGCGACGCCGGCGGGCTCGGCCGAAGGCTCAGCCTTTGCCGACTGCCAGAGCGGCTGACCGAATACCGGATCGATCTCGAGCGGCGCCTGCCGCTCGCCGACCCCGGCGACAGCCCGTTCTATGTGGCGGTCGTACAAGAGGACGGCTATCAGGCCTGGTCGAGCCCGATCTATCTGATCCCGTGAGGGCCGTCGGTCGCGGCGGCTTGCCGCGCGCTAGGGGCGCCTATAGAAACCTGCGGTCAGGGACACCGAGGAGACGACGATATGGACGTCACGTCACGCCGTGGATTTATGAAGCTCGCGGGGCTCGGGGCGATGGGCGCGGCGATCGGCCCGCTTCCGGCATCGGCCGCCACCAAGTCGCTGACGATGCTGCACGAGAGTTCGTTCATCAAGGTTTTCGACGAATACTTCCAGAAAAACTTGGCGCCGGCATACGAGAAGGAGACCGGCATCAAGGTCAATTACGAATTGACCAGTGTGGGCAGCCTGCCGACCCGGATCAGCACGGCCACCGAGACCGGCTCGGGGGCGGATGTGACGATGATCTTTCTGCTCTACCCGTTCCTCTTCGCGGACAAGCTCCAGGATGTCAGCGACATCGCCGAGGAGGCCGGGAAGAAGCAGGGCGGCTGGTACGACGTCGCCAAGGAAGCCGCCGTCGTCAACGGTAAATGGAAGGCGGTGCCGTTCAGCAATATCGGCCAGCTGATGAATTGGCGCACCGACTGGTTCGCCGAAATCGGCGTCAAGAAGTTTCCGGAGACCTGGGAGGAGCTCTACGAGGCCGGCAAGAAATTGAAGGCCAAGGATCATCCCTTCGGCTTCGAGCTCGGCCACGGCTTTGGCGACAACCATGGCTGGATCTACCCGCTCCTGTGGTCCTATGGCGGGCACGAGGTCGAGGCCGACGGCAAGACCGTGGTAATCGATTCCGACGAGACCGCGCGCGCCGTAGATTTCGCCCGCAAATTCTTCAAGGATACGATGCTCGACGACGTGCTCGGCTGGACCGACGTCAGCAACAACAAGGCCTACCTCTCCGAGCAGATCTCGTGCACCAACAACGCCGAGAGCATCCTCTGGGTGGCCAAGCGCGACTTTCCAGAGATCGCCAAGGTCACCGATCAATCCCAGAACCCGGCCGGGCCGAAGGGCCGGTTTCACCTGATGAACTCGATCTGCCATTCGGTCTTCAATTTCGGCCCGGCGCAGCAGGAGGCGCACGACTTTCTGCGCTGGTTGACCGACGAAAAGCAGCTCGGCCCGTGGTACGCCTCTGCCGACACCTATTATCAGCCGCTGCTGCACGGCTACGACGACGCGCCGATGTGGCAGGTCGAGCCGCGCAACATCCCCTACCGCGACGCGATCGCGACCGCGCATCTGCCGGGCTGGCCGGCGCCGCCGAACCAGCAACTGGCGGCGAGTGTCGCCAAATACGTCGTCGTCGACATGTTCGCCAAGGCCTGCGCCGGCGCCACGACCAAGGACGTGATCAAGAACGCCGAAGCGCAGCTCAAGGAGATCTACCGCGGGACTTGAGGCTGGCGCGGCAAACCTCCAAACGGCTGGTCCGAACCCCTCTTTACGTGCGGCGGTATTCATCGGCGAGCCGCCGCCAGCGCAGGCAATGACCGCCGCCCGCTGGATCCGCGAACTCGCCGCCGCGTCGGCCGGCGAATTGCCGCGCGGCGTCTACGGTTATGTACTGGCGGCGAGCGGCTGGCACCAGCTCCTGCTGGTGGCGCTGACGGTCGGCGTCTTTCTGCTCGAAATCGTCCCGCTCGAGCTGCAGCGCCGCATCGTCAACGATCTGGTCAAGGATCGCCCTTACCGCTGGGTAGTCATGCTGTGCGCCGTCTACGCCGGCGTCGTTCTGGTTCAGGGCGGCACCAAGCTCGGGCTCAACATCTACCGCAGCTGGGTCGGCGAGGAGGCCAAGCGCGACCTGCGCCGGCGCATTCATTCCGCCGTCGAAGCGCCGGCGCCCGGCTCGCCCGCGGCCGAGGCGCAAGGGATCGCGATCTCGATGATCGTCGCCGAAGTCGAGCCGATCGGCGGCTTTGTCGGCGAGAGCGTGTCCGAGCCGCTGCTGCAAGGCGGGATCATGGTCTCGGTGCTGGCCTATCTGGTCCACCTCGATCCGTGGATGGCGCTCGCCGCCTTGACGCTCTTCGTACCGCAATTCTTCTTTGTTCCGCTGATGCAGAGTGCGGTCAACCGGCGCACCGGCGCCCGCGTCCAGCTGTTGCGCCAGCTCGGGGTCGGCGTTATCGCCCGGCCCGACGGTGGGGACGGCGCCGACGACCAGCGTATCGACCGAGTATTCACCCTGGACATGGGAATCTTTCGGCTCAAGTTCACAATGAATTTCTTGATGAATATCTGTAATCACTTGCAGATCGTGTCCGCCCTGCTGATCGGCGGCTGGTGGGTCTTCACTGACCGGCTCGAAATCGGCGGTGTGGTCGCCTTCATCTCCGGGATCAGCAGGCTGAACGACCCGTGGGGCGATCTCGTTAACTACTTCCGCGACATCAATGTCACGCAGGTCAAGTATCGGTTGCTGGCGAACGCGGTCGACCAGCTGAACCCACAAGAACTCCACGCTGCCACGCCCAAAGTCGACGCCCGGGTTCCGGCAGGCATCGGCTCGGCACAATAACAAAAAGGGCGAAATTTCCGCGCTTGCGATACTATCGGCCTCACGTTTCGAGGCTTGGAGGGTGGCATGGGACGGACACGGCTAACACGGCGTACCCTGTTGCAGACGGCGGTCGCGGCCACCGCGGTCGGGGTGCCGTTCGTTCGCGGCGCGCATGCGGCGGGGAAGCTCGCCGTCGGCTTTTGGGACCATTGGGTCCCCGGTGCCAACGATACCTTGACCAAGCTCTGCCACGAATGGGCCGACAAGGAAAAGGTCGAGATCACGATCGACTTCATCACTTCACAGGGCGACAAATTGATGCTGACCGGTGCCGCCGAGGAGCAGGCGCGCTCGGGGCACGACATTTTGGGAATGCCGACCTGGTACGCCGCACCCAAGGCGGGAAATCTCGAACCCGTCGACGATTTGGTGAAGGCGTTAGTCGAGGAGAATGGTGCGGTCAGCGCCGGCCACGAGTATCTGGGCAAGGTCAAGGGCCACTGGATCGCGGTGCCGGCGACGGTCGGCAGCCTGACCCTGCCGCCTTGCAGCCGCATCGACATGTTCAAGGAATATGTCGGCCTCGACCTGCCCAAGATGTATCCGGTCGGGGCACCCGCGGACAAAGCGCTCGCCGACGCCTGGACCTGGGACTTCTTTCTTTCAGCCGCCGAAAAATGCGCCAAGGCCGGGCATCCCTTCGGTATGCCGCTCGGCCAGACCGGCGACTCGGTCAACTGGGTGGGCGCGGTCTTCAACGCCTACGGCGCCGAGCTGGTCGACCAGGAAGGCAATATCGTCGTCAAATCCGACGCCACCCGGCAGGTGCTGGAGTGGTTCAAGAAGCTGGTGCCGTTTCTGCCGCCCGACGTCTTCGCATGGGATGATTCCTCGAACAACAAGTGGCTGATCTCGGGCAAGGGCGCCCTGATCATGAACCCGCCCTCGGCCTGGGCGGTGGCGGTGCGCGACGCGCCCAAGGTCGCCGAGCTGTGCTGGACCCACCCCTCGCCCAAGGGGCCAAAGGGCCGGTTTGATCCCGGCAATCCGAATTTCTGGGCGATCTGGGGCTTCTCGGCCAACAAATCGGCGGCGAAAAGTCTGTTGATGAACCTCTCGCAGCGCTCCTCGGTGCAGCAGCTTGTCGCCGCCAGCCACGGCTACGACATTCCGCCCTTCGACAAATTGCACGACTTCAAGACCTGGGAAGAAGAGGCGCCACCCAAGGGCACGATCTACAACTACCCGCCGCGGGGCGATGTCGTCGCCTCGATCTCGGGCGCACCGGCGCCGACTCGGATCGGCAACCAGATCTTCGCGCAGGCGACGATGACCAAGATGATCGCGCACTGCACGCAGGCCGGCGAGCCGATCGACAAGGCGATCGATTGGGCCGCCGGCGAGCTCGATGGCTTCATGCGGACATAGATTGCGATGCGGACATAGATCGCGGCGGCTATATGTGCTAATATTAGAAACGAGGTTCGCGGACGGGCCAATCATGGAGCGGGCGGTGGAGCGATCCGCCGCGCCGGCGAGGGAGGGAGAACATGGACAAGTTTCGGCTTACACGGCGCACGCTGTTGCAGACTGCGGCAACGACGGCGTTGGCGGCGCCATTCGTCCGCGGCGCCTACGCCGCCGGCAAGCTCACGGTCGGCTTCTGGGACCACTGGGTCCCGGGCGCCAACGACACGCTGACCAAGCTGTGCAATGAATGGGCGGCGAAGGAGAAGGTCGACATCACCATCGACTACATCACCTCGCAAGCCGACAAGCTCAACCTGACCCAGGCGGCCGAGGCGCAGGCGCGCTCCGGGCACGACATGCTGACCTTCCTCGCTTGGGCGGCGGCGGCACAGGCCGACAACCTCGAGCCGGTCGACGACATCATGGCCCCCCTGATCGCAGCCAACGGCAAGATCAGTCCGGGCATCGAGTATGTCGCCAGGCAGAAAGGCCATTGGATCGCGGTGCCGGCGTGTGTTGGCAGCCCGACCTTGCCGTCTTGCGCGCGGATCGACCTGTTCAAGGAAAATCTCGGGCTCGATTTGACCAAGATGTACCCGGCCGGCGCGCCGCCCGACGCGGCGCTCGCCGACAACTGGACCTGGGATTTCTTCCTGACCGCGGGCGAGAAATTCTCCAAGGCGGGTCAGGGCCATCTGTTGGGTGTCGGGCTCGGCGTGACCAACGATTCGGTTAGTTGGATCGATCCGGTGTTTCGCAGCCATGGCGCCGCGCTGGTCGACCAGGAAGGCAACATCACGGTCAAATCCGACGCCACCCGGCAGGTGCTGGAGTGGTTTCAGAAGTTCGTGCCGTACATGCCGAAAGACGCCTTCGCCTGGGACGACGCGTCCAACAACAAGTATCTGATCTCCGGCCAGGGATCGCTGATCTTCAACCCGCCCTCGGCCTGGGCGGTGGCGGTACGAGACGCGCCGAAGGTCGCCGAGCAATTGTGGACTTTCCCGTCACCGAAGGGGCCGAAGGGCCGTTTCGACGCGGCGGTGCCGTTCTTCTGGGGCACGTGGAATTTCTCGCCCAACAAATCGGCGGCGAAGAGCCTCCTGACCTTCCTGTGCCAGCGCTCCTCGGTCGAGCAGACCGTCGCCGCCAGCCACGGCTACGACATCCCGCCCTTCGAGGGGCTGCACGACTTCAAGACCTGGGCCGAGGAATCGCCGCCAAAAGGCTCGATCTACAACTATCCGCCGCGCGGCGACGTGACGATGGTGATCCCCTACAGCCCGGCGCCGGCGCGAATCGCCAACCAGATCTACGCGCAGGCGACGGCGCCCAAGATGATCGCCCAATGCACCGTGCAGGGTAAGACGATCGACCAGGCGATCGATTGGGCCGCCTCCGAGCTCGAAGGCTTCAGCCGGGCATAACCGCGACGGCACCTGCACGAAACTGCAAAGCTCGCTCTGACGAGGGCGACGTCACAGCGAGTTGTTTAGCTGCCCGTTCCTGCCCGCGGACGGCCAAGGGTCGTGCTTGTCCGCGGCGTCGGGCGACCATCCGGCACTCAGCTTGTCCATGTGGTTTGGGCGCCCCAAGCCACAGGGTCGGGCTCGACAGCCCTCACACTCCCTATTCGACATCGAGCGGAACATCGCTCTAACCCGGACCCCGATCTTTATAAGCCGCTTACGATCCATAGGATGGTTACCTCTGGATTCTTAACCCCGGGGAATGCATTTGAAGCGCGCGGACAAACTTCGATCCGCGCGTGGCACCGCTGACCCGCGCCGGAAGTGGCAAACCTGACGGTATATCGCCATGCTCGATTTCATAATGTTGGGGATCGGGGCCGGTTTTTTTGCCCTATCCGTGCTCTATGTGCTCGCCTGTGAAAGAATGTGAGACGAGAATGCTGCTCGACTATGTCCTGGGCTCGATCGTGACCATCGTCATCATGGTCTATCTCGTCTACGCGCTTATCAACCCCGAGCGGTTCTAGGAGACCCCGATGACCATGTCTGGATGGGTCCAGATCGGGCTGTTCGGCATCATCGTCATTGCGCTGACACGGCCGTTCGGCGGTTACATGACGCGGGTATTCGCCGGCGACAAGACGATTCTATCTCCGGTTCTGCGGCCAGTCGAACGCGCGATCTATTGGTGCTGCGGTGTCGACGAGAAGGAGGACCAGCATTGGCTGACCTATGCCGTCGCGATGCTGCTCTTCAGCATCGTCGGCTTCCTCACTTTGTACGCCTTGCAGCGTGTGCAGTGGTATCTGCCGTTTAATCCACAGGGTCAGACCGGGGTCGAGCAGAGTAGCGCCTTCAACACCTCAGTGAGTTTCGTCACCAACACCAACTGGCAGTCCTACGTGCCGGAAACGACGATGGGCTACCTCGTGCAGATGGCCGGGCTGACCGTGCACAACTTCGTCTCGGCGGCGACCGGCATCGCACTGGCGTTGGCGCTGATTCGTGGCTTTTCCCGGCGCGAGGCGAGGGCTATCGGCAATTTCTGGGTCGATCTGACCCGCGCTACGCTCTATGTCCTACTGCCGATTTCGATCGTGGTCGCGCTTTTCTATGTCTGGCAGGGCGTGCCGCAGAATTTGGGCGCCTATGTCGATGCGACGACCCTCGAAGGCGCCAAGCAGACATTGGCGCAAGGTCCGATCGCCTCGCAGGAAGCCATCAAGGAGCTTGGCACCAATGGCGGCGGGTTTTTGAACGCCAACTCGTCGCACCCCTACGAAAACCCGACGCCCCTCAGCAATTTGATCCAGCTGATCACGATCTTCTCGATCGGCGCGGCCTTAACCAACGTGCTCGGCCGCATGGTCGGAGACGAGCGCCAAGGCTGGGCAATTTTCGCGGCCATGGGTTTGCTGTTTCTCGGCGGGGTGACAACCGCCTATTGGTCGGAGGCGAACGGCAATCCCGCTTTCGCCGCCTTCAACGTCAATTCCACGCATAGCGAAATGCAAGCGGGCGGCAACATGGAGGGCAAGGAGGTGCGCTTTGGCCCCGCCCTCTCGGCACTCTACGCGACCGTCACGACAGACACCTCCTGCGGCGCCGTCAATTCGATGCACGACAGCTTCCTGCCGATCGGCGGCATGGTGCCCCTCGTCAATATCCAGCTCGGCGAGGTGATCTTCGGTGGCGTCGGCTCGGGTCTCTACGGCATGCTGGCCTTTGCCATCGTGGCGATGTTCGTGGCCGGTCTGATGGTGGGGCGCACACCCGAATATCTCGGCAAAAAGCTCGAGTCGAAGGAGGTCAAGATGACCATCCTCGCGCTGTTGAGCCTGCCGCTATCGATCCTCGGTTGGACTGCATTAGCCACTGTCCTGCCGGACGGGCTCGCCGGCCCCGCCAATACCGGTCCGCACGGCTTTTCGGAGATCCTCTATGCCTATACATCGGGCACCGGCAATAACGGCAGCGCGTTTGCGGGAATTTCGGCGAACACGCTCTTCTACAATACGACGATCGCGGGTGCGATGCTGATCGGGCGGTTCATTATGGTCATCCCGCTCTTGGCGGTAGCCGGATCGCTGGCGCAGAAGAAGCTTATTCCCCCGTCAGCCGGGACCTTCCCAACGAACCGGCCACTCTTTGTGGGACTGCTCGTCGGCGTCGTGCTGATCATCGGTGGGCTTACTTTCTTCCCAGCCGTGGCGTTGGGGCCGGTGACGGAGCAGGTTGCGATGAACCAGGGCAAGCTTTTCGCGGCCCCGTGATCTTCGTGGTTCCCAAGGAACAATCGACATGACCGACATCTCGCCCATCATGATCGGCTCGCCGGAGACCGGGCTCTACAAGCGTCAGCTCCGGCCATTGTCGATCTTTGACCGTTCGCTGATCGTACCGGCAATCGGCGCCTCGTTCCGCAAACTCGATCCGCGCACTTTGGTCAAGAACCCGGTCATGTTCTGCGTCGAGACCGTCGCGGCATTGACGACGATATTCTTCCTCCGTGACCTGATCGTTGGCGGCGGCACAGCGATCGGCACGAACGCGGCGTTCTCGGGTCAGATCACTCTGTGGCTGTGGTTCACCGTGCTCTTTGCCAATTTCGCCGAGGCCGTGGCCGAGGGGCGCGGCAAGGCACAGGCCGACGCGTTGCGCCGTACCCGGACCGAGACCAAGGCAAAACGGCTGGAAGCCGCCCAGTCGCGCCACTTCGATCTCGTCGACGCAGTCGCACTCAAGCCCGGTGATCTCGTGCTGGTCGAGGCGGGCGATCTGGTCCCGAGCGACGGCGAGGTCGTTGAGGGTGTGGCCTCGGTCGACAAATCGGCGATTACCGGGGAATCAGCGCCCGTCATCCGCGAGAGCGGCGGCGACCGCTCGGCCGTGACCGGCGGCACCCGAGTTACTTCGGACTGGCTCAGGGTCCGGATCACCGCGGCGCAGGGCTCGACTTTTCTCGACCGGATGATCGCGCTCGTCGAGGGCGCGGTGCGGCAGAAGACACCGAACGAGATCGCGCTGAACATCCTGCTCGCCGGCATGACGCTGATATTCGTCTTTGCCACCGTCACGATCCCGAGCTTCGCCTCTTATGCAGGGGGGGCGGTGTCGGTCGTCGTCCTCATCGCGCTCTTCGTGACGCTTATTCCGACGACGATCGGCGCGCTGTTGTCGGCGATCGGCATCGCCGGCATGGACCGGCTGGTGCGCTTCAACGTGCTGGCCATGTCGGGCCGCGCGGTCGAGGCGGCCGGAGACGTGGACACCCTGCTCCTCGACAAGACCGGCACGATCACCCTCGGCAACCGGCAAGCGACCGAGTTTATTGCTCTGCCTGAGGTCGACGAGGGCGAACTTGCCGATGCCGCCCAGCTCGCCTCGCTGTCCGACGAGACGCCGGAAGGCCGCTCGATCGTGGTCCTGGCCAAGGAGAAATATGCGCTACGCGGGCGCGAGATGGCGCCGCTCAATGCGCGCTTCGTGCCGTTCTCAGCCCAGACACGAATGAGTGGCATCAATGTCGATGGGGTCTCGATCCGCAAGGGGGCAGTCAATTCGATCATCGCTTTTGCCGAAGGCGGCACCACCGGTCCCTTGTGGCGCAATGGGGCCAAGGAGGCACATGCAGCGCTGCGTGCCGCCCCGATCTCCGATGCGGTGCGACAGACGATTGCCCTCGGCGAGCGCATCTCAAGAGAGGGCGGCACGCCGCTCGCCGTCGCCAAGGACGGGCGGCTGCTTGGGCGTGATCCATCTGAAGGACATCGTCAAAGGCGGCATCCGTGATCGCTTCGCCGAATTACGGCAGATGGGTATCCGCACCGTGATGATCACTGGCGACAACCCGCTGACCGCGGCCGCGATCGCCGCCGAAGTCCGGCGTCGACGATTTCCTCGCTCAGGCGACGCCGGAGAACAAGCTCGAGCTGATCCGCGAGGAGCAGGCAAAGGGCAAGCTCGTCGCGATGTGCGGCGACGGCACCAACGACGCGCCGGCGCTCGCCCAGGCCGATGTCGGTGTCGCCATGAACACAGGAACGATGGCGGCGCGCGAAGCCGGCAACATGGTCGATCTCGACAGCGATCCGACCAAGCTGATCGAGATCGTCGCGATCGGCAAGCAATTGCTGATGACGCGCGGTGCGCTGACCACTTTCTCGATTGCCAACGACGTCGCGAAATATTTCGCGATCATCCCGGCGATGTTCGTCGCGTTCTACCCCGAGCTCGGTGTCCTCAACGTGATGCATCTGCAAACGCCGCAGAGTGCCATCCTGTCGGCGATCATCTTCAACGCGCTGATCATCATCGCGCTCATCCCGTTGAGCTTGCGCGGTGTCACCTACCGGCCTGCGGGCGCTGCGGCGCTTCTGCGCCGGAATTTGCTGATCTATGGCATCGGCGGGCTCATCGTGCCGTTCATCGGCATCAAGCTGATCGATCTCGCCGTCACCGCCATCGGTCTTGCCTGAGGATTGCATCCATGCTGCGACAAATCCGTCCCGCGATCATGATGATCGTCGTCATGACGATCATCACCGGGCTTGTCTATCCCCTCGGCATGACCGGGATCGCTCAGCTGCTATTCTACGATCAGGCCAATGGCAGCCTGATCAAAAAGGATGACGGCACGGTAATCGGCTCCAGGCTGATCGGCCAGAACTTCACCGACGACAAATATTTCCACGGCCGCCCCTCCGCCACCACCGAGCCCGATCCGAAGGATCCGACGAAGACGGTTTCTGTCCCCTATGCCGCCGACAATTCGGCTGGCTCGAACCTCGGCCCGACGAGCCAGGCGCTGATCGACCGCGTCAAGGATGATGCGGCGAAGCTCAAGGAGGAGAACCCGTCGACGCCGATTCCGGTGGATCTCGTGACGACCTCAGCCAGCGGTCTCGATCCCGACATCACCCCCGCTGCGGCAGAATTTCAGGTACCGCGCGTGGCGAAGGCACGCAACCTGCCGGAAGCGAAGGTCCGAGCTCTCGTTGCCGAAATGAACAATGATCGGTTGCTCGGTATCCTTGGCGAACGTCGGCTCAATGTCCTCGCGTTGAACATCGCACTCGATCAACTGCGCTGACGCCCGGGAATGGGTTAGACTGACCGCATGGCGGAGCGCGAGGGAAGACCGTCACCGGAGGCGTTGCTCGCTGCGGCGAAACAGGAGGGCCGCGGCCGCCTGAAGATCTTTCTCGGTGCGGCACCGGGGGTCGGCAAGACGTACGAGATGCTGTTGTCGGCTCAGGCCAAACAGCGCGACGGCGTCGATGTCGTCGTTGGCGTCGTTGAGCCGCATGGCCGGCGGGAGACCGAGGCGTTGATAGACGGCCTCGAAGTGGTTCCCCGCCAACAGGTCGAATATAAGGGCCATATTCTGGCCGAGATGGACCTCGACGCAATCCTGAGACGCCGCCCACAGCTCGTGCTCGTCGACGAGCTGGCCCATACCAACGCCCCGGGCAGCCGACATCCCAAGCGCTATCTCGACGTCGAGGAGCTGATCGCCGCCGGGATCGATGTTTTCGCCACGCTTAATATCCAGCACGTCGAGAGCCTGAACGACATTATCGCCCGGATCACCCGGATTCGGGTACGCGAGACCGTGCCCGACAGCGTTCTCGACCAAGCTGACGACATCGAAGTCGTTGACCTTTCGCCCGAAGACCTGATCAAGCGTCTTCGGGAGGGCAAGGTTTATGTGCCGCAGCAGGCCGAACGCGCCATCAGGCACTTCTTCTCCACCGGCAACCTGACGGCGCTCCGAGAGCTGGCATTGCGGCGCACCGCCCAGCGCGTCGACGAGCAGCTGCTCTCGCATATGCGCGAACATGCGATCGCTGGTCCTTGGCCGGCTGGAGAACGGCTGCTGGTCTGCGTCAGCGAAGCCCCGAGCACCGCCGGGCTGATCCGTTATGCCCGGCGGGTGGCGGAGCGATTGCGGGTGCCGTGGACGGCGCTCTATGTCGAAACCGCGCGCACACAACGGCTGACCGATTCCGAACGCGACCGCATCGCCGACCATTTGCGGCTGGCTGAGCTGCTCGGCGCATCGACGATTACAATCCCCGGGCGAAAGATAGTTGACGAGATTGTCAACTACTCGGCGGAAAACAACATTACCCAAATTGTCATCGGCAAATCCGATCGGCCGCGTTGGTTTGAGATGGTCCATGGTTCGGTGGTGCACGATCTCGTGCGCCGCACCGGCCAGATCAGCGTCCACGTGATCTCGGCCGATGACGGCGAACCGGTCCCGGAGAAGTCGGTGGCCGCCTTGCGGCGCCCGGAACCGGTCCACATCGAGCATTATCTCGGTGGTGCCGCGGCGGTCGCACTGGCCTTTGAACTCAGCCTCCTCCTTAGGCAATTTGTCGCTGTGCAGAGCATTTCTCTGGTGTTCCTGACCGCCGTGCTGGTCTCAGCGGTCGCTTGGGGTTTGCTGCCGTCGCTGTTCGCCTGCTTGCTCAGCGTACTCACCTACAATTTCTTCTTCATACCGCCTCTCTACACGTTCTCGATCGGCGACCCCGAGAACGTCGTCGCCCTATTCTTCTTTTTGACCGTTGCGATCATCGTCAGCAATCTAACCGCGGCGACGCGTCGCCAGGCGATGACCGCGCGATCGCGGGTCAAAACCACGGCCGAGCTTTACGCCTTCAGCCGCAAGCTCGCGGGGATCGGCGCGCTCGATGATCTCTTATGGGCCACTGCCTATCAGGTCTCGTCGATGCTGAAGGTCCGTACGGTGCTGCTCTTGCCGGCGGAGTACGGAGAGGGCCTCAAAGTCGCGTCAGGCTATCCGCCGGAAGACCGGCTTGACGACGCCGATCTGGCGGCGGCGCGCTGGACCTGGGAACACAATCGGTCGGCCGGGCGCGGCGCCGACACGTTGCCCGGCGGCAAGCGGCTGTTCCTACCGTTGCGCACCGGCAGCGGCCCGGTCGGGGTGATCGGCATCGACCGCGACACGTCCGGCCCCTTGTTTACACCGGACGAGCGGCGCCTGCTCGACGCTCTCACCGACCAGGCGGCAGTGGCAATCGAGCGCATCTCGCTTGCTAAGGGGCTCGACGAGGCGAGGGTATTGGCCGAAACGGAACGCTTGCGCGCAGCGCTCTTGACCTCGATTTCGCACGATCTTCGAACCCCGCTCGCCTCGATACTGGGCACCGTATCGAGCCTGCGCAGTTATCCCGAGAAGTACAGCGACGCCGAACGCGCGGAACTGCTTTCCACCTTGCAGGAGGAAGCCGAGCGTTTGAACCGGTTCGTCTCGAATCTCCTAGACATGACCCGGCTCGAATCCGGCGCGATCGAGTTGAAGCTCGAATTGATCGATGTCGCCGAGATCGTCGGCTCCGCATTGCAGCGGGCGGGGACTGTCCTCGCTGCGCACCGCGTCGAGGTCGCGATCGCCCCGGACTTGCCGATGCTGCAGCTCGACGCTGTGCTGTTCGAGCAGGTGCTGTTCAACTTGCTCGACAATGCAGCGAAATACTCTGCGGCGGGCAGCCGGATCGATATTCGAGCAACGCGTGACGGCGAGCTCGTCGAGATCGAGGTCGTCGACGAGGGTCCTGGGATACCGCCGGCTGATTTCGAGCGCATCTTCGACAAGTTCTATCGCGTGCAGGCGCAGGACCGCCGCCGCGCCGGGACCGGGCTAGGCCTTGCCATCTGCCGCGGCTTCGTCGAGGCGCTCGGCGGTTGGATTGTCGCCCGCAATCGCCGCGACCGCTCGGGGGCGGTGCTGACGATCCGGATGCCGACGGTGCCGGAAATTACAGTAAATCAGCAGCCGGTCATGGCGCATGGCTAAAGCCGTCACCGTCCTCGTCGTCGACGATGAGCCGCCGATCCGGCGGTTCTTGCGCACCAGCCTCGCTGCCGCCGGATACCGGATCGTCGAAGCCGAGAATGCCGCCGGGGCGATACGGTCGCTGGCGGCCGAAAAGCCCGATCTGGTGATCCTCGATCTCGGGCTGCCGGACCGCAGCGGGCTCGACTTGATCGGCGAGATCCGCAAGACCTCCGCAGTGCCTATCCTGGTCTTGTCGGCGCGCCACGACGAGCGGGCCAAGGTCGCGGCACTCGATCTCGGCGCCGACGATTATCTCGCCAAGCCCTTCGGCATGGCCGAGCTGATGGCGCGGCTGCGCGCCGCGCTGCGGCACGCCTTCCAGGCGCAGGGCGAGCTTCCGGCCTTCGTCTCTGGCGATCTCTCGGTCGATCTGGTGCGCCGCCATGTCTCCCGCGGCGGCCGCGAGGTCAAATTGTCGCCAAAGGAGTTCGACCTCCTGCGTCACCTGGTGATGCACGCCGGTAAGGTCTTGACCCACCGCCACCTGTTGCGCGAGGTCTGGGGTCCGGCGCAGGCCGAAGAGGTGCAGTATCTGCGGGTGTTCATCCGCGGGCTGCGGCAAAAGCTCGAACCCGACCCGACCCGGCCCACCCACATCCTGACCGAGCTCGGCGTCGGCTACCGCCTCCAGCTGCCCCCCGACCAGCGCGCCTGAGCAAGTCGATTTTCAAGTGCATCGGCGGACGCCCGGCGCCACCGATCTTTATGATTTCTTTATGCGCTGGGGCGCCTATCGCCATCGAATCTTTATGCCCCGCATGCAAGATGGCAGCGCGGAGCACAGACGCTGTGGCGGCGGACCAAATTCACCCATTACGGGACGCGCCGGCGCAGCGGAGCGAGCTTCGTCTCAGCGCCGGTTCGCGGCTGACCATCGCCGCGCTCGGTGTCGTCTACGGCGACATCGGCACTTCGCCGCTCTACGCGGTGCGCCAGTCGCTGGTCGATTTCGGCGATTTGAGCGAGCCCGCGGTGCTCGGCGCCCTATCGCTGATCGTCTGGGCGCTGGTGCTGGTCGTCACGGTCAAATACGTGCTCGTCATCATGCGCGCCGACAACCGCGGCGAGGGCGGGTTGTTGGCGCTGACGGCACTGGTGCTGCGCGCAACGAGCCATTTACACAAGCGTCACCTGTGGATCATGGCGGCGGGCTTGGTCGGCGCCGCGCTGTTTTACGGCGACGGCGTCATCACTCCGGCGATCTCGGTGCTGAGCGCGGTCGAAGGGCTGAAGGTGGCGACGCCGCTCTTCGAGCCTTACGTCGTTCCGATATCGCTTGTCCTGCTGGCTGCGCTCTTTCTGGTGCAGCGCCACGGCACCGCGGCGGTCGGCAGCTTCTTCGGCCCGGTGATGCTGGTCTGGTTCGCGGTGCTGGCATTGCTCGGGATCTGGGGGATGGCGCAGCAGCCGCGCATCCTCTTCGCCCTCGATCCGCGCTGGGGCGTGGCCGTGCTGTGGGCGGCACCATGGCGCGGCTTCCTGATGCTGGGCGCGGTCTTTCTCGCCGTGACGGGCGCCGAGACTCTCTACGCCGATATGGGCCATTTCGGCCGAGGTGCGCTGCGCCGGGCGTGGCTCGGCCTGGTCTTCCCGGCGCTGGTGCTCAATTATTTCGGGCAGGGCGCGCTGCTGCTCGGCAACCCGGCCGCGATCGAGAACCCGTTCTATCGCCTGGCGCCGGCATGGGGCCTCTATCCGCTCGTGGCATTGGCCGCGGTGGCCACGATCATCGCCTCTCAGGCGGTGATTTCCGGCGCCTTCTCGATCACCCGCCAGGCGGTGCAGCTCGGCTATCTGCCGCGGCTCGAAATCCGCCACACCTCGGAGACCGAGATCGGCCAGGTCTACGTGCCGCGCATCAACGCCCTGCTGCTGGTCGCGGTCATCGTCCTGGTGCTCGGCTTCCAGTCATCGGACAATCTCGGCGCCGCCTACGGCATCGCGGTCAGCGGCATGATGGCGATCACCACCGGTCTGGCCTTCCTCTATATGCGCGGGCGCGGCTGGAGCCTTGCCGTCGCGGTGCCGGTTTTTGCCGCCTTCGGCCTCGTCGACCTCGTTTTTCTCAGCGCCAATCTGCTCAAGGTGGTCGAGGGCGGCTGGTTCCCGATCGTCGTCGCAGGGCTGGTTTTTGCCGTCATGGCGACCTGGTGGCGCGGCCGCCGGCTGCTCGCCGAGCAGCGCGCTCGCGACGCGCTGCCGCTGCGGCTGTTTGTCGACGGGCTCGGCCCGGAGCACCCGCCTCGCATCCCCGGGACCGCGATCTTCATGACCCGCGACCTCGCGCGCGTGCCCGTGGCGCTGCTCCATGCCTTGAAGCATTACAGGGTGCTGCACCGGCGCGTCGTGATGATGCAGGTGACGACCGAGGACGTGCCGCATGTGCCCGACGAGCAGCGCCTCGAAATCGTCGAGCTCGGCAACGGCTTTCATACGATCCAGGTCCGCTACGGCTTCATGGATCAGCCGAACCTCATGCGCGCGCTGGCGCAGTGCCGGGTCGGCGGCTTGCGCTTCAACCTGATGGAGACGTCCTTTATCATCGGCCGCGAGAAGGTGCGCCCGCGGCCGCGGCGCGCCGCTTTCTGGCGCTGGCGCGATCGCCTCTTCATCCTGATGTCGAACAACACGCTCGACGCCACCGAGTTCTTCCGCATCCCGCCCAACCGTGTCGTCGAGCTCGGCGGCCAGATCGAGATCTGACCGGCGCCGCCGCCTTTATCGCGCCTTTATCCCAAGGCGCGCGATCTCGCATCGAACTCTTATCCCAAGCGCAATAGATGGTGGGCGCCGCTCTGTTGCTTGGGCTCGACATGACCCGCCGCGCTCGCCAATCCGCCGACTACTGGGACCCTGCCTGGGCCGCCGAAGATCTGGGGTTCCCAGACGATCCGGCGCTGGTCGCCGCCTACGCGCTCTCGGAATGGGTCATCGCTGTTGTCGGCCCGTTGTTCTGGATCTTCCTGGCGGCAGGCTTCCTCGCGGCCGAGCTCGGAAATCCCTGTTGCTGACGCGCGAAGGCGGCCGGGCGTTGTAGGGCCCTGATTGTCCCCTTCGCCGCGCGCTCCCCAGCTCCTTTTCGAGCGGTCCCGATCCCCGCGCGTTGGGGCTGGCAACGGCAGCCCGGTTTCGGCCATACTCGGGGCAGGGCGCAAGGCGGGCAGAGGGAGCAACGGATGGACATTGGGCCGGGGGCCGGCGACAAGCCGAACGGCGAGTGGCTTCGACGCGAGGCGCGACTCGGCAGATTGCGCGATGGCCTGGTTGCCCCGTTGCACCAGTTCTTCGCGACCGCGGCGATCACCTGCCCCTATGTGCCGGGCCGTGCCGAACGCAAGCTGATCGTCGAATTGGGCGGCGATCGGTCTGCCGTCTTCTACGACGATCTGTCGCGCGCCGGGTTCCGCCGCAGCCATCACTTCGCCTATCGCCCGGCCTGCCGCGCCTGCAATTCCTGCGTCCCCGTGCGGATCGCCGTCGAGCGCTTCGCCCACACGCGCTCGACCCGGCGCATCCGCAATATCAACCGCGATTTGAGTGGGGCGCTGGTCCGCGCCCGGGCGACGCCCGAGCAGTTCGGCCTGTTCCAGGCCTATCAGCGCTCGCGCCACGGCGACAGCGACATGGCCGCGATGCATTACAGCGATTACCGGGGGATGGTCGAGGACACCCCGATCCGCACTCAAATCGCCGAGTTTCGCGACGGCGCCGGCACCCTCGTCGCGGCGGCGCTGATCGACCGGCTCGACGACGGCGTCTCGGCCGTCTACAGCTTTTACGACCCGCAGCAGCCAAAGCGCAGCCTCGGCACCTGGAGCATCCTGTGGCTCGTCGAGGAATGCCACCGGCAAGCGCAACCTTACGTCTATCTCGGCTATTGGATCGCAGACAGCCCGAAGATGGCCTACAAGGCGCGATACCCCGCGTTGGAGCGGCTGGTCGCGGGCGGCTGGGCGGCTTTCCCGAGGCAACCCTCCGAGGGTTGATCCGGGCATGGCGATCGGGCTCCTCGATTCGGCGATCTTCGCCGATATGTTCGGCACCGCGGCGATGCGCGAAGTGTTCGGCGATCGCGGCTTTCTCGCCCGCTGCGTCGAGGTCGAGGCGGCTTTGGCGCGCGCCCAGGCTAGGCTCGGGATTATCCCGAAGGATGCCGCGGCAGCGATCTCGCGGGCCGCCGATCCGATCCCCGAACTCGACCTCGCCCGGCTGAAGCGCGAGACCGAGACTGTCGGCTACCCGATCCTGCCGCTCGTCCGCCAGCTCGCCGAGCATGCCGGCGAGGCTGGGCGCTGGCTCCATTGGGGAGCAACGACGCAGGATATCATGGACACCGCCGTGGTCTTGCAGATCCGCGCCGGTCTGGCGCTGATCGAGGAGGACCTCGGGGCGGTGCGCGGCCATCTGGCCGACCTCGCGCGCCGCCACCGCGATACGGCGATGGCCGGGCGCACCCACCTGCAGCACGCGCTGCCGGTGACCTTCGGCTACAAGGCCGCGGTGTGGCTCTCGGCGCTCGACCGCCACGCCGAACGGCTCTCGCAGCTGCGTCCGCGCGTGCTGCTGGCGCAGTTCGGCGGTGCCGCCGGCACCCTCGCCTCGCTCGGCAACGGCGAGGGGGTAGTGGCGAGCCGGACCGAGCTCGCGCGCGAGCTTGGCCTCGGTGACCCGCCGATCACTTGGCACGTGGCAAGGGACGGGATCGCCGAGACCGTCCAGGTATTAGCCTTGCTGACCGGCAGCCTCGGCAAGATCGCCTTCGACGTGATGCTGATGTCGGCAACCGAGTTAGGCGAGGCGGCCGAGCCCTTTGTTTCGGGCCGCGGCTCCAGCTCGACGATGCCGCAGAAAAGGAACCCGATCTCGTGCGAGCTGATCCTCGCCGCGGCTAAGGCGGCGCGCCAGCAGGCGGGGCTCGTGCTCGACGCCATGATCGCCGATTTCGAGCGCGCGACCGGCCCCTGGCATGTCGAATGGGCGGCGGTGCCCGAGGCTTTCGGCTACACCGCTGGTGCCCTGCACCAGTCGCGGTTCTTGTTGGGCGGGCTGATCGTCGACCCCGCCCGCATGGCGAAGAACCTCGACATGACCCACGGCCTGATCGTCGCCGAGGCGGTGATGATGGGCCTTGCCCCCCACACCGGCCGCAACGAGGCGCACGACCTCGTCTACGACGCCTGTCGCGCCGCGATCGAGACCGACCGCCCCTTGCTCGACGAATTGCTCGAAAACCCCGCCGTCGCCGGCCCACTCGGCGCCGACAAGCTCCGTGCACTGACCGATCCTGCCAACTATCTCGGCGCCGCCCCCGCTATGGTCGACCACCTGCTCAAGGAGCGCAGGGGCCGGACACAGTCGTAAGCGCGGCCACCGCATTCTCGCTGGTCGGCGCAATGTGACCGCCCTAATCAGAACGAGGATTTTTGCTGGCGGCTTCATTGCGCGACTTCGCGCACCGAAGAAGCTGGAACCGGCTCCAACGCGGCCTCGGTCACGTCCTCAACTCGCTCGGCCCAGAAAAAGCGCAGGCTGTTGCGTGCGCTTTCCGGGATTTCTTCGTAATCGCGCCGGTTGCGCGCCGGCAGGATGACCGTCGCGAGCCCGGCGCGGGCGGCGGCGACGACCTTTTCCTTGATGCCGCCGACCGGCAGCACCAGCCCGCGCAGGCTGATCTCGCCGGTCATCGCGGTGTCGCTCCTGACCGTGCGCTCGGTCAACAGCGAGACGAGGGCGGTGTACATGGCGACCCCGGCCGACGGCCCGTCCTTCGGGATGGCGCCGGCCGGAACGTGGATGTGGATGTCGCTCTTCTCGAACACCGCGGGGTCGAGCCCGAGCCCTTGCGCTTTGCCCTTGACCAGGCTCAGCGCCGCCTGCGCGCTTTCGCGCATGACCTCGCCCAATTGGCCGGTCAGGATCAGCCGGTTGCCGCCCGGTACCCGGGTCGCCTCGATGAACAGGATGTCGCCGCCGACCGGGGTCCAGGCGAGGCCGGTGGCCACACCGGGGACGCTGGTGCGCATCGCCGTCTCGTTCTCGAAGCGCGGCGGCCCCAGGCTCTCCGGCAGGTCGCCGGGCTCAACCCGAACTTGTTGCGAGGTCCCTTCGGCGACTCGCATCGCCACGCCGCGCAGCACCGCACCGATCTCGCGTTCGAGCTGGCGGACCCCGGCCTCGCGCGTGTATTCGCGGATTATCGAGCCCAGCGCCGCGTCGGAGATCTCGGCCTGGTCCGGCTTCAGCCCGTTCGCCGCGAGCTGGCGCGCGACGAGGTAGCGGCGGGCGATTTCGAGCTTCTCGTCCTCGACATAGCCCGGCAGGTCGATGACCTCCATGCGGTCGCGCAGCGGGCCTGGAACCGTGTCGAGCACGTTCGCTGTGGTGATGAACATGACCCGCGACAAGTCGAACGGCACGGCGAGGTAATTGTCGCGAAAGGTCGAGTTCTGCTCCGGATCGAGCACCTCCAGCAATGCCGAGGCGGGGTCGCCCTGGATGCCGCGGCCGAGCTTGTCGACCTCGTCCAGCATCATCACGCAGTCGCGGCTGCCGGCGCGGCGAATCCCCTGGATGATATTCCCGGGGAGCGCGCCGATATAGGTGCGCCGGTGGCCGCGGATCTCGGCCTCGTCGTGCACGCCGCCGAGGCTGACCCGGACGAATTTGCGGCCGGTGGCGCGGGCGATGCTCTGCCCGAGCGAGGTCTTGCCGACGCCCGGCGGGCCGACAAAGCAAAGGATCGGGCTGCGTCCGCCGGGGTTCAAATGCTGGATCGCGAGATATTCGAGGATGCGCCGCTTGACCTTGGCCAGCCCGTAATGGTCGGCGTCGAGGGTGCGACGCGCTTCGGCGATGTCGATCGGGGTCCCGGATTCGACCGACCAGGGCAATTCGGTCAGCCATTCGAGGTAGGTGCGGGCCATCGAATACTCGCCGGCCGCCTCCGGCATCCGCTCGAGCCGGGCGAGCTCCCGCTTGGCGTGCGCCTCGACCTCGGCCGGCATCTTCGCTTCGGCGATCTTCTTGCCGAGATCGGCGATTTCCTGGCCCTTGGTGTCGTCGCCTTCGCCGAGCTCCTTCTGGATCGTCTTCAGCTGCTCGCGCAGCAGAAACTCGCGCTGGCGGTCGTCGATCTTCTCCTTGGTCTGCTCGTTGATCTGCCGCGACAGCCGTAAGACCTCGATCCGGTAGACCAGCATCGCCGACACCCGGTCGAGCCGGTGCTCGAGGTCGACGGTCTCGAGGATTTCCTGCTTTTCGGCCGGAGAGATGTCCATGAAGCTCGCGATCAGGTCGGCGAGCTGGGAGGCGGAGGTGACCGACTGCACCGCGTTGACGAGCTCGGGCGGGGTCTGCGGCAACAGCTGCAACACCTCGATCGCCTGGTTGCGCAGATTGAGGAGCCTGGCGGCGACGTCCTTGGTCGTGCCGTCGGGCTCGGCGATGCGCTCGACCCGGCCGACGAGGAACGGGTAGCCGTCGAGAAAGTCGAGGATGCGAAAGCGCCGCTCGCCCTGGCAGATCAGATGGTGCTGGCCGTCGGGGCTGGTGACATAGCGCAGCAGGCTCGCCTCGGTGCCCGTGCGATGCAGGTCGACCGGGATCGGGTCGTCGGTGCCGGCATCGCGCTGCAGCACCAGCCCTAGCGGGCGGCTCAACCGCATCGCCGCCTGCGCCGCCGCGATCGAGCGCTGGCGGCCAAAGGTCAGCGGCAATACCGTGCCGGGAAACAGCACGAGGTTGCGCGTCGGGATCAGGATCAGCGCGTCCTCGGGAAGCGCCGGCATGCCGGCCATCGCCGAGTTCAACGGCGGCAGCGGGCGGGGGTGCGGCATTTTCCGCGCTGCGCAGGTCGCGGTCCTCCATGGGCATCGGGAAGGGTCCTTGGATCGGGAGGTGGGCGAATGCGGTTCGTTCACCGCATCTTATGCAATTGCAGCATCAGGCAGCCATTGGCGAGATGCCGGCCGTAAATCTCGAACCGGGCGGGAGGCAGCTCGATCCGCCGCTCGAAATGCCCGTGCGGGATTTCCAGACGGTGGATCCGGGCATGGCCGAGCTCGGGCGGCAACGGCCGCTCGCCGCTGACGATCAGCAGCCCGGCGCTGAGCGTGACCTCGACCCGGTCGAGCTCGACCCCCGGCAGCGCAATCAGGATGGTCAGCGCCTCCTCGGTCTCGAAGATGTCGCACGGCGCCTCCCAGCAGCGGCTGCTGTGGTTGCGGTGAAAGAACTGCCGGTGCAGCCGCTGCGCGCGCTCCATCTTTTCCCAGGCCTGAGCCCACATCAGCGCTTCGAGCGGTCGTATCGGCATGTTCGGCTCCGAGCAGGATGGCCCCCGCCCGGGTTTCGCCCGGAGATGGCCGCTCCCGCTGATATGGTAACGCGACAGCGCAGAAGGAGTGGCGACGACGCGGATCGCGCCAGCGCGCTGGCCCTTGCCCACGAAACCAGCTATCAGCATTAGCGAAGCAATACCCGGGAGCGGCCGGTGGCGTTGATCAGCGAAAAAACCGTGGCTTTGGTCGAAGGTATCGCGGCCGAGGCGGAGCGGATCGAAACCCCGTGCGGCGACGGGAAGATGGTCTGGCGCCGCTGGGGCAGCGGCCCGCCGCTGGTGCTGTTCCACGGCGGCTACGGCTCGTGGACGCATTGGATCCGCAATGTGCTGGTGCTGGCGCGACAATTCACGGTCGTGGCGCCGGACCTGCCCGGGCTCGGCGAATCGGCGACCCCGCCCGAGCCGCATACCGCCGAAAGCCTGGCGCGAATCCTGATCGAGGGGCTCGACATTGTGCTGCCGCGGCACGCCGGTCTGCATATCGCCGGCTTCTCGTTCGGCGGGGTGCTCGGCGGCCACGTCGCAGCCCTTCTCGGCGACCGGCTGCGGGCATTGACCATTGTCGGGTCGAACGGGCTCGGCCTCGTCCGTCAGCCGACCGACTTGAAGCGCGTGCCGCCGGGCGCGTCCGGAGGCCGAGACCTTGGCGATCGCCCGCCATAATGTCGGCGCGCTGATGATCGCCGACCCGGCCAAGATCGACGAGCTGGCGGTCTATATCCAGGCGACGAACGCGCCGCGCGGCCGGGTCAAGAGCCGCCGCTTCTCGCGCGCCGACACGCTCGCCCAGGCGCTGCCGCGGATCAAGGCGCGGCTCGACGGCATCTGGGGCGGGCGTGACGCCACCGCCTACCCCTATCTCGACGAACGCGCCCGCGTGCTGCGCGAGGTTCAACCCGGTGCCCGGTTCGAGATCGTTCCCGGCGCCGGCCACTGGGTGCCGTACGAGGCCGCCGACCGCTTCAACCCGCTGCTCGCCGACATCGTGCGATCCCGGCTCGAGGGCGTGGCGGCGTAGCGGTCCGGCTTCAGCAGGCGGCGGCTTAGTCGAGCCGGGTCAGCGGCGCGACGACCTCCTCAGGCCATTCGACCACGAGCATGTCTCCGGCCGCGGCCCCCGGCCCGCTTGGCGCCGACGATCCCCCGGCAAAACCTCGCAATGGGGCGGCGGGAGTCCGAGATCGGGACCCGTCGCCTGCCCCGAACCGCGAGCCGACAAGCGTTGCGAAAGTGAAGAAATTTGCATCACCGGAACAGCCTTGATCGAATTGCGCTTTTTTGATGCAGATTTCTAATGCACAATGAGAGCATGAAAAACCGCCAATCCGCACGATGTTGGATTCCATACCAAGGGCCGGAACCCTACGACGAGGTTTCTGGCCTGTGCGGCGTGTTCGAGGTCGGCGCGCATCACAAAAAGCCCGACCCGCCCGCTGCACTACAGCCCTGCCCCGAACCGTGGCCGGAGTGGCCGGAAGAAGCCGCTGACCGGCAGAACGGCCGATGATCTACGGCTATGCGCGCGTCTCGACGGCCGCCCAAGACGAAACCGGACAGGTGCGCCAACTCAAGGCGGCCGGATGCGAAAAGGTGTTCCGCGAGAAGATCACCGGCACCACGGCCGACCGGCCGCAGCTTGCCAAGCTGATGAAGGCCCTCGCCCCCGGCGACGTCGTGATAACCCCGGCCGTTGACCGCCTGTCGCGCGACACAACCGACCTTCTGGTTATTGCCCGCGACATGCAGCGCGCCGGGGCCGGTATCCGCTCACTAGCTGAGCCGTTCCTCGATACGACCTCCGACTTCGCCGAGATCATTTTCGCCATCCTTGGCGTGGCGGCGAAGCTCGAACGCCGCCGCATTCTGGAGCGCACCGCGCGCGGCCGGGCCGACGCCAAAGCCAACGGCGTCAAATTTGGCCGCAAGCCGACGCTGACCCCGCACCAGCAGAAAGAGGCCCGTAACCGCATCGATGCCGGCGAGACGCAGCGCAGCGTCGCCCGCAGCTACAATATCAGTCAGAGCACGATTTCACGTCTGGCCGGGGAGTGATCGATGTTGAGTAAATGGAAAGAGAAGGCAAAGCAACTTCGCAACCCGACGATCAAGACATACGCCAAGACGGCCGACGACGCACTTACCTGTGCGATGCATGCATACGCGAACGGGAATGCCGGCGAAGGCGACCGCATGGTGCTCGTCGCAGGGGACTGCTACCGGGAAGCCTCCGGCAAATGGAGCTACGCGGACATCTCGAAAGCGAGCAGCCATCCCGATTTCTTTGTAATGGCTGCTCACCTGTGTGCGGGGGCGCATGATCGCGAGGCGTTCGTCGCGAACAATCGGGACAAGTTTGGGTACAAAAACCGTGAGCCGAAGCCGGAGCCCGAGCCAAAAAACCCTGAGCCCGAGCCCGAGTCAAAAGGCAACTGGATAAAATATGGCCAGCTTATAGTTGAAGCAGACGCAAGGTTCAATCGAGCATTGATAGCTTATGCTGATAACAACACGACACGCGGCGACGATCTGGTCATCAGTGCTGGTCTAGTTTATGTCCAATGCGTTGACACTGTTACGGCTGAGGTTCAGTGTGATGTCAAAGTTGCAATGGACTGTTTAGCGGAAGTAAGTCGTCACCAGAGGCAGATTATGTACCCAATAATGATTGCAATGCACGATGATCCTAAGAAACTATCTGTTGCTTCACGGCCGATCTTTTATGAATATATTACAGAATCGCTCGTAAAAGCCACGCTGGAAGAACAAAGAAAACAAGATCAATCCCAATAGGTTTAGCGCCCTCATCTAGCTAGCTAGAACACAACCGCCCTTGAACGCGGGTATCCGCACCCGCACCGCCGAGGGCCGCAGCCGAGCGCAGCGGCGCGGGCAGCGCATGGGCCGGCCGCCGAAACTTACCGACGCACAGCAGGCCGAGGCCCGCCTGCGCCGGACGCAAAGTGCGATGCTTGCCGAACTCGCGCGCAGCTACCACGTGGGCAAGAGCACGATTTCGAGGCTTGCACGGCAAGCTTGCGATGACTCCCTTTTAGCAAGCGTTGAGAAGAAGCGATGACCAATCACGAGAGAGCAGTTCAAATCCGTGACCGCGTTCGACCGTTAATCGACAAGCATGGCTGGAAGATTGGCGATGATAATACGAGGCGTTACGTACGGGAACCATTCAGTTTCACGTGGCGCGACCCGGAAGCGGGCGGACTACCGGGTCTGCTTGAAGTGTGGAAACAGCCCGGCGGCAAGATGATGAGCCTCGAATGGGCTGAAAACGACTCCCCTAAGTTAATCCGCTTCAGGCCCGGTGACTGGACAATCGGATTGGACTGGCTGCTGCTATAACGTCAGCCCCGCGACGATTTCACGGCTGACTGCCTAATAGCTCTTATGTCCGCCAGCAAACACCGCAGAAAAGGCAAGACCCGCCAGCGGGTGAACTTAAACACCGTCTCGCCATTGCCACCAGATAGAGCAAAAATGACAGGTGAGGACGAGCTGACGCGATTCCTTGAAGAGGTATACCGCCATCGAGTGGTGAATCGAGAGCGGTTCCCTGACCCGTACCGTCTCATGCAGCGGGTAAACGACTGCTTTGTCACTGCCCAGCAGGCCCTTATTGATCCCAAGCCGGTTCTTCCTGCCGTCCTTTGTCTGCGGTCGCAGTACGCATTCAAGGCGGCGGCGGGCATGGCCCTAGCAAGTCAAGTGGGCGAGGCGTTTGCAATGATGCGCTTGTGTCTCGAACATGCCGGGTACGCACTAGCGATTTTCCAGAACCGAACCAAAACAGCACCCCAACCAGAGAGCAGATATTTTTAAATCGACACCTCGATGACGCTAGCAAGAAGCTTCAGAGGCAGGAGTTCATGATAACAAATATCTGCAAGATCATAGCCAAATTTGACGCGTCGCTGGCCGAAATATTCAAAAAACTCTACGACAGAACCATCGACCTCGGGGCACACCCGAACCCGGTTGGTGTCCTCAATATGGCGAAGATTGAAAATCCACAGCCTGATGCAAGTGGAGGTATTATGGTTTTAGCTCTGACAGCAGAGGAATTACCGCTGCGGCACGCGATGCAAAACACCGCTCAGGTGGGGCTGACAGCGCTTCTTATCTTCCAGCACATCCTCAAAGAAAAATTTGAGACGCTTGGTATCCGAACCGAAATCGATGTCCTGCGCCAAATTCTATAGCCACTGCCCCGATTTTCCAGAATCCCTGTTACGCGCCACACGCAGATTTTCCAGAAGGGGCGTTACGCGCCACGCGCCGATTTTCCATATGTGGACGGCCGCCTCCTCGCAAGATGCTTTGCAGGCTTTGATCAGATCGCTTGCGTCCATATGTCCGGCCTGTTGGTGCGCTGGCACATGAACGCTGGCCAAGATGGTTTCCGCGACAAGAGTTTAGACGGCGGTGATCGACGGGACGCCAGCGCAATTAGCGCGACGTACGCCTGTTCAAGGTCGGCTGAATCGTTCTACAAGCCGAGCGGGCTGGCGCCCGCTCCATAGAACAACCGGCGCGGTTTCGAGCGCTGTGCATCGGGCGGTGGTCGAGATGTTACTCGCGCCTCGGTTTGAGGTACGCCCGTGGCGTGCGGCGCGGTTCGGGCGAGCCAACACGGTGTCGCCATATTCGCGTTGTATTCTTTAACCGGCGGGCGAGAAGCGCGGCGATTGATGGTCACAGGGTGGTGGGTCACCTGATCTCGACCTGATAAAACAGGAGGAACTGGAGCGCTGCCGAGGGTACGACGCGCGGCCAAGCAGACCTGCCGACCCGACTTTCCGACTGGCGGGTGCGTGATATTAGGATAAAAAGCCCCGGAAGCGGCGAGAGGGTCGGGCCGGGAGGCCGGGAAGGAGCGATCGGAAATGGCGCTGGAAAACCATGCTTCCCTGGCCGGCAAGGTTGCGGTCGTCACCGGCGGCAGCAGCGGCATTGGGGCGGCGAGTGTGCGCCTGCTCGCCGCGGCCGGGGCAAAGTGTGTCGTCGGCTACAACAAGGGGGCGGACCGCGCCGCCGCGCTGATCGCCGAATTGCCGGGCGACGGCCACAAGGCGATGCATCTGCCATTGGAGGACACCGCCCAGATCCGCAAGGCCGCGGCGGCGGTGGGCGACGAGTTCGGGCGCGCTGACATCCTGATCAATTCGGCCGGCTTTACCCGGATGGTGCCGCACCATGACCTCGAGGCGCTCGACGACGAGCTGATCGACGCGGTGCTGACCGCCAATGTGCGCGGTCCGTTCGCGACTATCCGCGCCTTTGTCCCATTGCTGCGCCAATCGGGCGACGGGGTCATCGTCAACATTTCCTCGGGTGCCGGCGAACACGGCACCGGCAGCTCGATCATCTACGGCGCTTCGAAGGCGGCGCTCAACACGATGAGCATGGCGCTGGCGCGGGTGCTCGCTCCGGAAATCCGCGTTGTGATCGTCTCGCCGGGCATGGTCCATACCGGCTTCGTTCCCGGCCGCACCGAGGAGATGATGGCCAAGGCGGCGGCGTCGACGCCGTTGAAGCGGGCGATCGAAGCACACGACGTGGCGCTGGCGGTAATGGCGAGCATCACCCATTTGACCCATACCACGGGGTCGATCGTCACCGTCGACGCCGGCCGCCACCTCTGAGGGAAGCCAAAGCCTTGCTGTCCGGCATCACCTATCTCGCGCCGCGGCGGCGCCGCGCCGCGGTGGCTCCGGCGCATGCCGAGGCGGAGCCGCGGCGCGAGCCCAGACGAAGTGCCGTCGCGCGGCAGCGCGACATTATCGACCGGCGGGCCCTGACCGAGGAATTGTCGGAGGCGGCGCGGTCGGTCCGCTTGCCGGTGCTCGAACGTGGCGCTTTCGTCGCCCCGCTGAAGGCGGCGCTGACCGCCGGGGGCGCCGAGATCCGTCGCCGTTTTGAGGCCAGCGGGGACGGCGCCGCCGCGGTGCGCGAGCAATGTTTCTTGACGGATCAGGTGATCCGGGCGCTTTACGACCTCGTTACCGGCGAGCTCTACCCGCTCGCCAACCCGACCTCGGGAGAGCGTTTGGCGCTGGTCGCGGTCGGCGGCTACGGGCGCGGCGAGCTGGCGCCCTATTCCGACATCGATCTGTTGTTTCTGCTGCCCTACAAGCCGACCCCCTATACCGAGCAAGTCGTAGAGTACCTCCTGTACGCGCTGTGGGACCTCGGGCTGAAGATCGGGCAGGCGACGCGCTCGGTCGAGGAATGCCTGCGCCACGCCAAATCGGACCTGACGATCCGAACCGGGCTCCTCGAAGCGCGATATCTGTGGGGCGAGCAAGCGCTTTTCGACGAGCTGAAGCGCCGCTTCGACGCCGAGATCGTCCGCGGTTCGGCGGCGCAATTCGTCGAAGAAAAGCTCGCCGAGCGCGACGAACGGCACCGCCGCGTCGGCGACAGCCGCTACCAGCTGGAGCCGAACGTCAAGGAAGGGAAAGGCGGCCTTCGGGACCTCCACACCCTGTTCTGGCTCGCCAAATACATCTACCGCATCGACGATGTGGCCAAGCTCGTCGATCTCGGCGTGCTGTCGGCCACCGAGTCGCGGCGCTTCGCCCGCGCCCAGAATTTTCTGTGGACGGTGCGCTGCCATCTCCACTACCTCGCCGGCCGCGCCGAGGAGCGGCTGACCTTCGACATGCAGACCGAGATCGGGCGGCGCATGGGCTACACCGACCACGCGGGAAGCCGTGGGGTCGAGCGCTTCATGAAGCATTATTTTCTGGTCGCCAAGGATGTCGGCGACCTGACCCGGATCTTCTGCGCCATCCTCGAAGCCGACCAGCGGCGCAAGCGTCGGCTCGGCTGGGTGCGTTGGGGTGCAGGCAAGCGGGCGCTCGACGGCTTCGTGCTCGACGGCGCGCGGCTGACGATCCCGGCCGAGGATTTCTTCAAGAAAGATCCCGTCGGGCTGCTGCGGCTCTTTCACGTGGCGCAGGAGCACGAGCTCGACATCCACCCGCGGGCACTGCTCGCGGCGAGCCAGTCGCTGCGGCTGATCAACCGAGAGTTGCGGGCGGATGCCGAGGCCAACCGCCTCTTTCTCGACATCCTGACTTCGCGCAAGGATCCGGAAACGGCGCTGCGGCGGATGAACGAGGCCGGGGTCTTCGGCCGCTTCGTTCCCGATTTTGGGCGCGTCGTCGCACAGATGCAGTACGACATGTACCATGTCTACACGGTCGACGAGCACACGCTCTTCGCGATCGGCATCCTGCACAAGATCGAGACCGGGCTACTGAAGGAAGAATTGCCGCTGGCGGCCGAGCTCGCGGCGGAGATCGTCTCGCGCCGCGCCCTCTATGTCGCGGTGCTGTTGCACGACATCGCCAAGGGGCGCGGCGGCGACCATTCCGTCTTGGGCGAGCGCATCGCGTTCAAGCTCGGGCCACGGCTCGGGCTCACCGCCGAGGAGACCGAAACCGTCGCGTGGCTGGTACGCTGGCACCTCTTGATGAGCGGCACCGCGTTCAAGCGCGATATCGGCGACCCGAAGACGATCGCCGATTTTGTCGAGGTGGTGCAGTCGCCGGAGCGGCTCCGGCTGCTCTTGATCCTGACCATCGCCGACATCCGTGCGGTGGGGCCGAAGATCTGGAACGGCTGGAAGGCAGCGCTCTTGAGCGAGCTCTACAACCAGGCGATCGACGTGATGGCGGGCGGCCCCACGGTCGAGCGGCGCGATGCGCGGGTCGCCGCAGCACTGGCCGCGGTGCGCGAGAAGCTGCCCGATTTCAGCGAAGCGGAGTTCGCGGCCTTCGCCAAGAGTGGCTACCCCTTCTACTGGCTGTCATTCGATGCCGAGACCCATGCCCGGCACGCCCGTCTGATGC
This sequence comes from uncultured Alphaproteobacteria bacterium, assembly GCA_963781215.1. Classification (GTDB taxonomy): domain Bacteria; phylum Pseudomonadota; class Alphaproteobacteria; order ATCC43930; family CGMCC-115725; genus AP-15. The sequence goes on from CAWAFE010000013.1 coordinate 82,490, forward strand.
GCGAGGCGGACGCGAGCGGTGCACCGCTCACGGTCAAGCAGCGCGTCGATCAGCAGCGCGCGGTGACCGAGATCACCCTCTACACGGCCGACCACGCCGGGCTTTTTTCGCGGATGGCCGGGGCGCTCGCGGTCAGCGGCGCCAACATCGTCGACGCCAAGATCGTGACGATGTCGAACGGCATGGCGCTCGACACGTTCTGGGTCCAGGACCTGGCCGGCGGGCCGTTCGACCGGCCCGACAAGCTCGCCCGGCTCGCCGTTATCTTCGAGAATGTGCTGACCGGGGATTTGAAGCCGCACCGCGAGCTCGCCCGCCCACCGGCCTATCCGAGCCGAACCCAGGTCTTCACCGTGGCCCCGCGCGTGCTGATCGACAACAAGGCGAGCGCCTCGCATACGGTCATCGAGGTCAACGGCCGCGACCGGCCGGGGCTCCTCTTCGAGGTCACCCGCGAGCTGACCCGGCTCAGCCTGCAGGTGTCGAGCGCGAAGATCTCGACCTATGGCGAAAAGGTCGTCGACGTCTTCTACGTCAAGAACCTGTTCGGGCATAAGGTCGACCATCCGGCCAAGCTCGCCGAGATCCGCACCGCCCTCGAAGCGGTGCTGGCCCGCGGCAATCAGCCCGTTCAACCGGCATCCGCCGCCGAATAGAAGATGCGCCGCTTAACTTGCGCTCTGGCTTGGGGTAAAGTTTGCCGTCATCACCCACCGAGGGAGTCTGAACAATGGATCTTCAGCATTTCTCAGCGGAATGCCATCGCATCCTAAAGGCCGAGCCCGGCGTCGCCGGGCGCGAGAAAGTATGCGCCTTGGTCAAGGAGCAGCTCAAGGACGACGCCTTCGTCAAGACGCATCTCGGCGACGAGGTGCCCGAGCGCAAGGTGCTCTATGAGGACCCGGAACTCGGCTTCTGCATCCTCGGGCATGTCTATCACGGCGCCAAGAACAGCCAGCCGCACGATCACGGCCCCTATTGGGCGATCTACGGCCAGGCGGCCGGCGAGACGATCATGACCGATTATGAGCCGGTGGCGCGTCCCGGCGAGGGCAAGCCCGGCAAGGCTCGGCCGACCCGCGACTACACGCTGACCCCAGGTGCGGCCTATCTCTACAACGAAGGCGACTTGCACTCGCCGCGGCGCGACGGCACGACCAAGCTCATACGCATCGAAGGCAAGAACATGGAGAAGGTCCAGCGCTTCCCGTACGAGCGCGTGACCTGATTTCCTGATACGAGCCGAGCCGGCGACTCCCGCGGCGTTCCCTTCGTCGCCCCCGCGAAAGCGGGGGCCCAGGGGCACAAGCGCAGCCACCCGCCGCTCTTGAGGCGGCAATCGCCGAACGGGGTCGCTTGCGAGGGAGGGAGAGGATGGCTGAGAGAGCGTCTTTTCTGACCGGAGCGTACAGCGCCTACCACCATCGCGAGCGCCCCGCCGAGGACGAGGAATTGACCCGGGTCGGCCCCGACACCCCTTGCGGAGAATACCTGCGGCGGTTCTGGCAGCCCGTCATCCTCTCGAACGAATTGGCCGACCTGCCGCGGCGCCTGCGCATCCTGGGCGAGGATCTCGTCGCCTTCCGCGACCGCAGGGGTGCGGTCGGCCTCCTCGAATTGCATTGCCCGCATCGCGGCACCTCGCTCGAATTCGGCTTGGTCGGCGAGAAGGGCATCCGCTGCTGCTATCACGGCTGGCTCTTCGACGTCGACGGCACGATCCTGGAGACGCCGGGCGAGCCCGCCGACAGCACCCTGAAGGACCGGCTCTTTCACGGCGCCTATCCGGTGCGCGAGCATCAGGGGCTCGTCTTCGCCTATATGGGGCCGCCGGATAAGGAGCCGGCCTTTCCGATCTTCGACACCTTCGACCTGCCGGGCTATCGGCTTTCCGCACGGGCCCCCACGCTGTGGGAGTGCAACTGGCTGCAGGTGAAGGAAAACAGCATGGACCCGGCGCATCTTGCCTTTCTCCACACCTTGCCCGGCAGCGAAGGGTTCACCAGCGACCTCGAGGCGCTCGGCGAGTGGGATTGGATGGAGACGCCGGTTGGCATGGTCTATATCGACACCCGGCGACAGGACGACCGGGTGTGGGTGCGCGTCGCCGATTTCATCCTACCCAACATCCACCAATTTCCGCCGAACGCCGACCCGATGGCGCTGCGCAACTCGGTCAACCGGCCGGCGGCGACGACCTGGGCGGTGCCGCTCGACGACACCCACACGATGCAGATCGGCTATTACCGCGCCCCGGAGGGAAAGGAGCCACGGCGGGGGGCCGGCTTTGGCCAGGATGCCAGCCGGCCCTACGAGGAGCGCCAGCGCATCCCGGGCGATTACGACGCGCAGGTCTCGATCCACGGCGGCACCTCACGCCACGGCCTCGAGCATCTGGCATCCACCGACCGCGGCGTCATCATGATGCGCAACATGATCCGGCAGGGCATCCGCACCGTGCGCGACGGCGGCGACCCGCGGCCCGAGGGCGCCGGCAACGGCCAGGTGATCGCCACCTACAGCCATGACCGGGTGGTGCCCGGCATCCCTCCCGCGCCGACCCCGGAGGCGGACCGCCGGCTGCTGCGCCAGGTGGCGCGCGACGTTGTTACCGAAGCGGTGCGGAGCGGGCTCTGACGACTACCCCAGGCGGCGGCGGTAGAGCGCGATCAGCCGCTCCCAATGGCGCTCGGCGGCGGGCTTGTCGTAGCACCAGCGCTGTGGAAACGCGAAGCCGTGATGGACGCCGGGGTATAGCTCGATCTCGCCCTCGGCCCCGGCGCGGCGGAAGAGGCCGCGCAATTCCTCGACCATCGGCAACGGCGCCAATTCGTCGTGCTCGGCGCAGGAGATATAGAGCTCGCCCTTGACCCTGCCCAATGACAGATGCGGGCTCTCCTCGGCGTCGCTGACCAGCCAGGTGCCGTAAAACGATGCTGCCGCGGCGATCCGGTCGGGATAGCGCGCCGCCGCGGCCAATGCATAGGGCCCGCTCATGCAATAGCCGTGGACGCCTACCGGTCCCGGCTTCGCGTCGCTCTGACGGTCGACGAAGGCCAGCATCGCGGCGATATCGTCCATCACCGGCGGGATCGTCATTTTGGTGCGCACCGCCCGCATCCGCTCGCGCTCGGCGCTCCCCTGCTCCAGCACATCCGGGCCGAAGATCGTGTCGCGGCCGGCGCGGTAATAGAGGTTGGGCAGCAGCACGTAGTAGCCGACCGTCGCCAGCCGGCGCGCCATGTCGCGCAGCTCCTCGCGCACCCCCGGCGCGTCCATCAGCAAGAGCACCGGCGGAAACGGCCCGCCGCGCTCGGGACGGCAGACAAAGGTCTCCATCGCGCCGTCCTTGGTCGCGATGTCCAAGGTGTCTTCGATCATCGGAATCCGCCTCCCATGCAAACAAGGGCTTCGCTCAGAACTCTATGTCGAGCTCTTCGACCTCGTCGGGCTCAGACATGGCGGCTTCGCGCCAGGCGATCATTTCGGGCAATTGAAGGATGCGCTGGCAATAGCGAGCGCATTCGTCGTCCAGCTTGACCCCATAAGTCTGAAAACGCGTGACCACGGGGGCATACATTGCGTCGGCCGCGGTCAATGTCCCGAACAGATAGGGACCACGATAGGTCGCCAGGCACTCGCGCCAGATGGCGGTTACGCGGTCGATGTCGGCCTGCGCCCCCGACCATATGGTGAAGTCCCGGTGGCGGGCTTTGAGGTTCATCGGCAGCGCCGATCGCAAATTGGTGAACCCGGAGTGCATCTCGCCGCAGATCGAGCGGCACCGGGCGCGGGCGGCGAGATCGGCGGGCAACAACCCGGCCTGCGGCCTGACCTCGTTCAGATATTCGGCGATCGCCAATGTATCCCACACCTTGATCCCGTTGTGGGTGAGGCACGGCACCAGGATCGACGGCGACAGCAGCAGCAGCTCGGCGCGATTTTTCGGATCGTCGGCCGGTACGATTTCTTCGACGAAATCGAGGCCGGCCATTTTGCACAACAGCCAGCCGCGCAGCGACCAGGACGAGTAGTTCTTGCTGCTGATCGAGAGAGTGGCCTTGCTCATCCGTGCGGCTCCTCCATGGATGATTGTCGAGCCCCGATGCCTATCGGCGAAGCAAATGCCGGAAGTATGGACGGGGCATCCAGCGGTTTCCGGCATACCCGCTTGATGCGGACGGTGCCGTGCTCGCTCGTAGCCCGATCATTCAAGAACCGGACCAGCCGCCGGAGCTGGCAATCCCTTAGATTGCGATGACCTAATCCGGCCGATCCGGGAAGCGCCCGATAGCCGTGCCGGGTCTCAGATCACCTGCTTCCGGCGCAGCTCGTCGATCTCGCCCTGGGTGTAGCCGCCGAGCGTTTTCAGCACGTCGGCCGTATGCTCGCCCATCAGCGGCGCGCGCGCGGCGGCGACCGGCGAGTCGGAGAGGCGCAGCGGGCAGCCGATCACCGAAAACCGGCCGCGGGTCGGGTGCTCGAGGTCAAAGATCGTCTCGCGCTCGCGCAGATGCGGGTCGGCCAGCACCTCGGCCGTATCGAGCACCGCGCCGCAGACGATGCCGCGGCCGGCGAAGGCCTTCATCACCTCGTGCTTCTCGCGGCTCGCGGTCCAGCCCTCGATCTCCGCGGTCAGCTGGGCACCATTGCGGGCGCGCGCCGCGGCCGTCGCAAAGCGCTCGTCGGTGCGCAGCTCGGGCCGGCCGATGACCTCGGCCGCGGCCTCGAACATCTCGGGGTTGTCGGGCGGCACGATCATGTAGACATAGTCGTTCTTGCCGTTGCCGGCGCAGCGCACGAGATCGGACCAGCCGCCGGTCGCCGAACGGTTGCCGGTGCGTTCGAGCGGCGCGCCGGTCGCGAGCGTCTGGGTGTACTTGACCCGCGTCAGGTTCAGCACCGCCTCCTGCATCGCGACCTCGACGAGCTGGCCGCGGCCGGTGCGCCCGCGCTGGACGAGGGCGGCGAGGATGGCGATGGCGAGATGCATGCCGGTGCCGGAATCGCCGATATTGGCGCCGTTGACCATCGGCGGGCCGCCCGCCTCGCCGGTCACGCTCATCGCCCCCGAGGTCGCCTGCGCCACCGGCTCGAAGCATTTGAAGCCGCTGTAGGGGCCGTACGAGCCGAAGCCCTTGACCGAAGCGTAGATCGCGCGCGGGTTCAGCTCCTTCACCGCCTCATAGCCGAGGCCCAGCCGCTGCATGACGCCCGGGCCGAGGTTCTCAGCGACGACATCGGCGTTGCGGATCAGGCGGCGGGCAATCTCCTTGCCCTCTTCGGCCCGCAGATTGACGACCGTGCTGCGCTTGTTGCTGTTCAATAGCAGAAAGAAAAAGCTGTCGAGGTTCGGGTTGTCCGAGTTCCACAGCCGCCGCGCCCGGTCGCCATGGGGCGGGCGCTCGATCTTGATCACATCGGCGCCGAGCCACGCCAGCATCTGGGTGCAGGACGGCCCGGCCTGATCGTGGGTGAAATCGATAACCCGGATGCCTTCGAGCGCGTGAGCTCATCTCGTTCCTCCTGTGCCGGTTATCGGCGAGCGTGTCATGCCTCGGCGGCGCGGTCTACCGATTGCCGCGCCGACGCGCCCCGGGGACGCCCCCGCCCGATCGCGAAGGGCGGCGCCCAACCGGGTGCCTGATCGGCGGCGGTGCGGTGAGACCGCCGTAACGGCTGCGCATCGTCGCGCGGGCAGCCTGTTTCACCTGATAGATCAGGGGAAAATACAGGGCCTCTCCTCTCGTCGCGTAGCGGCATCGTTCAATACGCACCCCGGCCTCACATAGCCATCTCCGGCTCCGGGGAACGTTCTTTTTTCTCGGGGATTTCGGTCATGGTCTCTTCGGTCAGCAGCAGGCTCCCCACTGACACCGCATTCTCCAACCCGACGCGGACTACCTTGGTCGGATCGATGATCCCGGACTCAACCAGGTCGACATACTCCTTGCGCGCGGCATCGAAGCCGTAATTCCCCTGCCTGCCCATCATGCGCGCCACCACCACGCCGCCGTCGACGGCAGAGTTCTCGGCGATCTGACTCGTCGGGAACTCGAGGGCGCGCCTGAGGACCTGCAGGCCCGTGCGCTCGTCGCCATCGCACGTCGCTTCTTCCTTGGCGACGGCGTCGATGCAACGGACCAACGCCAGGCCGCCGCCGGGCACGATGCCTTCGGCGACCGCGGCCTTGGTGGCGCTGATCGCGTCGTCCAATGCTTCCTTGCGCGATTTCATCTCGGTCTCGGAGGGCGCACCGACGCGAATTACGGCGACGCCGCCCGACAGCTTCGCCAGGCGCTCCTGCAATTTCTCGCGGTCGTAATCAGAGGTTGTCTCCTCGATCTGCCCACGAATCTGGTTGCACCTTCCGTCGATGTCTGCCTTGTTGCCCGCGCCAGCTACAATCGTAGTGTTCTCATTGGTGACGACGACTCGCTTCGCCGTTCCCAGCATATCAATGGTTGCGTTCAGGAGCTTGACACCAACCTCTTCGCTGATCATCTGACCGCCAATCAGCACGGCCAGGTCCCGCTTGGACGGCCAGCCACGAAGCTCCCACGCCAAGATCCGACTGTGGGTGTTCCTTGCGGATTGCCTAGGCTCGGACGAGCCCAAGCTCGTGAATGACGGTCTTGAAATGCTACGGCCGGCCCGGGCGCATCCCGGGGAGTGTCAATGTGCCGGCGGCGAGCCTAGTTGTTCTGGTAGACGGGCAGTTTCGCCTAACTGGGCGATTTCTCCGCGAGTAACCTAGTACGAAGTCTCGCCGTCGCCCGGAGGTCGATGACTCCGGCGCTGCTGAGCACGACGCCGTAATCCTCTCTTGCGGCCGCGACCGACAGCAGGCCGTCGGCGACGTCGTCGCGCACCCGCCCTGGATCGCGCTTGAGCGCGTCGCCGTAGCCGCCGCCCGCTGGACCCACACAGACGAATCTATCGCCCGCTTGGATCTGCATGTGCGGCACCTTCGAGGGAAGCATCTCGACGCCACCGTCCGCTCGGATCAGCCGCAGCTCGGCCGGTTGACCAGGCTTGCCGCCAGCCAACCCCCAGGGCGCGAAGACGTGCCCGTCGGCCTCGACCGAGGCGCCGCCCGGCGCCAGATACTCGAACTCGCGCACCGAGCCGAGGCCGCCGCGCCACTCGCCGGCGCCGCAGGCATTTTCCCGCAATTCGTAGCGGCTGACGCGGAGCGGCAGATGGCTTTCGATATCCTCGATCGGGTTGTTGCGGGTATTGGCGTAGAGCGTGTCGACCGCATCCATGCCGTCGAGGCCGTCCCGCCCGCCATAACTGCCCTCGAAGATTTCCATGTGGACCCATTGCGCGCAAGCATTTCCCCCGGGGCGCATGCCGGAAAAGGCGATGACCTTAAGATTGCCGATGCCGGCCGACACCTGCCCGGGGACCGCTTGCGCTAGCGCTTTCATCACGGTATCGGCAACCTGGTTACCCGAACAGAATCGCGCGATCGTCGGAGCAGGGAACACCGGGTTGGCCAGCGACCCGAGAGGTGCGGAAATCCGGATCGGGCGCAGCAGCCCGTGATTGACCGGGATATGGCCGCACACGGCTGGTCGCCAAGCTGCCGCACGGCCGCTGGCGCACCCTGACCTTTCTGGCGGCGCTGCGCCATGACCGGATCACCGCGCCCTGCGTCATCGACGGGCCGATCAACGGCGCCAGCTTTCGCGCCTATGTCGAGCAGTTCCTGCGGCCCACCCTCAGCCCCGGGGACATCGTCGTCATCGACAATCTCGGCAGCCACAAGGGCAAGGCGGTGCGCCGCCTGATCCGCAGCGCCGGCGCCAAGCTGTTCTTCCTGCCGCGCTACTCGCCCGATCTCAATCCGATCGAGTAGCTCTTCGCCAAGCTCAACACCCTGCTGCGCATATTCCCCCGCGATCGCGGGGGAATATTGATCACCTCAGCCTCAGCGAACCCCAACCGGCCAATGTAGTTGTTGCCAAGCGGCCACCATAATCGTCGTCGCGCACCTTGTGGTTTAACGAACGCGTCAGGCCCAACGGCGGACGCCTGCGCAAGACGACGATCGTAGCGCTGGCGCGTAAGCTGCTGGTCGCACTGTGGAAATGTGTGACCGCCGGCGTCGTCCTCGAGGGCGCCGTGAAGGCCACCTGACGAGATAACTCGCTACCCCGCAATCCTCGGGACCTGATCAGTCCTGGCGGATCCAGGCGGACGAACCGCTGTAATAGCCTGGCCCCAAAAGCCGGAGATGAGGATGGTTTCGGCCGCCTGAGCCCTAGACTAGAGCATGATCCTAAGAGTTTGAATCAAAAAAGGATTTTCACGGGCTTGGTTTTGTGATTCAAGATGCCGGCTGGGGTTGGGGGCCAGCATCGAATGGCAAAACCCTATTCACGGGACCTGCGCGATCGGGTGGTTGCGTCGGTGACGGGCGGCCGCACCTGCCGGGCGACGGCGGCGTTGTTTGGAGTGAGCGTGGCCAGCGTGGTGAGGTGGTCGCAACGCTGGCGGGCCGCCGGCAGCGCCGCCGCCAAGCCGATGGGTGGGCGGCGGCCGCTGCGGCTGGCGGGTGAGCGCGAGTGGCTGCTGGCACGGATTGTCGAGAAGCCGGACTTGACGCTGCGGGCGGTGGTGGCCGAACTGGCCGAGCGCGGCACCCCAGCCAGCTATGGCGCGGTTTGGCGCTTTCTCGCTCGCGAGGGGATCACCTTTAAAAAAAACCCTGCACGCCAGTGAGCAGGATCGCGCCGACATCGCCCGGCGGCGGGCGCGGTGGAAGATGCATCAGGGCCGGCTGAACCCCAAGCGTCTGGTGTTCCTCGACGAAACCCCCACCTTCGCGAGGGCAGGCTCTGGGCCAAGACCAACATGACCCGCCGCCACGGGCGCTGTGCGCGTGGCGCCCGGCTGGTCGCCAAGGTGCCGCACGGCCGCTGGCGCACGCTGACCTTTCTGGCGGCGCTGCGCCACGATCGCATCACCGCGCCCTGCGTCATCGACGGGCCGATCAACGGCACCAGCTTTCGCGCCTATGTCGAGCAGTTCCTGGTGCCCACCCTCAGCCCTGGCGATGTCGTCGTCATGGACAATCTCGGCAGCCACAAGGGCCAGGCGGTGCGCCGGCTGATCCGCGCCGCCGGCGGCAAGCTGTTCTTCCTGCCGCGCTACTCGCCCGATCTCAACCCGATCGAGCAAGTCTTTGCCAAGCTCAAGACGCTGCTGCGCAAAACCGATCCGCGCTCAATCGAGGACACCTGGCGCGGCATCGGAAATCTCCTCGACCGCTTCACCCCACAGCAATGCGCCAACTATCTCGCCAACGCCGGCTATGCTTCAACCTAACCGGATCATGCTCTAGCCCGCCGCAAGCGGGATGTTGGTGCAGCCGCCCCGAGCGGCGACCGGATAGAAGGTTGATCGTGCTCGGGAAAACGAGCCGCGTCACGCCGTCGGGCTCAGACCTTGGATACCGTATCTACGTTCGGAGAGATGTCGCAATGTCGCAAGCGCTCGGTGAAGACGCCGGGTCAGGCGGCGGCGCGCTGCGGCTCGGCGGGTTTCCAGTGCCAGGGCAGCAGACCGGCGATTTGGTGGGCCGGATGATCGGCGATCCGGGCGAGCACGTCGGCGAGGTAGTGCTGCGGGTTGCGGCGGTTGAGCTTGGCGGTCTCGATCAGGGAGTAGATCGCCGCGGCGCGGTGGCCGCCGGCGTCGGAGCCGGCGAACAGGTAGTTCTTGCGGCCGATC
>CAWAFE010000014.1:0-34920 GCA_963781215.1 uncultured Alphaproteobacteria bacterium
ATTGCTCCAGAGGAGCTCGATTTGGCCATCGATTATGAGAAGCGCGACGGCGTCGCCTACATCACGCTGAACAACCCCGAGAAGGCGAACATTCTCGACAAGGCGACCTCGAACGCCATCTCCGAGGTATGGATCGATCTCTGGGAGGACCGGCAAATCCGCTGCGCGATCCTGACCGGGGCCGGCGAGCGGCATTTTTGCGGCGGCCACAATCTGGCGCCGCGGCCGAACATTACCGAGGAGGAGCGCGAATATTTGCGCACGCAGCGCATCTTCTGGCCGCTCGCCGGCACCGTGCACGGCCAGAAGACCGGGGTCGACGGGCGGATGGGCGACCACTATCCGCGGGTGTGGAAGCCGGTGATCGCCGCGGTCAACGGCTGGGCGGCAGGCGCCGGGCTCTACATTCTGCTGGCCTCGACCGATATCCGCATCGCCAGCCAAGAGCACGCGCGGTTCAAATTTGCGCTGACAACGCAGGGCTGGCTCGGGCACGGGCCGGGCGCCACCTTGCTCGCCCGCCAGCTCCGCTATATCGACGCGATGAAGATTCTGCTGACCGACGAGCCCTTCGACGCCGCCGAGGCCCTGCGGATCGGCCTCGTCAACGAGGTCGTGCCACATGCGCAATTGCTGGCGCGGGCGGAGAAGATCGCCCGGCATATCGTCACCCTGCCGCCGGTCGCGGTGCGCATGATGAAGGAGTTTGTTGTCCGCTTCGGCGATTTGCCGACCGACCAGGCCTGGCATATCCAGAATTTGATCAACTCGCTGTTGATCCAGACCACGACCGATGGTGAGGAAGGCCGGCAGGCCTTCAACGAGAAGCGACCGCCGAACTTCACCGGCGCCCTGAGGCGTCGTGGCAAAGCCTGGGAAGAACCATCGGGCGCAGACGCCGGGCGCCTCGACGAGGCGTATCGCAGCGGCGAGTTTTGAGACGCCCCACCTGAGCGCGGCCGGCAGCCCGGCCATCGGCCATCGGGTCGCTTATCGTCGAGGGCGCGCAGGTGTGGGCAGGAGCGACGCCGCCTCGCCCTGTGGGAACACTTGTAAAAAAAATTCCGCGGCCCCAGATGTTGGTAGCACTCTCGCGCAGAGAGTGCTAATCCTGACCGTCAAGGGATATTTGCCAAATTCGCTCGCTGTTCTTGCGCAAGCGATTTTGGTTCAAAGCCTGGCACTTAAGGAAGATTTTCATGAATTTCAGACCTTTGCATGACCGCCTGCTGATCCGGCGGGTGGATCCGGAGGCAAAGACGACGGGCGGGATCATCATCCCCGACACCGCCCAGGAGAAGCCGGTGGAGGGCGACGTCATCGCGGTCGGGCCCGGGGCCCGCGGCGAAGACGGAAAGGTGCACCCGCTCGACGTCAGGCCGGGCGACCGCGTTCTATTCGCGAAGTGGTCCGGCACGGAGGTTCGCCTCGACGGCGAGGATCTGATGATCATGAAGGAAACCGACGTCATGGGTATCGTCGAGGGCGGCGCCGCCGCTGCAAAGACGAGCTGAGAGGAGATCGAATTATGGCTGCAAAAGATATCCGGCTGGGCACAGATGCCCGCGAGCGGATGCTCCACGGCATCGACGTGCTCGCCAACGCGGTCAGGGTGACATTGGGGCCCAAGGGCCGCAACGTCGTCCTCGACAAAAGCTACGGCGCACCGCGTATCACCAAAGACGGCGTCACCGTCGCCAAGGAGATCGAGCTTTCCGACAAGTTCGAGAATATGGGCGCGCAGATGGTGCGCGAGGTGGCCAGCAAAACGAGCACGGAAGCCGGCGACGGCACGACCACGGCGACCATTCTCGCCCACGCCATGGTGCGCGAAGGGGTCAAGGCGGTAGCCGCGGGGATGAACCCGATGGATCTCAAGCGCGGCGTCGACATGGCAGTCGATGCCGTCGTCAAGGACATCCAAAAGCGCTCGAAGAAGGTCTCGACCAACGACGAGATCGCGCAGGTCGGCACCATCTCGGCCAACGGCGACAGCGAGATCGGCCGGATGCTGGCCGAGGCGATGAAGAAGGTCGGCAACGAGGGCGTGATCACGGTCGAGGAGGCCAAGTCGCTCGCAACCGAGCTCGACGTCGTCGAGGGGATGCAGTTCGACCGCGGATATCTCTCTCCGTATTTCGTCACGAACGCGGAGAAGATGCTGGCCGAGCTCGACGACCCTTACATCCTGCTGCACGAAAAGAAGCTCTCCAGCCTGCAGACCTTGCTGCCGATTCTCGAAGCCGTGGTCCAGAGCGCCCGGCCCTTGCTGATCGTCGCCGAGGACATCGAAGGCGAGGCGCTGGCCACCCTCGTCGTCAACAAATTGCGCGGCGGCCTCAAGGTGGCGGCGGTCAAGGCGCCGGGCTTTGGCGACCGGCGCAAGGCCATGCTCGAGGACATCGCGACCCTGACCGGCGGCCAGGTGATCTCGGAAGACCTCGGCATCAAGCTCGAAAACGTCACCCTCGACATGCTGGGCCGGGCCAAGCGGGTGCGGATCGACAAGGAGAACACGACGGTTATCGACGGCGCCGGCAGTAAGGACGACATCACCGCCCGCACCGGCCAGATCAAGGCGCAGATCGAGGAAACGACATCGGACTACGACCGCGAGAAGCTGGAAGAGCGTCTGGCCAAGCTCGCGGGCGGCGTCGCGGTGATCCGCGTCGGCGGCAACAGCGAGGTCGAGGTCAAGGAGCGCAAGGACCGGGTCGACGATGCCATGCACGCGACCAAGGCTGCGGTCGAGGAAGGTGTGGTGCCGGGCGGCGGCGTGGCGCTGCTATTTGCGGGCAAGATTCTGGCCGGCCTCCACCCCGTCAACAGCGACCAGAGGGTCGGCATCGACATCGTCCGCAAGGCGATCCAGTCGCCGGTGCGCCAGATCGCGGAGAATTCCGGCGTAGAGGGCTCGATCGTGGTCGGCAAGCTGACCGATAAGAACGACCCCAATTTCGGCTTTGACGCCCAGTCGGGCGAGTACAAGGACATGGTGGCGGCCGGGATCATCGATCCGACCAAGGTCGTGCGGGTAGCGCTGCAGGACGCTGCCTCGGTCGCCGGGCTCTTGATCACCACCGAGGCGATGGTCGGCGACAGACCTGAGCCCAAGGGTGCGCCGGGCATGCCGCCGGGCGGCATGGGTGGCATGGGTGGCATGGATTACTAAAGCACCCAGCTGACTGACGCGTTGGGAAGGGGTCTCACCTATCTTTGCAATAATCCGGATAGGCGAACCCCTTGCCGACTTCTCGGGCATCCCGGAGTTGAACAGGGGTCGGCGAGGCGATGGCATCGAGCGGCGGGTCCGACGACGCTGGCGACGCTGCTCTCCCCTTGGCCAAGGATTTGGCCGCATTGCGCCTTGGTCCGAGTGGGCGCTATAGATCGGCGATGGAACATCCGGGTGAGAGTAGCCGTGTAGCCGAGCTGGTGCTGGTGCATAGCTCGGATATTCACGTCGACGAAGTGCGCGGCGCGGCGGCGCACGACGGCGATGGCACCGCCGCGCTCGACGGGGTGCTGAGGACCGCACGGGCGTTGCGGGCCGATGTCGTCTTGCTGGCGGGCGATACTTTCGAGGGCAACCACTTGGGTGCAGCCACTCTCGACCGCGCCGGGCGGCTGCTGGCCGAGGCCGGCATGTCGGTCGTGATCCTGCCCGGCAACCACGATCCGGTCTTGCCGGATTCGGTTTTTGTCCGCGGCGGATTTGCCGAGATCCCAACCCTCGCGATCCTTGGCGTCACGCATGACGAAGCGGTCCAGTTCCCGGCGCTCGATCTCGAAATTTGGGGGCATGCCCACCGCGATTACCGGGACATGGCGCCGCTGCGCGGGCCGCGGGCGCGCTCGACACGCTGGCAGGTGGCGGTCGGCCATGGCCACTACGAGCCGCCGCAGACCCGCGCCAACCCGCTGCGGCCGTCCTGGATCTTCGGCGACGAGGAGATCGCGGCCACCCGGGCCGACTATCTGGCGCTCGGCCACTGGGACCGGCCGATGCGGGTCGGCAACGGTGTGGTTCCGGCCTTCTATTCGGGCTCGCCCGACCTCGCCCGCACGGTCAACCTAGTGCGGCTGACGGCCGGCGGCGAGATCGCCGTGACGCGGGAGGCGCTGGCCGGGCAGCGCTGACCCTGGTGCTTTCGGGACGTCGCGGCTAATTTCGCTGCCGCGCAATCCCCATTCCGGAGCGAGCGACATGGCGAAGATCGAGCCCTATGCGGCCAAGGGCGTATGGGACCCCCCGGCCTACGCGCAGGCGGTCAAGGTCACCGGCGCGCAAACCATTCTCTACCTCGCCGGCCAGGTCGCCTATGACGACAACGGCAACGCCTCACACCCCGGCGACTTCAAGGCGCAGGCGCGCACCGCCTTGCAGGCGGTCAAGGCTCAGGTCGAGGCCGGCGGCGGCACAATGCGCGACATCGTCAAGGTCAACACCTACCTGACCGATATCCGCCACCGCGCCGATTACGGGCCGATCCGGCAGGAATTCTTCGGCGACAAGATGCCGGCCTCGACCCTCGTCGCGGTCGCAGCCCTGGCGCACCCGGACTTCCTGATCGAGATCGAAGCGATCGCCGTGCTCTAGCCCCACCTATCCCGCCAGCTTTTTCTTCAGCAATTCGTTGACGAGGGCAGGGTTGGCCTTGCCTTGGGTGGCGCGCATGACCTGGCCGACGAAGAAGCCGTAGAGCTTGTCGCGGCCGGCACGGTATTCGGCGACCTTGTCGGACTGCGCGGCGAGGACCGCGTCGATCGCCGCCTCGATCGCACCGCCATCTGTTACCTGACGCAGCCCCTTCTGCTCGACGATCGCGGCGGGATCGGCGCCCGAAGCGGCCATTTCCGCGAACACGTCCTTGGCGAGCCGGCCCGAGATTGTCCCGTCGGCGATCAGGTCGATCAGCGCGCCCAGCTTCTCCGCGGCAATCGGCGATTGCTCGATGCCCACCCCGAGCCGATGCAAGACGGCGAACAGATCGCCCATCACCCAGTTTGCCGCCGCCTTGGGGTCGCGGCCCTCGGCCAGGCGTTCGAAGTACAAGGCGGTTTCCTGCTCGGCGACCAGCACATCGGCGTCGTCGGGCGAGAGGCCAAAAGCCGCGACGAACCGAGCCTTCTTCGCGTCGGGTAATTCCGGCAGCCCTGCCCGCAAGCCCTCGACCCAGTCGGGTTCGAGCACCAACGGCAACAAATCGGGATCAGGGAAATAGCGGTAATCGTGCGCCTCCTCCTTCGAGCGCATCGGTCGGGTGATGCCGCGGCCGACGTCGAAGAGGCGCGTCTGCTGCGCGATCGCGCCGCCCTCTTCCAGGACCTCAACCTGGCGGCGCGCCTCGTATTCGATCGCCTGCATCACATAGCGCACCGAGTTCAGGTTCTTGATCTCGCAGCGCGTGCCGTAAGGCTCGCCCGGACGGCGCACCGAGACATTGGCGTCGCAGCGCAGCGAGCCTTCCTCCATGTTGCCGTCGCAAGTGCCGAGATAGCGCAGGATCGAGCGCAATTTGCGCAGATAGATCCCGGCCTCCTCGGCGCTCCTCAGATCGGGCTCGGAGACGATCTCCATCAGCGCCACGCCGGCCCGGTTGAGGTCGACATAAGTCAGGCTCGGATGCTGGTCGTGCAGGCTCTTGCCGGCGTCCTGCTCGAGGTGCAGCCGGGTGATGGCGATCTCGCGCACGCAGCCGTCGGGCATGTCGAGCACGACCCGGCCGCGGCCGACGATCGGCTGCAAATACTGCGAGATCTGGTAGCCGGCGGGCAGGTCCGGATAGAAGTAGTTCTTGCGGTCGAAGACGCTGGTGAGGTTGATCTCGGCGTCGAGGCCGAGCCCGGTCTTGACCGCCTGCTCGACGCAATGGCGGTTGATGACCGGCAGCATCCCCGGAAAGGCGGCGTCGACCGGCGAGACCTGGGTGTTCGGCTGCGGCCCCGAAAGCGGTCGCCGCCCCGGAAAAGAGCTTCGCCTTGGAGACGATCTGCGCATGGACCTCGAGCCCGATCACCATTTCCCATCGGCCGGTGCGGCCTTCGATCATCGCCCGCCTCCCGCGACAAAACCCGGCAGATGTCGGAATTGCGCGGCATCTTCCAAGACCTCGGCGACCCGCAGTACGGTTTCCTCGTCGAAGGCGCGGCCGATGATCTGCAGACCGAGCGGCAGCCCATCGGCCGAAAGCCCGGCCGGCACCGAGATTGCCGGCAGGCCGGCGAGGTTGGCCGGCACCGTGAACACGTCGTTCAGATACATCGCGATAGGGTCGTCGCTCTTCTCGTCGATCGCGAAGGCGGCCGAGGGTGCGGTTGGCGCCAGGATGCAGTCGACCCGCTCGAAGGCCACTGCGAAATCGCGAAGTATCAGGGCACGCACCCGCTGCGCCTTCAGGTAATAGGCGTCGTAATAGCCGGCCGAGAGGACATAGGTGCCGATCAGCACGCGGCGGCGCACTTCGGCGCCGAACCCTGCGGCACGCGTCAGCTCGTACATCTCGTCGAGGCTCGCCCCATCGACCCTGAGGCCAAAGCGCACGCCGTCGTAGCGCGCGAGGTTCGACGAGGCCTCGGCCGGGGCGATGATGTAGTAGGCCGCCAATGCGTATTTGGTATGCGGCAGGCTGATCTCGACCGGCTCGGCGCCGGCGCCGCGCAACCAGGCGATCCCCTGCTGCCATAGCGCCTCGATCTCTCCCGGCATACCCGCCACCCGGTATTCCTTCGGAATGCCGATCCTGAGGCCGTGGATGTCACCCGTCAGCGCCGCCTCGAAATCGGGGACCGGCACTGGCGCCGAGGTCGAATCCTTCGGGTCGTGCCCGGCCATCGCGCGCAACATGATCGCGGCGTCGCGCACGGTGCGCGTCATCGGCCCCGGATGGTCGAGCGAGGAGGCGTAGGCGACCACCCCCCAGCGCGAGCAGCGGCCGTAGGTCGGCTTCAGCCCGACGATGCCGCAAAAGCTCGCCGGCTGGCGGATCGAGCCGCCGGTGTCGGTGCCGGTCGCGGCCAAGGCCGCGCGCGCTGCGACCGCCGCCGCCGAGCCGCCCGACGAGCCGCCCGGCACCAGCGGCCGGTTATCACCCGGCCGACGCCATGGATTCTCGGTCGGGCCGTAAAAGCTCGTCGTGCTCGACGAGCCCATCGCAAACTCGTCGAGATTGGTCTTGCCGAGCAATACTGCGCCCGCCCGCCACAATTTCTCGGTCACCGTCGATTCGTACGGCGGGCGAAACCCGTCGAGGATGTGCGAGGCCGCGGTCGTCAACACATCTTTCGTGCAGTAGAGGTCCTTGACCGCGATCGGGATGCCGTCGAGCGGCAGCGCCTCGCCGCGCGCGAGCCGCTCGTCGGCGGCGGCGGCCATTTCGAGCGCGCGCTCCGGGGTCTCGGTGATAAAGGCGTTCAACGGCCGAGCCGCCTCGACCGCCGCGATGTGGGCTTGGGCCAGCTCGCGCGCCGAGAAAGCCTTGCGGGCGAGACCGTCGCGCGCCTCGGCGAGGCTCAGCGCCGTCAGCGCGGTCACTCGATCACCTTGGGCACGGCAAAGAACCCGCCCGTCCCGCGCGGAGCATTGGCGAGAATGTCGTCTCGGCGACCACCGTCGGTAACCTCGTCGTCGCGCATCGGCAGGGTCGTCGCCACGACGCTCGCGATCGGCGCGACATCGGCGGTGTCGATCTCGCTCAGCTGCTCGACCCAGTTCAAGATCTGCGACAGCTCCTGAGCCAGGGGCTCCAGCTCCGCTTCGCCGAGCCGGATGTGCGCCAACGCGGCGATATGCGCCACGGCGGCCTTGTCCAACGCCATGCTGTCACCGTCTGCGGAGCCCGCCATCGAAACGGGCTATCATCGGTCATGATCCTAAATGATCCAGTAGAGCTGCGCGAGGCCGTGCCGGCGGGCATGCGGCTGATCGGGCTCGATGTCGGAACCAAGACGATCGGCGTCGCCTTGTCCGACACCCGCCTCGTCATCGCCTCGCCGCTCGAAACGATCCGGCGGCGCCGATTTGCCGAGGATATGGCCCGGCTCTTCTCGCTGGCGGACACCCACGGTGCGGGCGGGCTCGTCATCGGCTTGCCCCTGACCCTCGCCGGCGCGGATGGGCCGCGCACCCAGTCGGTGCGCCAGTTCGCGAGAAATCTGGTGGCGTTGCGCGATCTACCGGTCGCGTTCTGGGACGAGCGCCTCTCGACCGCCGCCGTGACCCGCGAAATGATCGACGCCGACCTGACCCGCAAGCGCCGCGCCGAGATCGTCGACCGCGTCGCCGCCGCCTACATCCTGCAAGGCTGCCTCGATTTTCTCAGCCGAAGCGCGCCTTGAGCAGTCGTGTCGAGCAACTTCTTCACCCGACCTTGCCGGTGGGTGGCACTCTACGTATAGTCCTGGGCTCATGCAGGGAGCTGTCCGCGACATCGCGTTCCGGCACCGCCATCTTCTGGGGATCGAGGGGCTCTCCCCGGAGGAGATCAACGAGTTTCTCGATCTCGCCGACGGCTACGTCGAATTGAGCCGTCAGGCCGACAAGAAGCGCGCTCTGTTGCGTGGACGCACCGTCATCAACTGCTTCTTCGAGAACTCGACCCGCACCCGCACTTCATTCGAGGTCGCGGGCAAAAGGCTCGGCGGCGACGTGATCAACATGGCGGTGGCGGCGAGCTCGATGCACAAGGGCGAGACGCTGATCGACACCGCGATGACCCTGAACGCGATGCACCCCGATGTGCTGATCGTCCGCCATCCCGAATCGGGTGCGGTGCAACTGCTCGCGGAGAAGCTCGACTGCGCCGTCATCAATGCCGGCGACGGCAGCCACGAACACCCGACCCAGGCCTTGCTCGACGCCGTGACGATCCGCCGGCGCAAGGGCGGGCTCGGCGGCCTCACCGTCGCGATCTGCGGCGACGTGCTGCACAGCCGGGTTGCCCGCTCGAACATCTATCTCCTCAATACGATGGGGGCGCGGGTTCGGGTGGTGGCGCCGCGCACCCTGCTGCCGGCCGAGGTCGAGCGGCTCGGCGTCGAGGTGTTCCACGATATGGGCAAAGGGCTCGCCGAGGTGGACATCGTCATGATGCTTCGGCTGCAGAGCGAGCGCATGCATGGCTCGTTCATCCCGTCGACCCGCGAGTACTTTCACTTCTTCGGGCTCGACTACGACAAATTGCGGGCGGCCAAGCCCGACGCGCTGATCATGCATCCGGGCCCGATGAACCGGGGGGTAGAGATCGGCAGCGAGGTCGCCGACGACATCGACCGCAGCCTCATTCGCCATCAGGTCGAGATGGGGGTGGCAGTGCGTATGGCGTGCCTCGAGCTCCTGACCCGTGATCTCGGCAACGGCCCGCCGCTGCCGTGAGCCGTCTTCTGTTCCGCGCCGCCCGGCTGCTCGACCCCGCAAGCGGGCTTGACGCCGAGGGCGATCTGCTGGTCGAGGGCGACCGGATCGCGGCTGTCGGCGGCGCCATCGAGGGCGTCGATGGCGAGATCGTCGATGGCGCCGGACTGTGCCTGGCGCCGGGCTTCGTCGACATGCGCGTCCAGCTGCGCGAGCCCGGCGCCGAGCATATGGAATCGATCGAAAGCGCCGGGCGAGCCGCCGCCGCAGGGGGCGTCACGACGATGGTAGCGCTGCCGAACACCGACCCGCCGGTCGACGATGTATCGGTTGTCGAGTTCCTCGCTCGCCGGGCGCGCGAAGCGAGGCTTGCCAAGATTCACACCTACGCCGCTGCCACGAAGGGACTGGCCGGGAAGCACCTGACCGAGATGGGGCTGCTCGCGGCCAATGGCGCGCTCGGTTTTACCGACGGGGTCAAGGCGGTCGCCGACGCACTCGTCATGCGTCGCGTGCTGGCCTATGCCCGCAGCTTCGACCTCCTGGTGCTCCAGCATCCCGAAGAGCCGAGTCTCGGCGGTGCCGGCGAGGTTAACGAAGGCGAGATCGCGACGCGGCTCGGGCTGCCGGCGATCACCCCGGCGGCAGAGATCATCATGATCGAGCGCGATCTGCGGCTGGTCGAGATCACCGGCACGCGCTATCACGCCGCCCATCTATCGACGGCTGCCGGGGTCGAGGCGATCCGCCGCGCGAAGGTGCGGGGCCTGCCGGTCACCTGCGACACGGCACCCCCCTATTTCGTGCTGAACGAGACGGCGATCGGCGACTACCGGACCTTTGCCAAATTGTCGCCGCCCTTGCGCAGCGAAACGGACCGGCGCGCGGTGATCGAGGGGCTGCGCGACGGCACCATCGACGCGATCGCCAGCGACCACGCGCCTTGGGACCAGGATTCTAAGCGGCTGCCGTTCAGCTCGGCGGCCTACGGCATTGTCGGGCTCGAGACATTGCTGCCCTTGTCGCTCGAGCTCTGGCACAACCGCCACATCCGCCTCCTCGATCTGATGCGGCTGCTGACCTGGAGCCCAGCGCAGATCCTGCGCCTGCCGGTCGGCCGGCTCGTTGTCGGGGCTCCCGCCGATCTCGTGTTGTTCGATCCGGATCGTCCGTGGCGGATCTGCACCGACGAGTTCCGCTCGAAATCGAAGAATGCGCCGTTCGACGGTCGCCCGGCGCAGGGCCGGGTGTGCCGCACGATCGTCGACGGCCGCACGATCTTCCGGCGCAAGGGATGAGCCCGGATCGCGCCCGACGAGATTGCTTCGCTGCGCTCGCAATGACGACCCGTGAGAGTGTCATTGCGAGGAGCGGAGCGACGAAGCAATCTCGCTGCCTATGATCGGACTTCTCGCCGCCGCCGCCATCGTCGGCTACCTCCTGGGCTCGATCCCGTTCGGGCTGGTGCTGAGCCGGCTCGGCGGCCATGGCGACATCCGCCGGATCGGCTCGGGCAATATCGGCGCTACCAACGTCTTGCGCACCGGCAGCAAAGCTCTTGCCGCGCTGACCCTGCTGCTCGATCTGACGAAGGGTGCCGCCGCGGTGGTCGTCGTCGGCGGCTGGGGCGCGGAGGCGGCTCTGGTTGCCGGCGGCTGCGCGGTGATCGGCCATATGTTTCCAGTCTGGCTCGGGTTTCGCGGCGGCAAGGGGGTGGCGACCGCGCTCGGCGTCCTCTTCGTGCTCGCCTGGCCGGTGGCGCTCGTCGCCGCGCTGGTCTGGCTCGCCGTCGCGCTCTTATCCCGTTACTCCTCGCTCGCGGCATTGGTCGCGACGCTGGCGGGCGCCGTCCTTGCCGTGCTGGTGGCCGACAAGGCGACCGCCATCGTGATCGTCGGGATCGCCCTTCTCGTCGTCCTGCGCCACCACGAGAACATCCGGCGGCTGATCGCAGGCAGCGAGAGCCGGATTTCGCTCAGGAAAGGCTGAGGCGCCCTGGCCGCGCGCGAGCTCGACCCCGAGGAGCGCCTGGACTGGCTGCGGCTCATTCGCACCGAGACAATCGGACCGGTCAGTTTTTTCGCGATGCTGCGCCGTTTCGGCTCGGCCCGCGCCGCCCTCGACGTGCTGCCGCGGCTCGCACGCCGCGGCGAGCGCAGCGGCACCGTCACCGCCGTGACGCGGGCGGCGGCCGAGGCCGAGATGACCGCACTGCGCCGCATCGGCGCCCGGCTTGTGTGCTGGGGCGAGCCCGATTACCCGAATGCGCTCGTCGCCGTCGAGGACGCGCCGCCGGCCCTCTCCATGCTCGGGCTGGCCGAGCTGTTGGCGCGGCCGATGGTGGCGGTGGTGGGCGCGCGCAACGCCTCGGCGAACGGCCGCCGGCTCGCCCGCACTCTTGCCGCGGCGCTCGGCGAAAGCGGGCTCGTCGTGGTCTCCGGGCTGGCGCGGGGGATCGATGCCTCGGCCCATTTGGGCGCGCTCGACACCGGCACGGTCGCGGCCGTCGCCGGCGGCGTCGATGTCGTCTATCCCGAGGAGAACCGCGGGCTGCACGAGGCCCTGGCGCGCCAGGGTACGATCGTTGCCGAATTGCCGATTGGCAGCGAGCCGCAGGCCCGCCATTTTCCGCGCCGCAACCGGATCATCTCCGGAATGGCGCTCGGCGTCGTCATCGTCGAGGCGGCGGCGCGCTCGGGCTCGCTGATCACTGCCCGCTACGCGCTGGAGCAGGGCCGCGAGGTGTTTGCCGTTCCGGGCTCGCCACTCGATCCACGTGCCCGCGGTTCCAACGACCTATTGCGGCACGGCGCCACCCTGACCGAAAACGCTGATGACGTGCTCTCGCAGCTCGGGCCGGTGCTGCAAGGGAAGCCACCGACGCGCCGGGCTCCAATGCTGCCGCTCGATCACACCCCCGGCCGGCCGTCGAGCGGCGCCGCCGAGCCGGAGGCTGACGATGCCGGGCTCGACATGATCGTGGAAATGCTTGGGCCGACACCGGTCGCCGTTGACGAACTGGTGCGTCAATGCCAATTGACAGCGGCCGCCGTCGCCACCTTGCTGCTCGAGCTGGAACTGGCGGGCCGCGTCGAGCGTCATCCCGGCAACCTCGTGTCGCTACGGTAAGAACGGGACCAAGAACGCCTGTCCATGCAACGCGCACTCCCTGCGCCGTCTGATCGAACCGCTTCATGAAAGTCGTCGTCGTCGAATTGCCGGCAAAGGCGAAGACCATCAACAAATATCTGGGCAGCGGCTACCAGGTCGTCGCCAGCTATGGCCATGTCCGCGACCTGCCGTCGAAGGACGGCTCGGTCCAGCCGGACGCGGATTTCGCCATGTCGTGGGAAGTCGACGGAAAATCCGAAAAGCACATGAAGACGATCGTTCAGGCGGTGCGCGGCGCCGACCAGCTGTTTCTCGCCACCGACCCCGATCGTGAGGGCGAGGCGATCTCCTGGCACGTGCAGGAGGTGCTCAAATCGCGCCGGGCGCTCAAGGATGTCGTGGTCAAGCGGGTCGTCTTCAACGAGGTAACCCGGAACGCCGTGATCGAGGCGTTTCGCCGGCCGCGCGAGATCGACCATGAACTGGTCGACGCCTATCTCGCCCGCCGCGCGCTCGATTATCTGGTCGGCTTCACCCTGTCGCCGGTGCTGTGGCGGAAACTGCCGGGCAGCCGTTCGGCCGGCCGCGTCCAATCTGTCGCCCTGCGGCTGGTGTGCGAGCGCGAAGCCGAGATCGAGGCCTTCAAGTCGCGCGAATATTGGACGATCGAAGTCGAGTTCAAGACCGAGGCCGGCAACGTCTTCACTGCCCGTCTGACGCATCTCGACGGCAGGCGGCTCGATCGTTTCGATCTCGACACCGAGGCGAAGGCCCGCGCCGCGGCCGAGGCGATCCTGCGCGCGCCGGGCTTCGCCGTCGCCGAGATCGACAGCCGCGAGGTCCGCCGCAATCCGTTTCCGCCGTTCACGACTTCGACCTTGCAGCAGGAAGCCTCGCGCAAGCTTGGTCTCGGGGCCAGCCGCACGATGCAGATCGCGCAGCGCCTCTACGAGGGCATCGACCTCGAGGGCGAGACGGTCGGGCTGATCACCTATATGCGGACCGACGGCGTCGCCATCGCGAGCGAGGCGATCGCCGCGGTACGCGAGCTGATCGGCGCCGATTTCGGGCCGAGATACGTGCCGGACCGGCCGCGGGCCTATCGTAGCCCGGCCAAGAACGCTCAGGAGGCGCACGAGGCGATCCGGCCGACCGATCTTGGCCGCAAGCCCGCCGATGTCGCCCGCTTTCTCGACCGCGACCAGCACCGGCTCTACGAGCTGATTTGGAAACGCACCGTCGCCAGCCAGATGGCCTCGGCGCTGCTGGAGCAGGTCACCGTCGACATCGCCGATCCCGGCAACCGTCTGCGGTTGCGCGCGACCGGGTCGGTCGTCGTCTTCGATGGATTTCTGGCGCTCTACCAGGAAGACCGGGACGACACCGCGGAAGAAGAGGGCGAGGGCGGCAGGCTGCCGGCGATGAAGAAGGGCGAGCGGCTGGCGCGTGGCGAAGTCGCACCGAAGCAGCATTTCACCCAGCCGCCACCGCGCTACACCGAAGCGAGCCTGGTGAAAAAGCTCGAAGAGCTCGGCATCGGCCGTCCTTCGACCTACGCCTCGATCCTGCAGGTTTTGCAGGACCGCGACTATGTCAGACTCGAAAAACGGCGTTTCGTGCCGGAGGACCGCGGCCGGCTCGTCACTGCGTTTCTGACCAGCTTTTTCGAGCGCTATGTCGAGTACAATTTCACCGCCGACCTCGAAAACCAGCTCGACGACGTGTCCGGCGGGCGCACCGACTGGAAGGAATTGCTGCGCCGATTCTGGGAAGATTTTTCGGCCGCGGTCGACGGCACCAGGGATTTGACGATCAGCCAGGTGCTGAGCGCCCTCGACGACCTGCTCGGCCGCCATTTCTTCCCGCAGGATAGCGCCGGCGGCGACCCACGCCTCTGCCCCGTCTGCGGCGCTGGCCGGCTGAGCCTCAAGCTCGGCAAATTCGGCGCGTTCATCGGCTGCTCCAACTACCCGAATTGCCGCTACACCCGCGCGCTCGTCGTCGAGGGCGACGCCAAGACCGAAACCACGGCCGACCTGGCACTCGGCTTGGACCCCGAGAGCGGGCTGCCGGTGGCGCTGAAGAAGGGCCCCTACGGCCACTATGTCCAGCTCGGCGAGGGCAACGGCGAAGCCAAGCCAAAGCGGGTGAGCCTGCCGCGCCCGCTGGCGCCCAGCGATGTCGATCTCGACACGGCGCTGCGGCTCCTGGCATTGCCGCGCGCACTCGGCCGCGATCCCGAAACGGGCGAGACGATCGTCGCCGACATCAACCGTTTTGGCCCCCACATCAAGCGCGGAACGACCTTCAAATCGCTGGGCGCCGACGACGACGTGCTAACGATCGGCTTGAACCGCGCAGTCGTTTTGCTGGCCGAGCCGGCGTCGGGGCGGCGGCGCGGCCCGCAAGTGCTGCGCGAGCTCGGGACCCATCCCGATGGCGGCCCGGTCGGGCTCTATCAGGGGCGCTACGGCCCTTATGTCACTCATGAGGGCGTCATCGCCTCATTGCCGCGGGGGGCCGATCCGGAGGTATTTTCGCTGGCGGAGTCCTTGCCACTGCTCGCCGAGCGCCGCGCGAAGGGCGCAGGCCGGCCGCGCAAGACCGGCAAATCCACCACAGCAAGAAGCACGGCGAAGAAGGCGGCGAAGAAAGCCGGCGCCGGCCCGGCAAAACGCAAGACAGGTGCCGCGCGCTCGGCGAAAAAGCCTGGCGCCCGGTCGAAGGCGCAGCCGGCCTGAATGGTGAAATCGCGCCCAAAGGCTTCAACAAAGAAAGCGCGCAGCAATCGCGGCCTGCCCTCGCCCGCCGAGCTGTTGGCGTTCGTTGGCGAAAGCCCGTCGGCTGTCGGTCCGCGCGAGGCGGCTCGCGCCTTTGGGCTCGGACCGGCCGATCGCCCGGCGTTGCGCACCATGCTGCGCGAGATCGAGCGGCCGGGGACCGGGGAATCCGGCATCCCGGAGGTCGCCGTCATCGAGCGCTTTGGAACCGACCCGGACGGTGCTCCGCTGGCTCGGCCCGTGGCTTGGTCGGGGTCAGGGCCACCACCGGTCGTGCGGCTCGTCGAGACCGGAAACGCCGAGACGTTGCCGGTCGGCGCGCGCGCCGCGGCGCGGCTGGCACGCCGCGACACCGGCGAGATTGACGGCCACGTCATTCGCCGGCTCGATCCGGTCGGCGAGCGGGTCGTCGGTGTCTTCCGGCATGATAGTCAACGCGGGCGGCTGATTCCGGCCGACCGCCGTAACCGGACCGAATACATGGTCGCAGCGCGCGATGCCGGCGGCGCCGGCGATGGCGATCTCGTCGTCGCCGAGCAGGTCTCGGCGCCCCGGCTTGGATCGCCGCGCGCCCGCATCGTCGAGCGGCTGGGTCCGGCTACGGCGCCGGAGGCGATCAGCCTGCTGGCGATCGCGGCCCACGACATCCCGACCGAGTTTCCCCATCAGGCGCTGACAGAGGCGGCGGCGGCACCGCCGGTCGGCATTGAGGGCCGGACGGATCTGCGCGGCCTGCCTCTGGTGACGATCGACGGCAGCGACGCGCGCGATTTTGACGATGCCGTCTGGGCCGAGCCCGACGCCGATCGGCAAAACCCCGGCGGCTGGCATCTGGTCGTCGCGATTGCCGATGTCGCCTCGTATGTGCTCTCCGGCGGCGCGCTCGACCGCGAGGCGGAGCGGCGCGGCAACTCGGTATATTTCCCCGACCGCGTCGTGCCGATGCTGCCAGAGGCATTGTCGAACGAGCTTTGCTCGCTGAAGCCCGGTGTCGACCGCGCCTGCCTCGCCGTCCATCTGTGGATCGACGCGGCCGGCCGGAAGCGCCGCCATCGGTTTGAGCGCGGGCTGATGCGGTCGGCGGCGCGGCTCACCTACGAAGAAGCGCAGGCGGCGCATGACGGAAGCGGCGAACGGGCGTTGCCATTGCCGCCCGGGACGTTGCCGGCCCTCTACGGCGCCTATGCCGGGCTCGCCCGGGCGCGCGCCGCTCGAGATGCGGTCGAGCTCGATCTCGCCGAGGACCGGGTCGTGCTCGATGCCGAAGGGCGGCCCGTTGCGATCCTGCCGGCGGTACGTCTCGACAGCCATCGGTTGATCGAGGAATTCATGATCCTGGCGAATGTCGCCGCCGCCGAAGAGCTTGAGGCGCGGAATCGACCCTGCATGTACCGGGTGCACGACTCGCCCGACCCGGCAAAGCTCGCAGCGCTGAGTGATTTTCTCGCCGGGCTCGATCTTCCCGGGCTCGATCTCGCGAAGGGCCAGGCGCCAAAGCCGGCTTTGTTTAATCGGTTGCTGCGCCGCGCCGCGGCGACGCCGGTGGCCGCCCTCGTCAACGATCTCGTCCTGCGCTGCCAGGCACAGGCCACCTACAGCCCCAACAATATCGGCCATTTCGGGCTGGCATTGCGGCGCTATGCGCATTTCACGTCACCGATCCGCCGCTACGCCGATCTGCTGGTGCACCGTGCGCTGCTCGGCGAGATGGCGCCTTCCGGTGCAGACAGGGAGCGGCTGGCCGCGGTCGGAGAGCATATTTCCGCGACCGAGCGCCGCGCTGCCGCGGCGGAGCGCGCGGCGATCGACCGCTATCGGGCGGCATTGCTCGCCGGCTCGGTCGGCGCCCTCTTTGGCGCCCGGGTCAGCGGGGTCGCCGCGTTCGGGCTGTTCGTCACGGCGGCGGAGAACGGCGCTACCGGGCTGGTTCCGGTCTCGACCTTGCCCGGCGACTACTGGGTGCAGGACGAGCGGACGCAACGATTGGTCGGGCGCTGGTCCGGCCGCGCCTTCCGGCTCGGCGACGAGGTCGTGGTTCGTCTTGTCGAAGCCGACGCGATCGGCGGCCGGCTGGTCTTTCGGATCGAGGAAGGCGTCTCCCATGAACGCTCGCGGCGGTCTCCCTTCGGCCGCCGCCTCCGGCGCGGTTGATCGCCCGCCACCGGCAATATACTGTACCGAACGGTCGGCACCGGCCGAGCGTCGCGCCGATTCGGGGGTGTTCGGGGTTCCTCCATGCCGAGATCGCCGCTTGCGGCCGCTGCCCTGCTGCGAACGAGCCTCGTCGGGCTTGCCGTTTCCCTGGCCGCCTGCGCCGAACGCGGGCCGTTGCCGGCCGACCCGGTGGGGCGGCTGTTCGCCCGCGGCCTCGATGAAATCTCGGAACTTTACATCACGCCGGTATCGAGCCGAAAGCTGGCCTTCGCCGGGGTAGCCCGTCTGTCGCAGCTGGACCAGAAGGTTTCGGTCACCGAGGATGCCGGTCCCGAGCGCGGCACGCAGATTGTGCTCAACTATGGCGCACGCGAAGTAGCTGCCTATTCGGACCCTTCGGGCGAAGACCCCCATGCCTGGGGGGGCTGGGTCGGCCAGGTCATCGCCGACGCCAAGGCGGCGTCGCCGGCGATCGCAGCACTGTCCGAGGACAAGATCGACAAGGCCGTCTACGACGGCATCACCGGCGCGCTCGACCGCTTCTCGCGCTATGCCTCCCCCGATGCCGCGAAAGATCAGCGCGCGGCCCGTGACGGCTTCGGCGGGATCGGGGTCACTCTCGACGTGGCCAGGGACGAGTTCCGGATCGGCGCCGTCACCCCAGGCGGGCCGGCCGACGCCGCCGGCATTCGGCCGCAGGACAGGATCGTCGCGGTCGACGGCACGCCGACCGCGGGTCGATCGCAGAGCGAGGTGATCCATCAGCTGCGCGGCCCGATCCTCAGCGCCGTCGAGGTCACCATCGACCGCCCCGGCCAGGCTCGGCAGCGGAATTTTCGGTTGAGCCGGGCGCTGATCGTGGTCCCGACCGTGACCATGGTGCGTGACGGCGGCATCGTGGTCTTTCACGTGACGAGCTTCAATCAGAACACGACGCAGCAGATCGTCGAGGATCTCGAGGCCGTCGAGCGCGAGATGGGCCCGCGCCTGCGCGGCATCGTGCTCGATCTGCGCGGCGATCCCGGCGGTCTGCTCGATCAGGCGGTCAGCCTATCCGACGTCTTCATCGCCAAGGGGCCGATCGTCTCGACCGTGGGCCGTCACCCGGCGAGCCGGCAGTATTTCGAGGCCTCGGGCGACAGCGTCGCCCCGCGGGTGCCGATCGTCGTCCTGATCAACGGCGGCTCGGCCTCCTCC
The DNA here is from genome assembly GCA_963781215.1 of uncultured Alphaproteobacteria bacterium. Classification (GTDB taxonomy): domain Bacteria; phylum Pseudomonadota; class Alphaproteobacteria; order ATCC43930; family CGMCC-115725; genus AP-15. The sequence goes on from CAWAFE010000014.1 coordinate 18,595, forward strand.
TCCGAGATCGTCGCGGCGGCGCTGCAGGATCTCGGGCGTGCGGTCGTCGTTGGCAGCGCCTCCTATGGGAAGGGCACGGTGCAGACGGTGATGCGGCTCCCCAATGACGGCGAGCTGACCCTGACCTGGGCGCTGCTGGTGACGCCGTCGGGGTATAGGCTGAATGCGCACGGCGTGGTTCCGACCGTGTGCACCAGCGACCTCGGAGACGACGACCATTCCGTGCAAATCGCGCTCGAACGGGTGAATGCATTGTCGACCCGGCCGCGCGCGGCGCTCGACGAGGACGCCTGGTCGCGGCTGCGCCAATCCTGCCCGGCGCGCCAGGGCGACCATGCGATCGACCTCACAGTGGCCAAGCGGCTGCTCGCCGACCCCGCCCTCTACGCCGAGGCGGTGCATGTGCTGAGCGGAAACCCGAACCTCGCCGAGAAGCCGCCGAGCGTGCCTTGACACCAACCGGCGGATCGCTATTGTCCAAGCCGATCTGATCCCCGAACCGGAGCGCCGCCATGGCCAAGACCAACACCGTTCTGATCAAGCTGGTCAGCAGCGCGGACACCGGCTTTTACTACGTTACCAAGAAGAACCCGCGCAATAAAACGGCCAAGCTCGAGCTGAAGAAGTTCGATCCCGTCGCCCGCAAGCACGTCGTCTTCAAGGAAGCGCGGATCAAATAAGCGGCACAACTGCCCGGGGCTTTTGGAGACGGCACCCGCGAGCGCGTCTGCCCATAGTTTCGCCGTCAGAGAGGGATTTCTGCGCCGATAATTGGTACTTGGCGTCGGTTTCAGCCGCGGCGCTGGCGCTCGATCTGCATGTGGGCGAGGAACGGCACCAGCGGGTGCGCGCCCAGCCCGACGATCGTGCGGACATCGAGCGCCAGCAAGGCTGCCCGCTGCGCTGCGGTCAGGCGAAAACGGTCGGCATAACCGGCAGGGTCGGCGAGGAACCCGGCGCGCCGCGCCTCGTCGTGGGCAAGCCCGTGCAAGGCCGTCGTCAGCTCTACCAGCTCGGGCTTAATCGCCTTGTAGTGCGGCTCGGCCACGGCCGAGCCGGGGCCGAACCAGCCGAGCGAGGCGTAGTTGTGATGCCAGCTCGGCTCCATGCTGACGATGTCGGGCTTGCGCTCGCCGAGCATGCCGGCCGCACAGGCCCAGCAGCGCAGCTCGACATTGCCGGCCGCATCGAGCTCGGCCTCGTCGTAGCCGATCAGCGATTTCAGCTTGCCTGCCGCGAGCCTGGCGAAGGCCGCCTCGTCCCAGGCAAGATCCGGGCTCGAATAGCGCTCGGTGCCGGGAAAATGCGACATGCCGCCGCTCGCCAGCGCCACCGTCTTCAGCCCCATGGCGGTCACGATCCGCGCCACCGCCTCGCCAAAGGCCCAGCAGCGCTCGATCGTCGGCTGCGGCGGCAGATAGGCGTTGACATAGATCGGCAGAACCGGGTCGGCGATGCCGAGATGGGTCAGCGGGATGCCGATCGCGTAATCGATCTTCGCGGTGCTGGAAAAGGCCGGGTCGAAGCCTTCCCGGTAGAGGCGGCGGACCAGCGCGAGGCCGACCTCGCCCGGCACCGTCCAATGAAAATCACGTCCGGCGAAACCGCCTTTTGCCTCAGCGCCGACATGGATCGTAAAGGGCGGTGCGGCCGTATGAAAGAACTGCTCGGCATGGTCGTTGGAAAAGATGATCCATAAATCCGGCGCCAAGGCCTTGAGCCTGGCGCCGATCTCCGCTGCGACCGCCTTGACCCGCTCGACCGTGCCGCGGTCCTCGGTCTCCGGCATCGTGAAGAATTGCGGGGCGTGGGGCAGCATGGCCCCGCCGACGACGCTCGACATTTGCCTCGCCCCTTTCGTTGATCGAACCTCTCCCGATCTTAGCGCAGCTCGTGCTACGGTCGCAGCCGACATCGTGCCCCAAGGGAACGCCCCCGATGCCGAATTCTTCCGACGATCCGCCGAACGAGCTGGCCGGCGCGGATGCGCCGAGCGCTTCACCCGCCGAAGGCGCCGCGGTCGAAGGGCAGGCGCCGCAGGACGATCTGTCGCCGAGCCCGCCGGAGCGCGACGGGGAACCGCCCAGGCGCCGGCGGCGACGCCGCCGCCGGCGCCAGCCGCCGCTCTCGGCAAACCCGGCGGAAGGCGGCGAAGGTCCGGCCGAACAACGCCAAGGCCTCTCCGCCGGACACGCAACATCGAGCACCGAGCCCGCCGGCGATCCGACAACAAACGTCCCGCCTGCCGGCGATGGGTCGCACAGCGAGCAGCTTCGTCGCCGGCGACGGCGACGACGTCCGCCTCGTGACGCCAGCGCCTCTGCCGCTGATGCGGAGGGCCGGATCGAGGACGGCCCGCCGGCGACGGATCGTGCGCCCGCGCCGGGGGGCGCCCCGCCGCGTCACCGCCGCCCGCGCCGCCGGCCGCCGCGCGCCGGACAAGCCATTGTCGACGAGGCGCAGCCCGCAACAAAAAGCGCCGATGGCGACGGCGCTCCCTCGGATCGAGCTGTGCCAGGACGGCGGCCGAGGCTTCGCGTGTTTCATGTGCGCCGAAGCTCTGACGACAAGCCTGCGAACGGGGCTGCGCGAGCACCGGGTCCGCGGGCGCGCCGCGACCGCGACACCCGTGATGCCAGTGCGCCGACTCCGGAGAGGCGCGACCGGGCCCCGGGCAATCGCAGCTCCGCCAGCCCCGAGCGGCAGGACCGCGTGGCGCGCGACCGGGGCGGCCGTGGCGAACGCGGCAGGGGGCCGCCGGGTTCGCGGGACCGGCAGCGGAGCGGTGGCCGGGACGAGCCGAGGCGGAGGCCGGAGGTAAAGCTGTACGCGCTCGAATCGGTGGTCGATCGCGGCTTCGAGGATGTCGAGGACACGGCAGATGACAGTGGTGCCCGGCGCGTCCATTGGACGATCGTCAAGCGCTCGGTCGCCGACCAGAAGAGCGGCAAGTCGATGTCGGCGAGCTACGTCCTGCGGCGCGACGGCGTCGATGCCGAGTTCCCCAACCTCGGCGCCGCCCGCGCCGCGGCCCACAAGACCATCGTCCATCCAGAAAAGCTGACGATGTCAAAAGCCGAGCACGTCGCCGCCAAGAAACAGTAAGCTCGGCTGGGCCGGGCCTGCGCTAGTCCGGACGGCGATGCTTGCCCCGCCAGGAGCGGTGGTATATCGGCTCGACGCCATGGCCTTGCGCATCGAGACCTTCGACAATGCGAGCGGAGGCAACACCCTGTACAAGGCGCTGACCCATCCCAGCGCCGCGGGCCAGGCACGGGCGCTGGTCGACGCGCTCTGCCGCCAGCCGCCGGTAGCGATCTACGATCCCCACGGGGCCGCCGCAGCTTTTCACGAGATCTTTCCTCTGGGCGCGCTGGAGATCGCAGGCGTCTACGTTCAAGAGGCGGCGCAGATCGGCCGGCGCATTCTCGGCCGCGCGGCCGAGCCGGTGACTGCGCTCGCGCGCGCCGGCGCGCGTTCGCTCTTCGTCGCCGCGTTCGACGCGGAGCGCATCGCGGCGCAAATCGAGCCCTACCGGCCCGAGGGCGCGCAGGTCTTTACCCTCGACGCTATGCGCATCCCCTCAGACCGCCTGACCAGCGGCCGCGCCTATCTCGACCCGCTCAACTTCGCCACGAACTTTGTCTTCTTTCGCGACGCGCAGGGGCTGCATACCCGGCTCGCGACCGCCAACTACTGGACGGGCTATGGAGCAGGCCCGGTCACCTGCTGGATGACGCTGTTCGCCGGCGACGGCGCGGTTATTGCGGAGTGGCGCCAAGCAGGCGGGCCGGGAGCCGGCGCGATAATCCTCGACAGCCGCGAGATCCGGGCCCGCTTCGGCTTGCCGGAGTTTGCCGGCCAGCTTTTCCTCCATGTCGTCGGCGCGGCCGGCCACGATGTCGTCAAATACGCCCTCGACACCTTCGGCGGCGGCTCGCTGTCGGCGACCCATGACGCCAACGCCTGGCCGGCGGACCGATATGCCGGCTTGCCGGCGCCGGCGCCGGGCGAGCAGGTCCTGCTGTGGCTGCAAAACAGCCACCCGGTGACGATCCCCGCCGGTGCGGTCGGCCTCAATCCGATGGGCGAGGAGCGGGTGGCGCCGTTTACCGAGTCGATCGCGCCTTTCGCCAGCCGCGCCGTCGACGTCGCCGCGCTCCTGCCCGGCCTCGTTTGGCCGCGGCAGATCGAGCTGCGGGCTGGCAAGCACATGGTGCGCCCGCGCTACGAGGTCATTGCCGGCGGACGCCGGCGAATCGCACACGTCAATGTTGAGCGCGACGATCTTGCCCCCGATCCGAACCTACCCGGGCTCGCCGAGGCGTTCGGCAAGGGCTATCTGCTGCCGGCGCCGATTCTGCCGCGCGGCGCGTGGCAGACCGAGATTCTGCCGACACCGATGGCTACCCGCCAGGACGAGCTGCCGATCGCGGCGCTGATCTACGATCCCGAGGGACGGGAGATTATGCGCCTGCCTCTCGGCCGGCTGCCGCGGGCGCACGCGACGGCGCTCGACCTGGACGAAGCCGCCGAGCTCGAAGCGCTGCGGGATGGCTACGGCCATGTCGAGCTGGTGTACGACTTCGCCGAAGGTGGCGAGGCCGACGGGTGGCTGCACGCGTTGTTCCGCTATCGCCACCGGGCGAGCCGGCACGCCGCCGAAACCAGCTTCGGCGCGCACGTCTTCAACACGATCCTGACCTACCGCGGCGAGCCCCAATCCTACAGCGGCCGTCCGCCGGGACTGTCGACCCGGCTCTTTCTGCGGCTCGGCGACAGCGACTGGGACACCTTCTGCCAGCTGATCTATCCGGCGTCGCGTCCGTGGCGGCCGGCGAGCATGACCGAGATCATCCTCCATGACGGCGGCGGGCACGAGATCGCCCGGGAGAGCCTGGCGATCCCTTGCTCGGGCTCGAGGCTGTGGCACTACCGCACCGCCTTCGACGCGCCGGCGCGCGGCCGCGCCGGGACCGGCGCATATGCCGTCATCCGCGACACGACCTGCCGGCTCTTCGGCTATCACGGGCTTCTTGGCGCCGACGGCGCCTTCAGCCTCGATCACATGTTCGGCTTTTAGCCCCTAGCTTTTCCCGCTGCGCTGCAAAAGAATGATATATTCTGCCGCTTCATGCAGCGGGAACCCGCGATGTCTGAACGTCATCATAGCAAGGTCCTGATCATCGGGTCGGGGCCGGCCGGCTACACCGCGGCGATTTATGCGGCGCGCGCCAATCTCGAGCCGCTGCTGGTTGCCGGCTTGCAGCCCGGCGGCCAGATGACCATCACCACCGATGTCGAGAACTACCCGGGCTTTGCCGAGGTCATCCAAGGCCCGTGGCTGATGGAGCAAATGCAGCTTCAGGCCGAGCATGTCGGTACCCGGGTGATCGTCGACCTGATCACACGGATCGAGCTGGGGCGGCGGCCCTTCGTCGCGACCGGGGATTCGGGCGATCTCTATGTCGGCGAGACCGTGATCGTGGCTACCGGCGCGCAGGCGCGCTGGCTCGGCCTGCCGAGCGAGGAGATGTTCCGCGGCTTTGGGGTTTCGGCCTGCGCGACCTGCGACGGGTTCTTCTTCCGCGGCAAGGAGGTCGTCGTGGTCGGCGGTGGCAACACCGCGGTCGAGGAGGCGCTCTACCTGACCAACCACGCGCGGCGCGTCACCCTCGTGCATCGCCGCGACGCGCTGCGGGCGGAAAAAATCTTGCAGGACAGGCTGTTCCGCAATCCGAAGATCGAAATGATCTGGGATTCGGTCGTCGACGAGGTGCTCGGCGTGCCCGAGCCGCCCGAGGTCACCGGGGTACGGCTGCGCAATCTGAAAACGGCGGTCTCGCGAGAGTTCTCCTGCGACGGCGTATTCATCGCGATCGGGCACACGCCGGTGACCGAATTCGTCGCCGGTCAGCTGCCGCTCGATGCGGAGGGCTATATCGTCACCCGCCCTGATTCGACCGAGACCGCGATCCCGGGCGTCTTCGCGGCGGGCGATGTGAGGGACAAGGTTTTTCGCCAGGCGGTGACCGCTGCCGGGATGGGGTGCATGGCGGCGCTCGAGGCGGAGAAGTTTTTGGCGTCGCAGGAAGTGGGTGCAACCATGCGCGCGGCCGAGTAGGGCGGGCTTTTGCCCCTCTCGAAGCCGCTGCGAGGGAACGGGGATGGACTGGGACAAGCTGCGGGTATTTCACGCTGTCGCCGAGGCGGGCAGCTTTACCCATGCGGGCGAATCGCTGAACCTCAGCCAATCGGCGGTCAGCCGCCAGATCAGCGCGCTCGAGGAGAGCCTGAGCGTGCCGCTGTTTCATCGCCATGCTCGCGGTCTGATCCTGACCGAGCAGGGCGAGCTGTTGTTCCGCACCGCGCGCGAGGTTTTTGCCAAGCTGTCGATGGCCGAGGGCCTGATCTCGGAATCCAAGGACCGTCCCAAGGGGCCGCTCAAGATCACCACGACGGTTGCGTTCGGCTCGAGTTGGCTAACGCCGCGGATCCGCGAGTTCCTCGATCTCTACCCCGAGATCCAGGTCACCATGGTGATAGACGATTCGGAGCTCGATCTGTCGATGCGCGAGGCCGATGTGGCGATTCGCATGTCGCCGCCGCGCCAACCCGACCTGATCCAGCGCCACCTCGTTAGCGTGCCGACCCATGTCTATGCCGCGCCGGAATACATCAAGAAGCACGGCATGCCACAAAAGCCCGAGGAGCTCGACAAGCATCGACTGATCGTCTACGGCGAGGACGCGCGGCCGCCGGTGCAAAACGCCAACTGGCTGCTCGACGCCGGCGCCAAGCCGGGGCAAGAGCGCAAGCCGATCCTCGCCGTCAACAATTATTACGCGATGCTGCGCGCGGTGGTTAGCGGGCTCGGGATCGCAGCGCTGTCTGATTTCATCGCGACCGAGGAGCCCGATCTGGTGCGCGTCCTGCCTGAGCTGACTGGGCCGGCGATCGAAGCCTATTTCGTCTATCCGGAAGAGCTGCGCGCCTCGAAGCGGATCAGCGTCTTCCGCGATTTCCTGCTGCGCAAGGTGGCGGAAACCCGGCTCACCTGAAGTGCCGGGTGGGTCGGCTAGAGCATTGCGCTTTTTGCAGACGAGCTAGACGAAATTCCGGCTGGTAACCTTATCCGTGATCCTTCATATTCCGAACACGCGATGAGGTGTCGCACCAAGTTTTCAGCGGTCGAGGTCGCTGATGAGGGTTTCCGGGACTTGTGCCCGGAAAGAGGGTCTACGGACCCTTACGTCTCCCAGACGTGAAGCCTCCCTGTTCAAACTTGGCCGGGACTTTAGTCCCGGCCATTTTTCTTTTTCATCCAGTAACGACGTGCCAGGCGAGGTCACCGGCGTAGAGGGCTGCGCTGTCACTGGCGATTCGCGCGGCAAGCCGCTCGCGATCACATGGACGCGCTTGCAGCAAGGCGCGTGGGATGCGGATCGATGGGCGCGACGATATATGCTATGCGGGATTTCGCCCGATCGGCGACGTGATGGAAGGTTCCGGGTGCCCGCCCTCGTCATCTTCGACTGCGATGGGGTGCTGATCGACAGCGAGCTGATCTTCGCGCGCGTCCTCGGCGAGTGCCTGATCGAGGCGGATTTCCCGGCGACGACCGGGGAGGCGCTGACGCTCGGCTTCGGCAAGAACCGCGAGACCCTGACCGCCGCGGTCGTGGCGCGGTTCGGGCGGACCCTGCCGGACGGGTTCTTCGACACCATGCGTTCGCGCGCGGCACTGGCGCTCGCACGCGAGCTGCAGCCGATGCCCGGCATCGAGAACCTGCTGGCCGTGCTGCCGGCGCCGCGCTGTGTTGCGTCGAACGGCCACCTGCCGCGGGTCCGCGAGCGGCTGGCGCTGACCGGCCTGCTGCCTCTCTTCGACCCGCATATCTTCAGTGCGACGCAGGTCGCCGCGGGCAAGCCCGCCCCCGACCTTTTTCTGTTCGCGGCTCGAGAACTCACCGCAGAGCCAACCGACTGCATCGTCATCGAGGACAGCATCGCCGGCGTCGAGGCCGCGATCGCCGCGCGAATGCCGGTTGTGGGCTTCTGCGGCGGCAGCCATTGCCCCGGCGACCATGCGGACCAGCTGCTCGCCGCGGGCTGCTCGCTCGTATTCCCCCGAATGACCGATCTCGCCGCCTTTCTTCGCGAGGCGTGATGCGGATAGTTCAGATCTCCGACACGCATTTGAGCCCGAGCAAGGCGCATTTCGCCGATAACTGGAGGCCGCTCGCGGAATGGATGACGGCACAGCGCCCCGATCTCGTCATCCACACCGGCGACGTGACGGTCGACGGTGCCGATCTCGACGATGATCTGGCCCACGCGGCAGCCCTGATGCGCGGCCTCGGCGTTCAGTTTCGCGTCGTGCCGGGCAATCATGACGTCGGCGATCCACGCCACCCCCGGCAGCCGGTCAACGGCGAGCGGATCGCCCGCTGGCGTGCTCATTTCGGGCCGGATTGGTGGGTCGAGGACGTCGCCGGCTGGCGCCTGATCGGGCTCAACGCGATGCTCTTCGGCAGCGGCGAAACCGCTGAGATGGACCAGAATTCCTGGATGGGGAAGGCGATGGCGCAGGCGCGGGGCCGCCCGGTCGCCTGGTTCCTCCACCACCCGCTGTTTCTCGACAACCCCAACGAGGCCGACACCGGGTATTGGTCGGTGAAGCCGGCGCCGCGCGCCCGCCTCATCGAGCTGATGCGCCGGCATCCGGTCTCCCTGGTCGCCAGCGGCCATCTGCACAAGGCCCATGATTTCCAGCACGACGGTACCCGCTATCTCTGGGCGCCGGCGTCGAGCTTTCTGGTCGGCCCCGGCATTCAGCCGCCGATGCCGGGCGAGAAAAGGCTCGGCGCGGTCCGCTACGAGATCGACAGCTCAGAGGTTTCGGCCGAGATCGTCGCCATCCCCGGTCTTTGCGCTCATTGGATCGACGACGTGATCCACGAGGTCTACCCGGCCGGCCGGATGAGCCTTCCCGGAGCGGGCGACATCAAGCCGTCATCGGCCCGTCACCCTGTTTCCGTGCGGCCGCTACCCGACCTCCTCGACGATCGAAAAGCCGTTATTCTGCAAGAGACAACGCTCAAAAACCAGCCAATCTGCCCAATAAATAGCCAATCTTGCCTGCGTTCGGATACCGGTCGGCGTGACCGCCGCCGCGAGAGCGCAAGGTGAACATACGGATTGCCGCGCAACCAGTCAGTTCGCAGCACGGATCGGCGGGCCCTATCCGGGACTGGTACGGCGTTTGCGTCGGAGCGAGGGCAGATGGCATTGGTCCATGGGTTACCTGCTAGGGTCGTACATGCCCACCCCGTGGAACTTTCAACCGAAAGGCCCTCTCTAGATGAAGAAGGTGGAGAAACGCCCTGTCTCAGCCGCCATCCTCGTCGCGGCGTTCGTCGTCGCGGCCGCCGCCTCGTGGACTCACGTGGCTATCGCACAGGCGCCGGCAGGTCCGCCGCCGGCGAGCGAGCAACCCGCGGCCCAACCTCCAGCGGCCGAGCAACCGGCGGCTGCGCCGGCCTCGCCGCTGATCGCGCCAGCGATCACCGGCCCGCTCGCGATCCAGCTGCCGCCGACCAAATTCACAGTCGGGCCGCTCGGGGACATCTATCTGAATGGCGTCGGCAGCGGCCTTTTCCAGTGGCAGAACAATGTGGTTCCCAACATCATCCCGGGCAATCGCGCCGCCGCGGCAGATCTGAGTAACGGCCAGCTTTTTCTTCAGAAGACCGACGGCCTCATCCAATTTTATGTTCAAGGCGGCGCCTATTCCGTGCCGGATCTAGGGTTGCCGTACGTAAACGCGGCTCTGGCAACCTCGGGCTCCAATTCGCCGTTCGGGAATCTGTGGGGATGGTTTCCACAGGGATTTGTCAAGATCGCGCCGACCGAGAATTTTTCGATCATTGGGGGCAAGCTGCCTACCCTTATCGGTGCCGAGTACACCTTTTCGTTCGAGAACATCAACATTCAACGGGGGTTGCTGTGGAACCAGGAGAATGCCGTCAACAAGGGCGTTCAGGCGAATTACAACATCGGGCCCGTTGCTCTGTCGCTGGCGTTCAGTGATGGCTTTGATTCGGGGGTGTGGAACTGGATTACCGGCTCCGCCGCCTACACATTGGACACCTCCAACACGTTTACGTTTGCCGCCGGCGGCAATGCTGGAAAGACCAATATCAATACTCTCAGAACCCCGTTGTTGCAGAACAACTCACAGATCTACAATCTGATCTACACCTACAACTCCGACCCGTGGATCATCCAGCCCTACTTTCAGGCTAGCCACGTTCCGACCAATAACAGCATCGGGATCACCTCGAGCGCCTCGACCTTCGGCGCCGCGGTGCTGGCCAATTACAATTTCGGCGGCGGGTTCAACCTCGGCGGACGAATTGAATATATTGGCTCGACCGGGGGCAACAATCTTCTCTATGGTCCCGGCAGCGGCGCCTTCTCGCTGACCCTGACGCCGACCTTTCAGTATCAGTACTTCTTCGCACGCGGTGAAGTCTCCTGGGTTAAGGCCAACGGCATTACATCCGGGGCGGGCTTTGGATCGGACGGCACGAACACGAGCCAGACTCGCATATTGATCGAGACGGGGATCTTGTTCTGATTGATCGAGACCGGGATATTGGTCTGCGGCCCGCGATAATTGATGGAAACGCAGATTGAAAACAGTAGCATGCGCCTATACTACATGCCTGTATCATGCACAGCGGAGATGTTGATGCGCACAGTCATCTTAACATTCATTGCCGTGGCCGCTCTTATGGGGCTCGCCGCGCCGGTGCAGGCGGTGCCGGCCGCAGGACGCTACCTTTACGTTGTCGCCCCGGCGATCACCGAGGTGCTGCAGCGCTGCGGAAAGGGGTATCACCGGCAAAACGCGTGGCAAGACAAGCAGGGCGCTTGGCATGGCAAGTGCGTACCCAGGCCTCCCAAGAAAAATACCCAGAGTTAGTTTGGCCGGGCATGGCCTTCTCGGTTCAGACAGACGCGCGTGCCAATCGAGACAGATAGGCTCTCCTGATGGGAACGACACGCGCCGGGTGCCGCCGCGAATTTCAAGAAACTAGACGGAGATTACCTCGATTAAACCTCCCGAGAGTCGGAAGATCCGATCTCGCGGAGCCGGTAGGGTCAGCGGGATCTCACGCGGCAGTTTCGCATAGAGCCCGCGCACGACCCGATGCGCGACGACGATGACTAGTTCCACCTCATCTTGCTCGCAGAGCCACTCTCCGATTCGCGCGGCGAGGGCGTCGTCACTATCGCCGTCGGGAGCGCGGAAAACACCACCCATAGCGCCCGGCGCCATCAAAGGGTGCCGGGGAAGCGCGCAGCGATTTCTCCTTATATCGGCCCGTCCCAGGAGCCAAGGAAGATTTCCCAAGCGGCAGGGCCGCGGAAAGCGGGCGCGCTCAAGGAACATCGGCGTAACGCTTCGGCAGCATCGCGTGGATGCCCTTGTTGCCATCGACCAGCTGGGTGACGCGCATGTCGACGGCAAGGCTGCAGAACATGTAGGCGTCGTCCGGCGGCAGGCCGAGGCGCTCACCGATCAGCGTAATCATTTGGCGCAGCGCGGTCTTGGCGGCATCGTCGAGGTCCTCGTTGAAGCCCATGGTGATGTGATGCGACGGCGTCTCGACACGCGGCAGGTCGAGGTGCATGTCCCTGCGCAACACGAGGCGGAAGGTGCCAGTGAGGGCGGTTTCGAGTGCGGTCACGCAGACCTCGCCGTCGCCCTGCACACCGTGCCCGTCGCCGGCCGAGAACAGCGCCCCCGCCGTCCAGACCGGCAGATATAAGGTCGTGCCGGCGACCAGCTCCTTCAAATCCATGTTGCCGCCGAACTCGCGCGGCACGATCGAGGTCACAGCGCCATAGACTGGCGGCGGCGCCACCCCCATCACCCCGAAGAACGGCGCCAATTCGATCTCGGCCCCCCAAGGCAGGGTCGCCATGCCGCGCTGGCGGTCGATCCCGGTATGCCAGGTTTTGCGGACCGGGAAATCCTCCGGCAGGGTCCCGGAGAGCGGCCGGATGCGGGTATAGCCCCAGTTCTGCCGGGGATCGACCGACAGGATTTGGATTTCGAGGACATCGCCGGGCTCGGCCCCCTCGACAGCGATCGGCCCGGTCAGGATGTGTGCACCGAGGCGCGGCTCCAGCGTCTGATGGATCGCCAGATGCTCGGAGAGGATGTCAAAGCGGCCGCCCTGCGGCAGGATATCGGGTCCGCCGGAGACGCTGTCGATCGTCACCGTGTCGCCCGACGCGACGGTCAACACCGGCTGCAGCCCGGCGTCGAAGAACCCCCAATGGCAGGTCTCGGGGCTGGCCCGCAATACGTGGTGCTGCGACATTGGTGAACTCCCGGCGCCGTGTGCCGTCCGATCTTAACCGCATTCCCACTCCGGCGCGAAGCATGGCGTGAAGGCGGCGGGCGGCGCCCGGCTAGAGGTCGGTCTGGGTCTCCTGGCCCGGAAACAAGGTGACCCAACTCCATCCCGACCAATCGCCGCGAGTGGGATTGTTCGGGTTGCGGTCGTGGCGCCAGCAGATGCTCTCGGCGTTCGGCGCCTCGATCTTCTGCGTGCGGTCCTTGACCATGACGAATTCCTTGGTCGCGACATAGGCGGCGCCGCGATTGTCGCAATCGGTGCTCTTGGTGATCACCGCCTCGACATTGACGCGGTCCCAATAGGGGTTGTTCAGAACAAGGGTCGCCGAATGGTCCGAGCCGGAGGAGCAGCCCGCCAGCAAGAGGCAAGCGCCAATCCATGCCGGATATCGCATCACCTGTCCCCCTCTCCCGGAACCGCGTCCCGTGGGCTTACCTCAGCGGCGGCGGCCCGGCAACATCGCTTTGAGAACGCCGTCGCGCCGATGAAATGGTGGAAGAGCGCGGCCGCCGCGTGCAGCGCGACGACCGCCAGCAGCGCCAACCCGACGATCTCGTGCGCCGCGAGGATTTCCCTGGCCAAGATCTTATCGCGTCCGATGATCACAGGCAGCTCGCCCACGAAATAGAAGTCCACCCGAGCCCCCGCGCGTCGGTGTGCAGGAGGCCGAGGACCGGCTGGGCCGGCAACAGCGCATAGCGCAGGCTCGCATTGGGCGAGTTTGCTGCTGGTCGCCGCCGCCTTCGCCCTGGTTTGGGCGAGCCCAGGCGCCTTCATGACCCGATCATAGCTCTCGGGCCGAGGCGCCGGCTCGGTCAGGCCCGGTTTCACGGCAATCACGCTCAACCCCAGATTTCCCGTGTCGTACAGGTGAAGCTGACCGGGGCCGGACCTGGAATATTTCCCGGACGCGATCGAGCGCGCCTTGGGGAATAAACCCCGCGGGGTAACGGTCTGGATCGGCGCAATCATCATCCCATTGAGGAGAGAAAAGATGGCCGATCGTGACGAGAGCAAAATGCCGGGCGGTGCCGGTATCAACCGCCGCGGCCTGCTAAAGTGCATGGGTTGGGGCGGAACCGGCGTGGTCTGGGGCCTGAGCGGTGGGGTGCCGCGCACTTTGGGGCTGATCGGCGCGGCAGCCGCCGCCGAGACGCCGCAGATCGGCCTCACCTTCGTGCAGATCAGCGACAGCCATATCGGCTTTCACCAGCCGCCGAACCCCGACCCGCAAGCGACCTTGGCCGAGGCGATCGACAAGATCAAGGCGATGCCCAATCAGCCTGCCTTCCTCGTCCATACCGGCGATATCAGCCACACCTCGAAGGAGGAACAGTGGGACGGCGCCGACCAGGTGATCAAGGGCGCGAACAGGCAGGTGTTCTACATTCCGGGTGAGCACGACGTCGCCGACGCCGACAATGGCAAGGCCTATCTCGCCCGCTACGGCAAGGGCTCGCAGGGCAAGGGCTGGTACAGCTTCGACATGGGGGGCGTGCATTTCATCGGCTTGATCAACGTCTTCAACTTCCAGCCCGGCTTCAAATCGGCCGGCCTCGCCACCCTCGGCGACGAGCAGCTCGAATGGCTGGAGAAGGATGTCGACCACCTGTCGGCCAGCACCCCGATCGTGGTCATGGCGCATCTGCCGATGTGGACGATCTACCAGCAATGGGGCTGGGGCACCGAGGATGCCGGCCGCGCTCTGGGCTACCTGAAGCGCTTCGGCTCGGTGACCGTGCTCAACGGCCACATCCACCAGATCATCCAGAAGGTCGAGGGCAACGTCACCTTCCACACCGCGGCGTCGACCGCCTTTCCGCAGCCGGCGCCGGGCAGCGCCCCCGCTCCCGGACCGATGAAGGACGTGGCCGCCGCGGATTTGCGCAAATATCTCGGCATCCGCACGGTCAACTACGTGCCGGGCAAGGGCGCACCCGCCTTGACCGACAGCCCGCTCGTCGCCTGAGGGATGCCGCCATGCGCAACGCGACCATCCGGCTCCTCGGCGCGGCCGGAGCGATCGCTCTCTTCGCCGTCGGCGTCGCGGGCGGGGCGGAGGTCAAGCTCGCGGCGAGCCCGGCCACGATCGTGATCGACAACCATGCCTACGCGCCGGCGACCCTGACCGTCGCCGCCGGTACGACGGTGACCTGGAAGAACGACGACGACACCGCGCACAATGTCCGGGCGACCGACAAGGCCTTTGCGTCGGGCGCTCTCGACACCGATGAGACCTACTCCCACACCTTCGTCACGCCGGGCGAGTACGAGTATTTCTGCACCTTGCACCCGTACATGGTTGGGAAAATCGTCGTCACGCCCTCCGGCAAATCATCCTAAGACGAGCGAGACGAGCCATGTGGTATCACCCCAGCGCCTTCCCCGTCGGCAAGCGCGACGTGATCGGCGCCTGGCTCGTCTGCCTCGCCGTGGCCGCGGCCTGCTTCGGCCTGCCGGCGGCCATCGCCAGGCTCTGAGACATGCTGGCAGTGCCGAGGTCGAGTCGGTAGGATCGCCCGACAGCCGGTTCCGGCCGGCCGAGGAGGCACGGCACAGGAGGGGGCGATGAAGGCGATGCTGCTCGACGGGCCATGGCGGCCCGGAGATGCTGCAATTGGGCGAGGTCCCGGACCCGAGCGCCGGGCCGGGCGAGGTCGTGGTCGATATCCACGCGGCCAGCATCAACGCCGCCGATTACAAGGTCCGTTTGGGCGGTGGCGGGGCCGGCAACCTTCGCTTCCCGCACATCCTGGGTCGCGACTTCTCCGGCGTGGTCGCCGCAATCGGCCCCGGGGTCGGCGATTTCAAGACCGGCGACGCGGTCTTCGGGGTCACCGATCAGGGGATCGAGGGCTGCTATGCCGAAAAGCTCGCGATCAAGGCGGCGATCATCGCCAGGAAGCCGGACCGTCTCGGGCATGCCGAAGCGGCGGCGCTGGGGCTGACGAGCCTGACCGCGCTGTGGGCGGTCGAGGACACGGCAAAGCTGAAAGCCGGCGAAACCATCCTGATCCAGGGGGGTGCCGGCGGCGTCGCCGGGTTTGCGATCCAGCTGGCGAAGCATCTGGGTGCCACAGTCGTTACCACGGCCAGCGCCCGCAACCACGACTATGTAAAGAGCCTCGGCGCCGACCGGGCGATCGACTACAACGCGCAGGATTTCACGACGGCCGCCGGCCCCTGCGACGTGGTCTTCGACACCGTCGGCGGCGAGGTGCAGGTGCGCTCCTACGCGGTGCTGAAGCCCGGCGGACGGCTCGTCTGGATCGCCGCGGCGCCGGCGGGGTTTCAGCCGAGCCGCAAGGATGTCGAGGTGATGCGCCCGAACGTTACCCGCGACCGCGCCCATCTCGAGCGGATGTTGGCGCTCTGGGAGCGGGGTGCGGTCTGGCCGCCCAACATCATCCGCTATAAGCTCGCCGACGCGGCCGAGGCGCACCGGGTCAGCGAGGGGCGCCATCTGCAGGGCAAGCTGGTGCTGGAGGTCCGCTGAAGAGCGGCGCCGCAACCCCTTGGAGGAGAGAGAGAAATGGCAGGCAACGGGCAAAAGATCATCGATCTCGACAAAAAGCGCATGGACGCGATGGCGCAGAAGGACATCGCCACCTTGAAGGCGGTGATCGCCGACGATCTCGTCTACACGCACTCCTCGGCGCGGATCGACACCAAGGCGAGCCTGATCGGCAACATGGAATTGGGCTCGACGGTCTACACCTCGGTCGTCCCCTCCGACGTCAAGGCGCAGGACCTCGGCGACAGCGTCGTGTTGACCGGGTCGGCCCGGATCAGCGTCATGGCGAACGGCCGCCCCAACAGCTTCGGCGTCCGCTTCACCGATGTCTACGCCAACCGCGGCGGGCAATGGCAGATGGTGACCTGGCAATCGA
>CAWAFE010000015.1:0-64806 GCA_963781215.1 uncultured Alphaproteobacteria bacterium
ATCGACGATCCTGGCCGCTTCAGGTCCTCGAAGACTGTGGGCGCGCATTTCGGAGTGACTCCGAAAAGATATACTCGCCGGGACTTTCGGGGCCGCCTGGGCCGTAGTGAAGTGGACCCCAGGCGCAGGACCATTGACGCCGGATTGTTAGTTGTAAGCGCTGCCGTTCCGACCTCGTCAAATCAAGCTACAAGGACTTGTGGTGGCTGTTGCGGCTGTGGGTATGTGGGCAACGCGTCGGCGTTGTCCAACCCGCGGGCAACGACCCGCGGGGTCATATCCACAGCCCTCTCGCCGAGCGCGCCGTTGCGCCAAACCGCCATCGGCGTCTGGTTGGCCAGCGCCTGATGCGGCCAGCGCCCGCCGCCCGGGGACGAGCTGTTGGTGCCAGACTTGGATCATATCCGGCCAGGTTTCCGACTTCACCCTCACGTGTAGGCGCCCGATCAAAATGTCACCTCTGTGCCGATTACAGACGACGCTTCCCGCGGATTTGCAGGGGTGTCGAGGGTGACAGTGCCGAGCATGGGCGTTGCGCGAGGTTGCAAAGGCTCGATCTGCTCTTTGAGACGGCTGCTGCGGGCGCGAGGCGCCGGTCAGCTAGTGTCCTGCCCCGCAATTATCGGGTAATATTTCCTGGTGCGTCAATGCTGGGGGGTTGCGGATGGCGCGTCCGATCAAGCGGCTGCAGGCTGAGCCGGGGGTGATGGCGGAACTGCGACGGCGGTCGCGGTCCTCGACAATTGGCGTGCGCGACCGCGACCGCGCCGAGATCATCCTGCTTCGCGTCGCGGGGCTTGGCGTTGCCGCCGTCGCCGAACGGCTGGGCACGACGGCAAAGCGCGTCTCGCTGTGGTCCTCCCGCTTTGCCCGGTTGGGGCTGGATGGGCTTGGCGATGAACCGGGTCGGGGTCGCAAGGCCTCGATTGCGGCGGCGACAGTGGCGCGCGTCATTGCCGAGGCGACGCGCCCGCCGCCCGGCCGACA
This sequence comes from uncultured Alphaproteobacteria bacterium, assembly GCA_963781215.1. Classification (GTDB taxonomy): domain Bacteria; phylum Pseudomonadota; class Alphaproteobacteria; order ATCC43930; family CGMCC-115725; genus AP-15. Next base: position 988 of record CAWAFE010000015.1, read on the forward strand.
GCGCTGGAGCATTCGTTCGATGGCCCGCCACGCCGGCGTTTCGGCCAGTTCGGTGCAGCGCATCTGGTCCGGCAACGAGATCAAGCCGCACCGGATAAAGACCTTCAAATTGTCCAACGACCCGCGGTTCGAAGAGAAGTTCTGGGACGTGATCGGTCTCTATCTCGACCCGCCTGACCACGCGCTGGTGCTGTGCTGCGATGAGAAAAGCCAGTGTCAGGCGCTCGAACGCACCCAGCTCGGCTTGCCGCTGGCGGCCAAGCGTCCGCGCACGATGACGCACGATTATGTCCGCCATGGCACAATCACCTTGTTCGCCGCCCTTGAGCAAATCACGGGCAAGCTGATCGCGCGCACCGAGGCGAGCCATACCCACGTCGAATGGCGGCGTTTTCTCAAGCAGATCGACCGCGAGACGCCACGCGATCTCGCCCTGCATCTGATCGCCGACAATTATGCCACCCACAAGCACCCCAAGGTGCAGGCGTGGCTGCGGCGGCATCCCCGCTTTACCATGCATTTCACGCCGACGTCATCGTCCTGGCTCAATTTGGTCGAGCGCTTCTTCGCCGATCTGACAGGCGAGGTCATCCGCGCCGGCAGCTTCGCCTCGGTCAACCAACTCGTCCGCGACATCAAGACCTATCTGGCGCAGCGCAACGCCGATCCCAAACCCTATGTCTGGCGGGCGCAGGGGGCGGCGATTCTCGCCAAAATCAAACGCGCCCGCGCCGCACTGGACAACACCGCCGCAGCATGAGTTCTTGCACGGCAATTGAGAGCCAGGACACTAGGTGGCCGGCTGCACCTCGAAAATCTCATCGCTCTGCGGGAGCGTGATCCAGGGCTGTTTGCTGCGGGTCCAGATATGCCTTGTCGGTCGCAACCAAGAGGTATCGTCTAGCGTGCCCCCGCGCACTCGAACCACGCCATCCCTCGGCATGCCACAAACCCAGGAGCCGCACTCCGGACACACCAACCGGGTGTTGACGCGCCCGCTGTCCGCGGCGCGCTGGAGCGGTCGCGGCTCGATTCCGCTGAGATGAAAGGCGGTCTCCGTCACGACGAGCCCCAAAGAGAAGGCGCTGCTCGTCAGACGCTGGCAATCGGTGCAGTGGCATGTGTAGACCAGCTGCGGAGCTTGCGTGATCTCGTAGCGGATCTTGCCGCATTGGCAGCCGCCGATTTGGGGCAGTTTCATCGCGCTCTCCTCTTTGCGTGGCCGCTGCTAGTCCCGGTACGGCTGACCCCAGCGGTCCGCGTAGACGATATCATCAACGCGAACACGGCGAACCGGCCCGAAGCGGCCCATCGGGTAGCCGATCGGCAGAAGGGCGTACGAGTGCACCTCGGCCGGTAAGCCGAAAGCGGCCTCGACCTCCTTCTCGAAGTTCAGGTATAGCGTCGTCAAGGTCGCACCGAGACCGAGCGCGCGCGCCGCCAGCAGCATGTTCTGGACGGCCGGATAGACCGATGAGCCGGCCGTGCGGCCGGGGTTTGCTCCCTCCATGCACGGGACGATCCACACCGGGGCCTCATGGATATGGTCGGCCAGATATTGGGCTGCATTGAGCATGCGCGCGAACCGCTCCGGGCTCGTTCCGGGAGCCGGTTTTCCCGTTCGATATCGAGGGCTCACCACCTCGTCCCAGGCCCGCTTGTAATAGGAGCCGACCGTCTGCTTGACTATGGGGTCCCGGACGACCAGGAACCGCCAGCGCTGCATGTTGCCGCCGGACGGCGCGGACACGCCCGCTTCCAGGATTTGTCGGATCAACTCGACCGGTACGGGGTCCGGCTTCAAGCGCCGCATCGATCGGGTCGTCGCCATGATCTCAAACAGGTCTGGGGTGTTCTCCGGCATGACATCCTCAAAGGCGAGACTACTTCCCCGTCTCGCAATGACGTAAAAGGGCTGGGCTACAATACGCCATGAAACGGGGAGGTTGCGATGAGCGATATGTCGGGGCCGCCGTTCCGGGCCGACCATGTCGGCAGCTTGCTGCAGCCGGCGGTGTTGCTGCGCGCGCGGGCCGGGCAGCAGGCAGGGCGGATTTCGGCTGGGGAGCTGCGGCGGGTCGAGGATGGGGCCATTCGCGATCTCGTTCGGATGCAGCAGGAGGTCGGGCTCCAGGGTGTGACCGACGGCGAGTTCCGCCGCGGGTCGTGGCACATGGATTTTCTCTACCGCGTCGGCGGGGTCGGCAAATCGAACCACACCCTGCGCATGCAATTCTGCAGAAAGCCGGCACCGGTCGAAGCAGCCCTGGGTACGCTCCACACTGGCGAAGTCCCGGCCATTTGAAAATTTGATGCCTTGACATCAGTCATTAAGACATCAATGATGCCGCATATGCGGACGACGCTGACGCTCGATGACGATCTCGCCGGACTGTTGAAAGAGCGCGCGCGGGAACTCGGCCTGCCGTTTAAGGAAGCTGTCAATCGGGCGATTCGCGCCGGCATCGGCGAGCCCGCCGAGACGCGCCATCCCGCCCCGAAGACGATTTCGCATTCCTTCGGATTCAGGCCGGGCGTCGATCTCGACAAGCTCGGGCAGCTGGCGGATGAGCTGGAGGCGGAGGCTCTCGCGGAAAAAATCGATGATTTTGCCCGACGTAAACGTCCTCGTTCACGCGCACAACGCTGACTCCGCGCTTCATGACAGGGCCAATCTGTGGTGGGACGCCTGTCTTTCGGGGACCGAAGGCGTCGGACTCGCCTGGGCCGCCGTGCTCGGTTTTGTCCGCATCACGACCAACCGCAGGGTGGTGGTGCGTCCGCTTTCGGTTCAGCGGGTAATGGAGCAGCTTCAGGCTTGGCTGGCGTTGCCGCATGTTCATATCGCGCAGCCGTCGAACACGCACTTTGCGCGGCTTCGGGCTGAGCTCGAGCGTCTCGGGACCGCCGGCAATCTCACCACGGATGCCCACTTGGCGGTGCTTGCGATGGAGCGCGGGTATGTCTTGTACTCTACAGATGCGGATTTTGCCCGATTTGCCGGTCTTCGTTGGGTGAACCCCTGCAAGGAAGCCCGAGGGTCATGATCGGGTGAAGGACGTGGAATCGGCGTATTACAGCCGTCTTGAAATGGGAGGGTTCCAGTGACCGATCTGTCGGGTCCGCCGTTTCGCGCCGATCATGTCGGGAGCCTGTTGCGGCCGCCTGAATTGCTGCGGGCGCGGGCGGATCATCAGGCCGGCCGGCTCTCGGCCGGGGAGCTGCGGCGGGTCGAGGATGCGGCGATCCGCGACTGCGGCGCGGATGCAGCAGGAGGTCGGGCTCCAGGGTGTGACCGACGGCGAGTTCCGCCGCGGCTCGTGGCACATGGATTTCCTCTACCGCGTCGGCGGGGTCGCCAAGACCGACCAGACATTGCGCCTCCCGTTCAGAAACGAGGCCGGCACGGTTGAGGCCGCGCTCGGAGCGTTTCGCATTGGCGGCAAGCTCTCGCTCGACGAGACGATCTTCGGCGAGGATTTTGCCTTTCTGAAATCGGCGGCACCGGCGGGGACGACCCCGAAGCTGACGATCCCGTCGCCCTCGATGCTGCACTACCGCGGCGGCCGGGCGGCGATCGACGCGAATGTCTATCCCGACATGGAGGAATTCTGGGCCGACCTCGCCCGGGTCTATGCCGCGGAGATCGCGGCGTTGCACGGTCTCGGCTGCACCTATCTGCAGCTCGACGACACCAGCCTCGCCTACCTGAACGACCCGGCGCAGCGCGCCTATGTGACCGGCATCGGCGGCGACGGCGACACCCAGCACCTGACCAACATCAAGGTCATCAACGCGGCACTCGCCGGCCGGCCCGCCGGCATGACCGTGTGCACCCATATGTGCCGCGGCAATTTCCGTTCTTCGTGGATGGCCGAGGGCGGCTACGACCATGTCGCCGAGGCGCTGTTCGGCGAATTGACGGTCGACGGCTTCTTTCTCGAATATGACGACTCGCGCTCGGGCGGGTTCGAACCGCTGCGCTTTGTGCCGCGCGGCAGCAAGAAGGTCGTGCTCGGCCTGGTCACCAGCAAGCGCGCCGCCCTCGAAAGCAAGGACGATTTGAAGCGCCGGATCGACGAGGCGGCGAAATACGTGCCGCTCGACCAGCTCTGCCTCTCGCCGCAATGCGGTTTTTCGTCGACCGTCGACGGCAACGCGCTGACGATCGAGGAGCAGGCCGCCAAGCTCCGCCTTGTGGTCGACACCGCGCGCGAAGTTTGGGGCTGAGCGCGTCGCATGGGGGAAGGGATTGCTGCCGATGCGCGTGGTAACCTATAGCCAAGGGCTGCGGATCGACGAGCCGACCCTTGTCGCCACCCTCGCCATCTTCTGTGAAAAGACTTGGCTTCCCTACGAGCGCGTCGGCGATACGATGCAGAAGGTGCTCGAAGAAGCCGAAGCCCTGCCCGATGCGGTCGCGGCGCTGAGAGAGGACACTGTGCGCCAGGATGTCCGCCAGTGGGACGCCGCCTTGGACGATCTGTTCAAGGAGCAAATCTTCGAGCGGCTCCCCGGGCCGAGTGCCACCAATCATGCCGCGCACCGTCACGAATTCGACGGCCAGTCGATACGCGAGATCGTCGGCGCCCCGAAATCGATTTACGAGAGGCTGGCGCTGCGGTTTCACTTTACGCGCGGGGATCTGCCGGGGATCGAAATGTTCGAACTCGAGAACGGCAAGTGGCGAGATCGATCTTGCCCAGAGCGTGATCTTTCTAAACCTGCCCAAGCTGCCGCCAATCGAGCCGAAGCGAATCCTCGACCTGCGCGCCGACGCGCAAGCCCACGGGCTCAAAGAATTTTGGGAGATGATCGAGCACGAGTACCGGCTGGCTCAAGCCCAAGGGCAGCCGAATGCGGCGAGAGCGGAAAAGATCCGGGCGGATTTCGAAACATGGAGCCGCGAGCGGTTTCGTTTGCGAGGGCTGACTGCCGGTCTCGGGCTGGTGACGACGCTGGCGGCTTATGCCTGGGATCCCGCGGGAATCGCCGGCGCCGCGGAAGCGATATTGCTCGGCGCGGCGGCAAGCACCGTGCCCGCCTGGTTCGGCGAGCTGAATGCATGGTGGGTCGGCTACAAGAAGACCCAAACCCAGGCGTTCGGGTGCCTGTCACGGATTGATCGCAGGATCGACTAGGGATCGATCCCGGCGTGGCGGCCGCTGGCTCAGAGCGCCTTGCGGAAGGTGAGGTTGATCCGGCGGCGGCCGGTTAGCGGGTGGTCGCCGTCGGCCAATGGTGCGATGCCGTGATAGAAGAGGCGCGACGCGCCGCCCCAGACTGCGACATCGCCGCTCGCCAGCGGGATATGCCGCGGCCTGTCGCCTCGGCGGTTGCCGCCGAACAGAAACACCGCCGGCAGGCCGAGCGAGACCGACACAATCGGCGCCGTCATGTCGCGCTCGTCCTCGTCGCGGTGCAATGACAATTTGGCGCCGGGTTCGTAGGCGTTGATCAGGCAGGCGTCGGGGGCGAAGCCGTCGTAGCCGGCCGCGGCCGCCGCATCCGCAGCCAACGCTCGGAACAGCGGCGGCATCGCCGGCCAGCGGCGGCCGGTCGTCGGTTCGAGCGCGTCGTAGCGATAGCCGCTCCGGTCGGTCACCCAGCCAGCCCGGCCGCAATTGGTCATCGCCACCGACATTCGGAACCCGCCCGGCGTGACCATGTGGCGGAACGGCGCCGCTCGCGGCGACCGCCGCCACTGCAGCGACCAAATCCGCCGCCTCCCGCCGCGCGAAGCCGCGCAGCAGGACCGCTCCTTCGGCGAGACGCTCTATGCGCTCGCCGAAGAGATCGCCCGATCCGGGCGCGAAGGCCGCCGTCTCAGCCGCAGGCGACCGCGTAGACGTCGCGGACCCCTTCGGGGAGCCGGCTCTCGCTCCAGCTCTTGCCGCCGTCCTGGGTGCCGAACACCTGGCCAAAGCGCGAGACGCCGTAGACCTGGCTCGGGTCCTTGGGATGCACCGCGACCCCCATCATCGTCGCCTCGGCCTTGATGCCGTGGTCGAACCGCTTCCAGGTCTGGCCGACATCCTGGCTGCGCCAGATCGAGCCGTCGGTGCTGCGCGCCGCCGGGCTCAGGCAGGCGAACATGACCTTGGGGTCGTGCGGCGAGACGCGGATGTCGCGGCCATAGGTCAGCGGCGAGAAGCGGCCGATCTCCATGTCCTGCCAATGGTCGCCGTGGTCGCCGCTGCGGAAGAGGCCCATGCGGTTGGCCAGAAACACGGTGCCGGGCGCGGCGGCGCTGCAGGCGAGCGCGTGGCCGTCGAGCATGCCCTCGATCTCGGTCTGGCTGCCGATCCGGCTCTTGTATTTCGGCTGCTCGCAAAAGCGGATCAGATCGGCGGTGCAGTCTTCCCAGCTCTCGCCGCGGTTGCGGCTGCGCATCGCACCATTGGCTTCGAGCGTCGCATAGACGTCGTCGGGCGAATTGGGATCGATGTCGAGCCGCATGACCCGGCAGGCAAAAGCCATGATCACCCGGTCGGGCAGGCCTGGATCGGCCGTCTTGCGCCAGGTGTCGCCGCCGTCGTCGCTGCGATAGACCGCGGGCGGGGTGGCGCCGGCATAGACAATTCGCGGGTTCTTCGGATGGATGCAGACCGACCAGATGTCGGCATCCTCGGGCAGGTTCAGCCGCTCCCAGCGCGCCCCGCGGTTGCTGCTGCGATAGCTGCCCTTGGTGGTGCCGATATAAACGACATCCGGGTTTTCCGGGTGCACCGTGATCGCATGGACCTCGGTCCCTTCCGGCAGGCCGTTGGTCAGGTGCTCCCATCCCTGGTCGCCGACGGTCTGGCGAAAAACGCCGCCGAGCGTCCCGCCCATCGACCGCGCCGCGCCGGCGTAGACATGTGTATCCGCCATCAAATCCTCCCTCGGCTGGAATGCGGCCGGCATCATAGCGCCCAACGGCCGCGCGGCACAAAGCTTTACCGCCCGCGCCCCGCGCAGAGCGGTCATCGCCGCGGCGTTGCTTCCGGCCGGCAAATTCGCCGCGCGGCCGCAGCCGGGACAAACCGTCGGCGAACCTTGCTGCACGCTTCTCCAATTCTTTCCGATCGCGCGCTATGATCGCGCGCCCGCTCCAGGTTCCGGGGAGGCGAGGATGAACGCCACTCTGACATTGATCGACCTCGCCGGACTAGTCGCTCTCCTGCTGTGGGGAGTGCACATGGTCCAGACCGGCATCCAGCGCGCTTTCGGGCCGCACCTGCGGCGCGTGCTCGGCGCCGCGCTCGGCAGCCGCGCCAAGGCATTTCTCGCCGGCCTCGGGATCACCGCGATATTGCAGAGCAGCACGGCGACCGGGCTGATGATCACCGGCTTTGCCGCGGGCGGGCTGGTCGATCTGGTGCCGGGGATGGCGGCGATGCTGGGCGCCAATGTCGGCACGACCCTGATCGTCCAGCTGCTGTCGTTCGACATCTCGCGGGTGGCGCCGCTGTTTATCCTGATCGGCGTCATGATGTTCCGCCGCGGCACGGTCACGCGCACCCGCGACCTCGGCCGGGTCGCGATCGGCCTCGGGCTGATGCTGATCGCGCTGAGCCAGCTCCTGGTGATCCTGATCCCGTACGAAGACGTGCCGAGCCTGCGCCTGCTCTTGGGCGCCGTCGCCACGGTGCCGCTGATCGATGTGGTGCTGGCCGCGGCGCTGACGTGGGCGGCGCATTCGAGCGTCGCCGTCGTCCTCCTGATCATGTCCTTCGCCGCGCAGGGCGTGGTGCCGCCGCACGCCGCCTTCGCCCTCGTCCTCGGCGCCAATCTCGGCACTGCGCTGAACCCGCTTCTCGAATCCGCTTCGAACGGCGATCCCGCCGCCAAGCGCCTGCCGCTTGGCAATCTGTTGAACCGGCTGGCCGGGTGCGCCCTCGGGCTGGCGCTCCTCGGTTTCATCGGCCCTTGGCTGGTTTCCCTCGAGCCCAACTCCTCGCGCGCGGTGGCCGACTTCCATACCCTCTTCAACCTCGTCATGGCGGCGATGTTTTTCCCGGCGTTGCGCCCGTTGGCGCGGCTTCTCGGCTGGATGCTGCCGTCGCGCGCCGTCCCGGCCGACCCGTCGCGCCCGGTCTATCTCGACCAGGCGGCGACCGAAACGCCGGCGGTCGCGCTCACCGCCGCCTCGCGCGAGGCGCTGCGCATGGCCGATATTCTCGAATCGATGCTACACGCCGCCCTCGACGCGCTCGACCGCGGCGACCGCAAGCGTATCACCGAGACCAAGCGCCTCGATGATGTGCTCGATCGGCTGAACAGTGCGGTCAAGGCGTATCTGACCTCGCTCGACCACGAAACCCTCGACGCCGAGGACGACCGCCGGCTGTCGGAAATCCTCGCTTTCGTCACCAACCTCGAGCACGCCGGCGACATCCTTGAGCACGGCGTGATGGGCGGTGCCGCAAAGCGGCTTAAGCGCAATCTGGCGTTCTCGCCCGAGGGCCAGGTCGAGATCCGCGAGATGCTCCAGCGGCTGGCTACCAATTTGCGCACTGGCGCCGCGGTGTTCATGACCGACGATGCGCGGGCCGCGCGCGGGCTGCTCGGCGAGAAGGAGGTGTTCCGCGATCTCGAAATGCGCGCGACCGAGGCGCATTTCGCGCGGATCCGCGCCGGGCGGGTCGAAAGCGTCGAGACCAGCGCGCTCCACCTCGACCTGTTGCGTGACCTCAAGCGGATCAACGCGCACCTCTCCGCCGCGGCCTATCCGGTTCTCGAACGGCGCGGCGAGCTCCTGTCCAGCCGCCTCAAGCAGGAGGGGTGAAGCCGTCCTTCCCGCCGCATCGGCCTCACCTGCCTCTGTCCATAACCTCGCGCTGCCTCGAGCGGCAAAGTCGGGCGGGCGGAGCGCGTCGAGGCGCAGCGTGGTTAATGGTGCACCGCCGCATTGACGCCGATCAGGCTCGCCCATAAGGTCCGGTGCGGGACACGGCCCCCCAACGGGCCGCTTCTATTCTGAGAGGAATAGCATGAAGAAGCCGAACCGGCGCCCGCGCAATCCGTGCTTTTCCTCCGGCCCGTGCGCCAAACGGCCCGGCTGGTCGCCGGGGGCGCTGGCCGACGCGCTGGTCGGGCGATCGCACCGGTCGGGGGTCGGCAAGGCGCGGATCGTCGAGGCGGTCGATCTCTCGCGCACGATCCTCGGCGTCCCGGACGATTGGCGCGTCGGCATTGTCGCTGGCTCCGATACCGGCGCGATCGAGATCGCGATGTGGTCGCTTTTGGGCGCGCGCGGCGTCGACATGCTGGCCTGGGAGAATTTCGGCGAGGGTTGGGTCGCCGACGTGGCCCAATTGAGGCTCCCCAACGTACGCGTGCTGCGGGCGCCCTACGGCAAGCTCCCCGACCTGTCGCAAGTCGATCCCGACCGCGATGTGGTCTTTCCGTGGAACGGCACCACCGCGGGGGTGCGGGTGCCGAATGGCGACTGGATCGCGGCCGATCGCCGAGGGCTTGCGATCTGCGATGCGACTTCGGCCGTCTTCGCGATGCGGCTGCCCTGGGACAAGCTCGATGTCGTCACCTGGTCGTGGCAAAAGGCGCTGGGCGGCGAGGCGGGTCACGGCATGCTGGCGCTGTCGCCGCGGGCGGTCGAGCGGCTGGAGAGCCACACGCCGCCATGGCCCATGCCCAAGCTCTTTCGGCTGACCGCGAAAGGCAAATTGATCGAAGGCGTCTTTCGCGGCGAGACGATCAACACGCCGTCGCTGCTCTGCGTCGAGGATGCGCTCGATTCCCTCAGATGGGCGCAATCGGTCGGCGGGCTCGACGGGCTGGTGGCGCGCTCGGAGCGAAATTTGGCGGCGCTTGCCAACTGGGCCGAGCAATCGGCCTGGGTCGAGTTTCTCGCCGAAGACCCGGCGACAATCTCCTGCACCTCACCGCAGTTCAGGATCGCCGATCCCTGGTTCACCGGCCTCTCCCCCGAAGAGCGCTTTGGGACAGTTCGGGCGATGACTCGGCGGCTCGAAGAGGAAGGTGCGGCGTACGACATAGCGAGCCACATCGCCTCGCCACCCGGCATCCGCATCTGGACTGGGGCCACGGTCGAGACGAGCGATGTCCAGGCGCTGATCCCGTGGCTCGATTGGGCCTGGGACGAGCAGCGCCGAGCCGCCAAGGCGGCCTAGAGGAAACGGTCATGCCGAAAGTGCTGATTTCCGACGCCCTGAGCGCGCGCGCCGCCGAAATTCTCACCGCGCGCGGCATCGAGGTCGACATGCTGCCCGGCATCGGGGCCGATGAGCTCAAAGAACGTATCGCGGGCTATGACGGGCTCGCCGTGCGCTCGGCGACCAAGGTCACCGCCGAGCTCTTGGCCGGCGCCCCGCGGCTCAAAGTCGTCGGCCGGGCCGGGATCGGCGTCGACAACATCGACGTGGCGGCCGCGACGCAGCGCGGCATCGTCGTCATGAACACACCCTACGGCAATTCGATCACCGCGGCCGAGCATGCAATCGCGCTGCTGTTCGCGCTGTGTCGGCAGATCCCTGCCGCCGACCGCTCAACCCAGACCGGCAAATGGGAGAAATCGCGTTTCATGGGGGTCGAGCTGACCGGCAAGACGCTGGGCTTGATCGGCTGCGGCAATGTCGGCTCGAGCGTCGCCGAGCGCGCCCTGGGACTGCGGATGAAGGTCGTCGCCTACGACCCGTTCCTTTCGCCCGAGCGCGCCCTCGATCTCGGCGTCGAGAAGGTGCCGTTGGACGAGCTCCTCGCCCGCGCTGATTTCGTGACCTTACACACCCCACTGACCGAGGCGACGCAAAACCTGGTCGACGCCGCGGCGATCGCCAAGATGAAGCGCGGGGTGCGGCTGATCAACTGCGCCCGCGGCGGTCTCGTCGTCGAAGCGGACCTCGCCGCCGCCCTCGACAGCGGCCATGTCGCCGGCGCTGCCATCGATGTCTTCGTCGAGGAGCCGGCGATCAAGAACCCGCTCTTCGGCCGCGACAATGTGGTCGCGACGCCGCATCTGGGTGCGGCCACGGCCGAGGCGCAAGAGAACGTGGCGCTGCAGATCGCCGAGCAGATGGCCGATTTTCTGCTGACGGGTGCCGTCTCGAACGCGGTCAACACGCCATCGCTGACCGCCGAGGAGGCCCGGCGGATCAGCCCCTACATGAAACTCGCCGAGCAGCTCGGCAGCTTTGCCGGGCAGTTGACCGAAACCGGCATCGCCGCGGTCGCGGTCGAGTACGAGGGCGCCATCGCCGAGCTCAACGTCAAGCCCTTGACCTCGATCGTCCTGACCGGCCTTCTGTCGCCGCAGCTCGCGGCGGTCAACATGGTCAACGCGCCGGTGATCTGCCGCGAGCGCGACATTCGCGTGAGCGAAACCCGCCGCCCAGAGCCGGTCGATTATCAGACGCTGATCCGGGTCGTCGTGACGACCGAACGGCGGCGACGCGAGGTTGCCGGCACCTTGTTCGGCGGCGACAAGCCGCGCCTCGTCTCGGTCGAGGACATCGCGCTCGAAGCGGAACTCGGCGGCAACATGCTGTTTGTGCGCAATCTGGATAAGCCAGGCTTTGTCGGTGCGCTCGGCAACGCGCTCGGCGCCGCGGGGGTCAATATCGCCACCTTCCACCTCGGGCGGATCGCCCCGGGCCAGGGCGCCATCGCCCTCGTCGAGGTTGATCAGGCGCTGACCCCGGCGATCCTCGACACCGTCCGGGCCCTGCCCAATGTCGTCCAGGTCAAGGCACTGCGCTTTTAGGCAAGGGCCGCGCCGAGTAGCCGACAGCCTTGGGCAGGCGTAAACTCGGTCGGCCATGAACGATGCTCCGCACCCGGCGCTGTTGCCGACCGGTATGCACGACCTCCTGCCGCCGGAGGCCGAGCTCGAGGCATCGATCGTCTCGCAGTTGATGGCTACGTTGGCCGCGCACGGCTATCAGCGCGTCAAACCGCCGCTTGTCGAGTTCGAAGAGACATTGTTTTCCGGTGCCGGTGCGACCATGGCGACCGCCACCTTCCGAACGATGGACCCCGTTTCGCACCGTATGATCGGCGTGCGCGCCGACATGACCCCGCAGATCGCGCGTATCGCGGCGACCCGTCTCGGCAACGCGCCGCGGCCGCTGCGCCTGTCCTATGCCGGCCAGGTGCTGCGGGTCAATGGCTCGGAAATTCGCCCCGAGCGTCAAATCGGCCAGGTCGGTGCCGAGCTGATCGGGGCGGCGGGCCAGGCGGCGGATGTCGAGGTGATCGCCGTCGCCGGCGAGGCGTTGACGGCGATCGGTGTGCCCCATCTCTCGGTGGACATCACGCTGCCGACCTTGGTGCCAGCTGTCGCCGAGGCCTACGCCATCTCGGGCGCGCGGGCCGCGGCGCTGCGGGCCGCGCTCGACCACAAGGACGCCGCGGCGGTCGGCGCGGTCGCCGGCGACGCCGGGAAGGTGCTGGGCCGGCTGCTCGCCGCGGCGGGTCCGGCAGCGGCCGCGCTGATTGCGCTCGACCGGCTCGACCTGCCCGAACGGGCGAGCGCCGAGCGAGCGCGGCTCGGCGCCGTGCTCGACGGGCTCGCCACCGCCGCCCCTGACCTCAAGGTGACGGTCGACCCGGTCGAGAACCGTGGCTTCGAGTATCACAGCGGCATCAGCTTTACCTTTTTCGCCGGTCTTCCCATGGCTTCGAGCCCGTTCGGCGAGCTTGGCCGGGGCGGCCGTTATCTCGCTGGCGATCCGGCCGCACCGGATCCCGCGACGGGCTTTACGCTCTATACAGATACGATCCTGCAAACCTTGCCGCAGGCCCCGCCCTCCCGGCGCGTGCTGCTTCCGATTGGCGCCGATCGCGGCAGAGCACGGCTATTGCGCGAGGATCGGTGGGTCACCGTCGCCGCGCTGGAGCCGGCTGGCGATTGGCGGGCAGAGGCGCGCCGCCTCGGCTGCGACCATGTGCTCGAAGACGGCAAGCCGGTGGCGCTCGGCCGGAGGAGGTGAGGCATGGGCAATGTCGCTGTCGTCGGCGCCCAATGGGGCGATGAAGGCAAGGGTAAGATCGTCGACTGGCTGTCGGAGCGGGCCGATGTCGTCGTGCGCTTTCAGGGCGGGGCCAATGCCGGCCATACCCTGGTCGTCGGCAATGTCGAATACAAATTGAGCCTGCTGCCGTCGGGGGTCGTGCGCCCCGGCAAGCTGTCGATCATCGGCAACGGCGTCGTCGTCGATCCCTGGGCGCTCCTCGCCGAAATCGACACGATGCGCGCGAAGGGGCTGGCGATCTCGCCCGACACGCTGCGCCTCGCCGATAACGCCGCACTGATCCTGCCGTCGCACGGCGCGCTCGAACGAGCCCGCGAGGAACGGCGAGGCGAGAAGAAAATCGGCACGACCGGACGCGGCATCGGCCCGGCCTACGAGGACAAGGTGGGGCGCCGCGCGGTGCGGGTGTGCGACCTCGCCGACCAGGCGGCGCTCGAAGACCGGGTGGACGAACTGTTATTGCATCACAACGCGCTGCTGCGCGGACTCGACGCGCCGGAGTTCGACCGCGCCGGGCTGCTTGCCGGGCTGCGCGAGATCGCGCCCAAGGTGTTGCCCTATGCCGCGCCGGTGTGGCGGCTGCTCGACGAGGCGCGCCGCGCGGGCCGCCGAATCCTGTTCGAGGGGGCGCAGGGTGCCATGCTCGACGTCGATCACGGCACCTACCCATTCGTCACCTCGTCGAACACTCTTGCCGGAGAGGCTGCCGCGGGGTCGGGGATCGCCCCCGGTGCTGTCGGCTTCGTGCTCGGCATCACCAAGGCCTACACGACGCGGGTCGGCGCCGGCCCGTTTCCGACCGAGCTGACCGATGTCATCGGCGAGACTCTCGGCGACCGCGGCCGCGAATTCGGCACGGTGACCGGCCGGCGGCGGCGCTGCGGCTGGTTCGACGCGGTCGCGGTGCGGCAGGCGGTCAAGACCGGCGGCATCGACGGGATCGCGCTGACCAAGCTCGACGTGCTCGACGGCTTCGACGAGGTCAAGTTCTGCACCGCCTATCGCTGCGATGGCGAGGCCTATGACTATGTACCAGCCGGAATGACCACTCAGGCGAGGCTTGAGCCGGTCTACGAAACCGCCGAAGGTTGGCGCGAAAGCACCCGCGGCGCGCGCTCCTGGGCCGATTTGCCGGCGACAGCGATCAAGTACATCCGGCGGATCGAGGAGATGATCGGAGCACCCGTCGCCCTGTTATCGACGAGCCCGGAGCGCGAGGATACCGTGCTGGTGCACGACCCGTTCGCCGACTGAGGCGTCCTCACGCGGTCCGTCAGCGGACGCCGCGAGACTGGGTTGGTGCCGCCGGTCTCTCGCCGAGGCGGGCATGCTCGTCGATATAGCCGTCGACGTGGGTCGTGATCGTATCGAGGCGATCGGCGAAATAGTGGTCGGTGCCGGCGATCTTGCGAAAATCGATTTTGATGTCGCGCTGGTGCGACAGCTTGGCGACCAGCTTCTGCACCAATTCGACCGGCACCACCGTATCCTGGTCGCCTTGCAAGATCAGGCCCGATGACGGGCAGGGCGCCAGAAAAGTAAAATCATAGATGTTGGCGGGAGGCGCTATCGCGATGAACCGCTCGATCTCGGGCCGCCGCATCAGCAATTGCATCCCGATCCAGGCACCGAACGAAAAGCCCGCGACCCAGCAGAAGCCGGCGTTCGGGTTGTAGGTCTGCAGCCAATCGATGGCCGAGGCGGCGTCGGAAAGCTCGCCTTCGCCGCGGTCGAAGCTGCCCTGGCTGCGCCCGACCCCGCGAAAGTTGAAGCGCAAGGTCGAGAACCCGTGCCGCACGAAGCACTGGTACAAGGTGTAGACGACCTTGTTGTTCATCGTGCCGCCGTGCTGAGGATGCGGGTGCAACACCAGCGCCATCGGCGCCGCCGGAGAGCGGCTGTGGTAGTAGCGTCCCTCGATGCGGCCCTCCGGCCCATTGATGATCACGTCAGGCATGTTCGATCCTGCTCAAATCCCATATCGCAGGTCGGAAACTCGTTGCCCCCCGGCTTGTCCCGCCACTGCAATTCTTGATCATTTTCGTCGGATAATTATATCCTCGCCGACGGCGTCCGCGATGTGGCGCGACCCTGCGCCGCAGCCCACGACGAACTTAATATAGTGATCGCGATGCTTCTGAAAGACCTGCGCGCCGAAATCGACGCCACCCTCGCCCGCGATCCGGCCGCCCGCTCGCGGCTCGAAGTCGTGCTGTGCTACCCGGGCTTCCACGCTCTGCTGTTCCACCGCCTCGGCCATTGGCTGTGGCGGCATGGCTGGCTGCTCGCCGGCCGCTTCGTGTCGCATATCGGCAGGATGCTCACCGGCATCGAAATCCATCCCGGGGCACGGATAGGCAAGCGCCTGTTTATCGACCACGGAATGGGCGTGGTGATCGGCGAGACCGCCGAGATCGGCGACGACTGCACGCTCTATCAGGGCGTAACGCTCGGCGGCACCTCGCTGACCCGCGGCGCAAAACGGCACCCGACGCTCGGCAATGGTGTCATCGTCAGCGTGCACGCACAGGTGCTTGGCCCGTTCCGGGTCGGGGACGGCGCCCGCATCGGCGCTCAGGCGGTGGTGCTGAGCGCGGTTCCGGATGGCGCCACGATGGTCGGCATCCCGGCAAAACCGGTCGCCCGCCGCGGCGCATCGAGCGAGGCGCGGCCGGTGTTTCAGCCTTATGCGCTGGGGCCCGAGATCCCCGACCCGATCGCCCGAGCCCTCGGCGGCCTGCTCGACGAGGTTACCAGCCTGCGGGCGCGCCTGGCCGAGGTCGAGAAGGCCGGGGTGGTGCACGGCGGCTCGCCCACGATCGACCTGCCGGAGCCGCAGCGCGGCAACGGCGCCGGCGAAAAAGAGTGCGTCTCCTGAGGATTCGATCATGAGGTTGAGCACCAAGGGGCGCTATGCCGTGATGGCTATGGTCGACCTCGCCCACCACAGCGACGGCCACCCGGTTTCCCTGGCCGAGATCGCCGAGCGGCAGGAGATCTCGCTGTCCTACCTCGAACAGCTGTTCGCCAAGCTGCGCCAAGGCGGGCTGGTCAAGAGCGTACGTGGCCCGGGCGGGGGCTATCTGCTCGCCCACAACGGGGCCGACACGCGGATCGCCGACATCATCCTCGCCGTCGACGAGCCGATCCGCGCGACGCGCTGCGCGCCCGGCGCACCGGTCGGCTGCCGCGGCAACCGCACACGCTGCCTGACGCACGATCTGTGGGAAGAGCTGGGCAACCAGATCCACCTCTATCTGAGTTCGGTGTCGCTGGCCGATGTTTGCGAGCGCCGCGTGCTCGGCACCAGCGGCCGCCTCCACCGCGAAGCGTTTTCCGGCGCGGCGGCGACGGGAACGCCATGAGCGGCGGCCTCGTGCGTGGCCGAGGAATGGCACGCGGCGAAACTTATCTCGACTGGAATGCGACCGCACCGCTTCGCCCCGAAGCGCTTGCGGCGATGAATGCGGCGCTCGCGCATTGCGGGAACCCGTCTTCGGTGCATCGCTGGGGCCGGATGGCACGGCGATCGGTCGAGCAGGCCCGCGCGTCGGTCGCTTCATTGCTCGGCGCGCGTCCCGAAGACGTGGTCTTCACCGGCGGCGGCACCGAGGCGAACCATCTGGCGCTGCTCGGCGCCGGGCGTCGGCGCGTCCTGGTGTCGGCGGTCGAACATGATTCGGTGTTGCGCGCGGTCCCTGAAGGCGAGCAGATTCCGGTCGATCATGACGGTATCGTGCGGCTCGACGCGCTCGATCGTGCTCTGGCTCTTGATCCGCGTCCGGCGCTGGTCTCGGTGATGCTCGCCAACAACGAGACGGGCGTCGTGCAGCCGGCGGGCGAGATCGCCCGGCTCGCGCGGACGCACGGCGCGCTCTTTCATTGCGACGCGGTGCAGGCCGCCGGCAAGATTGGGCTCGATGTCGAAGGAATCGGCGCCGATCTCGTCACCCTGTCGGCGCACAAGCTCGGCGGCCCGCCGGGTGTCGGCGCGCTGCTCGTGACCGGCGGGATCGAGATGACGCCGCTGTTGCGTGGTGGCGGTCAGGAGCGCGGCCGCCGGGCCGGCACCGAGAACCTGCCGGGGATCGCCGGCTTCGCCGCCGCGGCCGGCGTGGCTGCGGCCGAAATCGAGGCATACGACCGGGTTCGCGGATTGCGCGACATGCTGGAAGCCGAGATCGCCGCCGCGGCGCCCGATGCGGTGATGCTGGGCGCTAACGCTCCGCGCCTGCCCAACACGACGGCGGTCGCGATGCCGGGCGTTGCCGCCGAGACCCAAATCATCGCGCTGGATCTCGATGGGGTCATGGTCAGCGCCGGTGCAGCCTGCTCCTCGGGCAAGGTCGGACCGAGCCACGTGCTCGCGGCGATGAGGGTGGGGCCCGAACTCGCCGGCTCGACGATCCGGGTCAGCCTCGGCTGGAGCTCGACCGAAGCCGACATCGATCATTTTCTGCGGGCCTGGACCGCGCTCTACCGGCGCCGGCGCAATCTTGCCGAAGGAGCCCGCGCGGCATGACCGACAGCGGCGCCAACGCCATGCCGATCTATCTCGACAATCAGTCCTCGACCCGGCTCGACCCGCGCGTGCTGGAGGCGATGCTACCCTATTTCACCGAGCAGTTCGGCAACCCGCACAGCACGAGCCACGCCTACGGGCGCATCGCCGCCGAGGCGATCGAGGCGGCGCGCGGCGATGTCGCGGCGCTGATCCATGCCGACCCGCGCGAGATCGTGTTCACCTCGGGCGCCACCGAATCGAACAACCTCGCGATCAAGGGTGCGGCGCGTTTTGCCCGTGCCCACCCCACCACGGGCCGGCCGCGCGACCATATCGTCGCGCTGGCGACCGAGCACAAATGCGTGCTCGAAAGCTGTGCCGCGCTCGCGCGCGAAGGCTTTGCCGTGACCTATTTGCCGGTCGACCCCGACGGCCTCGTCTCGCTCAACAAGCTGGCGGAGGCGCTTTCCGAGCGGACATTGCTGGTCTCGGTCATGGCCGCGCACAATGAGATCGGCGTCATTCAGCCGCTCGCCGAGATCGGGGCGCTGTGCCGCTCGAAGGGGATCCTGCTCCATTCCGACGCGGCGCAGGCCGTCGGCAAGATTCCGCTCGATGTCGAGGCGATGCGGCTCGACCTCCTGTCGATATCGGGCCACAAGATCTACGGGCCCAAGGGCGTGGGCGCGCTCTATGTCCGGCGGCGCCCGCGGGTACGGCTGCTGCCGATGATCGACGGCGGTGGCCAGGAGCGCGGGCTGCGCTCGGGAACGCTGCCGACGCCGCTCTGCGTCGGCCTCGGCCTGGCGGCGTCGATCGCCGGCGCGGAGATGGCCGACGAGGCCGTGCGGCTGCGCCGGCTGAGGGACCGGCTGCAGGCCGGGCTCGCGCGCCGCATCGCCGGGCTCCGCCTCAACGGCGATCCCGAGCATCGTCTTCCCGGCAACCTCAACCTGTCGTTTCCAGGGATCGAGGCGCCGGCGCTGATCGAGGCCTGCCCGTCGATCGCGATCTCGACCGGCTCGGCCTGCACCTCGGCCACGGTCGAGCCCTCCTATGTGCTGCGTGCGCTGGGTCAGTCCGACGCGATTGCCAACACCGCGATCCGGATCGGCCTCGGCCGGTTCAACACGGCGGCCGATGTCGATTTCGCAGTCGACGCGCTGGCCGCGGCGGCCGCCCGGCTCGGTGTTGCAAGCGGGATGGAAGCGCGCACCGGCGCCCCCACATAAAGCCGGCATTTGGAGAACGAGCGGATGATGGCGCGAAAGCAGGCCTTGTTGGTAACGGATGCCGCGGCAGAGCGGATCCGGGCATTGCTCGCCGGGCGCGGCAAGCCGTCGGTCGGTGTGCGCGTCGGCGTGCGCTCGCGCGGCTGCTCGGGCCTCAGCTATACGCTCGAATACGCCGACGAGAAGGGCAAGTACGACGAGATCGTCGAGGACAAGGGCGTCACCGTGCTGGTCGACCCGAAGGCCGTGATGTTCATCCTCGGCACCGAGATGGATTACGTCGAGGAGAAGTTGCAGAGCGGCTTCACTTTTCGTAACCCGAACGAAAAGGGCCGTTGCGGCTGCGGCGAGTCATTCCACGTGTGAGGCCACCCGGGGCGATTTCGCGTGAAGCTGTTCCAGATCGAGGAGCCGGAGGGTGGGCCGGCCGATATGGACGCGCCAGGGGCCGCGATCGGCATCGATGCGAGCGGCGCCGATGCCGAGGTCGCATTCGCGGTCGGCGGCAACGCCGTCCCCCTCGCCGATCGCGAGGGCTACGAGCGGGCGCTTGCGGTGCCGGGTCTCGCCGCGGCGGCCGAAGCATGGCGGGAGCTGCTCGAAGGGGCGCGCCTTCGCGCCGAGCGGGCGTTGGCGCGCCCGGTCACCCATGCAGTGATCCTGCTCGGGGCGACGCCCGATGCCGAGGTCGTGCAGCGATTGGAGGAGGCGGCGCAGCGGGCCGGGCTCGGCATCCTGCGTATTGCCGTGGCGGCCGAGCTGCCGGCCGGGGCGGCGGGAGCGCCAGGTGCTGCGATCCTCGCGGAGGATCTGGCGCCGCCGCCCGAGACCCCGCCGGTCGCGGATTTCAGGTGATGCCGAAGGTGGTCTTTGTCGAACGCGACGGCAGCCGGCGCGAGGTCGAAGCCGCGCTCGGGCTCTCGGTGCTCGAAATCGCCCACCGCCACGGCATCGACATCGAAGGGGCCTGCGAGGGCTCCCTCGCCTGCTCGACCTGTCATGTGATCGTCGATCCTGAATGGTACGAGCTGCTCAAGGAGGCGAGCGAGGACGAGGAGGACATGCTCGACCTCGCCTTCAACCTGACGCGGACCTCGAGGCTCGGCTGCCAGATCATCATCACCGAGGAGCTCGACGGGCTGACCGTGCAGCTCCCCGCCGCGACCCGCAACCTTTTGCTGAGTTGAGCTGGACGTTGCTCATGGCGAGCGAACCGGCTCTCTTCTCGCGTCTGGTTCAGGCTTCCGGCGCGGCGTGGCATGCCTACACCCGCCACGAATTCGTGCGGCGGCTCGCGGGAGGCGATCTGCCGGAAGCCTGCTTTCGGCGCTATCTCGTCCAGGATTATCTGTTTCTGATCCATTTTGCCCGCGCCTGGGGCCTGGCGGTCTACAAATCCGATACGCTGGCCGAGATGCGCCGCGCGCAAAAGCTGGTGGCCGCGACGCTCGACGTCGAGATCGGCCTGCACATCGACTATTGCCGGGGCTGGGGCCTCTCGGAAGCGGCGATGGCGGCCGAGCCCGAAGCCCCGGCGACGATCGCCTACACCCGCTTCGTCATCGATCGTGGCCTCGCCGGCGACCGGCTCGATCTCGAGGTGGCGCTCGCGCCCTGCATCGTCGGCTATGCGGTGATCGCGGCGGAGCGGATGGCCGATCCCAACACCCGGCTCGGCGGCAACCGCTACCGCGAATGGCTCGAAATGTATAGCGGAGCCGAGTACCGGAGCCTCGCCGACGCGGCCGCGGAGGCACTCGACGAGCAGTTCGCCCGCCGCGGCGGGGAGGGCCGCTTCGCTTCCCTTGCCGCCGAATTCGCCACCAGCGTCCGGCTCGAAGCCGATTTCTGGCAGCTCGGACTCGACGCGCGGCCGTGACCCTTGCCGGAGCACACCAAAATTCGCCGCCATGCTCACAAGTAAAGGTTGGGTCTTTAACGTAGCCGTCCTCAACTCGCGCTACAATCCCAAATAAAACTTTCGCACCAGCTCGTTGTTGTTGAGCTCGTCGGCCGAGGCGCCTTCGAAGGCGATCTTGCCGTGGACGATGACATAGCCGCGATCGGCGATGCGGACGGCCTGGTTGAAGTTCTGCTCGGCCATCAGCACGGTCAGCTGGTAGCGCTCCTTCAATTCCTGGATCTTTTCGATCGTGCGCTTGACAAGCACCGGCGCCAGGCCGACCGAGGGCTCGTCGATCAGCAGGATCCTGGGCGCCGACATCAAGGCCCGCGCCAGGGCCAACATCTGCTGCTCGCCGCCCGAGAGGCTGCCGGAGAGCTGGCGCCGCCGCTCCCGCAATACCGGGAAGGTCGCGTAGGAGGAGTCGAGGTTGCGCCCGATCTCGGCCCGCGCCGTCGGCCGGAACGCGCCGAGGAGCAAATTCTCCTCGACCGTGAGCTTCGGAAAGAGGCGCCGCCCTTCCGGCACCAGGGTGATCCCGAGATCGACGATCGCCTCGGTCGAGCGGCCGACGAGATCGACCCGCTCGCCGTCGATCTCGGCGACGATCGAGCCGGCTGCCGGCGGCAGCATGCCCATGACGCATTTCATCAACGTGCTCTTGCCGTTGCCGTTGGTGCCGAGCGAGCACCACGGTCTCCCCGGCCGCCACCGTGATCGACACGTCCTCGATGACCCGCACCGCGCCGTA
Source organism: uncultured Alphaproteobacteria bacterium (assembly GCA_963781215.1). Classification (GTDB taxonomy): domain Bacteria; phylum Pseudomonadota; class Alphaproteobacteria; order ATCC43930; family CGMCC-115725; genus AP-15. The sequence goes on from CAWAFE010000015.1 coordinate 22,373, forward strand.
GCCGGCGTCGAGGCCGGTGATTTCGAGGCTACTCGCCAAGATAGGCCCTCTCGACCTCGGGGTTGCGGATCGCTTCCTGCGGCGGCCCGTCGGCGATCTTCTGGCCGGCGACCAAGACGACGAGGCGGGTCGAAAAGCTCATCACCGCGCGCATGATGTGCTCGATCAGAACGATCGTGATGCCCTCCTCGTTGAGGCGGAAGAGCACCGCCAGGATTTCCTCGACTTCCGACGGCGAGAGGCCGGCCATGGATTCGTCGGCAAAGAGCAGCCGCGGCGCGCTGGCGACGGCGCGGGCGAGCTCGAGCTTGCGCATCTCGACCTGGGTCAGGTCGCGTGGCAATCGCCGCCTCTTGTCGGCGAGCCCGACATCGGTGAGGAGCCCGAGGCAACGCTCCTCGATCGCAGCCGCCGATAGCCGCGCCCCGTGCCGTGCGTTGACGGTATAGAGGAGCGGGATGCGCAGATTGTCGACAAGGTTCAGGGTGCGGAACGGCTTTGGCAATTGAAAGCTGCGTGCGAGCCCGAGACGGGTGCGCTGGTACGCCGCCAGGCCGTCGAGCCGGTGTCCATCGAAGACGGCGTGGCCGCTGTCGTGCCGCAAGGTGCCGCAGAGACAGTTGACGAGCGTGCTCTTGCCGGAGCCGTTGGGACCGATCAGGCCCAGCCGCTCGCCGGGCTCGACCACGAAATCGATGCCTTCGAGCGCGACAAAGCCGCCGAAACGCTTGCCGAGACCGTGCGCTTCGAGGAGCGCCGGCATCAACGGGCCTTCGCCCGGCGGCGCGCCTGTACCAGCCCGACGATGCCGTTCGGCGCGATGATCACAAAGGCGATCAGCAGCAGGCCAACGATCAGCAGGTTCAGCGCCGAGGAGATCGTCACTGTCGCGAGCTGCTGGATCGTGCCCAAGAGGACCGCGCCGAGGATCGGGCCGACCCAGCTGGTCATGCCGCCGATCAGCGGCATCGCGACGCTGTTGACGGCGTAGGAAAGATTGAAGCTCGAAGCTGGGTCGAGATAGGTGACGTAATAGGGTAGCGGTGCCCCCGCCATACCCATCAGCCCGCCGCTCAAGGTGGTGGCGATCAGCTTCAGGCGCAGGGTTGGCACACCCGCCGTCTCGGCCGCCTGCTCGTCGTCGCGGATCGCGTTGAAGCCGAGCCCGAGCCGCGAGCCTTCGATCGTGCGGGCGATCGCCACCGATATCCAGACGAGGCCGAGCATCAGCGAATAGAGATACTGGATATAACTGCCGTAGAGGGGCGAGTGCTGCGGCCGGATGACATAGATGCCGCGCGAGCCGCCGACAAAATCCCAGTTGGTGATCAGGGTCTGTGCCACGATCGCCATGGCCAGGGTGGCGATCGCGAAGAAGACGCCCTTGAGCCGCAAGGTCAAATAGCCCATGCCAAAGCCGATCAGGCCCGAGACGAGGCCGGCCGCCAGCATCATGACCGGAACGGGGAGAGAGGTCAGCTTGTGCAGCACGACGGCGGTGTAGGCGCCGCCCGCGAAAAAGGCGCCGACGCCGAAATTGGTGTAGCCGGTATAGCCACCCAGGATGTTCCACGCCGTCGCCAGCACGATGAACTGAAGAACCTGATAGGCGGCGAAGAAGTAGTACTCGTTGGTGAAGAACCCGCGCGACACCAGGAGAATGGCGACGGCGACAAGGAACGAGACGATCCAGAACCGGGCGGTGGTCATCGTCACCGCCCGAGGATGCCGGCGGGGCGGATCGCCAGGGTCAGCAGCAGAAAGCCGAAGGCCACGGCCGGCGCCCAGGAGGGGCCGTAAAAGGTGGCGGTGAGGCTTTCGACGACGCCGATCAGGATCGGCGCCGGCGAGCATGCCGGGAAAGCTGGTCATCCCGCCGAGCACGCAGATCGCGAAGATCCGGCCGATATAGTCGCGCCCGATCGACGGCTCGACCGGCTGGATGATGATCAGGAGCGCGCCGGCGACCGAGGCGGTGGCGATCGAGAGCCCGAAGGCAAAGCGCTTGATCCGGCTCGGATCGGCCGCCATCAACTGCAGCGCCAGCCGGTCCTGCGAGACGGCGAGGATGGCGCGGCCGATAAAGGTCCGCCCAAGAAACAATTGCAGCACCGCCAGCATCAACAGCGAGACCACAAACGGGATCAGCATGCGCAGCGGCAGGTCGACAAAGCCCAGATGCAGGCTCGGGCCGATGTAGCGTGCCTCGACAAAGCGGTAGTCGACGCCGAAGATCAGGATCAGCGCCACCTCGCCGACAAATAGAAGGCCGAAGAAGAAGGCAAGTCCTTGGATCGAACTCTTCGCCCCGCCGTTCAAAGGCATAGTAATAAATTTGATAGACGCCCATGCCGAGAAGAAAAAATCCCGGGGCCATCACGACGCCGATCAGGATCGGGTCGATGCCGAAATTCGAGTTAATGATATAGGCCACGAACGAGCCCAGCATGATGAAGGCCGGGTGGGCGATGTTGACGATGTCGAGCATGCCGAACGAGATCGTCACGCCCACTGTCACCGCGGCGTAAAACCCGCCGAGCAACAGGCCGGCGACGATCGCGTTGACCGCCAGGTCGAGAGGGATCGCCATGTCGGTTCAGCGGGCCGGCAGAGGCTCAACGGTCGCGCCCGCGGCGCGTTCACGCGGCAATTTTCTTCCTCTCGATCGAAGCTCGGGCGCGGGGTGCTCCCTGAGCCGGCCGCATCTCTCAGGCGTCGGAGCAGCGCCGGCGGCGACTGTTAAGGCACCCCCGGCGGTTTTGCAATCCTGTCGTAAGCGGTCGCGCCGCTCCGGCAGCGCTTCGCGATCGCCCCTCGCCCTCGCCGACGGGTGGTAGCATACTGTCGCCCGGCGATGGCATCGGAGGGATCGACTTGCTTCAAGACCGGCGCATCCTGCTGATCATCGCGGGCGGGATCGCCGCCTATAAGAGCCTCGAGCTGATCCGCCGGCTGCGCGAGCAAGGGGCTGCGGTGCGCTGCGTCATGACCGCGGCGGCGCAGCACTTCGTAACCCCGCTGTCGGTCGCCGCGCTGAGCGAGGACAGGGTTTATACCGACCTCTGGTCGCTGACCGACGAAAGCGAGATGGGGCATATCCGCCTCTCGCGCGAGGCCGACCTCGTCGTCGTGGCACCGGCGAGCGCCGATCTGATCGCGCGCATGGCGGCAGGGCTCGCCGACGACCTCGCGACTACGGCGCTCCTGGCGTCCGACAAGCGGGTGCTGCTGGCGCCGACGATGAATGTGATGATGTGGGCGCATCCGGCGACACAGGCAAATCTGGCGACATTGGCGGCGCGCGGCATCGAACGGGTCGGGCCGGGTGCCGGCGATCTCGCCTGCGGCGAGGTCGGCTCGGGCCGCATGGCCGAGCCCCTGGAGATCGTCGCCGCGATCGAACGAATGCTGACCCCTGACGGCCGGCTCGCCGGACGGCGGGCATTGGTCACCAGCGGCCCCACCCGCGAGCCGATCGACCCGGTGCGCTACCTCTCGAACCATTCCTCGGGCAAGCAGGGCCATGCCATCGCGGCGGCGCTGACGGCCCTCGGCGCCGACACGGTGCTGGTCTCGGGGCCGACGCAGGAGCCGACGCCGGCTGGGGTCAGGCTGGTGCCGGTCGAGACCGCGGGGGAAATGCTGGCCGCCTGCGAGGCGGCACTCCCCGTCGATATCGCGGTGATGGCGGCGGCCGTCGCCGACTGGCGGGTCGAAAGCGCGGCCCGCACCAAGCTGAAGAAGGACGGCAGCGGCCCGCCGCTGCTGCGCCTCGCCGAAAACCCCGACATTCTTTCCACTATCGCCCGGCGCGGCAACGACCGGCCGGCCCTGGTCATCGGCTTTGCCGCGGAGACCGACGACATCGTCGACAACGCCCGGGCCAAGCGCGTGCGCAAAGGGTGCGACTGGATCCTCGCCAACGACGTGTCGCCGGGGACCGGCACCTTTGGCGGCGACCGTAACACGATCCATCTGGTGGACGCGAAGGGCGTCGAGGACTGGCCGGTCATGACCAAGCGCGAGGTCGCCACCCGCCTCGCCGAGCGGATCGCAGCCTTCATCTCCGACCAGTCGAATGGAATAACAACCCCTGCATCAAAACGATGACCCCCGATATCGAGCCGTCAAAGCTCGATTGACACTGGGGGGCCGATATCCCTGATCCGATCAAACGAGAGACGGTTGTAACCCATGTTTATCGCGATGAACCGCTTCAAGGTCGTTCCCGGGGCGCAGGCCGAGTTCGAGCAGGTCTGGACGACGCGCGACACTCACCTGGGAGAGGTTCCGGGCTTCATGGCTTTCCACCTGCTGCGCGGGCCGGAGCGGGAGGACCATGTGCTCTACTCCTCGCACACCCTGTGGCGCAGTCGCGCGGAGTTCGAGGCCTGGACCCGGTCGGAGGCGTTCCGCCTCGCCCACCGCGATGCCGGCCAGAACCGGCCGCTTTATCTAGGCCACCCCGAATTCGAAGGCTTCGAGGTCATTCAGACCTTGGAGCCTGCGGCCGTGCGATAACTTGAAGAAACAAAATCAGGATGCGCCGCGTTAGCCCCGTGCCCACGCCGCCGCACCCCTGCCGGCGATGCGGCCGAAGACGGCGCCCGACATGAGGCCCGTGCCGCTGGCGTAGTTGTGGTAGAAGAGGCCGCCGACGATCTCGCCCGCGGCATAGAGGCCGGGGATCGGGTGGCCGGTGGTGTCCTCGACTTCGGCGTCGTTGGTGATCTTGAGCCCGCCGAAAGTGAAGGTGATGCCGGTCGTCACCGCATAGGCCTCGTAGGGCGGCCGATCGAGGCGCTGCGCCCAGTTGGTCTTGTCGATCGCCAGCCCGCTGGTCCGCAGCCCATCATGGACATTGGGGTTGAACGCCGCCTCGGGCCGCGGCGCGGCGTTGAATGCCCGCACCGTTTCGAGGAACCGGCCGGCGTCGACCCCTTCGAGCCGCGGCGCCAATTCCTCAAAGCTGTCGGCCTTTTCCTTGGTGATGCGGGGGATGCGGTATTCCTCGCGCAGCAGGTGGACGACCTTCTGGTCGAAGATCTGCCAGGCGAACATGCCGGGCTGGTTCAGGATCTCGCCGCCATATTTGGCGTAGGTGTAGCTGTGGAAATCGAGCCCCTCGTCGAGGAAACGCTCGCCTCTGGCGTTGACGACGATGCCGAACGGGTAGTTGTGCTTCTGGAAGCGGTCGCCGACGTCGAGGTCGCCGAAGGGCGGTGCGTTCAGATCCCAGGCGACCGCATGCGCGCCCGACCAGTGCCCGGCGACCGCCGCACCGATGTCGAGCGCCATCTTGAGCCCGTGGCCGGTATTGAAACGCGACCCGCGCACCTTGGCGAGGTCCCAGTTTGGCCCGAGATAGCGCGCCCGCATCTCGGCATTGGCCTCGAACCCGCCACAGGCAAGCACCACCGCCTTTGCCCGCAGCTCGACAAACCGGCCGCGGTGGCGGGCACGTACTCCCTCGACGCCGCGGTCGCCTTGCAGCAGCGCAATCGCCGGCGTTTCGTAAAGCACCTCGATGCCGTCGCGCGCGGCGCGGGCATGCAAAGCCTTCATCAGTTCCTTGCCGCCGCCCCAGATATGGCAGGCGAGCCCGCCCCAGAATTTGAACTTGCCGTCGACCCGAAACGCCTGGCGGCCGAGCCCGAGCTGGAACCTGACCCCCTTCCCGCGCATCCACACGCCGGCCTCGAAGCTGTTGCGGATCAGGATCTCGGTCAGGTCCGGGTCGCAGCGGTACTGGGTCAGCCGGCCCATATCGTCGAAATACTGCTCCTCGGTGTAAGTGCCGAAATCGACGTTGCTGAGCTCGGTCTCGTTCATGTCGGGGATCAGCCGCGCGAGATCGTCGCCGCCATGGTAGACGACGCGAAAGGCGCCGCCGGTAAAGGCCGAGTTGCCGGCCCGCTGGTCATCCGGCGCCACCTCCAGCATCAACACCCGCGCGCCGTGCTCATGCGCCGACAATGCCGCACACGCCGCCGCGTTCCCGGCCCCGACCACGATTACATCGAACAATTCACCGCCGGCGATCTCCATTCCTCAGGCTCCATCGGCGAGAACATAGCGTTCGATCGCCAGAGCAAAGCCGTCCTCGTCGTTCGACAACGTAGTCGCCTGGGCCAGGGCCTTGACCTCGGGGGTGGCGTTGCCCATCGCGATCGCGAAGCCGGCGCGGCCAAACATTTCGACATCGTTACCCATGTCGCCGAGGACCGCGATCTCCTGCCGCGGGGTGCCGAGCCGCTGCGCCAACAGGTCGACGAGCCGGCCCTTGTTAATGCCGGGCGGCGTCACATCGCAATAGTAAGGCTGCGAGCGGGCTACGGTGGCACGTCCGGGGAGGCTCGCCTGCCCGGACGTGACCGAGGCCGCCACCCGGTCGTGGTCCTTGCTGGCGCCGACGATCTTCGACACCGCGCCGAGGCGCCCGGCAAAGGACGGCACCAAGGTCGGCTGCGTCTGAATGGTGTGGATTTCGAGGTCGACATAATCGCCGGCGCGGTCGCGGATCAACCATTCGACGCCGGTGAACACCCAGATGCTGGTGATGCCGTTCCCCTCCAACAGGTCGATGGCGTCCTGCGCCGCCTCCGGGGAGAGCACCTTCTGCTCGACCGGCGACAAATCGGGCGCGACGATCGAGCCGCCATTGTAGCCGCCGAAGGGGAGCTTCAGCGCCAATGGCTCGATCAGCATTCTGAGGCCGAAGGGCGGGCGGCTGCTGCAGATCGAAAAGGCGACACCCTTCTCGTGCAGCTGGCGCACGGCAGCGATCGATCGCTGCGTCAGCACCTTGTCGTGGTTGACGAGAGTGCCGTCGACATCGGTCACGACGAGCGAAATCTTGGTCATGGCCGGTTCCTCGCGGGCGGGGTCAGGACCTCGACCCCGTCGGCCGAGGCGATCACGACGGCCGAGCTGCGGCCGACGAAGAGGCCGCTTTCCACCGCTCCGACCGTCATCGCGATGCGTTTTTCGACCAAGCCGGGGTCGTCGAGCGGCCCAAACCGGCAATCGAGAATGTAGTTGCCGCCGTCACTGACAAAAGGCTGCTCGCCGATCCCGTAGCGGCGCTCGGGACTGCAGCCGAGCGCGGCAAGGGCGGCGGCGGTTGCCTGCCAGCCGAACTGGGTCACCTCGACCGGGACCGGGGTGTGCTCGCCGAGCCGGTCGACGAGCTTTTCCTGATCGACGACGATGACCAGCCGCGCACTCGCCGCGGCGACGATCTTCTCTCGCAGCAACGCGCCGCCAAGGCCTTTGATCAGATCGAGCGAGCCGAGCTGCACTTCGTCCGCGCCGTCGATCGTCAGGTCGAGCCGTTGATGCTCGGCGAAGGTGGCGATCGGGACGCCGAGCCGGCGCGCTTGGGCCGCCGTGCGCTCTGAGGTCGGGATGCCGACGACCCGCAACCCGGCCGCGACCCGCCCAGCGAGCGCCTCGACGACGAAGGCCGCGGTCGATCCCGTCCCCAGGCCGAGCACCATGCCGTCCCGGACCTCCTCGATCGCGCGCAGCGCCGCCGCGCGCTTCAGCTGGTCGCGATCGGTGGTCATGGAGCCGGCTGCGCCGCCGCGTCGACAAACCAGGTCAGATCGCCGACCGGGCGCAGCCGAGCTGCCGGCAGTGCGCGGTCGCCGGCCAGCACGCGCGCGAGTATCTCGCGCTTCTCCGCCCCCGCGACGAGAAAGGCCATATGTCGGCTGCTTTCGAGCGCCGGATAGGTGAGCGTGATCCGCGCTTCTGCCTTGGCCCCGATCACCTCAGCGACCCGGCGGGTGCGTTCTTCGAGAACACTCGTGCCCGGGAACAGCGACGCGGTGTGCCCATCCGGCCCGAGCCCGAGAAGCTGCACGTCAAAGAGCGGCCGGGCCGAGTCGAGCGCCCCGCCGCCGTAATAAGCGTCGAGCACGCCCTCGTAGGCGCGGGCGGCGTCGGCCGGCGCGCCGCCCGTCTCGATCCCGTGGATGTTCTCCGCCGGCACCGGCGCGCGCGCCAGGAGGGCCGCCCGGACCATGCCGTAATTGCTGTCCGGATGGTCCCACGGGACAAAGCGCTCGTCGCCCCAGAACCAGTGAACCCGACCCCACGGCATCGTGTCACGGTATGGGCTATCCGCCAGCAGCTGGTAGAGCCGGCGCGGGGTCGAGCCGCCGGAAAGCGCGATCGCGAAACGGCCCGAACTCGCCGCGGCGAGATCGGCAATCCACCGCGCGGCCCGATGGGCCAAGGCTTCGCCGTTTGCCGCGGCTTCAATATGGGCCGATGTTGTTGCCATGCTCCCTCCTCAGCTTTGGCCGGGGGCGGATCGGCGGATCGCGGCGATCGCCTCGGCGTAGTCGGGCGCGTGGAACACAGCCGAGCCGGCGACGATGGCGCTGGCCCCGGCCTCGATTGCCTGCCATGCGTTATCGCCACTCAACCCGCCGTCGACCTCGATGACCGGGTCGAAGCCGCGCTCGTCGCAGAGCCGCCTGAGCGCGCGGATCTTCGGCAACATCTCCGGCAGGAATTTCTGCCCGCCAAAGCCCGGGTTGACGGTCATGACCAGAACCACGCCGCATAGATGCAGCACATGCTCGATCAGCGACAACGGTGTGGCCGGGTTCAGGACCACCCCCGCCAGCTTGCCGAGCGCGCGGATCTGCGACAGCGTCCGGTGCAGATGAATCGTGGCGCCGGGCTCGCAGTGGACGAGCAGATGATCGGCGCCGGCGGCGGCGAAGTCGTCGAGATAATGCTCCGGCTCGACGATCATCAGATGGACGTCGACCGGCTTTCGCGTGGCCTTGCGCACAGCGGCAACGACGACCGGGCCGATCGTGATGTTGGGGACAAAGCGGCCGTCCATCACATCGACGTGGATCCAGTCGGCGCCGGCCGCGTCGACGGCCCGCACCTCGTCGGCGAGCCGGCCGAAATCGGCCGAGAGGATCGACGGGGCGACGATCAGCGGTCGCATCATCGGGCTAGAGCGGCCGCCATTTGCGACCGCTGCGCCACAGCAGATTGTCCGCCGCCTCGGGGCCGGCGCTGCCGGCCGCGTAGGGCGCCAGCGGCACCGACTTGTCGTTCTGCCACAGATCGAGGACCGGCTGCACCACCTCCCAGCCGGCCTCGACACCGTCAGCACGATTGAACAAGGTCGCATCGCCGATCATGCAATCGTAGACCAGCGTCTCATAGCCGGTGCTCGGCGAGGTGTGGAAGTAGTCCTCGTAGCGAAAATTCATGCGCACGCCGCCAAGCGCTATTTCCGGGCCCGGGATCTTGGCGCCGAACTGCAGCGAGACGCCCTCGTCGGGCTGGATCTGCAGCACCAGCACGTTGGGGGTCAGGATGTCGACCGGCGTCTCGCGAAAGAGCGCAAACGGCGCCTGTTTGAACTGGATCGCGATCTCGGTCGTGCGCCGCGTCATCCGCTTGCCGGTGCGCAGATAGAACGGCACGCCGGCCCAGCGCCAGTTGTCGATGCCCAGCTGCATCGCGATGTAGGTGTCGGTCATGCTGTCCGAAGCGACCCCGGACTCGTTGCGATAGGCCGGCACCGCGGCGCCGTCGATGGTCCCCGCCGCATATTGCCCGCGCACCGCGTCGCGTCGCGCCTCGTCGCCGTCGAGCGGGCGGATCGCTTCGAGCACCTTGTATTTCTCGGTGCGCACGGCGTCGGCGTCGAACGAGTTCGGCGGCTCCATCGCGGTCAGGCTGACCAGCTGAAAGACATGGTTCGGCACCATGTCGCGCATTGCACCGGTCGCCTCGTAGAATTTGGCGCGGCGCTCGACGCCGACGGTCTCGGCCACCGTGATTTGCACATGGTCGATGTGGTCGCGGTTCCAGATCGGCTCGAAGATGCCGTTGGCAAAGCGCAGCACCATGATGTTCTGGACCGTCTCCTTGCCGAGGAAATGATCCATGCGATAGATCTGCGGCTCGGACAGCACCTTCAGGATCTGCGCGTTGAGCGCGCGAGCCGAGGCAAGGTCGTGGCCGAACGGCTTTTCGATGATGACCCGCCGCCAGGCGCCGTCCTTCTCCTCGACGAGCCCGGCCTCGCCGAGCCGCTCGATGATCGTCCCGAAGAGCTGGCTCGCGACGGCGAGGTAGAAGACGACGTTGCCGCCGATATGGCCGGCCTTCGCCGTCTCGCCGACGAGCTTTCCCAGCTTCTGATAGGTATCGGGTTGGGTGAAGTCGCCGGCGAAATGGGTGATCCGGCTGGCCACGAAATCCCATGCCGCCGCGTCGAACGGCTCCATCTCGCCGCCTGAGGCTGTGTCCGAGACAAAGCTCCTGACCCCATCGGCCAGATATTCGCGATAGGTTTCGGCCGGCTTTGGCGTACGGTCGGCGGCGATGATCGCAAAATTGTCGGGCAACAGCTTGCCCTTTGACAAATTGTAGATGGCCGGCATCAAGAGGCGCCTGGTCAGATCGCCGCCGGCGCCGAAAACCACGATGGTGCAAGGCGGCGCCTTGGCCGCCTGTCGCGCCGCGCCTCGTGCGCTGTCTTCGACCCGGGCGTCCATCGCTCAGTCTCCCACCATGGTTCCCGGTTCCTGGTGGCCGCCGAACTCGTGGCGCATCGCCGACAGGATGCGCTCGGCGAAGGTGTGGTCCTGGCGCGAGCGAAAGCGGGTGTAGAGTGCGGCCGACAATACCTCGGCCGGTACCGCCTCCTCGATCGCCGCCTGGATCGTCCAACGCCCCTCGCCCGAATCCGCCACCTGGCCGGTGAATTCGGCGAGCTTTGCGTCCTTGGCGAGCGCAATCGCGGTCAGGTCGAGTAGCCACGACGAGATCACGCTGCCGCGCCGCCAGACCTCCGCGACGTCGGGCAGATTGAGCTGATAGCGCCGGTTTTCCGGCACCGCCTGGGAATTGACGTTGCGCAGGATGTCGAAGCCCTCGGCATAGGCCTGCATGACGCCGTATTCGATGCCGTTGTGCACCATCTTGACGAAATGCCCCGCGCCGACCGGGCCGCAATGGAGATAGCCCTGCTCGGCGCGCGGGTCGCGGCCCTGCCGGCCGGGGGTGCGCTCGATCGTGCCGATCCCCGGTGCCAGTGTCTTCAAGATCGGGTCGAGATGGTCGACCACCGGCTTATCGCCGCCGATCATCATGCAATAGCCGCGCTCCAGCCCCCACACACCGCCGCTGGTGCCGACATCGACAAAATGAATGCCCTTGGGCTTCAGCATATCGGCGTGGCGGATATCGTCATGGAAGAACGAGTTGCCGCCGTCGATGACGATGTCGCCGGCCGCGAGCAAGCTGCCGAGCTCGGCAATCGTCGTGTCGGTGATCTCGCCGGAGGGCAGCATGACCCAGACCGCGCGGGGCGCGGTCAGCTGCTTGACGAAATCGGCGAGGTCCTTACTTGGGCTGGCGCCTTCGCCGGCGAGGCCGCGCACGGCGTCCGCGCTCTTGTCGAAGACGACGCAGCTATGGCCGTTCTGCATCAGCCGCCGCACGATGTTGCCGCCCATTCGGCCGAGGCCGATCATTCCGAGTTGCATCCGAAACCTCCTGTCCGTGTGTGTCGCGACGATCTACTGCAAGGCCTGCTCGATGGCATGGCCGAGGGCGGCGAGGCCGGCATCGAGGCCGCCGCCGAGGTGAACGCGCAAGGCTCGCCGACCGCGTTCGGCCAGAACGTCGAAATCACCGCGCGCCTGCGCCGCCTTGACCACGCCAAAGGTGTAGGACTGGCCCGGCACCTTCAGATCAGCCGCGTCGTCGCAGGTGATCTGCAGGAAGACGCCGCTGTTCGGGCCGCCCTTGTAGGTCTGTCCGGTCGAGTGCAGAAAGCGTGGCCCGAAGCCGAGGCAGGTCGCGGCCTTGGTGCGGTCGCGGATCATGCCGCGCAGCCGCTGCAAGGTGTCGACATGGGCGGGGCTGCGCTCGATATAGGCGAGGAGCCCGACATAATCCCCGGTGCCGAGGCGGCCGAAATGCGCCTTCAGCGCTGCGACAAGGTTCGTTGCCTGCGGCTTCAGCGCCGTCTCGTTGCGCGGATCGGCGAAGAGCTGGATCCCATCGGCCGCAAAGAACGGGCGTTCCTCCGGCAGCGCCCCGGTTTTTTCGTAGGCGGCGGTAAGGTCGCGGGTCTTGACTTTGCTCGCCTCGACATCGGGCTGGTCGAACGGGTTGATGCCGATGATCGAGCCGGCCACCGCGGTCGCCATCTCCCAGCGAAAGAACTCCTGCCCCAGCTGCATCCTGTCTGAAACCGTGATCCGCACCACCGGCTGTCCCGCCGCCTCCAGCGCCGCCACCGCCCGCTCGTGCTCCGTGTCTTGGTCGGCGGCGAGCCGCAGATAGGCGAAGAGGCGGTCGTTGCCGTAGACCGCAGGCGCGCCCAGCGGCTCGGCGTCAACCGGTACGATCCCCTTGCCGAGCTTGCCCGTCGATTCAGCGAGCAACTGCTCGAGCCAGGCGCCGAAATCGGCGATGCCCTTGGAGGCGACGATCGTCACCTTGTCGCGGCCGTGGCGCTGGCAAGTGCCGACGATGGCGCCGAGGATCACCCCCGGGTTCTCCACCGGCGGCGCGCTCGCGGCACAGGAGCGCACCATCTCGGAGGTGCTTTCGAGGAAGGCGCGCATGTCGACGCCGATCGCCGCCGCCGGCACCAGGCCGAAGTTCGACAGCACCGAATAGCGGCCGCCGATGCTCGCGACACCGTGGAAGACGTGGCGGAAGCCTCCGGCCACCGCGGCGCGTTCGAGCGACGAGTTGGGGTCGGTGATTGCGACGAAACGCTTTGCCGCCTCCGGCTCGCCGACCGCCTTTTTTGCGACCTCGTAGAAATACTGCTTGAAGATGTTGGGCTCGAGCGTGCTGCCCGATTTGCTCGACACCAGGAACAAAGTGCGCTCCGGGTCGATGCGGCTCTCGAAATCCTTGATCTGCGCCGGGTCGGTCGAATCGAGCACATGCAATCTCGGAAAGCCGGGCTTCGACCCAAAGGTCTGGCCGAGCACCTCGGGACCGAGGCTCGACCCGCCCATGCCGAGCAACAGCACGTCGCTGAACCCGGCCCGCTTTACATCGCCGGCGAAGTCTTCGAGATGGGCGACCGCCTTGATTCCCTGATCGACGACGCCAAGCCATCCGAGCCAATTCCCCTCATCGGTCTCGGTCCACAGCGAGGCGTCGGCATCCCACAACCGCCTGACCTTGCCCTCCTTGCGCCAGTCCTCCAGCGCCGCCTGATGGTCCTTTGCCAGATCCTCGGGCAATTTCCAGGACATCGCGTTGAGCTTGCCGCCGAGCACGGTGCGGCGCTTTTTCTGCACCGCGGCGTAGAGCTGGTCGGCGGCGTCGGCAAACTGGCGGACGCCGTCGTCGACGAGCTTTGCCGTCACCGCGTCGATCGAGATGCCGGCGCCGGGGAGCGCCGCCATCACCGCCTGCGCGCCGGCGGCGTCCTCCTCCAGGCTCGCGCGCGGCCTGCCGTGGTCGCGATAGGCGTCCATCGTGGCCGGCGGCATCGTGTTGACCGTGTCGGCGCCGATCAGCTCGTCGACATAGAGCACGTCGCTGTAGGCCTTGTTCTTGGTCCCGGTGCTGGCCCAGAGGAGCCGCTGCGTCTGCGCCCCTTTCTGCGCCAGCCGCTGCCAGCGCTCGTCGGCATAGATATCCTTGTAGCGCTGGTAGGCGAGCTTGGCATTGGCGATCGCGATCTTGCCCTTCAGCCCCTCCAGCCGAGCCTTCTCGGCCGAATTAGGGGCGGCGGCGATCTTCTGGTCGAGCGCCTCGTCGACCAAGGTGTCGATGCGGCTGACGAAAAAGCTCGCCACGCTCGACACCGTGTGCGGGTCGCCGCCCTTCCTGGCGAAGGTTTCGAGCCCGGAAATATAGGCGTCGGCGACCTCGGCATAGACTTGCTGGGAGAATAGGAGGGTGACGTTGACGTTGATCCCCTCGCCAATCAGGGTGCGGATCGCGGCGAGGCCGGGCCTGGTGCCCGGGACCTTGACCATCAGGTTGCGCCGGCTGACCTCGTGCCAGAGGCGGCGCGCCTCCTCGATCGTCGCATGCGTATCCATCGCCAGATAGGGCGAGACTTCGAGGCTGATGAAGCCGTCCCGCCGCTGCGTCTGCTCGTAAACGGCGCTGAGCGCATCGGCGCCTTCCTGGATGTCCCGGACGGCGAGATCCTCGAACAGGGCGCCGGGGTCGAGGTCGCCGTTTGCCTCCGCGGCGGCGATCAGGGCGTCGTAGTCGTCGCCGTGGCCGATGGCCTTCTCGAAGATCGACGGGTTCGAAGTGACTCCGCGTAGCCCGTCCTCGGCGATCAGCTTGGTCAGCCCGCCGCTCTTCAACAGCTCGCGGCTGACAAAGTCGAGCCAGACCGACTGCCCGTATTCGTTGAGTGTCCTCAAAGGATTGGCCATGCCCTCACTCCTTGCGCGCGAGCTGCGCCTTGGCAGCCGCGTAGACGTTGTCGCCGGTGAACCCGAATTTGACCAGCAGCTCCTTCAACGGCGCCGAGGCCCCGAATGTCTTCATGCCGATGACCTGGCCGCGCAGCCCGGTATAGCGCTCCCAGCCGAGCGTCGAGGCCTGCTCGACCGCGACCCGCCGCGTCACCTCGGGCGGCAGCACCTGGGCGCGGTAGGCCTCGTCCTGCTGCTCGAACAATTCCCATGACGGCATGCTGACCACCCTCGCCGCGACACCCTCGCCCGCGAGCTTCTCATAGACCTCGACGCAGAGCGCGACTTCGCTGCCGGTCGCCATCAGGATCACCTCCGGCGCACCTTCGCCGGCGTTGGCGAGGATATAGGCGCCGCGGGCGAGGCCGCTCGCCGCGGCGTAGCGCGTCCGGTCGAGGGTCGGTAGGTTCTGCCGGCTGAGAATCAGGCAGGCCGGCTGATGCTTGTGGCCGAGCACCAGGCGCCAGGCTTCGGCGACCTCGTTTGCGTCGGCCGGCCGCAGCACGATCAGGCCGGGAATGCCGCGCAGGCCGACCAATTGCTCGACCGGCTGATGCGTCGGCCCATCCTCGCCGACGCCGATCGAATCATGGGTAAAGACATAGACGACCGGCAATTCCATCAATGCGCTCAGCCGGATCGGCGCCTTCATGTAATCGGAAAAGATCAGAAAGCCGGAGCCGAACGGCCGCAATTTCGACAATGCGAGGCCGTTGCAGATCGACCCCATCGCGTGCTCGCGGATGCCGAAATGAAAGTTGCGAGCGGCATAGTGCCCGGCCTCGAAATCGCCGGCATCGGCAAAGGTCAGCCGGGTCTTGGTCGAGGGTGCCAGATCGGCGGCACCGCCGAGGAGCCACGGCAGGCGCGGGGCAACCGCGTTCAACACATGGGCCGATGAATCGCGGCTGGCTATGCCCTTGGGGTCGGCCGGGAAGACCGGGATGTCACGGTCCCAGCCCTCGGGCAGGTCACGGCTTTGCATGCGCTCGCACGCGTCGGCGAGATCGGGATACTCGTTCTTGTAGCGCTCGAACAGCGCGGTCCATTCCGCCCGGAGCTTTTTGCCACGGGCGCCAAAGTTTTGCGCGAAATGCTCGCGGACACCGCCGGGCACGAGGAACTTCGCCTCTTCGGGCCAGCCGTAGCCCCGTTTCGTGAGCCGCACCTCTTCTTCGCCCAACGGCTCGCCGTGGGCGCCCGAGGTGTCTTGCTTGTGGGGCGCGCCATAGCCGATATGACTGTCGACAATGATCAGGCTCGGCCGGTCATTGACCCGCCTGGCGATGGCGATCGCGTCGGCGATCCGCTCGCGGTCGTTGGCGTCGCTGACCCGCTGCACATGCCAGCCATAGGCGAGAAACCGTCCGGCCACGTCCTCGCTGAAAGCGAGCGAAGTGTTGCCTTCGATCGTGATGTGGTTGCTGTCGTAGATCCAGGTGAGGTTGCCGAGCCGCAGATGGCCGGCGAGCGAGGCCGCCTCGCTGCCGACCCCTTCCATCATGCAGCCGTCGCCGCACAGCGCGAAAACGTCGTAATCGAACAGCTCGAAGCCGGGGCGGTTGAAGTGCCCCGCCAGCCAGTTCGCGGCGATCGCCATGCCTACACTGGTCGCGATCCCCTGGCCGAGCGGGCCGGTCGTGGTTTCGACCCCCGAGGTCAGATGGTATTCGGGATGGCCAGGGCATTTGCTGCCGAGCTGACGGAAATGTTCGAGGTCGTCGAGCGTCACGCTCGGCGTGCCGAGACGCTCGTATTTCTCGTCGACCGCGGTCACTCCGGTCAGGTGCAGCATCGAATAGAGCAGGGTCGAGGCGTGGCCCGAAGACAGCACAAAGCGGTCGCGGTTCGGCCAGATCGGGTCGGCCGGGTCGAATCGCAGAAAATCCTGCCACAAGGTGTAAACCACCGGCGCCATTGCCATCGGCGTCCCCGGATGACCGGAATTCGCCCGCTGGACCGCGTCGATGCACAAGGTGCGAATGGTGTTGACGCAGATCTCGTCAATCGAGCCCTTCGGCGCCGTCATATTGCACCTCGTGAAAAGCCGGCTCGCGCGCGCAGCCGCGCCGACAAAGCGGCGGCGATCCGCTCGACAGTATCGTCTACAGGTAAATCGATCGCGACGGTGATCGGTTCCTCATCGGTCCCCGGCGGTTCGAGAGCCGCGAACTGGCTGTCGAGCAGTCCCGCGGGCATGAAATGGCCGCGCCGCGAGGCCAGGCGCTCGCCGATCAGGGCCCGCGATCCCGCCAAATAAACGAGGCGCACGCCGCAACGATCCCCAATGATCCGTCGGCGATAGCTTCGTTTCAGCGCCGAGCAGGTGATCACACCCCGCCCGCCCGCGGCGCGCCAGCCGTCGATCACCGCGGCGACCGCTTCCAGCCAGGGTGCTCGATCGGCATCGGTCAAGGGCTGCCCGCTCTTCATCTTGGCCACGTTTCTCGGCGGGTGAAGCCCGTCCCCCTCTTCGAACTGCCATTGCAGCCGGTCGGCGAGACGGCGACCGACCGTCGTCTTGCCGGCGCCCGAGACGCCCATAACCACCGCGACCGACGTGCGCTCACCGCTATCAGCCGAGCGGGTATCCATAAGCATGAAACACCATGTGCGGTCTATCGTGCCGCGCGCAAGGCCGGGTGCTGTGCAGCCGGCCTTTTCGCAAAAAGTTGATCAGCGCCGTCGCGGCCGCTCAGCCCGACCCTTCGAGGCCGCCGCGAAAGAGCGACGGCCCGCTCGGTTCGGGCTTGGATGCCCCGCCCGCGGGCTCCGAGGTGACGAAGAGCTCGCCGGCGCCGCCCATGAGGCGGGTATTCTCCGGCGTGACGGCGATCGGCTTGCGGCCCGATTGCGGCAGCAGGCCCAGCCACCGCGGCGCGTGATCGCCGGCGGCCGAGAGCCACAGCTGGTAGACGCGGCCGGCCGGTGCCGGCTCCGCACGGAGGCTGTCGGCGGCGATCATATGGGCGTCGCGGGCGAGCCTGATCGCCCAGACCGGGCGCAGCTCGCCGTCGCGCACGACCGCGACAACGGGCAGCACCGAAAAATCGGGCGGTGGGCGGGCGATCAGCGCGGCGGTGAGCAGCGCGAGGGCAAAGACGCCAGCCGCCCCCGCCGCCAGGCGCCAGAAGCAGGCGCTGTCCCAAAGCTCCCCGAGCACGGCGGCTCACCTTTGCCGCGGGTCGAGCGCATCGCGCAGCCCGTCGCCGAGCAGGTTGAACGACAGCACCAGGGTGAAGATCGCCAGGCCTGGCCAGAACGCCATCCACGGCGCTTGCGAGAGGAAATGGGTCGCCGTGCTGAGCATGCTGCCCCAGCTCGGCGCGGGCGGCTGCTGGCCGAGCCCGAGAAAAGAGAGGCTCGCCTCGGCGATGATCGCTATCGCAGTGGCGAGCGTCGCCTGGACCAGGATCGGCGCCGAGACATTGGGCAGGATGTGCCGGATCAGGATGCGCCGGTGCGGGTTGCCGACCGCGCGCGCCGCCTCGATGAAATCCTCGTGCTTGATCGAGATCACCTGTCCCCGTGGTGAGCCGCGCGAAGACCGGCGTCTGCGAGATCCCGATCGCGATCATCGCGTTGGTCAGGCTCGGCCCGAGAAAGGCGGCGAGAGCAATGGCGAGGATCAGGAACGGAACCGCCAGCATCGCGTCGATGATCCGCATCGCCACGCCGTCAACGGCCCCGCCCAGATACCCCGAAACGAGCCCGAGCGGCACCCCGACCGCGAGCGCGATCGACACCGAGACGATGCCCGCCAGGATCGAGGCGCGAGCGCCCCAAATGACGCGCGCCAAGACGTCGCGGCCGAGTTCGTCGGTGCCGAAGAGATGCTGCGCGGAGGGCGGCTTGCGCACCGCACCCCAATCGGTCGCGATCGGGTCGTAGGGTGCGACGAGCGCTGCTGCGGCGGCGAGCGCAACAAAAACAGGATGACCGCGAGCCCCGCCAGCGCCGCGCGCCGCCGCAACAGTTGGCGCAGCACGAGCCGCCACGGTGGCTCGCCAATCTGCGCGGGCGCGATGTCGAGAGTGTCGGCCGTCATTCTCTCAACCTTGGGTTCACCGCCACATAGGCGACGTCGGCCAGCAGATTGAAGAGAATGTAGCCGAAGGCGGTGCAGAGCACGACCCCCTGCACCACCGCGTAGTCACGGTTGAACACCGCATCGACGATCAATTTGCCGAAGCCCGGAATCGTGAAGACCTGCTCGGTCAGCACCGCCCCCGACAACAGCCCACCGAAATCGAGCGCGCCCAAGGTGATCACCGGCATCAGCGCGTTCCTCAGCGCGTGGTGCAGCACCACGTGCCATTCGCTCACTCCCTTGGCGCGGGCGGTACGGATGTAGTCGGCGTCGAGCACCTGCAGCATGGCACTTCGGGTGTGGCGCATCATCCCGGCGGCGAGCGCGTTGCCGAGAACAAAAGCCGGCATGATCAACGTTCCGAGGTTTCTCCCCAGGCTCTCCGCGGGACTGACAAAGCCGGAAGCCGGCAACAGCCCCCATTCGACCGAGAACAGCAGGATCAGCAGGATTCCCAGCCAGAAATTCGGAATTGACAGGCCCCAGAGCGCGACCATCGTCGCGCCGTAGTCGATCGCCGACCCGTGTTTCGTTGCGGCCAGGATCCCCATCGGGATGCCGATCGCCAGCGAGAAAGCAAAGGCTAGCCCCGCCAGCTCGCCGGTGACCGGCAGCTTTTCGAGGACGAGATCGAGCACCGGACGCTTGATCCGAATGGATTCGCCGAAATCTCCCGTCAGCACGCCCTTCGCCCACAGCAGGTAGCGGACCGGCAACGGCTGGTCGAAATGATACTTCTGACGCAGGTAGGCCACTACCGTCGGGCTGCTGTCCTCTCCCGCCAAGGCGAGCGCCGGGTCGCCGGGCAATAGCTGCTGCAGCCCGAAGATCAGCACCGAGACGAAAAATAATGTCGGCAGGACGAGCGCCAGCCGGCGAAGGAGGAAAGTCGTCATCGCGCAAACAAGCGAGGGTCGAGCGCGAACGATTTAGCGTCCACGACCCGGATCCGCGCGCTCCCGCCGGGGCGTGCGGGAGCCGCGAGCCCTGCGGGCGGATCCGGCCGTCTGGGGTGGTCAGGGCGTCGGCACGGCCTCGTCGATAGGGTAATCCGGCGCAGGGAGGTCACGCCGTCTCCGTTGGGGTTCCGAGCAGACGGGCGCTCGTCGCCATCTTCTCGTCGAAGGTGACAAGAGTTGCCCCTTTCCGTTGTGCAATCGCGATGCAGACGCGTGCGCGGTGCGGAGACCGAGGTCGAGCCGTCGCAGAAACGCTAAAGCGATGGATGTATCGGCCGCTTGAGGCTGCTCGTTTCTGCGGCCGGCTGCGACGGTCGAAAGCCGAAAACCCGATGCGCCCCTCGTCGGACGTAATCTCCCCCCATCCGCACTCGGCGCGCGATTGCGGAGGCGAATTCGGCGGCAGCAAAATCGCTGACCACCAGCACCGGCGTCCTGGTCCGCATCAAGGCGTCGGCACGGCGCGTCAGCGGGTCGTTGGTCAGCAGCGCGACGAGCACGCTCGCGTCGAAATAGACCTCAGCGCTCCGGCTCATCCCGCATCTTGGTCAGCAGCAGACCGGCATCCTCGGCTGCCGGCGCACGGCCGATCCGGCGTTCGGCGAGCCAGTCCAAATCCGCGGGCGACACCGGACGGGGCGGTTCGGGAATTGCTTTAAGTGCGATCACCGGGCGGCCGTGCCGGGTGATCACAACGTCCTCACCTTCAGGGGCCCGATCGATCAGCTCCGAAAGGCGGTTTTTCGCTTCGGCTACGCTGTGAACGCTCATCGCGCGAAAATAGCCATGAAATGGCCAAATGCCCACACCGAAAGTCTCGACGGCATGGGCTTGGCCGCCCGGACCCAGCCGTTCACTCCATCTGCAAGCCCTGCGGGCGGATCAGGCCGTCGGGGTAGGGCGTGAAGCCGGCCAGTTTGGCGCTGAGGGCGTAGAGCAGCTTGGGGTGATAGAGATAGATGATCGGGCGGTCGTGCATGACGTGTTCGGCAACCTTGCGGTAGTGGGCAAGGCGGTCCGCTCGGGCATCGGTCTGCCGCGCGGCGTCGAGCTCGCGGTCGACATCCTGATCGCAGTAACGGCCGGGATTGAGCGCCGGCGGCGACTTGCACGAAACGAAATTATAAATATTGCCGTCGGGATCGGTGCGCCCGCTCCAACCGATCAAATAGGCCTCGAAATCCCCTTTCGAGGAAAGCTGCAGCGAGGATGCGAACTCGGTCGCCCGGATGCGGATATCGAAGCCGGCCTCCTTGGCCATCGCCTGGACGACTTGGGCGACCTGTTGGGCCACCGGGTTGTTCGGCGTCATCAACTCGACAACCGGGTTGGACGCCCCCGCCGCGACGAGCAGCTGCCTTGCCTTGGCGACATCTCGCATCGGTATCGGCAGTTCCTTGATATAGTAAAGGTTTGTTGGAGGAACCCATTGGTTGCCGGGCTGAAACTCGCCGTTGAACACGACGTGGTTGAGCGCCTCGCGGTCGATCGACAGCTCCAGCGCCTGACGCACACGAGCATCCTGTCCCAATGGCGTTTTCGCGCGCTCGCCATTGGCGAGATTGATCGTGATTCCCTGGTAGCCGAGCCCGGTGATCGTCGCCAGCTTCAGGCGCGCGTCCTTGCGCACGGTGTCGAGGTCGGCGGCGGCGACACGCTCGATCATGTCGAGCCCGCCCGACTGCAGATTGGCGAGCCGCACCGTCGTATCCGGGATCGGCAGATAGACGACGCGCTCGAGGTGGATCTTGTCCTTGTCCCAATAATCGGCGAAGCGCTCGAGGACGATCCGATCCTGAGCCACCCGCTCGACGAATTTGAACGGCCCAGCGCAAACCGGATGAGAACCGAAATTCTCCCCCTCGGCCCGCGCCGCCTTGGGCGACACCATCATCCCGGCGCGGTCGGTCAGTTGCGCCAGCAATGGCGCGAACGGCGTCGACAGCGCCAGCTTGACGGTAAGGTCGTCAACGATTTCGACGTTCGAAACGGCACTGATTTCGCCCTTCCGGTTCGAGCCCGGCATCGTCAAATGGCGCTCGATGTTGAATTTGACCGCGGCCGCGTCGAAGGGCTCGCCATCCTGGAACTTGACCCCGGGGCGCAGCTTGATCACGAGCCCCTTGTTGTTGTCGGTCCACCGCCATTCGGTGGCGAGCTGCGGTACGATCTCCAGCTCCGGGCCGATATCGAAGAGCTTGTCGCAAAGGGCGGCAAAGACGATGCGGCCGACATAGGTGCGGCCCTGCGTCGGATCGAGAATGTCGGGATCTTCGCCGAGCCCGATCCGCAAGGTCTGCGCCGAGGCCGCGCCGAGGCCGGCGGTCAGGACGGCTCCGGCGAGCCAACCGGCGGCGACGCTGCGCCATTTCCGCATGTTCTGCTCCCTCCCGTTTCCGCTCCTGCGGCGGTAGCATCGGTCTTTTACCGAGAACTCCGCCGCAAGGTCGAATCAAAGCCGGGTCAGGGTGGCGGCGACCGCCAGGCGGGTGGGCAGGCTGCGCCCTCCGCTAGCTAACGCCCGGCGGGGGTGCTGGTCGGCTGGTTGAGCTGCTGCTGGACCTCTCGGGCGCGGGGGTCGGCGGGGCTGACGCCCTGCCGCTCCTGCCGCCACTGTCGTCCGATCAACTCGTTCCGGTAGGATTGGGTCTTCTGCTGGTCGATCGGGCCGGGGAGCGGCGGCGGCGCCGCATAGGGCCGCGTGGTCGGCGGCGGCAAGGTGATGACCGGTCCCGGCTGGGTCAGGATCGGCGACAGGCCGTTGGGCGGCGCCGGGACGTAGCCCGGATTGACCGGCGGCGCCAGCGGTATCGGCGGGCTGAAAGGCGCGATGCTTGGGGCCGGGCCGGGATCCAATGTCAGCCCCGGCTTTCCGGGCTGCGGACCGGCGGCAACCGCAACGCCCGCCAGTGCCGGAATCAGGACCGTCAGAAGAAGGCCGGCTTTCGGAGTCACACCGACGTGTCCGTCCGCTCGCCGGACAGCGCGGCCTGCGCCGCAGCGAGGCGGGCGATCGGCACCCGGTAGGGAGAGCAGGAAACATAGTCGAGCCCGACCTTCTGGAAGAAGCGGATCGAGGCCGGATCGCCGCCGTGCTCGCCGCAAATGCCGAGCTTGAGCCCGGGCCGGGCGGCGCGCCCGCGCTCGGCGGCGATCTGCACCATCTCGCCGACCCCGTCCACATCGATCGTCACGAACGGGTCGTGCTCGAGGACTCCGAGCTTCTGATAGGTCTCGATGAAGCCCGCGGCATCGTCGCGCGACAGGCCGAAGACGGTCTGCGTCAGATCGTTGGTGCCGAAGCTGAAGAACTCGGCGGTCTCGGCAATCTCACCGGCGCGCAAGGCCGCCCGCGGCAATTCGATCATCGTGCCGACCAGGTAGGGCACGGCGACGCCGGCTTTGGCCATGACTTCGCTGCCAATGCGGTCGATCATCGCCTTCAGGATGTCGAACTCCTTTCGGGTGGCGATCAGCGGCACCATGATCTCGGGCGCGACCCTTTCGCCGGTCTCCTTGACGACCGTAACCGCCGCCTCGAAGATCGCCCTCGCCTGCATCTCGTAGATTTCGGGATAGGTGATCCCGAGCCGGCAGCCGCGATGGCCCAGCATCGGGTTCACCTCGTGCAGTCGGGCCGCGAGGTGACGGATCTGGCTCACATCCCTGTCGACGAGCCGCGCCATCTCCTTGAACTCCGCCTCGGTCTTGGGCAGGAATTCATGGAATGGCGGGTCCAACAGCCGGATCGTGACCGGCAGCCCTCTCATCACCCGAAAAATTTCGATGAAGTCGTTGCGCTGCATCGGCAACAGCTCGTCGAGGCCGGCACGCCGCCCAGCCTTGTCGTCGGCCATAATCACTCGGCGGATCGGGCCGATGCGGTCGGCCTCGAAGAACATGTGCTCGGTGCGGCTGAGCCCGATGCCCTCGGCGCCGAAGCGACGGGCGGCGCGGACATCGAGCGCGGTCTCGGCATTGGCGCGAACCTTCATGACGCGGATCGTGTCGGCCCATCCCATCAGGGTCGCGAAATCGCCCGACAGCTCCGGCTGGATCGTCGCCACTTCGCCCAGCATCACCTCGCCGGTCGAGCCGTCGAGGGTGATGATGTCGCCGGCCTTCACCAGCGACGTGCGCGCCGCCATCGTACTCGCCGCGTAATCGACGCGAACCTCGCCGGCGCCGGCGACGCAGGGCCGTCCCATGCCGCGCGCGACGACGGCGGCGTGGCTGGTCATGCCGCCGCGGGTCGTCAAGACGCCCTTGGCGGCGTGCATGCCGTGGATGTCCTCGGGGCTCGTTTCGATCCGCACCAGGATCACCGCCTCGCCGTGTGCGGCGAGCGATTCGGCTTCGTCGGCCGAGAAGACGACCTTGCCCGAGGCCGCCCCGGGAGACGCCGGCAGACCGCGCGCCAGCACCGTCGTCTTCGCCCTGGGGTCGAGGGTCGGGTGCAGCAGCTGGTCGAGCGAATTGGGCTCGATGCGCCGGACCGCCTCCTCGCGGCTGATCACCCCCTCCTCGACCAGCGACACCGCGATCTTCAACGCCGCCTGGGCGGTGCGCTTGCCGGTCCTGGTCTGCAGCATCCACAATTTGCCGCGCTGCACCGTGAACTCGATGTCCTGCATGTCGCGGTAGTGGCCTTCCAGGGTCCGCCGCGCCGCGCAGAGCTCGGCCAGCACCTCGGGCATCACCTCTTCCATCGCCGGCAGCGACGATTTCGTCGCGCGCTTGCCGGCCACGGTCAAATGCTGCGGCGTGCGAATGCCGGCGACCACATCCTCGCCCTGCGCGTTAACCAGAAACTCGCCATAAAACTCGTTGGCGCCGGTCGAGGGGTTGCGGGTAAAGGCGACGCCGGTCGCGCAATCCGGCCCCATATTGCCGAACACCATCGCCTGCACATTGACCGCGGTGCCCCAATCGGCGGGGATGTCGTGCAGCCGACGGTAGGTGGCGGCGCGCGGGTTCATCCACGAGCCGAAGACCGCCCCGACCGCACCCCACAACTGCTCCCGCGGCTCCTGCGGGAAGGAGTGGCCGTGCACCTCGGCGACGACTTCCTTGAACCCTTCGACGACAATCTTCCAATCCTCGGCCGAGAGGTCGGTATCCGATTTGGCGTCGATGTCGATCTTGTGGTTGTCGAGCAATTCCTCGAAATGATGGTGGTCGACGCCGAGCACGACCTGCCCGTACATCTGGATGAAACGGCGGTAGCTGTCATAGGCGAAGCGCGCGTCACCGCTCCGGCGTGCGAGGCCTTCGACCGCCCGGTCGTTGAGGCCGAGGTTGAGCACGGTGTCCATCATCCCGGGCATCGACACCCGAGCCCCCGAGCGCACCGAGACGAGGAGCGGGTTGTCCGCGTCGCCAAAGTGCGCGCCAAGCGACTTCTCGACCGCCGCCAGCGCCAGGCCGACCTCGTCGCGCAGCTCGGGCGGGTAGGATTTGCCGTTCGCGAAATAATAGGTGCAGGCCTCGGTGGTGATCGTAAAGCCGGGCGGCACCGGCAGCCCGAGACTGCACATCTCGGCCAGGCCCGCCCCCTTGCCGCCGAGCAGGTTGCGCAGCTCGGCCCGGCCTTCGGTCTTCTCGGCGCCGAACCGGTAGACCCACTTTTTCATCCTGCGATCACCCTTTGGCCCGTTTTCCCGGTGCGGCGGATTTCAGCCGCCCTACCCGGAATTACCAAGAACGCGCGTGGGGCGGATGACATCCGCCTTCTTACCCTTCGATTTGCGAGAAGTCCGCCACCTGGTTCATCTCAGCGCCAATACGCGCCAATAGCCGCAGGCGATTTTCACGCAAGCTCCTGTCAGGGGTATTAACGGTCACTTTCTCAAAAAATTCGTCTACCGGCCGACGAAGTTGCGCCAAGGCAGCCATGACGCCTGCAAAATCCTCGTGCTCTAGTGGGAGTTTCATGGCGGCGGCAACATCGTCGAGAGCCCGGCCGAGAGCCTTTTCCTCCGACAGAGCGAGCTGGGAACGATCGACGTCGATACCCCTCCTAAAGCCGTCTTTCCCGTCCTCGATCCTGACGATGTTCGAAGCCCGCCGGTAGGCGGTCAGAAGATCGGCTCCGTCCTCGCCGGCGAGAAACTTGTCGAGGGCCTTTACGCGCGCCAACAGGCGTACCAGGTCGTCGTCATACCTGCCGGTCCGGACCATTCCCGCTGTCCCGATCTGGGCAAAGGCCGCCGCCACAAGATCGTGCCGCACGCCTTGCTCGCGCAGATGCACCTTGAGCCGATCGGCGACGAAGCCGAGCAGCTCCGGGATGCGGGCGGCAGCCTCCTCGGGGCTCGTTACGAGGTTCGCCCCCGGCGTCATCAGAACGCGTTCGAACAGAGCGCTCAGCGAAAGTCGAAGCCCGTTCTCCAAAATGATGCGAATGACGCCGAGCGCCGCGCGCCGCAACGCGAAAGGATCACGCGAGCCGGTCGGCTCCTCACCGATCGCAAAAAACGCTGCGAGCGTGTCGGTCTTGTCGGCGAGCGCGACGACTATACTTTCGGGCGCATTTGGGCAGGTGTCGTTGGGGCCGAGCGGCTTGTAATGGTCTGCGATCGCTTCGGCCACGGACAGCGGCTCGCCATCGTGAAGGGCATAATAGCGCCCCATCACGCCCTGCAATTCGGGAAACTCGCCGACCATGGCGCTGGACAGGTCGGCCTTGGCGAGATGCGCCGCGCGGCGCGCCAGTTCGGCGTCGGCGCCGGGCACCTGCGGCGCGAGGTCTTCGGCGAGCGCCTCCATGCGCGCCACCTTGGCGTAGACGCTGCCGAGCCGGGCGTGATAGACGCGGTCTTTCAGCGCCTCCATCCGGTCTTCCAGCCGCACTTTGCGGTCCTGGTCCCAGAAGAAGCGGGCATCGGCGAGCCGGGCGCGCAAGACACGCTCATTGCCGGCGACGATGGTCTTGCCGCCATCCGCGGCGAGGTTGTTGGCGACGAAAAAAAAGCGCGGCGCGGGCCTGCCGCCCGGATCGAGGCAGGAGAAATACTTCTGGTGCGCGCGCATCGCTGTCGCCAGTACTTCGGGCGGCAAATCCATGAAATCGGCGTCGATGGTACCCGAAAGGACGACCGGGAACTCGACGAGGCCGGTCACTTCGTCCAGGAGCCCGGGGTCGGGCTTGACGACAAGCCCCTGATCCGCCGCGGCGCGGTCGAGGCCTTCACCGATCATCTCCTTGCGGCGGTCGCGATCGAGGACGACATGCGCGTCGGCGAGCCGCGCCGAATATTCCGCAGCACTGCCGACGCAGATTTCACCAGGCGCCAGGAAACGGTGGCCGCGGGTGACCCGGCCGACCGGGATATCGTCGAGCGCCAGCGGCAGCACATCGCCGTCGAGGAGGCAGACGATCGAGGTCAGCGGCCGCACCCAGCGCAACGCCGAGGCCGGGTAGCGCATCGATTTCGGCCAGGGCAATTCGGCCATCGCCATCCGGATCAGCTCGGGCAACACCTCTTGCGCGGGCCGGCCGGGGCGATGCACGACCGCGAAATAGAATTCACCTCTGCCGGTGTCTCGGATCTCGCATCGACCGACATCGGCGAGCCCGGCCGAGCGCAGAAAGCCGTCGATCGCCGGTTGCGGCGCGCCGAGGCGCGGCCCGCGCCGCTCCTCGGTCCGGTCCGGCTGCGTCGCGGGGAGCCCGTCGGCGACGACCGCGAGCCGGCGCGGCCCGACATAGCCGCGCAAGCCCTGCGCCGGGATCTCGGCGGCGGCGAGCTTGTCGCGCAACAGACCGGTCAGCGCCTCGATGGCGCCACGCTGCATCCGCGCCGGAATCTCCTCCGACAGCAGCTCGAGCAGCAGTTCAGGCACGGCGCGATCGGGCTGTGCGGCGGCGGCGGGAACCGAGTGGAGGGGCGGTTTTTTGCATCTGGTCTCAGCCGCCTTCTCCCCTCCCCGCGGATGCGGAGAGGGAGAAGGTCGGGTGTCGGCTGCGTTACCCGAGGTGCTTCTTGAAGAAGGCGGCGATCGGGTCGAACGAAGCGCTCGTCTGCCGCTTTTCGTTGTCGATATAGACGATCTCGATGTCGCCGCCGGCGTTGCGGTAATTCGAGATGAACCGTTCGGGCTCGTTACCGGGGAAGCTCGAAATCGTCGTCATGGTAGTCATGGACAATGTCGGGCCTGCCCTGGACCCACAGCGAGGCTGGCATCGCTACCTTTTCGCCGCGTTCGAGCATCAGCATCGGGTTGCCCTCGGCCATCGCGGCCTCGGTCTTCCAGTAGAGATCGTGCTTTTCCTTCATGCCGATCGAAAAGGCCGGCGGGTTCGGGGTCTTGGCCGCCTTTTGCGCGTTGCGATAGCGCGACAGCGGGTTGATCACCGGCCACGACATCGCCACTGCGCGCACGCTCGCGTCGACCGAAGGCGAGCCGGCCGGCAATGGCGCCGAGGCGTAACGGGAGTCATTGGGCCGCATCGCCGCCAGCATCGCCAGGTGGCCGCCGCTCGACGCGCCGCCGATACCGATCCGGTTGGGATCGACTTTGAGCTCGCGGGCATGCGCCTTTACCCAGCGGATCGCATAATTGATGTCGATCAGCGAAGTCGGATAGCCGTCGGCGTTGTGGCGGAACTCGAGCGAGGCGACGACAAAGCCGTTCTTTGCCAGGCTCTCGTCGAGGCCCTGGGTCCCGGTCAGGTCGCCGCTGGTCCAGGCGCCGCCGTGCAGGTCGATGACAGCCGGGAACGGGCCGTCGCCCTTTGGCTTGTACAGCCGGGCGATCATCTTTCTGTCGCCATGGCGGAGGTATTCGACATCTTCGGTCGTGATTTCGTAGGTCGCCATTCTCACTCCCTCCCGGAGTTGGGTGCTGCCGCGGCGCATCGGGATCGGGAGGGACGGCTCCCCAATCCCGAGCGCGACGCCGCAGCCTACTCGCTTCCGGCGTCTTGCGAAAGGTGCAGCCTTGCTACAGCGCCGCCCGCCGACGGCCCGATCGGCTCGCTTTCGACCGCGTAGCCGCCGCGCTCGACGGCGTCCTTGATCGACCCGAAGGCGGCAGAGTCGATCGGCTGGAACAGCACCGTGTCGCCGGGCGCCAGGAGGGCCGGAGGCGTGCGCCCAAGGTCGAACAGGCGGATCGGGGTTGTCCCGATCAGGTGCCAGCCGCCGGGGCTCTCATAGGGGTAGATCGCGGTCAAGGTGGTGGCGATAGAGATCGAGCCGGCCGGGACCCGCACCCGCGGATCGGCCCGCCGCGGCAATGAGAGCGGCTGCGGCAGATCGCCCATATAGGGAAAGCCCGGCAGGAAACCCAGCATATAAACATGAAACCGCGTGCCGCTGTGCAATGCCACGACCTCCGCGGGGGCGAGACCCGTCAGGCGCGCCACCTCGGCGAGATCGGGGGCGAATGCGCCCTCGTAGCAGACCGGCACCCGCCACAGCCTGGCGTGCCCGCTATCAGCCCGCCCCTGGTCGAGGAGGTCCGCAATGGCGCGTTCGAGAACGGCTCGGCCGGTGGCCAGCGGGTCGTAATAGACCGTCAGGGAACGGAAGGTCGGCACGGTTTCGACCACGCCGTTGAGCCGTTCGGCGCGGATGACCGCATCGAGTCGCAATACCTCGGCGCTGAGCCTCCGGTCGATCCGGTCGCCGAACTCGACGACCAGCGCGCGGTCGCCGGCCGACAGGAAGCGCACCTTCATCGCGTTCCCTGGTAGAATGGCGCCGGGCGGCGTCGAGCCGCATGATGCCGCGAGGGAAGGGGCATGGGTAAAATCATCAACCTCAACGCCGATATGGGCGAAGGCTTTGGCGCATACGACATCGGCGACGATGCCGGCATCCTCGAGGTCATCGCGTCGGCCAGCATCGCCTGCGGCTTCCACGCCGGCGACCCGGTGACGATGCAGCGCGTCGTGACCCAGGCCGCCGCCAAGGGGGTCAGCATCGGCGCGCACCCGGGCTTCAACGATCTGTGGGGGTTCGGGAGGCGGCGCATCGACATGAACCCGCGCGAGCTCGAATACATGATCGCCTACCAGATCGGCGCGCTCCAGGCGATGGCCTGCTACGCCGGCGCCAAGGTCACCCATCTGAAGCCGCACGGCTCGCTCAACAACATGGCGGCCGAAGACCTGGAGCTGGCGCTGGCGATCGGCCGGGCGATGAAGACGGTCGACCGCGACATGATCTATGTCGCACTCGCCGGCTCGCAGATGGAGAACGCAGCGCGCGAGCTCGGCCTGCCTTTGGCGCGCGAGGGCTTCTGCGACCGGCTCTACGACGACGACGGCAATTTGACCTCGCGCAAGGTGCCGGGTGCGGTGCTGCACGAACCCGACGCGATCCGCGACCGCGTCGTCAGGATGGTGGTCGACGACGAAATCATTTCACGCAACGGCAAATCCTTGAAGGTGCACCTCGACACGCTCTGCCTGCACGGCGACGAGCCCTCGGCGGTCGTCGCCGCCCACGCCGTGCGCCGCGGCCTCGAAGCCGCCGGCGTCAAGATCGTCCCCCTCCCGGAGATGACGCTCGGCTGATCTCTCCGATCGTTGTGCGTGCTTCGAGACGCGCCATTACGCGCTCCTCAGCATGAGGTGGTTTATTGATGGCATTAATGAACTTCCTCATCCTGAGGAGGCTGCAAAGCAGCCGTCTCGAAGGACGCACTGACGCTCATCCAGCGGCATTCCGATGCCTTCACAGATGCTTCCGCAGGGGCGGCGATACATGGCAAGCCAATGCGCGAGATTGAATTCCGCCTCGACGGCGACGCGCTGAGCCACGGCGGCGAGCGACGGCCGCTTGGCGACGCGGATTGGGCGCGGTTTCACCTGTGGGCGCGCAGCTACCACGATATTTCCTGGCTGCCGCGCAACGAAAACCGCCTGCTCGATCTCGGGCGGCAGATCCATGACTGGCTCGACGGGTCGGGGCAGCGCTGGCTCGCGCGACTACGCGACACGCCGGATGCGCCGGTGATCGCCGAATTCGCGGTTCGCCGCCCGGCCGGACGAAAAAGCCCGCGAGTTCCTCGAAGTGCCGTGGGAATTGGCCGCCGACGGCGACGGCCACCTCGCCGCCCAGCCGAGCCTCGATGTGGGCGCCGCTGCGCCGCGTCGGCCCGCACGCGGAACTCGTTGCCGCCCAACGACAAGAACCGGCTCGGCGTCCTGTTCATGGCCGCGGCGCCGATCGGTGAAGCGGCCCTCGATCTCGACGCCGAGGAGCTGGCGATCCTGCGCGCGACCGAGCGCGCCGGCCTCGATCTCGCCGTCGAGGACAGCGGCAATCTCGAAGATTTGCAGACCGTCTGGCATGGCGAGCAAAACCCGCTCGACGCCTTGCACCTCTCCTGTCATGGGCTCGGCGGCGCCAAGCCGTTCCTCGCCTTCGAAGACCCCGACGGCACGCGCCGAGGACGTCGACCTCAACCGGTTGGCGGCGGCCTTCGCCGCCCGGCGGCCGAGCCTGCTTGTTCCTGTCGGCCTGCCACACCGGCGAGAACGACCCGTTGCGTCAATTTGCTGGCGCTCGGCCTTGTCGGCACCGGCATGCCGGCGGTTCTGGCCTGGGCCGACGCGGTCAATGACAGCGACGCCAGCGCCTTTGCCGCCGAATTCTACCGGCAGGCGGCCTTGCGCGGAACTTCGCTCGAGGCCGCCTGGGCCGTGGCCCGTTTTTTGTTGCTGAGCCCCGGCCGCCGGCCGGCAGCCGCCGGCGCATTGGCATCTGGCGCGGCTGTTCCTCGGCCCGCGCGGCGGCGGGCCGCTCGCTGCCGGCGCGAAGCCCGCGCCGTTCCGCCGACCCCGATCTCGGGCGCAAGGACATCCTCGAGGCCCGCGGCGGCCGCATCGAGGTCGCCGGCCGCTTCGAATTCGTCGGCCGGCGCCGCGAGATCCAGACGATCCGCCATGAATTCCGCCGGCCCGAGCATGCCGGGGTGCTGATCCACGGCTTCGGCCGGCAGGGCAAATCGAGCCTCGCCGCGCGGATCATCGACC
This sequence comes from uncultured Alphaproteobacteria bacterium, assembly GCA_963781215.1. Taxonomy (GTDB): domain Bacteria; phylum Pseudomonadota; class Alphaproteobacteria; order ATCC43930; family CGMCC-115725; genus AP-15. The sequence continues at coordinate 53,870 of CAWAFE010000015.1, forward strand.
GGCATCCGGAATTGACCCGTGTCGTATTGTACCAGCGCTGCGACGGGCCGAGCGTGCTGGCGGCGATCCGCGACCGGGTCGGCGAACTCGCCCGAGGCCGCCGGGATCTGCGATCAGTGGCGCGACCGCGTCGATCCGAACCGCAGCGAGAGCTACGACCCGGACGCGCTCTACCACGCCTTGCGCGCGCTGTTCGAAGGGTCCGTGCCGCTATGCCGACAGCGGCAAGCCGATCCTGCTGCTGCTCGACGATTTCGAGGCGCTGCTCGATCCGCCCGCCGGCGACGGGCTCTGGCGGCTCAAACCGGGTGCGGTGGAGCCGCTGGCGGCGATCATCCGCGCCTTCGACCGCGGCAGCACCGCTTCGCGATTGCTGGTCACCAGCCGCTACACCTTCCGCCTCGACGCCGGCGGCCGCGATTTGGCGGCGCGCCTCCTCGCCGTGCAACTGCGCCGAGACCTCGCCCGCCAACCGGCTAAAGCAGGCGCGGCAGAAGCTGCTGGCCTCACGCGCACTCGGCCTCGACCGCTCTGCCGCCGTTGACCGACCGCGCGATCGCCGCGGCGCGCGGCAATGCCGGGTTGCAGGATCTGCTGTTCCAGGCCGTGCTCGCCGATCGCGCCACCGGCGAAGCTGCGGTCAAGGCGCTCGAGGATTACCTTGGCGGCGGCGACCTGCCAGCTCGCGGGGCGTTGCGCGACACGCTCGAAAGGCTGGTCGTCGACAAACTGCTCGAAGCCGTTGACCGAGGGCGAGCGTACGCTGCTGCCGCGCTTCGACACTGTTCCGCTTGCCGCTGCCGCTCGCGGTCTGGCAGAAATTCGCCGCCGACGAACGGGCTCGGCCGCCCCGACCGCCTGCTCGGTTTCGGCCTCTGGGAGCGGCTGCCCGACATCGCCGATCCGCATGCCGACGCTGCCGGCCCAAACGCGATTGCCGCCGTCCGCCTGCCGTCACCTCCCGACGAGGAAGCGAAGCGCGCGATCGCATCGCTGCTGCCCGATCTGTTCACCGCCTGGGGCGGCCCCGACCGGTCGGGGAAATCTACTGCTACCGATATCGAGCTGACCAGGCTGGCCCTCGACTGCGGCAATCTCGATGTGCTTGCCGTGACTGGGTTGTTCGCGATCCGCGGTTTAGAGCAGGCTTTTGCCTATCGCGAGGCGTCTTCCATCGCCATGGATGCTCTCGACGCTCTCGAACACGGCGGCCGTGTCCCGGAAACGCAATTCCTCCGCGCCGCCGCGGAAGTTTTCGATCGCGTCGGCGAACCGGAAGCCCTGCGGCGGGTTTACGCCGGCGCCGCCGCTGTCGTCGCCGACGATCCGGCGCTACCGGCGGCGGACCGTCTTGCCCGGGCACAATTACGAATGCGCTACGGTGCCTATCTGCAGCAGCAGGGCGGTCCCGATACAGCCCTTCTGGAATTGCAGGCTGCTGCCGCCGTGTTCGAGGCGCTGGGCGATCGGCGCGAGCGGGCGGTGACGTTGGGCGACATCGCCCGGATCATGACCGGCAAGGGCGAGGTCGAGGCGGCCTTGGCCTTGCACCAGGAGCAGTTGCAGATCTTCGAGGCGCTGGGCGATCGGCGCGAGCGGGCGGTGACGTTGGGCGACATCGCCCGGATCATGACCGGCAAGGGCGAGGTCGAGGCGGCCTTGGCCTTGCACCAGGAGCAGGCTCGCAGACCTTCGAGGCGCTGGGCGATCGGCGCGAGCGGGCGGTGACGTTGGGCGACATCGCCCGGATCATGACCGGCAAGGGCGAGGTCGAGGCGGCCTTGGCCTTGCACCAGGAGAGTGCAAATCTTCGAGGCGCTGGGCGATCGGCGCTAGCGGGCGGTGACGTTGGGCGACATCGCCCGGATCATGACCGGCAAGGGCGAGGTCGAGGCGGCCTTGGCCTTGCACCAGGAGCGGCTCCAGACCTACGAGGCGCTGGGCGATCGGCGCTCGCGGGCGGTGACGTTGGGCGACATCGCCCGGATCATGACCGGCAAGGGCGAGGTCGAGGCGGCCTTGGCCTTGCACCAGGAGCAGGTGCAAATTTCGAGGCGCTGGGCGATCAGGACGGTATCGCCGAACGCAAGTTTCGACATCGGCCAGATCCGACTTTCTCGCGCCGTCGAGCACGAGCGACGCCGGACGCTTTCCAATCAGCCTTCGAGACGTTGACCGGAAAGCTATGAGATCAATCTGAAGATCGGCCGACTCGACGGAATTTGCTTTGTCGGTATGGCTCTGGGGCAGGTGTTCGCGATGGCCGGGAAGCGTGACCAGGCGCGCGAGATGCTGCAGCGTTCGCTCGACGGGTTCCGCAAGCTCGGCCGCACCCATGAGGCCACGCAGGTCGAGGAGTTGCTGCGGCAATTGGGCTAAACCGCGGCCGCCATTGCATGATGACTATTTCACAATGACGTTGACTTTATATTGCGGTTATGTCATCGTGGCTCAATGACCGCCCGACACGATTTCTCCCTCCGTTTGCCGGCCAAAGGGGCCGCTTGGGCGCCGGCGCCTGTATTTTCCCTGTAAAAACAGGATGAACAGGGGGCGGGAGCCCGGGCTGCGGTCAGTCAGCGTCGCAGGCGCGGGATGATGTCGCGGCCTGAGCAGCGGCGAACCGGCATCGAAGCAGTCTCTTCGGAGCAAGCAATGGACGCGGTCCTCGGCTCACGGCGGCGGGCCGGTGCGGGACCAGGTGAAGACCAGGAGCGCCAGCGCGATGGCGGCGGCGAGCTCGGTCCACAAAAAGACCAAGAGGTCGGCGCGGACGCCGAGCGGCGGCGCGCCGGGCAAAACATTGCGCAATGCCGGCAGGGTGAACACGATCGCACCCAGCGCGGCGATCAAGGTCGCCTCCGCCCGCCTGATCCGGAGAAAAACGAGGACGCCGACCGTCAGTGCGCAAAGGGCGAGCACGACCATGGCGGCATAGGCCGCCAGCGCGAAGACGACAAATGCGCCGCTGCGGTGAATCGCGAACACGATATGCACCTCGTCGGCGCTGTCGATCTTCCCTTCGCTCGTCTCCATGGTAAAGCCGAGCAGCGCCTCCCACACCGAGACCGCGATCGGCAGGGGTTTCGGCTGGCCGCCCACAGACGCTCCCCTCTCGAAGCATTGGACGCCGAGAGCGGCCTGGTAGCGGTCGAACGGGTAGCTGACGACCTTGCCTTTGCGCAGGCTCACTTCGAAGCTCGCGGGAGCGATCGGCTGATTGGCGGGAAGCCGCAACTCCTGAACCGTCTCGCCGTGTGTTACCGCCAGCACGAGGTCGCGGTCGGGCGCAGTGACGAGATCGCTGCGCAACGACGGTCCGGGGGTCAGGCTCAGGCGAACCTGCATGCTTTGATTGAGCGGATCGATGCTCAGCGCCTCGAGGTAGATGTGGAGGCGCGCCTGGTCCGGGACGGTTGCGCCGAACTGCCGCTCGATCGGTGTTTCCGACACGCCGAAATACTGCAGCAGCCCGATATAGGCGAGGCCCGCCAGGATCAGGATGGCGGCGGCCGCGGCCGAGCGCGCCGCCAGCCCGTTCCGCCCTGGCCTCACCCCGGCCGGCCGAGCCAGATGGCGATGCACTGGCTGACGGCCTCCTCGGCGCGGCGGTCGATCTCGGCGTCGGTCAGGGTGCTGAGCGGGTGCTCGATCACGACGGGGACTAGATCGTGCATGCCGAGCGCGTCGCGCTGCATTTCAGCCTCGTGCCGGAATTCGGTGGTGACGACGACCGCGGTCGGGCGGCCGAGGGCTTCGAGACGGATGCCGTCATGCGTACAGCACGACGTGCACGAGCCTCAATCGCCAATTGCGGTCAGGACGATGTCGCTGTCGGCGGCGATGCGCTCGATCAGCGCGGGGTCGGCGTCCTTGGAAAAGCTCTCCTTGCGGTAATAATTGACCGCGCCGAAGCTGTACTGCTGCTCCAAACGCGCCACGGTCTTGCGCAGCAGCCGATTGGCGTTCCACTTGGTGTTGTCGAGCACGCCGAGGCGGCGCCCGTCGAGGCCGGCAATGCGGGGCGACGGGGCGAGCGGCTCGGTCTCGACCACGCCGCGCGGGTCGAATGCGATCTCGTTCGGTGCGGTGTTCATCAGGCCATCTCCAGCCGGTTCCAACCCTTCAAGTCGATCGCGCGGGCTCGCGGCTGAGGCCGTTGGCGGCGAGCGCATCCACATACGCGCGCCAGCGCAGGTCGTGCTCGACGCCGAGCTGGTAGAGATAGGCCCAGGAATAGATGCCGGTGTCGTGCAGATCGTCGAAGATTATGCGCACGGCATAGTTGCCGACCGGCTCCAGCCCGATGATCCCGACATGGGCGCGGCCCGGCACCAGCGTCTTCTGCCCCGGCCCGTGTCCCTGCACCTCGGCCGACGGGCTCTCGACGCGCAAATACTCGGCCGGGAGGCGAACCCGGCGGCCGTCGTCGAAACGGACCTCCAGCAACTTTCTCCGCCTGCTTCAGGCGCAGCTCGACCGGCCAGCGCGCCGTCCCGCCGGCGCTCAACCCCGCTCCTTCACGGCCGTTCCGTCACGACGGCGGGAGGCGCTTGGGCGCGGCCTCGTCGTCGCGCAGCCGTCGCGCCTCGTCGACCAGCATGATCGGGATCCCGTCGCGGATCGGGTAGGCGAGCCCGGCCTCGTCGCTGATCAGCTCCTGCGCCTCGCGGTCGTAGCGCAGCGGCGCCTTGGTCAGCGGGCAGACCAGGATTTCCAGGAGCCGCGGATCGATTTCGGGTGAGCTTTCCATGATCGAGAGCCCGTGGTTAGTGCCGCGCGCCAGTGCCGTCGCCGGTCCGGCTCATCCCTGCCATCTCGATGATCGCCGTCAGCAGCTGGGCGCGCTCGTCAATGCTCGGGGCGTCGAGCAAAGCCTGCTTTTCGCTCGGGTCGAACGGGCAGACCATTGCGATCGAGGTGACGAGGCGGGCGCCCGGCACGTCGCTCATCGCCTCCCAGTCGGCGGAAATCTTGTGCTGGTCGAAATAGACCCTGAGGCCGCGGAACAGCCGGCTGCGGTCGAAGCCCGGCTCGCCCTCGTCACCGAGGTCGCCCGCGAACTCGCCCCATTCCGGCACGACCCGGCGGTAGCCGCTCAGGAGCGGCAGCTCCTCGCGGATGCGAAAACGGCTGACGCCGGTCAGCGTGATCAGAAAGCGCCCGTCCTCGGTCTCGGAGAACTGGCCGATGCGGCCGGCGCAGCCGGTCGGATAAACCGGCGGATTGCCGGCGGCGGGCTGGTGCGGATCGCTCGGCTGGATCATGCCGATCAGCCGCGCGCCGGCGAGTGCGTCGCGGGTCATTGCCAGATAACGGGGCTCGAAGATGTTGAGCGGCAAATGGCCGTGCGGCAAGAGCAGGACGCCGGCCAGCGGGAAGATCGGGAGGATGGCGGGGAGTGCCGCCGTGCCGCGTTGCTCGCTCATCCCTTCGCTCCCTCAGGAAAACATCAGCGAGGAGAGCCGCCGCCGCGCGCTCAAGGTCAAGGGGTCGGTCGGCCCCATGACCTCGAAGAATTTGACGAGCTGCTTCCTCGCCGCCTGCTCGTCCCATTCGCGGTCGCGCTTGAACAGGGTCAGCATCTCGTCGATCGCGGCTTCCCGCTCGCCGCTGCCGAAGAGTGCCGTGGCGAGCTCCAGCCGGGCGGCGTGGTCGTCGGCGTTGCGGGCCAGGCGCGCGCGCAGTCCGGCGGCCCCGGCCATCGCCGTCGCAGCCTGCTCGGCAAGCTCGAGCGCCGAGCGCGCGGCGGCGATCTCGGCGTGGCCGGCGAGCTCCTTCGGCGCCTGGTCGAGGACCTGCCGCGCCTTGGCGTGCTCGCCGCGGGCGATCGTCGCCCGCGCGAGGCCGGCCAGCGCCTCGACATTGTCGGGTTCGCGCTGCAGGACCTGCGCATAGACGGCACTGGCGCTGGCATGGTCGCCCGCCGCCGATGCCTCCTTGGCCATCGCCAGGGCTTCCTCTATCGGCGAGGGGCCGCCCTTGCCACCGCCGAGGCGCTGGACGAACTGCTTGACCTGGCTCTCCGGCAGCGCCCCGACAAAGCCGTCGACCGGACGCCCGTCCTTGAAGGCGTAGACCGCCGGGATCGACTGGATGCGCATCTGCTGCGCGATCTCCGGGTTCTCGTCGATGTTGAGCTTGACCATGCGGACCGCACCGTTGCTGGCGCGCACGGTCTTTTCGAGGATCGGGCCCAGCTGCTTGCACGGGCCGCACCACGGCGCCCAGAAATCGACGATGACCGGGGTATCGAACGAGCCGTCGACGACCTCGGTCATAAAGCTCGCCGTGGTGACGTCCTTGACGGGGGTGGCGCCGGCGCCGGCGCCACCGATCAAAGCTTCGCTCGGCATCGCTCTCCTCTTCCGATTGATCCTCCAACATGGCGGCATGCCGCTGCGAAGACAAGCACGGCGGTCATTCGGCTGTGGCGGTCATTGGGCTGTGGGGTCATTCGGGCGGGCGAGGCCGGCGAGCTCGACGATGCGCGGCTGATGCCCCGACGCGGCGATGAAGCGCAGCAGATCGGCCGGCGCGACGGCGGTCGTCCGGTCGTTGACCAAGGGATGGTAGTTGAGCGGGTCGTAGCGCAGCATCTCGGCGTCGAGGACCGGGGTGACGCTGTGCCCAGCATCGTTGACGAGGGCGAAGGGAGTGACGCTGCCGGGCCGCACCCCCAAAAGCCGGTAGAGGTCGTCGGCGCCACCGAACGAAAAGCGCGGCGCCTGGAGCCGGGCCGCCAGCTTTGGCAGATCGATGCGGCGCTCCTCGAGCATGACCGCGAGCCAGAAGCCGCCCTTCTTGTCCTTGAGGAAGAGGCTCTTGCAGTGGCCGCCCGGCAGGCTGCCGCGCAAAGCCGCCGCCTCGGCGACGGTGAAGACCGGCGGGTGCGTATAGGTCCGGTGCGCGATCTCCAGGCCGTCGAGACGGGAAAACAGCTCTTCGGGAGTCAATGGCGCCACCGGCATCGACGCGCACGGTGCATTCTCGCTCGCCCGAACGCAAGCCTTGCAAACCCTTCTTCCCCTTGTATCATGCGCTGCGGTGGATGCGGGCGTAGCTCAGGGGTAGAGCACAACCTTGCCAAGGTTGGGGTCGTGGGTTCGAATCCCATCGCCCGCTCCAAATTGATCAAATAGTTGGATGATTCTTGTTCGTTTGGCATGAGGACCTAGCAACCACATAGCAACCATCAGATAGTGTAATACATTCGGCTTGGACTGACGACGGATCGCAATCCGGCGTTTCCAGGGGGTGATCGAGTCCACCATCGCTCGCGGTCCGGCTCGCAGGAACCTTATTTTGCACAAGCATCTGGACACATTCCGCGGCTGGCGGCCCATCCGATGGGAGCTGTGCTCAGAGGGGCGGCGCGCATGACTGAGCATCTCGAAAGCAAGCGACGTCCTCCGCGCGCGAGGAGAACAGCCAACGCAATGGTTTGCTAAGTGGCCGTGAACTTACTACCTCGACTATGATCTGGCTCAACGATTGGTGCGATGTCATCGCCGCTCAGGTGGGGGCTCATGGCTTACAAATTCTTACCGCACGTCGAGAAGATTTGCCGTTCGCGTTAGACGCCCTCGCCGCAGCCGTTCCCGGTCACTACGCCTCCAAGGAACCTATAGCTCGCCTCCTGAAACGGTTCGGAAAAACAGAAGCCGCGGCCTTTATTCGCGAAAAGCTGCCGGAGACCAAGTCCATCCGCTCGGGCGATCTCGGCGAGATCCTCGCCACTGAGTATATCGCCGAGCACACCTCCTACATGGTGCCGATCAAGCGCTTGCGCTGGAAAGATCATCGGAACATGGCTATGCGCGGAGAGGATGTTATCGGCATCGAGCGCCAGCCGGGTCCGCGGCCTCTCCGTTTTCTAAAGACTGAGGCGAAAGGCCGCCCCAATCTCGGGGCCCCTGTCGTTGCCGAAGCCCGCGCGGCCCTCGACAAGAACAACGGCCTGCCTTCGGCCCACGCGCTTGCATTTGTTTCAGAGCGGCTGATGGAAACCGGCGACAAAGACCTCGCCGACGCCATCGACGACGCGCAGCTCAAACGCGGCATCAGCATTCAAAGCGTCAACCATTTGCTGTTCAGTTTCTCGGGCAACGACCCCACCCCGCAGCTCCGAGCCAGCTTGGAAAGCTACGGCGGATCGATATCCCAAAGCTCGGTCGGGCTCCGTATGGTTGCCCACGCCGACTTCGTGCGTACCGTATACGACAAGGTAATGACAAATGGCAACGACGGCTGAGGCCATCGAAGCCGACATCGCGGCCGCGTCCGTTCCGGGCTTCCGCGGCCGCCTGATCGCGCGCGGTCAAGCCCGAGCCATGATCTGGCGCGACGGCATTCTGCCGCCCGGCGCCCCGGCGTTCTCCGATCTTTTCAGCTACGATCTCCATTCCTACGGCTACGCTATGCTCGGCCTAGGCCTGAGGCTGAGGGATCTGGGGGCAGCGGCGATTCGAACAAGCGGCGACAGCGCTGGAGGCCGTAATCGCCAAGGGCGATCCCACCGATCCGAATCGCGACTTCCACCATATAATGGCCGCGACCGCCTACCATCTCGGCCCGTTTTCGGCGCGGGCGTACTCTCTGCTGGCCCCATTCAAACAGACGACAATTTCTCCCCGCTCGAGCGCGCGCTATGCCAGCTCATTCTCAGGAACCTTACCGAATTGGAGCGACTCGTTCTGACCAGCCGTGCCGGAACCGACGCCTCCATTCGTGCTCTGTTCGAATTGGGGTTGGGCGCCCGGCCCGGTGATGACCCCGCATTCGAGGACAGGGAAGGCTTAGGGTTGGAGGGCGTGGATCGCGCCGTCACCTATAATTCTTTCGCTGCGCTGTCGGTTTTCCTTTTCGCCCTGGAAAGGGGCGAACGCGCATTCGTCGACCAAGCGAGAGGTATGCTTCGGGAAGGTCTCTCGGTCTGCGCCGACCTCAGTCTGCTGCCTCAATGGTGGTCCTACCGGGTCGCGATCCATCTCATCGACGATCTGTGGTCGTCCAGCTTCCACGAACGATTGCCAACACTCTCGGATGGTGGCGACGGCGGTCAATGGCCGCAGCTCCGCGAGATATTCATCGCACTTTTGTTGTGCAAACGAAAATCCAAAATCGATCTGTGACCCTCGCAGCTCCCGGCGGCGGCGCGCGCTGCGAATCAGAGCGACGATCCGGTGATCTCTCTGCCCACCAGCGCCGGCAAGACACGGATTGCCGAACACTCTGGGGAATCGGGTATCGGCGTGGCCAGCCGCTGCCCGCGGAAATTCTCGAAAAGGCGGGCTCCGAGGTCGCTTGAGCCGGCGAGGTCATCCATCAGTTTCGCCGGATGTTGGCTACTCGCTCAAAAGCCTAGCCTCGCTAGGAGCCCGTCCTGGTAATGGCGAGCATAGCGTTTGGGATGGCCGAGGACCGCGGCAGATTTTGCCGGGTTCTTTGCCGGACGGCGATCGCGGTCGGGCACGAAAGCTGGTTGGCGGAACGGGAGAGCGGCAGTTTCCAGCATTTCCTGCATCCTATGCTGCTGGAATCATCTTTGGTTGCAGTGGCCGGCGCGCTGCGGCGAGTTTGAGGAGGTTGTGGACGGTGCAGATCAGCGACCATTCGCTCTGCACCGCGGCGCGGCCGCGCCGCAAGAATTGACGGAAGCCGCGCGCCTGTTTGATCTGCCCGAACACCGGTTCGACCACCTGCTTGCGCAGTCGGTAGGGACCTTCGTACCCAGCGGCGCGCAATTTTGCCGCCATCGCTGCGACGCGACTTTCCGGCGGGGCGGGCCGCGCTTCCGGTGCCGGTGCACCGTGCTTCTGTCGGCCGGTGGCGATATGAGCGTCGATCTTACGGCTTTCGAGGGCCGCCAGATTGTCCTCCGAGCAATAGCCGGCATCGGCCGAGACCTGCTCAGGAGCAGCCGCGAGATTGGTCGTGATCTGCTCGACCAGCCCCACCAGCTGCGGGCAATCGCTCCCCTGGTTGCTGAGCGCCTCGGCCACGATGATCTGCGCCGTGGCGTCGACCGCGGCCGGCGCGTTGAAGCCCTGAATGAAGCCGTCCTTGGTCTTCATGATCCGGCTCTGCGGATCGATGAAGTTGCGTTGCGCCTTGCCCGGTGCCTTGCCCGGCGGCGTGCCCGGCGGGTCCTTGCCGCCGCCACCGGGCTTGTCCGCGGCGGCGGCCTGCGCCTCGGCTTCCAGGGCCGCCTTGGCCTCGCGGATCTTTTCCAATCGCCGTTGCTTGTTCGCCACCCAGTCCGGCGTCTCGTCGCCGCGCCGCTCGGCGCCATGCTTGCGATCCTCGACACGGTCCACCTGACCCGCGGTCTTCAGCCAGCCCGCCACTTCGGCGGCAAGCTTCGGTTCCGCTTCGACCATTCGGGCATAGCTCATCGCTTTGTGCTTGGAGGCGTTTGCTTTGATCTTGGTGCCGTCCAGTGCGACATGGCCAAGCTTGACCAGTCCGGCTTCACGACACAACCGCAACACCTGCACAAACAGCCCGCGCAATGCCTCGCTGTGACGCTTGCGGAAATCGCTGATGGTCCGGAAATCCGGCCGCTGCATCGCGGTAACCGCGGCAAAGTCCAGCCGCTCCTCGCAGCCGCGTGCAATCCGGCGCGAGGCGTACACCCCCTGGCTGTAGGCGTAGAGCAGCAGCGCCACCATCATCCCCGGGTGATACGGCGGGTAGCCCCGCTCCTCACCATAGCTCCCCAGGATCGCCCCCAGATCCAATCCGCGGCGCACCGTGTCGCCCACGAAATGCGCCAGGTGACCCGACGGAACCAGATCCTGCAGCGACGGCGGCAACAGCCAGACCTGATCCGGTTCCCAATCCCGAAATGTCTTGCTCATCCTACATCTAGTAGCAGATGCTCCCCCTCACCGCGAGCACCGGTTACTCAGACAGCCTACTAGGCTAAAAACCAC